>NZ_LGEC01000085.1 GCF_001279585.1 Nocardiopsis sp. NRRL B-16309 | reverse complement strand
ATGTTCCGGAGACGGGGGGGGTGGGGGGTGTGCGTTCGACGGTGCGGGACGGAGTGGGGGTCGGGGGCCGTCCGGACCGGGTCGGCGCTGTCCCGGTCGGTGTGGGAGCGCTCCCGTCACGGGAGCGCTCCCAAGCAGTGCCGAAAAGTTAACACCGGAGGAAAGCCGCTGCAATGGGGGTAACGAGAAGGATTGCGCGCGGAACTCACACCTCGCGCACGGCCGCGGGGGCGCCGCGCGAGGGTGTGCGGACGAAGGACCTGGTCGTCGTCGTGGTGGGCCTTCCGGGCGGCCCCCCGCGGGGCGCGGGGTCCGCCGGATCGGCCCCGGCGGTGTGGCGGCGGTGGTGATCCGGCCGACCTCCCGGGCCCGGTCCGCCGCCGGCGCCGCCCACGCCGCGGTCCGGCCGGGCGAGGGATTCCCCACCCGGCGGCCGGTCGGCCACGGCCTCAGACGGCCAGGTCGGCCTCGGGCGCGGGCAGGGTCGGCAGGCGGTGCGCGACGGCGCCCGGGTCACCGCTCCAGTCCATGGCGGCGATCTGCCGCGCGCTGCGGCGGCCTGTCACGGCGCGCGCGATCTCGAAGGCGCTGCCCCGCCACTCCAGGTCGGCCCCCTCGCCCAGCCGCCACTCCTGCCCGGTGTCGGTGGCCAGGACGCGTACCCCCGGCAGGTCCGGGGTCCAGCCGCGGGCCAGTCCGCCCAGGACGAAGTGCGCGAGCTGGTCGGCGTCCTGTGTCTGTGCGCCCAGGCCCAGCGCTCCGCGGACGTCGTTCTCGTGGTGCCACACGTCCAGGGCGGGCAGGCGGTAGCGCGCCCGGGTCTCGCGTGCGAAGACCTCCAGCAGGGCGGGGGTCTCGCGGCGCCACTCGGCGCACACGGCGTCCAGGTCGGCGTCGGCGCGCTCGGCGACCTGGCGGGCCGTGACGGTGTCGTCCGAGGGCGGCACCAGACCGCGGACCACGTCGGCGCACACACCCGCCATGTGGGCGTAGGCCTGCAGGACGTTCCAGGCCGGGAGGGCGGGCACGGGAGTGGCGGCCTGCTCGGGGGTCAGCCCTGCGGCCAGGTCGAGCAGGCGGTCCTGGCAACGGGTGTAGACGCTCGCTGAATCCATGGCGACACGTTACCGAACGCCGTTCGGTCAACGCCGCCCGGCCCGCGCCTGGCAGCGGGCGGCGAGATCGGTCCGGCGGGGCCGCGCGGCGCGGCCCCGCCGGACCAGCGGGTCAGGCGCCCAGGCCGGACATCAGGTCGGCGAAGGGCGTGGGCTCGTCGTAGGGGTCCCTCGTCCGGGACTCGTGCTCGGCGACGAACGCCGCCAGCTGGCCGGCCGCGCGTTCGATGCGCTCGGTCAGCTCACGGCCCCCGGCCTCCCCCGCGCCCCAGTCCTCCGACGCGGCGTAGACGCCGGTCGGCGCGACGATCGAGCGGGTGTGGGAGAACAGCGGGCGCAGGGCGTGCTCCAGCACCAGCGAGTGCCGCGGGCTGCCGCCGGTCGCGCCGACCAGGACCGGTTTGCCGTCCAGCGCCTCGGGGTCGACCACGTCGAAGAACGACTTGAACAGGCCGCTGTAGGAGGCGTTGAACACCGGGGTCACGGCGATGACGCCGTCGGCCGACGCGAGGTCGTCCAGGATCCCGCGCAGGTCGCCGGTGGGCACGGCGGTGGTCATGGCGTTCATGACGTCGTGGGCCACGTCGCGCAGTTCAACCGTGCGCGTGCGCACGTCCTCGCCGCGGTCGGCCAGGGCGCGCTCGGTGGCCGCGGTCAGCCGGTCGGCGAGCAGCCGCGTCGAGGACGGATTGCTCATACCGGCCGAGACGGTGACGAGCGAACGGGTGGTCATGAGAGCTCCTTGGTTCCTTCGGCCCCCTGCCCCCTGGCCGCCAGGAGGGAGGAGTGGGTGGGTGCGTCGGGGACGTGGGCGGGCCGGCCCGCGGCGAACTCCTTGCGCAGGACGGGCACGACCTCCTCCCCCAGGATGTCCAGCTGCTCCAAAACGGTCTTGAGCGGCAGCCCGGCGTGGTCCATCAGGAAGAGCTGGCGCTGGTAGTGGCCGAAGGAGTCCCGGAAGCCCAGGGTACGGTCGATGACCTGCTGCGGGCTTCCCACGGTCAGCGGGGTCTCGCGGGTGAACTCCTCCAGGGAGGGGCCGCCGCCGTAGACCGGCGCGTTGTCGAAGTAGGGACGGAACTCCTTCACCGCGTCCTGGGAGTTCCTGCGCATGAACACCTGACCGCCCAGTCCGACGATCGCCTGGTCGCCCTTGCCGTGGCCGTAGTGCTCGAAGCGGCGCCGGTAGAGCGAGATGAGCTTCTTGGTGTGGGTCGCGGGCCAGAAGATGTTGTTGTGGAAGAAGCCGTCACCGTAGTAGGCGGCCTGCTCCGCGATCTCCGGGCTGCGGATGGAGCCGTGCCAGACGAACGGCGGGACGCCGTCCAGCGGGCGCGGGGTGGAGGTGAAGCCCTGCAGGGGCGTGCGGAACCTGCCCTCCCAGTCGACGACGTCCTCGCGCCAGAGCCGGTGCAGGAGGTTGTAGTTCTCCAGCGCCAGCGGGATGCCCTGGCGGATGTCCTGCCCGAACCAGGGGTAGACGGGACCGGTGTTGCCGCGGCCCATCATCAGGTCCACGCGGCCGTCGGCCAGGTGCTGGAGCATCGCGAAGTCCTCGGCGATCTTCACCGGGTCGTTCGTGGTGATCAGCGTGGTCGACGTGGACAGGATCAGGTCCGTGGTCCGCGCGGCGACGTAGCCGAGCATGGTGGTCGGGGAGGACGCCACGAAGGGCGGGTTGTGGTGCTCACCGGTGGCGAAGACGTCGAGGCCGACCTCCTCGGCCTTGAGCGCGATCGTGACCATGGCCTTGATGCGCTCGGCCTCGGTCGGCGTGCGCCCGGTGGTGGGGTCGGTGGTGACGTCGCTCACCGAGAAGATTCCGAACTGCATGGCCGCCCTCCAGTTAACTTCCAAAGAAGTAGTTTCCAATTAAACTATCATCTCGAACGGTCCGGCCCACGCAGGTATTCCCCGTGCGCGCACGCGTACCACGGGCGGCCCCCGCCGTGCTCCCGCACCCCACGGCGGTCGCCCTCCGTGTCCGCTCTGTCCACAGGCCGCCCGGTGTGCGTTCACCCGGATGTGGTGCGCGGGTACGACAATCCCAACGGATCGGCCCCTCCGGGGAACGCGGAGCCCGACGGAACCGGTGAACCGTCGTCACCGCGTGCTATCCCTGGAGGAGTCGGCCCACGGTCACCGGCGGTGACGGCGACCACGACGGCTGAGAGAACGTGAGCACACGAGAAGGAGGAGGGCGCGGCCCACCGGACGCGCCCGACATCCCATGGCCACCACCCTCGATCCCCGACGGCACCCCTCCCCCACCGACACCCCCCGCGACGTCCCCAGCGACATCCACTCGACCGAACGCGAGCCCGTGGTCCTCTCCGACGCCCTCGGAGACGTCATGGCCGCCCTCACCGCCGTGGACCCCGACCTCGCCCTCGTCCACGGCGGCGACGCCGCGTCCGGCCCTCAGCCGCGCTCGATCCCCTCGGGGTGACCGGGCAGGAACGACCGGACGAGCGTGATGGGCCCGCACAGGTGCGCGTTGAACGCGGCCAACTCCTGTGCGGGCACCCACAGTTCCAGGATCGTACGCCCGCCGACCTGCCGCACCGGGTATCGTCCGGCGTAGTGCGCGTCGACGCGAAAGCGTGTGACATGGCCCTCGCCGTCGCGCGGCAGGTTCCACTCCCGGGCGATCCGCGCCGCGTGGTCCTCGTTGAGCACCGGATAGAAGATCGGCTGGCCGGGCAGCCGGGGCGGCCACTCCCGCCAGCCGGAAGCCCGCACCAGCGCCAGTTCCGCGGGCCCGGTGGGGCGCCACAGGGTCAGTGTCTCGGTCACGGGAACGTTCCTTCCGTCGTGGGGGAACGCGAGCATAGGGACCCGTGCCCGAGTCCGCACTCGCTTTTTACCGAAGGAATCGAAAATCCATCGACTGGTCGGGAACACTGGTTGTAGGCGAGGCGTTGTCACAGGTGAAAGCGCCCCAGACTGACTCCCGAAAGCCCCAGCCACCCATCCAGTACCTGTGAGGGCGTTCTCCACACAAACCATGCGCGGATGCGCGCGCTCGTGTCGGCAATGGGGGTTTCCGACACGTATTCAGTCGCCGCATCCGCCTTCCCAGCGGCCAGACCGCACCTTGTGCACACTGGCCGCGCACGCTGTGGCCCGCGTTGGGGGACGCGGGCCACAGCCATGTCCGGGGTCGTACCGGTGCGCCGGTGCGGCCCCGGACCCGTGTCGCACCTCAGCCACCGGCAGGCCGTCCCCCGCCGTTCAGCCGCCACGGTCGGCCGCCTCCGTGGCCGTCAGCCACCGGACGGCCGCCTCCGTGGCGGACCCGGCCGGCCGCGTCCGTCGCCGCTGAGGCGACCTGGGCGGCCGCGTCCGCCGCCGCTCAGCCGGCCGGGGCCGCCACGCTGTCGCGTTCGACGAGGGTCGGGGTGATCACCCGGCGGGTGGAACCGGCCACCTCGCCCGAGATCACCGACAGCAGCACGCTCAGGGCCTCGGCGGCCACGCTGTCGAAGTCGGGTCGCACGGTGGTCAGCGGCGGGATGAAGAAGGGGGCCTCGGGAACGTCGTCGAATCCGACCACGCTCACGTCGCCCGGCACGGACCTCCCGTGCTCGAACATCGCCCGCAGGATCCCCAGCGCGAGGTGGTCGTTGGCGGCGAACACCGCCGTCACCTCGGGCATGCGGGCGAGCATCAGCCCGGCGCGGTAGCCCGAGGCGGCGCTCCAGTCGGCCGCGTTGACGGGCGGCACCTCCGCGCCCGCCTCCTCCAGGGCCCGGCGCCAGCCGCGCACGCGCCCGGCGGCGTCGAACCAGTTGGCCGGACCCGACACGTGCCAGACCGTGCGGTGTCCGGCGTCCAGCAGGTGCCGCGTGGCCAGCCGGGCACCGGCCTCCTGGTCCACGGTCACCAGGGTGGCGTCGCGTTCGGGGTCGCCGTCCACCGCGACCAGGGGGACCTCGGTCGGCACCTCGCCCAGCGCCTCGGCGGCGGCCGCGGTCGGCGCGATCACCACGATCCCCGCCACCCGCTGTTCGCGGTGGTGCTCCACGGCGGCGGCGATGGAGCCGCGGTCCAGGACCCGCACCCGGCGCACGCTGACCACGAACCCCTGCGCCGCCGCGGCCAGCTCGAACGCGGCCAGGAGCGAGGAGGGGCCGAACAGCGTCGAGTTCTGGGCCACCACGCCGATCAGCTGGGACCGGCCGGTCGCCAGGGCGCGGGCGGCCCGGTTGGGGCGGTAGCCCAGTTGTTCGATGGCGGCGCGCACGCGCAGCCGGGTCTGCTCACGGACGTTGGGGTGCTCGTTGAGGACGCGGGACACCGTCTGGTGGGACACGCCCGCCAACCGGGCGACGTCCGTCATGGCGGGGTCGCGGTTGACCCGGACGGACGAAGGCGTGTGGTCCACCCATGACTCCTCGGCTGTCGGCGTGGTCCGCCCACTGGGTCGTCGGCGGCCACCAGGCTATGTGATCGGCCGTTCGGTGCCGCGGCGGCGGACCGGTCGCGGCTCCGGGATCGGGGTCCGGTACGGCCCGCATCCCGGGCGTCAGCTCCCGAAACACGGTTGGCGCTAACATACGCCGTTCCGCGACGGGGAGCAATGTCGTCGAATCGTGCCGCCCAGAGGGGTTGACTCACAAAATGTTAGCGCTCACTATATTGGCCACGTGATCCTGATCACCCCCACATCCGAGGGATCACCGTCGAGATGGAGGCTCCCCCCAATGAAGAGGTTCACCACGGTCGCCGCGGCGCTCGTTCTCACGACGGTGACCGCCTGCGGTTCGGGCGGCTCCGGCGGCTCGGACGAGGCCGACGACGGAACGATCACCATGGGCTTCGCCCAGGTCGGCGCCGAGAGCGGCTGGCGCACCGCCAACACCCAGTCCATCCAGCAGGCCGCGGAGGACGCCGGGATCGAACTGCAGTTCTCCGACGCCCAGCAGAAGCAGGAGAACCAGATCCGGGCCATCCGGTCCTACATCCAGCAGGACGTCGACGTCATCGCCTTCAGCCCGGTCGTGGAGACCGGGTGGGACGCGGTCCTGCTGGAGGCCCAGCGCGCCGACATCCCCGTCATCCTCACCGACCGGGCCATCGACTCCGACGACACCTCCCTGTACGAGACCTTCCTGGGCTCCGACTTCGTCGAGGAGGGCCGCAAGGCCGGGCAGTGGCTGGTCGAGAACGCCGAGGGCGAGACGAACGTGGTGGAGCTGCAGGGCACCACCGGCGCCGCCCCCGCCATCGACCGCAAGGAGGGGTTCGAGGAGGTCATCGCCGACAGCCCGGACATCGAGATCATCGCCACCCAGACCGGCGACTTCACGCGGTCGGGCGGCAAGGAGGTCATGGAGGCCTTCCTGCGCTCCCACGACGACATCGACGTGGTCTACGCGCACAACGACGACATGGGTCTGGGAGCGATCGAGGCGATCCGCGCCGCCGGCATGGAGCCCGGCGAGGACATCCAGATCATCACGGTCGACGCCGTCGAGGCGGGCATGGAGGCCCTGGCCGCGGGCGAGATCAACTTCATCGTCGAGTGCAACCCGCTGCTGGGCGACCAGCTGATGGAGCTCGCCGAGCAGGTCGTGGCGGGTGAGGAGGTCCCCGAGCGCGTGGTGGTGGAGGAGACCACCTTCACCCAGGAGGAGGCCGAGGCGGCCCTGCCGGACCGCCAGTACTAGGCGCTCCACGGGTCCACGACCCCGGCGGCGCCCCGGCCGGCGGGCACCCCCCGCACCGCCGCCCGCCGGGCCCCGCCGGTGACCGACCCCGTTCCCCGGCGGCCCTGGCGACAGCGGCGCCGGGGAACGCTCACGACGACGAAAGCAACGGGCCATGACCGATTCCCCAGCGCCACCGACCGACCCGGTGGTCGACATCCGCGGCATCACCGTCGACTTCCCGGGCGTGCGGGCGCTCTCCGGCGTCGACTTCCAGCTGTTCCCCGGCGAGGTGCACGCGCTGATGGGCGAGAACGGCGCGGGCAAGTCCACTCTGATCAAAGCCCTCACCGGCGTGCACCGCCCGACCGCCGGCGAGATCCGCCTGCACGGAGAGCGCGTGGAGTTCACCGCACCCGTGCAGGCGCAGAACGCCGGGATCAGCACGGTCTACCAGGAGGTCAACCTCTGTCCCAACCTGTCGGTGGCGGAGAACATCCTGCTGGGCCGGGAGCCGCGCCGCCTGGGCGCCATCGACACCCGGGCCTGCCGGGCCCGGGCCGCCCGGCTCCTGGAGCGCATCGGCCTGTCCATCGACCCCGGCTCCGGCCTGGACAGCCACCCCATCGCCGTCCAACAGCTGGTGGCCATCGCCCGGGCCCTGGCCGTGGACGCGCGGGTCCTGGTCCTGGACGAGCCGACCTCCAGCCTGGACACCGACGAGGTCGCCGAGCTCTTCCGGATCGTGCGCCAGCTGCGCGACGAGGGCGTGGCGATCCTGTTCGTCTCGCACTTCCTGGAGCAGGTGTACGAGATCGCCGACCGGATGACCGTGCTGCGCAACGGCGCGCTGGTCGGCGAGTACCTGCCGAGCCGGACCGACCGCCTGGAGCTGGTCTCGGTGATGCTCGGCCGCGAACTGGGCGTACTGGAGGAGGTCGAGCGCCGCTCCGAGGACCGCGCTCCCGGCACCGAGCCGGTCCTGACCGCGCACGGGCTGGGCCGCTCGGGGTCGATCGCCCCGTTCGACCTGGAGATCCACGCCGGCGAGGTGGTCGGCCTGGCCGGCCTGCTCGGCTCCGGGCGCACGGAGATGGCCCGGCTGCTGTTCGGGGCCGACCGCGCCGACACCGGGACGCTGAGCGTCGGCGGGCGGACCGTCCGCCCGCGCGGTCCGCGGTCGATGATCGCCCGCGGCGTGGCCCTGTGCTCGGAGGACCGCAAGGCGGAGGGGCTCATCGCGGACCTGACCGTGCGCGACAACCTCATCCTGGCCCTGCAGGCCGCGCGCGGATGGATGCGCCCGGTGTCCCGGCGCGCGGCCGACGCGCTGGTGGCGGAGTACATCGACAAGCTCGACATCCGCCCCGCCGATCCGGGCGCCGTCATGAGCACCCTCTCCGGGGGCAACCAGCAGAAGGTGCTGCTGGCCCGCTGGCTCGTCACCCAGCCTGACCTGCTCATCCTCGACGAGCCCACGCGCGGCATCGACGTCGGCGCCAAGGCGCAGATCCAGAAGGTGGTGGCCGACCTGGCCGCGGACGGTATGGCGGTGCTCTTCATCAGCGCCGAACTGGAGGAGGTGGTCCGGGTGTCGGACCGCGTGGTGGTCCTGCGCGACCGTCACAAGACCGCCGAACTCACGGGCGACGCGATCAGCGTGGACGACGTGATGGGCGCCATCGCCGCGCACGACGGCCAGGGCACGGCGGTGGCCTCATGACGCGGCACCCGCTCTTCTGGCCGGTCGCGGCCCTGGTCGGCCTGATCGTACTCAACGCCGTGGTCAACCCCTCCTTCCTGGAGGTCCGGATCCAGAACGGAGCGCTGTACGGCGGTGTGGTCGACATCCTCCGCAACGGGGCGCCGACACTGCTCATCGCGGTGGGGATGACCCTGGTGATCGCCACCCGCGGCATCGACCTGTCCGTCGGTGCGGTCGCGGCGATCGCGGGCGCTATCGCCTGCTCCTGGATCGCCGCGGGCGGGGACGCCCCCACCGCGATGCTGCTGGCGCTGGCCGTGTGCGTCCTGCTGGGCCTGTGGAACGGATTCCTGGTCTCGGTGGTGGGCATCCAGCCGATCATCGCGACCCTGGTCCTGATGACGGCCGGGCGCGGCGGCGCGATGCTCGTCACCGAGGGCCAGATCATCACGGTGGACGACCCGGTCTACCGCCAGATCGGCGCGGGCTTCGTGGTCCTGCCGATCGCGATCCTCATCAGCCTGGGCGTGCTGCTGGCCGTCGCCGCGCTGACCCGCGGCACCGCCCTGGGCATGCTCGTGGAGTCGGTCGGCACCAACCCGCGGGCCAGCCGGCTGGCCGGGGTGCGCTCGCGCCGGATCGTCTGGACGGTGTACGTGTTCGCGGGGCTGTGCGCGGGTGTGGCCGGCCTGATGATCAGCTCGAACGTCAACGCCGCCGACGCCAACAACGCGGGCCTGTGGATCGAGATGGACGCGATCCTGGCCGTGGTCATCGGCGGGACCTCGCTGGCCGGCGGGCGGTACTCGCTCACCGGCACCCTGGTGGGCGCCCTGGTGATCCAGACGCTGACCACGACCGTCTACAGCATCGGCGTGCCGCCCGACGCCATCCTCGTGTTCAAGGCGGTCGTGGTGATCGCCGTGTGCCTGCTGCAGTCCCCCCGCACATCCGAGCTGTTCCGGCCCCGGCGCCGAGCCGAACCCGCCGACACCCGCGCCCAGGAGGTGGCCGCGCCATGAACGTCCTGGACGTCCGACGCGTGAAGGACCGCGTCGACCGCATCCCCCGCCGGTTCCTGCCGGTCATCGCCACGTTCCTGGTGTTCGTCCTGACCTTCGGCACCGGGTCGGTGCGCTACGAGGGCTTCGCCTCGCCCCAGGTCATGACGAACCTGTTCGTGGACAACGCCTTCCTCATCGTGCTCGCGGTGGGGATGACCTTCGTGATCCTCACGGGCGGGATCGACCTGTCGGTGGGCGCGGTGGCGGCGCTGTCGACCATGATCGCCGCGGCCACGCTGGAGGCGGGATGGCCCCCGCTCGCCGCGGCCCTGGCCGTGCTCGCCTCGGGCACGGCCCTGGGGCTGCTGATGGGGCTGGTGATCCACTTCTTCGACGTGCAGCCCTTCATCGTCACCCTGGCGGGCATGTTCCTGGCGCGCGGGCTGTGCTTCCTCATCAGCGTGGAGTCGGTCTCCATCACCGACCCGGTCTTCCGTGAGCTGGCGACGGGCACGATATCGCTGGGTGAGGGGGTGACCCTGACCTACAGCGTCCTGATCGCGCTGGCCGTGGTCCTGGTGGCCGTGTACGTCCTGCACCTGACCCGGTTCGGGCGCACGGTGTACGCGGTGGGCGGCAGCGAGTCCTCCGCCCGGCTGATGGGGCTGCCGACCGGCCGGGTCCGGGTGGGCGTCTACGCGGTGAGCGGGTTCTGCTCGGCGCTGGGCGGTCTGCTCTTCAGCCTCTACATGCTCTCCGGCTACGGACTGCACGGGGTCGGCATGGAGCTGGACGTGATCGCCGCGGTGGTCATCGGCGGCACCCTGCTGTCCGGCGGGGTGGGCTACGTGGCCGGGTCGGTGGCGGGCGTGCTGGTGCTCGGCACCGTGCAGACCATCATCTCCTTCGAGGGCACGCTCAGCTCCTGGTGGACGAAGATCGTCATCGGGGTGCTGCTGCTGGTCTTTATCATCTTCCAGCGGATGATGATGCGCCGCCCCGGCTGACACGTCGGGAGGGAGGGCCGGGGTACGCCCCGGCCCTCCCTCCCGGTGCCGTCATCCCCCGTTGAGGGTGCGGCTGCGGCCGCGGAACTCGGCGACGACCTCCTCGCCCCGGCGGACGGTGACGTCGTAGAGGCCGCTGCGGCCGAAGACCACGCGTTCGGCGGCGGTGGCCACCAGCAGGTCGCCCTCGCGCACGGGCGCCACGAAGGTGATCTCCGCGCCCGAGGCGACCGTCACCCCGCGGCCGTCCGCGTTGCAGGCGCACGCGAACGCGGTGTCGGCCAGCGTGAAGACGAACCCCCCGTGCGCGATGCCGTGCCCGTTGACCATGAGCGGGCCCACGGCCATCTCCACGGTGGCGGTGCCCTCCCCGAGGCCGACGAGCCGCATCCCCAGGTTCTTCGACGCGCGGTCGGACTCGAACATCCGCCGCGCCGCGCTCTGCTCCGCCCCGCTCACGAGTCGAAGTCCACGGTCAGGGTCCCGGTCTCGGGCAGCGACTGGCAGGCCAGCGCGTACCCGGCCGCGACCTCGTCGTCGCTGAGCGCGTAGTTGCGGCGCATGCGCACCTCGCCCTCGCGGACCCGGACCCGGCAGGTGCCGCACACCCCGCCCTTGCAGGCGAAGGGCAGGTCGGGGCGGTAGCGCTGGGCGGCGTCCAGGACGGGTGTGTCCCGCGGCAGGGTCAACGTGCTGGTGCGGCCGTCCAGGACGACGGTGACCTCGGTGGCCGGGCCCTCCACGCCGGGTTCCTCGTGGCGCGCCTGCGGCGGCGGCTCGTCGCCCTCGACGAAGAACAGCTCCTGGTGGACGCGCTCGCGCGGCACGCCCCGGCGGGCCAGGACCTCCTGGGCGTCGGTGACCATGCCGAAGGGGCCGCACAGCCACCAGTGGTCGGTCGCGTCGGGGGCCACGATCGTGGACAGCAGCGCGTCGAGCTTGGCGGCGTCCAGGCGGCCGGTGAACAGCTCGGCCTCGCGCGGCTCGCGGGAGAGCACGTGCACGAGTTCCAGGCGGGCCCCGAAGGCGTCCTTGAGGTCGGCCAGCTCGTCGGCGAACATGACCGTGTCGCTGCGCCGGTTGCCGTAGAGCAGGGTGACGTGGGAGTCGGTCGCCCGCAGCAGGGAGGCCGCGATGGACAGCACCGGCGTGATGCCCGAGCCGGCGGCGACCATCACGTGGCGGCCGGAGGCGGTCAGGTCGGGGCTGAACCGCCCGGTGGGGGTGCCCACCTCGATCTCGTCGCCCGGCGCGACCTCGGTGACCAGCCAGGTCGAGAACAGGCCGCCGGAGACCAGGCGCACACCCACGCGCGGCGCGTCGCCCACGGGCGCGCAGATGGAGTAGCTGCGCCGCTCCTCGGCCCCGTCCACCACGCGGCGCAGGGTCAGGGACTGACCGGGCGCGAAGGCGAACTCCTCGGCCAGGTGGTCGGGGACGTCGAAGGTGACGGCGACGGCGTCGTCGCACAGGCGCTCGACGGCGGCCACGCGCAGGCGGTGGAACGCCGCCGCGCGGCGCGGCGGCGCGGGCGCGTCGGTGACGGGTGTGGTCACGGTCAGATCTCCTTGACGTGCTCGAACGGTTCGAGGCAGGACCGGCAGCGGTGCAGCGACTTGCAGGAGGTGGCGCCGAACCGGGACAGCTCCTCGGTGTCGGCGGCCCCGCACAGCGGGCAGCGCGGGGCGGTACGGGTGGGCAGCAGGGTCAGCGGCACCGGGCCCGGGGCGCGCCGCGGCGCCCGCCCGGGCGGGGAGATGCCGTGCTCGGCGAGCTTGGCCCGGCCCTCCTCGGTGATCCAGTCGGTGGTCCAGGCAGGGGAGAGCGCCATGCGCACCCGCACGCGGTCGAACCCGGCCGAGCGCACGGCCCGGTCCACGTCGGCGCGCATCTCGGCCAGGGCCGGGCACCCGGAGTAGGTGGGGGTGATCCACACCTGGACGGTCCCGTCCCGGTCGAGGTCGACCCCGCGCAGGATGCCCAGGTCGGCCAGGGTGAGCATGGGCAGCTCCGGGTCGGCCACGGCCGCGGCCGCCGCCCGGGCGCGCTCGGCGGCGGTCCGGTCCCCGGCGGTCGGCCCGGCGTGCGCGGCCGCACGGCCGGTCTCGTGCGCTGTGGTCACCATGTCGCCTCCGGGTGCTCCCGGGCCACCCGTTGGAGTTCGTCCAGCAGGGGCGCCAGGTCGGGTGTGTGGCGGCCGTCGCGGCCCGCCACGGCCGGCTCGGGGAAGGGCGCGGGCGCGGCCAGGGTCGCGGTGGTGAGGACCTGGGCGAGCACGCCGTGCACCTCGTCGGCGAGCGCGGAGGGGTCCACGCCCGCGCCCTGGGCGGCCAGGCGGGCCTCGACCGGGTGGGCGGCGAACAGCTCGCCGGTCAGGGGCCACACGTCGGCGACGGCGGCGGCCATGCGCTCGTGGGAGTAGGGCGTGCCGTCGCCCAGCCGCAGTGTCCAGGACACCGCGTACTCGCGGTGGTAGGCCAGTTCGTTGACGGCCTTGGCCGCGATGGCGGACAGCACCGGGTCTGCGCTCTCGACCAGGCGGGTGAACACCGCCAGGCGGGCGGTGGAGAGCACCAGCAGAGTGGCCACCGCCCGGGCGAAGTCGCCGCGCGGGGCCTCGGCCAGGTGGACGTTGCGGAACTCGGCCGGTCCCCGCCCGTAGGCGAATCCGTCCTCGTCGCGGCCGGTGCCGTCGGCCTGCCCCGCACGGGAGAGCAGCAGGCGCGCCTGGCCGAGAAGGTCGAGCGCGATGTTGGCCAGGGCCACCTCCTCCTCCAGCTCGGGGGCGTCGGTGACCCAGTGGACGAGGCGCTGGGCCTGTACGAGCGCGTCGTCGCCGAGCATCTGGCAGTACAGCGCCAGGTCGTCGCCGTCGACGCCCTCGGGCAGGGTGGTGTCCACGCCCGCGAGGGCGTCGGTGAAGCCGGTGCCGAAGGCCCAGCGGTCGTCGCCGCCGTGTTCCTGGCCCAGGACCGAGTAGATGTGGTCGTCGCCGCTCATGGACCGTTCCTTAGATGTGCGGGACATCGTCGGGGATGGAGTAGAAGGTGGGGTGCCGGTACACCTTGTCGCCGCTGGGCGCGAAGTAGGGGTCCTTCTCGTCCGGGCTGGAGGCGCTGATGTGCTCGGCGCGCACGACCCAGATGCTGACGCCCTCGTTGCGGCGGGTGTAGAGGTTGCGCGCGTTGTGCAGCGCCATCTGGTCGTCGGGCGCGTGCAGGGAGCCCACGTGGACGTGGTTGAGCCCCCGCTTGCCGCGGACGAAGACCTCGTACAGGGGCCACTCGGGCCGGGACGCGTCCGCCGTGCCGTGTTCGGTGCTCATACCGCGGCCTCCCGGTCGCTCTGGTGCTTGGTGGCGTAGGCGGTGGCGGCCTCGCGGACCCACGCGCCCTTCTCGTGGGCGGCGCGGCGGCGTTCGATCCGCTCGGCGTTCTTGGGGCCGCTGCCGGAGATGACCTGCTTGAACTCGACCCAGTCGGGTTCGCCGAAGTCGTAGCGGCCGCGCTCCTCGTTCCAGGCCAGCTCGGGGTCGGGCAGGGTGACGCCGAGCTTGTCCGCCTGGGGGACGGTCATGTCGACGAACTTCTGGCGCAGGTCGTCGTTGGTGTCGCGCTTGACGCGCCAGGCCATGGACTGCCTGGTGTTGGGCGAGTCGGCGTCGGGCGGTCCGAACATCATCAGCGACGGCCACCACCAGCGGTCGACGGCGTCCTGGACCATCGCGCGCTGGTCCGCGGTGCCCTCCATCATCCGCATGAGCAGTTCGTAGCCCTGCCGCTGGTGGAAGGACTCCTCCTTGCAGATGCGCACCATCGCGCGGGCGTAGGGCCCGAAGGAGCTGCGGCACAGCGGGACCTGGTTGCAGATCGCGGCGCCGTCGACCAGCCAGCCGATCACGCCGACGTCGGCGAAGGTCAGCGAGGGGTAGTTGAAGATCGACGAGTACTTCTGGCGGCCCTCGATGAGCCGCGTCGTCAGGTCGGCGCGGTCGACCCCGAGCGTCTCGGCGGCGGCGTACAGGTACAGGCCGTGCCCGGCCTCGTCCTGGACCTTGGCCAGGAGGATGGCCTTGCGGCGCAGGCTGGGAGCCGAGGCGATCCAGTCGCCCTCGGGCTGCATGCCGATGATCTCGGAGTGGGCGTGCTGGGACACCTGGCGCACCAGGGTCCTGCGGTACCCCTCGGGCATCCAGTCGCGCGGTTCGATGCGCTGGTCGGCGGCGACCTTGGCGTCGAACTCCGCCTGGTGGGCCTCGTCGGAGCCCGAAGGCGCCGGGTCGGCCGTCACGGTGGACATTGCTCTTACCCCTTCATAACCGAACGTTCGGTCAGTAATTAGTATCCCTGGATTCCCCCGCTCGGGCAAGTACCGGGGCGGGGGAATCCGGGCTGGTCAGCTACCGGTGAAGGTCGGCGCCCGCTTGTCCAGGAACGCCTTGACCGCGCCCGCGTGGTCGGCGGTCACGCCCAGCTGGTTCTGCAGGTCGGCCTCCTCCTCCAGCAGCTCGGGCAGCTCCTGGGTGCCCGAGGCCGCCGCGCGCACCTCGCGCTTGGCCGCCACGAACGCGCTGGTGGGGCCCGAGGCCAGCCGGAGCGCGACCTCGCGGGCGCGCTCGGCCCAGGCGTCGTCGTCCACGACCTCGGTGACCAGGCCCAGTTCCAGGGCGCGCTCGGCACCGATCACGGTGCCCAGCAGCATCATCTCCATGGCGCGCGCCTGTCCGAGCGAGCGCACCAGACGGTAGGCCAGCCCCGAGTCCGAGGCCAGCCCGATCCCGGTGAAGGCGGTGCCGAACTTGGCCCGGCGGGCGCTGACGCGCACGTCGCCTGCGAGCGCGAACCCGAGCCCGGCGCCGACGGCGGCGCCCCCGATCCCGACCACGACCGGCACCTGGATCTCCTCCAGGGCGAGCACGATCGGGTTGTAGTGCTCGTGCACGGTCGTCAGCGCCTGCTCGGGCGCCTCGTCCAGGATCCGGGCGTGCTCGGCCAGGTCCTGGCCCACGCAGAAGGCCTTGTCCGAGCCCAGCAGCAGGACCGCGCGCGCCGTGGTGGACTCCGCCGCCCGCCGCAGCGCCGCCAGCAGCTCCTCCTTGACCCGCCGGGTCAGCGCCGGGGTGTGCAGGCGCACCGTCGCGAGCCCGTCGGCCTCGTCGAACTCCGCCGCCCTGTGTTCACTCACGCTTGTGTTCTCCCTCGTCCCAGGTGTGGAATCCCTGCCCGGTCTTGCGACCGAGCCTTCCCTCGGCGACCATACGGCGCAACAGCTCCGGCGGGGCGAACCGGTCCCCCAGCTCGGCGGCCAGGTGCTCGGCGATGGCCAGCCGCACGTCCAGCCCGACCAGGTCGGTCAGGCGCAGCGGACCCATCGGGTGCCGGTAGCCCAGCTCCATGGCGGTGTCGATGTCGGCGGGCGAGGCCACCCCCTCCTCGACCATCCGGATCGCCTCCAGGCCCAGCGTGACGCCCAGGCGGCTGGTGGCGAAGCCCGGCGCGTCGCGGACCACGATCTCGGTCTTGCCCAGGGCCGTGACCCAGCCGCGCACCGAGGCCAGCACGTCGGGCGCGGTCTGCGGGGCGGTGACGATCTCCACCAGTTTGGAGGCCGGGACCGGATTGAAGAAGTGCGTGCCCAGGAAGCGCTCGGGCCGCGTGAGCGCGGCGGCCAGGTCGGTGACCGACAGCGAGCTGGTGTTGGAGGCCAGGACGGCGCCGGCGCCCACGACCCGCTCGGCGGCGGTCAGGACGGCGATCTTGAGCTCGGGCCGCTCGGGCACCGCCTCCACCACCAGGCCGGCGTCCGCGGGCAGGTCGGCGATGTCGGTGACGGTGCGCAGGCGCGCCAGGACCTGTGAGGGGGCCTCGTCCAGCTTGCCCCGCTCCCGGGCCCCGTCCAGCCCGGCGGCCACCCGGGCCCGCCCGGACCGGGCGGCCTCCTCGGTGGCCTCGGCCAGCACCACGTCGGCCCCGGCGGTGAGGAACTGCTGGACGATACCGGCGCCCATGGTGCCGCCGCCGACGACGGCGACGGTCGCGGGGACCGCCCGCGCGGTGGTGCTCATCGCTTCTTCCCCTCCAGGAACCGGGTCATCCGGTCGTGCTTGTCGGCGCTCTCGAACAGGACCGCCTGCGCCAGGTCGTCGGCCAGCGGGTGCGGCCCGTCGGCGTCCAGGACCATCTTGGTCATCCGCAGGGCCAGGGCCGAGGAGGCGGCCATGCGGTCGATGAGGGCGTGGGCGCGCTCGCGCAGCTCCGCGGCCGGGACGACCTCGGCGACCAGCCCGTGGCGCAGGGCCGTCTCGGCGTCCAGGCGCGTCCCGCCCAGGAGCACCTGCTTGGCCACCGAGGTGCCGACCAGCTCCTTGAGCCGCCAGCAGGCGCCGGCCCCGGCGATGATGCCCAGGCCCGGCTCCGGCTGGGCGAAGACGGCGTCGGGTGTGGCGATGCGCAGGTCGCAGGCGTAGGACAGTTCGGCGCCGCCGCCCAGCGCGAACCCGTCCACGGCCGCCACGGTCGGGGCGGGCAGCCGGGCCAGGCGGTCGAACAGGCGGCTGTTGATACCGGCGAGGGCCTCCTCGCGGCCGCGCTCGCGCAGCTCGGCGATGTCGGCGCCGCCCGCGAACACGGTGCCGTGCCCGGTGAGCAGCAGCGGCCGGGGCGAGGCCTCCAGTTCGGCGCAGACCCGGTGCAGCTCGTCGATCATCCGGGCGTTGATGGCGTTGCGGGCCTCGGGGCGGTGCAGTTCCACCACCAGGCGGTCCTCGCGGCGCTCGACGCGCAGTGCGGTGAAGCCGGGGTGCTCGGTCACGGGCGCTCCAGCAGCAGTGCCTGGCCCTGGCCCACGCCCACGCACAGGGTGGCCAGGCCGCGGGCGGTGTCCTCGCGCTCCATCCGGCCGAGCAGCGTCACGACCAGCCGGGCGCCGGAGCTGCCCAGCGGGTGGCCCAGGGCGATGGCGCCGCCGTCGGCGTTGACGCGGTCCTCCTTGAGCCCGAGCCGGCGCATCACGCCCAGGGACTGGGCGGCGAAGGCCTCGTTGAGCTCGACGGAGCCGACGTCGCCGAGCGCCCAGCCGGCGCGGTCCAGGGCCTTGTGCGTGGCCGGGACCGGTCCCAGGCCCATGATCTGCGGGGCGACCCCGGCCGAGGCGGAGGCGACCACGCGGGCGCGCGGGGTGAGTCCGTGCTCGCGCACGGCCGCGGCGCTGGCCAGCACGAGCGCGCTGGCCCCGTCCGAGAGCGAGGAGGAGTTCCCGGCGGTGACGATCCCGCCCTCGCGGAAGACGGGCCGCAGCGCGGCCAGGGACTCCAGGGAGGAGCCGGGGCGGGGCCCCTCGTCGGCGGTGACCTCGTGCGTCGCTCCGCGCCGCCCGGTGACGGTGACCGGGACGATCTCCGCGTCGAAGCGCCCGGACTCCGCCGCGGCCACGGCGCGCTCGTGGCTGCGCAGCGCGAAGGCGTCGCACTCCTGGCGGGTGAGCCCCTCCAGGACGGCGACCTCCTCGGCGGTCTCGCCCATGGAGAGCGTGTAGCGCAGGTCCTCGGGTGCGGCGCCGTCCGGGACCCCGGCGTCGTGGGCGGCGAAGCGGGGGTTGGTGAAGCGCCAGCCCAGGGAGGTGTCGGCGACCTCGCCCGGCTTGGCCCACGGGGTGCCTGGCTTGGCCATCACCCAGGGCGCGCGGGTCATGGACTCCACTCCCCCGGCCACGACCAGGTCGGCCTCGCCTGCGCGGATGGCCTGGGCCGCGGAGGCCACGGCGGTGAGTCCGGAGGCGCACAGCCGGTTGACGGTGTAGCCGGGCACGGAGGGGTCGAGTCCGGCGAGCAGCGCCGCCATGCGGGCCACGTTGCGGTTGTCCTCCCCCGCCTGGTTGGCGGCCCCGAGGATGACCTCGTCCACGGCCGAGCCGGGCGCGCCCGAGCGGCGCAGGGCCCCGGCCACGGCCGTGGCGGCCAGGTCGTCGGGTCGGACTCCGGCCAGGGCGCCGCCGTAGCGGCCCTGGGGTGTGCGCACCCCGTCGACGACGTAGACCTCGCTCATGCACGACTCCCCTTGTGAGGCCCGGTGGCACACGCCACCGGCACTGGTGATCCCATCGACACCCGTCCTTGACACGGCCGCCGGGCAACTGCGTTAATGCATTAGTAACCGAACGTTCGGTCAGTAAGCAAGTCCGTGCGGCCCGCCCCCGCCGACGACGGCCCGAACGCCCCTCGGGCGCACGTCCGAGGACGCGCGGAGCACAGTACCCGGAGACATCCATGGCAATCCAGGACACCACGACGAAGCCGACCGACGCCGACGCCCCGCGGCGCCTGGGCCGGGCCCCCTCCCCCGCGTCGCTCGACCCGGCCGAGCGGATGAGCGTCGACGAGCTGCGCGACCTCCAGCTCCGTCGCCTGCGGTGGACCCTGGAGCACGCCTACGCCAACGTGCCGCTCTACCGGGCCAAGTTCGACGAGGCGGGCGTCCACCCCGGCGATCTCGGGGACCTGGCGGACCTGCGGCACTTCCCGCACACCACCAAGGCCGACCTGCGCGACAACTACCCGTTCGGGATGTTCGCCGTCCCCCAGGACCAGGTCAGCCGCATCCACGCCTCCAGCGGCACCACCGGGCGCCCCACGGTCGTCGGCTACACCCGCCAGGACATCGACACCTGGGCCGAGGTGGTCGCCCGCTCCATCCGCGCCTCGGGCGGGCGCCCCGGCCAGAAGGTGCACGTCTCCTACGGCTACGGGCTCTTCACCGGCGGCCTGGGCGCCCACTACGGCGCCGAGCGGCTGGGCTGCACGGTCATCCCCGCCTCCGGCGGCCAGACCGCCAAGCAGGTCCAGCTCATCCAGGACTTCCGCCCCGAGGTCATCATGGTCACCCCCAGCTACATGCTGACGCTGCTGGACGAGTTCGAGCGCCAGGGCGTCGACCCCCGCGCCACCTCCCTCACCACCGGCATCTTCGGCGCCGAGCCCTGGACCGAGCGCATGCGCCTGGAGATCGAGGAGCGCTTCGACATCCACGCCGTGGACATCTACGGCCTGTCCGAGGTCATGGGACCGGGCGTGGCCAACGAGTGCGTGGAGACCAAGGACGGCCTGCACGTGTGGGAGGACCACTTCCTGCCGGAGGTCCTGGACCCGGTCACGCACGAGGTGCTCGACGACGGCTCCTACGGCGAACTCGCCTTCACCTCGCTCACCAAGCAGGCCATGCCCGTCATCCGCTACCGCACCCGCGACCTGACCACGCTGCGTCCGGGCACAGCCCGCCCGATGCGCCGCATGGACAAGGTCACCGGCCGCAGCGACGACATGATCATCCTGCGCGGCGTCAACGTCTTCCCCACCCAGATCGAGGAGATCGTCCTGGGCCTGGACGGGCTGGCCCCGCACTTCCAGCTGGTCCTGACCAAGGAGGGCCGCCTGGACCACATGGCGGTGCGCGTGGAGGCCCGCCCCGACTGCACCGCCGACCGGCGCGCGGCGCTCTCCCGGGAGATCACCGCGGCGGTCAAGGACCGGGTCGGCGTGAGCGTGACCGTGGACGTCGTGGACCCCGAGCGGATCGAGCGCTCCGTCGGCAAGTTCCGCCGCATCATCGACCAGCGCCCCAGGGACTGAGCCCACCGGCGGGCGCCCCGCCGGCTGCACGCGCGCGCGTGCGGCCCCGGGCCCGGGAGGGAGCGGGGGCCGCACGCGGACGGTTCAGGCCTTGCGGGCCACGCCGCCGTACTCGGACACCGGCCGGACCTCGCCGACCTCGGTGGGGTCCGGGCGCCACAGCGAGCACGAGACCACACCCGGCTCCAGCAGTTCCAGGCCGTCGAAGAGCGCCGCGATGCCCCGCGCCGAACGGATCGTCAGCTTGGGCGTGCCGCTCTCGTTCCACGCCGCCGCCACCTGGTGGGCGCGGTCGTGGTCGAGGTCGTCGGTGGGGTGGGAGACCACCAGGAAGCTGCCCGGGGCCAGCGCGCCCAGCAGCCGGTCCAGGATCGAGCGCACCTCGGCGTCGTCGGCGACGAAGTTGACCACGCCCAGCAGCATGAGCGCGACCGGCCGGGACAGGTCGAGGGTCCGCGACGCCGCGGCCAGGATCGCGTCCGGGTCGCGCAGGTCGGCGTCGACGTAGTCGGTGACGCCCTCGTCGGTCCCGGTCAGCAGGGCGCGCGCGTGCGTCAGCACCAGGGGGTCGTTGTCCACGTAGACCACCCGCGCGTCGGGGGCCACGGACTGGGCGACCTCGTGGGTGTTGTTGAGCGTGGGCAGGCCCGTGCCGATGTCCAGGAACTGCCGCACGCCCTCGTCGCGGGCGAGGTGGGTGACGGCGCGGACGAGGAACTGCCGGTCGGCGACCGCGTTGTCCACGATCTCGGGGAAGAACGAGCGGATCTGCTCGCCCATCTCCCGGTCCACCGGGTAGTTGTCCTTTCCGCCCAGCCAGTAGTTCCAGATCCTGGCGTTGTGCGGGGCGGAGGTGTCGATCTGGGGAGGGGAGGTCTCGGACACGGTCCTGCTTTCTCGTCGTCGTGGGCCGCGGCACGGCGGTGCGCACCAGTCAACGCCCTCCGGATCCCACCCGGCAAGCACCGAATCGCCCGAATGCCCCACTATTGTGCGAATGTCGCTTCCATCGACCGAAGGGCCGCACCGGTGAGGCACTCCACACCCGAGTTCGCGCGCATCGCCAAGCAGGGCACCGTCCTGCGGTGCCAGGTCGGGTCCACCGTGCACGGCCTGGGCATCGACGGGCGGACCGACCGCGACGAGATGGGCATCTGCGTGGAGCCGCCGGAGTACGTCATCGGCCTGCGCGCCTTCGAGCAGTACGTCCACCACAGCCGGCCCGAGCACACCCGGTCGGGCCCCGGCGACCTGGACCTGACCGTGTACTCCCTGCGCAAGTGGACCCGGCTGGCCCTGGACGGCAACCCCACCGTGCTGCTCCCGCTGTTCGTCCCCGACCACGAGATCGTCACCGCCACCGCGATCGGGCACGACCTGCGCGGACAGCGCTCGCGGCTGATCTCGCGCCGGGCGGGGCACCGCTTCCTGGGGTACCTGCGCGCCCAGCGCGAACGCATGGAGGGGGTGCGCGGCGGCGGGCACACCAACCGGCCCGAACTCGTCGAGCGGTACGGGTTCGACACCAAGTTCGCCTACCACATGGTCCGGCTGGGCGTCCAGGGCATCGAACTCATGGAGACCGGCGCGATCACGCTGCCCATGCCCGAACCGGACCGCTCCTGGCTGCTGGCCCTGCGAAGGGGCGGGCACACCCGCGAGGAGGCCCTGCGGCGCGCCCGCGACCTGGAGGAGCGGCTGGTCCGGCTGTGCGCGACCAGCGACCTGCCCGAGGAACCCGACACCGCCTGGGCCGACCGCTTCCTGGTCGACACCTACCGGCGCGCGTGGTCCGACGGAGTGACGGCGACCCCGCGCGGGGGCCGTGACCGGGCGGGATAGGGTGATCCACCGTAGGGGTCCACGAGGAACGGTAAGGAAACACCATGGTCGGAACAGCCGCGTTCGTGCTCATGATCGTGAGCCTGTCGATGATGATCTTCGCCGGTGTCCTCGCGACGCTGGTCAAGACCCGCTAGGGCCGCTGGAGCCGTTCGACGCGCGTGACGGGTGCGGCCCCGCGGACGCACCCGTCCCGGTCCGGGGCTACTCCGGAACGTCGGTCTCCAGCAGGTCGAAGCGGGCCACCTCCTCGCCGTGGGCCGTGATCACGACCTGCCCGCCGGTGATCTCGTAGCGCGTCGTGCCCGCCTCCGCGACGAAGCCGTCCCCGGTCCGCCGGGCGGGCACCACGACCGGCTCACCGCTGTCCTCCAGGAACTCGCCGAAGTAGGAGAGGCCGCCCTCCCCGTCCTCGCAGAGCACGATGCGGTGCCGCTCGGTCTCGAAGGCCGCCACCAGAACCCCCTCCCCCGTGCCCGGCAGCAGTGCGGCCACCCGCGCGGGACACGCCTGCGGGGCCGCGCCCCCGTCAGCGCCCCGGTCCGGCACCCCGCCCTCGCGGGGCAGCACCCACCACGCGGTCAGCGCCAGCAGGCCCACCACGGCCAGGGCCAGGGCGCGGACGGTGCCGGGCGCTCGCCGGGGCGTGCGCCTGCCGCCCGCTCCGGTCCCGGCGGGACCGCCGCGCCCACCGGAACCGCCGGATCCGCGCCCGGTCCGGGCCCCGCCAGGGGAGGGACCACGGCGCGCCGTCGGCCGACGCGCGGGGACGCCCGCCGTCAGCCCCCACCCGGCCACCCGCGACGTCCGCGGCCGCGCGGTCCTTCCCGGTGGCTCGTCGGCCGGGGAGGAGTCATCGGCCGGAGAGCCGTCGGCCGTGCGCGGAGGTGCGGCCCGCGCGCCCGCGCCGCGCGTCGGCTCCATCAGCCGCACCGGCGGCAGCCCCTCGCCCCCGGCCCACACGCCGTCGTCGTCGGCACGGCCCGCGAACGCCTCGTCGGTGACGGTCGGTGCCAGCAGGTCGCCCGGCACACCGCGCCCGGGCGCGCCCGCGCCGCCGTCCCGGCGCTCGCCCAGGACACGGAAGGTGTCGCACACCATGCAGGCGTGCTTGGCCGCCTCGTTGTAGGCGGCGCACATCGAGCACTGCCAGTTCTCCTCGGGCACGGTCGCACCCCTCAGGCCTCGGTCACCATGGCGCCGACGGGATCCGCCGGACCCTCACCGTACGATCACGCGCGCCGACGCGGCGGCGGAATCAGCACACATCGAACACGCCGCCGCGCCCGGGCACAAGGGCCGGGCGGCACTCACCGCCGTGACATCGGCCGACGCCCAGGGGACTCACCCGCGCACACGTGTCCACCGCCGCCCGTGGCTCGACGGGCTCCCGTCAGACCCCGAAGGGCGGGGCGTAGCGGACGGTGCCGGAGGGCAGCGGGTGGGCCGGGTCCAGGGCGAGCGCCATCAGGGCCTCGTCGGGGACCTCGAAGCCCACCCGGATGCCGTGGGCCGAGGCGCGGGAGAAGCCGAACCGCGGGTAGTAGGGCGGGTGCCCCAGGACGACCACGAAGCGCTCGCCCCGCCCGGCGGCGGCCGCCAGTGCCGCGCGGATGACGGCGGACCCGGCGCCGCGCCCCTGGTGCTCGGGGCGGACCGAGCAGGGGCCCAGGCACAGCGCCGGGACGCCGTCGACGTGGCAGCGGGTGAGCAGTGCGTGCGCCACGACGCGGCCGTCCCCGTCCTCTGCGACGAGCGAGAGCCCGTCGATCCAGGCGGGGTCCCGGCGCAGCGCGTCGACGAGGTCGGCCTCCAGGGGAGTGTCGAACGCGGCGAGCGTGAGGTCGCGCACGGCCGCGGCGTCGGCGGCGGTCTCGGCGCGCGTGGTCCAGGTGGGGCTCATGGACGGTTCCGTTCGTGGTGGCTGCCGCGTGTGTGCGGCGAGGCGGACGGCCCGGAGCGGGGCCCGCGTCCGCACCGCCCTCGGTGGTCCGGGGTACGGACCCGCGGCCGCACGGGAGTGAACGATGGGACACGTCCTGGGCGTTCTCGTCGGGTGGGGGCTCCGATGGTGGGGGGACGGGTGAGCACGGCGTCGTCTCGGTGACGCGGACCTCGCGGAGGCGGGGCCGGGGGCGGCCTCCTCAGGGGCGGGGCCGGGCCGCCCCGTGCCGAGTGGCACGGGGGCACGGCCTCGTACCGCCGGCCTGGACGGCCGTGGTCTGCTCGGGTTCGCAGGAGAGGGTCGGGGCTCGATGGCGTGGCTGGGGTGGACGCGAAGACGCCCCCGGGGACGGCGCCCAGGTCCGGGCTCACGAAAGGCGTCCGGAGCGGCTCGGACGGCCTCGGCGAGGTCATGGCGTTGGCTTCCTTCGGTCGGTGGACACCCAGCCCCGCCGGTCCGGAGAGCGCCGTCAGGATGCAACGGCGCGCCGCTGGCGGACAACCACCGACGCGCCGGCACCCTCAGGAACACGAAGGGCCAGAATTCTCTCTCGGACACTCCGGCCACATCGGTGGGAGCACCTGTGACCGTATCCGGCCGGCGGACGCGGTCGGCGCGCGGCGTTGTCCCGCACCCCCGGCCTCGTTAGGGTGGACGCATGTCGATTTGGTCTCGCGGTGACCGTACGGGCCGGGTCGAGGAAGCCCTGCTGATGCTGGAGGGTCAGGGCATCATCGACGGGCTGGACATCCTGCTCACCGAGGACAAGCCCTACCGTGTGCGGGTCCCCGCCGGGATCGTCCACATGGACGAGGACGAGGCCTCCATGTTCGCGCTGGGCGCGGTGGTCGGCGCCTTCGGCGGCGTCGCCCGCGGCGGCTAGGTCGTGATTTTTTGCAGCGTTCCGGGCTCGCGGCCGCCAGGCCGCCCCTCGCTGCGCCTCTGCACTCGTGCAGCACCACCAAGGCTGAACTTCGCACATCGTCGTGCGAGCGAGGGACTGACGACCGCTCGCTCACCCGAAGCCTTCATAAGAACACTCCCCAAGCCGCCTCCGGCCCGTCCCTGGCCGGGGCCGCCGGTACCGGAAGGCGCGGGCCCTCGAACGGAGCCGCACCGGCCGCCCCGGGAGCGGGGGTGTCCGCCGGGGTCCCACTGGGACGGGCTCAGGAGGGGAAGACCGGGGGTGGCGGGACCCACCGGTCGGCGCGGGACGCGGTGGAGCCGAGGCCGTACTCCTCCCTGAGCCGTTCGGGGACGGCGTACTGCATGACCCTGCCCCGGGTGAGGGAGCTGAGCTCCAGGTGGGTGGTGAGGTGGCCGAGCCGGTCCAGTGCCCAGGCCCCCAGCGGAGAGCGGTCCTCGATGCTCTCCAGGACGCCGAGAAGCGCGGGGGAGGTTCTGACGGCCGTGTCCCAGGCGCTGCGCGGGACCTGGAGCCAGTCGGCGCAGGTGTCGCCGACGAGGTAGCGGATGAGGGCGGCGACCACGGGGTCCAGGAGGGTCCCGGGAACGACCTCCTCGTAGAGGTCGATGAGCTGGCGGGTCAGCCGCGCGCCCTCCTCGGAGGGCCCCATGTACCGGGTCATGTACAGGTCGGAGAACCGACGGGCCTCGTCCAGGTCGGCCGGGGCCTGCCCGGGGCTGATCCCGAGCATCTCGCCGACGACGCGCCAGGCGTAGAAGTAGGACGCCGCCCCCTCGGCCGACATGTGGACGCCCAGGCGGTGCAGGGCGTCCAGGACCTGGATCGAGAAGATCATCAGGCCGCCGATCATGTCCTCCTGGCAGATCGGGGTGCCGAGCGCCTCCTCGTCCCAGAGCCCCTCGCGGCGCATGTGGTAGCGGACGGAGGCGTGCAGGAGGCGCACCTTCTGGACCGCGGGGACGAACCGGCTCCCCGCCTCGAAGGCGTCCGGCTGCATGAGGTAGACGGTGAACTGCCCGGTCTCGGCCATCCGCCGCGAGGGGAACTCCAGGCCGTGGGTGGCGCTGAGCAGCCTGGCCACGTGCGGGATGACGTAGCAGGCGGGCATGGCGGAGAAGGCCAGGGCGGTGGAGACGTGCACGTTGTTGTCGATGAAGAACAGCCGGGCCCGCTCCATCTCGTCCCAGTCGACCCAGGCGGGCGGTGCGGCGGTCGCCCGCAGGTACTCGTGGGCCACGTCCGGCAGCCCCTCGGGCAGCTCCTGCCCGGCCGTGGAGAAGTAGCGCATGAGGGTGTTGAACCTGCCGACCTCCCCGCGCTCGAACAGTGTCTCCACCGTGGTGTCGGCGAGTTCGTCCCCCACGAGCCGTAGCGCTCTCATGGACTCCGGTGTGTGGTGCATGGCATCCTCTCGGCGGCTCAGTACTGTCGGTCCGCGGCCAGGGCCGCCATGTGGGACAGGGCGGTGGCGGCCTCATCGGGCAGACCCGCGCGATCGAGTGCGGCGGTCGCCTCCCGGGTGCGCCGGGTGATCATCTCCTCGACGCGGTCCTGGGCGCCGGTGCGCCGCGTGATCGTCCGGACCGTGGACAGGCCTCCCTCGTCCAGGTCGCGCCGGCCGAGCTGAGCGCGCAGCTCCCGCCGCTCGGCCGCGGTGGCGGCCGACCAGGTCTCGGCGAACAGGACGGTCGGCCGGTCGCCCCGGACGTCGTCCAGGTTCGACTTGCCCGTGCGCTCCGGGTCGCCGAAGAGCCCCAGCAGGTCGTCCCGGAGCTGGAAGGCCTCGCCCAGCGGGATCCCGTAGGCGGTGAAGGCCGCCATCAGGGCCCCCGGAGCGCCGGCCAGCGCGCCGCCGATGTGCAGGGGGTGCTCGACCGTGTACTTGGCCGTCTTGTAGCGGATGACCTGGAGCGATCTGGCTGTGTCCGGGCGGGAGCCGGTGCGCAGGACCTCCAGGCACTCCCCGGCGACCAGCTCGCGGGCCATGACCGACCACGGTCCGCGGGCACGGGCCAGGTAGGCCGAGGGCAGGCCGCAGAGGAGGAACATCTGTCCGGCCCACGCCATCAGCAGGTCCCCGGTGAGCAGGGCCAGGGCGCGGCTCCGGGCCTGGGGCCGGGCCCCGCCGGTGAGCGCCGCTCGCAGGGCGGCGTGCGCGCTCGGAGCACCGTGGCGCGTAGGGCTCTCGTCGATGAGGTCGTCGTGGACGACCGCCGCCGCGTGCACCAGCTCCATCGCCGCGGCGGCCCTGACCAGGGCGTCGCTGTCCGGTTGCCCGGCCGCGCGCCACCCCCAGTAGCAGAACGCGGCGCGCAGGCGCTTGCCGCCGGCCACCGCCGCGGTCAGCTGTTCGGCGACGGGCAGCAGGTCGGCGTCGACGGCGAGGAGGTGCTCGGTCTCCTGCCGCGCGAAGGCCGCCAGCTCCGCGTCCACCCGCGTCCGGAACAGGGCCTGCTCCGGCGGTTCAGGCATCGCCCGGGCCGGTTCCCCGGGAGGCGGCACGACGGGCCAGCAGCTCCATGTGGGACTCGGTCGCGCGGGCGTGCCGCCGCAACGCCAGGCGCCCCCGCTGTCTCAGCTCCTCCCGGCCGTCCTGGGCCAGTGCTGCCAGGTCCGACCGGCCCAGCAGCGCCCCGGCCCTGCGCAGGGCCGTTCCGACGCCTTCGACGACCAGGTCGGCGGCTCCGGCCGCGATCAGTACCGGATCACTCACGCGTTCGCTCTCGGCACCGTCACCGGTGTGCGCCACAGTGTTCCCCCATCCGCGTCTCGGCACGACAGTGATCACGGCTCCGGAGGCCCGATGGAGTCGCGTCGTGGATCCTCTTTCGAGGATCATCTTGGGACATGAACTCATGTGTCAATGCGCTGGTGTGGTCCGGTTTGTTTTGTTGCGGGGCGGAACGCGCTTCTTTCGCCCAGGAAGCAGACAATAAGGATAAGAATCAGACAAGGAGGAGGAAAAAGCCCGTGGCATTCCGTCCAGCAGGAAGGACCCGACCGGGGACCTCGCGTGTGCACCGCCTCCGGTCCGATTTCGTGCCAGGTCGGATGGCCGCGATCGGACAGCCGCAACCCCGGCCGCTCGGATCGACGACGTTCTCCGCATTCCGGTGACCGACGCGGGGAAAGCCGAGTGTTCGTGATGGCTCGGGCGATTTATTCCTTTTGTCGACGGACGGATGCAGGGGTTCGCCCGTCCGTTTCCACGTGTCGCCGTTCCGTTCCGCATCGGAGCCGAACGCGTCGGGCCCCGCATGCCGACACGGGGTCGGCGTGCGGGGCCCGCGCGGAGCGGTGGCTCGCGCCTTCGGCCTCAGCGCGCGTCGGGCTCGGCCTCCCTGCGCGCACGGTGCTCGCGCAGGAAGTCCCGGTACCAGCGGAAGCTGTCCTTGGGGTGGCGCTCCAGGGTCTCGTAGTCCACCCGGACCAGGCCGAAGCGCCGCTCGTACCCGAACGCCCACTCGAAGTTGTCCAGCAGCGACCACACGAAGTAGCCGCGCACGTCGACCCCCGCCTCGATCGCGGCGGCCAGCGCGGCCAGGTGGTCGCGCAGGTAGTCCACGCGCTCGGTGTCGTGCACGCGGCCGTCGGCGTCGGGCCGGTCGTCCTCGGCCGAGCCGTTCTCCGTGATGAGCAGCGGCGGCAGGCCGGGGTAGCGGCGCTTGAGGTCGACCAGCAGGTCGGTGAAGGTGTGCGGGACGACCGGCCAGCCCATGGTCGTGTGCCGCACGCCCTCGAAGGGGACCTGCTCGGTGCCGATGTCGGCGGCGGTGCGCAGCGCCGGGTCGGGCTCGGTGTGCGGGGCGTCGCGCAGCATGATGGGCCGGTAGTAGTTGATGCCCACGAAGTCCAGCGGTCGGGCGATGGTGTCCAGATCGCCCTCGGCGCGGTAGGAGCCGTCGGCCAGGCCCGGCCAGGTCTCCTGCTCGTTGTCCGGGTAGGCGCCGGTGAGGATCGGGTCCAGCCAGGTCCGGTTGTGCAGGGTGCGCGCCCGCTCCACCGCGGCCCGGTCGGCGTCGGAGTCGGTGGCGGGCAGCAGGTGGTCGGGGTTGAGGGTGATGCCGACCTGGTCGGCGCCGGCGGCCCGCAGCTCGCCCACGGCCAGCCCGTGGGCGAGGAGCAGGTGGTGCGCGGCGGCCAGCGCGGGGCGGCCCTCCCGGGTGCCGGGGGCGTGGCGGCCCACGGCGTGGCCCACGAACGCCGAGCAGAAGGGCTCGTTCAGCGTGATCCAGCGGTGCACCCGGTCCCCGAGGCGGTCGGCGACCACGCGGGCGTACTCGGCGAAGCGGTGGGCGGTGTCGCGCGTGCGCCAGCCGCCCCCGTCCTCCAGGGCCTGGGGCAGGTCCCAGTGGTAGAGGGTCAGTGCGGGCTCGATCCCCGCCTCCAGGACGGTGTCCACGAGCCGGTCGTAGAAGGCCAGCCCCTCGGCGTTGACGGGTCCGGCGCCGGTGGGCAGCACGCGCGGCCAGGACACCGAGAACCGGTACAGGTCCACGCCCAGGTCGCCCATGAGGGAGACGTCCTCGGCATAGCGGTGGTAGTGGTCGCAGGCCACGTCGCCGCTCTCGCCGCGCGCGACGCGGCCGGGCGTGCGGGAGTAGGTGTCCCAGATGGAGGGGCCGCGGCCGTCCTCGGTGGCCGCGCCCTCGACCTGGTAGGCGGCGGTGGCGGTGCCGAAGAGGAGGCCGGGGGGCAGGATCGGGTCGGTCATACTGGGCCCTTCGTGATTGGGAGCGCTCCCAATCCTAGGGGACGCCGACGCGGTGAACCGGACCGGGCTCCGAGCCGTCAGACCCTTCGGCGCGCGCCACCCCCGCGACGCGCGACCGGAAGGGAACACCGAGGATGAGCTGGACCGACTACAGCCAGAACACGCGCATCAGGGAGCTGGAGGAGGCCCTGGACTCCGCGCACGCCAGGATCGCGCACGAGCGCCGCCACCTGCGTTCGGAGCTGTCGCAGGTCCGCGGCAACCTGGAGAAGCGGCTGGACCGCGTCTCGGCCACCCTCGACGCGTTCATCGAGCTCAGCGACGTCCGCGAGACCCTGTCGCTGTTCGGCGACGCGGCACGGGCCCGCCACCGCACGCTCCAGATGCTCGACGGCGCCGCCGTGCCCGACCTGCGTCTGGAGGACGTCCCCGACTACTGGCTCGTGCCCGCCGCCCACGGGCTGCACGCCCTGCGCGCCGGCGACACGGCCACCGCCCGCGTGCGCTTCGACGACGCGGCCCGGCGCGACGCCGACCGGGGCCGCGCGTTCGCCGCGCTGGCCACCGCCCTGACGCACGCCGAGCACGCCCGCGCGATCGGCGCGTCGCTGACCGCGGACCTGCTCCCCCACCTGCCGCTGCCCTCCGAGGAGCTGGACCGGGGACGGCGGGCCCTGTGGCTGCTCACCGCGGACGGCTCGTTCGGCGACGAGGCCCGCGAACACCTGCTGCTGTCCACCCTGCGCCACTGGTCGGCCGAGGGCGTCCGGCCCACCGGGTTCTCGGGCCTGGGGGCGGCTCCCCCGTCCGCGAAGCGCGGTGCGGCGCGCGGCCGGCTCCCGGCCGGGGTCGCCGAGCGCGTGGCCGCCGCCCGACGGCTCACCGGCCTGCGCGAGGACATCGCCCGCATCACCGCGCTGGGCAGCGAGGAGGCCTCCGCGCGGGCGCTCGCGCCGGACCGGGTCAGCGCCGACTTCCTGTGGGAGTCGCTGCGCCTGCTGGTGGAGGAGGGCAGCCCCGAGGAGGCCCCGCTGCTGGCCCGCGCGGGCGAGCTGCGCGGCGTCATCGAGGGCGACGCGAGCGGGCAGCAGGCCTGGGACGACCGGGTCGGCACCGTGGAGGCCCTGCTCGACGAGGACATGGTCCGCGACGAGGCGCCCCCGCACCGGCGCACCTTCGCCCTGGTCCTGCAGCGCCCCGCGGTGTTGGACGCCGCCGAGACCCTTCTCGGGGAGGCCACCGCCCCGGTCGAGGACCGCTCCACGGTGCCGGTCCGCGGCACGCGCGTCGCGATCACCTCCCGGGGCGCCGACGCCCAGGACCTCGCGGACCTCGACGCCCGGCTGGAGCGCGAGCACGACTCCGCGTCGACGCCGTCCTTCCTGGGGCCGACCGGACTGGGGCTGACGGCCCTCCTCGTGGTCGCGGCGCTGGTGACCTCGTCCGGGGTGCTGTGGCTGCTGTGCCTGGCCTCGGCGCTGGCCACCGCGGCGGTGTTCGTCACGAACAGGGGCCGCGGCCGGAACGAGGAGGAGCGGCGGGCCGGCCAAAAACGCGCGCGCACGCAGGTGGACGCCGCGGTGGCATCCTGGCGCGCCGCGCTCGCCGAGGCCGAGGGCGCGTCGGCGACCGCCCGCGAGGAGGCCGGACGGATCCGCTCCCTGCTCAACCCCTCCTGAGGGGCGGCCCCCGCTCGGGGCGGGGCCGCTTCCCCCGGCGGGGCACCGTTCTCCCGGCATGGCAGCGCTCATTCAGGCATGGACCGCTTCTCCGGGCAGGGCACGGCCACGCAGGCAGGGTCCGTTCGCCCCGCAGGCCAGGGCATGCACCCGGGCGGGGACCGCTCCTGCCGACAGCAGGCCGCTCGCACGGACAGCGGTTCCTATCCGGCGGCGGCCCCTCAGCCGGGCAGGGGCGCGGCCACGAGCAGCCGCATCTCCAGGGACAGGTCGGCCACCCGCTCCGTGGTCAGTCCGGCGTCGCGCAGCAGGGACTCGTACTGGTGCTCGGTGCGTTCGGCGCCGGTGGTCATGACCATCATGTGCACGTCGAAGAGGGTCGCCAGCAGAGGGCTCCCGGAGTCGGGCAGGATCCGTTCCAGGATGAGGACGCGCCCGCCCGGTTCCAGCGCCTCCCTGCTGCGGCGCAGGACGGCCCTCGCCTCGTCGTCGGACCAGTTGTGCAGGACGCGGCTGAGGATGTGGACGTCGGCACCGGGGGGCACGGACTCCAGGAAGTCGCCGGCCGCGACCGTGGCGCGCCCGCTCTCCAGGTACGCCGACAGGCGTCGGCGGGCGGCGGGAAGCGCCGTGGGCCGCTCCACGAGGACCCCGCGCAGGTGCGGGGCGTGGTCCAGGACGGTGGCGAGCAGGTCGCCGTCGCCCCCGCCCAGGTCGGCGACCACGCGCGCGTCCGCGAAGTCGTACACGGAGGGCAGGGACGTGCCGAACCGCCCGCCCGCCGCCATCCCGGCGGAGTAGCGGTCGGCGTCCCGCGGATGCTCCGACAGGTAGGAGAAGACGTCGGTGCCGTGGGCGGCCTCGAAGGCGGTCCGCCCGGTGCGCACCGCCTCCTCCAGGCTCCCCCAGGCCTCGGCGAACATGGTGCTGTCGTAGAGCAGCACGAGGTCGTGCAGGCGCGAGGGGTGCTCCCGGTGCAGACAGGCGCCGGTGCCGGTGAGTTCGTACCGGCCCGAGCGGGGCTGGACGACGTCGACCGCGCTCAGCAGCCGCAGCAGCCGGTTCAGCCGGTCGGGGTGGAGCCCGAGCGATCCGGCCAGCTCCTCCGCGTCGGCGGCACCCTCCGCCAGGCGGCCCACCACGCCCAGGCGCACGGCGGCGGCCACCGAGCGGGCCACCCAGGGGCCGGTCATCAGCCGGATCAGTTCGCGGCCGGCGTTCTCGTCGTCGGTCACCGTGTCCCGCCTTCCGGTTCGAGGGTCCTACAACCAGTGGTTGCGCTTGAACACAACGTAGAGGGTGACGCTGGCCAGTGTCATCGCGACCAGGGTGAGCGGCCAGCTGAACGCCCAGTGGAAGCCGCGCTGGGGCGCGATGTTCATCCCGTAGACGGACGAGATGAGGGTGGGCACGACCAGGATGCCGCCCCAGGAGGAGACCTTCTTCATCGCCTCGTTCTGGGCCTGCTGGATGAGGGAGCTGTTGACGGTGAGGATGTTCTGCAGCATCTGGCGGAAGCCGTCGACGCGTTCGCGCACGGCCGTGACGTGGTCGGCGACGTCGCGCACGTAGGCGTGCATGGCCTCGCGGCCGGCGCGGTCGCCGTGGGGCTGGGGCTGGCCCCCTCCGAGCGTCTCCGGGCGCTCCAGTCCGGCCAGGAGTTCGGACAGGACCTCGTCGAGCGGGTCGACCGCCCGCTGGAGGGCGATGACCTGGCGGGAGAGCCGGTAGGTGCGGCGGGAGGCGTCGCGGTCGGCGGCCAGCACCTGCTCCTCGACCTCGTCGATGTCGTCCTGCAGGTCGGAGACGGCGGGCGCGTAGTCGTCCACGACCCTGTCCAGGAAGGCGTAGAGCACGCCCAGGGGGCCGGCGGCCGACAGGCGCGGCGCCTCCTCCAGGCGCTCGCGGACGGCGGCGGTGTCGCCCTGGTCGCTGTGCGCGATGGTGATGACGAAGCGGTGGCCGGTGAAGACGTGGATCTCGCCGACCCGCACGGTCTCCCGCGCGGTGTCGTAGCGCGCCGGGCGCAGGACCACGAAGAGGCCGTCGCGGTAGCGCTCGGCCTTGGGGCGCTGGTGGGCGACGACGGAGTCCTCCACCGCGGGTTTGGGCAGTCCGAACGCGTGGGCGGCCCGGGTGACCTGGTCGGGATCGGGTTCGGTCAGGACGATCCAGGCCGTGAGGCCGGGGTCGACGTCCAGGGCGCGGCGGGCCTCGTCAGGGGTATCGGCCTCGCGCTCGCGGCGGCCGTCGCGGTAGAGCACGGCGCGCACGGTGCCGGGCGAGGCGGGGGCCGCCGCCGCGGCGGCCTCGCTGCCCAGCGCCATCACGCGTTCGGGTGCGGTGTCGGTCATGGCGGCCCCTCGTGTGTGCGGCGTCGACCCGCACGATCCTGGCCCCGGCCGCCGCGCGGTGCGCGCCGACACGCCAGGCGGGCCGCGGGTCGGGTCACGCTCCCCGGGCCCGGATGGTGATGTTGAGCCGCCCGCGCAGGTCCAGGTCCGGTGGCGCGGTTCCCGGCCGGGTGCGCGGGACCCCGTGGTAGGCCAGGCGCGAGGGTCCGCCGAAGACGAACAGGTCGCCGCTGCGCAGTTCGACGTCGGTGTAGGGCCGGGTGCGGGTCTCGGTGTTGCCGAAGCGGAACACGCAGGTGTCGCCGAGGCTCAGGGAGACCACGGGGGCGGGTGAGCGTTCGTCGCGGTCCTGGTGCATGCCCATCCGGGCGTCGGCGTCGTAGAAGTTGACCAGGGCGACGTCGTAGGGGTCGGCGTCGGCCGCGGGCGGCTTTCCGTAGGCGGCCGTCACGGCGCGGACGGCCAGGTCGCCGAGCAGGTCGGGGAAGGGCTGGACCGGGGTGCCGTCGGGCAGGGTGCGGCTGTAGGAGTAGGGAGCCCAGTGCCAGCCCAGGCTGGTCATGCTCACGCTCATGACGCCGCCGCGCGGCATCGCGTGCCGCCGCATGCCCGCGGGGCCCCGGGACCAGTCACGGCAGCGCCGGACCAGGTCGGCCTGGGTGTGGGCCCCGAGCCAGCCGGGCACGTGCACGGCGCCGGGCGCCACCTCCACGGCCGGGGCCCCGAACAACGCGTCGCTCATACCCCCATCGTGGCGCGCGCGGACCCCCGGCGCCAACACGGGTCCGGACGTCCGGAAGCCGGGCCGGGAGCGGCGCGGGCCGGTTCCGCACGCCCCGGCGCCGACCGGAGCCTGGGCCGAGGCCGCCTGGAGCCGGGACCGACACTCCCCCGCCTCCGGGCCCGCGCGTCAGCGCCGGATGAGATCGCGGACGTTGACCACGAACAGCACCACGACCACGATGGCGATCGGGACGGAGATCGCGATGCGCCAGTCGGCGATGAAGGCGGCCACCACGCCCACGATGAGGCCGATCACCACCGCGAGGAACGCGAGCCCGGTGAGGAACTGCAGGAACTTGCGCCGGGCGATGGAGTCGACCGCCGCGAAGGCCACGACGACGCCGAGCATGGCGTACAGCGTGAACGCCCGGTCCAGCAGGAACAGGGGCAGCGCCAGCGAGACCAGGAGCAGCGGCGTGCTCAGGGCCACCCACAGGTGCAGGAAGCGCGTGGTGCGCTGCGAGCCCGAGGCGTAGGGCAGGTGCGGCGCGCGCAGGTGCGCGGTGGGCGGGGGCACCATCGGGGCGTCCGATTCCAGGGCCCGCACGTGGGTGTCACGCTCGTCGGCGGCCAGCACGCGTTCCTCGTAGACCCGCGCCAGCTCCTCCTCCAGCTCGTCGATGCGCTCGGCGTGCTCGCGCGCCCGGGCCCGCGACTGGGCCTCGCGCTCCAGGACCATCCGGGCGGCGTCGAGGCGGCGCAGGTGGTCGCGGCGGCTGATGATGTCGGCGTCGAGTTCGCGGACGCGCTCGTCCAGGCCCCGCACGTGCGCACGCAGTTCGGCGCGGGCGGTGGCCTCGGTGGGCGCGACCTTCTGCAGGCCCACCCAGGCCAGCGGGTCGGCCCAGGAGCGGCGGATGCTGCCGTCGCGTTCGTAGCGGGGGCCGCTGGGCGCGCGCTCGCCGTCGAAGAAGTCGCGGGTGTCGCGTCCCCACAGGCCGCGGAAGCCGCGCAGCCACGGGGTGTCGTCGTCGATGAGGACGGCGTTCCACTCGCGGTCGCCGCCGGGGCCCAGGCGCTCGCCGTCGCCGCGGGCGTAGTCGACGAAGGGCACACCGATGCCGTGCCGGAGGATGGCGCTGTCGGCGCGGAAGATGCGCTGGCTCAGGCGCCGCCAGACGCGGACCAGGCCGCGCAGGACGGCGGGGTCGACCTGGATGAGGTAGTCGCCAGGCAGCATCTGGTGGGAGTGCGATCCGGCGCCGACGTAGATGACGGGGTGGTCGCCCTGCTTGTGCAGGTCGGGGTCGTCCCAGGAGCGGCGCAGGTCGTCGCCCTGGTACTCGTGCGAGGACGCGCCGACCCAGACGGGCCGTACGGTGCCGTCGGGGTTCTCCACGGCGTAGACGGTGACGCGCTCCCAGTCGGCCTCGTGGTCGTTGACGCCGCCGTAGATGGTCCGCCAGTCGTTCATGGCGTAGAAGAACCAGTACTGGAGGATGAGGTAGCCGCCCTCGCGGGTCACCCGGCCGTAGTAGGTGGCGCCGCCGTTGTCCACGCGCTCCCGGTAGCGGGTCACCGCCGCGAAGGTGACGCCGCCGGGCACCGCGCCGCGGATGAGCAGCGAGATCTTCATGAGGATGTCCAGCACGCGGCCCAGGACGCCGACGGCGGCCAGCCGGCCGCTCTTGGGGATGACCGAGCGGGACATCCCCTTGAAGCGCCGCGCCTCCTCGCGCAGCGTCTCCTCCTGGACGAAGCGCAGGTGCTTGTGCCGGTGCGGCCACTCCTCCTCGGCCCCGGCGAGGCGGTCGAGGGTGAGTTCGCCGGCGGGCACGATGACGCGCTCTCCGCCGCCCGGCTCCTCGATCCACAGACTGCAGTTGCGTACGTAGGCGTCCACGTCGGCGGGGAGGAAGAGCTCCCCCTTCGTGCACATGAGCACGGGTTCGTGGGCGCGCAGGAGTTCGAGGTCAGATTTCGCGGCCATGATTCGCACCAAGCTAGTGCATACGCAGACGCGTTCGAGCCGCCCGGGCACCCGTTCGAACGGTGGTGTGCGTCGCGGTGGGCGGTGTGGCGCCGCGGCGGAGTACGCGGGCACCGCCCGATCGGGGGTGCGCCGCCTTGCGCGGCCCGCCCCCGCTGGTCACGGGGCCGAGACCGGTTCCGGAGCGCGGGAGGCGTCCGGTTCCCCGGCACGCCCTCCCGCGCCGCCCCGCTCCTGGTGGTCCGGAACCGCGGCGCCCGGCCTCGCGGAGCCCGTTCCCCCGGCACCCGCCCCGACGGCGTCCGGTTCCCCGCGCACCACCGGGCGGGCGCTGTCCCCGCGCGTGGCGCCCACGCCCGCGACCACCACGAGCGCCATCCCGGCGACCTGCACCAGGGCCGGCGACTGGCCGATGACGACCAGGCCCATGATCAGGCTGGCTCCGGGCTCCATGCTGGAGAACGTGCTGTAGGCGGTCCGGCTCATCCGCTGCAGCGCCATCATCTCCAGCAGGAACGGCACCATGGGGAAGAGGAGGGCGATGCCCAGGGTGAACAGGATGAGGTCCGGGTCGGGCGCGGCGAACACGGCCGGGGCGCCCAGGGGCGCGGAGACCAGGGCACCGACCGTCATCGTCAGCGCCAGGCCGTGCACGGGCGAGAAACCGGCGCCCACCTTCTGGGTGAGGACGATGTAGGCGACCACGCACACCGCGCCCGCGAGCGCGAAACCGACGCCCACGAGATCGAGTTCGCCCAGCCAGGGGCGGGTCAGGCACACCACGCCCACCACGGCGGCCAGGATCCACACCAGCTCCCGGCGGCGGCGCATCGCGGCGACGGCCACCACGAGGGTGCCCAGGAACTCGATGGAGGTCGCGGTGCCCAGCTCGATCCGCGCCGTCGCCTCGGAGTAGAACAGCATCATCCCCGCGCTCGCTGTGCCCAGGATCACCACGGCTCCCAGCTCGCGCCGGCTCGCGGCACGCACGGCGCGCCACAGCGAGGGCCCGCCCAGGAGCAGGAGGAGCAGCGCGGCCCAGGTGAGGCGCAGCCACGTGACCGTGGCGGGCCCCGCGTGGGCGAAGGCGGTGACCGCCAGCGCGCTGCCGGTGTGCAGGGTGAACATGCCGATGAGCAGCATGACGGGCGCCGGTACCCGGTCGGGGGCACGGCGGAGCGAGGGAGTCAGGGAGCGGATCACCCGACCATTGGACCGACACGATTCGTTTCTGTCCACGGACCGATGGTTGATGAACCGTGTAGTTTTGGTGGATGGATTTCACCCGGCTGCGCCTACTCGTCGAACTCGACCGACTCGGCACCATGGCGGCTGTGTCCGAGGTCACAGGGATGAGCACGTCGGCGGTCTCCAAACACTTCGCCGTCCTGGAGAAGGAGGCCCGCGTCCCGCTCATCGTTCCCGACGGCCGCCGGGTCCGGCTGACGCCGGCCGGCCGGCGCCTGGCGGAGCACGCCGTGGAGATCCTCGCGCGGGTGGAGCAGGCCCAGGCGGAGTTCGACGGCGAGGGCGAGCCCGTCGGACGCGTCGACCTGGTCATGTACACGAGCGCGGCGCCCGTGGTGCTGCCCGCGCTGCGCCGGCTGCGCGAGGACCACCCGGGGATCGACATCCGGCTGACCGAGCACGAGTCCGATCAGGCGCTCACGCTCCTGCAGGACGGCGGCGCCGATCTCGGGATCGTCTACCAGTACAGTATTCTCCCCCGAGATTTTCCGGGAACACTGTCCGTTCACCCAGTGGGCACCGAGGGTCTCCTTCTGGCCCAGCCCTCTGGGGACGGCGACAGCCGCACCCTGACCCGGCGCAAGCTCCGCGAGTTCGCGCACGCGTCCTGGATCGCCAGCCCCTACCGGGGCGACGAGGAGGCGCTGATCCGGCGGATGTGCGCCGACGCCGGGTTCATCCCGCGCATCGCGCACCGCATCGACAACCTGCGGCTGTTCGAGGACCTGGTGGCGGCGCGGTCGGGCGTGGGGGTGGTGCCCCGGCTCACGGCGGAGACCCGTCGCGGTGTCGCGCACGCACCCCTGGGCGAGGTGGGCGGGGTGCGCCAGGTCTACCTGGCGGGGCGGACCGGCAACTGGGCCTGGCGCCCCATCCGCCTGGTGGCCCGCTACCTGCACGAGTCCGCCACGGGCATCCTGGACGACGTCCCGCCACTGGATCTGGGGTAGCTGCCGCCGCCGGGGTCAGGTCTTCTCCTTGGGGCGCCACGTCCTGCCCCGGCCCGCCTTCCTGGGCTTGCCCGGCAGCGGCCTGCTGGGTGTTCCGGCGTCCTCCTGCGACTCCTCGGGCGCGGCCTGGGCCGGTGCCTGGGACCGGGCTTGGGCTTGGGACCGGGTGGCGGAGGCGCCGGTGCCGCGTTCGCGGGCCGTGGTCTCCTTCTGGCCGGTCGTCCGTCCGGTGCCGCCCTGGCCCGTCGTGGAGGCGGGCCCGCCCTGGGTGGCGGACTCGACGGCCGGTTCGCGCCACGGGGACGGCTCTGTGTCCGGGGGCGCGTCCGCGGGGCGGGCGGGCTCGGCCCGGCGGAAGTCACCCGCACGCCGGTCCGGCCGCGTTCGGCCGGTTCGTGGTCCGCGCGCGGGACCGGCGGCACGCGAGGGCTCGGGCGTCGCGCCTACCGCGGGGGTGGGACCGGAGGACGCGGGATCCTGTGCGGGCAGGCGCTCCCCGGTGCCATCGGCCGGGGCGGGCGCGGGTCGCCGCGCCTGCGTCGGGGGCGCGGAGGCGGTGGTGTCCGGCACGGGCGCCTTCTCCTCCGCCGCCCCCGCGACTTCGTGGTCCTCGGACCTGGGCTCGGGCGCAGGAGCGAAGGCATCCCAGCCAGTGCCGACCATGGCCCCGGGCTCGGCCCCGGGCGTGTGCGCGGGCACCTCCTCCGCCGATGCCGTCCCGGACGCAGGACCGTCCGCGGCTTCGGATACGGCCTCGGATACGGGCTCAGGATCGGGTACTGCCCCGGACCCCCTTTCGGGCGCGTCTCCACGGGGCCCGCCTACTGCCCCGGACGCGGGTGCGGGCACATGCGCGGGTGCCTCCTCGTCCAGCGCCCCTCCGGATGCGGGACGCTCCGCCGCCTCGGGCTCTGTCCCGGCTTCGGCCCCGGGCTCGGGAACCTCCGCCTCGGACACATCTCCGAACGAGGGACGCTCCGCCGCCTCGGACGCGGGCGCGTCCCCACGAGCGCCGTCCGCTGCCCCAGGCGCGGACGCCTCCTGCTCCTTCGTCCCTACGAGTACGGGACCCTCGGCGACCTCGGGCGCGGGCGCGGATTCAGCCCCGGACACGGGCGCGTTCTCACCGGCACCGTCCGCCGACCCGCTCTCAGGCGCGGGCGTCCCCTTCTCCGATGCCTCCGCGAGCACGGGGTCCTCCCCGGCCCCGGTCACCGCTGGGGACGTCTGCGATTCCTCGTCGTGCGCGTGCCGCGACTCGGTTCGCGCATCGGTGCCGGGGTCGGCGGCGAGCCGCCCGGGCGCACCGAACTCCGGAACGCCCTCCCAGGCGGCGTTGCGCTCGGTGTCGTCTGATTCCGACGCCGGGTCGGCTCCCACCCCCGTCTTCTCGATCGTGCCGAGTTCGGGGACGCCCTCCCAGAAGGCGTTCGGCTCGGCGTCGTCGTTCTCGACCAGCGAGTCCCAGAACCCGGACAGCGCCACCGCCTCGGCGGGCGTCCGACGCCGCGCGGGCTGCGGCGCGGGCTCGGCCGCCGCCTCGGTCGCCTCGTCCTCCCGCGGGAAGCGCGCGTCCGCGACGGGCCGCGAGTGGCGGTGGGCGCGGATCGCCCGGAGCACCTCGTCGCTGTCGCTCCCCGGCCAGGAGTGGTGGAAGATCGGGGTGAGCGGCGTGCTGGTCTCGGTGATGAGGCCGTCCTCCTCGACCACGCAGCTCCCGCCGAGCGGCCATCGTCCGAGCAGGACCGCGCTGATACCGCGGTGCTGCCCGTGCAGCAGCAGCGCGGACAGCGCCAGCTCGTGCTCCGGGGCGGGCCGCGCGACGAGGACCAGCGGAGCGGGCGCGTCAGTCGTCAGCGCCTCGTCGGAGGCCTGGTGCAGTTCGTGTTGGAGCACCGCGAGCGCCTCCGGCATGCCCGCGACCATCCGCACGGGCTCGCACGGATGCTGGCCGAGCAGTTCCCGGCCGCGCTCACCGATGAGCCACCCGGTGTCGGCCTCGGTGATCACCACGCGCGCCGCCCCCGCTCCCGGTGCGTCGAGCGCGTTGACCAGCAGTCGTCGGGCCGCGCCCATCATGCCCGCGCCCGTGAGGCCGATCCCGGGCACGTGGCCCAACTCCACGCTCACGCGGTCGTCGATCTCGTCCCCGGGAGTCGGCCGCGGCGGCACGGGCGGCAGCGCGAGCCGGGCGGACCCGGGGGTGAACGGCAGCCGGGGACGCGGCAGCGACAGCACGGCCCTGGGCAGGCGCACCCCACCCTTCGCGAGAACGTAGCCGCCGACCACGCCCGCGAACGCCGCGGAGGCGGTGACCGCGTGGTCGGGCACCTCCAGGACCACGACGCGGTCCTCCTCCGGCTCCCCTTCGGTCTCCTCGTCCTGCGTGTCCGGCTGCGACACCGACGTCAGGGCGACCTCCTCCCCCCGCTCCTCGGCCCCGTCCGCGCCGACCTCCTCCCCCGGCTCCTCGGCCCCGGGTTCCTCGGCCTCCTGCGGTACCGGTTCGGGCGGGCCGGTCCGGACCGTGTAGACGAGTTCGGCCCTGCGCTGGTCCGCGTGGTCCCCCTCGCGCTGCTCACTCGAACCGGCGCCCTCGACCGTCGTCTCCGGGGCGCGGTCGCCGAGTTCGGCGGCGAGGTGGTCGGCGACCGCCTGCGCCCTGCGTTCGGACAGCTCCTGGTTGGTGCGCGCGTCGCCCGTCGGATCGGTGTGCCCGGTGACCAGGACGGGCGCGTCCGGGTCGCCGTGGTCGCGCAGCAGGTCCACCACCGGGGCCAGGTCCGCGCGCATCACCTCGGTCAGTTCCGCCGACCCGGTCGCGAACCCCGCGACCACGCGTTCGCGTTCGACACCGCGCGGCCCCTCCTCCGCGTCCGGCGCGGACGCCGGACCGCCGTCCCCGTCCCCCGCGCCGGGCGCCTCCTGGCCTCCCGTCTCGTGCTCACCGGTGACGGTGTCGGCCAGCGCGTAGGTCGGCGCGACCACGCTCGCGCCGACGGCGGTGGCCGCGACGACCTGCAACGGACCCAGCGGTCGCAGCAGGCCGGGGGTCCCGCGCACGCGCGCCGCGCCCTCCACCACGAGCCCCGCCAGGTACAGGCCCCACAGGGCCCACAGCGCGACGATCAGGAGCGCGGCGCCCAGTCCGGGCGGCAGCCGCAGTCCGCGCAGGTGGACCAGGGCGCCAGACCACGACAGGTCGAGCTGCGGCCACGACAGGTGCCACACGAGGAGGTAGGGAATCCCGAGCAGGACCACCGTCGCGAGGGCGATCGCGCTCGGCTTGCGAAGTCGTGACATGGCCGCCTCACTGAACGACTAGGGGGTGGGCTGCGTGTAGGGGCGGGCGCTGGCGGTGGACTCGGTCGTGGTCGTGCCCAGGGGCAGGAGGGTGAAGGTGTAGGGCACCTGGGCGGTCACGGTCACCGTGTCGCCGTCCACGGTCACACTGCCCGTGGCGCCGGAAGCGCTGAGGAAGCCCTGGGCGGCGGCGGCCGCGGCGGCGGAGTCCAGCCGCACCGTCTCCCCGCCCTCGCGGTAGGCGGCCCAGTCCAGCTGCTGGGTGCCCAGCCGTGCGGCCTCCTGGGAGAGCGTCAGGGCCTGGGTGTGGCTGCGCAGTAGTCCGCCGCCGTCGAAGACCAGGCCGAGGCAGAACACGAACGCGGTGGTCAGGACGACGACGAACGCCGTCGCCTGGCCGTCGTCGGACCGGGGGCCGCTCACGGCCGCCCCCGGAAGGTGTCCACGGCCACGGTCGCGCTTCCCTGGATCGTGACGCTGCCGGGCACGCCGAGCCCGGACAGGTCGTCCAGGCCGACCTGGCAGTCCAGTACGGCCGTCACGGAGCCGCCGGGTTGGAGGCCGCCGTGGTCGAGGGCCAGCGTGTGGTCCGAGCACGTCAGTCCCGAGGCGGCCAGGCTCTGCCCGGCGATGCCGTGGGCCCCGGCCTCGGCCGCGGGGACGGACCGCTCCAGCGAGGCGGCGCGCGCGGCGGCGTGGGCGGCCTCGTCGGCGATCGCACCGGCGCCCACCACGCGCCCGGTCAGGATCATCAGCAGGGCGAAGCTGATCATCATCGGCGTGAGCAGGGCCAGTTCGACCGAGGCCGCTCCCCGGTCGTCCTTGTGCTCGCTCTTCACGGTCGTACTCCCGTCTGCGGCTCCGGTGGCACGAAGCGCTCCACCGGTACGGACAGTTCCTGGCGCACCGGCCAGGTCAGTCCGGGGATGAGTGAGGTCACGCGCGCCTCCACCACCGCCCGGACCTCGGTCTCGCCGCGCTCGACCGTGACGCTGCGCTCGACCAGCAGCGATCCGCCGAGTTGGTCGGCGACCGCCTCGGCCCCCGCCTGGCCGCCCGCGGCGTCGGCGGTACGGGCGGCCTCCGCGGACTGGCGTGCGATGGCGGCGGCCAGGTGGTCGCCGTGCGCCCACAGGGCCGTCTGGATGACGAAGAGCATCAGGAGCAGGAGCAGCGGGGTGGCGACGGCGATTTCGGCGCTGCCCTGGTCGTCATCGGGGGAGGCCATCGCTCAGAGCGTGATGCTGTCGGCGTAGGTCTGCACGGTCTCGGAGATCGCCGCCACCGCGCCCGCGGCCATGAGCACCAACAGGGCGATCACCACGACCGTCTCGGTCGAGTAGCCGTGGTCGTCGCGCGGCAGGCCCAGACGGGTGCGGAGGAAGGAGGTGATGCGTTTCATCGGGGAGCTCCCAGGGGTCGGAAGGATGTCAGAGACTGAACAGGACGTGGCTCAGGGCCGGGTAGCCGAGCAGGACGAGGAAGCCGGCGAAGAGCAGGACGACGGGCAGGCTCATCCGCTCGGTGTCGGACTGGGCGTCGGCGTCCAGGTCGGCGAGGAACTGCGTGCGCAGGGTCTTGGCCTTGGCGGCGAGCGAGGAGCGGATACGCGCCCCGTCGGCGCCCGCGAGCTGCAGGCTGGCGGCGAGTTCGTCGAACTCGGGGGTGTCGTAGCGCTCCCCGAGGTCGCGCAGCGCCGTCCAGGGCGGTCGGCGCCGCAGCGCGGCGTCGCGCAGGGCCTCGCGGATGCGGACCATGGCCCACCCGTCGCCCGCGGACCCGGCGTCGGTCAGGGCCCCGTTGACGCCCGCTCCCCCCGCGAGGGAGACCACGACGAGGTCGGCGAACGCGGCCAGGGTGTGCCGCATGCGCTCACGGAGCTTGCGCGCCTCGTCCCGCAGGGCCAGGTCGGGGGCGAACCAGACCACGAGGGCGAAGACGCCCCATCCCAGGGCGGCGTAGCCGGTCGGCAGGTTCACGCCCGCCACGCCGAGGAGCAGGCCCAGGACCGGCGGCACCGTCACGGCCAGGACCACTCCGGTGGCCTTCTCGGCCAGGAAGGCGGCCGGGTCGCGTTCGCAGATCTCCAGGTCGCGCAGCGTGCGGGTCCGGGGCAGGCCGAGCCCGGCCAGGAGCGGCACCCCGAGCGCGCCCAGGCGTGAGAGCGGACCGGTGCTCCGGTCGCGGACCGGTGCCGTGGGGGCGGGCGGCCGGGCGGCGAGGCGCTCGGCGAGGGTGGGTCCGGCGAAGCGCACGGCCAGCAGCAGCCACAGGCCCAGTCCGACGAGGGCTCCGGCCGCGGCGGCCGCCAGGATCGAGTCGGGTATCACGCCACCGCCTCCGTCTCGCGCGGGGCGCCCGCTGAGAGCACCCGCGGTCCGAGTTTGGGCCGCGACAGCCGGACCAGCCAGGCCAGGGCGGCCGCCCACAGGGCGCCGATGGCGGCGAGCACGGTCTGGCCGAGCACGCCGTCGAAGGGGTCCAGGTAGTCGGGGCTGAACAGCAGCATGAGCACGGCCATCCCCAGGGTGACCGCGATGATGATCCGGGTGGAGGTGCGCACGCGCGCACGCCCGGCCGCCGCCCGCACCAGCATCGCGGCCTGTTCGCGCGCGGCCTCGGCGAGGCTGCCCAGGAGGACGCCCAGGTCGGTGGCGTGCCGCGAGGTCGCGCTGCTCAGCGCCGCGGCGACCAGGTCGGCGGTGGGGTTGTCGACGTCGTCGGCGAACCGCCGCAGCGCGGTCTGGGGCGGTGTCCCCTGGCGCAGCGCGTCGGTGAGGCGGACGACGTCGGCCCGCACCGGCTCGGGCGCGATGGGGATGGTGGCGGCGATGGCCTGGTGGAGTCCGGCGGCGCCCGCCATGAGGTCGCGCAGCATCTCCGTCCACGCCGCGACCGCCTCGATCCCGGCCACCTGCCGTTCGTGGTGGCGGTCGGGTCCGAGCATGAGGGGCGCCCACCAGGCGCCCGCGGCGAGCAGGATCCCGGCGACCGGCCATCCGGTGGCGAACCAGACGAGGGCGCCCACGCCCACCGAGGCGGCCAGGCGGGCGGGCCGGTGCCGTTCGAGCAGCGCGGTGCGCAGGCGGGCGGGGCGAGTCGCGTCCCGGGGCGGGACCAGGGAGGCGAGGGCGATCCACACCCCCGCTCCGGCGAAGGCGCCGCACATGGCGACGAGGAGGGTCGGGGTCACGAGAACGGTCCCCCCACGCTCACGTCGGTGTGCAGCAGGCCGGCGTCGAACCCGGCGTCGACCAGGGCGTCCAGGGTGTCGGGGCTGGGCGGCGCCGCGGGCAGGCGCTCGCCCGTGCGGGCCCGGCGGTAGATCTCGTTGGAGACCACGTTCTGCCCCTCGGCGCCCACGACCTCGCGGACGCTGGTCACGCGGCGCCCGCCGGTCGGAACCGCCGAGACGTGCACCACCAGGTGGACGGCCGCGGCGACCAGGGAGGCCGTGGCCTCCAGGGGCAGGCGTTCGGCCGACTGGGCGGCGTAGGCGCCCAGCTTGGTGAAGGCGCCCGAGGAGTCGGCGGCGTGCAGCGTGGTCAGGCTGCCGTCGTTGCCCTGGCTCATCGCGTTGAGCAGGGGGACGGTCTCCTGCCCGCGCGTCTCACCGACGATGACCCGGTCGGGGGACATGCGCAGCGCGGTGCGCACGAGGTCGGCGATGGTGATCTCGCCGACGCCCTCGATGTTGGCCGGGCGCGCCTGGAGGGCGACGCAGTCGGGGTGGGCGTCGGTGTCGCGGTCCAGCCCGAGCTCGAAGACGTCCTCGATGGTGACGAGGCGTTCGGTGGCGGGGATCTCCGAGGCCAGGGCCCGCAGCAGGGTGGTCTTGCCCGCGCCGGTGCCTCCGGTGACGACCGTGTTGCGCCGGGCCAGCACGGCGGCGCGCAGCAGCCTGACCAGGAACGGGTCGAGGGTGCCGAGCTTGCGCAGCCGTTCCAGGGAGGTGCGGCTGTGGCGGTGGCGGCGGATGGACACCGACGGCTGGCGGGCGACCTCCATGACGGCGTTGAGCCGCTCGCCCCCGGGCATCGGCATGTCCAGGATCGGGGCGCCCGGGTCGAAGCGGCGCTCGCCGGTGGCCGACTCTGCGGCGATGCGCCGGACCAGCGCGACGAGGCTGTCGGGGTCGTCGAACAGCGGCGGCCGCTGCTCGCGGCGCCCGTCGGCGTAGCGGACCCACACGCTGGAGCCGTTGACGTTGATGTTCTCGATCTCGGGGTCGTCGAGCAGCGGTTGGAGGGGGCCGAGGCCGCAGACCTGGGCGATGGCGCGGCGGGAGATGCCCGCCTCGGCGGCCGGGGAGAGCACGGGCCGACCCGCGGACAGGGCCTCGCTGGCGGCCTCGTCGAGGATGCGCGCGATGACGCGTTCGGCCTCGCGCCGGTAGTCGGCGGCACCGATCTCGGTGTTCTCGCGCAGCAGTTCACTGAGTCGGCGGGTGGCCTCGGCCGCTGTCCACTCCACCCACTCGTCCTGGCGTTCGGTGGCACCGGAATCCAGGTCGAGGGGCTGGGTGGGGTTCTTCTCGAACATCTCGTCGATCCTGCTCATACAGCGACCTCCGTGTGCTCGCGCGGCGACGCCGCGTCCTGGACGAGTGCGTGGGACAGGGACGCCGCCGCGCGGAAGAGGGGTCGGCGCTCGGGGCGGCGCAGCCCCTTCTCCCCGCGGAGGAAGGCGGCGCCGGCGCGGTCCTCGGGGATCCGGCCCCAGACGGGGACGCCCACGGCCCCGGCGATCTCGGAGGTGGAGCCCCGGCCCCCGGTGATGACGGTCCGCAGCCCGGGCAGGGTCTCGAAGAGGTAGGCCGCCGACTCCTGGACGCGGCGCAGCTGGGCGAGGTCGTCCCCGGCCAGCAGGAGCGCGGTGTCGGCCTGGGCGGCCAGGTGGGCGGTGGCGGTGCGGGGGGCGAGCCGCCCGAGGTCGAGGACGGTCACGGGCCCGGGCGCGGCGGCGAGTGCGGCGGTGTTCTGGGCGAGGAGCCGGACGGCGCCGTCCGCGCGGTCGGGGGAGGCCGGTGCCGGGCAGACGGGGAGTCCGCCCGGAAGAATCTGGGCGTGCTCGGCGGGACCGGCGCCGTATCCGCCGTCCGCTCCGTGGCGCAGGGCGGCCGCGAGGTCGGTCAGTCCCGGCGAGGTCTGGAGTGTGCGCCAGGTGCCGATGTCACCGCCCGAGGCGTCGGCCTCGACCAGAACGGCGCCGGTGTCCCCGGGCCAGACGGCGGCCAGGGCCATGGCGGCCAGGGTGACGCCGGGTGCGCCGCCGAGCGAGAACAGGGCCACGGTCCGGGTCATCAGGCGCCTCCCCTGGGCGGGACCTGGACGACGGCGACGCTCTCCGTCGCGGCGGCGGCGGAGATGCGGGCGGCGTCCAGGGCGGCGACGGCGAGTTCGACGATCACCGACCCGTCGGTGGCGGAGGGCTCCACGCTCTGGACGCGGGCGGGGTAGGCCTCGGCTCCGTCCTGCGAACCCTCGCCCCCGGCCTCCTCGGTGAAGACCACGACCGACACCGCCGATCCGGGCTGGAGGGAGGCGGGGAAGCGCCCGGGCTGGAGGGAGGCGCCCACGACCGCCTCCTCGGCGGCGGGGTAGGCCGCGTCGGGGCCCAGAGCGGTGCCGGACAGGACGGAGCCGTCCGCGACGGGCACGGTGAGCGGGCGGCCGATGACCTGTTCCAACTCCTGCTCGCCGATGACGGAGACCCCGTCGGCCACGGTCATCCGGACGACTCTGAGGTCGCCGGCGCCCACCACGTGCCCGGCGGGCAGGTCGCCCTCGGCGACCAGGACCCCCTGGCGCTGGTCCAGCCGTTCGACCGCGGTGACGCCCGCCAGGGCTCCGGTCGTGGCCAGGGCCAGGCCCAGGACCAGCCAGCGCCATCGCCGCGGCCCGCTGCCCAGGAGCCGGACCGGCGGCGCCGGGCTCGGTCGGGTGCGGCTCGCCGGGCCGGTGCTCGTACCCACCATGTCGTCTCCACTGCCTTCCAGAGTCAGCGGCCGGAGCCGGAGACCAGTCCTTGTGCTTCCTCGACCGTGACGGCGACCTCGGAGGAGGTCGCGGCGGTACCGAGCGTGCCGTTCGTTCCGTCGGAGAACTCCCAGGAGATCTCCCAGTTGATGGCCGCGGTGACCGTGTAGGCGCCGCCGTCCTGGGTGCCGGAGGCCCGGGTGTAGACGTGGCCACAGTCGGGCGACTCCGACGCCGGGTCGTGCGCGGCCGGGTCGTACGGAGTGCCCGATCCCTCGCAGACGATCTCCGTCCCGTCGCCCATGGTCCAGCGGATGCCGGAGGGGACGGCGGTGACCGTCATCGACAGGCCGGGGACCTCGGCCGTGGCCGTGGCGTCCGCCCAGTCCTCCTCCTCGACCCACAGCCAGACCGGAGTGTGCACGAGCACGAGGCCGTCGGCGTCAGGCGAGGTGCTGATCTTCGGCGCGGGGAGTTCGAAGGCCGCGATGGCCTCCTGGATCGCGGTCGTGGCATCGGTGGCCGGCCCGCCCTCTTCGCCGCCCTCGCCCTCTCCGCCGCTGTAGTCGACGGAGTCCCAGTCGATCGCGTCCCAGTCCACGGCGTTCTCCCAGTCGATCGCGTCCCAGTCGACGTGGTCGTAGGGTCCGGGCACGGAGGGAGTCGCCCCCGTCCCGCCGGAACCGGGGGTACCGGGCGCCCCGGGGGTACCGCCCTGTTCCTGCGACCAGCGCAGCATGATCGAGCACCCGGGGCCGCCGGAGCCGCCGCACTCGACCTGGCCCAGGAAGGACCCCGGGTCGGCGCCCGCGGGGGGCGGCGCGACCAGAACACCCACGAGGACCGCGAGTGAGGCCGTACCTGTCCGTTTCAGCATGTTCCCGGCTCCCAGATGCGAAGGTCGGACACGCGCCAGGCGAGTCCGTCGTGTACGAGTACGGCGTCCACCCGGCGCGGTTCCGCCGACGCGGCCTGCGCGGACAGGCGCCATGAGGAGTCATCGAGGCAGTCGGTGACCTGGGCGCGGTCGGTGGACTCGATCAGCACCTCGGGGTCCAGGGCGGGCTCACCGGAGACGTCGGAACCGGTCCGGCGCGCGTCCTCCAGCGCCTGGGTCATCAGGACCAAGGCACCGTCGACGGCATGGCGTTCGAGTTCGGCGGAGGCGCCGGTCCCCTCGTGGGACGCGGTGACCACCGCCTCCCACATGCCGGTGTAGGCGGTGAGCACGGCGGCCTCGTCGTCCGCGGCCGAGGCCGTCGGGGACGGATCCGGCGCGTCGGCCGCCTCCTCGGCGGCCGACGCGCACCCGGTGGGCAGGAGGAGCGCGATGAGGCATCCCGCGGCCACCGCGCCACGGGGGGCGGTCGAGACCCTGGACCTCATCGCGGACGCCTTCCGTTCGGTGGGGGTTCCACTGCCGTGGACTCGGACGTGGCGGGGTCGGCCGATCAGCCGCGACGCCGTCGCGCGCCGCCGCGGAACGCCGTCCTCCGGCGGGGCGGAACGGCGGTCGTTCGAGGGGCGCCGACCCGTCCGACCGGCCCTTTCGCGGGGCGATGGACGGGCTCCGCACGACCCGCGCCCGCGACCACATCCCGTGCGGATCATGTGGACTTCATTGGTTTTGATTGACTTTATAGCAGGGTTTGACCCTCGACAAGCCCCTCCCCCACCTCCCCAAACCCTGTGTTCACAGAGATGCGCTCACTATTTCACTCGTGGGCCACCGGGCAAGCCAAGCACACACGAAACCACATAGGAGGCACGACGAAGAGAGGATCATCCGATGTTTCCTTGCCGCGCGGGGCCCGGGGCAGGCGGAACCCGGGTGCCCTCCCCGCCTCAGGAGGGCGCTCGCGGACCGGCGCTCAGGCCCGCACCACGCGCAGGACGCGGGTGGCCAGGCGTGCGGCCGGTTCCGGGCCGAGTTCGGTGCCGGTGATGAGGCAGTCGGCATCGCCCAGGGCAGCGAAGCGCGACATGCGGTCGTGGTCGATACGGGTGTGCTCGGCCAGGACCACGACCGTGCGGGCGGCGTCCATGAGCGCCCGCTTGCTCCTCCCCTGAACCGGGTCGACGCTG
>NZ_LGEC01000084.1 GCF_001279585.1 Nocardiopsis sp. NRRL B-16309 | reverse complement strand
GGGGCCAAAACAAACATGGCTTAAAGAAAATCAAACACGCGCTGTTGAGTTCTCAAGAAACAACCGCTCATCCCGTACAAGCCCCCGACCGTTTCACCGACCGGTGTGCTCTTCCGTGGAAGGCTGCCTGCGTTTCCACCGCCAGTGCGGTGTGGACGCTTCGTTATGTCTTTACTTTATCAGGTGTTCCGTGCCCCGCCAAATCGGCGGTTTCGGAGCAATTGATCGGGGTAAAGCCCGTTCCGCTTCCTCGCCCGGGCGAATTCGCCCGGCTCTCGAAGCAACTCCCCGAGCCTACCCGAACCGCATGAGTGCTCGGACCGGTAAGGCCGGAAGTGGAGATGATGTCGCTTGTACCGAAGAGGCCGGTCCGGTGCTGAGCTCGACCCTGAGGGCCGCTCGCCGTTCCGTGGCGACTCGGTGGAGTCTAGACAACAGACCCGGCGGCGTCAAACCGTCCGTACGGCGAGGAGACCTCGTCGCGGGGACGTTCCGCGTTGTCAGTCCTGTGAGGGACAGGTCCGCGGAGTGACGCCTCCGGGCTACTCGATCCCCTGCCGGGGACCGGGTGTCTAGTGTCTAGCGAGATGTGCTTGTCAGACATGGGTGGTCCTCCCCCACGCGTCCGGGGCCCAAACACATCCGGGAGGATTTTTCTGGCGGGCTCTCCGCGTCCGTCCCGGCCGCACCCGCCACCCCTGTCACACGGACCTCCCGCCCTGCCACGGGCCTCCCGGGACCCCGCCCGCGCACGGGTCCCGGGAGGGTGTCACGCCGCACCGGCTCCGCCGGTCAGATCATCTCCGCGAGGTCGCCGGCGAGCTTGCGGAAGGCGATGCCCCGGTGGCTGATCGCGTTCTTCTCCTCCGGGGACAGCTCGGCGGTGGTCCTGGTCTCCCCCTCGGGCACGAAGACGGGGTCGTAGCCGAACCCGTGCTCGCCCCGCCGCTCGGTGATGACCCGACCGCGGAGCACGCCCTCGGCGACCACCTCCGTCCCGTCCGGCATCACGAGGACCGCGGCGCACACGAACTGCGCGCCCCTGCGCTCGGCCGGGGTGTCCGCCAGCTGGTCCAGGACCAGGTCGAGGTTGGCGCGGTCGCGGTCCCGCCCGCCGAACCGCCCCGCCCAGCGCGCGGACAGGACACCGGGCATGCCCCGGAGTTCGTCCACGCTCAGACCGGAGTCGTCGGCCACGGCCGGCAGGTTGGTGTGGGCGGCGATCGCCCGGGCCTTGAGCAGCGCGTTGCCGATGAACGTCGGTTCGGTCTCCGGTACGTCCGGCGCGTCCGGGAAGGCGTCGAGCCCGAGCACCTCCGCGGTCACCCCCGCCTCCGCGAGGATGGCCCGCATCTCCGGGACCTTCTTGGCGTTGCGCGTCGCCAGAACGATCTTCACCGTTCCCCCTTCACGCGGAACAACGCCGATCCGGTGGCCGACGCTGTTCGTCGCGGTCACTCCGACAGAGCCTTCTTCTGGATGGCGGTCAGTTCCTCGCAGCCGCCGGCCGCCAGGTCGAGGAGCTGGTTGAGCAGGTCGCGGTCGAACGGCTCGCCCTCGGCGGTGCCCTGCACCTCCACGAAGCGGCCGTCACCGGTCAGCACGACGTTCATGTCGGTCTGGGCGACCGAGTCCTCCAGGTAGTTCAGGTCCAGGCGCGGCTGGCCCTGGACCACGCCGACGCTGACCGCCGCCAGCGATCCGGTGAGCGGGTTGTTCTTGAGTTTGCGGCGCTTGCGCAGCCACTTCATCGCGTCCGCCATGGCGACGTAGGCGCCGGTGATGGCGGCGGTCCGGGTGCCGCCGTCGGCCTGGAGCACGTCGCAGTCCAGGGTGATGGTGTGCTCGCCCATCGCCTTGAAATCGACGACCGCGCGCAGGGAGCGGCCGACGAGGCGGGAGATCTCGTGGGTGCGGCCGCCGATCTTGCCGCGCACGGACTCGCGGGCACCGCGGGTGTCGGTGGCGCGGGGCAGCATCGCGTACTCGGCGGTGACCCACCCCTCGCCGGTGCCCCGGCGCCAGCGGGGCACACCGTCCTCGACGGTGGCGGCGCACAGCACGCGGGTGTCCCCGAACTCGATGAGCACGGAGCCTTCCGCCTGGCGGAGCCAGTTGCGGGTGATGGTCACAGGGCGGAGTTGGGTCGGAACACGTCCGTCAGGTCGGGCCATGCCATCGAGCGTATATCCGCGGGCGTCCGCCCGGTGCGGGAGCCGGGAAGTCGTCGGCGCGCACTCCGGCCCGCCGGAGGTCCGTCCCCGGTCCGGACCCGGTCAGACTCCGACGGCGTGCACCTGTCCGCTGCGCGCGAGGTCGATGGGGCCGCCGTAGGTGGAACGCGCCTCGGTGAGCGTGACCTCGTCGTCGTTCCAGGGCACCAGGTGGGTGAGCAGCAGCTTGCGGGCGCGTGCGCGGCGCGCGTGGTCGCCCGCCTCGCTGCCGGTCAGGTGCATGTCCTTCGGGTGCTCCACGTGGTCGTGGAAGGCGGCCTCGCACAGGAACAGGTCCGTGTCGGCGGCCAGGTCCACGAGGGAGTCGCAGGCGCCGGTGTCCCCGGAGTAGGTCAGGCTCGACCCCTCGTGCTCCAGGCGGATGCCGAAGGCGTCCACCGGGTGGTTGACGGTGTCGACGCGCGCGGAGAAGGGGCCCAGCTCGAAGGTGCCCGGGGTGAGTTCGTGGAAGTCGAAGACCTCGGTCATGCCGGGGTCCGGGTCGAGCCCGTAGGCCTCGGCCACCCGCTGCGCGACGCCCTTGGGGCCGTACACGGGGATGCGCGGTTTGGGTCCGCCCGGCGGGAACATGCGGGCCACCCAGTACGAGCACAGGTCGAAGCAGTGGTCGGCGTGCAGGTGGCTCAGGTAGACGGCGTCGACCGAGTAGATGTCGAGGTGCCGCTGCAGTGTGCCGAGGGATCCGTTGCCCATGTCGAGCAGGAGCCGGAACCCTCCGGCCTCCACCAGATAGCAGGAGGCCGGGCTGTCCGGCCCCGGGAAGCTCCCGGAGGACCCGATAATGGTGAGTCGCACGTCGTCGTCGCCTTCTCGATGGGCCGCGCGGCGTCCGTGGCACTCGTCGTCGGACGTGTCCGGGGAGTGCGGATGGCGGCTGGTTCTGCGGATGTCCCGTTGTTACGGGTGTACCCCAATGACCGGCCGGGTGGTACAAAATGTGGCCCGCATCTCAGGCGACGAGGATCACGTGTGAATTTTTCACACACATTGACCATATGTGTCCGGTTCGTTGGGCGCACGTTTCGGTACGCACCTTTCTCGGGCGGGTCCGTCCGACCACGGCGGTTCACCTTCGTCGCGTCCGTCCCTGCGGACTCCCCCTGCACACCCGGCCCACGTCGACTCGGGCCGAGCGGGCACTCCCGTCCCATCCTTCCCACCGCGCACACGCCTCATGCGGGAGGCCGGCACCCCGCGGGGTGCCGGCCTCCTTCCGGTCGGCCGGAACGGTGGCGCCCGGACCGGCCGCCGCTCACTCGTGCCTCAGGCCCAGAGCTGTCCGTCGAGGCGTTCCTCGGCCTCTTCGAGAGTGCCCTCGTAGGCGCCGGTGGACAGGTACTTCCACCCGGCGTCGGCGATGATGAACGCGATGTCGGCGCGCTCTCCCGCCCGCTCCGCCTTGCGGGCCATGCCGAGGGCGGCGTGCAGCGCGCCGCCGGTGGACACGCCCGCGAAGATGCCCTCCTGGTCCAGGAGTTCCCGGGTCCGCTTGAGGGCGGCGTCGGAGGGCACGGAGAAGCGCGTGGTCAGGACCGACTCGTCGTAGAGCTCCGGGACGAAGCCCTCGTCGAGGTTGCGCAGACCGTAGACCAGTTCCCCGTAGCGGGGTTCGGCGGCCACGACCTGCACATCCGGCTTGTGCTCGCGCAGGTACCGGCCGACACCCATCAGCGTGCCGGTGGTGCCCAGCCCCGCGACGAAGTGCGTCATCTCCGGCAGGTCGGCGAGCAGTTCGGGACCGGTGGTCTCGTAGTGGGCGCGGGCGTTGGCCGGGTTGCCGTACTGGTAGAGCATCACCCAGTCGGGGTTCTCCCGGGCCATCTCCTTGGCGACGCGGACCGCCTCGTTGGACCCGCCCGCGGCGTCGGAGAAGTGGACCCGCGCGCCCCACATCGCCAGGAGCTGCTTGCGCTCCGCCGAGGTGTTCTCCGGCATCACACAGACCATCCGGTAGCCGCGCAGCTTGGCGACCATGGCCAGGGAGATGCCGGTGTTGCCCGACGTCGGTTCCAGGATGGTGCAGCCCGGGGAGAGCAGCCCGTCCTTCTCGGCCTGCTCGATCATGAAGAACGCGGCGCGATCCTTGATCGAGCCGGTGGGGTTGCGGTCCTCCAGCTTCGCCCAGATCCGCACGTCCGGCGAGGGCGAGAGCCGCGGCAGCCCGACGAGGGGCGTACCGCCGAGGGAGTCCAGCAGGGAGTCGTAGCGCATGCCAGTCCTAGCTGTGGATGCTGCCGTGGGGAGCTATCGGCTTCCGCCGGCCACGGCCGGCAGGACGGTGACGTTGTCGCCGTCGTTGAGCTTGGCTTCCAGACCGCCGACGAAGCGCACGTCCTCGTCGTTGAGGTAGACGTTGATGAAGCGGCGCAGCTTGCCGTCGTCCACGATGCGCTCGCCGATGCCCGGGTACTTGTTGTCCAGGTCGGTGAACAGCTCGCCGAGCGTGTCGCCCGCGCCCTCGACGACCTTGGCGTCGCCGGTCAGGTTGCGCAGGATGGTGGGGATGCGGACCTCGATGGCCATGAAGGTGTCTCCGTAAGTGTTCGTTGTCGTGCGTACAGTCCCAACAGGGGGTGCGCCGGGCCCATTCCGAGGCGGCGTTCCTGGGGGCGCGGAGGCTACTGCTCGGGGTCGCCCGCGGGCCCGGTGATCTCCACCGGTTCCTCGGTGACCTCGCCCTCGATGATCCGGTAGGAGCGGAACTCGACCGTGTCGGGCTCGCGGGTGGACACGAGTACGTAGTGGGCCTGGGGCCACTGGGCGTAGGTGATGTCGGTGCGCGAGGGGTAGGCCTCGGTCATCGTGTGGGAGTGGTAGATCACCACGAAGTCCTCGTCGCGGTCCCACAGCTGGTCGTAGACCTGCTTGTACTCGGTGGAGTCGAACTCGTAGAACGTGGGCGAGCGCGCCGCGTTCATCATCTCGACAAACCGCTCGGGTCGGTCGGAGCCCTCCGGTCCGGCCACGATCCCGCACGCCTCGTCCGGGTGGTCGCGGCGGGCGTGGGCGACGATCTTGTCGTAGATCGAGCGATCAATGCTGAGCATGCCCCCAGGGTACCCAAGAAGAGATCCCTACCAACCAAATGGGTATTGTTGATTCGCTCCCACTCCGCGGGGTCTCCGGCGCCGGTCCGCGGCTGCGTGGCGTTCGCCACGCCCGCGCCCGGGCGGCGCCGCACTAGGCTCGTCGGCATGAGCGAGGACAGCAGCAGCGCGCTGCTCACCGACCACTACGAACTCACCATGCTCCAGGGCGCCCTGCACAGCGGCGCCGCGAGCCGCAGGTCCGTCTTCGAGATGTTCGCCCGGCGACTCCCCGAGGGGCGCCGGTACGGCGTCGTGGCCGGGACCGGGCGGTTCCTGGAGCTGCTGGAGCGCTTCCGGTTCGGTACCGCCGAGCTGGACTTCCTCTCCGACCACGGAGTCGTGGACGACCCGACGCTGGAGTGGCTGTCACAGTACCGGTTCAGCGGCAACGTGTGGGGCTACGGCGAGGGGGAGACCTACTTCCCGGGCTCCCCGATCCTGGTGGTGGAGGGCTCCTTCGCCGAGGCCGTGCTCCTGGAGACGCTCGCGCTGTCGGTGTACAACCACGACAGCGCGATCGCCTCGGCCGCCTCGCGCATGGTGGTGGCCGCCGGCGACCGGCCGCTGATCGAGATGGGATCGCGCCGCACGCACGAGGAGTCGGCCGTGGCGTCCGCCCGGGCCGCCTACATCGCCGGGTTCGCGACCTCCTCCAACCTGGAGGCCGGGCGCACCTACGGCGTGCCCACGGGCGGTACGGCCGCGCACTCCTTCACCCTGCTGCACGACAGCGAGCGGCACGCCTTCCGGACGCAGGTGGAGTCCATGGGCGCGGGGACGACCCTGTTGGTCGACACCTTCGACGTCGAGCGCGCCGTGCGCACCGCCGTGGAGACGGCCGGTCCGGACCTGGGCGCGGTCCGGCTCGACTCCGGCGACCTGGCCGCGACCGCCGCGCGGGTGCGCAAGGAGCTGGACGGCCTGGGCGCGGTGAACACCCGGATCCTGGTGACCGGCGACCTGGACGAGCACTCGGTACAGGCGCTGGCCGTGGCTCCGGTGAACGGGTACGGCGTGGGGACCTCGCTGGTGACCGGCTCCGGGGCGCCGACGGTGTCGCTGGTGTACAAGCTGGTGGCGCGGGCCCGTTCCCTGGAGCCAAACACGGCGCTGGCGCCGGTGGCCAAGCGCTCGGTCGGCAAGCCCAGCCGGGGCGGCCGCAAGTGGGGGGCGCGCCGGCTCGACGATCGGGGCACGGCCGTGTCCGAGGAGGTCTTCCCCCACGTGCCGCCCGCGGAGACGGGCCTGCGTCCGATGCTGCGCCCGTTGGTGGCCGACGGGGAGGTCGTGGGCCGCGAGACCGCCGCCGACGCCCGGGAGCGGCACCGGGCGGCCCTGGCGGAGCTGCCGGAGGAGGCGCTGCGGATGTCGCGCGGCGAGGCCGCCCTGCCGACCGTCTTCCGCTGAGGCCCCGCCGCTTCGCCGCTGCTCCGGCCGGGCACCCGTGTCAGGAACGTCACGGGGCGCGGTTCACGGGGTCGCGCGCCACGTACCATCCGGACTCGAAGCGCACGTGCAGCCGGTGTCGCACGCCGAAGGCCGCGCCCACCGCCATCGCCGCGGCGGTGCGCACGGCGCTCTCCTCGATGTCGGTCAGGCTGAGCCGGGCCCGCACGATGTCCACCGCCCAGCCGTCCACGGTCGCGCCCAGGGCCCGCGCCAGCCGGACGCCGTCCCGGGCGCCGGTGATCGCGGCCGCGACGAACTCGGCGTCCTCCCGCGGTCCGATCGACGCCCGGTCCTCGGCTGGCACCGCCCAGGCGACCGAGGGAGGGCCGGCCGTCCCGCCCGGCCGCAGCTCGACGCGCACGTGGCCGAAGTATCCCGACCCGTTCCGCTGGCGTCGCAGCGTGTACTCCCCCTCAGGGGGCGGCGTCGGCATGGAGCTCATCTCTCCCCTCCCCTGCCGGGACCGCTCGGGCGCCCGGCGGCGGACCCGGGCCCGGTGTGTCCCGTGCTCTCCGATCATCACACCGGGCCGGAGCCGCCACGCCCGCACAGGGGGCAGACTGGACAGTGAAGGGAAGTGATGCGCAGATGCGAGCACTCATCGTGGTGGACGTACAGAACGACTTCTGTGAGGGCGGGAGCCTGGCCGTGTCCGGCGGTGCAGCCACCGCCGCCGCCGTGACCGACCACGCGCGGAACAACGCCCAGGACTACGGGGCGGTGGTGGCCACCCGGGACTACCACATCGACCCGGGGGCGCACTTCTCCACGGAGCCCGACTACGTCACGAGCTGGCCCGTGCACTGCCAGGCGGGGACCGTGGGCGCGGAGTTCCATCCGGGCTTCGACGCCTCGCTCGCCGACGCGGTGTTCAGCAAGGGCCAGTACTCCGACGGCTACAGCGGCTTCGAGGGCACCGCCGACGACGGCACGGCCCTGGCGGACTGGCTGCGCGAACGCGACGTGGACGAGGTGGACGTGGTGGGCATCGCCACCGACCACTGCGTGCGCGCCACGGCGCTGGACGCGGCCGCCGAGGGGTTCCGGACGCGTGTGCTGCTGGGGCTGACCGCGGGTGTGGGCGCCGCGACCGTGGAGTCGGCGCTGGGGCAGCTCCGCGACGCGGGAGTGGAACTGCGGGGCGAGCCGGTGGTCGCCTGAGGAGCGACGGCCGGGTCCCATCCGCCGACCGGGGCCCGCTCACCGCCGGAGACCGATCCGCGGACGGGGGTCCACCCGCTGCCGCACCGGCCACCGGCCGTGGCCGGCGGCGGACGGGTGTGACCGCTCGTCCGAGCGGCCGTGCGGCCGGGTCAGCCGACGCCGATGGCCGCGCGCACGCGGTCGATGACGGTGCGGGCGCGCTCACGGGCGCGGGCCGATCCGGCGTCCAGGATCGCGTCGATCCGCGCGGGGTCGGCCATCAGTTCCTCGTAGCGGGCGCGCTTGGGCGCGAGTTCGGCGTTGACGGCCTCGAAGAGCTCGTTCTTGAGGTCGCCCCAGCCCATGCCGCCGGCCTCCAGGCGCTTGCGCACGTCGGCGACCTTGTCCTCGTCGGCGAAGTGGGCGAGGAGCTGGAAGGGCACCGACGTGTCGGGGTCCTTGGGGTCCTCCACCGGCGTGGAGTCGGTGGGGATGCGCCGGATGGCCTTCTTGAGCTTGTTCTCCGGCAGGAACAGCGGGATGTGGTTGTCGTAGGACTTGCTCATCTTGCGGCCGTCCACACCCGGCAGGATGCTGGCGTCGCTGTCGTCGATGACGCCCTTGGGCGGCGGGAAGCTGTAGGACGCGCCGAAGCGGTGGTTGAAGTACCCGGCGATGTCGGCGGTGTACTCGATGTGCTGCGACTGGTCGCGGCCGACCGGGACGCGGGTGGCCTCCATGATGAGGATGTCGGCGGCCATGAGGATGGGGTAGTTGTACAGCCCCATGTTGATCCCGGCGTCGAGGTCGGTGATCCCGGCCTCGTTGTTGCGGTCGCGGGCGGCCTTGTAGGCGTGCGCGCGGTTCATGAGGCCCTTGGGGGTCAGGGCGCTCAGGATGGTGGTGAGCTCGAAGGTCTCCGGGACGCTGGACTGCCGGTAGATGACGGTCTGCTCCGGATCGAGCCCGCACGCGAGCCAGGTGGCAGCGCCTGACCGGATGCTGTGGCGGAGCTCGTCGGCGTCCTTGATGGTGTTGAGCGCGTGGTAGTCCGCGATGAAGTAGTACGTGTCGTACTCGCGCGCGGCCGCCAGGGCGGGCTTGATCGCGCCGATGTAGTTGCCCAGGTGGAAGTCACCGGTGGGCTTGATCCCGGTCAGGTAGATGTTCGCTGCCATGCCCCTAGCCTAGCGGCGCCGCCGCCCCCGTCCGCGTGCGCGGCCGGTGGGGACGGCGAGCCGGCCGGCGATCAGGTCCGGGTGCCGGTCGGGGACCGGCACGGCCAGCCATGGGGCGGATCGACGTCATTCTGCGGCGGCTCCTGTCCTTGTGAGCGCGCGCGGGCCGCCGTCGCGGAAGGCCGCCCAGTGCTGGGCCATCCGCTCCGCCTGGCCCGAGGTGAAGGTCGTCATGCAGGCGTCGTCGCTGTAGTTCATGAAGTTGTCGACGGGGTCGAGCCCCCTCCGAATCCGGCAGGTGTCGCGTCCCTCCGGGCAGCCGGTGGCCGGCTCCCGCTCGTAGGGGGTGTCGGACACGTAGTCGCCCGGGGTGTCGCAGCCGTTCTGGAAGGTGTGGAACAGGCCCAGCCAGTGGCCGACCTCGTGGGTGGCAGTGTGGCCCAGGTCGAAGCGCGCGCGGTCGCCGCCCGGCAGGGTGTCGTGGGCGACCACCACCCCGTCCTGCTCGGGGTCGTCCGCGTAGTCCTGCGGGAAGCTGGAGAACCCGAGGAGCCCCGGCCCCAGGTCGGCGGTGTAGATGTTCAGCGTCTCGGGCCCACCCTGGTGCAGCTGTGAGCGGATGGTGCGCCTGTGGTCGTTGAACCGGGAGAACCAGACGTCGTCGGCGGTGCGGGTGATGTCGCTGAGTGTGAAGCGGAAGCCGGTGTCGGTGGACTGGGGGCCGGTGGAGAAGCGGCCGCCGTAGGCGGAGTTGAGGGTCTCGATCTGTTCGCGCACGCGCTCGCCCGAGACCCGGCCCTCCCCGTCCTCGCCGTGGATCACGTGCACCACCACGGGCACCTCCCTCGGCGGGGCGATGTCCTGCGCGCGCAGGGGTTCGAGGGCCTCGCGGAGCTTCTTCTCGTACTCCGCCGCCTGGACGGGGGTCAGTTCCCCTCCCTCGGGGACGAGTCCCGGCAGGCCCGGGTCGCTCAGGCGGGCCTCCAGGCCCGGCGGGCACGGCTCATCCCCGTCCTGGCGCGCGGAGGCCGCGGCACCCGTCGCCGTCGGGGTGGTGTCCGGCAGGCTGGTCGCCACGAGCCCCGTCAGCGCGGCGCCGCACATCACGAGTCCTGACCAGAGCGCGGTGTTCGCGCGAAGACGTCGTCCCATCATCTGACGGACAGTAACGACGCGGTGACGAAGTTCTGACGGGCCGTGCGCGAGCTTGCGAAGTATTTGCCGGAATAACGCTATTTGCGGCCGACCGCCCAGGTGCGGATCTTGGCGATGCGCTCACGGATCTGCGGTGGGGACGCCTGGGCCACCGGCGGTCCCCCGCACGCGCGGCGCAGTTCGTTGTGGATGACCCCGTGCGGCTTGCCCGTGCGGTGGTGCCAGGCGCCCACGAGCCCGCTCAGCTCGCGGCGCAGTTCGGCGACGACCTCGTGCGTGGGCCCCTCGTCCTGCTCGGGCTCGGCCTTGGCCTTGGACTTGCGCTGGTTGGCCTGGATGTCGGCCTTGCGCTTGCGCAGCAGCTGCGAGACCTGCTGGGGGTCGAGCAGCCCCGGCAGCCCCAGGAAGTCCTCCTCCTCGGAGGAGCCCGGCGACCCGCCGTACTCCAGGCCGTCGTAGAGCGCCCGGTCGAACTCCGCCGCCGACTCCATCGTCTCGAACGGCAGCTCCTCCCCCGCGTCGGGGGTGTCGCGCTTCTTGTTGGCCTCCTTGAGGAGGTCCTCCTCCGGGTACTCGTCGTCGGTGGGGGTCCGGTCCAGGACGTGGTCGCGCTCGCGCTCCATCTCGCCCGCGTACTCCAGCAGCGTGGGCACCGAGGGCAGGAACACCGACGCGACCTCGCCGCGCTGGCGCACCCGCACGAAGCGGCCGATGGCCTGGGCGAAGAACAGGGCGGTGCTGGTGGAGGTGGCGTACACGCCCACCATGAGCCGGGGCACGTCCACGCCCTCGGACACCATGCGCACCGCGACCATCCAGCGGTCGTCGCTCGCGGCGAAACGGCTGATCTTGCGGGAGGCGGTGGGGTCGTCGGAGAGCACGACCGTGGCGCCCTTGCCGGTGATCTGCCGCAGGATCCGCGAGTAGGCGCGGGCGTTCTCGTGGTCGCTCGCGATGACCAGGCCGCCCGCGTCCGGGTGGGTCTTGCGCACCTCGGTCAGCCGCCGGTCGGCGGCCTGCAGGACCTTCTTGATCCAATCGCCCTTGGGGTCCAGGGCCGCGCGCCAGGCCTGGGACAGGGCGTCCTGGGTCAGCGGCTCCCCCAGGCGGGCGGCGAGCTCGTCGCCCGCTCGTGTCCGCCAGCGCATCTCACCGGAGTAGGCCATGAAGATGACCGGGCGCACCACCCCGTCCTCCAGGGCGGGCGCGTACCCGTAGCTGTAGTCCCACGAGCAGCGGCGGACCCCGGCGCTGTCCTGGACGTAGTCCACGAACGGGATGGGGTTGACGTCGGACCGGAAGGGCGTGCCGGTCAGCGACAGCCGCCGGGCGGCCGGGTCGAAGGCCTCGCGGGCCGCGTCCCCCCAGGAGAGCGCGTCGCCGGCGTGGTGCACCTCGTCGAAGATGACCAGGGTCCTGCGCGCCTCGGTGCGGTTGCGGTGCAGCATCGGGTGCGCGGCGACCTGCGCGTAGGTGACGGCGACACCGACGTACTGGCGGCCGAGCGCGCCCTGGCCGTTCTTGAAGTCCGGGTCGATGGCGATGCCGAACCGCGCGGCGGCCTCGGCCCACTGCTTCTTGAGGTGCTCGGTGGGGCAGACGATGGTGATCGCGCGGATCCGGTGCTGCTGGAGGAGTTCGCTGGCGAGCGTGAGGGCGAAGGTGGTCTTGCCCGCTCCGGGCGTGGCCACCGCCAGGAAGTCCCGCGGGTCCCTGCGGAAGTACTCCTCGAACGCCTCCCGCTGCCAGGCCCGGAGTCCGCGCAGGCGGTCCTCCATCGTGGTCTGCGTTACCGTCATGCGTCCCGTCCCCCGTTACTCACCTGCTTGAGGGTAGCGGGAGGAACCGACCGATCAGAGTGACCCCGGGGTGGTGCCGCGCACACCCCGGGGCCGCGTCCGCGGAAGGCGCGGCGGTTCCACCCCCTGGTGGTCCCCGTTCTCAGCCCTGGCCGTCGGCCGTGTCGTCGACCAGGCCGTCCTCCGCCGGGGCCTCCCCCTCGGCGGGTTCCTCCACTGGCGCGTCCCCCTCGGCGGGGACGGGCCCGCCGCCCTCCACCGCGCCGTCGTTGAAGGGCATGTGGGGGGAGATCGCCGGGAAGGCGAACATCCACAGCAGTGTGGCGGCGCCCACCAGCAGGCCCAGCGCCATGATCAGCTTGGACACCCACGGGCCGGGCAGGATACGCCAGATCAGACCGTACATTCGCGTTCCTTCCCTACTCCTGGTCGGCGTCGGGGGCCATGTGCGCGATGGACTCGGGCATCCCCTCGGACTTGGGCGTGGTCTCGGTGAGTTCGGCCCACACGACGAGCCGGTGGGTGTTGTTCAGCTTCGGCGCGCACGTGGTGAGGGTGAGCAGGGACCGCTCCGGCTCCTCGTCGGTGGCCTCGTCGAAGGGGTCGGGGTCGACCACCCACACGTCGTTGGGCAGCACGGTCTCCTCGCGGAACACCTCGTAGGTGTAGAAGTTCTCCGCGTCCTCCAGCACCATGGCGTCGCCCGACGACAGCTGGTCCAGGTCCCAGAAGAGGCCCGGCGTGCGGTGCGCGGCCACGCCGTAGTTGCCCGGCTGGCCGGGTTCGCTGTCGAACCAGGTGTAGTGGCCGGGGCTGAACTGGATGTCCTCCTGGCTGGTGCCGTTGACCACCACCCAGTCGAGGTCGAGTCCGGGCACGTACAGACGGCTGTCGGCGCTGCCCGGCAGCGGGGCCGAGTCCGGTCCGGCCTCGTCCGCGGCCGACCAGCTCTCCTCCAGCCCGTCGGCCAGCCCCTCCTGCTCCTGGTTCGTCTCCCACTGGGACCCGTACACCTCGTAGGCCGCGTAGAACAGCATGAGGAGGCCCGCGGTCAGCAGGATCTCACCGATGGTCCTGACGATGCCCCGAACGACGTCGCCGGGGGTGACGCGTGGACGGCGCTGACGGGGGCGGCGCCGCCGTCCGCCCTGGTTCCGGCTCCGGCCCCGGGGCCGGTCCTCGTCCAGCGGCTGCCGATCAGTTGCGGACACCAATACGACCTACTCCTGTCGACCTAGCGTGCTCACAGCGGTTACCGGAGGGGCACGATCAGCGGGACCCCGGTTCGGGGGTGGGGGACGACCTCGACATCGTGCCGGTACACGGTGCTGAGCAGCGACGCGGTGAACACGTCGGACGGCGCGCCGCGCGCGACCACCCGCCCCTGGGACAGTATCGCCACACGATGGGCGTAGGCAGCCGCAAGCCCCAAATCATGCAGGACCACGATAACCGCCCCACCGCTGTCCGCGAGTGTACGCGCGACGGAAAGGACGGCTTCCTGGTGGCGGATGTCGAGCGCGGCGGTCGGTTCGTCCAGCAACAGGACCTGCGTCCGCTGGGCCAGGACCCGCGCGAACATCACCCGCGCGCGCTCGCCGCCGGACAGTGTGGGGAAGCGCCGGTCGGCCAGGTGGGCGACACCGGCACGCGCCATCGCGTCGGCCGTGGCGGCGTCGTCCTCGGCGGGGCCGCCGAGTCCGGCCCACGGCGCGCGGCCCATCGCGACGAGTTCGGCCACCGTGAACGGGAAGCTGACGGTCGCCTCCTGGGGCAGGACGGCTCGGCGCAGGGCGAGTTCGGGCGGGGTCCAGTCGCGGAGCGGGCGGTCCAGGAGCTGGACGGTGCCGGTGTCGGACTCGCCCCGGACCGGGGCGCCGGAGACGTCGCCGGACAGTGCCGCGAGCAGGGTGGACTTGCCCGCGCCGTTCGGGCCGACCAGGGCCAGGAGTTCACCAGCCCGGACGCCGAGGTCGACGCCGTCGAGCAGGGTGGCGCCGCCCCGGCGCACGGTGATCCCCTCGGCGCCGAGCACGGTGGTGCCCGGCGGGGCGGGTTCGGGACGGCGCGGAGGCCGGGCGAGTGGGGCGAGGGCGGCGGCCGGACGGCGCCACGGACGGGGTTCGGCGGTCACGACCAGCCTCCCTGCCTGGTGCGGGTGCGGTGCAGCAGGTAGAAGAAGAACGGCCCGCCGATCCCCGCGGTCACGACACCGAGCGGGATCTCGGCGGGGGCGGCGACGGTGCGGGCGAGCAGGTCGGCGGCGAGCAGGAGCAGGCCGCCGCCCAGGGCGCTGGCGGGCAGCAGCACGCGGTGGCCGGGACCGGTGACCATGCGGACGATGTGGGGGACGACCAGGCCGACGAAGGAGACGATCCCGGCGAAGGCCACCGCGGCCGAGGTCAGCAGGGCCATGGCGGCGATCAGCGCCAGGCGCAGGCGCTCGACGTCCACCCCCAGGTGGCGCGCGGGGCCCTCTCCCAGCGCGAGCAGGTCGAGGCGGCGCGCGGAGAAGGGGATCACGACGAGCCCGAGGACCAGGCACGGGGCGATGGCGGCGACCTTGGACCAGGTGGCGGTGGAGACACTGCCGAGCTGCCAGAAGGTGATGGTCTGGATCTCGGCGTCCTGGGAGAAGTTGGTCATCAGGCCGATCGCGGCTCCGGCGACGGCGTTCACGGCGATGCCCGTGAGCAGCAGGGTGACCACTTCGGTGCGGCCGCGCGAGCGCGCGAAGACGTAGACGAACAGGGTCGTGGCCAGGCCGGAGACGAAGGCCGCGGCGATGATCGTCCAGTGGCCGAAGACGGTGAGGCCGGTGGCGATGACGAGGATGGCGCCGACGGCGGCACCAGAGGAGACGCCGATGACACCGGGCTCGGCCAACGGGTTGCCGAAGACGCCCTGCATCATGGCGCCGGCGGCGCCGAGCGCGGCGCCGACCATGACGGCGAGGACCACGCGCGGCAGCCGGACGTCCCACAGGACGGTCCGGCCGATCTGGTCGGGGAGGGTGCCGGTCCCTATCCCGAGGGCGTGCAGCACGGAGGAGACCACCTGGTCGGCGGGCACCGGGTAGGCGCCGCTGCCGGCGGCCACGACCGATACCACGACGAGCCCGGCGGTGAGGCCGGACAGGAGGACGGTCGCACGGAGCCGCCGCAGGGCCCGGGCACGCCCGGGCGGGACGGGGCCGGTGGGGTCTGTGGGGTCAGGGGGACTCACGGAAGCTGAGGGGCTGGTTGGATCCATGGGACCGATGGAGCTCGCGAACCGGGTCGGGTCCATGGAGCCAGAGGGACTCGCGGAGGCTGCGGGGGCGGTGGCGTGCTCGGAGCCAGCGGAACCTGCGGGGTCAGAGGAGTCTGTGGGGTCCATGGAGGCAGTTGGGCTCACGGCGGCGGCGGAACTCGCGAACCGAGTGGGGTCAATGGAGCCAGAGGGACTCTCGGAAGCTGTGAGGCCGGTTGGATCCGCAGGCCCGGTGGAACTCTTGGGGTCTGTGGGGTGCTCGGGGGCAGTGGAACTCGTGGGGTCGGCGCGGTCGGGGGAGGTCACTCGGCGGCTCCGGCCGTCTCCAGTCCGGCGAGTTCCCCGGCGAGGGCGGCCACGACCTGCGGGGTGCGCGGCCCGAAGTTGAGCAGCACCCCGTCCTCGAAGTCGATGACCGTGCCGGTCGCACCGGCCGGGGTCTGGGCGATGCCCGGGATCTCGACGAGTCCCTCGACGCCGCCGACCGACTCCAGTCCCTTGGTCATGACCAGGATCACCTCCGGCTGGGCGGCGATGAGCGCCTCGCTCGTGATCGGTGTGAAGGGCGCGGTCAGACCCGCCTCGACACCGGCGTCGCGGGCGCCGACCTCGGCGAGCAGGGCGTCGGCGCCCGAACCGGGTCCGCCCAGGAGGTACACACCGGCGCTGCCGCGCAGGTAGAGGAAGGCGACGAGGGGGTCACCCGCCGCTTCGGCGGAGGCCGCGCGCACCTCGGCCATCTGCTCCCGTGTCCGCTCGACGAGGCGCTCCCCCGCCTCCGGCACGCCCAGGGCCTCGGCCACACGCGTGAAACGCGGGTACATCTCCTCGATGGACCACGCCTCCTCGATGATGACGACGGGGACGCCGGAGGCCCGGAGCTGCTCGATGGCCTCGGGCGGGCCGGTCTGGGTGTCGGCCAGGATGACCGTCGGTTCGAGGGACAGGACGCTCTCGGCGGACACCTCGTGGGCCTCGCTGACCACGGGCAGGTCGGCCGCCTCGGCGAAGGTGGCGGCGGTGTCGCGGCCGACCACGTGGTCGCCGAGCCCGAGGGTGAAGACGATCTCGGAGAGGCTGCCGGTGAGCGGGAGGATCCGGCTGGTGTCGGTGACCTCGACGTCCTCGTACTCCAGCGGGTCGTCGCTGGTGCGGTAGGGGTCGTGCACGACCGAGGAGACGGTGACCGGGAGCGAGGGCTCCCCGGGGTCCTCCAGGATCTGGAGCCGGTTCTCCGCCAGGTCGGGGATGTCGCCCGCGCCGCCGGACGCGGTGTCCGGGGGTTCGAGGCCGCTGGTCCCGCACGCGGTGAGCGCGAACGCCAGGGCGAGGGCCGCGGCGGCGGAGCGCGTGCGGGGCCGCGTGGTGGAGGCACGGGTCGGGCGGCCCGGACCACCGGGTCGGCGGAGGCGGGGCCGTGGGTCGTCGTGAGGCATGGCTGTCGCTTTCGTTGGCCGGTGTGCCGGGGTGTGGGGGTCCTGGAGCGGGTGCGGTGACGTGGCCATTTATATGACACATCGTCATTATCTTGACAACCCCGACACCGCGCTGTTGACTGTGTCCCGCCGGACGCCGACTTAGGTAAGCCTCACTTGACCAAGGTAAGCTTAACCTAAACAAGCCTCCTTGTCGCGACCGGTCTCACCCCACCCAGGACCGCACGAACGCGAAGGCCCCCGATGCGCACGACACCAGCGCTCTTGACCAGCCACGGCCGCGGACGACCACGCCGCCTCCTCCCCGCACTCACCGTCGCCGCCATGGCGGCGGGACTCGCCACCGGTCTCCCCGCTGCGGCGCACGCCGACGAGAGCGGGGAGAGCGGCGAGGACGCCCGGATCACCACGGTGGACCGGGCCGAAGGGCTCGATCCGGAGGGCGACACGGTCACGGTGTCCGGGGTCGGCCACGCTCCGGGCTCCGCGATCGAGGTCACCACCTGGGCCGTCCCGGCCGAGGCCCCCGCCCGCGAGGACGCCGACGAGGCGGGAACGGGCGGGACGAGCACCGACGAGGACGGCGTCGCCGACACCGACCACGCGGTCACCGCGAACGTCGACGAACGCGGCGCCTTCACCGTCGTCCTGGACACCGGCACCGCCTTCGCGGCCGAGGCCGGGCTGGACCCGGACACGGACCTGTTCGAGATCCGCCTCGTGGCGGCCGGTCCGGAGTCCGCGGACGCCGCACCCACCGGGGCGCCCTCGACCGGCGGCACCGCGCCCGAGGACGGCACGACCGCACCGAACCGCGACGACGACGGCCGGAACGGCGAGGGCGCCGAGGCTGACGGGGATCACGGGAACGACGAGGACACCCGGGGCACCGAGGTCGGCGAGGACGTTCAGGACAGCGGCGGCGACGGCGGCATCGGGGGCAACGGCGACGGCGGGGACGCGGGTTCCGACCACGCCACCGGTTCCGACACGGACGCGAACCCGGACTCGGGCGCCGACGGCCTCGCCGCCGCGCCGGGGCCCGGCAGGAGCGCCCCGGTCCAGGCGCCCGCGGCACCCGCCACCGCCGCGGTCGTCGGCCAGGTCCCGGTGACCTTCGCCGCGCCCGCCGCCGCGCCTCGCGCCCAGCCCCAGTCCCAGGCCCCGGCCGCGGTCCCGGCCACCCGCGCCGAACCGGAGCTCAGCGTCTCCAAGACCACCGGCCTCGATCCCGAGGGCGAGACCGTCACCGTCACCGGTAGCGGCTACGACACCTCCAAGGGCATCTACGTCGCCCTGTGCGACACCAGCCGGGCCAGTGCGACACAGGCGCCCAGCCCGTGCATCGGCGGGGCGGACATGGAGGGCACCAGCGGCTCCTCGGTCTGGGTGTCCAGCAATCCGCCGCCCTACGGCGAGGGGCTGGCCCAGCCCTACACCGGCAGCGGCACGTCCGGCGGCTTCTCCGTCCAGCTGCGTGTGCGGGCCGACGACGCCAACACCGACTGCACCGCGGCCGGAACGGAGTGCGCCGTCGTGAGCCGCAACGACCACACGCGTTCGAGCGACCGCGGCCAGGACGTGTTCGTCCCGGTGACCTTCGCCGGGCAGGACGGCGGCAGCCCCGATTCGGGCTCCGGTTCCGACTCGGACTCGGACTCCGACTCGGGCTCCGGTTCGGGTTCAGGCTCCGGTTCGACCGGCGACACCGGCGGCGGCTCCGGAGCCAACGGCGGCAACGAGGGCATCGGCCCCCTGCCGACCACCGGTTCGCCCCTGTGGGGCCTGGTCCTGACCGCACTCGTCGCCACCGTCACCGGTGCCACAGCGCTCGTGGCCGCACGCCGCCGCGGCGGTACGGCCACCCCCTGACTCCCCACCGTCCGACCGGCGCCACCGAACGCCGCTCGGCGCCCGCCCCGACCGGGGCGGGATCCCCACTCCCACACCCGGAGGTACGTCTCCATGGCCATCGCCACCACGCCCAGCCACCCGACCCACGGCCGCGCGCGCGGCGCCCTGCGCGCGCTCACCGCGACCGCCTCGGCCGCCGCCGTCGGCGCCGTGCTCGTCCTCGCCCCCTCCCCCGCCCTGGCCGACACGGCGCTGAGCGGCGGCTCCGCGGACTGGGGTGTGAAGGAGTCGTTCCGCAACTACGTCTCCGGCTTCATCGCCAACGGCGACTACGAGGCCACCGGCGGCGCGAGCCTCAACAACGACGGCACCGTGTCCTTCCCCGGTGACGGCGGCGTGCTGGCCGACGACGGTTCCGTGGACGCCGCCTTCTCCGGCGGCGTGGTCTTCACCGGACACGACTACGGCAACGGACCGGTCCTGGAGATCCAGGTCCACAACCCGCGGGTCGAGTTCGACGGCACCGAGGCCGTCATCCACGCCGAGGTCGTCAGCCGCCCCTTCGACGGCGTCTTCCAGACCACCCCGAACCCGCTCGTCGACTACGGGGAGATCCCGGTCACCGAACTGACCGGCGAGAGCCTGACCGTCGACGGCGGGGAGGCCTCGTTCACCTCCACCGGCGGCGTCCTGCACGAGGACGCGGTCGAGGCGTTCGCCGGCTTCTACTCGGCCGGCACCGCGATGGACCCGATCGACTTCACCGTCAGCGCGAACTGACCCGCCCGGCATACAGGGACGGGCGGCGCGGGGGACGGCCCCGCTCCGCCCGTCCCCCGAGCGGCCACTCCACCCCCACGCCCCATCCCCCGACCAGACAGGAACCACCGAGCCATGAGAACCATCCCCGTCCGTGGGAGCGCGACCCCGGGCCCCACCCGGCGGATCCTGCGCGCCCTCACCTCCTCGCTGGGCGCGGTCGCCCTCGGCGGCGCCCTCGTGGCGACCGCGCCGGCCGCCTCTGCGGCTGAGACCGTCCCCGTCACCGGAGGCTCCGCCGCCTGGGGCGTCAAGGAGTCCTTCCGCAACTACGTCTCCGGCATCATCGCCAACGGCGGCTACGCGGCCTCTGACGGAGCCAGCGTGCTGGAGGACGGCACCGTCGACTTCCCCACCGCCCAGGGCGAGGTCTCCAAGGAGGACGCCTCCGGCCACGTCGACTTCAGCGGAACCGTGGTGTTCACCGGCCACGACTACGGCAGCGGCGCCGTCCTGGAGATCCGGATCTCCGACCCGCGGGTGGAGTTCGACGGCGACACCGCGCTCGTGCTCGCCGAGGTCAGCAGCCGCCCGTTCGAGGGCGTCACCCAGACCGCCCCGGCCCCGATCGTGGACTACGGGCAGGTGCCGGTCGCCGAACTCACCGGCGCGGAACTCACCGTCGACGGCGACACGATCGGTTTCGCCTCCACCGGGGGCACCCTGCACGCGGACGCCGTCGAGCCGTTCGCGGGCTTCTACTCCACCGGCGCGCCCATGGACCCCGTGAGCTTCGGCGTCACGGTGGACGGCGACGGGACGGGCGGACCCGAGCCGCACGATCCCGCGGTGACCGTCACACCGGACACCGGCCTGGACCCCGAGGGTGACACCGTCACCGTCGACGGCACCGGTTTCCGGCCCGGCGCGGGGGTCTACGTCGCGCTGACCGCCCAACCGCGGTCGGCCGACTCCCACCCCGCCGACTGGTACGGCACCGGCGTGTGGCTGCGCGACGGCGCCGCGCCCGACGCCGACGGCGCGTTCAGCACGCCGCTGGACGTGGTCGGCGCCTTCGAGAAGGACGGCAACGCCTACGACTGCGTCGAGGAGCAGTGCTACGTCGCGGTCTTCAACGACCACCAGGACCTGGACAACCGCGACCAGGACGTGTGGGTGCCCCTCTCCTTCGCGGCCGAGGGCGACGGTGACGGGAATGGCAATGGCGACGGCGATGGAGACGGGAACGGAGACGGCGATGGTGACGGAGAGACGCCCGAGGGCGCGCTGACCGTGCACTCCGGCCGGGCCGACTGGGGCGTCCGTCAGTCCTTCCGCGACTACATCGAGGGCAACATCGCCCAGGGCTCCATCAGCACCCGGGACGGCGCGAGCCGCAACGACGACGGCACGTTCGCCTTCACCGACGGCAGCGGCGAGGTGGACCTGGAGGCGGCCACCGCCGACCTCGACTTCACGGGCGCCGTCCTGTTCGAGGGGCACGCCTACGACGGCGGCGACCCCCTGCTCTACATGACCGTCACCGACCCGCGCGTGGAGCTGGAGGGCGACACGGGCGTGCTCTACGCCGACGTGGTCAGCAAGTCGCTGGACGACGAGGAGCTGGTGACATACGACGACGTCGCGGTCGCCGACCTGGACCTGGACGGGGTGGACTACGCCCTGGAGGACGACGTCCTGAGCTGGGACCCGATCCCGGCCACGCTGACCGCCGAGGGCGTGCCCGCGTTCGCGGACTTCTACGCCGAGGGCACCGAACTCGATCCGCTCACCCTGACCGTGGGCGTCAGCGAGGACGCACAGGTCCCGGGCGGCGGCACCGGCGGTGACGGAGATGGCGACGGGTCCGGCGGCGGCGGTGACGGGGACGACGGCGACGGCGGCCTGCCCAACACCGGTACCGCCCTCGCCGGGCTCGTGGCCGCCGCGGCGGTCGCCGTGATCACCGGCACGGTCGCGGTGGTCTCCGCCCGCAAGCGGACGCGCGCCGGCACGACCGCCTGACCCCGCGCCGCGCACCGGGCCGACGGCGTCCCGGTGCGCGGCCGGACCCCCCGGACACGGTGAAGGGCCTTGGCGCGCATGGTCCACCAAGGCCCTTCACCCGTCCGAGGACGGGTGCTACTTCATCATGTCCTCGTAGGCCTGCTTGCACTCCGGGCACACGGGGAACTTCTTCGGGTCGCGGTTGGGGACCCACACCTTGCCGCACAGGGCGATCACCGGGTCCCCGGTCACGGCGCTCTCGGTGATCTTGTCCTTCTGCACGTAGTGGGCGAACCGCTCGCGGTCCCCGTCACCGTGCGAGATCTCCGGTTTGGTCTCACTGTCCGGCAGAACCTTGTTCACGACATCCATCGCCATCGTGACTCACACCTTTCCACGTCTGTGTTCCACGGTATCGGGGAATCCGTCCTACTCCGACGAGCGCTCAGTTCAGGGTGGGATCGTCCGGATAGGTCGACAGCAGCGCGAGGTCCCCGCCCTGACGGCGCAGCACCCGCGACCACAGGCGATCCGGCTCGGTCGTGAACACGTCCTGGGCCAGCGCCGGCACCACGTACCAGGCGCCCTCGTCGATCTCGCCGGACAGCTGCCCGGCGCTCCAGCCCGCGTAGCCCGCGAACACCCGGAACGCGCCGAGGGCGCCGCCCATCTCCAGCGCCGAACCGTCGAGATCGACCATACCGACCCGGCCGGTTCCCGCGCCCGGTTCCAGTCCCTGCAGCGGCGACCAGCCGGGCGGAGCGGTGCCGGGCTCCGCGATGCCCAGCGCCAGGCCGGAACCCGAGCCGACGGGGCCACCGGAGAACATCACCGCGGGTTCGCTGGCGTAGGGCCCCCAGTCCGAGACGACCTCGTTCACGGGCATACCCAGTGGCCGGTTCAGGATCACCCCGAGGGCGCCGTCGTCGGTGTCGTCCACGACGAACACCACCGACCGGCGGAAGGAGTCCTCTTGGAGGATGGGGGCGGCCACCAGGAGCTGCCCCGTGAGTGTTGGCTGGTCCATGCCACACCTTTACCCAGTTCCGGCGCCCCGCCGCAGCCGTGCGACGGGGCGGGGGCCGACGGGCCGCGCGCCGCTCGCGACGCCCGGCCTCCGCCGCACGCGCCCCGGGCGTGCGGGGCGGACACGCTCCCTAGCCGAGCGAGTCGCGCGAGGCGACGTCGCGCACCGCCGTGGCCACGTGGTGCGACAGGTCGGAGTGGAAGACGCTGGGGATGATGTAGTTCGGCCCCAGTTCGTCCTCGGTCACCACGTCGGCGAGTGCCTCGGCGGCGGCCACCATCATGTCCGACGTGACGTTGTGGCTCTGGGCGTCCAGCAGGCCGCGGAAGAAGCCGGGGAAGACCAGGACGTTGTTGATCTGGTTCGGGTAGTCGCTGCGGCCGGTGGCGACCACGGCGGCGTGCAGGTGCGCGACCTCGGGGTCGACCTCGGGGTCGGGGTTGGCCAGCGCGAAGATGATCGAGTCCTCGTTCATCTCGGCGATGTCGTCCCCGCCGAGCACGTTGGGCGCGGAGACGCCGATGAACACGTCGGCCCCGGCCACGGAGCCCCGCAGGTCACCGCTGTAACCCTCGGGGTTGGTGTGCTCGGCGATCCAGCGCAGTGTGGGGTCGAGGTCCTCGCGGCCCTGGTGCACGGCGCCGTGCACGTCGCTGACGATGACGTCGCGGGCACCGGCGTGCATGAGCAGCTTGAGGATGGCGGTCCCGGCGGCTCCGGCGCCGGACATGGCGATGCGGACCTCGCCGAGCTTCTTGCCGACCACGCGCAGGGCGTTGCGCAGGGCGGCGAGCACGACGATGGCGGTGCCGTGCTGGTCGTCGTGGAAGACCGGGATGTCGAGCAGTTCGCGCAGACGGGCCTCGACCTCGAAGCAGCGGGGCGCGGAGATGTCCTCCAGGTTGATGCCGCCGAAGCCGGGGGCGAGCACCTGGACGGTGCGGACGATCTCGTCGACGTCCTGCGTGTCGAGGGCGATGGGCCAGGCGTCGATGTCGGCGAAGCGCTTGAACAGCGCGGCCTTGCCCTCCATGACGGGCATGGCGGCCTCGGGGCCGATGTTGCCCAGGCCCAGCACGGCGGAGCCGTCGGTGACCACGGCGACGCTGTTGCGTTTGATGGTCAGGCGGCGGGCGTCGTCCTTGTTGGCGGCGATGGCCTGCGAGACGCGCGCCACACCGGGGGTGTAGGCCATGGACAGCTCGTCGCGGTTGCGCAGCGGCACCTTGGACTTCATCTCGATCTTGCCGCCGAGGTGCATCAGGAAGGTGCGGTCGCTGACCTTGTGGACGACGACGCCGTCGATCGCGCCGAGGGCGTCGACGATGGCCTGCGCGTGCTCGGTGTCGCGGGCCGCGCACGTGACGTCGATGCGGATGCGCTCGTGTCCGGCGGCCGCGACGTCCAGCGCGGTGATCATGCCGCCCACCTGCTCGACCGCGTTGGTGAGGCTGCCGACAGCGCTGCCTCCGGCGTCCAGTTCGAGACGGACGGTGATGGAGTACGAAACGCTGGGAAGGGTGGCCACGTGATGCTCCTTGGTCTGACTCGGGGTGGTGCCTGCGCGGGCACGCCGACAACCCTTCCCGCGTGCGCGGTGGCGCCGGGGAACACTCCCACCCGGGCCGGAGCGCGCTCGCGCTCCCCTGGCGGCCTTCCCGCAGCGGTGGCTTCGGCGGGAGGCGCTGGGCGGCGCCCGCGTCGGCGCGAGCTCGGGGGTGGAACGTCCTGCGGACCCGTGACGACCGGTGGCGGCGCACCGACTCCGGCGTTCGGGCCGTGGAGGGCTGGTCTGGACCCGTAACCGGGTCGCCTCACCCTACCTGAGTCAAGGCCTCACCGTCAGCACAAGGTGACAATTGCCGCCTTAGTAAAAAATCGCATAAATTACGACGCCGGGAGAGTGTCCGGACGGCCGCCGGGAGGTGCCGTTCAGGGCTCGGCCCCCTCGCTCGCCCGGTCCTCCGCCGCCCGGACGATGACGTCCACACACGCCTGGGCGGACAGCGCGGTCCCGTCGAGCACGAGGTGGTAGTGCTGCGGCGAGGCGGGATCGGTCCGGTAGAAGCGGCGCACGTAGGCGTGGCGGGCGCGGTCGTTGTCCTCCAGGGTACGGAGGGTGGGCTCGCCCTCACCCCAGCCGGGTCCGCCGACCTCCTCGCGGTCGCCCGAGGACCACAGGCGCCGGGCCCGCCGCAGCCGTGCGTGGCGGTCCCCGTCGATCCGGACGTGCAGGGCGGTGGGGTGGTCGGCCAGCACGATCGCGCCGGCCCGGCCCAGGACGACGCCGCCCCGGCGCGCGAACTCGCCGATGACCTCTTCGGTCCGCTCGACGAACTCGTGGTCGTAGAGGAGGCGGCCTTCCTCGTTGGTGGTGCCGATGAACGCGGTGTCGACACTGCCCAGCGTCACGGTGGGCAGCCGGGCGGCGCTTGAGAGCAGGCGCTCGATGCCGCCGGCGGCGCGGTCGTCGCGTTGGAGGACCTCGTCCAGCGAGCAGCCGATGCGCCCGGCCACGGCGCTGGGGATCGCGCGGTTGAGGAAGGGCACGCGCAGACGGGCGGCGACGGCGGGCCCGATCACACTGCCGCCGGCGCCGAAGGTCGCCGAGATCGTGACGACCGGCGCGTCCGCGCCTTCGGGAGGGGCGTCGTTGGCCATGCTGTACCTGCCGTGTCACCACGCGAGTCGGAGTGGACCCGCTGTTGACCGACTTCTACCCGGCCGTGGCCGGATCTCACGCGTGTCCGGGCGGGCGAAAGAACCGGACGATTTGCCGTTTTGTCCTATTAAGGGATGAAACGGAGAAAATCGGGGGTCGAAGTTCCGCGAAGAATTCGTGTGGTCCGCCGGTCGGGCGCCGCGAGAGCGGACCCGCGTCCGTGTCGGCACCGGGGGACGGCCCCGGTGCCGACACGGGTCCGCGTTCCCGTGCGGGAGCGTGGATCAGAACAGCGCCGAGGTCAGCTTGCGGCGGGCCGCCCCGACCCGGGGGTCGCCCGGGGGCAGCAGCTCGAAGAGCCCGAGCAGGTGCGTGCGCGCCTCGTCGCGGTCGTCGTCGCTGGTCCGCCTGACCGTGTCGACGAGCCGGTCGAAGGCGTCCTCGAACTTGCCGCCGTACATGTCGATGTCGGCGACCCGGCACTGGGCGGCGACGTCGTCGGGGCGCTCGGCCGCGGCCTGGCGCGAACTCTCGGGGTCCACGTCCTGGAGCCGGCCGATGAGGCGCACCTGGGCGAGCTTCATCTTGGACTCGGTGTCCCCGGAGTCGGCCTTGACCGCGTTCTCGTACACGGTCGCCGCCGCCTCGAAGTCACCGCGCTCCAGGGCCTCCTGGGCCTCGGCGTCCACCGGGCGGACCGACGGGTCGCCGGGCTGCGCGCCCTGCTCGCCCGGCTGCTCCGCCTCGGCGCCCGGCTCGCCCTCGACGGTGCCGGGGTGGCCGGGGGGCAGCATGCCCTGCTCGGCCAGCGCCCCGAAGACCTGCCCCAGCCAGTCGCGCAGCTGGTCCTCGGTGGCGGGACCGGCCGGGCCCGGCATGATCTGGCCCTGGACGGCGACGATGATCATCGGCGTCGAGGGCACCCGCAGGGCCTGCATGAGCTGGGGGCTGGCCTCGCTGTCGAGCTTGGCCAGGAACCAGTTCCCGCCCGAGCGCACCGAGATGTTGTCCAGCGCTTTCTCGACCTGCTGGGACTGCTCGGACCAGCCCGCCAGGACGGCCAGCACGACCGGAACGGACATGGACCGTTCCAGCACCTCGGCCTGGAAGTTGGACTCGTCGACGTTGACGGCGTAGGGGTTGGTTCGACCCGCCGACTCCGCCGCGCGCTGTTTGGCCTCGCGTTCCATGGCCGCCTTGCGCGCGCCGAGGTCAACGGCACTGTTCGGTGAAAAGTCCGAAGGCTGCATGGTTCCATCCTGCCGTATACGGCGACGCTTCGCCGACGGACCGCCGCGGCGGCCGGCGCGCCGGGCGGGATCCACGCGTTGACCACGGCCGGCGGCGCCCGCCGTCGCGGGGCGGAGCCGGTCGGGTGGCCGAGTTCACGGCTGCTCCGCGGGTCTCAGCCCAGTCGGCGGATGTCGCCGCGGACGCGGTAGAAGCCGCCGCGCGCGGACTCGCGCACCTCCTCCACGACGTAGCGGGTGCCCGGGCGGCGGATGTCCTTGGGGAACTGCACGCGCCAGGACGGGTCGAAACCGTCCGAGACCACGCGCACGCGCAGGCGTCCGCCCTCGTCGACGCACTCCACGACGATCCCGTCCACGTCCTGGCCCGCCTGGACCGTCTCCAGCTCGGCCGCGGGCGTCACCGCGTCCCAGGAGGGCGCCTTGACGCTCACCGGCTCCGGGACGGTGCCCTGCTCGGCCGCGGCGATCGCGCCCTCCGTGGCGTCGACGCAGGCCAGGGATCCGTCAGTGGTGACGATGTAGAGCCGGTCCTCGTGGAACTGCATCGAGTACGCCGATCCGCAGCCCGTACCCAGCTTCCACAGGCGGCGCCCGTCCCGGGCGAAGCAGTAGACGGAGGAGTGGTTGTCGCCCGCGAAGACGTAGCGTCCGTCCGGTGAGGCCGCGCAGGAGAAGACCGGGCCGTCACAGCGGTAGGTCGAGCGCAGCGTCCCGTCCTTGCCGATGCGGTCGACCGAGTTGCGGGCCGTGGCCGCGAAGAGCTCCTCGTCCTCCTGCCAGCCGAACAGCACCGAGCCGCTGGTGGACACCGACCACTGCTGGTCGCCGGTGAGCGCGTCGTACATCGTCACGCCCCGGGAGTGGCCGTGGTAGACGCCCTGCTCGTCGTAGCGCACCATCCAGGCCGAACTCCCCGCGCTGCGGCGCGACCACTGGAACTCGTCCTCGTGGTCGATCACGGTGATCCCTCCGGAGGCGTCGGAGACACCGAGCACGCCGTCGTGGATGTCGAGCCAGAAGATGTCGACGTCCTCGGAGATCTCGTAGGCCACGTGGGGGATCTTGGCGCCCAGGTCGTAGACCTTGCCGTCGTCGCAGCCGGCGTAGATCCAGAAGTCGTCGGCCACGATGCACTTCACACCGTCGGGCAGGCCGTATCGGGCGGTCACGGCGCCCTCGCGGGAGAGCGTGTACACGTCCCCGGCCTGGTTGCCGACCCAGCAGCGCTCGTCGTCGACGAAGATCCCGAACGCGGGGCTGCCGGAGCGGAAGCGCCACAGCACGGGCGCCTGCCGTGCCGTCGACCTCTGGCTCACGATCGTCCGCCTGGTGACGGGCCGCCGCTGGCGCACCCCCGACACCGCGGGCTCGTAGCCCTTGCGGATCTTCTCCGCGGCCTTCTTGGCCCCGGCCGCCTGGGCCTTGGCTGCGGTGGCGTAGCTCACGGTGCGCGACTGTCCGCTCTCGCCGATGCGCCCGTAGCGGATCGTGACGTCGGTGCCCTCGACAGCGACCTCGTAGAACTTGTGCGCTCCGCCTCCCTGCTCCGAGAGTTCGAGATAGGTGCGGGAGTCGCCTGTCCGGACGGCCATCGAGACCTTCCCTTCCGAGGTAGTGCCGAGTGTGCGGTGAGTCCGCGGGCCGGCGCCCCGGAGGGCGCTGGTACGGGAGGATTCCACAAACTAGCGGCGCACGATGACAAACCGGACCGCGCACTGCGGGGGGCTCCCCGCGGGGAGCCCCCTTCACCCGTTCGAGCCGGATCAGGTTCCCGTCGTCGGCGCGCACACCCTCCAGGAACCGTTCCGCGTCCTCACCACCCCTGGGGCGTTCCGTCAGGGCGCGGGGAAGCCCACGGTCACGACCAGGCCGCCGTCCGGACGGGCACGGGCGACGGCCGTGGCCCCGTGGGCGACCGCGATCGAGCGCACGATCGAGAGTCCGAGACCGCTCCCGGGGCGCGCGCCGCGCAGCCGCGCCTCGTCGCCCCGGTGGAACGGCTCGAAGAGGGCGTCCGGATCCGCGATCGCGGCACCGGTGTTGGTCACCTTCACCACCGTGCGCCCGTGTGCGGTGCGCAGCCGCGCCTCCACCCACCCGCCAGAGGTGTTGTGGCGGACGGCGTTCTCCACCAGGTTGCGCACCAGGTTCTCCAGCAGGACCGCGTCGCCCGCCACCACGGCGGCCTCGGTGTCGACCCGCAAGTCCACCCCCGCCTCCCGGGCGTCGGCCTCGTGGCGGGCCACCGTGTCCCGCACGATCCCGGCGAGGTCGACCTCCTCGGTCCGGGCCAGGCCGCGGTCCGAACGGGCGAGCAGCAGCAGGCCGCTGATCAGGGACTCGCTGCGCCCGACGGAGTCCAGTGCCCGCCGGAAGGCCGGGCGCAGGTCGTCCGGCACCCGGTGCTGGGCGAGGGGCACCTCCAGGGCGGCGCGCTGCACCGCCAGCGGCGTGCGCAGTTCGTGCGAGGCGTTGGCGACGAAGCGGCGCTGGCTCTCGAAGGCCCGTTCCAGGCGGGACAGCATGGCGTCGAAGGTGTCGCCCAGCTCCCGGAACTCGTCGTCGGGACCGGTCAGGCCGAGCCTGCTGTGCAGGTCGTGTTCGGAGAGCGTGCGCGCGGTCTCGGTCACCCGGTGCAGGCGGCGCAGGGGCCGTCCCGCGATCAGCCATCCGGCGGCCGCCGCCAGCAGAGTGATCGCCACCAGCGCGAGGACCGAGTTGACGAGCATGTCCGAGAGCACCCCGTCCTGGTAGCCGCCCACCAGGATCTGAGCCGGTTCGGCCACTCCCGCCACCCCCTCCGCCTCCGCCCAGGAGCCCAGCGGTTCGACCGGCTCGGCCCAGTACGCCGTCTCACCCTCCCGCGTCGCGACCGCGTCGATGGTCGTGGCCAGGCCCACCCCGCGGACGCGCAGGCTCTGGGAGGCCACCAGGTAGTTGGCTCCCAGGAGCAGCACCCCGCCGAGGGCGAACACGCCGGTGTAGACCAGCGCCAGCCTGGTGCGGAGCGTCAGCCCCCGTCCCCGTTCAGGGCGCGGCCCCTTCCGTGCGACGCCCATCAGATCCGGTACCCGTGTCCGGGGACGGTCTCGATGACCGGTGGGTCGCCGAGTTTGCGGCGCAGTCCGTGGACCACGACCTTGAGCACCCCGCTGAACGGGTCCAGGTGCGCGTCCCACACCTTCTCGATCAGCCGGGTGGCGCTCACGGGGGCGCCGTCGGCACGCAGCAACTCCTCCAGCACGCCCAGTTCCTTCGGCGAGAGCGACAGGGTCCGGCCGTCGCGGACGGCGGTCCGCCGGGCGGTGTCTACGGTCACCCCCGCGCGGCTGAGGCGGGGCGGCGCCGCCGGGCGGGCCCTGCGGCCCAGCGCGCGGACCCGCGCCACCAGTTCCAGGTAGGCGAAGGGTTTGGCGAGGTAGTCGTCGGCGCCCAGGTCGAGCCCGTCCACCCGGTCCTCCAGGCTGCCCGCGGCCGTGAGCATCAGCACACGGGCCTCCACGTCCGGGTCCTCGGCCAGGCGCCGGCACACCTGGTCCCCGTGCAGCACCGGCAGGTCGCGGTCCAGGACGACCACGTCGTAGTCGTGGACGGTGGCCGCCGCCCACCCCGTGTCGCCGTCGTGGCACACGTCCACGGCCATGCCCTCGCCGCGCAGCCCCTCCGCGACCGTCTGCGCCAGGTCCGGTTCGTCCTCCACCACCAGGATCCGCATGTGCCCCTCCCCGTTCTCCCGCAAGGCCCGACCGACCAGCTCTATCGCCCTCCCGGTTAGGCCGAGGTTAACCCTGGGGCGCCCCGTCCGGCCCGGTGCCGGGCCTAACCGGCGGCTAACCGCGGGGGCGCTGACATGTGTCGCGACCACACGAGCGGTGCCGGCGGACCCGGCACCCGCGAACAGGAGGCGACATGCGCGCACTGACACTCACGGCCGTGACCGCCGCGGCGGCCGGCCTGCTGCTCACCGGCTGCGGAGCCCTCGGGGAGGAGACCGGGGCCGCCGGGGCGGAGGAGGAGGTGTCCATGGAGGAGGCGATGGTCGACTTCGCGGGCTGTATGCGCGACAAGGGCTTCGACATGCCCGACCCCCAGGGGGAGGACGGCGTGATCGCCCTCCCCGCGGTGGACCCGGAGGACGAGGAGTACATGGACGCGATGACGGAGTGCGAGGAACTGCTCCCCGTGGACGAGAACGCCCCCTCGGACGAGGAGGTGTTCGAGGACAACCTGCGGATGGCCGAGTGCCTGCGGGAGAACGGCGTCGACGTCGAGGACCCGGAACAGGGGCAGGGCCTGGCCCTGCCGATCGATCCCGACGACGACGAGCAGATGGCGGCCGTCTCGGAGTGCTCCGAGGAGACCGAGGCGGGCGGCGTGTCCGGCAGTACCAGTGAGGGCGACTCGTGAGCGCGGACACCGAACTCCTGACCGACGGGGCGGAGCATGAGCCCCCGCGCCGACGCGGTACCCGTCGCGGCCGCGGGCTCCGCTGGCTGGTCGCGGCACTGCTCGCCCTGGTGGTGCTCTGCGCGGGGGCGGCCATGACGGTGTGGGGGTGGCCGCGGGACTCCCAGGAGGAGGAGACCGCCGCCCCCGCGGCCACGGCGGCATTGGAGCACACGACCCTGCACCGGCGGGAGAGCCTGGACGGCACCCTCGGGTACGCGGAGGGCGGCTCGTTCTTCGCGCGCTCCGACGGTGTGGTCACCTGGCTGCCGGAGGTGGGGGCCGAGCTCTCGGCCGGGCAGCGGGCGTGGGAGATCGACGGTGCCCCGGTCATCCTGCTCAGAGGCGACACACCCGCCTACCGGACGCTGGAGCCGGGTGTCGAGGGGCCCGACGTGCGCCAGTTCGAACAGGCCCTGGCGGAGCTGGGATACGCGGGCTTCACCGTCGACGACGAGTACACGTGGCTGACCGCCGAGGCGGTCAAGCGCTGGCAGGGGGACCTCGAGGGCGTGGAGGCCACCGGTACGGTCGGCACCGACCAGATCTGGTACTCCCCCGGGCCGGTCCGCGTGACCGGGCACGAGGTGGCGGCCGGCGAGAGCGTCGCTCCCGCGACACCGCTGCTCACCGCCTCCGCCACCCGCCGCATCGTCCGGGTCGACCTGGAGGTCGGCGACCGCGATCTGGTCGCCGAGGGCGACGGGGTGACCGTCGAGATGCCGGACGGCACGACCGTCGACGGCGAGGTGGAGTCCGTGGGCACCGTCGCGCAGTCCAGCGAGGAGGAGGAACAGCCCGGGGCGGGCGGCGGAGGCGGGGAACCGACCGTGGAGGTGGTCATCACCCTGCTGGAGGACGGGGAGGGCTTCCTCGACCGGGCTCCGGTCACCGTCCTGGCGCGCGGGGAGTCGCGGGAGGACGTGCTCACCGCCCCGGTCGGCGCGCTCATCGCCCTGCCCGGAGGCGGGTACGGGCTGTCGGTCGTGTCCGGCGACAGCGCCGTCGAGGACGTCCCGGTGGAGACCGGATGGTTCTCCGACGGCCTGGTGGAGGTCACCGGCGAGGGGATCGACGCGGGCACCGAGGTGGTGGTCCCGGAATGAGCGCCGTGGAGTTCACCGGGGTGAGCCGCCACTACCCGGGCGGTGTACGGGCCCTGGACGGGGTGGACCTGCGGATCGACCGCGGGGAGATGCTCGCGATCGCGGGCCCCTCGGGATCGGGCAAGTCGACCCTGCTCAACCTGCTCGGCACGCTGGACGCGCCGACCTCGGGCACGGTACGCGTGTTCGGCCACGACGTGGGGGCGCTGACCGACGACCAGCTGTCCGCGCTGCGGGCACGCTCGATCGGTTTCGTCTTCCAGCAGTTCCACCTGGCGCCCAACGTGTACGCCGTGGACAACGTGGCCGACGGCCTGCTGTACACGGGCGTCCCGGCCCGGGTGCGGGTGCGGCGGGCACTGCGGGCGCTGGAGGTGGTGGGTCTGGCCGACCGGGCCTACCACCGGCCGCACGAGCTCTCCGGGGGCCAGAAGCAGCGCGTGGCCATCGCCAGGGCCGTCGTCGGTTCTCCGCCGCTGTTGCTCGCCGACGAACCGACCGGGGCGTTGGACACCGTGTCCGGTGACGCGGTGATGCGGGTGCTGGAGGAGCTGCACGAGCAGGGAGTGACGGTGGTGGTGATCACGCACGACCGGGAGCTGGCCGCCGGTCTGCCCCGGCGGGTGGAGGTGCGCGACGGGCGCGTGGTCTCCGACTCCGGCGGTCAGGCGACCGTCGGCACGGCCGGGACCGCCAAGGCGGCCGACCGCGGCGGGCGCGTTCGGACGGAGGGACTCCGATGAGGGCGGCGGTCGAGCGGTCGCGGCGGCGCCGCGCGCAACCGCGTCCCGCCCGGCTCTCCCCGGCGGACCGCCTGCGGACGGGAGCGAGCGGCCTGCGGGCACGGCCGGCCCGCGTGGTGCTGTCGGCACTGGGGATCGCCATCGGGATCGCGGCGATGGTCGCGGTCGTGGGGGTCTCCTCCTCCGGCCAGGCCGAACTGGACCAGCGGATCGCGCGGCTGGGCACCAACCTCGTGACCGTCGCCCCCGGCAGCGACCTGTTCGGGGGCACCGCCACCCTCCCCGAGGAGGCGCGGGGCCGCATCGACCGGATGCCGGAGGTCGAACACACCTCCCAGGTGGAGTCGGTGGACGGAGCGCGCGTCTACCGCAGCGACCTCGTGCCGAGCGGTGAGTCGGGCGGGATCGGCGTCTACGGGGTGGACCTGGACCTGTTGGACACGGTCCGCACGCGGGTGGCGGAGGGCTCGTGGCTGAACGCGGCCACGAGCGAGCACCCGGCGGTCGTGCTCGGGCCCGCGGCGGCCGAGCGGCTGGGCATCACTCGGATCACACCGAACACCTTGGTACTCATCGGTGACACGTACTTCTCCGTGGTCGGCGTACTGGACCGGGTGGAGCTGGCTCCCGAACTGGAGAACGCGGCGCTGGTGGGGCAGGCGGTCGCCGAGGACCTGCTCGGAGCGCCGGGCGAGGCGTCCGCGGTCTATGTGCGGATCGACCCCGACCACGTGGAGCGGGTCCGGGAGGAGGTGGGGCGCAACGCCAACCCGGAGCACCCGAACGAGGTCGAGGTGTCCCGGCCCTCGGACGCGCTGGAGGCGCGGCAGGCCGCGGACCAGACCTTCCAGGGGCTGCTGCTGGGGCTGGGCGCCGTGGCCCTGCTGGTGGGAGGCGTGGGGGTGGCCAACACCATGGTGATCTCGGTGTTGGAGCGGCGGGGCGAGATCGGCCTGCGCCGGGCCCTGGGCGCCACCCGGCGCGACGTCCGCGTTCAGTTCCTGGTGGAGGCGATGACGCTGTCCGCGCTGGGCGGTGTGTTCGGAGTGGTGCTGGGCGGTCTGGCCACCGCGGGGTACGCGGTGCTGCGCGGCTGGCCGGTGGTCCTGCCCTGGTGGGCGGGGGCGGGTGCGGTGGTCGCCACCGTCCTGATCGGCGCGGTCGCCGGGCTGGTGCCCGCCATGCGGGCCGCGGCCCTGCACCCCACGGAGGCCCTGGGCGCTGCGTGAGACGAGCCCCGTCCACCGCCGCACCGGCGGCGACCCGCCACCCGGGGGCGGCGGGTCGCCGTGTGCCGGGAGCGAGCTCGGGCACGCGTGCCGGGGCCCGGCGTACGACGACAAACCGGACCGCGCACAGCGGAGGGCTCCCCGCGGGGAGCCCCCTGCACCCGTTCGCCGGCACGGACCTCTCAGAACTGCGGGTCCTCCGTGTAGGTCCCGAACTCCTCGCCCATGGTGGCGCAGATCTCGCCGAGCGAGGCCTCCGCGCGGGCGGCGTCCATGATGAGCGGGATCAGGTTGCCGTCGTCGGCGCGCACGCCCTCCAGGAGCCGGGCCAGGGCCCGGTCCACGGCCGCGCCGTCGCGCTCGCGTCGGCGCTCGGTGAGCACCCGCTTCTGCTCGTGCTCCACCTCATGGCTGATCTTGAGGATGTCCAGCTCGCCGGAGACGGTGCTGGTGTGGCAGTTGACGCCGACGATGCGCTTGTCGCCCTTCTCCAGCGCCTGCTGGTACTGGAAGGCCGACTCGGCGATCTCGGAGCTGAAGTAGCCGTTCTCGATCCCCGCCAGGATGCCCGAGGTCATCGGGCCGATCGTGTGCTCGGCGTCCCGGCCCCCGCCCATCCGCAGGATGTGGGCGAAGATCTTCTCCGCCTCCGCCTCGATCTCGTCGGTGAGCGCCTCCAGGTACCACGATCCGCCCAGCGGGTCGGCGACGTTGACGACGCCGGTCTCCTCCATGAGCACCTGCTGGGTGCGCAGCGCGATCTCCGCCGACTGCTCGGTGGGCAGGGCGAGGGTCTCGTCGAGCGCGTTGGTGTGCAGGGAGTTGGTCCCGCCGAGCACCGCGGCGAGCGCCTCCACGGCCGTGCGCACCACGTTGTTGTAGGGCTGCTGCGCGGTGAGCGAGACCCCCGCGGTCTGGGTGTGGAACCGCAGCCACTGGGCCTTCTCGCTCGTGGCCCCGTAGGTGTCGCGGATCCAGCGCGCCCAGATGCGGCGGGCGGCGCGGAACTTGGCGATCTCCTCGAAGAAGTCGATGTGGGCGTCGAAGAAGAACGACAGCCCCGGCGCGAACCGGTCGACCTCCAGTCCGCGCGAGAGCCCCAGCTCCACGTACCCGAACCCGTCGGCCAGCGTGTAGGCCAGCTCCTGCGCGGCCGTGGCCCCCGCCTCGCGGATGTGGTAGCCCGACACCGACAGCGGCTTGAACGCCGGAATGTGCTCGGCGCAGTACTCCATCAGGTCGCCGATGAGCCGCAGGTGCGGTTCGGGCGGGTACAGCCACTCCTTCTGGGCGATGTACTCCTTGAAGATGTCGGTCTGGAGCGTGCCGTTGAGCGTGCCGATGTCCACGCCCTGGCGCTCGGCGGCGACCAGGTACATGCAGAACGCCGGGATGGCCGGGCCGCTGATCGTCATCGACGTGGTGGTCTCGCCCAGCGGGATGCCGTCGAAGAGCAGGTCCATGTCGGCGACCGAGTCGATGGCCACGCCGCAGTGCCCGACCTCGCCCAGGGCCTGCGGCGAGTCGGAGTCGTAGCCCATGAGGGTGGGCATGTCGAAGGCCACGGAGAGTCCGCCGCCCCCGTTGGCGAGGATCATCTTGTAGCGCTCGTTGGTCTGGCGCGCGTTGCCGAAGCCGGCGAACTGCCGGATCGTCCAGGCCCGGCCCCGGTAGCCCGTGGGGTACAGGCCGCGCGTGTAGGGGTACTCGCCCGGCCAGCCGATGCGCTCGAAGCCGGGGACCTCCGCCCCCGGGCGCGGCCCGTAGGCCGGCTCCAGCGGGCGCCCGGACAGGGAGGTGAAGTCGGCGTCCCGCTTGCGCGCGGCGTCGTAGCGGCGCTGCCAGCGGTCGCGCCCGGCCTCGATGTCGTCGGCCCCGCCGCCGTTGGAGGGGTCGCTCGTGGTGTTCGCCATACCCCAGATAGTAGGACGTCCAACTAAATATGTACAGGGGCGGAAGCCCTGGCGCCACTCGGACCGGAGAGGGGCCTCAGCGCCGCTCGGCGGACCCCGCGACGGGCGCGGGGAAGTCGCCGAAGTCCACCCTGAGCCTGGTGAACATCTCGTGCATGCGCCAGAGCTCGTCGTCGGAGTAGCAGCTCAGACCGAACTCCATGCCGAGCAGGGCCTGCGTCGCCCGCTCGGTGACCTCGCGACCGGTGTCGGTGATCTCGGCCAGCACGCCGCGCCCGTCGCTCGGGTTGGGGAGGCGGCGCACGAAGCCCTGCCCCTCCAGCCGGTCGATGGTGTTGGTGACGCTGGTCGGATGCACCATGAGGCGTTCACCGATCTTGCCCAGCGGCAGCGCGCCGGTGGAGCTGAAGGTGAGCAGGACCAGCGCCTCGTAGCGGGCGAAGGTCAGACCGAACGGCTTGAGGGCGCCGTCCAGCTCCCCGATCAGGATCTGCTGCGCACGCATCACGGAGGTGACGGCCGCCATGGCGGGCGAGGCCCCCCAGCGGTGCGTCCAGTTGTCGTGTGCTCGCTCGATCGGGTCGAACGGAAGATTCAACGGGTTACCCACGTCGTCACTCTAGTCATGCGCGTGGGGCTAGCACTCAAGCGCATGGGAGTCAATGACTATGCGTGGCCACAAGGGGACAACCCGTCGGTCAAGGACTGGCCTACCCCGCCAGCTCGACTGGTTCCCCTCCGCGGGCGGACGCGGCGCGGAAAACCGAACCGGGGGCGTTGACGGGACCCGTAATTATTAGTTAAGTTTCCTAAAAATTTATAGCCCCACGTCAGAGGCTTCGGGCACCGAGTCAGTCGGCCCGAGTCCCCCTCCCGCCCGCTGTTCCCCCACCCCAGGAGACCCCGACGTGCGTACCCGACGGCACCGCCCTCCGGACCAACGACGCGACGTCCGATCCCTGGCCCCGCAGACCCCCGGTCCGGCCACCCCGGACCGGGAGGTGTCGGTGCTCTGATCCGGGGAGCACCGCCGCCGGGGTCGGCGCGGACCGATGTGCGACGGACCGCGCCGACCCCCCGCTCCCGCCTCCCGGCCCCTCCCCCGCTCCCGGCCCCGGACCGCCCGGGGCCGCCACCGGACCACCACGGAACACCCGCCCTCCCCTGACCGCCGGAGGAACGATGCCGCCCCTGCCGCGTACGCGTTCCCGAGCGCCGCCCGGCCCCGCACCCCACCGGCTCCGAGCGAGCCGGGGCATCCCCGTCCGCCCCGCGAGGGCGTGACACGAGGGGGAGTCCCGCCCGACGGAGCACCCGCCGCAGTCCCGGACGCACACCCCTCCCCCGGCGCCACCGGAATCTGGCGCACCGGGCCCCGCATCCGCTCACGTACCAGGAGAGACCCCACGTGAGATCCACACGACTCAGGACCCGGCTGGCCGCCCTCGCCGCGGCCCTCCTCATCGTCCCCGCGGGCCTGGCGGCCTCCCCCGCCGCGGCCGACACCACCGACATCACCGTGACCTACGTCGAGACGAGCCGCTGGGACAGCGGCTACGGCGGCCAGCTCACCATCGACAACGGCTCCGACGCCGCGCTCGACCAGTGGTCCATCGACATCACCCTCCCCGAGGGCACCACCATCACCAGCCTGTGGAACGCCACCCACAGCAGTTCCGGCGACACCCACACGATCTCCAACCCCAGCTGGGGCGCGAGCGTGCCCGCCGGCGGGACCTACTCCATCGGCTGGAACGGCACGCACTCCGGTGGGGAGACCGCCCCGGTCGACTGCTCCCTCAACGGCGGCTCGTGCTCCGGCGAGCCCGGGACCCCCGACACCGAGGCGCCCGGCGCGCCCTCCGACCCGACCGTCGCGGGCACCACCTCCGGCACGGTGTCCCTGGAGTGGGGCGCGGCCACCGACAACGTGGCCGTCGCCGGGTACGAGGTGCTCTCGGGCGGCGAGGTCGTGCGCGCGGTGACCGGCACCAGCGCCACCGTCACCGGACTGGACCCCGCCACCGAGTACACCTTCACCGTCCGCGCCTACGACACCTCCAACAACCGGGGTCCGGAGAGCGGACCGGTCACCGCCACCACCGACGAGGCGGACACCGGTACACCCGTGGACGAACGCCGGGTGGCGTACTTCACCCAGTGGGGCATCTACGACCGCGGCTACCTCGTCCAGGACCTGGTGTCCTCCGGCACCGCGGAGAAGCTCACGCACATCAACTACGCCTTCGGCAACATCAACGCCAACGGCGAGTGCTTCATGGCCAACCAGCTGGGCGAGGGCGACGCCTGGGCCGACTACGGGCGCTCCTTCACCGCCGACCAGAGCGTCGACGGCGTCGGCGACACCTGGGACCAGGACCTGCGCGGCAACTTCAACCAGCTGCGCGAGCTCAAGGAGCTGTACCCGGACCTGAGGGTCAACCTGTCCCTGGGCGGCTGGACCTGGTCGGAGCACTTCTCCGACGCGGCCCTGACCGCGGAGTCGCGCGAGCGGATGGTCTCCTCGTGCATCGACCAGTACCTGCGCGGCAACCTGCCGCTCTTCGACGGCGCGGGCGGCCCGGGCGCGGCCGAGGGCGTCTTCGACGGCATCGACCTCGACTGGGAGTGGCCCGCCTCCTCCGGGCACGAGCACAACACCGTGCGCCCCGAGGACCGGGAGAACTTCACCGCCCTCGTGCAGGAGTTCCGCGACCAGATGGACGTCCTGGAGGCCGAGACCGGCCGCCAGTACGAGCTGACCTCGTTCATGCCCGCCGACCCGGAGAAGATCGACCTCGGCTACGAGCTGGACCAGCTCATGCCCAACTTCGACTTCATCACGGTGCAGGGGTACGACTACCACGGCGGCTGGGAGGACACGACGAACCACCAGTCCAACCTCCTGGAGACGCCGGGCGACCCGGGTCCGGACATCTTCTCCACGGAGACGACCATCCAGACCTACCTCGACTACGGGGTGAGCCCCGACGACATGCTGCTGGGCGTGCCGTTCTACAGCCGCGGCTGGACGGGCGTCCCCGCCGGACCCGACGGGAACGGGCTCTTCCAGACCGGCACCGGACCCGCGGGCGGCACCTACGAGGAGGGCATCGACGACTGGAAGGTGATCAAGGACCTGAGCGGCTTCGACCTGTACCGGGACGACGCCTCCGGGACGGCCTGGCTCTACGACGGCACCACGTTCTGGACCTACGACGACGAGACGTCGATGACCCAGAAGACCGACTGGGCCCAGGCCAACGGCCTCGGCGGCGTGATGGTCTGGTCCATCGACGGTGACGACGCCGACGGCAGCCTGATGACCGCCATCGACGGCGCGCTGGCCGACTGACGCACCGGGGCCGACGGCCTCCAGGGCGCGGCACAGGCCGGGTTCCGGAGGCCGTGCGGGTGCGCGTCAGAGGAATGAGGAGCGCACCCGCACGGCCGAAGGCCCCCTGCCCGAAGCGCCACGGCCGAAGGCCGGAGAGAACACCGCACGGGCGCCGACGGGGGTTTCCCCGGTTCCGGGCGCCAGGGCCGACACGGGACCCCGCTCCGTGTCGGCCCTCCTTCGTGCGCGGGAGCCGGTCAGCCCCGCCTCAGTCCCCGGGCTCGGTGCCCAGTTCCTTCAGAAGCAGGTCGGCGGCGGTGTAGGGGTCGTGGCGCCCCTCCGCCACGTCCAGGGCCAGGACGTCGATCCCGCCGTCGGCGCCCACGCCGCCCAGGCGCGAGCGCAACCGCTCCAGGGCGATCGCCTGGATCTCGCCCCGGGCACGGGCCCGGCGGCGCTCGGCGAGCTCTCCGTTGGCCTCCAGGTGCGCGTAGTGCTCCTCCACCCGCGCCCACAGCTCCGCGACGCCCTCGTCCCTGGCCGCCACCGTCATGACGATCGGCGGCTTCCACTCCTCGTCCGTGCGGTCGACCATGGCGACCATCTGGCGCAGCTCGCGCAGTGTCACCCGGGCGCCGTCGCGGTCGGCCTTGTTCACGGCGAACACGTCGGCGACCTCCAGCACGCCCGCCTTGGCCGCCTGGACGGAGTCGCCCATGCCCGGGGCGCAGAGCACCACGGTCGTGTCGGCCTCCCCGGCGATCTCGACCTCGGCCTGGCCCACGCCCACGGTCTCCACCAGGATCACGTCGAACCCGGCCGCGTCCAGCACCCGCAGGGCGTGCGGGGTGGCCCAGGACAGCCCGCCCAGGTGCCCGCGGTTGGCCATCGAGCGGATGTAGACGCCCGGGTCGGTGGCGTGCTCCTGCATGCGCACCCGGTCGCCCAGCAGGGCGCCGCCGGTGAAGGGAGAGGACGGGTCGATGGCCAGGACCGCCACGCTCAGCCCCCGCTCGCGGATGGCGCGCACGACGGCGTTGGTGGTCGTGGACTTGCCCACGCCCGGCGAACCGGTGAACCCCACCACGCGGGCCCGCCCGGTGTGGGGCGCCAGGCCCGACATGATCTCGCGCAGTTCGGCCGACCCGTTCTCCACCAGCGTGATGGCGCGGGCCAGCGCTCGGCGGTCGCCGTCGCGGACCCGTTCGACCAGTTGGGCGGTGTGCATCGAACTCCCTTGTTCGTCTCCGTGCTCACGGCGGGCTCCGGGGTCTCCGGCGCCCCGCCGGGTCGGGGCCGGTGTGCCCGGGCCCGCGGCGGGGCGGAGGGTTCGTGTCCCCCCGCCCCGCGAAGCGCGTGCGTCGACTCCGCCGCCGGCTACTCGGCGGGGACGGAGAACAGCAGGGCGTCGCCCTGGCCGCCGCCACCGCACAGGGCCGCGGCGCCCAGGCCGCCGCCGCGCCGGCGCAGCTCGGTGACCAGGTGCAGGGCCAGCCGGGCGCCGGAGGCGCCGATCGGGTGGCCGATGGCGATGGCGCCGCCGTCGACGTTGACGATGTCCTCGGACACGCCCAGGTCCCGCACGGACTGTAGGCCCACGGCCGCGAAGGCCTCGTTGATCTCGATCAGGTCCAGGTCCGCCACGGACCGGCCCGCCTTGCCCAGCGCGTGCTGGATGGCGTTGGAGGGCTGCGAGTGCAGCGAGTTGTCGGGTCCGGCGACGTTGCCGTGCGCGCCGATCTCGGCCAGGACCGGGGCGCCGAGCTCCTCCGCCTTGGCGCGGCTCATCACGACCACGGCGGCGGCGCCGTCGGAGATCTGCGAGGACGAGCCGGCGGTGATGGTGCCGTCCCCGTCGAAGGCCGGGCGCAGCTTGGCCAGGCTCTCCTCGGTGGTGTCGGGGCGGATGCCCTCGTCGGCGTCGAAGACGACCGGGTCGCCCTTGCGCTGGGGGATCAGCACCGGGACGATCTCCTCGGCGAAGCGCCCCTCGGCCGCGGCGGCGGCGGCGCGCTGGTGGGAGCGGGCCGCGAAGGCGTCCTGCTCCGCGCGGCCGATGCCGAGCTTGGCGTTGTGGCGCTCGGTGCTGGCGCCCATGGAGTCGCCCTCGAAGGGGTCGGTCAGGCCGTCGTGCGCGGTGGCGTCCAGGACCTCCACGGACCCGTACTTGTAGCCCTTGCGCGACTTGGGCAGCAGGTGCGGGGCGTTGGTCATGGACTCCATGCCGCCCGCGACGACGATGTCGAACTCGCCGGCGGCGATGAGCTGGTCGGCGAGGGCGATCGCGTCCAGGCCCGACAGGCACACCTTGTTGATGGTCACGGAGGGCACGTTCATCGGGATGCCCGCCTTGACGGCGGCCTGGCGCGAGGGGATCTGCCCGGCACCGGCCTGGAGCACCTGTCCCATGACCACGTATCCGACCTGTTCGCCGCTGATGCCGGCCCGCTCCAGCGCGGCCTTGATCGCGAAGCCGCCGAGGTCTGCGGCGGAGAACCCGGCGAGGGAGCCGAGGAGTCGGCCGGTCGGGGTCCGAGCCCCACCGACGATGACGGAACCGGGCATCGTAACTGGCCTCCATGTGATCGGTGACGCACCTGGTCTGCCACGATACCCACACGGCCCTCGTCCATCTCCGGGAGGTTCCATCCATGAGCTCCGCGCCCGATCCCAGCGGCCCGTTCTCCGGCCTGACCCGTCTCGACCACGTCGGAATCGCCTGCCGCGACCTCGACGCCTCGATCGCGTTCTACCGCACCACGTACGGCTTCGTGGTGGAGCACGAGGAGGTGAACGAGGAGCAGGGCGTCCGCGAGGCGATGCTCCGAATCAACGGCACAGACGACGGCGGAGCCACGTATCTGCAACTCCTGGAACCGACCCGGCCCGACTCCCCCGTGGCCAAGTTCCTCGACCGCAACGGGGAGGGCGTCCACCACATCGCGTTCGGCACGGGTGACGTGGCGGCCAGCGCGGCGGGCGTCGGCGAGCGGGGGGTGCGCGTGCTGGACAAGGAGCCGCGGCACGGCACGCTGGGGTCGAGCATCGTCTTCCTGCACCCGAAGGACTGCGGCGGTGTCCTCACCGAACTCGTCCAGGCGGCGGAGCGCCCGTAGCCGGTCCGATCGGGGGCGCGCGCCCAGGTCAGCTCGGGGGCACGCACGAACGCACAACGTCACGAGGACGTTCCGGACACATCACATCTTGGGCACCCAGAGAACCCTTGACCATCACGCCCACCGGAAGTTACCCGAAACCCTCTTCCCAGGGGTGCGGCGCTTGATAAAGTCGGCTAGCTGCCGGATCCGAATTCCGGCGTTGGTCCATGTCTTGCCGCCCGGTGGTCGAGCCTGGGTCAATGTGCCGCCGTGCTGCCGCGTCGTGAAATCGACCGGTGCCCGCCCACGGCGGACGGAGGAGGCCGGGGAGTGACCGGTCCCGTCGTCCCGGCCCACCGCCAGGTCCGCACACCACCGGACACCGCACCGTCCACGGGGGTGGAAGCAGCCGCCCTCCCGCCGCTCTCGGCCGAATGCAAGTAGCCGTCTCGCACCCGTTCAGGATTCCGCCACATGTCGTCAAACAACATTGACACCCAACTCAACAACATCTTCGACGAGGACAACACCCCGCCAGAGTTCGACGTGGTGCTGCGTGGCTTTGACCGCACCCAGGTGCTGGACTACCTCGAGGGTCTGCGCAACGAGGCCAAGCAGTCCAGCAAGCAGGTCGAGAAGTTCAAGTCCGAGCTCCAGGCGAAGAACCGCCAGCTCCAGGAGCGCGAGCGCCCCTCCTACGCGGGTCTGGGCTCGCGGATCGAGGAGCTGCTGCGCCTGGCCGAGGAGCAGGCCAACGAGCTCGTCCAGAGCGCCCAGATCGACGCCAACGACATCAAGTCGGCGGCCAAGATCGAGGCCGCCGAGATGCGCGCCGCCGCCGAGTCCGAGGCCACCGAGGTCCGCACGCTCGCCCAGCGCGAGGCCGACGAGCAGCGTCAGGCCGCCGAGTCCGAGGCGGAGGAGATCTCCACCACGGCCCGCCGCGAGGCCGACGAGCTGACCTCGACCACCGAGCGCGAGGTCCAGAAGAAGCGCTCGGCCGTCGACCACGAGATCGCCGAGAAGCGGGCGACCTTCGAGGGCGAGATCGCCAAGCTCCGCACGACCACCGAGCGCGAGTGCGCCCAGGCGCGCGCCGCCGCCAAGCGCGAGCGCGACGAGACGATCCAGGCCGCCAAGAGCCAGGCCGAGGAGCTGCGCAAGAACGCCGAGCGCGCCTACGCCGAGTCCGAGGCCCGCCGCACCGAGGCCGAGGACCAGTTCGAGCTCCAGCTCGCCGACCGCCGCGCCGAGGCCGAACGCCAGGACGCCGAGCGTCTGGCCGCCGCCCAGGCCGCCACGCAGAAGATGGTCAACGAGGCCGAGGAGCGCGCCTCCAGCGCCGAGCAGCGCGCGACCAAGGCCAGCCAGCAGGCCGAGCAGACCCGCCGCGACGCCGAGAACCACGCCAAGCAGCTGGTCAACAACGCCAAGAAGAACGCCAACCAGATCGAGGCCGAGGCCAAGTCGAAGGCCGAGCACCAGCTCAGCGACGCCAAGTCCGAGGCCAACCGGATCATGACGGCCGCCAAGAAGGAGGTCGAGGAGCTCAACGCGCAGCGGGACAGCATCCAGTCGCACCTGCAGCAGCTGCGCCAGCTGCTCGGTGGCGGCGGCGCCCCCGCCCCGGCCGCTCCCCCGGCCCCCTCCCCCGCGGCCATCTCCCAGCCGGAGCCGGCCGCCAAGCCCGCCGCGGAGGAGCCCAAGCAGCCCGCGCACACCGGCAAGGGCAGCGACGACGAGGACTGGTGGCAGGAGTAGCGTCCCGGCCTGACGGCTGAGCGCTCCGCGTCCACGACGAGGGGCCCGTTCCCACCCGGGAACGGGCCCCTCGTGTCGTGTGCGGGGTGGAGCCGGTCGGCGCCGCGCGCGTGCGGTGGGCGGACCTCAGCCGAGCGGCTGGACGTCCTTCTCGTAGGGGCCGTCCCACTCGGTCGGCAGGGGGTGGGCGGCGGGGTTGACGCGCTGGACGATCTCGTCGAGCACCCGGCGCACATAGGTCTCGCCCACCCACAGGTGCTTGGCGCCCTCGACGCCGATCACCTCCGCCTGGGTGAGCGGCGCGAAGCGTTCGGCGGCCTCGTCGGGGCGCAGGAAGTCGTCGTGTTCGGGGACCAGGGCCATGACGGGCTTGCCGGACTCCGCCCACACCCGCATGTCCGCCTCGTCGGCGCGGTGCAGCGGGGGCGACAGCAGCAGCGCGCCCCTGATCTGCGGGTCGCACCCCCACTTGAGCGCCAGCTCGGTGCCGAACGACCAGCCGAGCAGCCACGGCTCGGGCAGGCCCTCGAACTCGGTGAACTCGATCGCCGCGACCACGTCGTGCCGTTCGGTCTCGCCCTCGCCGAACTCGCCCTGGCTGGTGCCGTGCCGCGAGGTGGTACCGCGCGTGTTGAAGCGCAGCACCGCGATGTTCGCCAGGGCGGGCAGCCGGAAGGAGGCCTTGCGCAGGACGTGGCTGTCCATCATGCCCTCGGCCGTGGGCAGCGGGTGCAGGCACACCAGGGTGGCCACCGGCGCGCCGCCCTCGGGCAGGGCGAGCTCACCGACCAGCTCCAGGCCGTCGGCGGTGTGCAGGGTGACGGGGCGTCGCACGGCGGGCAGCACCGTGGTGGCTCGGATCTCCATGGCTCCTCGGGGATGTCGCGGATGTCAGTAGCGGGGGGCGCGGTGGGAGCGCCGGTCCCAGCAGGAGGAGTGCCAGTGGCGTCGGTCGCCGCCGTCGCCGTAGGGGCGCCAGGCCACGACGTGCGGCATCCCGGTGGGGATCTCCTGCGCACAGCCCGGGCACCGGTAGACCTTGGTGGCGGAGGCACCGGGGATGCGCCGCGTCACCCACTCGCCGTCGGCGCCGGTCTCGCGGCGCTGGCCGCCGGTGATGCGCAGCATCAGGGCGTCCTCGTCGGGAGGACCGTTCGGCCGTCCGCGGTTCCGGGAGGACTGGCGACGGGAGGAGTTTCGACGCGGGCTCACGCCGTCCAGGGTAGGAGAGAACCGGCAGTGGCCGCCGCCACACGCGCGGCGGCGGCCACTGCCGCTCGGGGCTCTCAGCCGTGGCAGGCGCAGCCGCCACCGCCCTGCCCGGAGCCCTCCTCGGCGTCGGGCAGCCGGTCCATCAGGAGCGGCGCGGGAACGGTGACGCTGGTCAGACCGTACTCGCCCATGGCCACCAGCGTGGTGACCACGGACTCGGCGCCGCGCTTCTCCAGGAGTTCGGTCGGTCCCTCGGGGTAGCCGCACCCGAACCGCATGGCGGTGTCGACGTCACGGGCGGAGGCGTAGCCGTCGCCGATCATGCGCATCGCGTCGTCGATCTGGGGCGCGATGAGGATCTCGCCCAGGTCCAGCGTCTCCTCCTCGCGGATCATCTCCGCGAAGCGCCCCGTGGGCCGGGGCTCGGGCTGGTCCTCCGTGCCCGCGTAGAAGCCCTGGCCGCTCTTGCGGCCCAGGCGTCCGGCCGCGACCATGCGGCGCAGCAGGGGCGCGGCGACGTAGCGCGGGTCCCGGTACTCGTCCCACAGCACGTCCATGACGGCCAGGCACACGTCCAGGCCGACCAGGTCGGCGAGGGTGAGCGGCCCCATGGGCAGGCCGGCCGCCTTCTGCACGGCGGCGTCGATGTCCTCGCGGCTGGCCACCTTGCGCTCGTAGAGCCGGACGGCGTCGTTGATGTAGGGCACCAGCAGGGCGTTGGCCACGAACCCGGCGCGGTCGCCCACCGCGATCGGGGTCTTGCCGATGCGCTTGGCGACCTCGGTGACGATGTCGACGGTCTCGGCGCTGGTGGAGACCGTGGTGATGACCTCGGCCAGCTTCATCACCGGCGCCGGGTTGAAGAAGTGCAGACCGACGACCTTGTCCGGGCGTCCGGTGAGCGCGGCGATCTCGGTGACCGAGAGCGAGGAGGTGTTCGTGGCGAGGATCGTGCCGGGCGGGCAGATCCGGTCCAGGTCGCCGAAGACGTCCCGCTTGATCGCCATGCGCTCGGGCACGGCCTCGACGACGAAGTCCGCGTCCGCGAGGTCCTCGCGTGAGGTGGTGAAGCTGAGCCGGGCGTCGATCCCGGCGCGTTCCTCCTCGGTGAGTTTGCCCCGGCTGACCGCACGGGAGAGGGACTTGTCCACGTGACCGCGACCGCGGTCGAGGGCGGCCTGGTCGATCTCGACGCCGATGACGTTGAATCCCGCGCGGGCGAACACCTCGGCGATGCCCGCGCCCATCGTGCCGAGTCCGACGACTCCGACCTTGTCAAATTCCTGCACCATGTGCCCCACCTTAGACGGCCGTCCTTTCCACCCCGTACGTGGCCGCCCCGGTCCGGCCCCGGGCGGGCCCGGGAGGCGGTAACGTGACGCCGTGCGTCTCGTCATCGCGCGGTGCAGCGTCGACTACGTCGGCCGGCTCACCGCCCACCTGCCCATGGCTCCCCGGCTCGTCCTCATCAAGGCCGACGGGAGCGTCTCCATCCATGCCGACGACCGGGCGTTCAAGCCGTTGAACTGGATGAACCCGCCGTGCAAGCTCCGCGAGGAGACCGTGGCGGACGGCCCCGACGTGTGGACGGTCACGCACACCAAGTCCGGCGAGAAGCTGGTGCTGACCGTCGAGGAGGTCCTGCACGACTCCTCGCACGAGCTCGGCAAGGACCCGGGCCTGCAGAAGGACGGGGTGGAGTCGCACCTGCAGGAGCTGCTCGCCGAGCACATCACCACGCTGGGCGACGGCTACACGCTCATCCGCCGCGAGTTCCCCACCGCGATCGGGCCGGTCGACATCCTGTGCCGTGACGCCGCCAACGCCACGGTGGCGGTCGAGCTCAAGCGGCGCGGTGACATCGACGGCGTCGAGCAGCTCACGCGCTACCTGGAGCTGCTCAACCGCGACCCGCAGCTGGCCCCCGTGCGCGGCGTCTTCGCCGCCCAGGAGATCAAGCCGCAGGCGCGCGTGCTGGCGGAGGACCGCGGGATCTCGTGCGTGGTGCTGGACTACGACGAGCTGCGCGGCATCGAGCCGGACACCCTGCGCCTGTTCTGACGGGCCTGGCCGGTGTCCTGGAGGACACGGGCGATCCCCGGCGCCTGCGCGCCGCCGCAGGGCGCTCGGCGGAGCCGTCCACGCTGGGCGAGGCCGGTCACCTCTCAGGGCCGTCTCAGGGACGTTCCCGATACACCGTGACCGCGCGAGGGCGGATAATCGAACCATGGTGGACCCCGTGAACGAACCCAATCTCCCCGAACCCAGCCGGATGCGCGCCTCCGACGCCGACCGCGACTCCGTCGCGCACCGCCTGCGCGAGGCGCTGGCCGAGGGCCGTCTGACCCCCGACGAGCACAGTGAGCGCCTGGACGCGGTGTACGGCGCCAAGACGCTCGGCGAACTCGTCCCCCTCACCGAGGACCTGCCCGCGCCCGACTCCGGACGCTCGCCGTCCCCTCTGCCCGGCGACTTCCACTCGCCCCGCCCGGTCTACGGCAGCGGCCGGGTCGTCGACGCGGAGCCCACCAGCACCGTGGCGGTGGCCGTGATGGGCGGCGCCGACCGCTCCGGCGGCTGGGTGGTCCCGGCGAACTTCTTCGCCGGCGCGGTCATGGGCGGGGTGGAGCTGGACCTGCGCGAGGCGCGCTTCACCCAGCGCGAGTGCACCATCTGGGCGGGCACGGTCATGGGCGGGATCGACATCACCGTGCCCGACGACGTCCAGGTGCGGGTGCACGGGCTGCCCGTGATGGGCGGGTTCGGCTCCACGGGGGCGCTGCCCAGCGTCATGGACCCCCAGGCTCCGATCGTGCACGTGCGCGGCCTGGCCGTCATGGGCGGCGTCGATGTCAAGTACCGCCGGCGCAAGCACCAGAAGGAGATCGACGACTGAGCCGGGGCCGCGCATCCTCACGTTCGAGACGTTTGGCGTGAATCGCCGCCCCCGTGGCCACAGTTCGTATGGAACCGGTCAGTGCCGTGGCTGATTGTGGCAATCTCCCCCACCCCTCCTTGCCGTCGCCCCACGACGGTGGAAGGCTGCTCCGGTAGTTCGCTCACCGTGTCCATCCCCCGACAGCACGGAGTGGTGGACCCCCAGACACCGGAGGAACATCGTTGCGCCCCATCAGTCGACGTGCCGCTTCTCCCAGACCGAGTGACTCCACCCGTCGGCACGGGAGGGCGGCCACCGCCGGAGTCGCCGCCGCCATCGTCGCCGCCGGGACGCTCGCCGCGTCCCCGGCCCTGGCCGAGCCGGGCCCGCCCCCACACGCCGGGCCCCCGGAGCACTCCAACGCCCCTGAGCACGCCGGGCCGCCGCGCTCGGACGAGGCCGCCCTCCCCGACCTGGTGACCACCGAGGCCATCGAGGGCCACCTGGAGAACCTCAACACCATCGCGCGCTACAACGGCGGCAACCGCGCGTCGAGCACCCCGGGCTACGACGTGGCCGCCCTGTACGTCGAGGACCAGCTCGAACGCGCCGGGTACGAGCCGTACCGCCACGAGTACGAGTACCTCTCCTGGCAGGAGCACTCCGACGCCGTCCTGGCCATGACGGCTCCGCGCGGGGCCGACTTCGAGGTCGGGGTCGACTTCGCCACCATGAGCTACTCGGCGGCGGGCGACGTGAGCGCCGCGGGCGTGCTGGTGCGGACGGAGGCCGCGGACAGCGGATGCTCCCCCGAGCACTTCGAGGGCTTCCCCGAGGGCGCGATCGCCGTCACCATGCGCGGCTCGTGCGCGTTCGCGCAGAAGACGCAGAACGCCGCGGACGCGGGCGCCGCCGCGGCCGTGGTGATCAACAACGAGGACGAGCTCCTCCAGGGCACGGTCTCCGAGCCCTCGGACATCCCGGTCGTGGGCATGTCGCGGCACGCGGGCAACCAGCTGCTGGAGGCGGGCGAGGGCCTGGAGCTGCGGGTCGCGGTCGACTCCACCGCCGAGACCAGCACCTCCTACAGCGTGCTGGCCGAGACTCCGGCCGGACGCGACGACAACGTCGTGGTCGTCGGCGGCCACCTCGACAGCGTCGAGGAGGGCCCCGGGATGAACGACAACGGCAGCGGCACCGCGTTCCTGCTGGAGACCGCGATCCAGCTCGCGGGCCAGGCGGACCCGAACAACCAGGTGCGGTTCGCCTTCTGGGGCACCGAGGAGAGCGGCCTGGTGGGCTCGACCCGCTACGTCGAGAGCCTCACCGAGGAGCAGGTCGACGACATCGCGCTGTACCTGAACTTCGACATGATCGGCTCGCACAACTACGCGCGCTTCGTGCTGGACGGCCGGGGCGAGCTGCCCGACTCCAGCGGGGCGCCCTCGGGCTCGGGCGCCATCGCCCAGGTCTTCGAGGAGTACTTCGACGAGCAGGGACAGGTCAGCGAGCCGGGCGTGCTGAGCGGCCGCAGCGACTACCGGCCGTTCATGCTCGCCGGGATCCCGGCCGGCGGCCTGTTCAGCGGCGCCGACGGAGTCAAGACCGAGGCGCAGGTCGAGTGGTACGGCGGTACGGCCGGTGAGATGTTCGACCCGTACTACCACACGGACGAGGACACGCTCGACAAGATCAACACCGACGCGCTCAGCGAGCTGTCCGCGGCCGGGGCCCACGGCGTGGAGTTCTTCGCCGACAGCACCCTGCCGGTGAACGGCGTGGCACCGCTGTCCAGCCCGGTGATCTCCTTCGACCGGATCGGCGACGAGCTCGTCCGCTAGCCACCAGCCACGACGACCAACCAGCTGGGCCCGGAGGCACGCCTCCGGGCCCAGCGCCCCCCAAGGGTTCAGACTGCGCGACCCAACGGGCTGAGGGCGGCCATTCAGCCTGCGTCAACTCCACGGGGCTTGGACCCGCACACGCGGGCCTACCCCAACCCCAGGGGAGAGAGGTAACTGCCTGAACCCCAGGGGGTGGGAGGTGGCCGGTCAACCCCGCATCAACCCCAGGGGGGACGCGCACACGCGGGCCTACCCCAGCCCCAGGGGGTGAGAGGTAAGCCCGTTCAGGCTGCCCGGACCACTGGGGGTTGGAGGTGGCCGTTCAAGGCGCCTTGGCCACAGGGGGTTGGTGGCCGTTCAGGTGACGGGGCCACAGGGGGGTTCGCGAGGGGCGCGCCAGTGTTCTGCAGGAGGAGACGGGGCCGCCGCGAGGAACGAGCAAGGCAAGTCGACGACGAAGAACACTGGCTACCCGGCGCCAGCGAGGGCGCCGACGGGTCCTGGAGTGGCTGGAGGTGCGCTCCCGAGGAACGAGGGCGTGCACCGCAAGGCGCGAAGGCCCCGTCTCAAAGGCGCCCCGAGCACGGGCCAAAGCGAGGAACGAGCGGAGGCCCAAAGAAAGCACAGGTGTGAGGGGCGCGCCGGTGCCTGCAGGAGGAGTCTCTGCCGCCAGCGAGCCTGCGAGCCAGGCAGAAGCGACGACGAAGGACCCGGCGTGAAGCGCCCCCGAGCGGGAGCGGAAGGCGTGAACCCCCCGGTTCCACGCCTTCCGCCCCGAGCGGTGTTCCCCCTCCGCGACCGGGCCCGGGTGGCCCCCCTCTTCCACACGGGAGCGCGAACGCGTACACCGCGGAAACTACGTTGAGTAGCTTCCATGTGCCCCAATGTATCAGTGAGCTGCGTCACCTTCACCTGCTGAGACTGAACAGTTATCCTCCGTCACTCCCGGTGATCCGGCCCGGCGTCCGCGGCGCCCCCGACGGCGCCCGTGCGTCACTCCGGGCCGACCGAACCCTAGGGTGGGGACCATGACCAAACGGGACACGGACAAGCCGGTCGTACTGTCGAAGATCTACACACGGACGGGCGACGCGGGGACCACGTCGCTCGCGGACATGAGCCGGACGAGCAAGAACGACACGCGCCTGGTGGGCTACGCCGACACGGAGGAGGCCAACGCCGCCATCGGCCTGGTGCTGACGCTCGGTGACGTCCCCGACGACGTCCGGACACTGCTCGGCCGCGTCCAGAACGAGCTCTTCGACCTGGGTGCGGACCTGTCGACCCCGATCACGCCCGATCCCGCCTACCCGCCGCTGCGGGTGGAGCCGGAGTACGTCGCGCGTCTGGAGGAGGCCTGCGACACCTACAACGCCGACCTGCCGACCCTGCGCAGCTTCCTGCTGCCCGGCGGCTCCCCCACCGTGGCGCTGCTGCACACCGCGCGGATCGTGGTGCGGCGGGCCGAGCGGGCCGTGTGGGCGGCGATCGAGGAGCACGGCGACACGGTCAACCCGCTCACCGCCCAGTACCTCAACCGGCTGTCGGACCTGCTGTTCATCCTGGGCCGGTACGTCGCCGGCGACGGCGACGAGGTCCTCTGGAAGCCCGGCGGCGAACGCTAGGTCGTGTTCTTCGCGGCATTCCGGGCTCACGGCCGCCAGGCCGCAGAAGAACACTCCCTGGGCGCCCCGGCCGGGGCGGGTGCGGCCCGGGGTCAGTCCAGGGCGTCCAGTTCGCGTTCGAGGTCCTCGACCTTGCTCCGCAGGCCGTCGGTGACGCCCTCGCGGATGTCGGCCTTGAGGGTGAGCGACACCCGGGACGCCCCCTCCCCCGCGGCCGCCACCGCGCGCTTGACGACGTCCATGACCTCGTCCCACTCACCCTCGATGCTGGTGAACATGGCGGAGGTCTCGTTGGGCAGCCCGCTGTCCCGCACGACCTTCACCGCGCGCGCGACGGCGGGGGCGACGGACTCACCGGAACCGAGTGGGGACACAGAGAAGGCGACGATCATGGGGCCCATGCTCCCCACCGGGGACGGGCCCGTCAAGCCGCCGTGCGGGACGCCGCTCAGGCCTCCCAGCGGGTGCCCGGAGGCATCGACTCCATCCAGGACAGGAACCCGGTGAGCGTGCTGTCGTTCATCGCGATCTCGAACGACACCTCCTCGGGGTCGCCGTCGCCGACGGACGCCCAGCCCACCTGGAGCACGGTGACGTCGGCCGGCAGGTAGGACAGGTCGTCGGCGTCGGGGGAACGGCGCCCCACAACGACGAGACCGCGGCGCGACAGCATCGCTGTCGGCCGCGGTCTGAGCGAGAAGAGGGGGAACCAGCCGAGGTTCTCCGAGCCGTACCGGCCGAAGCCGATCCGCCACTCGCCCCGGCGGCCCCTCTCCTCGGGAGCACGCAGGTAACACTCCACCGCACCGCCGCGCCGTTTGAGCACGGCGCGGCGTACGAAGGCGGCGAGCACCACCGCGAGAAGGACGAGGAGCAGGGCGATGAACGCCCACTGCGTGGCGTCGAACCACGTCGTGCCAGGCAGCAGTCGATCCATCGTGTGCCGTCCCTCTCGTTAGGCGACTTCCTCGCCGGCGGCGCGCAGACGGCTGCGGGCGCGCCCCAGGGCGACGTCGTCGCCGCCCTCGGACGCGGACGTCAGCGCCGTGCGCGCCCGTTCCACGTCGATGTCCTCGGCCAGCTCGGCGGTCTCGGCGAGAATCGAGACACGACCCTCACCGGAGACGGAGACGAACCCGCTGTGCGCGGCCGCCACGACCTCACCGGTCTCCCGAGCCCCGAGGACGCGAACGACCGCGTCGTGCGCCAGCACCGCGAGCACGGGGACGTGCCCGGGCTGGACACCGATCTCGCCATCGACGGTCTTCGCGATGACCATGTCGCCCTCGCCCGCCCAAATCTCACGTTCGGGCGAGACGATCTCGACGAAAAGCTTCTTCGACACTGCCACAAACTCCTCGGCTCGTGGGCGGGTTCAGGCGGTCCGGCCCCCGCGGACGGGGGCCGGACCGACCGGAACCTACTCGCCCTGCAGCTTCTTCGCCTTCTCGACGACCATGTCGATGTTGCCGACGTCGAGGAAGGCCTGCTCGGGCAGGTGGTCGTACTCACCGTCGCAGACCGCCTTGAAGGAGGAGATGGTCTCCTCCAGCGGCACGAACACGCCCGGGGTGCCGGTGAACTTCTCCGCCACGAACATGTTCTGCGACAGGAAGCGCTCCAGGCGCCGCGCCCGGTTGACGACGATCTTGTCCTCTTCGGACAGCTCGTCCATACCGAGGATGGCGATCTGGTCCTGCAGGTCCTTGTTGCGCTGCAGGATCTCCTTCACCCGCTGGGCCACCTGGTAGTGCTCCTCGCCCACGTACTGCGGGTCCAGGATGCGCGAGGTGGAGGCCAGCGGGTCCACCGCCGGGTAGATGCCCTTCTGCGAGATCGGGCGGGAGAGCTCGGTCGTCGCGTCCAGGTGGGCGAAGGTGGTCGCCGGAGCGGGGTCGGTGTAGTCGTCCGCGGGGACGTAGATCGCCTGCATCGAGGTGATCGAGTGACCACGCGTCGAGGTGATCCGCTCCTGCAGCTGACCCATCTCGTCCGCCAGGTTCGGCTGGTAGCCCACGGCCGAGGGCATACGGCCCAGCAGCGTGGAGACCTCCATACCGGCCTGGGTGAAACGGAAGATGTTGTCGATGAACAGGAGCACGTCCTGCTTCTGGACGTCGCGGAAGTACTCCGCCATCGTCAGAGCGGACAGCGCCACCCGCAGACGGGTGCCCGGGGGCTCGTCCATCTGGCCGAAGACGAGCGCGGTGTCCGGGAGGACGCCCATCTCGTCCATCTCCAGGAAGAGGTCCGTACCCTCACGGGTGCGCTCACCGACACCGGCGAACACGGACACACCACCGAAGTTGCGGGCGATACGGGTGATCATCTCCTGGATGAGCACCGTCTTGCCGACACCGGCACCGCCGAACAGACCGATCTTGCCGCCACGCACGTACGGCGTGAGGAGGTCGATCACCTTGATGCCCGTGACCAGCATCTCGGTCTTGGACTCAAGCTCGTCGAAGGACGGGGCCTTGCGGTGGATCGGCCAGTACTCGGTCGCACCCAGCTCCGAGGAGGGCACGTCCATCGACTCGCCCAGGGTGTTGAACACGTGGCCCTTGACGACGTCGCCGACGGGCACGCTGATCGGCGCGCCGGTGTCGCGCACCTCGGCGCCGCGGACCATGCCGTCCTGGGGCGCCAGGGAGATGGCGCGGACCAGGTTGTCACCGAGGTGCTGGGCGACCTCCAGGGTGACGGTCTTGGTCTTGCCGCCGATGCTCACGTCGGTGTGCAGGGCGTTGTACATGGCAGGCAGGGAGCCGACGGGGAACTCCACGTCGACGACCGGGCCCGTGACTCGGGCGATCCGGCCGGTGGCGGTGCCAGCCCCGGCCGTCCCTTCAACAGTCGCAGTCACTTTTGTTACTCACTTCCCGCGCTGGCAGCAGAGAGCGCGTCGGCACCGCCGACAATCTCACTGATCTCGTTGGTGATCTCGGCCTGACGCGCCTGGTTGGCCAGTCGGGTCAGGTTCTTGGCGAGTTCCTCGGCGTTGTCGGTCGCGGCCTTCATGGCCGCGCGACGGGACGCCTGCTGGGAGGCGGAGGACTCGAGGAGTGCGAAGTAGATCCTGTTGGTGACGTACTGCGGAAGCAGCTGTTCCAGGGCCTCCTCCGCGGAGGGCTCGAACTCGTAGAGCGGCAGCGCCCCACCTCCGGTGGCGGCCTGCAGCTCCTCCTCCTCGACCTCCTCGACCTCCAGCGGCAGGGCCCGGACGGACCCGGCGCGCTGGGTCAGCATCGAGACGAACTCCGTCGAGACCACGTGGATCTCGTCGACACCGCCGTCGGCGCTGTCCATGGCGAACTTCTCCATGAGGGCGGAGCCGATCTCCTGGGCGTGCGCGTAGGTCGGACGCTCGGTGAAGCCCTCCCACGAGGCCTCGACCGGGCGCTCGCGGAACTTGTAGAAGCCCACTCCCTTGCGGCCCACCATGTAGGTGACGACCTCCTTGCCCTGCTCCCTGAGGAGCTGGGACAGGGAGTCGGCCTCCTTGAGGGCGTTGGTCGAGAAGGCCCCGGCCAGACCCTTGTCGCTGGTGATGACCAGGACGGCCGCGCGGGTCGGGTTCTCCGACTCGGTCAGCAGCGGGTGATCGGTCACCCGGCCGGCCAGAGCGGAGACCGCCCGCGTGATCTCCCGCGCGTAGGGTCCGGCAGCCTCCGCCGCACGCTGCGCCTTGGTGATGCGCGTCGTGGCGATGAGCTCCATCGCGCGGGTGATCTTCGCCATCGACTTCGTCGAGCGGATCCTCCGGCGATAGACGCGAAGCTGTGCACCCATGGGTTACTTCCCGCCCTTGGCGACCTTGATGGTCTCCTGGCCGACCTTCTCCTCAGCGAGCGCCTCGGCCTCGGCCTCGGTGCCCAGAAGGCTGCCGGCCGAGGTCTGGAAGCCCTGCTTGAACTTCTCGATGGCGCTTTCGAGGGCCTGCTGGGTCTCCTTCTCGAACTTCCCGCTCTCGCGGATGTTGTCGAGAATGCCCTTGTGCTCGCGCTCCAGGTAGGACAGGAAGTCCTCCTCGAAGCGGCGCACGTCCTCCACCGGGACCTCGTCGATCTTGCCCGTGTTGCCGGCCCAGATCGACACCACCGTCTTCTCCATGGAGAAGGGCGAGTACTGGCCCTGCTTGAGCAGCTCCATCATCCGGGCGCCGCGCTCCAGCTGCTGCTTGGAGACCGCGTCCAGGTCGGAACCGAAGGCGGAGAACGCCTCCAGCTCGCGGTACTGGGCCAGACCCAGGCGCAGCGTGCCGGAGACACCCTTGGTGGCCTTGGTCTGGGCCGCGCCACCGACACGGGAGACCGACACACCGACGTCGATCGCCGGACGCTGGCCCTGGTTGAACAGGTCCGAGTCCAGGAAGACCTGGCCGTCGGTGATGGAGATGACGTTGGTGGGGATGTACGCCGAGACGTCGCCCGCCTTGGTCTCGATGATCGGCAGCGCCGTCATCGAGCCCTTGCCCAGCTCGTCGGAGAGCTTGGCGCAGCGCTCTAGAAGCCGGGAGTGCAGGTAGAAGACGTCACCCGGGTAGGCCTCACGGCCCGGCGGGCGGCGCAGCAGCAGGGAGACCGCACGGTAGGCCTCGGCCTGCTTGGTCAGGTCGTCGAAGACGATGAGGACGTGCTTGCCCTCGTACATCCAGTGCTGGCCCAGGGCCGAACCGGTGTACGGCGACAGGTACTTGAAGCCCGCCGGGTCCGACGCGGGCGAGGCGACGATGGTGGTGTACTCCATCGCGCCGGCCTCTTCGAGGGCGCCGCGCACACCGGCGATGGTGGAGCCCTTCTGGCCGATCGCCACGTAGATGCAGCGCACCTGCTTGTCGGGGTCGCCCGACTCCCAGTTGGCCTTCTGGTTGATGATCGCGTCGATACCGACCGCGGTCTTACCGGTCTGCCGGTCGCCGATCAGCAGCTGGCGCTGGCCGCGGCCGATCGGGGTCATGGTGTCGATCGCCTTGATGCCGGTCTGCAGCGGCTCGTGGACCGGCTGCCGCTCCATCACCGTCGCGGCCTGGAGCTCCAGGTCGCGGCGCTCGGTCGTCTCGATCTCACCCTTGCCGTCGATGGGGGCACCCAGGGGGTCCACCACGCGGCCGAGGAAGTTGTCACCCACCGGCACCGAGAGGAGCTGTCCGGTGCGGCGCACCTTCTGGCCCTCCTCGATGCTGGTGAAGTCACCCAGCACCACGACACCGATCTCGCCGACCTCAAGGTTCTGGGCCAGGCCCAGTGTGCCGTCCTCGAACTTCAGCAGCTCGTTCGCCATCGCCGAGGGAAGGCCACCGACGCGGGCGATGCCGTCACCGGAGTAGGTGACGGTTCCGACCTCTTCCGCGCGGGTGGCATCAGGCTCGTACGACTGGACGAAGCGCTGTAGCGCGTCCCGGATCTCGTCCGGCCGGATCGTCAGCTCCGCCATCTCTACGTTGTCCTTGCTCTCAAATGGCGCCGGGCCGGCGCCGTGCGTGCTTGCTTTGCGTTGTTCGCGTGTGTCAGCCAGCCAGACGGCGCTGGACCTCAGCGATGCGCCCGGCGATGGTGTCGTCGATGACCTCGTCACCCACCTGGATGGAGAGACCGCCCAGGAGCTCGGGGACGACGTCGATGTTCAGGTGGATCTCACGACCGTACTTGCGGGTCAGGACGTCCTTCAGACGTGCCTGCTGCGCCTCGGTCAGCACCTGGGCGGTACGGACCACCGCGACGTAGCGCTGGGCCCTCTCGGAGACCAGCCGGCCGAAGTGCTCGAGCGCCTGCTCCAGGGTACGACCCCGCGGGCGGGTGACCGCTTCGCTGACCAGGGTCAGCGTCGCGGAGTTCACCTTGCCCGAGAGGAGGTTCTCCACCAGGGTGTTGAGCTGCCCCGCCGACACGCCGTCCCGGGTGAGGGCCGCACGCAGCGCCGGCTCGGCGGCGAGGATCCGCTGGAAGCGGAACAGCTCGTCCTCGAGCTCGTCGAGGCGTGTGCCGCCGAGCGAGGCGACGGTCGCGTAGACCGCCATCCGCTCGACCGCGTCGACCATGTCACGCGGGGTCGACCAGTCCTGCTGGACGACGTCGTTGACCACGATGACCGTGGACGGCGACACCTTGTGCTCCAGCAGTTCCCCGGCCAGAGCGGTCTTCTGCTCGGCGGGGTTGGACTGGTCGGCCAGCCAGCGGCGGAGGGAGTGCTCGCCGCTCAGCAGGGCGACGACCTCGAAGAGCTCGCCGCCGAGGGAGACCGCGTACTGGCCGGCGTCCGCCGACGCCAGGACGTTCTCGTCCAGGCGCCGGGTCACCTCGGCCAGGGAGGAACGGCTGATACCACGCATCAGCGCACCTCGGCTTGCTGCGCGCTCTCGCTCTGCTCCAGTTCCTCCAGGAACCGGTCCACCACACGCGAGCGGGCCGCGTCGTCGTTCAGCGTCTCACCGACGATGCGGGTCGCGAGCTCGGTGGACAGGGCACCGATCTCGCTGCGGAGCTGGACGACGGCCTGCTGGCGGTCGGCCTCGATCTGGGCCTGGGCGGCCTCGATGATCCGACGCGCCTCGACCTGGGCCTCCTCGCGAGCCTCGGCGATGATCGCCGCGCGCTGCTCCTTGGCCTTCTCCAGCTCCTGGGCGTACTCGCGGTGCGCCTCTTCGAGCTTCTCCCTGTACTGCTGACGGATCTCGTCCGCCTCGGCCTCGGCCTTCTGAGCGCGAGCGATGCCACCCTCGATCTGGTCGGCACGCTCGTCAAGCGCCTTCGTCAGCCTCGGCCACATCTTGTAGACGACACCGAGGATGATGAGGAAGGCGATGAGACCGAAGGTGAACTCGTCCCAGTGAATACGCAGGACGTTCTCATGTTCAGCTGCCAAATACATGGTTGGCATCCCCTTCGCGTTCGTATGACCTTGCGACTAGACGGCGAACGCGAGAACGAAGCCGAGAATGGCCAGCGCCTCGATGACCGCGAAGCCGAAGATCATCTGGCCCTGGAGGATGCCGCGGGCCTCGGGCTGACGGGCGATCGCCTGGACGCCCATACCGAAGACCAGACCGACGCCGATGCCGGGGCCGATGGCGGCGAGACCGTAACCGATGGAGTTCAGGCTGCCAGCGATTTCCATGTGATATTCCCTTTACTACACGCCGACGATCATGGTCGATGCCGGACTGACGAGATGAATCGGACGGGGTCGTGCTGCGCGACTGGGGCGGCCGGGGGGCCTGACCCTAGTGCGCGCCCTCCATGGCCTCACCGAGGTAGATGGAGGACAGGAGGACGAAAACGTAGGCCTGCACCGCCATGATGAACAGCTCGAATCCGGTGAAGACCAGGAAGCCGAGCAGGGCCATGGCGGAGTAGCCGACCGAGATCGCGCCGAAGCCGGCACCCATCTCGGAGAGCGGGTTGAACATGTAGAACCCGGCCGCCGCGAACAGCGCGAGCAGCAGGTGCCCGGCGAACATGGTCGCGAACAGACGGATCATGTGCGTGGCCGGCCGAATGATGAAGTTCGACAGCGCCTCGATCGGCACGACGATCGGCAGGATCCACCCGGGGACCCCGCTGGGCACCAGGCGCGCCTTGAAGTGCGCACCGGCACCGTGTCGGCGGATGCCCACGATGTTCCAGAGAAGGAAGATGAAGATGGCCAGGACCGCGGGGAAGGCCAGGTTGGAGGTCACCGGCAGCTGGAGGCCGGGGATGAGGCCCATGATGTTCATCGAGAAGATGAAGATGAACAGGGTCACCATCAGCGGGAGGAACTTGTCCCCCTCTTTCCCCATGGTGGTCCGGGTGACCTGGTCGCGCAGGAAGGTGACCAGCAGCTCGGCCATGCTCTGGCCGCGGCCGGGAACGACCTTGGCCTTGCGCGTGGTGAAGTACCAGAACGCGGCGGCGATCAGCAGTGCGACGACCGCGACCAGGTAGTACTTGTTGAGGCCGGAGGTACCCGGCAGGCCGAAGTCGAGCCACGGCGTGGGGAAGAAGAGGCCGATAGACGGAGCCTCGAAACCACAACCGTCGCCGAAAATCTTGCAGCTTGATTCGGACGCCGCGACGACGCTCACGTCAGCACCCACGGCGATCCCTTTCGTCGTGACGCAACTCAATCCTCGATGTTGTGTTCAGAGCGGTTCCGCGCTCGACGCGGGCGAACGCAGCTGGATGTACGGTCAGGACCGGACGTGCTGGGCATAGATGAGGTAGATCGACGCGACCAGGCCGACGCCCAGACCGATGGGCAGGAAGAGAGCGGAGAAGCCCAGGAGCTGATCCGCGACCCAGCCCACGCCGCCCCAGAAGGCGAGGCCCCCCAGCAGATACGAGACGAGAGTGGTTCCGTTGGCGCTCGACTCCTGAGTGTCGTTCGCGCTTCGGTGCTCGTTCATCTCGCTCCGGAAGATAGCAGTAGGTCAGAAGGCCGTGCACACCGCCCCGCCAACGCGGGCTCACCGGTGCGCCTCACGGTCCTCGGTGACAGCCTCGTCCTCTTCGCCCTCGGGGACGATCGTCGGCTGCTTGCTCCGCTTGACCGCGACGGCCTGCGCCGCGAGCCAGGCGATGATGCACGCGAGTGCCGTCCAGACGAAGACGTCGGTGTCCAGTGCCGTCGTCCCCTTGAACAGGAGGAGGATGACGAAGAGGATGCCGAGCTTCGTCGTGTAGACGAGGAAGGCCACCGGGAGCAGCAGCTCCGGACGGCGACCGCCGGTCCACGAGATGACGAAGGCGGAGACGGCGAAGGCACCGATGACCAACCCGACCCCGAAGAGCCCGCCGTAGACGCCCTGGAGACCAGAGAGAGCGAAGCCGACGATCATGGCGACCACGCCGACGACGGCCGTCGGAAGCGCGGCGCCGCGGAGAATCCGGGCGTCGTGTTCCTGCATGCGAGAGCTCCGTGGGGTTCAGTGGGTACCTGCTCGTGAAAGCTATCACAAGGTTTTTGGTGCCATATCCCAGGGTTCCTTAACGAGACCTTAACGCTCTCCGAAGGCGCCGCTCTAGGCGCTTTCCGCCTCGACTGTCGCCTTGGCCACATTCGTCCCACGCGCGACGTCGCAGGTCAGACGTGTCCGCTTCGGCACAACCCGTCACCGGCCGTTCAGTCATCAGATGACGAATCGTGATGTGCCGTCGCCCGGGCCGTGTCCCGCCGGTCCCAGGGGAGCAGGCCCCGGCGGCGGAGCCGGGGCAGGGCGATGAGCCCCACCGCGCACACCCCCACCAGCGCGGTCACCGTCAGGACGATCACCGGGGAGTCGAAGACCGACAGCGACACCGCCGCGAAGGCCACGATTCCCGCCCACAGGTACATCAGCAGCACGGCCCGCACGTGGCTGTGCCCCATGTCGAGGAGCCGGTGGTGCAGGTGTCCGCGGTCGGGTGCGAACGGGGACTTCCCGGCCAGCAGGCGGCGCAGGACCGCGAGGACCAGGTCCGCAAGCGGCAGCGCGATGACCAGCAGCGGCAGGGCCACCGGCAGGAACACCACGAGGCCGGAGCTGAACCCCTCCCGCGCCGTGTTGGCGTCGAACTGCCCGGTCACGGTGATGGTGATGGAGGTCAGCAGCAGCCCCAGCAGCATCGAGCCGGTGTCGCCCATGAACACCCGCGCGGGGTGGAAGTTGTGGAAGAGGAACCCGGCGCAGGTGCCCGCCAGGATGATCGCGATCATCGCCGGGTAGGACTGGCGGACGAAGCCCTGCTCCACCGCGACCACGTAGTAGTAGGCGAAGAACGCCGTGGACGAGATGCCGACGATGCCCGCGGCCAGGCCGTCCAGTCCGTCGGCGAAGTTGACCGCGTTGATGGTCACCACGATGAGCAGCACGGAGATCATCGCGCCCAGCCAGGGGCCCAGGGACAGCTGCGTGCCCGGCAGCGGCAGCCACAGCAGCTGCACGCCCTGGGCCACCAGGATGCCCGCGGCGGCGACCTGCCCGGCGAGCTTGCTCAGCGCGTCCATGCCCCAGCGGTCGTCGACGACCCCGATCACCGTGATCAGCCCGCCCGCCAGCAGCAGGCCGAGCCAGGTGTCGGCGACGAAGACGTTCTGCAGGTGCGGCAGTTGCGCGGAGATCAGCAGCGCCGCCGCAAAGCCGCCGTAGATGGCCAGTCCGCCCAGCCGCGGGATGGGTTCGGAGTGCACGTCGCGGTCGCGTACCGGGGGCGTGGCGCCGAAGGCGATCGCGAAGCGCCGGACGATCGGCACGAGCAGATAGGTCACCGCGGCCGCGATGACGAAGGTGAGTGCGTACTCCCGCACCGCTGGGCCCCTCTAGTTGTCGGAACGTTCGCCGTTCGGGGCCTGACCTGCCGTGTCCTCGCCCTGACGGGCGCCGGTGTCGCCCGCGGGCTCCACGGGACCGGCCTTCGCGGGCGCCGCCTTCGCTGGCGTGGGCTCCTCGGTCCTGGATTCCGCGAGACCGGCCTCGGCGGGCGCGACCTCCGTGGTTCCGGCCTCCGTGGCCCCGCCCTTCATGGGCTCGGGCTCCGTGGGCGTGGACGGACCGGCCTCCACGGGTGCGACCTCCGTGGTTCCGGTCTCCGTCGACGCGGGCACTCCGGCCGTGCTCTCCGTGACCCCGGACTCCGCGGCCCCGGGCTCTCGCGCCTGGGCCTCGGCCCCGTCGGCCGACGCGTCGGCCGCACCGGCTCCGGACTCCGCTGGCTCCGTGGCTTCCGCGGAGTCAACGGGCTTGGGCTTGGTCCGGCCCTTGCGCAGCTCGCCGATGACCGTACCGCACACGCCGCGCAGCTGCTCGATGGAGATCGCGCCGGCGCGCAGCACGCGCGGAACGGCGTAGGTGAGGTCGACGATCGTGGAGGCCACGGGGGCCTCACTCTCTCCGCCGTCCAAGTAGACCGCGATGTCCTCGTCGCCGAGCTGCTCCAAGGCCTCCTCCATGGTGGCGGCGGCCGGCTGCCCGGACTTGTTCGCGCTGCTCACCGCCATCGGCCCGACCTCCTTGAGCAACTCCAGGGCGACCGGGTCCATCGGCATGCGCACGGCCACGGTGCCCTTGGTGTCGCCCAGGTCCCAGGACAGGCTCGGGGTCGCGGTGCACACCAGGGTCAGGGGTCCGGGCCAGAACTCCTCCATGAGGTCGCGGCCGTGGGTCCCCAGGTCGTCGATGAGCGCGGTGGCGGCGCGCATGGACCCGACCAGCACCGGCGGCGGCATCTCCCTGCCCCGGCCCTTGGCGGCCAACAGGTCGGCCACCGCCTTGGGGCTGAAGGCGTCGGCCCCGATGCCGTACACGGTGTCCGTGGGCAGGACCACGAGCTCACCCTTGCGTACCGCGGACGCGGCGTCGAGGATGCCGTCCTTGCGGGCCGTCTCGTCCGCGCAGTCGTAGATGCGGCTCACCTAGAACTCCTTGTGTGGAAACCCGGTTCAGGTCCGGGTGGAAACGTGTCCCCGGCCCGTGGCACGTCAGCCGTCCCCGTCGGCGCGGCGCATGACCACGAAGCGGTCGCGCCGGGCCATGTCCTTGCGGTTGAGGACGTCGCGCCAGCCCCGGCCCTCGGGGAACAGCCGGGGGATGTCGATGCCCTGCCCGTCATGGTGTTCGACCGCCATCGCGCCGCCGGGGCGCAGCAGCCTGCGGCCGACCGCCTCCAGGTCGCGGATCATGTCGAGCCCGTCCTCGCCCGACCACAGCGCGGGCGCCGGGTCGTAGTCGCGGACCTCCGGAGGGATCGCCTCGGCATCGCGGGTGGGGACGTAGGGCGGGTTGCTGATCAGCAGGTCGACGCGGCCGTTGAGCTCGGGCAGCGCGGTGCGCAGGTCGCCCTGGTGGGCGGTGACCCGGTCGGCGTGGCCGCTGGCGCCGATGTTGCGGCGGGCCCAGGCCAGGGCCGCCGGATCGATCTCGACGGTGTGCACGCGCGAGCGCGGCACCTCCTGGGCGATGGAGATGGCGATGGCCCCGGACCCGGCGCCGAGGTCGACGACCAGCGGATCGGCCACGTCCATGGCGCGCAGGGTCTCGATCGCCCAGTCGACCATGATCTCGGTCTCCGGCCGCGGCACGAACACCCCGGGTCCGACCTGGAGTTCCAGGTACCGGAAGTACGCGCGGCCGGTGATGTGCTGGAGGGGTTCGCGGGCCTCCCTGCGGGCCACGCACTCCCAGTAGCGGGCGTCGAAGTCGCCGTCGCCGACCGAGTGCAGCTCCCCTCGACGGACACCGTGCACGAACGCCGCGAGCTCCTCGGCGTCCGTCCGGGGCGATGCCACTCCGGCCTCCGCGAGCCTCAGTGTGGCGCGGGCGACCTCGTCGAGCAGGAAGTTCATGATTGAGCTGCTTCGAGCCTCTCCTTGGTGTCCGCGTCCACCAGGGCCTTGACGACCCCGCTCAGGTCCCCGTCGAGGACCTGGTCGAGGTTGTAGGCCTTGTAGCCGACCCGGTGGTCGGAGATGCGGTTCTCCGGGAAATTGTAGGTGCGCACGCGCTCGGACCGGTCCACGGTGCGGACCTGGCTCTTGCGCTCCGCGGCGGCCTCGGCGTCCGCGCTGGCCTGGGCCTCGGCGTAGATGCGGGCGCGCAGGATGCGCATGGCCTGCTCCTTGTTCTGGAGCTGGCTCTTCTCGTTCTGGCACGAGGCGACGATGCCGGTCGGCAGGTGGGTGATGCGGACCGCGGAGTCGGTGGTGTTGACGGACTGCCCACCGGGCCCGGAGGAGCGGTAGACGTCGATCCGCAGGTCCTTGGCCTGGATGTCGACCTCGACGTCCTCGGCCTCGGGGACCACCAGGACGCCCGCCGCGGAGGTGTGGATGCGGCCCTGGGACTCGGTGACGGGGACGCGCTGTACGCGGTGCACGCCGCCCTCGAACTTGAGCTGGGGCCACACGCCGGAACCGGGCTCGGGGGTGCCGCGGTTCTTGAAGGCGATGGTGATGTCCTTGTACCCGCCCAGGTCGGAGTGGGTGGCGTCGATGATCTCGGTCTTCCACCCCTGGCGCTCGGCGTAGCGCAGGTACATGCGCACGAGGTCGCCCGCGAACAGTGCGGACTCCTCGCCGCCCTCTCCGGCCTTGACCTCCATGATGAGGTTCTTGTCGTCGGAGGGGTCGCGGGGGACGAGCAGGACGCGCAGGCGCTCGGTGAGCTGCTCGGCCTCGGTGGTCAGGCGGTCGGCCTCCTCGCCGAACGAGGAGTCCTCGGCGGCGAGCTCGCGCGCGGCCTCGATGTCGCTCTCGACCTCGCGGAGCGCGCGGTAGGACTCGATGATGGGCGTGAGCTGGGAGTAGCGCTTACCCAGTGTCCGAGCCTTGCCCTGGTCAGCGTGCACCTCGGGGTCGGCGAGCTGTTGTTCCAGCTCGTAGTACTCCCCCAGGAGGTCGTCCAGCTTCAGTTCTGCCACATCTGCCGCCTTGTTCGCTTGCCTGCCCTGTGTCCCGCCCCGTGCGGGGCCGATCCGGTCCCCGTGGCGCCGACGCCGTCGGCGCCACGGGGGCAGCGGGCGGCGCTACTTGCGCTTGCCGAAGCGCTTCTCGAAGCGGGCGACGCGGCCACCGGTGTCCATGATCTTCTGCTTGCCGGTGTAGAAGGGGTGGCACTCGGAGCACACGTCGGCGCGCAGCTTGCCCTCGGTGATCGTGCTGCGGGTGATGAAGTGGGCCCCGCAGGTGCAGGTCACCTCGGTCGCCACGTACTCGGGGTGGATGTCGGCCTTCATGTGCTTCTCCTCGCTTGGGCGGCCGCCGGACGCATGCCGCGCGCACCATCACCGGTGGGTGTGGTGCGTTCGTGTGCGGACACGCGCGAACCGGTGCCGCGCTGTTCCAGGTGGTGGGACCGGCGGGCCGTCCCTCGCGGGAGGCAGGCCGGGGTCCCTGTTACCAGTTTGCCAGACCGACAACCATGCCGGGACCAGTCCCTGTTCCCGTCACCCTCCGGGGGCGCACGCACGGAGGGCGGGAACGCGCCACGGCCCCCTCCCCGGCACGGGGAGGGGGCCGTCGACGGCTCGGCGGACTAGCGGTCGCGCTCGGGCCCGACGGTCGTCTGCTGGATCTGCATCAGGAACTCGGCGTTGCTCTTGGACTCGCGCATCTTGTCCAGGAGCAGCTCGATGGCCTGTTGGGTGTCCAGGGCGTGCAGCACCCGGCGGAGCTTCCAGACGACGGCCAGTTCCTCGCGCGACATCAGGATCTCCTCCTTACGGGTGCTGGAGGCGTCCACGTCCACGGCCGGGAAGATCCGCTTGTCGGCCAGGCTCCGGTTGAGTTTGAGCTCCATGTTGCCGGTGCCCTTGAACTCCTCGAAGATCACCTCGTCGGCGCGCGAGCCGGTCTCCACCAGCGCCGTCGCCAGGATGGTCAGCGAGCCGCCGCCCTCGATGTTGCGGGCCGCGCCGAAGAAGCGCTTGGGCGGGTACAGCGCCGTGGAGTCCACACCGCCGGACATGATGCGCCCGCTGGCCGGGGCGGCCAGGTTGTAGGCGCGGCCCAGGCGGGTGATCGAGTCCAGCAGGACGACGACGTCCATGCCCATCTCCACGAGGCGCTTGGCCCGCTCGATGGCCAGGTCGGCGACGACCGTGTGGTCCTCGGCCGGACGGTCGAAGGTCGAGTGGATGACCTCGCCCTTGACCGTGCGCTGCATGTCGGTGACTTCCTCGGGCCGTTCGTCGACCAGGATCACCATCAGGTAGCACTCGGGGTTGTTCTCGGTGATCGCGTTGGCGATCGACTGCAGCACCATCGTCTTACCGGCCTTGGGCGGCGAGACGATGAGACCGCGCTGCCCCTTACCGATGGGCGAGACGAGGTCCATGATGCGGGTCGTGAGAATGCCCGGCTCGGTCTCCAGGCGCAGGCGCTCCTGCGGGTACAGGGGGACGAGCTTGGAGAACTCCTGGCGACCCTTGGCCTGGTCCGGCGACATGCCGTTGACCGAGTCCAGCCGCACCAGGGCGTTGAACTTCTCCTTGCGCTCGCCGTCCTTGGGCTGGCGGACCGCACCGATGATGTGGTCGCCCTTGCGCAGGCCGTGCTTGCGCACCTGGGCGAGCGAGACGTAGACGTCGCTCTGACCGGGCAGGTAGCCCGTGGTGCGCACGAAGGCGTAGTTGTCCAGGATGTCGAGGATCCCCGCGACCGGCAGGAGGACGTCGTCCTCACCGATCACCGGCTCCGGCTCCTGGCCGCTGCTCCCGCGTCCGCGCCGGTCACGACGGTCGCGACGGCGTCCGCGACGGCGTCCGCCGCCGAAGTCGTCATCGTCGCTGGGACCGCCTCCGCCGCGGCCCTGGTTCTGGCCGCCGCCCTGCTGGCCGCCGGGGGAGCTTTGCTGGTCGTCACCACCCCGGTTGCGGTTGCGACGGTTGCGCTGGCGCTCTCGACCCTGCCCGGACCTGGTGTCACGGTCCTCGGAGGTGTCGGGGCCGTTCTTCTGGGGGGTGCTGGATGTCTTGGTCACGCTGCTCGCGGTGGTAGAGGAGTCGGTGCCGTCCACCGATCGGGCCTTCTCGCCGGACTCGTCGCCGCGCCTGCGGGACGATCGACGGTTGCGGGGCGGCTTGTCGCCCCGCGCACCCTGGGAGTCGGTCACGGCCTGGTCCGACGGACGCTCGTCCGCGCGAGTGCGCGGCGCTTCGTCCGTGCCCGACGTGTCGGGGGTACGAGCCTCGGTCTGGCCGTCGGTTTCCTCGACCTTACCGGTCTTGGGCTCCGCGTCGGCTTTCTTTGGGGATTTGGCCTTGGCCGGAGCCCCGGCGGGGCCTCCCCCCTTGGCCTCGATCGCCGCGATCACGTCGCTCTTGCGCATGCGCCCCGTACCGGTGATGCCCAGGCTCGACGCGAGCTTTTGCAGCTCGGGGAGCTTCAGCGCCGCGAGCCCGGTACCGCGCGACGCGGCGCGAGACCGCGACGGCGCCGACGCACCAGTTGGCGCGGCATCGCCAGCCTCCGCCGCGGAAGCGTCGGTGGTGGCTTTGCTGTCGACCGCCGCGTCCGTGTGGAGTTCGGTGGTGTCGCTCACTAAGGGTCCTTCCCAAGGAGCGGGCTTCGGCCGTCAGCTTCTGCTGGAGCGGCCGGCCCGATGGTGCGAACCGGCAGGCAGCCGGGTAGGGCGTGCCCCACGTGGATGTCGGAAACCGGCGATAGACGGTCCCCTACCCAATCGCGGCGGGCTCTGGGTACAGCCAGACGTCGGGGCGGATGGCTCGGTGGTGTTGCCGGTCAACCCTGGTGGCACGCTCATCCGGGGAGAAGCGCACTGGGGAGACGTTGGCACAGTCGCGGGGAAACCGCTGACTCGACACAGTGGCCGCCGCTTCCGGAAGGTCCTGAGAACGGACCACCGGAGTATGGGATGCGGAAGCCGCTGTGGCGGATGAGCACTTGCCCCGCAACGGGGCATCTGGTGCTTCACCTAGCCTAACATCACCAGAGGCCACGGCTATTCCTCGACACAGGTGCTACGAATGGGGAGATGGGGTCCGCACCCCCGCCGGCTCGACGAGCAGGGGGCGTATGTCCCAATCATTACCCGTCCTGCGACTGATCGAATCAATCTGCTGGACGATTTCCGGCGATTCCTCGCTCGCGATTCCCTCGCGCACCGTGCACAGCACCAGCACCGTGGGACCCGCCCCGGAGACCACCGCGGGCAGCCGGTCGTGTTCGCGCAGGTCATGGACCAGCTCCAGGGTCCTGGGCATGGCGGGCGCCCGGTAGGACTCGTGTAGCCGATCCTCGGTGGCCGCGTACAGGTCCGCGACATGGCCACAAACGGCCGCGGTGAGCAGTGCGGCGCGCCCCGCGGTGAAGGCCGCGTCCCCGTGCGGGACGGTCTCCGGGAGCAGTCCGCGGGCGCGCTCGGTGGACAGCCGCCACTCCGGCACGCACAGCACCGGCAGGACGCGCGGGTCGGGGGCGAGCGAGACCGCGCCCCACCGGTCGCCGTCGCGGTAGGCCACCGTGTAGCCGCCGAACACGCACGGGGCCACGTTGTCGGGATGGCCCTCGATGTCCGCCGCGATCTGGTAGATCCCGTCGCGGTCCGGCCCGCCGTCGGGTCCGGTCCGGCCAAGCAGGGCGCTGGCGGCGGCGACGCCGCCCACGATCGCCGAGGAGGACGAGCCGAGGCCCCGTGCGTGCGGCACCGCGTTGACGCAGGTGAGATCGAGTCCGGGCAGCTTCTCCCCCGCCCGCTCGAAGGTCTCGCGCATCGCGCGAACCACGAGGTGGCGCCGGTCGAGCGGGACCTCCCCGGCGCCCTCCCCCGTGACCTCGACACGCAGTTCGCCGTCCTCGCGCAGCCGGACGTCGAACACGTTGTCCAGCCGCAGCGCCAGGCCCAGGGCGTCGAAGCCCGGGCCGAGGTTGGCGCTGGTGGCCGGCGCGCGCACGACCACCCTGGTGGGGCGTGGTGGGGTCACGTTCACCCTCTTCAGACGAGGTCGAGGGCCTTGGCGGCGGCCAGGGCGTCGACGGGGACGGTGGTGGCGGAGGAGGCTCCGGCCAGTGCCCAGTCGGGGTCCTTGAGGCCGTTGCCGGTCACGGTGCACACGACCCGGCTGCCGCGCTCGACCTGGCCGGCCTCGACGGCCTGGAGGAGTCCGGCGACGCTGGCCGCGGAGGCCAGTTCGACGAAGACGCCCTCCTCGGCGGCGAGGAGCTTGTAGGCGGCCATGATCTGGCGGTCGGTGACCTTGTCGATGAGTCCGCCGGACTCGTCGCGGGCCTGCTCGGCGAGCTTCCAGGAGGCCGGGTTGCCGATGCGGATCGCCGTGGCGATGGTGCTCGGGCTGGTGACGGGCGCCCCGTCGACGATCGGCGCGGAGCCGCTGGCCTGGAAGCCGAGCATCCGGGGGCGGCGGGTGGAGACGCCGTCGTCGGCGTACTCGCCGTAGCCCATCCAGTAGGCGGTGATGTTGCCCGCGTTGCCCACCGGGATGCAGTGGACGTCGGGGGCGTCGCCGAGGGCGTCGACGATCTCGAAGGCCGCGGTCTTCTGCCCCTGCAGGCGGTAGGGGTTGACCGAGTTCACCAGGGCGACGGGGTAGTCGACGCTGAGCTTGCGGGCCAGTTCCAGGCAGTCGTCGAAGTTCCCGTCGACCTGGAGCAGGCGCGCGCCGTGGACGAGGGCCTGGGCGAGCTTGCCCATGGCGATCTTGCCGCGGGGCACCAGCACCGCGCACGTCATGCCCGCGCGGATGGCGTAGGCGGCGGCGCTCGCGCTGGTGTTGCCGGTGGAGGCGCAGATGACGGCCTTGGCGCCGTCCTCGGCGGCCTTGGTGATGGCCATCGTCATCCCGCGGTCCTTGAAGGACCCGGTGGGGTTGAGGCCCTCCACCTTCAGGAACACCTCGCAGCCCGTCAGGGCGGAGACGCGCGTGGCCGGCAGCAGGGGCGTGCCGCCCTCCTGAAGGGTGACGACGGGGGTGTTCTCGTTGACGGGGAGGCGGTCTCGGTACTCCTCGACGACCCCTCGCCAGGCCCGTGTCATGCTCACGACGATGTCCTTTTCGGGTGGATGCGGCTTCGCTTGACGCGCTGGGGCCGGAAGCGTCCGCCTCGTCGGCGACGCCCCGACCTGCCACGAGTCTATGACGCCGCGGCGGGTATCTCGAATCTCGACCCCGGCGTCTCAGAATGCGAGAAAAGGGGCCGAGGGCTCAGTCGGCGAAGGTCTCCACGCGCATCACGCTGGCGACCTCGCGGACCATGTCGTGGCCGCGCAGCCGCTCCACCGTGCTGCTGAGCGCGGAGTCCGGTGCCGGGTGGCTGACCAGGACCAGCTGGGCGTCGTCCCCGCTGCCCTCCTGGCGCACGTTCTTGATGGACACGCCGTGGTCGGCGAAGATCTCGGCGACCTTGGACAGCACACCGGGACGGTCGGCCACGTCCAGGGAGACGTGGTAGCTGGTGATGGTGTGGCCCATGTCGTGGACCGGCAGGCCGGTGTCGTGGGCGCCCTCGGCCACCGAGGTGTCGGCGATCCGGTTGCGCACCACGGCGACCAGGTCGCCCAGGACCGCGCTCGCGGTCGGCGTGCCCCCGGCGCCCGCGCCGTAGAACATCAGCCGTCCGGCCGACTCGGCCTCCACGAACACCGCGTTGTAGGCCTCCTTGACCCCGGCCAGCGGGTGCTCGACCGGCAGCATCACCGGGTGGACGCGCACGCCCACGGACGACCCGTCCTCCGAGCGCTGGCAGATGGCCAGGAGTTTGACGACGCAGCCCATGGCGCGCGCGCTGGCGATGTCGGCGGCCGACACGCCGGTGATGCCCTCGCGGTGCACGTCGGCGGCGGTCACCCGCTGGGTGTGGAAGGCCAGCCGCGCCAGGATCGCGGCCTTGGCCGCGGCGTCGAAGCCCTCGACGTCCGCGGTGGGGTCGGCCTCGGCGTAGCCCAGCGCCTGGGCCTCCTCCAGCGACTCGGTGAATCCGGCGCCGAGGGAGTCCATGCGGTCCAGGACGTAGTTCGTGGTGCCGTTGACGATGCCCAGCACCCGGTGGACCCGGTCACCCGCCAGGGAGTCGCGCAGCGGGCGCAGCAGCGGGATCGCGCCGGCCACCGCGGCCTCGTAGTACAGGTCCACCCCGGCGTCGCGCGCCGCGGCGTGCAGGGTCTGCCCGTCCTCGGCGAGCAGCGCCTTGTTGGCCGTGACCACGGACTTGCCCGCCTTCATCGCGGCGAGCATCAGCGAGCGCGCGGGCTCGATCCCGCCGATCACCTCGACCACCACGTCGATGTCGGGGCGCGTCACCAGACCCGTGGCGTCGGTGGTCAGCAGCGCCGGATCGACGCCGCGGTCGCGGTCCATGCGCCGGACCGCGATCCCGCCGATCTCGATCGGCGTGCCCACGCGCGCGGCCAGTTCCTCGGCCTGCTCGTTGACCAGGCGCACGACTTCCGAACCCACAACGCCGCATCCGAGCAGCGCCACCTTCATCGCCATTTGGGCGTGACTCCCAGTTCTCTCGTGTCCGACGCTCGCGCGGCGGTGCCGCGGTCGGCGGACGGTTCAGCCTACGTCGAGGCGGAGCAGGTCCTCCTCGGTCTCCCTGCGCACGATCACGCGTGCCTCACCCCCGCGGACCGCGACCATGGCGGGCCGGGGCAGGTGGTTGTAGTTGCTCGCCATGGAGTAGCAGTAGGCGCCGGTCGCGGCGACGGCCACGAGGTCCCCGGGCCTGAGGTCGGCGGGCAGGTGGAGGTCGTGCACGATGATGTCGCCGCTCTCGCAGTGCTTGCCGACCAGGCGCGAGAGCATCGGTTCGGCGTCGCTCTCGCGCGAGACGAGGCGTCCGGTGTACTCCGACCCGTACAGGGCGGTGCGGATGTTGTCGCTCATGCCGCCGTCGACGCTGACGTAGGTGCGGATGCCCTCGACGTCCTTGACGGTGCCGACCTCGTAGACGGTGATGCCCGCGGGCCCGGCGATGGCGCGGCCGGGCTCGACGGCCACGCGGGGCTGCGGCAGGCCCGACTCCTCGCACTCGCGGCGCACGATCGCGGTGAGGCTCTGGGCGATCGTCTTGGCGTCCAGGGGGTCGTCGCCGGAGGTGTAGGCGATGCCGAGGCCGCCGCCGAGGTCGAGTTCGGCCAGGGTGACGCCCTGCTCCTCGTGGACGCCGGCGAGGAAGCGGGTGACCCGGCGGGCGGCCACCTCGAAGCCGGAGGTGTCGAAGATCTGGGACCCGATGTGCGAGTGCAGGCCCACGAGGTCCAGGTGCGGGGCGGCCAGGACGCGGCGGACGGCCTCGGCGGCGGCGCCGGTGCTCATCGCGAAGCCGAACTTCTGGTCGTCGTGCGCGGTGGCGACGAACTCGTGGGTGTGCGCCTCCACACCGGTGGTGACGCGGATGAGGACCTGGGGCCGGCGGTCGAGTTCGGCCGCGACGCCCTCCAGGCGCTCGATCTCGTCGAGGGAGTCGATGATGATGCGGCCCACCCCGACCTCGACGGCGCGGCGCAGCTCCTGGGTGGACTTGTTGTTGCCGTGCATGCCGATGCGCTCGCCCGGGACCCCGGCGGCCAGGGCGACGGCCAGTTCGCCGCCCGAGCACACGTCCAGCTTGAGGCCCTCCTCCATGACCCAGCGGGCCACCGCCTTGGTCAGCAGCGCCTTGCCGGCGTAGTAGACGTCGGCGTCGGTGAAGGCCGTGCGGTAGTCGCGGGCACGGCCGCGGAAGTCCTCCTCGTCCATGACGAAGAGGGGCGTGCCGTAGGTCCGGGCGAGGGTGGCGACGCCGACGCCGCCGACGGTGAGCTCGCCGCCGTCGCGGCGGGACGTGGCGGGCCACACCCGGGGGTCGAGGTCGTTGAGGTCCTCGGGCGGCAGCGGCGGGTTGTCCTCGGGCAGGACCTCCGCGTGGCGGGATCCGGCGGGGTGGGCGTAGCGGCTCATGGCGGGCTTTCGACTGGGATGCGGCGGTGTGGGTGTCGGCGGGCACCCGCACCCATTGTCCACCAACCCGATCGGAACTCGGGGGTTGGGTGCGGTGCGCCGGGAACCGGCACAGGTGTGTCTACAGCCTTGTGGGCGCTGACACTCCGAGCAGGAAGAGCCCGGTACGAAGGACTCCGGCGACGGCGGCGGGTAGCGCCGGTTCCGGAACGGTCCGCTCCGGTGACGAGGAGGCGGCCGGACAGGTCCGCCACTCATCGTAGGCACTGGCCAGCGCTTCCAGGTATCTGACCAGGATATGGGGTTCCTCTCGGCGCGCGGCGGTGTCCAGGGCGCTGGGGCCGTCGAAGAGGAGTCCGCGCGGGGCGGCGGTGTGCTCGGCGCAGGCGGCGTGCGGCGGGGCGCCCTCCTCGGCCCAGCGCGACAGGCTGACCGCGTGGGCGTGGGCGTAGCGCAGCCGGAAGGCGGGATTGGCGTCGGTGAGCCGCACCCAGGCGCCGGGGCGGCCCTCGGAGGGCAGGACGGGCAGGTCGCCGCCGGTGGTCTCGGACTCGCGGGGGTGCTCGGGGATGGAGCGGCAGAACGCCACCCGCGCGCTGGCCTCGCCGACGGTGCCCAGGGCGCGGGCGGCGGGGGTGACGAGGTCGCCGCGGTCGCCGTCCAGGTACGGGTCGCGCCAGCCGCACGCGTCGTCGCCGGGGCCGGGGGGCGGCGCCGTCCCGCCTGTTGCCAGGGCGATGCGGCCGCGGGCGTCGGCGCGGGCGAGCCGCCGGGCCTGGGCGACGGGGCCCGCGTCGTGCAGGGACGAGGAGGGCCAGGTGCCCTCGCCGTCCCAGGTCCGTCCGGTGAGGTAGCGGGGGCCGTCGGCCGCGGCGGCGGAGAGCAGGGCGTGGCGCTGCCCCTCCGTCAGGGTGACGTTGAGGAAGCCCCGGCCGTCGCCCAGCAGGTGGGCGAAGTCGCAGCGGCCCTCCTCGCGCATGGCGGTGAGTTCGGCCGCGATCCGGCCGGACACCAGGAGCCGGGGGTCGCCGCGGCCGGGCAGTCGGTCGCGCACGGTCGAGACGAGGCGCGGGGGCAGAGCTGTGGCCGCGTCGGCTTCGCGGCCGGCGTGCTCGTGCCGTGGCCACACGAAGGGGACCTCCGCCGGGTCGAGCCCGAGCGCGCGGGAGGCCGCCTCGCGGACGAGCGCTTCCAGGCCCCAGGGTGTCACCGCCGTCCCCCGTCGGCGGCGAGGAGTTCGCGGATGGTGTCGATGAGGACGTCGGGGTCGAAGGGCTTGGTGAGGTAGGCGTCGACCCCCAAACGTTCGCCCCGGCGGTGGTCCTCCTCCTGTGCGCGCGCCGTGACCAGGATGAGCACGCGCCGGGGCGTGGTCCGGTCGGCGCGCAGGCGCTCCGCGGTGGTCCAGCCGTCCAGGCGCGGCATCATCACGTCCAGTGTGATGACGTGGGGGTCGATGTACCCGACGCGGTCGAGGCAGTCCTGTCCGTCGACGGCGGTGAAGACCTCGAACCCCTCCAGTTCGAGGTTGAGGCGGATCAGTTCCCGGATCACCTCGTCGTCCTCGACGACGAGAACCCGTGTGGGTAGGGCGTTCACGGGCGCGACACTACCGTCGCGCGACGACACCGCACCACCGGAACCGACGTATCCGGTCAGGCGCGCCCGGCACGCCCCAAACGAGTGGACGAACCGCCCGAGGCCCCTGCTACAGTTGTTCTCGCAGCGCGCCCCCTTAGCTCAGGGGATAGAGCATCGGCCTCCGGAGCCGGGTGCGCAGGTTCGAATCCTGCAGGGGGCACAGCGCGACGAGGGCAGGGCACCGACACGGTCGGAGCACCTGCCCTTCGTCATGCCCCCACAGCGACGGCCCGAGAAGGGCACCGCGAGGACCCGGCCGGGTCCGCCCCCGAGGGTGAGGGGTCGGCCGATGAGCGTGCCCGGGCCACGAGGGCTTGAAGGCGCGCACGCAGACCCGCCCGCACCCATGGGGGCGAGAGGTGGCCGTTCAGGCCGCCCGGGCCACAGGGGGTCGAAGGTGGCCGTTCAGCACGCGGCCCCAGAGGGTGGCTTGGGGGCGCGGTCCTGCCGCCCTCGGGGGTGAGAGGCAACCCGTTCAGCCCGCCTTCGCCCCCCAGGGGATTGGAACTGCGCGGGCCTACGCAAACCCCGAAGGAGTGGTAGGCCGTTCAGCCCATCCGGGCCACAGGGGGCTGTGGCTGGCCGTTCAGCCTGCCTTGGCCCGGGGGGGTTGATCGGGCCGAAGCGAGGAACGAGCGGAGGCCCAAGGCACGCACTGGGGTGAGGGGCGCGCCGGTGCCTGCAGGAGGAGACGGGGCCGCAGCGAGGAACGAGCAAGGCAAGTCGACGACGAAGGCCCCGGCGTCAAGCGCCCCGAACCGGCGTGCTCTCCCTCAGCACCACGTGGCCGCGCAGGCGCACGACCCGGGGCCCGGTGTCGACGGGCTCGGCGACCAGGTCCAGGGCCGCGCGCCCGGCCTCGGGCCAGGGCAGGCGGACCGTGGTCAGGGCCGGTGAGACGTCCCGCAGGGCGGGGACGTCGTCGATCCCGGCGACCGCCATCTCGCCCGGCAGGTCCACGCCCGCCTCGCGCAGCCGCGCGATGGCGCCGACGGCGACCGCGTCGCTGATGGCGAAGAGGAGCCGGGTGGGGGCGCGCCGGCGCAGGCACTCGCCGGCCGCGGCGTAGCCGCCGTCGCGGTCGAAGCCGCAGTGGATGACGCGGTCCTGCCCGACCTCGATCCCGCGTTCGGCCAGGGCGGCCCGGAACCCGGCCACCCGGTCGTGGGCGGTGCGCGACCGCGCGGGGCCGGCCAGCACGGTGAACTCGCGGTAGCCGAGGTCGGCGAGCCGCGTCGCCAGGTCGGCGCCGGCCGCGTGGTTGCCGACCGCGACGGTGTCGAAGGGCAGCCCCTCCTCGCTGATGGCCACGACCCGGCCGCCCTCGTCCTCGTACAGCGTGAGTTCGTCGACCAGGCGCGCGTCCCACGCGCCGGACGTCACCGAGCGCCCGCCCGCCAGGATGATCGCGCGCGGGCGCTGGGCCCGCAGGGAGGCCACGACCCGGGTGGCCTGCTCGGGGCTGTTGCGGCTGGAGATCATGGTGACCATGCGGTCGTCGGCCTCGGCGGCGTGCAGGACGCCGGAGGCCACGGGTGAGAAGTAGTCGTCGTTGATCCCGTTGACGACCAGCGCGATGTGCTCGCCCCGGCCCCGGGCGACCGCCTGGGCGGCGGAGTTGACGACGTAGCCGAGTGCGGCGGCGGCCGCCAGGACCCGCTGCCGCAGTTCGGGCCGTACGTTGCGGGTGCTGCCGTTGAGGGCCCGCGAGGCGGTCGCGTGGGAGACCCCGGCCCGCCGCGCGACGTCGGCCAGGGTGGCCCGGCCGTTGGAGCCCTTCGCCACTGCTTCCCCTTTCGCTGCGGGTGTCCCGCGCCGCGGGCGGCGGGGCCCGTGCCCCGCCGCCCGTGTGGACCGCCCCGCTTCAGTCGACCTGGAATCCCTGCGACTCACCGTACGAGCGCAGCTCGTCGCCCCAGGCCTCCACGCCGTCCTGGATGGATCCCGCCTCCTCGATCTCCGGTCCGACGCTGTCGCCGAAGACGGAGTTCGCGTACACCTGGTACGGAAGGTACTGCCAGCCGTCGGCGACGCCGTCGGAGGCGGCCACTAGGACCTCGTTGGCCTGCTGGCCGCCGAAGTAGTCGTACTCGGCGGCGAGGTAGTCGGGGTCCTCCAGGACGGAGGTCTGCGCGGGGAAGGATCCGGCCGCGACCTGGGCGTCCAGGGAGGCCTCGTTCGTGGAGAACCACTCCAGGAAGCCCATGGCCAGGGCGGTGTTCTCCGAGCCCCTGACCACGGAGAAACCCGATCCGCCGTTCTCCGCGTTCTCCGGGGCGGCCCCGTCCCAGACGGGCGCGGGCGCGACCCGGAAGTCGCCCGCGTTGTCGGTGAGGGTGTTGGAGATGTTCCCCAGCGCCCAGGCCCCGGTGATCCAGGTGGCCAGGGAGCCCTCGCCCAGGGCCCTCCACCACTCGTCGGTCCATCCGGGCTGGGAGGCGGCGAGGTCGCGCTCGACCAGGTCGCTCCAGTAGGAGGTGACGCGCCGGGTGCCCTCGTCGGTGAAGTCGACCGTGCCGGTCTCGCCCTCGAACTGGAACGGGCGTCCGCCGCCCTGCCAGATGAAGCTGTCCAGCCCGCCGGCGTCGCCGGGGTCGATCGAGGCGATGTGGGCGCCGCTGTCCTCCTGGATGAGCTCGGCGGCCTCCGCGAACTCCTCCCAGGTCGTGGGGACCTCCGCGCCCGCGTCCTCGAACAGCCGCTCGTTGTAGATCATCACCAGCGGCCCGGTGTTGTTCGGCAGTCCGTAGGTGCCCTCGGCGTAGGACATCTGCTCCCACGAGGAGGCGGTGAACTCCGGCTCCAGCGCGTCCAGGCCCCAGTCGCCGACGGGCTCCAACTGTTCGGAGAGCGCGAGCTGGGGCAGGGCGAAGTACTCGACCATGGCGAGGTCGGGGACGTTCTCACCTGCGCTGATCGCGTTCTGCAGGGCGGTGTACTGGTCGGCGGACTGTCCGGCGTTGACCAGGTCCACGCTGACCTGCGGGTGCTCCTCCTCGAAGGCGGCGACCGCGTCGTCGAACTTGGTGCTCCAGGTCCACAGGGTCAGTTCGCCGCCCTCCTCCAGGGCGGCCTCGATGTCGGCGGAGCGGTCGGTGGAGCCCGATCCGCCGTCCTGCGTGCCGCCCCCGCCGCAGGCGGTGGCGAGGAGGACGGCACAGCAGGCCGCTGCGGGGACGGTCAGGACCTTGGGGGGTGTGCGCATGGTGCATCCCTTGTCGTGGTGGGAACGGTGCGGAGTCACTGCTTGACGCTTCCGGCGGCCAGACCCGACTGCCAGTAGCGCTGGAGGAAGAGGAAGGAGACGATCAGCGGCACGATCGCCAGGAGCGAGCCGGTCAGGACCACGTTGTAGACCGGTTCGAGGTTGGCCCCCGTGGTCACCTGGCTGTTGAGCTGGTTGAGCCCGACGGTGAGGGGATAGAGCGCGGGATCGCTGAGCATGATCAGCGGGAGGAAGTAGTTGTTCCAGGTGTGGACGAGGTTGAAGAGCAGGACGGTGGCCACGCCGGGGGCGAGCAGCCGGAACGCGACCCGCCAGAACGTGGTCCAGGCGCCCGCGCCGTCGATCCGGGCCGCCTCCAGCAGCGAGTCGGGGACGGAGTCGGCGGCGTAGACGGTCATGAGGTAGAGGCCGAACGGGCTGACCAGGGCCGGGATGATGATCGCCATCCGGGTGTCGGCGATCCCGAGTTCGGCGAAGAGCAGGAACGTGGGGATGGCCAGGGCGGTGGCGGGGATGGTGATCGCGCCGAAGACGACGGCCCGGACCGCGCGCTTGCCCGGGAAGTCGAACTTGGCCAGGGCGTAGCCGCCCAGGGCGCAGATGAGGGTGGCGCCCACGGCTCCGGCGACCGAGTACAGGACCGTGTTGAACAGCCAGGTCAGGTAGATGCCGTCCTGGTAGGTGACCGTGGTGACGATGTTGTCCCACAGCGCGAACTCCGAGCCGAACCAGAGTCCGTTGGAGGTGAACAGCTCGCCGTTGGTCTTGGTCGCGTTGACCGCGAGCCAGTACAGCGGCAGCAGGGTGTAGAGGACCATCAGCGCCATCGCCGCCTGGAGCAGGACGCTGGTCCGGCGGCGGCTCCGGCGCCGCCCCGTGCGGGCGGGCGCCGGCGTACGTCGGCCGCCGTGCGGGGGCGCGGTGCCGGCGGCGGGGGCCGGTCGCGGTTCGGTGGTCGCGCTCATCGACCTCATCGCCTGTTCCCCCGTTCGGTGAGCCGCTGGGCGACGTAGGCCACGACCACGGTGATCGCGCCGAGCAGGACGGCCACGGCGGCGGAGTAGGTCACCTGGTTGGCGTTGAAGGCCAGCTGGTAGGCGTACATGTTGGGTGTGTAGTAGGTGCTGATGGCCGCGGGCGCCAGGGACTGGAGCACGTTGGGCTCGTTGAACAGCTGGAAGCTGCCGATGATCGAGAACAGCGTCGCCACCCACAGGGCGGGGCGCAGCGCGGGGATCTTGATGCTCAGGGCGACGCGGGCCTCGCCCGCGCCGTCGATGGCGGCGGCCTCGTAGAGCTCTTCGGGCACGGCCCGCAGCGCCGCGTAGAGGATCAGCATGTTGTAGCCGACGAACTCCCAGGTCACGACGTTGCCGATGGCGGCGAGGACCCAGGTGGAGGACAGCGGGCTCGGCAGGGCGAGCCCGGTCGCCTCGTTGAGCTGGGCGACCAGGCCGAACCGGTCGCCGTACATGAACCCCCACATCAGGGCCGCGACGACGGAGGGGACGGCGTAGGGCATGAAGATGCCGATGCGCATGAACCGCATGGCGCGCACCCGCCCGGAGTCCAGGACCAGCGCGGCCAGGAGGGCGAGGCCGATCATGATCGGGACCTGGACGCCCAGGAAGAGGGCGACGCGGGAAAGGCCTTCCAGGAACCTGGCGTCGGTGAGGGCGTCGGCGTAGTTGCCCAGTCCGACGAAGGACCGCCCGCCGATGAGCTGGTCCCGGAACAGGCTCAGCCCGCTCGCGTACACCAGCGGCGCGACGATGCCCACGGTGAAGACGACCAGGAAGGGGGTGACGAAGACCAGGCCGGTCCAGTCGCGGCGCCGACGCCGGGGCCGGCGCGGCGGATCCGCCGGTGGGGCTGTGCTCATCCGCTCCTCTTTCGCATGGGGCTGTGGTCCTCCTTCGCCCTGGTGTAGCCTCGGTCACACGGAATGCGCTTTCCAACGTAGATGTGACCCAAGCCACGGTCAAGACCGGGGCGCGAAATCGTCAGGAAGAGGCAGGGAGGCCCCGTGCGGAACGGCGTGGTCCAGGCGAGCGGAGGCGGTGCGATGGGCATCGGCGAGGACGCGGACGAAGGGCGCGGCGACGCGCCCGAAGCGAGGACGAAACGGCGGCCGAGGACGCTGCTGTGCATGGACGACCGGACCTTCGACCTGCAGTTCCCCACACCGATCCTCGCCCGGCTCACGGAGTCGGCGCAGGTGGGAGACCCCGTGCGTGTGCGAACGCTCGACAGCGGGGAGGCCCGCGCCGGGCTCGCCGACTGCGAGGTGCTCCTGACCTCCTGGGGCTGTCCGCCCGTCACCGGCCGGGTCCTGGACTCCGCTCCGCACCTGCGGGCGATCATCCACGCGGCGGGGAGCGTACGCGGACACGTGTGCCTGGAGACCTTCGACCGGGGAATCCTGGTGACCACGGCGGCGGCGGCCAACGCGGTTCCGGTCGCGGAGTACGCCCTCGCCATGATCCTGGCGGCCGGAAAGCGCGTTCCGTTCCTGGCGCGCCAGGCCCGCTCGTTCCGGTCCGACTGGTCCTACGCCTCCGCCCACGGGGAGCTGTCCAACCGGGGGCGCACGGTGTGCCTGGTCGGGTGGTCGCGGACCGGGCGGCTGCTCGGAACGCTGCTGCGGCCGTTCGACATCGAGGTCCTGGTGGTCGACCCGCACGCCGACGCCGACGACGTCGCCGCCCAGGGCGCGCGGCTGACCACGGCGGAGGAGGCCCTCCCCCGGTGCGACGTCCTGAGCCTGCACGCGCCGATGCTGCCCTCCACCCGGAACATGGTCGACGCCGCCGCGCTGGCGCTGCTGCCGGACGGCGCGACCCTGCTCAACACGGCGCGGGGCGGACTCGTGGACACGGGCGCCCTGGCACGCGAGTGCCGGGCGGGGCGCCTGTACGCGATCCTGGACGTCACCGAGCCCGAGCCGCTGCCCGACTCCAGCGACCTCTACGACTGCGAGAACGTCGTCATCACCCCGCACGTCGCGGGGTCGCTGGGGTCGGAGACCGAGCGGATGTCGCTGGCCGCGCTGGAGGAGCTCGACCGCTACCGGTCCGGCCGTCCGCCGCTGGACGAGGTCACCCGGAGCGCGTTCGGGGTGATGGCGTGAGCGGGCACGCACTGCGGCTTCCCCCCGAGGACCGGGACCTGTCCCCCTACACCGGCTGGACCCGGCGGCACTGGGCGGCCGTGGCCGAGCACCTGCTGCTGTCGGTGCGCCCCCACGTGTCCCCCGGCCTGGCCCGCGTCGACCTGCCCGGCCCCACCAGCGCCTACGGGCGCGACAGCGACGGCCTGGAGGGCTTCGCCCGCACGTTCCTGCTCGCCGCCTTCCTCGTCGCCGGGCAGGACGGGCACGACCCGCACGGCTTCCTCGACCGGTACCGCGCCGGACTGCTGGCCGGGACCGACCCCGACGGGTCGGAGCGCTGGCCCCGTCCCGACGAACTCGACCAGGCCAAGGTCGAGGCCGCCTCGGTCGCCCTCGGCCTCATGCTCACGCGCCCCTGGCTCTGGGACCGCCTCTCCCCCGCCGAACAGGGTCGGGTGACCTCCTGGATGTCCGCGGTGATCGGCCAGTCCTATCCGCCGATCAACTGGGTGTGGTTCCAGATCGTCGTCGAGGAGTTCCTGAGGTCGGTGGGCGGCCCGTGGGACGCGGCCGACATCGAGAGGGGACTGGCCGTGCACGCGGGTCTGCGCCGTGAGGACGGCTGGCTCTCGGACGGCCCCGAGCGCGCCTACGACCACTACTGCGGGTGGGCGCTGCACTTCTACCCGCTGGTGTGGTCCTCGCTCGCCGCCGATCCCCCCGCGCCGGACCTGCGCGACCGGTGGCGCGCCGACCTGCGGCGCTACCTGGACGACCACGTCCGGCTGATCGGCGCCGACGGCGGCCCGCTCTTCCAGGGGCGCAGTCTGACCTACCGGATGGCGGCCGCCGCGCCCCTGTGGGTGGGGGCCTGGACCGGCGCCACCGACCTGTCGCCCGGTCTGCTCCGCCGGGCCGCCTCGGGCGTACTGCGGCACTTCACCGACCGCGGCGCCCCGGACGCCGACGGCCTGCTGACGCTGGGCTGGCACGGGCCGTGGCCGGGCATGCGCCAGTCCTACTCCGGTGCCGGTTCGCCCTACTGGGCGGCCAAGGGGTTCTTCGGGCTGCTGCTGCCCGAGGAGCATCCGGTGTGGACCGAGCGGGAGCGGCCCCTGCCGGTCGAGGAGGGCGACGTCCGCGCGGTGGTGCGGGCGCCCGGCTGGATCGTCAGCGGGACGGCGGCCGACGGCGTGGTCCGCGTGGTCAACCACGGGACCGACCACGGCACGGAGGGGCGGCCGACCGGGGACTCGCCCCTGTACGCGCGGCTGGGGTACTCGACCGCCACCGCGCCGCCGCTGGCGGGGCCGACGGTCGGCTCGCCCCTGGACAACAGCGTCGTGGCCCTGGACGCCGAGGGCACGGCGACGCACCGCACCGGGTTTCGCGCGGTGGGCGTGCACGACGACGGCATCGCCGCGGTCGGGCACTCCCGGTGGAGGGCGCACTGGGTCGCGGTCGAGGAGGACGGGGCCCCCGACCACGGCTCGGGGCGGCGCGGCGCCACCCGGCCGGGGCCCCTGCTCGACGTGTGGTCGGCCGTGCGCGGCGCGGACGAGGTCCGCGTCGTGCGCGTGGGCCCCGAGCCGGCGCCGGACGGCGGGTGGATCCTGCGCGTCGGCGGCTGGCCCGCGGTCGACGACGGGCCCCTGGTCTCGACGCTGAGGGTCCTGGCGGCCGACGGCGTCGACGGCCCGGCGTGGATGGGCGTCGAGGAGTTGGGCGAGGTCGGACCGCTGGGCGCCGCCACGTCCGTGATGTGGGCGGTGGTGTCGGCCGCGCCCGGTGCCGTGGTGGCGTGCCTGGTTCGGCTCTCCGGGGAGCCCGACGACGACCCCCAAGAGCGGCCACGGGTCGAGATCGGCACTGAGGGCACCGTCGTGACCTGGGCGGACGGGGCCACGACCCGGATCAGTGGAGCGGTGGGCCCGGGGAACGTGTGACCGGGGACGTGTGATCGGGGAACGTGTGGCCCGGGGGCCGCTGCGGCGGCCCCCGGTCGTCATCCGGCCGGGGCCGGCGGGATGTTCTGGTTGAGGTGGAAGACGTTGCCGGGATCGACCGCGCGCTTGATCGCGGCGAGCCGGTCGTACTTGGCCTGTCCGTAGGCGGCGCGGACGCGTTCGGTGCCCTCCTCCATGAGGAAGTTGACGTAGGCTCCGGACTCGTGGGGCGCGAGGTCGGACCAGAAGCCGCGGGCCCAGGCGCGCTCCTGCGCGAAGCCCTCCTCGGTCGCGCAGGTCGCGTTGATGTTGAAGGTGTGGCCCGACGAGCGCCCGGAGAACGCGGTGTCGTCCTCCCCGACGCGGGCCAGCGCACCGCCGCGCTGGAAGATCGGGAAGGCGGTCAGCGCGGAGGTGAACCGGGTCGCCCGGTCCGCGGTCAGGTCGATCACCTCGTCGGTGAGCACGTCGACGTCCCTGGACTTGAAGTAGTACCAGCGGCCGTGCGGGAAGGAGGGGTCGAACATGGCCTGGAACCGGGTGAAGGGCTGCGGCGCGCACAGGTCCAGCACGGGTCGGCCGAAGCGGCGCAGCGCGGCGAGGAAGCGCTCGCCCGCGTCGATCGGACCCGCCCAGCAGCAGACGACCATGACGACGGGCGCGCCCCGCAGCTCGGCCGGCACGTAGTCCATGGCCGGAGCGCGCCGGTGGACGACCGCCGTGGTGAGGTCGTCGGGTGCCTCCCTGATCCAGTCGCGGTAGAAGCGCAGCAGGCGGGCGGAGTCGGCCATCCGCCACACGACCGGTCCGGCGAGCACCGTGGGGCCGACCGGGTTGAGCCGGAACTCGAACTCGGTGACGATGCCGAAGTTGCCCCCGCCGCCGCGCACGGCCCAGAACAGCTCGGAGTTCTCCGTGGCGTCGGCGCGGACGGCCTCGCCCTCGGCCGTCACCATCTCCACCGCGGTGAGCTGGTCGATGGTGAGCCCGTACTTGCGCATGAGCCAGCCGATGCCGCCGCCCAGGGTCAGCCCGGCCAGTCCGGTGTGGGTGACGATGCCGGCGGGCACGGCGAGTCCGAAGAGCTGGGTGGCGGCGTCGAGTTCACCGATGAGCACCCCGGCCTGGACCCGGGCGGTCCGGGTGTCGGGGTCCACGCGCAGCCCTCGCATCCCGGACAGGTCGATCACGACGCCGCCCTCGCTCAGGGACTGGCCGGGGAAGCTGTGGCCGCCGCTGCGGACGGCGACCTCCATCCCCTGACCGGCGGCTAATCGCAGCGCCTCGACGACGTCGGCGGTGTCGGTGCAGTAGGCGATCAGGGCGGGTCTGCGGTCGATGGCCCCGTTCCAGACCCGCCGCCCCTCGTCGTAGCCGGGGTCCTCGGGGCCCAGGAGGCGGCCGTGGAAGGTGCGCCTCAGCGGCCGCAGGTCGATCGGCGCGATACCGGTGTGCGCTGCATCGTTCATCGTTCATCCCCCGTACAGGGCGGCGCGCCACCCGGGGCCGGGCGGTGGCCTCTTCCTTCACCGTAGGCCCACGGGGGCCCGATGTGTGATACAGGCCACATTCGGCCACGAAGAGAGTGCCGCCGACCCGACCGACCCCCGACGCGAATCCGACGACCGACCCCCACCCTCGGTTAGGGTTCCATCACCGTGGGCACCCATGGGGATGTCCCGGTCCGACGGCCCGAGGAGGGATCGCCATCGCCGTCCGCGCCCGACGCCCCCGATGGTCATGGGCCGCCGCTGCCGCCACCGCGCTGGCCGTCCTCGCCGCCGGCGGCTGCACCGCGCCCGCGCTGACGACGGCGGCCTTCCGCCACGACGCGCACCACTCCGCCGTCGGCCTGCTCTCCGCCGTGGGCACCGGCCTGTTCGTGGCCGACCTGGCCGAGGCGGACCGGGCTCCCGGTGTCTACCTCGACGTCACGGCCACGCACGCCGAGGAGCGCGCGCGGTCGATCGCCGCGTCGTTCGCGTCGCTCCACCCGCCCGGCCCCGCCTCCGACGAGCTGCGCGCGCAGCTGGTCCCGCTCGCCTCCGACGCCGTGGAGGAGCTCGCCTCCCTGCGGATCGCCGTCCGGCGCGGCGACACCGCCGCCGTCCGGGACGCCGAACGGGGCCTGAGGGCCGCGGCGGACGGACTCGGCTCGGTCCGCGGGAGCACGGTGTGAAGCGGCTCCTGTCCTTCACCCTGGGCTTTCTCGCCGCGATCGGCGGCTTCCTCGACGTGGGCGACCTGGTCGCCAACTCCGTCTCCGGCGCGCGGTTCGGCATGTCCCTGGCCTGGGCCGTGCCGGTCGGCGTCGTCGGGGTCATGCTGTTCACGGAGATGTCGACGCGCGTCACCGTGGTGACCGGCCGGTCGACCTTCGACCTCGTCCGCGAGCGCCTGGGCGCCCGCGCCGGGCTGGTGAACCTCCTGGCGTGCTATCTGGCGACCCTGCTCACGCTGGCGGCCAACATCGGCGGCATCGCCCTCGCGCTGGAACTGGCCAGCAGCATCCACTACCTGCTCTGGGTCCCGGTCGCCGCGTTCCTGTCCTGGTTCGTCATCTGGCGTGTGCCCTTCCAGGGGATGGAACGCACCTACGGACTGCTGGGCGTGGCGCTCATCGTCTTCTCCGTCGCCGTGTGGCGGCTGGGCCCGGACTGGGGGGCGCTGCTGGACAGCGCGACCTCCTTCGCCCCGCCACCGACCGAGCCGTGGCCGACCTGGTGGTTCTACGCCGTGCTCGTGCTCGGTGCGGCCATGACCCCGTACACGGTGCTCTTCTTCTCCTCCAGCGCCGTGGAGGAGGGGTGGACGGCCGAGGATCTGAGAGAGGCGCGCACCAACATCTTCATCGGCTTCCCGTTCGGCGGGTTCCTGGCCCTGTCGATCATGGCCTGCGCGGCGATCCTGCTCCACCCGGCGGGTGTGAACGTGCACGAACTCGACCAGGTCGCACTGCCGGCGGCCGTGGCCCTGGGCAAGGTCGGCCTGATCCTGGCCGTGATCGGCTTCTTCGCGTCGACCTTCGGTGCCAGCCTGGAGGTGGGCCTGGCGGCGGGCTACAGCATCGCGCAGTACTTCGGCTGGACCTGGGGCAAGACGACCGCGCCCGTGCGGGCGGCACGGTTCCACACGGTCACCCTGCTGGGCTTCGTGGCCGCCACGGCCCTCATCCTCACGACGGTCGACCCCATCAAGGTCACCGAGGTCAGTGTCATCCTGTCCGCCACCACGCTGCCCCTGACCTACCTTCCCGTGCTGGTGGTGGCCAACGACCGCGGCTACCTGGGCTCCCTGGTGAACGGACGCGCGACCAACATCCTGGCCTCGCTCTACCTGGTGTTCATGCTCGCCCTCGCCCTCGCCGCGATCCCCCTGCTCGTCTTCACGAAGGGAGGACAGTGACCGTGGAGGAGCAGACCCCGTTCCGCATCGGCTTCGTGGTGCTGGACCGGCAGATCATCGACGGGGACGGCCGTCCGGCGGGCAAGGTCGACGACGTCGAACTGACCTGGGAGGAGGGCGGCGGGCCGCCCGTGATGAGCGCGCTGCTCACCGACTCCGCCGCGCTGGGACCACGGATCTCCGGACGCGCGGGCCGCCTCTGGCGGTCGGCGATGCGGCGGCTGCGGCCGTCCGTCTCCGAACCCGCCCGGATCGCGGTGGAGGACGTCGCGGCCTTCTCCCCCTCCACCCGCCTGACCACGGCCGCGCCCGAGCAGGCGAACCTCGCGGAGGCCTGGCTGCGCGACCATGTCATCGGACGTATTCCAGGAGCACGCCGTGGCGACGACGCTGGTGAGTGACCTGATCGGCCGACCCGCGCTCGACCGGGACGGCCGGAGCCTGGGCACGGTGCAGGACGTCGTGGTCCGCCGTACCCGGGAGGGCCGGTACGAGGTCGTCGGCCTCGTGGTGGGCAGGCACACCGTCGCCGGGCGCTTCGGGTACGGGGGAACGCTCGAACCGCCCACCCCGTGGCACCGTGTACTGCGGTGGATGCGGCGCCATGAGCGCTATCTGGCCTGGGAGGACATCGCGGACCCGGCCGATCCGGTCCGGGCGCGCGTGGCCTCGACGGATCTGCGCGCCTGGCGCGGACACGGCCACGGCCGGGTCTGAGGGCGCGGCACCGTGCGTCCGGGTCCGGACGCACGGTGCCGCCCGCGAGCCCCGAGAGCCCGCTAGCCCGAGAGCCGGGCGGAAGCGACGACGAAGGGGCACCGGCCTTCGGCGCCCGCGGTCCGCAGGCGGCCCCACTCGCCGACACCGGACCCGCCCCGGCGCCCCGAGGCCTCACTCGTACTCGGTGCCGCCCCTGCGCGTCAGGTAGTCGTCGGAGACCACCTTGACGATGGCCCGGCCGTCGAGCACCTCGGAGCGGCGCTCGCGGGCGGGGCGGACCACCAGCCCCTCGCGCAGGTGCGCGGACCGGCCGCTCCACGTCTCCGCCCCGCCCGCCGCGGCCAGCAGCGCGTCGGCGTCGTAGGGGCCCTCGAACAGCCGGGGCACGGCGGGCAGGCCCACCGACTCCAGGAGTTCGTGCAGTTCGGCGGCGTCGACCCACACCCGCTGCCCGGAGAGTTCCATGGCCACGTCGAACACCGCGTAGCCGGGCCGCTCGCTCCGGCCGGACTCCCCGTAGGCCAGGTCCTGCACTCCCGCGCCGAACACCTCGCCGAAGACGCCCACCCGGGCGGCCCCGTACCGCTCGGCGATCTCGCGCGCCGCCTTCGGCACGCCGTGGGCGGTCACCGCCCTCCAGTAGAGGTTGTCCTCCGCCCGGGCCAGGCCGTGGCCCCGTGACGCGAAGCCCTTGGAGGAGACGAACTCCTCCCCGGTCTCGGACACGAACGTGAACAGGCACGCCGTTCCGTGGATCTTCTCCGTCGCCACGACGGGCTCGCCGGGCTCGAAGACGTCCGGGTAGCGCTTGACGTTCTCCACGTCGATCCAGGGCAGCAGGTCCGGCGCGGGGACGATGTCACCGCTCATGTGGAGCGGGATCTCCGGCACCCACTTGGTCACGCCGAGGTCCGCGGCGAAGTCGGTCCCGGCACCGTGGGCCGCCGCCAGGTCCACGCCGGCCAGCCGACCGGGTCGGCACACCAGGCCCTGGGAGAGCTCACCGCGCAGCCGGATCGCCCGTACGCGGTTGCGCTTGGACCCGGCCAGGCGTCCGGTCAGTCCCAGTTCCTCGATGAGGTCGTCGGGCAGCACGGCGTTCTCGGGGATGTAGACGGCCCAGTCGCCCGTGCGGTAGGCGCCCTTGGCCACGACCGCGCGGTACAGGCCCACCTGCGCGAGCTCCAGCGCGTCGGCGTCGGGGTGCGGGTGGACCGTGAGGCGCTCGGCCGTGACCCGGAGGGTGGACATGGTGCTCCTCCATGTGCTGTGGACGCCTTCGGCCGGCGCCCGGGGCACACCCACTATGGAGGTGCGCTCCCCCGCGCCACAAAGGGTTTTGTCCCGGCGAGCGGGTGCGTGGGGGTCAGCGCTCACTGTCGAGAACGGCCATCTGCGGCGCCGCGTAGCGCTGCCCGGCCGCCGATCCGGGCGGGACCGCCTCCTCGATCGCGGCCAGGTCGGCCGGGGACAGGGTGAGCTCCGCTCCGGCCAGGGACTCGGCCAGGCGGTCGCGGCGGCGGGCGCCCACCAGGGGCACGACGTCCTCGCCCCGGGAGAGCACCCAGGCGACGGCGACCTGCGCGACGGTGGCCTCCAGTGGCTCGGCGACCGCCCGCAGCGCCTCCACCAGGCGCAGGTTCGCGGCGAGGTTCCCGCCCTGGAAGCGGGGGCTGACGGCTCGGAAGTCGCCGGCGGGCAGCTCGCGCTCCGGGCTCCAGTGGCCCGAGAGCAGACCGCGGGAGAGCACCCCGTAGGCGGTGACGGCGGTGCCCAGCTCACGTGCGGCGGGCAGGATGCCGTCCTCGACGCCGCGCGAGAGCAGGGAGTACTCGATCTGAAGGTCGGCGATGGGGTGCACGGCCGCGGCTCGGCGCAGGGTCTGGGCGCCGACCTCGGACAGCCCGATGTGGCGGACGTACCCGGCCTCGACCAGTTCGGCGATGGCGCCGACGGTGTCCTCGATGGGCACGTCGGGATTGAGGCGGGCGGGACGGTAGATGTCGACGTGGTCGGTACCCAGGCGGCGCAGGGTGTACCCGATGCGGTCCCTGACCGCCGACGGCGTGGTGTCGTACGCCGCGTTCTGGAAGGCGCCGGAGGGCTCGGTCCGCGCACCGAACTTGACACTGATCACGGCGTCCTCGCGGCGGCGGGTGCGCAGGGCCTCGCGGATGAGGAGCTCGTTGTGTCCTTGGCCGTAGAAGTCGCCCGTGTCGAGCAGGGTGACTCCGGCGTCGAGCGCGGCGTGGATGGTGGCGATGCTCTCGCCCTCGTCGGCGGGTCCGTAGAGGGCGGACATGCCCATCGTGCCGAGTCCGAGAGCGGACACGGTGGGGCCGGTGGTGCCCAGGGTGCGCTTGTGCATGGTGATCCCTTGGTCGACGGGTGCCGGACGGCACGCCGAATCAATGGAAACACTATGACGATAACACCGGTAATAATCAGTGGCAACACCGGTTCGATAGCACCGATAACAACCACCGCCGCGCGGTCGCTCCGACCGCTCCGCTCGGGACCGGATCCTCGGTACCGGCCCGGGTCCGAGGCGGCTCGGAAGGCCCGGGCGCGGGCCGCGCGTTCCGGGGCACCGGGCACCGACCGCCGGGCTCGGGACCGGCCCCGGACACGCGAACGGCCCGCCGGGAACCCCGGCGGGCCGTGCACCGGCGGCTCAGTGGCCGCCGTTGAGGGTGCCCGTCAACTCCTGGTGCAGCGAGGCGCTGGGCTCGTTGAGGCCGACGATCTCGACCTCCACCCCGTGCTTGCGGAAGTGCTCGGTGACCTGGTCCAGGGCGGCCACGGCCGAGGAGTCCCACACGTGCGCCTTGGTCATGTCGAT
>NZ_LGEC01000083.1 GCF_001279585.1 Nocardiopsis sp. NRRL B-16309 | reverse complement strand
GTCTAAGGAAGGCGGGGGCTGGCGAACAGGCCAACCCACTTCTCCTGCTCAGGGTGGTCGTGGTGCTGCTCGTAGTGCGGCTTGATCTCGCGGCGGGGGTGCTTGAAGTCCTTGTGCGCGAGGACGTAGTGACCAGGGCCCAGGCAGTTCTCGCTGTGGGTGTAGCTCCACCAGGTCTCCAGTACGTCCCAGCCGGTGATGTCGCCGTCCGCGTCGACGATCGGCTTGGTGGCGCCGAAGTACTCGACCCAGCGGTTCTGCCCCAGGTGCTGGTACCAGTCGCCACGCCCGATTCCGCTCTCCCAACCGTTGTCGTCGGCCAGGGACCGAAAGCCCGCGAACTCCTCGGGGATGAAGGGAAGGTACATGGTCACGCTCCTGTCTGCTGCGGTGGTTCGGGTTGGGCGGCGGGGTGGTGGGCCCGCCGCCTGGGGCGGCCTCGTGGCGGCGCGGGGCCGCCCATGAGGCCGCGTGCTTGGGGCGCGAGGGTGCCTCGTTTGTCCACTGTTGAGTTCTCAAAAACCATGCGCACGTGGCGCCTCTGAGCTGGTGTTTTCCCTCTCCTGCTCTATGTACAGTTTAGCCCCTTTGGGGGTGGTGGTGCAACCCGGAAACCGTGCCAGTCCCCGGGTGAGTGTTCAGTCCTGCTGTGGCGCGGTCCCGGGCTCGGTCCGGCGTCCCTTGCCGGGGCGCGTGCGTAGGAACGCGGCGACCTTGGCCGGGTGGTAGGTGGCGGCGCGGTCGCCGGGCTGGCCGGTCTCAGGGGCGGGGAACTCCACGACAACGCCGCCCACTTTGCGGGGCTTGCCCTTGGCCACCCGCTTGGCGCTCTGCTCGCGCTCCCGGCGGATGTCCCGGGGCGTCATCTCGACGACCTTGGCGATATCGGGCAGCCTCATGGGCTCGGTCATCGCCGCCAGAGCCTCCAGACCGGGATTGGGCTGCGGGCCCTGCGGAGCGTGCTGCGCGGCCCACGCATCCAGCTCACGCCGGGAGTGGATCGCGGGAGCGATGGGCTTGAGACCGTCCTCGCGCGGTGCCGGGGGCGGGGAGGCAATGGCGGGCCGGGGCTTGGGCGTGTCGTTGCTCCGGTAGGGCCACCGCCGGATGGTGGCGGCGCGGGCCTGGAGCTGCTCGGGGTCGGTGATGCGCTCGGCCTTCGCGCGGTGCAGGCACCACTCGTCCCACGTGGTCGCGTCGTCGGGGAAGGCGGGGTCGTCGGCGACCGAGTCGTCGATGTCGTGGGTGCGCAGGAAGGCAAGGCGCGTGGCGTGGTCGGCGGTGCGGTTCATGGGTTCGGTCCTTCTTGTACGCTGGTGGATGAGTCATCGTGCGCAACGTTCTCCGTTGCGTGTGGTGGTTCGGGGTAGGCGGTTCCGGGGTGGTGGGTCCGAAAGGACTTCCCGGGCCGCCGCTTTTCGTTGTGGGGGCCGCCCGCTGGCCGGGCGGCCCCCACACGTGTATAGCGCCTAGAACAGGGCCTGTTGGGCCTGGTCGGCCCACGCCCTGGGGAAGGTGCGCCCCACCTTGTGGCGGGCGGTGGCCGGCGCGGTGGTGTAGAACTCCTCGGCTCCGGGGCCGGCCACCGAGCTTCGGCGCTGGACCCACGCCCTGGGGTGGTCGGCGTCGCTCATGTCGACCTGGACGGTGTGCTCGAAGGCGGTGGCGGCCAGCTGCGCGCGCATGCGCCCCCGGCTGCCGGTGGCCATGATCTCCACCGCGCGCGCGGCCCGCCCGGCGCGGGCGGGTGCCTCGCGCTTGGGCGGCCACACGCGGCGCACCCGGTACAGGGCGTGTTCGGCGTCGGCGACCTGGGCGGCGAACCGCTCCAGTGTGGCGCCCATGCTGGGGAAGCCGCGGGCGAGGTCGATCAGGCGCGCGGTGGGCAGCAGCCCCTGGCGGGGGTTGAGCGCGGTGGCGGTGTGCTCCATCCGCAGCGCCAGGCACGCCGGTTCGGGCTCGGTGGTGAACCGCTCCAGGGTGCGCGCCCGGCCTTCCTGGTTCGACAGTGAGAAGGGGCAGAAGCTGCATGCGCTCTTGGGCCACCACTGGCCGGTCTCGGCGAAGATCCGCTCCAGACAGTCGGCGCGGTCCCACTTCCAGGTGATCAACGGGTACTCGCCGTGCCGCTGGTCGGTGTCGTAGGTGCGGTCCTTGTCGGCGCGGCGGCACTCGCCCGACTCGAACCCGAGCACGTGCCGGTATGGGCGGCTGCCGACCAGGTGCGCGATGACCAGGTCATTCGGCTCTCCTTTGGCGTGGATTGAGCAGATACGCGTGCCTCCCGTCTGAGGTACCGTGCCCGCCGCGAACATCTCGTCCGAGAGCTTGTACGTGCCCTGGCTGTAGAGCGTGCGCGGCGCGCGGGAGTCGTCCAGGACGACCACGCCGTCGCGCGCCAGGGACGGGCCCCGGCGCGCGACCTGGACCAGGCGCACACCGGCCGCGCGCAGGCGCGGCAGGATGTGCTCGGTGACCAGGGCGCCGGTGTTGGCCCACTCATCTCCGGTGTGGGCCACGACCACGGTCAGGTGGCTGAGCGGGAAGTCGCGGCTGGCCGGTTCGCTGAGCCAGCGCAGCAGGATGGCGGTGGAGTCGACGCCGAGCCCGTAGCTGAGGATCACGGGACGGTCGACGTGGGCGGGGACAGGCGGGATCGCGGTCGGATCGAGCACGAGTTCCTCCGAGGGTGTCGCGATGTGTGGTTCGGGGCGGGGCGGGGTGGTGGGCCCGCCCCCGGGGATGTGCGATCAGCGTTGGTCAGGTGTGCTGGAGGAGCCGCGCCAGGGTGGTGCCTGGCGCGGCCGGATCAGGGGTTCAGCACAGGGTGAGCTGTCCGTGTGCGGGCTCGTCGCCGCCCGCGAGGGTGTCGGCCAAGGAGCGGTGGTTCTGGAAGCGGTGGCCGATGCGCTCCTCGATCTCCAGGTACCGGTCGCCCTTGGCCGGGTTGAGCCGGTAGGCGCAGCGCAGGTCCTTCGCGGAGGCCAGCGGGCAGTAGGTGCAGCTGAGCCTCGACATCCCTTCGTCGTAGGCCCAGTGGTGGCGGGTGCCCCCGGCCTTGATGCCTGCCCAGACCTGGCGCAGCGACCAGGCGTGCACGGGCAGCCAGACGTCGACGTGGCGGCGGCCGTTGCTGGCGCGCTGGTCGTGCCGGTAGGGGATCTTCTTGGCGCGCTCGCCGGACTCCTGGGCGCGCATGCCCATGATGTTGAGGACGCGCACCGGTCGGCCGGTGACCTTGCCGGACTCGCGCATCTCCTTGACCAGGGCCGTCATCAGCTTGGCGGTTGGGGCCGTCTTGTGGTCCGAGGTGCACCACCGTGCCAGCTTCGGGCCGGGCCACCGGCCGCGCGCTTGGCTGCGTTCCAGGATCGTCTCGACCTGTCCGTCGGCGCGGTAGCGGCCCACGATGTGCAGCGCGCGGTCGTAGTGGCGGGCGTGCTCGGCCGCCAGTGCGCGGGCGTCCTCCCACTCGGCGTCGCCGAGGTCGGCATGGACGACGATCAGCCGCTCGGGGACTCCGGCGCGCTCGAAGGCATGCACGGCCTGGGCGAGGGCGACTTGAGAATCCTTCCCGGCCGATATTTGGGCCATCCCGAGGTCGTAGTCGGCCGGGTCCGGCAGCGGGCCCGAGGTGATGGTGGCCGGCGCGGGGCGGTTCTGGGGTGTGGGCATGCGTCCCTTCGGAAGCGGGTGTGCGGTTCGGGGTGTGCGGCCGGGGGCGGGGTGGTGGGCCCGCCCCCGGCCGGGGTGTGGGTCAGGTCCGGAGCGGGCTCCGGGCGGCGGTGGTGATCGCGGTGACCGCCTCGCGCACGTCGCGGACGGCGTCGGTGGACCGGGAGTCGTAGACGGTCTCCCAGCAGCCGAGGTCGTCATCGGGGTAGCGGCAGACCAGCAGCCCGGTGTGCTCCCGGGCGGGGTAGCCGATGCGGGTGCCCTCGGGGTCGGTGATCAGCAGGTGCGTGCCGTCCCTGAGGTCGACGTACACGCCGGTGGTCCCCCCGCCCAGGGACGTGAACTCGCCGGTCAGGCCAACGGGGTCCAGTGCGTTGATGAGCAGGGTGCTCACCGGCGGCACCTCCAGCGGGCGGGCCGCCTCGGCGACCACGGCGCGCAGCATCGCGGCCATGTCGGCCAGGACGGCGGGAAGCTCTGCGTGGCGCAGCGAGTCCGGGGTGCTGAAGACCACGCGCTCATGCTCGGTGTCGGTCGCCCCGGGGTCGTCGGGATCCACGTGGTGTCCGTAGCGGCAGACCAGCAACCCTTCGTACTGGGACAGCGGGGTGTGCAGGTTGTCGCCGTCAGGGTCGTTGATGACGATCACGGTGCCGTCCTGGGCGGTGACCAGCACACAGTTCTCGCGGCGGAAGTCGTAGAACCTGGGGCGCAGCCCCTGGTGCTCCAGTGCCTTGTGCAGCACGTCCAGCACGGTCGTCTCGGGTACGGGCATGAGATCCCTTCGTCGTGTGTGGTCCGGGGTGCGGGGCGGGGTGGTGGGCCCGCCGGGCGGTTCAGTCGTGTGCGTAGAAGAGGGCGTTGTCGAGCTGGTCGATGGTGCGTTCGGCGTCGGCGCCTCGGGCGGTGAGCGCGCACATCAGGTCGGTGGCGAACTCGGCGGCCGTCACCAGCGGGTCAAGCTCCTCAGGCCAGGGCCAGCCGTTCAGCCAGGTCCGGCGCTGGATGGCCAGCAGCGGCGAGCGCGCTTCGTTGACCAGGTAGGAGAACGTCCACTCCAGGTCGGGCGTAGGGGGACCGTCCATGAGGAGCAGGTCGTAGCGGCCACCGGCTTCCCAAGCGACGTCGGGGTCGTCGGCGCGTTCCAGGACGCGCTTGAGCAGGTCCGACAGGCCGGTGATGTCGGTGGCGCAGCCCACGGCGGCGGCCAGTTCCTCGACGGCCCGGACGCGCCGGTCACGGGCCTGGACAGAGGTGGTCATCGGGTCCTCTCCGGGGTGTGGGCCGGGCGCCCCGATGGGGGCGCCCGGACGGTTCAACGCAAGGTCGGGTTCAGGCGCACAGGCGGCACGCCGGGTGCCGGTGGTCGAGGCCGGCGCACACCCCGCACGGGTCGTAGAAGCGCCACCCACCCGAGTGCGGCGGCGCGGGCAGGAGATACAGGACTTCGTCGGTGAAGATCGGGCCGACGAACTCTTCTTTTCCGATCCGGGCGGCGCCGGGCCAGGACACGCTGTGGCCGCAGCCGGTGAGGTCCTCGGCGGTGGCATCCGCGATGTTCTTGGCGACGTAGCCGGTGGTCTCGTCCCACACCTGCAAGGTCAGCATCACCCGCTCGGCGTAGAAGGCCGTGGGGTTGTAGGCGGCCAGGGCGTCCCGGTAGGCCAGCAGCGCGTACCGGTCGAACATCAGGTAGGGGAACCCGGTGGCGGTCTCCAGCGCGTTGACCAGGCCGGTGATGGGGCCGGTGACGCCGGGGATGTGCATACGCCTGGGGACCCAGACCGCGTTCAGCGGAGCGCTGGGGTCGCCCGGGTCACGGCTGGAGACGGCCATCAGGGTGGTCGCCTCGCTCAAACGCGGTTGGACGTGGTCGTAGGTGCCCTGGTCCACGATGGTGCCGTCGTGGGCGACCGCGCAGTAGAGCAGGCAGCCGTCTTCGTGGCCTTCGGCGCCCTCGACGGTGCCGCACAGGCCGCTGGCCTGTACGCGGTCCAGCGGCGGCACCGGGATGAGCCCTTCGGCCTCGTAGGTGATGGGCGGCATGGGCGCGTCGTCGGTGATGAAGGTCCGGGTCGCGGTGCGCGGGTCGGGCCCCTCGACCTGGACGGTCCGGATCATGTCCTCGTCGCCCAGACAGAACCATGGCTCGCGCAGACGGTCCTGTTCGGCTCCCACGTGGCGGATCTCGGTCCAGTGGTGACGGGTGAGCAGGTGGAGCTGGTAGACGGTCATCGCGGCCTTTCTCGCGTGTGCGGTTCGGGGCACGGGGGCGGGGTGGTGGGCCCGCCCCCGGGTGGGCGGACCACCCGACTGGGTGGTCCGCCCGTGGGTGTTGGTCAGGCGGCCAGAACCATGCGCTCGTAGGCGTCCCAGCCGGACTCGCGGTACTCGCCGGTGATCGCCTCGACCAGCGGGGAGAGCAGGATCTCGGCGGCGGGCGGGGTCACGGCATTGCCCAGAAGGCGGGCCTGATCGCGCTTGGAGTACTCCAGGAGCCGGTACGCCTCATCGAAGGCCATGGCCCGCTGGATCTCCTCGATCGTGAGCATCCGGAACAGCACCCGGTCGATGTCCACCGGGCCCGGGGGCGGGGTAGCCACGCCGTAGCGCTCCTTGGTGGGCAAGGTCCCGATGGGACCGCTGGCCGGGAGCGTGCGCCCCTTGCCGTAGTACTGCACCAGCAGCGGGTCGACGCCCCGGGGGCCGGTGGCCAGACCGTGGTGGAAACCCCCGGCCGTGACCGTGTGCAGCGGACGGTCGACGCCGTAGGCGTTGTGAGCGTCGCCTCCGCCCCGCAGCGGTGTCACGAACGGCGGCGGGAAGGCCACCGCGTTCTCCTGTCGACAGGTCTGGGTGCGGATCGGCGCCTCGACCGTGGTGGCCTGCTTACCGTCGCGGCCCTCCATCGGCACCACCAGCGGGGGCACGGCGAGCCCGTCACTCTCGCGGGTAGTGCGGGTGGGCATCGGCTGGTCGAGCCGTACCGCGCCATTGCGCCAGGTCCCCCCGGTGGGGGTCAGCAGCGGCTCCCAATACCGCTCCATGCCCACCCGGATGCGGGCCAGCGTCTTGTCCTTGAGCGGGCGGGTGCGCTCCCCGATCGGGGTGCCGGGGTTGGACCAGTCGATGACCGCTGAGGCGGGCAGCGCCTCGGGTTCCACGACCCTGTTGCGGCAGCTCACGCGGGGGCACCGGTAGACGTACTGGGCGCGGTAGCGGCCCATGTCCGCACCGCTCCGTTTGAAGCTCTGGATGCACCGGACGTAGGTCTCGCAGTCCGGGCACCAGGCCACCGGCCGCAGCCACCGCCCGAATTCCGGAGTGCGGGCCAAGCTCTTGTGCCAGTAGGCGACGTAGAGCCGGTCACGCGACTGCGGGCACCGGGGGGAGCGCGGGGCTAGTGCGTGCATCGAGTTGAGCGCGATCACGCGCACCTCGTAGCCCTCGGCTCGGATCTCGCCGATCCACCGGTTCCACTCGTCCCACTTGCGGCACTGGATGACGTTCTCGACCACACCGACCAGCACGGGGTCGTTGGTTGCGTTGCAGGCGCGCAGGTAGTTGACGACCTCCTCCATGAGCGCCCGGGATCGGGTGGCCTTGGCCTCCTCCTCGGTCATCGGGGCGCCCCACAGAGCCAACTGGTTGGTGCGGTCGAAGGTGCGCTTCACGCCCCGTGCGTCGCTCCAGGCAGGGCAGGCGGGGGAGGCCCAGTAGACCTTGACGCGGGGGAAGACGTCGGCGACGCGGATCTTCTGCACGTCGCCGGTGTAGTGCTCCACGCCCGGGTGGTTGGCGCGGTGGGTCGCGATGGCCTGCTGGTTGTGGTTGGCGGCCCAGACCGGCACCAGGCCGGGGACCTGGGTCGCCCCGGCGGTGCTGCCTCCCATCCCGCAGAACTCGTCCAAGTAGGTCAGTTCGTCACGGCTGTGAACCTTGACGGGCAAGGAAACTCCTCGTTGCTGTGTGTGGTTCGGGGTCGGGCGGCGGGGTGGTGGGCCCGCCGCCCGGGGGCGGTGTCTGGCTCAGTCGGTCCACAGGGCGTTGCGCAGGTGCTGGACTCCGGCGAGGAGTTCCGCGTAGTCCTGCATGCGCAGCTCGGCGATCACTGAGGTCGGGTGCGCCTGGCAGCCGCTCAGGACCTGCGGGGGGTGGGTCTGTCCGCTGAGCAGTGTGAGTCCGGCCAGGACGCGGGCGGGGTCGATCGGCACGGCCAACAGGTCCTCGCGCGGGTCCGCCGGGGTTGCCTCCATGTCGCATGTGTCCCACTCGTCGGTGAGGACGATGAACTCCGCTTCGGCGGCGATGTCCTCCCTGGGGAAGCCGGTGGTGGCCTCGGCTGCGGCCTCGATCCTGGCCACGAACCCTTCCGGGTCCGTTTCCATGCCCATGGCTTCCATCAGGTGCAGGGTGCGGGCGGCGCGGATGATGACCGGACTGTCCTGCGGTTCGAGGGGCGGCCACCAGGGTGCGACTCCGGCGGGGCCGCAGTGCGGCTGGTCGAGAAGCTGGGTTTCGTGCTCCATCGTTCTCCTTGCGGTCGGTGTGTGATTCGGGGTTGGGCGGCGGGGTGGTGGGCCCGCCGCCCGGGGCGGCCTCGTGGGTGGCGCGGGGCCGACCACGAGGCCGCGCGTCTGGGGCGCGAGGGTGTCTCGTTTTCCACTGTTGAGTTCTCAAAAACCACGCGCACGGAGCGCTTCCCGAGTGGGAGTTCGGGGGGCTTCCCCCTCCCTCCTGCTCTATGTACAGTTTAGCCCCTTCGGGGGGTCGGTGGCAACTTGATATGGGCTCTGATCTGGGCTTTCTTGGGTCTGACCTTTGGGAACAGGGCAGGCAAGGGGGCGGGGCGCGGGGGCTCTGCCCCCGCGCCCCGCCCGGGGTGCCCCCATCCCGTCGCCCGTCATCCGCGCGTAGCGCAAGCGCGCCGCGTGGCGGTCTGCCACCGAGCGCAGCGAGGCGTGACCCCCAGAGCGGTGCCGGGTGACCGGGTGGAGCGCGACGCTGTGAGGCACGAGCGGCGGCGCGCGGAGGCCGCAGCGCCCGGTGCCGTGGCGGGGGTTGGCTGGCCGCCGCGCGGTGTGCTGGTCTGTGACCGGATGACGGGTGGCGGGATGGGGGCACCCCCTACCTCAGCCACGCGCCGTGCCGCACCCGACAGCGCTCCCCCTCCCCCATCTTGGCCGCTCGGGGCTTCCCCGCCGGAGGCTCTTGCGCAGCCGCGGTGAGAAGTCTGGGGAGGGAGGCGCGCACGGCCTGATGCGGATCGCTGTCAGGGCTGGGCCGGCGCCGGTCGCTCCTTCGGGTATCCGCTGCTGCCGTACATGGCGGCCGCGGTCCACGGCGCTGCGGCTAACAGGAACTCGTGGGAGGGTGCGCGCTAGTCAGGTGGGTGTGCCGCCTGAGCATGTGGCAGTGGCGCGTTCGCGTACCAGTTTCGCGGTGGTGGGGTAGCGGCTGTAGAGCGCGTTGAGTTCGCGTTGGGCCGCGGTGTCGTCCTGCGCACCCGCGATCTGGGTGTCGATGGCACGGCGTACTGCGGTGGCGAAGGGTGGCGGCCATGTCACGGCAGACCGCGCGGTGATCACCCCGCTCAGTGCGTCGACCAGGTCGATGACCACGGGGAGAGGTCCGCCTGCCGCAGGCAGGCCGGGCGGGTACTCGGTCTCCTGGCGCGATGCCTGCCAGACGCCTTCCATCCATCCGGTGCCCTCGAACCGGACCGCCAGGATGAGGACGTCGGGTTGCTCGACCAGGGCGAAGCGTGGCGGGCCAGTGCGCCCCTCTACCGCCGTGATGAGGTGCTGGTCCGGGGCGTTGAAGCACAGCAGCAGTTCGGCCTCCCGCTGCGGGGACAGTCTCCACGAGGCCGTTTCCGGGTAGCGGGATCGCCGGGGATCGTAGAGTTCACCGACTGCTGGACGCTGGGGCACGCGTCCATCTTGGTCTGCGCGGCCATGGCCCCGCTGGAGACACGCGGCACGCTCGGTGCCGGGCCGCGATGCCCTGCGGGGCCGGGGCCGTGAGACACCGCAGATGCGTGGTGTGGAGCCTCTGGGGCTTGTGGATCCCGCGTCCCTGCCCCTGCGCCCCGCAGGGACAGGGACGCGGGCGGTGATCAACGACCAGTGCCTGCTCCCCGGAGGGGTGCGGGGGCCGTGCCCGTGCGCGGACGGCCGCCGCCTACGACATGGGGGGCCTTCGGCCTGGGCTTGCCTCCACTGAGGCGAGGCCGGTGCCCGCTCTTCCCGCGAGAGCCTTTGGCGGCCGCGGGAGCCGACTTGGGGCCAGCGGCCGTTTTGGGGCCGGTGGGCGCGGGGCCGGCGGCAGCCGCAGAGGCCGGTTTCGGGGTGGCTGGCTTGGGGCCGGCGGCAGCCGCGGAGGCCGGTTTCGGGGTGGCTGGCTTGGGGCCGGTGGGCGCGGGGCCGGCAGCGGCCGCGGAGGCCGATTTCGGAGCAGCAGACGCCTTGCTCGCCCGATCCTCCTGGATGTCGAACTTGGCCTGCTGCACCGCAGGGGCGGGCTTGTACTTCTCGGAGAAGACGTTGTCGACCATCTCCTTGGGATAGACCTTCTTGCCCTCAGCGTCGGTCCGGTTGCCGAACTCCTTGCGGAGCTCGTCGTTCGACAGAGCAGGCTTGCCCTGTTCGGCACGCGCGCGCTGGGCCTGGTCGACCTGGTCCAGGAGGTGCCCCTCCAGCCTGTTGGCCTTGGCCCCCTGGCGGCTCTTGTCGTAGGTCTCCATGGCGGCGCGGAACGACTCACCCGCCGCAGGGTGGGCGCTGACCGCCTGGGTCATCGCCTCGCCCCGATCGGCCCCGTTCTTGCGTGCCGCGTCGTAGCTCTTCATCAGCTCCGGATCGAGCTCGCGCATGCGGCCCTCAGCCAGCGTCGTGGCGTGCTCGGCGAAGCGATGGTCCTTAGCTTCCTGAGCGCACAGCCCCCACACCTTGGCAGCACCATCGATGTCCACGTGCGGCATCATCTTCTCGACGGCCTTTCGGGCCAACGCATCGTCAACTTTGGATGACTTGCCCCGATTCTTGCCGTTCGACTCCTCTTTCCCCTTCTTCTCATCTGGTCCATTCTTCTTATCTTCTGCCCTTCCTCGTCGTTCTTCTACAGCTTTGCGGAAGCCTTGGACCGTAGACTTCCCCTTGCCGAAGAGGTCCCGGATCGCCTTGAGGAGGTCTGCGACCTTCTTTGCAGCGTCCCGTGGATCGAACCCTCGTTTAGAATCGGGCGCCTTGAGGCTCTGTACTGCGGCGGCGAGGATTTTTCCCGTGGTCACCCCGGCAGTGGTGGTCTGCACTGCCGCCTCACTGAGAGGTTCGTGGTGTTTCTCGACGTGCTTGTTATCCAAAGGCGTGGTGTCTGTCATGAGGTCACTCTACGAGGGCACGCTTTCAGGGGCGGAGAACACGGGTGGAATCTGTCATTATCAGTGCTATGACTTCTCACCTCGGCCTGCCAACGGCCACCCCTGTCGGTGATGCGTACACCCCACCTTTGAAGAAGACGTCCGTTTCATCCACCTCGCCCCCTCAAATTCCGGAATTCCAGCACGACGAAGTCGAATCGGCCGGGCCAGCCCCGACGCCCCCCAGTTCGACGGTCGACACGTCCACTCGCGCTGAGGCCGACTCGCCCCCTCCGGCCCGCGTCCCTGCCGCGCGCCCGCATCCGACGGCACCCGCCCCCCGCCCTGCCAAGGGGCGGGAAGAACGCCCGGGGGCCACGACCGTACGGGCGTCCGCACCGGCATCTGGCGAGCAGCTCTTTGTCAGCACCGCGCCGTCCGGCAGGGCCGGTTCGTGGACCTCGCCTCGTTGGTGGCTCTCCAGCCTGTCCGGAGGTCGTATCCCCCCGGAGTCACGCCGCCGGGCACGGCTGCGTGCACTCAACGAGCAGATCACCATTCCGCTGGGCGAGCACCACCGCACGGCGGTACTCAGCCTGAAGGGCGGGGTGGGCAAGACGACCACGGCCGTCGGCGTGGGGTCAGTGCTGGCCTCCCTCCGAGAGAGCAGGGTGATCGCCGTGGACGGCAACCCGGATCGCGGCACCTTGGGAGATCGTGTCAGGCGCACCACCGACCTGACGGTGCGCGACCTCAACCGATCAGTCCATGAGATCCAGCGCTACACCCGTATGCGGGCCTTCACCTCGGTCAACGATTCTCGCCTGAACATCCTGGCCAGCGGTACGGCAACAGCGGGGCACGACCAATACGACGCGGACTCGTACAAGGTCACTGCGGACCTGCTCGAGAACTACTACGACCTGGTCCTGACCGACTGCGGTACCGGCCTGCGCCATTCGGCAATGAGCTCAATCCTGGAACTGGCCCACCAGGCCATCATCGTCCTGGAGCCGGCGGTCGACGCGGCCCTGTCCGCCTCCTCCACGCTGGACCTCCTCCAGGAGCTGGGGCACGAAGACCTGGCCGGGGGCGCGATCGTGGTGATCTCGGGTGTGAACAGCTCCACCAGGCGCGCGGTGAACCTGGACGAGATGGTGCATCACTTCAAATCGCGGGGGCACGGGGTGGTCCAGGTGCCCTTCGACGACCACCTGGACGCTGGCGGCATCTTCGAGTGGGACGCCCTGCATGCTGCGACCCAGGAGGCCTACATGGAGGTGGGAGCTCTGCTCGTCCGTCGGCTGACCGAGGGATGAGTCGCCTCACCCCTGCACGGGAACCACCCGGCGAACCTGGCCGGCCCACCCGGGGGAGAGGTGGTAGCCGGTGTCGACGATCTCGACCGGCCGGCCCGGGCGGGGGGAGTGGACGGTCTGCCCGCTGCCGATGTACATCACGACGTGTTGGGGTACCCCCCGGCTGTCATGGGTCGCGGAGAAGATCAGATCGCCGGGTTGGATCTCGTCGAGGTCCACCCGGACCCCGTCATGGACCTGGTCGCCGGTCCATCCTCCGATGGTGATTCCGGCGTGCTCGTAGGCCGCCCGGATGAGAGAGGCGCAGTCGCAGTTGTGGCTCCAGGTCTGGGCCCCTCCGGGGATGTCGCCGGGCCGGCGGGGGTCGTCGCAGGTCCCGCCCCAGAAGTAGTAGACGCCGACTTGGGAGGTGGCCCAGTCGATGGCCTGTGCGGCGATCTCGTGGGCGGGCTCCAGGGTGTGTGCGTAGCGGCCCGCCATCGCCATGACCTTGTCCACGTACCACCAGGCGTGGTTGTAGCCGTACAGGGCCGTACGGATGTCCTCCAGGGTGCCGCCGTCGGCGCCGTGGTCGCACAGGTAGTTGGCGGCCGCTGGGATGGCGTCTGCGGGGTCGTAGACGCTGGTGACCCCGTCGTCGTCGCCGTCCATGCCCCATCCCTGGTCGGGCCGGTCGGCGGTGTCCATGATGGGCTGCCCACCCCAGGAGTTGCCCGCGGCTGAGCCGTCCAGGGCACCGAACTGCATAGGGCCCGCGGCCCCCCAGTCGTTGTGCCCGCTGGTGATGCCCTTCCCCGGCCAGCGGCCGTGGTCGCTCTCGATCTTGCCGACCGCGGCCAGGACCGCCCACGGGATGGGGCAGCTCTGGGAGGTGGCGGCGTCCTGGTACAGCACCAGGTAGTGCGGGGGGATGTCCTCCAGGGCGAACTCGGTGGGTGCCCCGCTGAGGCCGCCCCGCCCTGAGAGCGTCTCGTCCTCGGGGATGAGGGTGAGCAGGAGCATGAGGCACATGAGCGCGTAGACGAGGCCGCAGACGCCGAAGATCTTGAAGAGCGGCATCTCAGCGGAGGAACTCGTTGACGTACCAGGCGCCGTCGTGGTTCACCAGGGACAGCACCTGGGTGGGCAGCGGTTCGGAGCGTTCGCCGTCACCTGTGGTGATGGTGCGGGTGCCCTCGATCAGCAGCATCGTCATGAGGTCGTTGGGCTCGGGGGCTGAGGGGTCGCGGTAGGCGCGCGGCTCGGTGATCTGCACCAGCTCGTCGTTCTCCTGGGCACGGGACCACTCGGCGGACGGGGGGCGCGCCCCCTGTTCCTGTGTGAGCAGTGCGCTGGTCGCGTAGGGGCGGATGCGCTCGGTCCGGCTGTCGGCTGTGTCGCTCCGGGCGTCGTAGGACCAGTAGGCCACCACGAAGGACTCGGCGACCTCGGTGGCCGAGTCGGGGTCGCTGGCGGGGATGCGCACGCGGCCTTCGGGCGGCGCGGAGGTGGGTTTGGGACTCGGTGTGACCGCGGCGGTGGCTGTGGTGGCGGAGGGTGCGGGGTTCGGCGGCGGCACGGTGTGCGTGTGGCACCCGCTCAGCGCGGCCACGGCCATGAACACGGTCACCGACCAGACCCTCCTGCCGGGCCGCCCCTGCCGGGTCTGCCCGGGGGACCAGGGCGAGCTGAACACGAGCACTCCTTGCGCAAACCGTCGGTGACATCGGTAGGCTACCGCCTGAATCACTGTGAGTAATCATGGAATTTCATTCTGTGATGCTTGTCCGTATGGGAGTGGGTTCATGGCAGAAGAGACCGGTTCGGAGCCGGATGAGGCGCCCGGCGTCGTCATCGTGGGAGCACACGGCGGTTCAGGGGCCAGCACGCTGGCTGCCATGCTGCCGGACCCCGTCTACGACGTGGGACCGCTCATGGCCCCCGACGGCCGGGTTCGAGGCGTTCACGCTCACGGCCGCCCCATCGTGCTGACCTCGCGCAACACCGTGCGTTCGGCCGAGGCGGCCTCGGCCGCCATCAAAGGGCTGCGCGAGCAGGGCCTGGAGGCCGCCTGCCTGGTCGTGGTCGCCGACGGTGTGGGAAGCGAGCCGCGCGAGGCGCGCGTGCGCTTTCGCATGCTCGAAGGCCACACGACCGTGCACCGCATGTCCTACCTCTCGCTGCTGCGCACCAGCGAGAGCGTGCCGCCGCTGGAGGAACTGCCTCGCAAATCCCAGTCCGAGATCAGCCAAGTGCTAGAGATTGTCCAGAAAGCCTAGCGATGATCGATATTCTCTCGACCCCCGTGGATTCCTCCCTCTTCTACTTGGCGGTCCCCAATCCCGCCCCCGCTGTTCCAGAGGGCCTACAAGGGCCTGTGAACCAGGTGATCTCTTATGCCAAATGGATCGTCATGTCGTTGGGCATGCTGGGGATCCTCTACTGCGCTGGCCAGATGATCATGGGTCGGCGCAATCGACACCAGATGTCCGCGGACGGCGCCATGGGAATCCCCTGGGTTATCGGAGGGATTTCCCTGCTGGCAATCGGCGCGCCACTGATCAACTCGTTCCTGTGATGCGCCGATCGACGTTCGCGCCCTATGAGACCCCTGGGCCGGACAAGAAGAAGATGTGGATGCTGGCTGGGGCCGCGCTGGTGGTCGTGGCGCTCGCTTTCGGTGTCGGACGCACCACCGCAACCGCGCCCACGCAGGAGAACACCACCCAAGCGGACACCGAGCAGACCACCTCCACCGCCCAGGAGGAGACGCTCGATGTCCAGGGCCTGGCCTGGCGCGAGCACGGCGGCATCACCCTGCCCTTCTCCGCCGAGCACGGGCCTCTGGAGGACGACCAGGGCTGGGTACGCGGGTTCACCCGCACCGAGAGCGGCGCCGTCCTGGCGGCGCTGCACATCTTCTTCCAGGGGGACCGCAGCGCCGACCTGCCAGAACAGGTGATCCGTACCTCGCTGGAGGAGCAGTGGACGGGAGAGCATACCGAGGAGCGCATCGCCGCGATGGACCGCCTCGGCTTTGAGCCCAACCCCGATCGCGGATCGCTGGAGCCCCACGGCTACCTCGTGCACGAGTACAGCGAGTCAGGTGCGGTCATCGAGCTGGCTGTGAACGCGCACACCGAGCAGGGAGACGGTTCCCCCACGACGAGCGGAATGCTGGTCACCCTGCTGTGGGCCGATGGCGACTGGCGCAGGCTCGTCCCCGAGAGCGACATGGACCACGTGCGCCTGCTGGATGCCGAAGAAATGATCACCCACGGATTCACCGAGTTCGCCCATGAATAGCGGTCGCCATGCCTGAATCACTCGAAGAGTGCCAAGGCGGAGACATCATGGTGAACCTCGGAGACTGCCTTTCCCTGCACATGGACAGTCTGAGGGAAACCGTCGAGGGAAACCTCCGGGATGCTGTGACCAACACGGTCAGGGGGGAGGCTGAAGCCGCCATGGAGAACCTGGCACAGATTATCAACGAGGGTGTCGCCACCGTCCTGAACCTTCTGGTCGGTTGGATCGTCGCCCCGGATAGCCTCAACCTCTCGACGGGGGCAGCGGGGTCGACTATTGACACGATGGGCGGCTACCTATCGCCCATCATCTATCTCGTGGCGGCCCTCGGTGTTGTCGTCGCCGCCGGGAAAATGGTGCTGAGCAGGAAAGCGAATCCGCTCCTGCCCCTGGGTACCGGCCTGTTGGTGCTGATCGCCGTGCAGGTCATCGGTCTGCCGGTCGCCAACGCCTCGATCAACTTCGCCGACCAGCTATCCCAATGGGTGATCCAAGGCACCCGCACCGAAGAACTCGAAGACCGGCTCGTGTACGTGCTGACCTTCGGCCAGTACTCCGGGGGAGAGATCGATCCCGACGCCAACATCGCGGGGTTGTGGGCCGGTCTCGGCATGATCATCATCTTCGGCCTGGTGGTGATGGTCGTCGCCGCGGTCCAGGTCATTCTCCTGGTCTTCCGCGAGGCGGTCATCATCATCCTGGCCGCCCTTTTGCCGCTGGCGGCGGCCGGGATGTTGATGAAGGCGACCTCCCCGTGGTTCCACAAGGTCACTGGCTGGCTCCTGGCGCTGATCCTGTACAAGCCCACGGTCGCCTTCGTCTACGCGACCACCTTCACCTTCATCGTCGAAGGCGAGGACCTGACCACATACTTCTCCGGTCTGATGATGCTCCTGGTCTCACTGGTCGCATTGCCCGTCCTGACGAGCCTGTTCTCGTGGGCGTCCGGCTCTGTCGCCGGCCCGGGAACCCCGGGGATGGGCGGCGGGGGAATGGCCGCGGGCGCGCTCGGTGCCTCAGCTTCCTCCGGGGGTGGTGGCGCCTCCCAGCAGGCGGCCTCCACCAACCAGCGTCTGGGCAGCGCCGAACAGACCCACTCCACCGGCCGCGGAGGCCTGGGAGGCGGCTCTCAAGCAGGAGGGACCGGGCCCACCGGCGCCAAGGAAGACGCCTCTGGCAAGCAGCCCACCCAGAGCTCCGATACCCCGCCAGCGGGCGCCAAGCCCTCTTCCTCCTCCACCGGAGGTAATCGTCCCCACAATCCGTCGTCGGGGTCGTCGGGTTCGAGCGGCGGGCTCACCAAGGCGGCCTCGACGGCGGCCACCAGCGCCACACCGCTGGCAGCAGGAGCCAAAGTCGCCCAGCAAGGCGCTTCCTCAGGCGTCAACTCAGCCAAGCAGGCCGCGGGCTCATCGAGTGCAACAACAGGAAAGGGCGGAAAGTAATGGAGGACTCCTCCCCCCCACGCACCTACGGCGGGTGGCGGCGCAGCCGCGGCGTCGGCTTCTTCGGGCTGGGCATGGGCGGCACCCTCACTCTGTTGGGTGCCTTCATCGTGCTGATCCTGACCGCGCAGATCTCACCGCCGCTACTGCTGTGGGTGACCCCGCCGGCGCTGCTGGTGGCCGCCGCAGTGCTCATCCCCGTCCACGGAGAGCCCGTCGGCATGGTCCTGGTGCAGCGCCTGCGTTGGGCCATGTCGACCATGCAGGGCCACAACCGCTACAAGTCCGGGGTCCTGACCGATCACCCCCACGCCTTCCAACTCCCGGGACTCTTGGCTCCGTTGCAGCTCAAGAGCGCCAGCGATGGCCTGGGCTCCGACTACGGGGTCGTCTGGAACCGTCGCACCGGTCATCTGACCGCGACGCTGAGGGTGGCTCCCTCCTCGATCTGGCTGGCCGACGTCGACGAGGTGGACACCTGGGTCGCGAACTGGGGCAACTGGCTCAGCGGCCTGGGCCACATGCCTCAGGTGCTGTGGGTGGCGGTCACCGTGGACACCGCGCCTGAGGCCGGCTCCGTCCTGGCCGAGCGGGTGTACGCCTCGCTCTCGCCCGAGGCCCCCGAACGGGCCCGCGACATCATGACCGAACTGGTGCACACCGCTCCTGCTGCGGCCGCCGACGTCGAGACGAGGGTGACGATCACCTTCGACCCCGGCCAGTTCCCCGCCCGGCCCAAGACGATGGAGGAGGCCATCGGCGAGGTCGGCCACAGCTTGAGCCAACTGGAGACGTCCTTGGCCGGATGCGGGGTGGCCGTGGTGGGCCGGGCCAGCGCCGCCCAGGTGGCCGCTGCGGTACGGGTGGCCTTCGACCCGGATGCGCGCGGCCCAGTGGACCAGGCCTTGGACGAGAACCCCGACCATGTCATCTGGGAGGACGCGGGTCCCATCGGCGCCCACGAGCACGCACGCCACTACGAGCACAGCGGCGCCCTGAGCGTGAGCTGGGCCTGGAACGAAGCGCCCAGGCAGAACGTGCAGTCCCAGATCCTGGCCGGCCTGCTCTCACCGACCCGCGACCCCAAGCGAGTCACCCTCTTCTACCGCGCCTACAGCGCCCAGAACGCCGCTCGCATCCTGGAGTCGGAGGTCAACGCGGCCGACTTCCGGGCCGCGGTGCGCTCTCAGCAGGGCCGCGATGAGAGTGCCCGCGATGCCGTGGACCAGGCCAGGGCCCGCCAAGCCGCCCAGGAGGAAGCGGCCGGGGCCGGGGTGAGCCTGATGACGGTCTACGCCACCGTCACCGTCACTGACCCGGAGCAGCTGCCCCGCGCCGTCGCGGAGATGGAGGCGTCCGCCGAGACGTGCAAGATCCGCCTGCGACGCCTCTACCACTCCCAAGCCGCGGGGTTCGCGGCCACACTGCCCTGCGGCATTTTCCCGCCCGCGCTCGCCTACGAACTGCGCAACTAGAAAAGGCCAGACGTGTCCCTGCTACGTCGCCGCTCCGAGAAGCCCGCAGCCTCGGTGCAGCACCCCAAAGACGCCCCGCCCCTGTCGCACCTGGACCCGGACGTGGATCTGTCCCACGTGGCGCCCCTGTGGGGGTGGCGCCATCCCAACAGCGGCCGGGTCGCCCACATCACGCCCGGAGTGGAGATCCAGGGGACGACCACGCAGCTGTGCGGGATGTTCCCCTTCACGGCAGGAGCGGGGACCCCCACCGTCGGCACGCCGATCGGCCGCCACCAGTTGCACGGCGAAGTCGTGTGCATGGACCCGCTGGAGTGGCTCCGGGCCGGGTTGGTCACCAACCCGGGGGTGTTCGTACTCGGCCAGCCCGGCACCGGCAAATCGACCTTCGTGAAGAGGTTGATCACCGGCGCGGTGGCCCGCGGCACCCGGGCCCTGATCCTGGGCGACTCCAAGCCCGACTACACCGACCTGGTCGACTTTTTGGGCGGTCAGGTCATCAGGGTCGGCCGCGGCCTGGACCGGATCAACCCCCTGGACGCCGGGCCATTGGGTCGGGCCCTCAAGCGCATGGAGGGCCCCGATGCCGAGAAACTGCGCTGGGAGGTACGCTCCCGGCGGCTGTCGTTGCTGCTGGCGCTGTGCACACTGGTCCGGGAATCACCGCTGACCAACGCCGAAGAGGTCCTGCTCGGCAGGGCCATCGACCTGCTCGACGCACGCTCCGACGAGTCCGAGCCCACCGTGCCCGACGTCCTGCGGGTGATCGGCGAGGCCCCCGATGACCTGGTCACCTCCTCACGCTCCCGCACGCGGGAGGACTACCTGCGGCGTACCGATGAGCTGGTGTTCACCCTCGACCTGCTCTGCACCGGGTCCCTCGCCGGCGTCTTCGACGATCAGACGACCCGCCCCATCGACCTGGACGCCCCCCTGGTGAGCGTGGACATCTCCGCTACCGGCGGCGCCGGGGACAAGCTCCTGACCGCCGCGATGCTGTGCACCTGGGCCTACGGGTTCGGCCTGGTCGACGCCTCTTCGGCCTTGGCCCAACTCGGCCTGGCCCCGCGCCGCTTCTACATGGGCGTCATGGACGAGCTGTGGCGGGCCCTGCGCGGCGCCCCGGGCCTGGTCGAGCACGCTGACGCACTGACCCGGCTCAGCCGCTCCAAAGGGATGGCGTCGGTGATGGTGACTCATTCCCTGGCCGACCTGGACGCCCTTCCCACTGAGGAAGATCGGGCCAAGGCGAGGGGGTTCGTGGACCGCTCCGCGATCACCGCCATGGCCGGGCTGCCCCCGCGCGAGCTGGAGCGCGTGCACGCGATCATGCCGATGACCGCACGGGAGCGGGCGATGATCACCCGCTGGGCGGCGCCCGACTCCTGGCAGGCTGAGGCGCGCCACCCCGGGCGCGGCAAGATCATGCTGAAGGTGCAGGGCCGCCAGGGCCTGCCCATCGACCTCACGCTCACCAACGCCGAACGCCGCCTGTACGACACCGACCAGGCCATCCGCGCCACCCCCGGGGAGGCGGCGTGAGCGGCTCCCTGGGACCCAAGAGCGGGCCCCTGCACTCCCAGCACGGGCCGTGGATCGTCCTGGGCCTGCTGTGGGGCGTGGTCGGCCTGTTCGCGTGTGTGTGGGCGGCCGCGTGGGTCGCCGCGGCCCTGACCGGCGGTAGTGTCGCGCCTTTCAGCGGGCAGTGGGTGGGCGCTCTGGTTCGCGGCCACACCGAGCAGACCTGGCCGGGGACCCCTACCCCTGCGGTGATCGCGACCGGGATCGTCGTCGTCGCTGCGGCTTCGACCCTGGTGTTCTTCGTGATGCGGGCGGTCCTGTCGCGGCGCAGCGCACCGGACGACCCGGTGGCCGCGATCAACCGGGAGAACACGATCGTGTCCGAAGCCGGGTACGAGGCGACCCGAAAGCGCGCCGTCAGCTTGCGCAAACCCCTGTCGCAGCTACCACCGAAGGAACAGGCCAAGCTCCCCGAAGGCAAGATCGGCCTGGCCCTGGGGGACGTGAAGCTGCCCGGCAAGCGCCGCGGGCCCACGATCTATGCCTCCTGGGAAGACACGATCCTGGCCATCATGGCCCCCCGAGCGGGGAAGACGACGTCGCTGGCCATCCCGCACATCCTCTCCTCCAAGGACAGCCCCGTCCTGGTGACCTCCAACAAGCCGGACGTGTGGCAGGCCACGGCCCGGGTCCGCGAGCAGGACACCGGCGGCCTGACATGGCTGTTCGACCCGCAGGGCATCACCCACACCCCGCAGCAGTGGTGGTGGAACCCGCTCCAGGGGATCACCACCGTGGAGGACGCCTTCCGCTTGGCCGGGCACTTCGTACTCACCGTGGACGACGGGCAGAACAAAGACCTCTGGGGGCCGGCCGCCGCCGACCTGCTGTGCGCCTTCATCCTGGCCGCGGCCGGCGCGAACCTGGACATGAACCGGGTCGCGGAATGGCTCGATGACGAACTGCTGCCCACCCCCGTGGAGATCCTGAAGGCCATGGGCCAGCACCCCATGGCCTCCTCCCTCAAGGGTGCCCAGGACGGCGCCCCCGAGACCCGGGCGGGCATCTACCAGACTGCGCGCACGGCCGCGAAGTGCCTACGCGACCCGCAGATCATGAAGTGGGTGACGCCTCCCACGGAGGACCTGGACTCCTTCGACCCGGACGTCTTCGTCACCTCGAAACAGACCCTGTACCTGATGAGCAAGGCCGGAGCGGGTGCGGCGGCCCCGCTGGTGGCCGCCCTGACCGACCGGGTCCTGCGCGCGGGGGAGAACGCGGCCGAGCGCCAGGGCGGGCGGCTGCACAACCCCCTCATCGCGGTCCTGGACGAGGCTGCCAACATCTGCAAGATCGCGGACCTGCCCGACCTGTACTCCCACTTCGGCTCGCGCGGCATCATCCCGGTCACCATCCTGCAGAGCAGGAAGCAAGGCGTCGGGGTCTGGGGTGAGAACAAGTTCGACGCGATGTGGGGTGCCGCGACTAGGAAGATCGTCGGCGCCGGCATCGACGACCCGAGCCTGGCCCGCGACCTGTCGGTGATGGTGGGCAAGCACGACGTGGCCGTCTCCAGCGTCACCTACGCCGAACGCACCAGCGAGTCGGTGTCCCTGCGCCACCAGGAGATCCTCGACGCCGCCGACGTGCGGTCCCTTCCGCGCGGGTCGGCTCTGGTCATGGCCACCGGTATCAAGCCCGCGCTGGTCGACCTCAAGCCCTGGTACACCTCCGCGCGCGCCAAGGAGATCGGGGCGGCGTTCAACCTCGCGGAGTTGGAGACCGCCCAGCGGGCGGCGGAGAAGGCAGGAAGCGCACTGTGAGCACGACCGTGACGGTAGAAGAGTCCGAATCCTTCTGGGATCAGTGGTTCAGGGACATGGGCGAGGCCGCGGCCCGCGCAGAGGCAGCGGAGTTCGAAGAGGAGTTCACCCCACCCCAGTGGGAGGAGCCGCCGGAAGCCGACGCCACGGCCGAGGAGTCCGAAGAGTGGGAGGTGCCTGCGGAAAGTGGCTCCGAACCCGCTGAGGAATCCGGGGAAGAGGAGGAGGCCGAGCCCTTCTACGACTCCCTGGAGGAGTGGGTCAACTTCTACTTCCTGGATGTCTTCGTCCGGATCGAGGGCGGCGAGAACAAGTGGTGCCGCGAGTGGTGGCGCCACCCCGAGGGCATTGTGCGCCTGGACGCGCTGTGGCGGTCCTGGGAGAGCCTACGGCTGGACGAGCAGACGGGGATGAGCACCTGGCTGCGCGATCATGCAGACCACCACATGGGTGTCCTGATGGGGCAGAACGGGCCCTTCCGCATGTGCAAGGGCGACGTCCACCGTGAGGGATCGCCCCTGGGTGCGGACTGGGCCCCGGACGGGTGGTGGGACGAGGAGTGAATTGAGCACTACGAGGGAGGTGACGGACGCATAGGGCTCGGGGGCGACCATGGACGGTAGCGTCGATCAGCAGCAGGCACTGGACTTCGACACGGTAGGGGGCGGGGATGAACCAGTACGGGCAGACCGTGAAGGCGACCTGGGAGCGGATGCAGCCCAGCGAGGTGGCCGAGATGCTCGACCCGGAGATGTTCTTCACCCGGATCGGGGAGGAGATCGCCTCCGAGATCGCCCAGCTGTGGCCCCAGATCGCGGGGGACGACCCGCCGGGGGAGACGCACCCGGAGAAGGCCCGCCGGCTCCGGACCGCCCAGCAGGCAGCCGAGGCCCAGGTGATGCGCGCCAAGCTGGAGGAGCTGCTCGGCGACCGGGAGGAGGAGGGCGGGGAGGAGACCACGGAGGTGTTCGAGGAGGAGCCTCTGGAGGACTCCCGGGACTGGCTGGCCCGGGAGATGGGCATGCCCCGCAGGAAGTAGGGCCGCCCCGGTTCGTGCCCAGCGGCCAGCACGACCTGGCCCAGTCCGGCGCCAAGACCCGGGTGCGCAACAACCTCGCCGCCCTGCGCCTGCTCCGTGAATCGCAGGGCCGCACCATCGACGCCACGGCTGCCGAGCAGAAAGTGCTGGCCCGCTGGTCGGGGTGGGGCGCGGTCCCCCAGGTCTTCGACAACGACAACCCCGACTTCGCCAGCGAGCGCGCCGAACTGCGCGAGCTGCTGAGCACCGCCGAGTACGGTGCCGCCGCGCGCACCACGCTCAATGCCCACTACACCGACGCCGCACTGGTGTCGGCCATCTGGGACGGGATGAGGGAGCTCGGCTTCACAGGCGGCAACGTCCTCGAACCCGGGTGCGGCAGCGGAAACTTCATCGGCCTGGCCCCCACCGACACGCCTGTGCCCACCCGCATGATCGGTGTGGAGCTGGATCCCATCACAGCAGGCATCGCCGCACGCCTGTACCCCGAACCACACGCCCAGGTCCTCAACGAGAGCTTCGGCGACACCCTCATCCCCCTGGGAGAGTTGGACGCCGCCGTCGGCAATGTCCCCTTCGGCGACTACCGGGTCTACGACCCCGTCCACAACCCCGACCGCCACTCGATCCACAACCATTTCATCAACAAGTCCTTGGACGCCGTGCGCCCGGGCGGGGTGGTCGCGATGATCACCTCCCGCTTCACCCTGGACTCCGAGAGCAGCGACGCACGGGATGCGCTGGCGTCTAAGGCCGACCTGCTCGGCGCCATCCGGCTGCCCGCCTCCGCGCACCAGAACGCGGCCGGCACCCGGGTGGTCACCGACATCCTCATCCTGCGCCGCCGCGGCGAGCACCAGGCACCCTCAGCCCACAACCACTGGTCGACCGCCCTGGACCTTGCGGACAAGGACGAGAACGTCACCAAGGAGGTGTGGGCCAACGAGTACTTCTTCGCCCACCGCCACCACGTCCTGGGCCGCCTCGGTGTCCGCCAGGGCCAGTTCGGGCCCGAGCTCGACGTCACCGACAGCCCTGCGGACCTGGCGGGCGCGGTGCGCGAGGCCTTCGTCGACATCGCCGCCACCGCCCGCGAGCGGGGCCTGGAGCCGACGCCGGCGCAGGACTTCGCCCCCATCACCGTGCCCAGCGCCGAGCTGGGGCGCCTGGAAGGGCTGCTCCAGATCGCCGAAGACGGTGCGATCACCAAGATGGAGCGGGGCGTCGCCCACCCGCACACGGTCTGGCCCGCCAAGGACGAGCGCGAACTGCGCCAGCTGATCGGCCTGCGCGAGACCTACACCGCCCTGCTGGACGCCGAAGCCTCCAGCGCCGAGGACACCGACGAGATGGCGCAGCTGCGCGCCGACCTCAACCGCCGCTACGACACCTACGCCGAGCGGTTCGGACCGCTCAACCGCTTCAAGTACAAGACCAACGGCTCCAAGCAGTTCCCCCACCAGGGGCAGTTCCGCCAGGACCCGATGTGCTCGGTGGTCTACGCGCTGGAGAGGTTCGACGCCGAGACCCAGACGGCCGAAAAGAGTTCGGTGTTCACCCGGCGGGTGCTGGCCCCGCGCCGACCCGCCGAATTTGCCGACAGTCCGGCCGACGCTCTGGCACTGTGCCTGGACAGCCACGGCCGGGTGGACTTGGAGGAGATCGCCCGCCTGCTCAAGGCCCCCAGCGCCGATGCGGCCCGCGAGGCGCTCGGCACGCTGGTCTTCGACGACCCCGAGGCGCCCGAGGACGATCGGGTGGTGGCAGCAGCCGAATACCTGTCCGGGGACGTGCGCCGCAAACTGCGCACCGCCCAGGGACTGGTGGCCACCCAGCCGCATCTGCAGGCCAACATCGAGGCCTTGGAGGCCGTGGTCCCCGCCGACCTGGTCCCCGACCAGATCGACGCCAAGCTCGGCGCGTCCTGGATCGACCGCTCCTACGTGGAGCAGTTCGCCCGTGAACTCCTCGATGACGAGCACGTGGTCGTGGAGAACCCCGGCGGCGGCATCTGGGCGGTGCGCGGCCCCGAGAACCCCGAGGCCACCCAGACCTGGGGCACCGATGACTTCAACGCCTATGAACTGCTCACCCTGACCCTGAACCAGAAGCGCGTCGTGGTCACGCGCACGACCGGTGAGGGCAAGGACAAGCGCACCGTCGTCGACCAGGTGGCCACCGAGACGGCGCGGGGCAAGGTCGAAGAGCTGCGGATGCGCTTCTCCGAGTGGGTGTGGGGGGACCCTGAGCGGGCCGAGCACCTGCAGGAGGTCTACAACGACACCTTCAACGGCATCGCGCTGCGCTCCTACGACGACGTCCACATGACCCTGCCGGGCCTGGACAAGGACTTCATCCCGCGGCCACACCAGTACGCGGCGGTGGCACGCATCCTCAACGAGCCCTCCACGCTGCTCGCCCACCCGGTCGGGGCGGGCAAGACGGCCGAAATGGTCATGGGCGCGATGGAGATGCGCCGGCTGGGTGTGGCAAAGAAGCCCGTGGTGGTCGTGCCCAACCACATGCTGGAACAGGTCTCCCGGGAGTGGCTGCAGATCTACCCCCAGGCGCGCCTGCTGGTCGCCGACGGCAAGAAGATGAAGCCCCAATATCGGGCCGACTTCATCGCCCAGTGCGCCAACGGCGACTGGGACGCCGTAGTGATGACACACGCCCAGTTCGAGAAGCTGCCGATGTCACGGGCCAAGCAGGCCGAGTACATGCAGCGGCGCATCGACGAGCTCCAGGGGTGGATCGACGGCTCCGACGCCTCCCACGACCGGATCACGGTCAAGCGGCTGCAGCGCATGCTCGCCACCGCCCAAGAGCGCCTGGAACGCCACCTGGACAAGAGCGATCCCGGCCTGTGCTTCGAGCAGTCCGGGATCGACGCCGTCATCGTCGACGAGGCCCACAAGTTCAAGAACGGGCAGATCAACTCCAACATCCAGGAGGCGGCCAAGGAGGCCGCCGGGCGCGCCGACGACATGCTGATGAAGACCGACTTCGTCCATGAGCAGGGCGGCCGGGTGGTCTTCGCGACCGCCACTCCCATCGCCAACTCGGTCTCCGAGGCATGGATGATCCAGCGGTACCTGCGCCCGGATCTGCTGGCCGAGCGCGGCCTGCTCGAGTTCGACGTGTGGGCCTCCACCTTCGGTGAGGTGCGCCCGATCATCGAGCGCAATGTCGACGGCGACATCCGCGAAAAGGACCGGTTCGCCAGTTTCGACAACCTGCCCGAACTGCTGCGCATGTTCCACACCTTCGCCGACATCAAGACCGCGAAGGATCTAAACCTCCCCGTCCCTGAGATCGGATACGCCGACCCGAACGACCCGGACACATTCGTTCAGGGGCCGCAAACACTGATCGTCCCTCACACACCGGAGCAGTGGTCCGCGCAGCTCGAAATCCAAGCGCGGGCGAAATCCATCACCGGGAGCAATCCCGGGGAGCACCTGGTGGTACGCAACCACGCCCGCTTCAACGCCCTGCACCGCAACCTGGCCCCCCAACCGCCGGACCTGGCCGACCTGTCCCCGGAGGACGTGCAGCGGGCCATCGGGCAGATCGAGGAGTTCAACCGGCTCCCGCCCGACGAGCGCGAACGGCGCATGAAGGAGTACTACCTCCTTCTGAAGACCCCTATCGAGGAACGGGGTGAGACTCCCGGATGGTTCCAAGACCTTTCTCTGGGGGCCACTAAAGCCGATTTCGCCGCCCACAATATCGCCCAGACCTGGGAAGCGAACAAGGACACCGTCTACGACGAATCCGAGCGGCCCGGCGCCCTGCAAATGGTCTTCTGCGACCTGGGCACGCCGCTGGACGAGCAGAAGAGGAAGAATTCCAGCCGCACCTTCAGCGTCTACGAAGACCTGCGGGACAAGCTCATCGCCCGCGGCGTCCCCGCCGAAGAGATCCGGTTCATCCAAGAGACCTCCGGCGATGACCGCAAGAAAGCGGAGCTGTTCGCCGCCTGCCGGGACGGGCGGGTGTCGGTGCTGATCGGCTCGACCGAGATGATGGGCGTAGGCACCAACGTCCAAAAACGCGCGGTAGCCCTGCACCACCTGGACTGCCCCTGGCGGCCGGTGGACATCGAGCAGCGCGAGGGCCGCATCGAGCGCCAGGGCAACCTCCATTCCCGGGCGCAGATCTTCCGCTACGTCACCCCCGACAGCTTCGACACGGTGCTGTGGGACACCAACGTCCGCAAGGCCCTGTTCATCGCCCAGGTAATGACCGGCCAACTCACCACCCGCAGTATCGAGGACATCAGCGCCGAGGTCTCGGGGTTCTCGCTCACCCAGTCCATGGCGGCCAACAATCCGCTGGAGCAGCGGCTCGCCGAGAACCACAAGACGCTGTCGCGGTTGGAGAAGCGCTACCGCGGTTTCGTGCGCAGCCGGGCCGCCTCCCAGCACACGATCAAGCACGCGCCGGCCCGCATCCGCCAGGTCGAGGCGGCCATCTCCCGTCTGGAGGCCGCTCTCGACCGGCGCGTCTCCACGCGCCCGGGCACCTTCACGATGGTGGTGGAGGGGCGTGGCTATGAGTCCCGCAAGGACGCGGGCCAGGCCCTGCGGCAAGTCCTGCTCAGCGAGCGCAATCAGGCGTTGGCCCTATCCAACGGCGGGGAGATGACCCGGGTCGGCTCCGCCATCGTGGGCGGCTTCGGCCTGGACGTGTCGCTGCAGGCCAAGCGCAACATGGAGGGGCGTGTGGTCCGCAGCGCCCTGATCGAGTTCACCGACCTGCCGGACGAGAAGGGCTCGGCCACCACGAGCTACCTCTTCCTGCGCAGTACTCAGGAGATCCGGGAGTTCTCCCCCCACGGTCTGGTCACCCAGCTGACCAACAAGATCGACAGCCTCGACGACCGTCTGCGCATCGCCCAGGCCCAGCTGCCCAAGGAGCACAAGAAGCTACGCACGGCCCAGGCCAACTTGGAGCGGGCCTTTCCCTGGGAGCAGGAGCTGGCCGAGGCCCGCGAGCTGGACGCCTCGCTGCGCGCCGAACTGGGCATGAATGAGGACAAGGGCGAGGCCGAAGAAGACGTCGAGGTCGCGGTCGGCGCCGATTCGGCTGTGGAGTCCGCTGTCTCTGCTGCCGCGCCAGCGCCCGCAGCCAGTTCTTCCACACCGAGCTCTGCCACGCCCCCGGCCTCGACGCCGGAACCCCCCGCGGCGGGACCGGCCGCATCGGCTGTCCGTGACCCCTCGGGCTCGGCGTCCGCAGCCACACCGGAGAGCGACGCGGCGTCCGAACACGAAGTCCTGCTGCAGGCCGCTCGCGAACAGGGTTTCCTGATGGAGGGCACAGTGGGGCCCGCGAGCGCTGCCCCCTCGACGCCCCCGCCGCCTGCTGCGGCACAGGACCGGAAGGTTGCGGCCGCCCCGGACTGGACGCCGGAGGAACTGGCGGTCAAGGACGCCATCGACGAGCTGGAGCAGGCCTCCGCCCTCCAACGCCGACCGGCGCGCGATCGGGTGCTGCTGCGCCTGCGGCAGGCCAAACCGCACACCGACGAGATGACGCTGCGGCACCTGGTCGGATCGGCGCACTTGGCCGACCCCGGTGGCCCTTGGGACAAGGCGGACAAGCTCGCCGAGATGGGCCTGTTCCCCAGGGAGACCGCCGTCGAGCAGTCGACTGAGCGTGAAGACGCCGCAGAGGTAAAGGCGCCAAGCTCCGCAGCCGGCGAGGGGACCTTCAAGAAGGCGCGCATCAGCTATGAGCGGGCCCCGGACGGCTCAGTACGGGTCGTGGCCACCCCCGTGAACGAGGGACCGTCTCCGGAGTCGTCTCCAGCCCCCGGCAAGGGCACCGCTGTCGACTCTGCCGTAGTGGACATGGAGTCCGACGAGGTCCAAGCCCTGGGGCATGTGGTGGCCACCGGCAGGGCCTACCCCGTGCGCTGCCGCCGCGGCGACGGCGGCCGGGTCCAGGTTCGTATGAGTCCTCAAGTGCTGGAGCGGCTGGCCAAGGACTTGACGGACATGGTCGACGAGGACTCCCTCGACGTCTCCGGACCCGGGGTGCCCGCCTGGCCGACCTTCGAGTCCGAGACCCACTCCGAGGCGAGCACCGTCACAGGGATTCGGAAGCTCGGATCCGACTCCTCCATGCCCCTAGTGCCCGACGACGACGGCCTGGTCCCTCTGCCGCTGGCCTTCGACGCGCTCCAGGACCTCCAGCATCAGGACTTGGCACCTCTGCCTCCAATCGGAGGTGACCACGACCAGGCCGAGGAGCGCTTTTCTTCAGCCCGGCAGCGCCTCGTGTCCGCTCTGAGCGACCCCACCGACCAGGGCTCCGTCAGGCGGACCATGGCTCTGCGCGAAGACGCCGAACAGGAGTTGGAGTCCTACCGCAAGTCCTACCGCACCGGAGCGAGGGCGGGGTCAGAGCGCCTCGCCCAGATCGAGAACCTGCGCGATGCCGTGGATCATCTGGTCGGCGCCGGTCAACTGGAGTTCGCCGAGCGGTTCCTCAACCGGGCCCGCATCGCCGCAGCCAACACCGGTGAGACCAGGGTCTGGGAGAAGGAGATCTGGGTGTTCCGCAGCGCCCTGATCACCAGCTCCGACCTGCTGCCGAGCAGGATCAAGGCCGGTCAGGGTGCAACCGTCGTGCGAGCCGCCTACGGCCTGGCACGCGATCGCCTGGCCCAGACCCACCCGTCCTTTCACGACGACCCCGGCGAGCGCGGCCTCGACTACTTCAGGATCACCCGGGGCTCGGCACTGGTCCCCTGGTTGCGTCAAACACAGCAGCGCATCGAGGCGGTGGAGCAGGCGGGTCTGCGCTACGAGGCCACCCGGCTGTACCAGAGGGCTGCCGAGCAGCGCGCCTCCTCAGGGGAGCGGGATTACTGGGCCGCTCAGGTGATGTACGGCCACGCCGCACCGGAGTACCGGAGCCTGCTCTTTCAGAGCCTGGAGCGTATGCGGGGCAAGGAGGGCACTGAGGAGCACGCCCGGCTGTACCAGTCGGTGGCCAACGCTATGCACCGTCAGGTGCGTGAGAGCCAGCGCTTCGAGGACGGCACGGATCCTGGGTTGCAGCGCCTGCACGGCGAGAACGCCTGGCAGCTCTTCCAGGTGCTGGAGCACATGAACCCCGAGGCAGCACAGGGTTTGCTCTCGGATGTGGAGGAGATCCGGGACGCCTACAACCTGCAGGCGGACAAGCTGTGGCAGACCACTGTCTACGCCGGCGAAGACCCCTCTTCCATCGTGCAGGCGAGCCAGCGAGAGGTAGAGCTGTCCGTGGAGCGGCTGCGCCTCCAGGGCCAGTTGCGCACCGCGGTCGAGGCCATCGACACCCTCCACCAGCACCTGGAGGACCATGGCCTGGCCCGTGCGCCCGAATTCCTCGGCGACGTCGACTCGCGGCCCCTGGTGGACCTGCGCAAGGACGTCCTGACCCAAGCCCAGCAGGTGAGCACGACGCTGGCACAAGAGGGTCGGGACGCCCACGCGGCCGGCGACCAGGAGGCCGAGCTGGACGTGCTGCGACAGATCTGGGAGGCCGTGCCGCAGGTGCCCGCGGACAAGGTCACCGAACAGATCTCCCGGCTCGAAGCCCGCATGTCCGAACCCTCTTCTGCGCCTTCCTCGCCTGCGCCAGCCTTCCAAGAAGCACCGCAGGAGCGGGGGGTTGAGGCCAGGGGCTCCGGCGCTGAGACCGGCCCGGCGCCTTCTCTGGCTGCCTCTCCGCCCTCGATTCCGTCCGTGGAGCCGATGGACGTGCGTCCCTCCGCAGTCGATGGGGACGTGGATCTGCTGGACCGTCTGTCCGTGGCCCAGCACAACGCGCGTACCGGGCTGGCCTTCGACACCTCCGTCCTGGACCCGGCGGGGGAGCGCGGCACCGCCACCTCGGACCTGGGCCGTGCGCGTGCCGACGTCGCTGCGGCCGTCGACCAGCGCCTGGAGGCCGAGGACTTCGTCGGTGCCTGGCGCCTGCTCGGTGCAGCACAGGTCATCGACCCCGCCTCGGTCGAGCGCCACACCCAGGACAGGGCTCTGCTCACCCAGATCGCCCGCCACGCGGTCGCCGAGGGGCCGACCGATACCGACTCCGCGCAGGCGGCGCTGGAACAGGCCGACCGCCACCTGCTCACCTTCACGCTCTTCAACCCTCCCGTCGACAATCGCCGGGTGGATGGCACCGTCAAAGCCCTGCTCGATCAAGGGCTCTTCCGGCACGCCGAGCAGTTCCTGACCCTGGCGGGGCCGGTGGCGACCCCGCGCTTCGTTCAGCTGCAGATCGATCAGCGCTGGGTCGAAGCCCTGTCCGGCCAACATCAGGACGTCGCCTTGCCCGCCCTGCTGGGCGAGGACGGACTGGACGCCCGCCTGATCCAGCAAGCCCGCACCCACTTGGAACCGTCCCGCAACGCCGGCATGCGCTACAGCGAGCGAACCATCAACCGCGTTGCGCGGGCCCAGTTCAACGACGTCATCGCCCAGATGACCCTGGTGGGCGCCCAGGGCCGCGCCACGGCCCTGGCCCTGCTGACCCACGCCAACCACCTGGACATCAACGGGTGCTGGGACCGTGCCGAGCAGTACTCCCGGCTGCGCTACCCCGGGGCGGCGTTCGCCGACGGTCTGCCGTCCAACATCGTGCGGGTGGAGCATTCCGAGGAGGGCACCCGGCTGCGCGGTGTGCCCCGGGCTCCCAAGGGCAGTCCGCTGCACACCGCGCTCACCGGCGCCAAATTCAAGTACTCCACCAAGAAGGACTACTGGTACCTGCCTTCGCCCTGGAAGGTGTGGACCCGCCAGCGGTCGGTGAACCAGCTCCTGAACGACCTGGACAAGCTCGACGTCCCCTACATCACCGAGGCGCGCTGGCAGGCGTTCGCTTCCGGGACGGCGGCTTCCGACGACGAGCGGCGCCGCAACCACTACGCGGATGCCACGACCCGGGCGCTGGCCACGGGACAGGGTGTACCGGCCGCCGACGGCGTGCTGGCCCTGGATGAGTACGTGCGCCGGGAGCGTGAGAGCCAGGGGGTGCACAACACCCACGACGCCTTCGGAGTTCGGGCCCTGCGCGAAACGGTCTCCAAGCGCGCCTGGTCTGAGGCCGATGAGGCCAAGCGCCAGTACAGCCGCGCCAAGCGGGACGGGGCTGATCCGGCCGCGCTGTTGGACCTGGCCGACGAGGTCGCACGTACCCACCCCGACCCCGAACGGATCCAGGATCTGGAGGCGGTGCGCGAACAGCTGCGCGCTGAGGTCGCCGCCCAGGTCCAGGCGGCCCCGGACGGGCAAGCCCTCGACCCCGCTCAGGTCCAGAAGGGCCAGCCGCTCACAGCGACGCCCTCGAACGCCGCGGACCACTTGAGCGCCGACGACGCCGCGGTCCTGCGGGCCTACACCTCTTCGCCCGAGGCCAGCGTCGAGCGCCTGCACGCCCAGGTGAAGCTCAGCGACGCCGTGCACGCGGCCGCTACCTGCGGTGATCCGGCAACCGCCCTGAGGCTGCTGGGCGGCGCTGAAGAGGCCATGACCACCCTTCAGGAGCGAGATCTGTGGAGGCGCCACCACCGGGCACTGACCGACGCCGCCGGCCAGATCGGCCAAGGCCTGGACGCGCCTGTTGAAGGCCAGGAGGCCCGTGCGCGCCTGGCCGCCCTGTACACGCTCGAATGGGGCCGCACCGACGCCCCCGAGCGAGGGCGCGGGGAACCGCGGGCACTGATGGAGCAGGTCCTGCGCGCGACGGAGGCCGCCTCCCCCCAGCAGGCTCTGGAGATGATCTGGGAGGCACGCCGCTTCCAGAAGAACGAGCACGGCGCTGGGGAGCTGTGGGACGGATTCAGCGCCGAGCTCCGGGAGCGCAGCGCCGCCCACCAGGTCGCCCAAGTCGAGCAGATGTTCATCGACACCTTCGCCAAGAGGGGCATCCACATCGCGCCGGGCAGCGACCTCGCCGGCGACTACCCGCTGGCCTACACCAGCATCGAGCGGCGCCACCTGTTGCCGACCGAGGAGGACTCGGACCTGGGGCCGCTCTCCCACGAGCACCACATGCGGCGGCTCAACATCATCTGGCACATCCGGATGCGGGGCTGGGCGAGCCCGGACGGCGTCGAGAAGGCGCTGGCGGCAGCCGAAGCGGACCTGACACGCGGCTATACGGGCGATCACGCGCAGTTCACGCTGGGGGACCCGCGCATCCCCGCGTGGGCGGGTCCCATCACCCCCCAGGAGCGTCTGTTCGCCCACGCCTGGGCCCGCCATACCGGTGAGGACCTGCTCCCTCCCACCGACGCCGAGGTGCTCGGCGAGGCCGAGCGTGATCTCCAAGTCGCCCCGCACAGGGCTCTGGCTTGGATGGACGCCCACGTCGAGCAGGTGCGCGACCTGCCCCCGGCGCTGGCCGGGCCCGAGCGCCACGCCACAGGACCGGAGTTCACTGAACTGCACGAGCAGGTGGCCCGGGCCGCGGCCGCCGACCTGCAGGGCGCCACCGACCTCTACAGCGCCCACATGAACGGGCAGGGCGACCCTGCGGACACCGCCCACGGCCTCTACCGCCACGGTGAGGAGGTGTTCCTGCCCCCGGTCGTGCGGGACACGCTCGCGCTTCGGCAGTACTGGGCCCGTCATGACGCCGCCTACGCGCGCGCCGAGGCGCTGTGCGGGGAAGGCGAGCTGCGCCAGGCCGCACAGGTCATCGACGACTTCCGCCAGGGCGTCGTGGCCCCGCTCCTGGCGGGTGTGGCCATGAGCTTTGAAGCGGACCGCCGCGGCGAGGCCACCCTGGGCGGCCTGGACCAACGCATCGACCTGCTCGTCAAGGACAGTGTCGGCCGCCCGGTACGCAACCGCATCGTGGAGGCCTTCGATCGGGGCGACCTTCCCCGGGCGGCCTGGCACCTGGCCGAGTACGAACGTCTCGCCGACCCTGAGAGGCCCCTGTACTACCCGCTGTCCGTCGACATGGTGCAGCAGATCCGCGCCGTCGACCCGGTCGCCCCTGAACAGGCCCAGGACATCCGCGAGGCGGTGGAACAGCTGCGGCCCACCGTGTCCACCCTGGTCGAGCAGGCCCGCGCCGAAGGCTCCTTCCGCGAGTCGATCACCGCCATCGCGGACATCCACCAGGACCTCGCGACCCAGGGCCTTGACGACGTACGTCCCGGTCACGCCTTGCCCTTCCAGGAGCAGCTCGCGGAGTTGGAGAAGGAGGGGCGCTTTCTGGCCGTCGATCTCCACGAGGCCATCAGTCGCGAGGTGGAGGCGGAGTCCCCTGACACGAACACGGCGCTGGCGATGTTCACGCGCTTCGCACGCGCCGTCCCCGAGTCGGCGCGCTCCGACGAGGACCTGGACCAGATGCGGGCCGGCTTGGTGCACACCCTGGAGAAGTCCGCCTCGCGGCAGGGCGCCTCAGCCGATCAGGCCGCCGTGAAGGTTCTGCCTGCCGAGGAGAGGCCGGCCCCACCGCAGCCGCAGAACGAGCAGGACCACGAGAAGAACACTCCGGAGGCAGCGGACGCCCGGCAGGACGCGCCCGCGGCCGTAGAGACCGAACCGGTCACCGCTACCCACCCCGAGGAGGAAGCCCAGTTCCTCGCCGAGGAGGCCGCCAGGCAGGCCCACGAGGAAGCTCTGATGGCCGAAGCCGCGGCCCTGGGCCTGGACGAGCCCGAAGAGCCGCAGGTCGGGCCGTGGGCGCGGGTACGTGTCCACCTGCTCATGACCGGCAAGGACTACCCCGCGCTGCTGGACACCACCACCCGGGATCCGCACACCGTGCGCCTGGCAGAGCAGACCTTGGCCGAGATCGGGCACGACCTGGAGGCAGCCGACGCACTCTTCGAGAGCGACCGCACCGCCTTCGCACGCGACCCTCAGTACCCGCCGATCTCACAACCGGACCTGGTGCCGGTCAGGGTCGAGAAGTCCGAGTTCCCCGGGCAGGAGTCGGTCTGGCTGCTACGCGGAGCACCGAAGTCGCTGAACAACCAGACCCAGCTCGTCGCCGACGAGGAGGGCCTCTACGCCTGGAGGCGGTCCTGGGACGGCATCACCCCCGACGGCCCCGCGCATCCAGGGCTGGAACAGGCTCTGGATCCGCGTGGCGTTGACGCCGAGCCCTATCCCGAGTGGGGCCGGCCCCACCTCACGGACATCATCAATGAGCCCGACCCCTACCCCGACGAGGCGCCCTTCCAGCCCGAACCGCAGGAGGACTACAGCCCAGGAAGGGACGATCTGTACGACCACCTCAACAGCGTGGACGAGACGAGCCGGTGGGTGCACACCCTCATCGCTCGGGGCCGCCTCCACTACGCCCACGACGTCATCAGCGGCCTGATCGCCGACGCGAGCCAAGCCGGTGCAGTCGCCGACAGCGGCGTGTGGCACCGCCACCGCCGGGCGCTGCAGGAGGCGACCGACCGCATCGGTGACGAGCTGGCGGACCAGCAGGAACCGCCCGCTCTGCGAGCACGGTTGAGCGCCGAGTACCAGCTGCACTGGTATCGACTGCACGTGCCCGGGTCCTCGGGGGTCGAGCAGGACCGCCACGCCCGGCCCCTGCGCGACGCGCTGGTGGAGCTGCACGCCCACGATCCGGTGGCCGCTCTGGACCTGCTGCGCGAGGCCGACACCCTGAGCCCAAACCGGGCCTGGCGAGAGGTGCACCGGCACATCCTGGACCAGGCCGCGCGCGGTGACACGATGCTGGCCCGGGCGTTGGCCGCGCGCGGGCACGACTACGACGCGCTTCTGGGCACGGAACGCATAGGAGCGGGCCCCTACCTGTACGCGCTGCGCCGGTCCAACGAGTCGCCGCTGTCGCCGCAGGTGCGGGCGGTGCGCTTGGACATGGCCATCACGATGATGACGGAGGGCTGGCACGTTCCTCACCCAGCGACCAGGGCAGGAGCGTCCGCCCACGCCGCCTTGACCACGGCCTCCCAGGACGGACGCAACCTGCTCGGTGTGCGGCTGAGTCCCGACGACGTGCTCTGGGCCAACGAGTGGCTACGGGCCTCCCCCGTGGACGTGCAGCCGCCCGCCATCGGCGAGATCCTCGACATGGTCCACTACCTCGAGCAGAGCACCACCCTGGGGCCCTCGGGCATCCCCTCACGCAACGCCTCGGTGAGCCCGCACGCCATCGCGCGTCTGCTGGAGCGCTACGAGCACGCGTGCGAGAGCCTGCCGCCTTCGGCGGCTCGTGAGGACCGCCAGCCAGCAACCGACCTGCGCTTCCAGGCCGCCCGCGAGCACTGGCAGCAGCGGGCCGACGAAGACCTGCGCGAGCGGTGGAGCACCTACGCGACCTGTCGCGACACGGGCGACCACCGCGGCATGAGCCAGGCCCTGGCCATGGACGGTGCTGAACTGTTCCTACCTACTGAGGAACGCCGGGAGATCGAAGCCCGGCGCTACTGGGCCGAGCACGAGATCGCGTGCGAGCACGCCCTGGACCTGGCGCGCGCGGGCCAGCCCAACGAGGGCCTGGACCGGCTGAAGGAGTTCACCGACCGCTGGCCCGCCGAATGGGGCGAGCGCTTCACACCCACATGGGTGGGTGAGTCAGCAACCGCCCCGCGGACGGTGCAGAGCGTGGCACGCGAGATCGCCCACGCCCAGCGGGGAACTGCCCAAGGCGCCGTCCAGCAGACCGCTTCCACAGCCCCGGTCGATACCGCTGCGCCCCAGGTGAGCAAAGCGGACTGGCAGGCGGCCACAGACGCCTTCGAGCGCGCGGGCAGGGCCCGGCAGAGCCACCAGTACCGCACCGCGATCAAGGAATTGGACCGGGCGCGCGAGCTGGATCCCACTCGTGAGTACCTGTGGAAACACGCCCGCAACGTCGTGCGCGCCGACCAGGCCTCCGAAAACGCCGGGCACATGATGCGCAAGGGCAAGTTCGTCGCCTCGCTGGCCTCGTTGAAGGAGGCCCACCGCCTCGATCCGAGCCGGGCTGAGCTCTGGGAGCGGCGCCGGGTCCAGGTGGAACAGGCCCGGGGAGCGCACCAACCCGCCACCGCTTCGAGGCTGGTTCGGCAGACGACCTCCAAGCCTCGTCCAACCAAGCCGGAGCCGCCGGCGGCGACGCCAGCGCGGCCAGCGCGGCCAGCGCCAGGACGATCGGCCACCCAGCACACGAAGGAGGGACCTCGCCGATGACAGCACGCACCGACCACAGCCACTACACCGCGGCGGTGCACCAGGCACTCAACGAGGCTGGTCACACACCCGACTCGGTGATCGCGATCCATGAGAACACCGGGCTGCGCCGTTCCCAGTTCCGCCTTCGCGCTCTGCGGGTGCTCTGGGAAGAAGAGAAGGGGTGGTCGGCCACGCAGGAGAGCGGAGGCGGGAACCGGTGGTGGTGTCCCCATCCCGTCGTCGCTCCCCCTGAACATGTGGCCCAGTGGGTGAGCGACGTACTCGCCGGGGACAGGGCTGCGCAGGGCGTCGAACGGACGGAGATGGTGAGCCCGGACCTGGAGGCGGCGTTGACCTCCTACAACGCACCCGCCTGGCGCGCGGATCCCGATCCGGAGACCGATCCCGCATGGACCTAAAGGGGTACACCATGGTGTACATCATCGCTAGAGTGGAGGCATGACGAAAGCAGAATTCCTGAACCCCCACGGCATCAAGGCCGTCCGCACCGAGTTGCCCGCGATCGTGGAGAGGCTCCGCCAGGGCGGCCGCCAGGCTCAACCACTGGTCTTCGGCCGCTACAACCGGCCCGAAGCCGTACTGATCAGCGCCGAGCAGTACCTCGCGCTCGCCGAGTACTTCGACGACCTGCTCGACGAGCCGACCTTGGAGGAGCGACTGTCCAACGCTCCGGCCGACGACGATCTGGAGCTGACCACCGTGGAAGACTTCGCGCGAACTCTTTTCCAAGACAAGAAAAACGAATAGGTACCACCCGTGCCAAAATACGAACTCGGCTTCTACGAAGGGGTGAAGGAGAGGGATATACCGAACCTCCCCGAGCACCTGAAAGAGCCTTTCATATACAAGCTTCAGGAGCTGGCTTCCGGAAAGGAAGAGGGGCAACCCCTCCACGGAAAATCATTCAAGGATAGGGGGTGCAGGAAAGTTCCCCTAACCAGCCCAGAGATGGGGGCGAAACTTCTTAGAAACCGAGAAAAGGGCCGCGACCCCAACTCTGGGCTGGGTGACGATGTCGGATACCGCATCGTTTTCAGGAAGGGAGAAGTACGCGGAAAAAAGGTGATCGTCATCGTCGCCGTTGGCCCACGCAAAGGCTTCAAGGCTTACAAGTCAGCCGAGCACCGGCTCGTGAAGAATGCCAACAGCAAGAAAATGCCCTCGTTGACTTCCAGCAAGAAACCAACTCCTCGCGCCCCAGCGCAGGAGCCAACGAAACCCACTCCCCAGAGGGCTTCGGGTGCCCAGACAGGAAGAACTCGCTGATGCATCCCTCCGCAGAAACCCGGATTCCTTCGCTGTCATGGGTGATTCTGCGACTGGGTGGGGGTGCGGGTTCTGCCAGCGCACCATCCCAGGCCCCTCCAGGCTCCGCCTACCAGCGAGGGCCGACCCGCTACTCCAGAGCGCGGCGGGGAACAGGGAAAGCCCCGCAGGCGGCCGCGGGGCAGTAGGGAGCGCTCTCAGGCTTCCTCGGTGCCGGTGTCGTCGATGGTCACCTCTGCGCACGCTGACCTGCGAAGCGAAACCTCTTGCGTCACCACCTCGTCGCCTTGGTGGTGCGCAAGTCTTTGCGCGCCACCGGCCGAAGGGGTATGAGCGGGCAGGACGACGAAGTCGGGCGATTCGGCGGCGACCGGAGGACCGTAACACCCTTGCGACGGTTCAGCGGAGGGCTCGCCGTGCGGAACTGTTGCGGCCACGATAGTCCCATGACGATCGAGTACAGCCGCGCCCCCGAGGAGACGATCGACCTCGGCAATCCCTTGCTCTATCAAGAGGACCTGGTCCAGATCGCGAGGATCGTCGCCGATGAGTGCGGTGATGACTTCCTCATCGAATTCCATGACGACCGCGGCGCCAAGGCGCGTGAGCCTGAAGGATTTTCCGCGTACGCCGGTTCTAACGAAGTGGTTGCTCTGACACGTGTCACGGTTTCCGGCCATAGGGGTGATCTTCGCATAGTGGTCACGCTCACTCCCCGGGAAGCGAAAATCAATCTCACGGCCCCTGATAACGGATTGCGCGGTGCAGCCGGTCAGGTCAAAGACATCTGTCGACTCAGAAGTCGCCCAAGTTTTAACAGAGAACTGGCGGCGATGGTTACGTCTGGCATTCTCATTGCCACAGTATCTATCTTCGTAAACGTACTTGACCAAGGCGTGGTCCCGTTGGTTGCCGCTGGTATCGCGGTTGGCGGTGCTCTTCTTGGATATATGAGGGCCCAGAAAGGTCGAGCAAGCGAACTCGCTGGGGCAAAGCTGATCAATGCGCCGCGCTCGGAAAGCCCGACGCACTGGGAAAATCATCGAGTGGTCTACATCTCCAACACGATCACCGGTGCGATCACGCTGGTGCTGGGCGGGGTGATCGGATACTTCGTCAACCAGATCCCCGGCCTGGGCGGATGAACCGACTCTCGCGCCCAGACGGCGGCCGCCGACTCCGACCATTTTCGTAGACACTCGACCTGGGCGTGTCCACGTCAGATCGCACGCTCACGGGCGAGCGCGGAGTCGCTCGGGCCTCCCACTGCACACGGCCCTGCCGGTCGACCACGGACCACTGAGGAGGTTTTCCGTCCGCGAGACCCCGCCCCGAGCCTCACGGGACCCGCCCGACGCGCTCAGCCCGCCATAGTCGCCCCTTATGGCGGGCCTGAACGCGCAGGAGTCTGCGCTTTCACCTCGGATACGCAGATACCTGCGTGGAGATGCCCGAGGCGTCGTCATTCGCAGCCTATTGCGCGTCTCCTGACAGGGTGGTGTTTGGGCGCACATGGGTGCGCGCGACACCGCCCGGGCCGCCTACTCGGCTCTGAAAGGGTCGGCCTGGTCACCGCAGTGCCGGGCAAAGGCCGGGTCGTCGCCGCCAGTGAGGCGGGCCCGGCGCGGCAGCAGACAGGCGGAACACAGGCCGAGTAGCGTCACGGCCGTGAACGGCCCGTGGCGCCAGCCGCGACCTCGGCGGTCTCGGTCTGAGAGTGTCAAGTCTGTCCTGACGCCCGGGTTGGGCCTCAGCCGTTGGTCGGGCGGAGTCGGAGGGCGAAGCGCGCCTTCGGACCTTCAGGCGGCTTTCCCTGGAGGACGTAGTGGACGGCCACGATGTCCCAGAACTGAGGCGGGGTCTTGAGTCCTGGCCCGCGTAGAGCCAGGAGCGGTACCTCGTCCCCCACGCCCGCGAGGATCGCCCGCATCTGCCCGGCGGTTATCGGTTCCTCGGAGGCTACCTCCACGTCGTCGCTGAGCCCGGAGTAGAAGTCATCGTGGGCGTTGCAGCACCAGGTGCAGAACATTCCCCCCACGGTGACAGGCGTGCTCCGGCACCCTATGCACACCGGGCCGTCGCACCCGTGGCAGATGAAGGAGTGCGAGTCGGTGGAGGAGCTCTCGCCCCGCGCGTTCTCGATAGCCACGCACCCGATCGGGCAGCGCTGTGTCCCTGTGCGCGCGTCCGCTTCAGCGACCTTCTCGGGGTGGTCCACAGCCGTCGGCTTGGGCGGGGTGCCCCAGGTACGGGTCACGGGCTCGGTGTCCTCTCGATCGAAGTCGTCGGCGACCTTCTGAACGGTGGGGTGAGGGTCGCGGACACGGTAGCCGGGCTCCGGTCAGGACCGCAGAAGGTTCACCGAACCGCAACCCCGCACGCGCTCACGTCACTAAGGACCGAACACCCTGCGCCGCACGGCCGTGCGCGTCCTCCACCCAATGACCGCCGGGTGCAGGCGAATGCGCACCAGGGAGCGAATGGCAGCTTCACGCAAGTACCCGCGCGACGCTGGCGCTGGTGGCAGGATGGACCCCATGCTCTCCGACGCCCTGAGCACTGACGCCATCGCCCGCGCCCAACAGGTCGTGGTGCCCGCGGTAGCCGCCAGCGAACGGACCCTGGACTTCGCGGCCCTGGACCGGCTGGCCCACGATCTGCCCGGCCCCGCCCACCTGCGCTGGCAGCGGGCCGCCATCGCGGCGACCATCCTGCTCTGCGGCCGCCTCCACGGCCGGACCACACCCGGCCGCGCTGCCGGTGACCCCGCACCGCTGGAGGACTCCGCGCCTCTGGCCGAACAGACCACCCACCTGGTCACCACCTGGTGCGACCACGGCCCCGGCGGGCTGCGCCACCTGATGCGTACGGTCGACCCCTACCGAGCTCGTGCTCTGACCTTGGTCCTGATCGTGGCCAACGTGCGCACCCGCAGACCCCGGCTCAATGACGCCGCGTTCGACGCCTGGGCCAGGCAGGTGATAAGCCACGCCAGCGGTCTCCGTCCCCCCGCCTGGTTGAAGCTGGCAGGCGATCTACTGTTCGGAGTGCGTGGCCTGATGGGATGGCTTGCGGTGATCGTCCTGGTCGCGGTCCCCCCCGCAGCCACCTACGCCCTGACCTCGGGGACGCCGGACGTGCGCCTGGGCTGGTCGCTGACCTCGCTGGCTGTCGCCGTCGCTGTCTGCGCACTGACCCACCGCGCGCTGACGCGTGCCCACTGACGCAGGAGACTGGCGTGGACATTGACCCGACCACCCCGCGGCCCGGCGGGGCAGGCAAAACCCGCACCACGGCTTCCCCCCTCCACCCCCAGGACGAGCACGCCGACACGCTGGTCGCCCTGGCCCGCACCACGCCCGCCGGGGAGCTGAGCCCGGCCGTCGCCCGAGCCGCGGTGCGCCGAGCTCATCTGACCGATCCTGAAAGCCTGGCCGACCTCGCCGCCGCTGCCCGCGCCCTGGCCGACCAGGCCCGGGTGGTGGAAGTGGCTGCGGGCAGCGCCGCCCGCGCCGCCGGGATGGAGCCGCAGCAGCTTGCCGACCGTGTAGGGGTGAGCCTGCGCACCGTTCAGGGCCGCTACCCCCATCACCAGGTGCACCTGGACCGGCCCGGCGCGGGCCTGCTTGCCCTGGTCGACCGCGACCCCCAGGGCCGACTGCGCCCGGTGGTCCTAGAGCTGCACCTGCCCACCGGCAAGGTCTCCTTCGCCCACCAGGGTGCCGCACCCGCGACCGGCACCCTGACGGGGCGCGTGTGGCGTTGGCCGGTACCGCTACTGACCGGCCCGGGCGCCGCCACGCTGCTGGAGGTCGTCGCCCCCCTGGCCCTGCGCATCCTGACCGGCACCGACACCGTTGACGGCGCCCGCGTGCCCGACACCGACGCGCGCACGGCCGCCGCCCAGGTCGGCCGGGTGTGCAACCAGGCCGCCACCACCTACCCCGTGCTGACCGAGGCCGACGCGGACACCCTGTGGGCCGACCACGACCCGGCCACCATGGCGGCCGCGCTGGGCCTTCCCACCGGGGCCGGGCACGACCAAGTGGCCACAGCCGCCGAGCTGGCACGCACCAACGCGTTGTCCCGCCTGGTGCTGCTCACCGGCGCCGAGGCCTACCTGGCCTCAGCCGTGGCCACCACCTCTGCTGCTTCCCCGCCTACGACCGCGCCGACGGTCCGGGACTGGGCGAGCTGGGATCCTCCCCTGCCCCCGGCGAAGAAGACGGTCGACACGGTCCCAGCACGTCCAACCGATGAACCGGATCCCGCGCTCGCACCGCAGCTTGCGGCGTTGGTGGCCGCGCTGCGCCCAGCGCTGGCAGCAGATCCAAGCCCGCTCAACCACGACGCGCTGCACCGGGTGTGCACCGACCTGGTCGACGCCGTGGAGGAGGCCGACCAGGCGCGCCTGGGGCGCGCCTTGGAACGGCTGGTGACGCTGGAGGAGGCCGCCACCGCTGGGCTGCACCGGATCCCCTCTCTGGCCCGGGCCTGGGAAGCGTTGCTCTGCGTCCACCGCACGACCGTGACCGGGCGAGTGAGCGTGTGAGCGGCACCTGGCCCCTGTCGTACCACTCGGGCACGATGGCGCAGAGCGCGGTCTGCGAGCCGCTTCGACGATCGAGGATGGAGACCTCCGTATGACGCTCGTTCCGGCTGAACGGGAGGAGCAACCATGACCTGGGTGTTCTCCCTTTTCCTCGGCCTCGTTGTGTCCGTCCTGGCCATCGTGAACTGGCGAAAGCCGGGTGTGCTTCTGCCTGAGGGGTCAGACCGGTGGTTCAATGCGGCCATCCTCATGATCGGCGTGGCCCAGATCGCCACAGGCATAGGTCTGGTCGCTTCCGGCCCGGCCCGCGTTCTGTTCCTGGTGCTGGCAGCCGCGCTCTTCGCCGCGATGGGCGGAGTGATGGTCGCCGCCTGCATCGCCAACGTGAAGCGGCTCCGTGCTCTCAAGGCCGTGGCCGAGACCGCTGAGGAGGTATGAGGCGTCCTGTGTCCCCCGACGACTTCCGCCGTGTGGGATCCGACCCGCACTGGGACCACGGCCGAGCACATGTGCATGTGCGCTTTCCTCCCGGCCAGTACTCGGTGCTGGCCCAGGCCTTGGGATGGCCCCACTGGTGGTCCTGGCGGGTGCACGGCATACCTCATCCGCCCATGCCTGATGAGGCGATGAAACGAATGACGCTGACGGGCGAGCAGTGATGGACGAAGATCTGTCCACCGCCGCGGCGTTGCGGCCCCGCCGTGCCGCTCAGGAGTGGTGAACTGCCTGCACCTTCCTGGCCGTGGCCTTGATGAACTCGTGCACGAGAAGCAGAGCCTCGTCGCACTGGCGCCCCACCACAGCCACGTCACGGCGCTGGCGTCCCCGACTGCCCTTGCCCGAGGGGTCGATCAGGTCGAGTTCGTGGGCGACCTGATTGCGTACGCAGAAGAAGTCGTCATGCTTCTCAAGCTCTTCATCTGTCAACGCACCACTGTCGATCCCGAGAGCTTTGCGGCACCGACCGAGCTGTGTTGAGCCCTGGATGCTCCCCTTGGTGAGGTCTTCGACATACAGCGCGATCAACTCGGCACGGGGATCGATAGCGGCGATGGCGTCCTTGACGTCCTTGTCCAGGTCGCCATCGAACCGCCCGTCACGCTTGAAGACGTACCCCTTGAACGCACTGTGTGCAGAACCTTCTTCGCGCAGCAGTGTTTCCAGAGCATCACGCAACAGCGTCCGCAGACAGGCGTCCACGCCCGCTGCGGTGAAGACGATGGCAGCGCGGGCCAGGTCCCGGTGCTTCTCAGATATGGACCCCTGCGGGTTCTTTTGTGCGGCGCGCTGCTCGTTGAAAGTGGCGAAGAGCTCCGACACCGACCGGTGCGTGGCCACGAACCGGGCCCGGCTGCGCTGCACCTCCTCCGGACACCCCCGCGGCCTGCGCGGTAGCGCAGACAGCTCTACCTGTGCCACCCCAGAGGGCTTCCGGCTCGTCATATCCCTCCTGTACCCCCTATGCAGGTTCCCTGATCTGGCCGATCGCCTGATCGGTGACCGAGAACGTGCCAGCATGGCCCCATCCGATCGCCCCGGCAGGAGGCAACATGGCCAAGAAGAAGACCAAGTCCACGAGTGCCAAGGACACCCGGAAGAAGAGGGCACAGCTCGCCGCGGTCCGCCGCTCCCACGCCAACGCTTACGACTTCCCCATCGACTTCGGGGCACTGCGTCAGGGCCCGATCGATGTGGACACGCTGGCCGAGCACCTGCCCATGCCACCTGCCCACACCCATCACGATCTCGCCAGCGGCGAGCAGCGGGTTCTGGCACACTCGCCGGCCCGCACGTGGTTGGAGGTGGAGCAGGCGGGTGTGAGCGAGAAGTCTCGCGACGTCGTGGCGCGATGGCCGTTCCGTATCGTCGGGGAAGGCGTGAAGGTGCCCCGGGAGCATGGGTGGACGTGTCTGCGGCTGTTGGCGTTGCAGACCAAGCAGACCGTAGAGGAAGTCAGCCAGCAGCTCGTGGAACTGGAGGACGCGGCGCTGCAGCACTGGCACTCCCGCACCAACGTCTATGTGCTCCCCGCTGATGCCCCCGACACGTCGCAGATGAGCGTGGAGGAGGGGTTCGCGGCTATCGACGCCTTCACCGCGCAGCGTGCCGCCGAGCCCGCGGCGCGACGTGCCGCGCGTCGGTGGACGCGCGTGAGTGTGGAACACCTACCCGAGCCTTCCGACCTGGCTGGAGAAGGAGAGCAACCCGGAGCGCACTAGCCTGCCGCGCGTCCGGGCCCCGCCGCTATGCCAGCTCTGGCCAACCAGGACACGGTTCCTACGGCGCGTCCTCGCCCACGGTGTCGTCGATGATCACCTCAGGTGCGGGATCGTCCTCGCTCCGGCGAGGGCTGATCTGGTCCACCACCTCCGAGATCGCGGTGTAGACCCGGGCGGCCGCTGCCTGCTCTTCGTCGGTGGCGCTGGCCGCGAGACCCACAGTGTGAGCGTCACGGTCAAGGTCATCCAGGTACTCGACGAGCTGGGTACCGGTCAAGTTGACGCGCACCAGACCGCGGTCGCCTTCCTCGCCCTCCAACGGAGTCGGCTCCAGCTCACGCAGCTCGCTCCCGCTGTACTCGGGCTTGGTCTGCTCCCACAGCCCCAGGGGCAACACGATAGTGATCGAGGCAGTACCCGCTGCTCTGCTGAGGCGTTCGCCGTGTTCGGCCGGAGTGTCTGTGCAGCCGGACAGGACCAGGGCGAGCGAGATTGCCAGGGCGGCGCCATAACGGCGCGGGATGAGGGTATTCAGCACGAGGCGATGTTAGGGAGACCATCGCCTGTCAGGCGGCGGAATCCCAAAAGAGGACCCTTTGAGCTGCCAATATCCCTTTTGGGTGTATGCGGCTTCCGCCCTCGCTTGCGGCCGGGGCCCGGGTCCGACCTTAGGACTCGGGCCCCGGTGATCAGCGGGCTCGGCTCGTTCTACGGCACGGCGGCGACGGCGTAGACGTCCACGAAGCCCGCGCGGGGTGCGGGGCGGCCAGTGGACAGGTCGAGGAGCTTCCCCTGCCGGATGGCGTCCACGCGGGCAGCGACGTCCTCTTGCTCTCCGCGCATGCGGATCTTGACCCGAGCGCGCTCTGAGGCCGCTGCAGGGCCGCCGCGGGCGGTGCGCGGCGGCCTCAGCGAGTAGGCGTGCCTGCCGGATGGCCACCTCGATCTGGCGTAGGGCGTGCAGGGCCGCCGTGGGGTGCTCCTCCGCCTCTCCCAACAGCCCTGCCACGGCCGCGAGGGTCCTGTTGAGAGGCTGGTCGGCGTTGGTGCCGGGCACCTCCCTCGCCAGGTGTCCCCACCAGGTGTGCAGATAGTGGTCCATCCAGGCGTCCACGACCGGGGGCGGGCCCGGGTCCAGCAGGTGGTCTCCCAGGCGTTGGCCGTGCTCGCGGGCGGCCGCCACGCGGTCCCAGCCCACCGCCTGCGCGGGCAGGCGCGGTGGGGCGGGCGCGGGGTCGACCCACCCGCACGAACAGCCGGTGCGCAGCCCGGCGGCGCCCGGCGCGCCGTTGGCGAGCCACTGTTCGATGTCGCTGTCGAGGACCTGCCCTGTGGCGGCGGGGTCGGTGAGCAGGTGCTCGTGCTCGATGTGCTGCCCGTCAGGGGCGGTTTCGATCCATCCCACGTTGACCGTCCTCTCACAGGAATCGGGCGCGGGCCCGGACACCGGCCAGGGCAACCCCGTCGGCCAAGGCTTCTTCCGGCGGCGTCGCGTCCTTCAGGGGGCCGCAGAGCAGGACGGTCTCGGTCGTATCGACCAGGTCCCACCAGTGGTCGGGCAAGGTCACCTGCTCGGCCGCCTGGAAGAGGCTGATGTCGTCGAACCCGTCGGCGTCGATGTGGGCGATGCCCTCCAGGGAGCGGGTGGCGATATCGAAGCGCACCCGCCACCGGGCGTCCGCCGGCGGCAGGGTGGTGGCGTCCCAGACGGGCAGGCCGCAACGGTGCAGGAGATCCTCCAGCCCGGCGTCGCCGCTCTGGGGGTTGAGGATGAGCATGGGCAGCCGCTGGGAGCCCTGCGGGCCGGTCGCCTCCAGCTCGGAGAGCGTCACCCCGTACACCGGGTCGCTGCCGTCGTCGGGCTCGTCCAGGGTGATCGTCTCGAACACGGGAGGCTGGGCGGCTCCGGCTGCCCAGAAGTCCACAGTGGTCTCCAGGAGGTCGCGCCGGTGGTCGGCGGGCATCAGGCTCAGCACGTGCACCGGGGCGGCATCGTCGGCCTGCTCGTGCAGGACACGCACCCACGCGCGGGCGGGGTCGGGCAGGGCCGCTGCGAGCACGGGGGGCAAGATGCCCAGTGCGCCGCCGGCCAGGGCGGCCACCGTGGCGGCCGAGTCGGCCACCTGCGGGATCAGAGTGTCCAGGCAGGGGCCGCACCCGGCGCGGGCGGCGCCGACCAACGCGGTGGCCCGGTCCAGTTCGATGCGGTGTCCCCGGGTGTAGGGCAGGTCAGCGAGCGAGGCGAGGTCCGGGGCGGGGTGGGTGTGGGTGGTGGCCGCGTTGGCGCTGGTGTAGGCGGCTCCGGTTCGCTGCTGGGCGCGGCGGGCGGCGTTCTTTCGGGCGTGGTCCTTCGGCACGACGGGCCTCGTCTCGGCGCGGCGGTCCCATGACCCGCGGCGCGCGTGAGGTGTACGGCCGTCGGGAGAACGTGCTGGAGGGGCCGGTCCACGCGAGGTGAAGCGGCGGCTGCGCCTGGTGCGGCTGAGCCGGACCGGTTGGTCCGGGCACCTTTGCCTGGTGTCCCGTGTCATGGGCACGGGGCGGCTTGGGCCGATGCGCTCGGCCGCTGTGGGCAGTGTAGCGCGCGGTAAGGGCCCGCACCCGGTGCATGCTCGGGGTGCGGGCCCGGATGCTGCACGGGATCGCTACGGGTGTGGCTGTGGGCAGGGGTGGGGGAATCGGACTCCGAGAGACCGTGCAGGGATCAGGCGAAGCTCCTGGTTCTGCCGATGCCCGCAGTCTGGGAATTCAGTGCGGCGACGGCAGCCTCCAACTCCTCCAGTCGCGTCTGGAGGTAGGCGTCCATCTCGGCCCGGGCTGCGGCCAGCTCGGCGACGGGCATGGTGTCGGCGTCCGGGCAGGTTCCGACGTGGGCGGCCAGGTGGATCCACTGGTCGCTGTAGAGCACGGCGTGGCTGCGCGGGGGGATCGCGGTGTGCGCGACCTTCTCCCCGGCTCGGATGGGAACGCCGCAGTCGTGAGCGCAGCGGCGCGGGCGGCGCGCAGTACGGATCGTGGTCATCATCGGGCGGCTCCCGTCGTTTGGGTTATGGGTGGGGCCGCCGCGCGCTGGCGACGGCCCCCGAGTGGGCAGGCAGCAGGTCAGCGGCGGCGGGTTGTACGCGCGGGCGCCGCGGTGAAGGTGCGCACCAGTTCCAGGGCGGCGTGGGCATCTCCGACCGCCCGGTGGTCGCCGCCCAGGGGGATCCAGCGGCTCACCCGCAGGTAGTCGCTGCGCGCGGCCATCGCGCACGCCCAGGCCTCGTCCTTGGCCAGGCGGCCGGGGTCGATGCCGTACCGGGAGCAGTCGAAGAGCGCCCGACCCCGGTCGAAGGGGGCGTTGTAGGCAATGATCTGGCGGTCGTCGATGGCTGCTTCCACCTTCGGCCATATCTCCGCCCAGGTGGGGGCACCTTCCAGGTCGGCGTCGCTGATGCCATGCACGGCACCGGCCTGGGCGGTGATGGCGATGTCTCCAGGGTGGACCAGGCTGTGGAACAGCACCGCGCCGGTGGCCGCGTCGACCACGGCGATCTCGATGATCGCGCCGTCCAGGCCGGTGGTCTCCACATCCACCACGACCGCGTGGCCCGGCTCGACCGCCCACCGGGCCCACCGGATGATCCGGCCGACCGCGGTGGACAGCTCGATGTCGTCGGTGTGCACAGCGGCTGGATCGGCGGCGAGCTTGGCCTTGACCTGCTTCAGCGTCGGAGTGCCATCGGGCAGCTGTTCCCAGTCGATGGCCCACACGTTGGGGCCTGCGACCCAACGGGGCCAGACCTCGATGCCGTGCTCGTCGCTCAGGCGGCGAGTGAAGGCGTGCACGAGCTGGGCGCGTGTGGTGGGCAGGCCGGCGACGAGGTCGCGCAGGGGCGAGCGGTCGCCGGGAGTCACCGCGTGCAGGTCCGCCCAGGGCAGGGTGGTGTCCGCTGCCAGCTCGTCCAGGTCCCCGGTACGGAACAGGTCGATCTCGACCCGGTTCCACCGGCTGACCGTCTTGTAGGCCACGTCGCACGGCTCGACCAGGCCACCGGCGACCAGGTAGTCGAAGTCCAGGCGCCGGATACCCAGGTGCTCGGCCGACTGGTCCGGTCCCAGGGTGCGGTCGGCGAGCACCTGCGCGCACAGCTTGTCGTCGCTCGCCAACCGGTCCAGGGTGCACAGCGCCCACCGGTCGAACCGGCCCGGTGCCAGGTCCAGGTCGGCGGCGACGCGCTCGAACTCGCGCTGCCGCCACCCCAGCCGCTGTGCGGTCTCAGGCGCGGGCAGGCTCGCGGCCACCCACTCCTGACGCTCACGGACGATCTCTGCGACGGTGTCGGTGTCCAGTTCCTGGGCGGCGGCCACGTCGTAGAGCGGCCATCCCTTGTACTCGTCGACCGCTTCCAGGATCCCGCGCTCCACCAGTTCTTCGACGTCGGCGCGGGCGACGTCCACGCCAGTGGACTCGGCCAGCAGGCCGGCGAAGCGGTTGGCGCCCAGCTGCTCGGGGCCGCGCTCGCGGCGCAGTTCCGCCTCGGCGCTCACACGGTCACGGATAGCGTCGTTGCGCTCCAGAGCCCGGGCCGCGAGGCTGTCCACGACCGTGGCCGACCACCGGCGCTCGGCCACGTCCCCGGGCGGGATCAGGCCGTGGCGGAGGCCACCTTCCCAGTTGTCGATTCCGGCTGCCCTTGCGGCCTGTACTGGCCCGAAGTCCTTGGGGGCGCGGGCCCGGTCCGGTTTGGGTGAAGTCTGTGACATACGCTTTCTCCTAGTCGTGGTGATCTGCGACAGGGGTGGGGCGCCGGTTCTTGACGGGATAGGCGTCCCACCCGTTCTCAGGTGGCGTGCTTGTGGAGCACGGTCAGCGTTGGTCGGGGCTTCCGAGCGGTCACGCCTGGGCCGGTCCGCGCACGGCATCCAGAAGTACGCCCAGGACCTGGTCGCCGCGGTCAGATCCGGTGTCCCACCGGGGGTCGTCGGGATCGCCGACGAAGCCCTGTTCCTCGGCGTGCCGGTTCATGACCAGGTCCGTGATCCCGCTCGTGGCGTGCAGTAGGGCCCCTCGGTCGCCGTCCTGGGCCTCGGCCAGTCCTTCGGTGAGCATCTCGTGGACCTTCTCGTGATCGCCTGGACGTACGGCCACCCCTGCGGCGGCCATCGCGTCGTCCCACAGGCCCCAGACCGCAGCGCGGATCCGGGCCTCGGCCACGGCCGCGCGGGCCTCGTTGAGGGCGGCCTGCAGGGAGTCGAGGTCGGCGTCGTAGCGCGCGCAGTCGGCGAGGGTGTCGCAGAACCCTCCCCAGGTCACGCCGCTCGTGGCCGAGCGCACCTGGTCTTTGGCGTCCTCGAGGTCGCTCATCGGTGTCCTCCAACGTGATGGTCGGTGTGTCGGTGCGGTAGGAACGGGTCAGCAGCCATAGTCGGGAATCGTTCGGTAGCCGTGGACTCGACCAAGGTCACCACGGCGGGTCGAGGGGGGCGACGGAGTCGAGCGGCACCGTGCTGGGGGTGTCCTGGGGGGTGAGGGTGGCCAGCGCCCCGTAGGCGGTGTCCCCGCTCCCAGCGGCGACATGGGTGTCCTCGGCGTCGAAGGCCTGGGCCGTGACGAAGTGCGCTGGGCCTTCTTCGGGGGCGCGGTCGGCCTCATCCAGGACCAGCTCGATGCGACCTCCCCGGGCCAGAATCTGGTCGGAGTCCACGGTGATGACGGCGTCCTGGAGGGCGCCGGAGGCCTGCCGGTGGGCCATGCGCAGCGCGTCCTCCAGGTGGGCGGCGGCGTTGGACAAGTCGTCGGTCACGGCCCAGGGGTCCGCGGAGGTGCGGGCCAGTGCGGCGGCGACCTGCTCGCCCGCGTTGACGATCCCGTAGAGGGTCTGGATCTCGGGGCGGGCATCGTCGTGGACGTCGACCACCGCGGCGAGGTGGGACAGGGCACCGCGCAGGCGTGCCAGGTCGGCTGAGGGGCCGTCCTTGTGAATGGCGGCCAGCTCCTTTTCGACGTGGCGCCAGCGCCGGTGGGCGCTCTGGCGTTTCTTGCCGACGGCGGTGGCGATGCGCTCCCAGCTCACGCCCTGGCTGCGCAGCAGGCGGACCTCGGCGGTGAGGGGACCGCGATCGTCGGACTCGGCGGCGATCTCGTGCAGGCGCAGCTCGGGGACCTCACGATGCAGGTGTCGGGCCCACTCGTGCACGAGAGCGCGCTCAGGCGGGTGGTAGTGGTCGGCGCTCTGCCACCCGCAGCAGCAGAGCGCGCGCCAGATTCTGCGGTACTCAGTGGCCGCGCCGGGTTCCCAGGGGACGAGTTCCCCGCCTTCGCCCGTGTGGGCGTAGACGGTTGCGGTGTGCCCGTTCGCCGGGCCAGGACCCTGCCATTCCATGAACGACCTCCGTGTCAGCTTTTTGCTGACACAAGTTTGTCAGCAAAAAGCTGACACCGCAACTCCGTTGAGTGAGCCGGGCGCAGGTCCGCCACGTTGCTGGGCGGCAATCGGGCCCATGACGCCAGTTCGTCGACCACCTACCGATCCCGGTAGGACAGGGCCTCGCGGGCACGAGCGAGCGCGCCGGCGGCGGCCGGAGACCGAGCCGCGTCCTCGCCGAGCTCTGCCAGAGCCAGGGACAGGTGGGCGGCCAACGAGGGCATCTGATCAGGCCGCAGCGGATCCTCCTCCAGGAGCTGGATCAGGCCGTGCAGCCAGTCCTGCGCGTCCTCGGTCAAGACGAGGTCGTGGCGCACTCCCAGCAGTTCTTGAGCTGCTGCCCGAACCCGCGAGTGATGGCGCCGGGCCTGCTCCACCTCGACCACGCGCCGGCGCGTCTGGGCCTCCCGCTCGGCCATCAGCTGGCGTCCGTGCCAGGGGGTACGCGGGCGGTGGTGCCGTGCGGCGTAGAGCCGGTCCCGCCGTTTGCTGACGGCCCCCGGGGTGTCGAGCACCAGCACGTCGGCAAGTTCGGTCAGGGTCAGCAGGTGCTCACTGCGCCGTGCGCCGGGTGGGCGGGCCTGGTCCAGGGCGCCGAGTTGCTCGGTGTCGATCAGGCTGTAGAGCAGGCCCGTCACCTTCAGCCGGAGCCGGATTTGCTCGCGGCGGGCCGGGCTCACCTGCTCGGGGGGCAAGGCGCTGTGGTGAGCCCGGGTGTAGGCGAGCACGCCGATCGCGTCGCCGTCGGGCCACAGCTCCAAGTGCGGGTCTTGGGCGTTTTCGTGCAGGTGGTAGAGGTGTGCGAGCAGGTCGGACAGTCGCTCGGCGGGTTCGACGTCTGGAGCCATGAGGCCCACCTTCCTGGACTTTGACAGTTTGTCAAAGTCGGCCCGGAGGCGTGCCCGCCCGGCGCCGGGCACGCCAGCGGTGCCGCGCTAGGGGGAAGGATCCAGCGCCGCCCGGGCCCGCGCGCCTGCGGACCGAGAGGACGCACACCACGAAGGATCTTCTGCACACAGGGGTTGATCTGCAACAATGCAGGGCCATCCTCCTGGAATGGAGTTGTCCGTGAGCGCACCAACCCCTGACGCGTCCACCCCTGAGGGCCGCTTCCTAATCGCTTATGGCTCCTACCAGCACGCCCGGATGACGGCCGGATTCTCCGTGATGGCGGCACCGCCGGCGCAGGTGCTGGCGCTGGTCACGCACATGGTCCACTGGACCGTGGAACTCGACCAGGTCTGGGAGCAGCTCGAAGGCACCACCTACACCTCGGTCCGTGACGCGCACGCGGCCCGCGGCGTGCTCTCGGCCTTGCGCGTCGTCCGCGAGCGCGTAGGCGTACTCTCCGCAGTCGTGCTGACCGAGAACGGGCCGATGTGGCGCCCCAGCCAGGATCTGGCGTTGGGTCCGGTGGACCAAGAGGTCTACACGCAGCACCTGGCCGAGCAGAGCGTGTTCGACGAAGCCTCCGTGCTGGACCTGTTCATCAACGGATCCGGACTCGACGGCGGCCTCGGCCGGGAGTCCATCGCCCAGGCCCAGTCCCCGCGGTGGACAGCCGGGGACGAGGCCCCGCACGAGTCGGACCAGGAGGAGGAGAAGGTCCTGGCCGACGCCATGGACGAGATTAAGATGCTGAGCACCCATACGCCCGAGGAGATCGAGTCGTACCACGCTGAGCGTGGCGGATACTTCCTGACCCTGGTGGTCGGCGACGCAGACGTTGAGAACCCTTCTCCAGGGCAGGTGGACGGCCCCCTGGGCGCCTGGTACGCACTCATGCGCCAGCTCAGCGGCGGCAACTACCCCTCCATGACCATGGGAGGGAGCAGTCCCACCTACCTGTTCAAGGGCGAACACGCCCGAAACACGGTCCGAGAGCTGGCACAGGTCGCCCGGGTCCTTGACCCCGGCCACTGGGAGGTCGTCGAGGGATACCGGCGCCCCAAGGAGACAGAGGAGACCGACCCCCGCCAGCTCTAGCCCTCACACCGCCATCTGGGACGGCGAGCTCACCGAGCCGTCACCCCCGGTCCGGCTGCGTGGGACGGTCGTGCCGATCCCGTTGCCGACGGGCTGGCGGTCGGGCACAGGCAGGGGGCGGTGCCCGGCGAGGTCAGCATCTGTCGCGATTGAAGGAAACATTCTTCCCGGCGCGACGGTGAAAATACGCTGGTCAGCCCGCCCCTGAATGGACCCAGAAGGTTCCTTATGTTTCCCCGACCCACTTTGGTATTCCACCAAGCAGGGAAGGATGCGGTACCTTGTAATTCTTCCTCCGCGACGGCCCGGCAAGGGTCGCTGTCCCGGGAGGCGACCATTCCCGTGCCCACACGGGGCGCGGGCGGCTCCACGGAGGAGGGACTATGGGTGACCGACCTGAGCGACGGCGAGCGACCGTCGTCTTCGAGGTGATCAGGACACTGCTCGCTGGAGTGCGCTTCGTACTCTGGCTGACCAGGTTCTTCGGTGATCCCCCGGCCAACGGGCCGCAGCTGTAGACGTACAGCTGGCGGCCCGCGCCGGACGAGCGGGGCTGTGGTGTTGCGTCCGACCAAGAGCGCACCATGGCCCCGTTTTCATGTCTGAGTATAGGCCACAACATCACCGGTTTCTACTTCGGCTACTTGATTCGGCAATTAATTCCTATCGGATTCGTTTAGCCCATCTCTTCATTTTCGGTTTTCCTGCTGGGCTTCCGGGTGATCTTTCGGAGTCCCGCGATTGCGTGGTTGATTCCGGTTCCGGTTTGGTTCGACCAGACTTCGACCACGGGTTGGGTCCTTCGACCACCATTATGCGATCCATCGCCGCCGGTCCGCCTGCCAATGAGGCTGGATCCGGGCTCTGACCAGGCCGGATGCACGTACCGGTACCCGACCTGGGCCCGGTTCCGACCAGTCGACCAGGTTGGTCGACCAGGCCCAGCGAACTCCGACCACCTCGCACGGTGTCGACCACGCCCCCTGGAACCCGTATGCCCTCGGACCAGCATTTCTGTGCTTGCCTGCGCCTCGGACCGCACGCGGAAACGTTTCGCCACCGGTGGCGAGGCCGAGCTCGAAGGCGCTTCTCGGACAGCGCCAGCACCTGGCCGATAAGGGCTGTATGGGATCGAGGCACTACAGCCTCACGTGCGGCGTTCCTCGCCGGTCGGCGGCACGGAGGCGTCATCATCGGTGGAGGGGGACCCTGTGTCCTCTGCTGTCGGCTCCGATCGGGCGAGGTGGCGCTGAAGGATGTCCCGCACTTCCTGGGAGGTCTCGCCCGTGTCCAGTGCCCTCACCGCTATCCGCAACCCACGCCGTGCGTCTCCTCGGCCCCGACGCAGCAGCTGGCACTCCTCCTGCAACTGCGTGTGCTGCTCAGCGAGTAGCTCGGCCCGGCCCGCCTGGCGCTGCAGGTCGGCGATCTGCGCGGCGTGCTCCCGGGCGGTGCGCTCCTGGGCGTCGGTGTGGGCCTGCTGGAGCTCATCCAGGCGCTCGGCGTAGTCGGCACTCAGCTGTTCGACCTGGCCGGTGAGCCGGGTGCGCTCGGTGGCCCATTCCTTCCGCTCAGTCTGTAGCTCGTCACGGAACCGGTCGCGTTCCTTGGCCACGGTCTCGTGTCGGGCCTCGGCGCGCTCGGCCCGTGCCGCCGCGGCGTCGGCCCTCGTCTGGAGTTTGGTCGCCTCGGCGAGCAGCCGCTCGTTCTCCTGCTCCAGGCGCTCGGCCGCGCCCTGGGCCACCGCGACGGCGCGGCGGTCGTCGGCGGCCTCACCCCGCGCCCGTTCGGCGACCCTTTCCGCTTCGCGGGCCTGGACCCGGGCTTCGTCCCGCTCCTCTTCGGCGTTCTGGCGGCCGCGGTGGGCCGCCGCGGTCTCGGCTTCAGCGGTCCGGGCCCGGCCTTCGGCTTCGGCTCTGGCCGCGCGGTCCTGCTCGGCCTCGGCCAGGGCGGCGCCGGCGCGTTCGTCCACCTCGGTGCCCACCCGCTCCAGGACCGCGGTCAGGTCCGTAAGGGGTTCTCGGGCGGTGGCCACGG
>NZ_LGEC01000082.1 GCF_001279585.1 Nocardiopsis sp. NRRL B-16309 | reverse complement strand
CCCGTCACCGGCGAACCCGTCCCACCCGGCCAGGACGGCACCCGCCTGGAGACCGACCCCGCCACCGGGCTACCCATCAACCCCGAGACCGGGGAACCGTTCCCCGTCGACCCCGACACCGGACTCCCCTACAGCCCCGACACCGGCCTACCGATCAACTACGACCCGGACACCGGCCAAGCCCTGCCCATCGACCCCGTCACCGGCCAAGCCCTCACCCCCGACGGCCCCACCGACCTCCCGGGCTCCACCGGTCTGGACCTCGATCCGGCCACCGGGCTGCCGATCAACCCCGAGACCGGGGAGCCCTTCCCGGTGGACCCCGGCACCGGGCTCCCCTACAGCCCCGACACCGGCCTGCCGATCAACTACGACCCCGAGACCGGCCAGGCCCTGCCCATCGACCCCGTCACCGGCCCCGTCACCGGCGAACCCGTCCCACCCGGCCAGGACGGCACCCGCCTGGAGACCGACCCCGCCACCGGGCTACCCATCAACCCCGAGACCGGGGAACCGATCAACTACGACCCGGACACCGGCCAAGCCCTGCCCATCGACCCCGTCACCGGCCAAGCCCTCACCTCCGAGGGCCCCACCGACCTCCCGGGCACCGGCGACGGCGGCCCGACCGATCCGGGCCTGTCCACCAACGGCCCGACCGGTGACGGCCCCCCGGTCCCGATCAACCCGATCACGGGAGAGCCCTATCCCGTCGACCCGGACCTGGGGCTGACCTACCCGATCGACCCGGACACGGGCGAACCGATCACCGACGGCTTCACCGGCGGGCGGAACACCGACGGGCCCGCCTACGAGATCCCGCCGCTGCAGAGCCCGGACCCCGTCGGCCTCAACTACGGCGGCTCCGGTCCGGACGGCGGACTCAGCACGAACGGCCCGGGAGGCGGGGACACCCGGACGACCGACCGCTCGTCCCTCTTCGACACCCCGGCGGGCGGCCCCCAGACCCAGGCGGGGGCGGGGGCGGGACCCGGCGCGGCCACCGGCATCGGCACGGGCCCCGGCGGGTCCGTGGGCACGGGGCCCGGTACGGGCCCGGCCGCGACCGCCGCGGGGCCCGCGGGCGGGCCCGGCGGCGCCCCTCAGGCCGGCATGCCTCCGATGATGCCGCCCATGATGGGCGGCGGCATGGGCGGCGCGGGCGGCGGCCAGGGGGAACGCGAACGCCAGCGCTCGACGTGGCTGTCCGAGGACGAACGCGTCTGGGGCACGACGGGCGACGACAAGCAGACCGTACTCGGACGGCCCGCACCAGGCGGGCCGAAGAAGGGAGCCGTACGCCATGACTTCGTGGATGCAGGAGGAGACGGAACGGGAGTTGGCACGTCTTCACAGGACGCTGGCCGAGGTCGATCGCGCAAGCGAAAGCCTGGAGTCGGCAACAGAGGAGGCCGTGGCAAAGAACAGGCTGGTGGGAGCGAAGGTGAACGGGAAGGGGGAACTCGTTGAGCTGAAGTTCCACACCCAGAACTACCGCGAGATGGCCCCCGCCGAACTCGCCGACGCGGTCATGGACGTGATCACGCGCGCCCGGGAGAAGATGTCCGACCGCGTCGCCGAACTGTACAAGCCCTTCATGCCGGAGGGCCTGGACGCGGGCGAGGCGATGAACGGCCGGTTCGACACCCGCGGCATGTTCGAGCGCATGGGCGTACCCCTCCCCCCGGAGTAGCCGCGCCCGCCCCCACCCCACCCCTTCGGTCGATAGGAGCCACCACCGTGCCGAACAACGACGACGGCCTGTCCGCCTCCCCGGACGGTGTCGCCCACAGCAGCTTCAACGTCCACGAGGCCGCCGAGTTCACCAGCAGGCTCAAGCGGGACTTCGTGGCGGCGAGGGAGCCCCTGGGCACGCCCTGGGGCGACAAGAACGTCACGGGCGACGACTTCGCCAAGGACTACGACAAGGTCTTCGTCCCCATGGAGCAGAACTTCGCCCTCTACCTGGACGCCCTGGTCCAGGCCACCCAGGACACCGCCGACAACCTCCTGAAGACGGCGAGGAGCCTCAGCGGTACCGAGGACGTGAACGAGGAGACCGCCGCCGTGGTCGACCCGGACGCCCAGGACGGCCGACAGGGGCGCAGATGAGGCCGCCGACCCCCGCCGCGTCCGCGCGGCCAGCCCGAGAGGACCCACGATGAGCGACGCCGCCCAAGGGCGCGACGGCACCGCCGCGCCCGGCCCCGTGTCGGCCGCCGACTTCCAGGCGGCCCTGTCCGGAACGGCCGACGCCGCCGCCTCCGCCGCCCCGCCCGCGGCGCGGCCGGGCACCGGCGCACCGGCCACCGCACCGGACGCCTCCGCGGTGCCCCATGCCCTCCCCGAGCCGCCGTCCCGTCCCGCGCACCGGGCCGACCTGTCCTCGCTGGTCACCGGGGGAACGGTCGCGGAGGCCCCTGCGGCCGAACCCGCGCTGGACCGGCCGGGCAAGCCCGCGTTGGCCGGTGCGGCCATCGCCGGCCTGCTGCTCGTCGTGGCCCCGTTCGCCTTCGTGGCCGGGACACAGGAGCTGGCGCTGCGGTCCGTCCCGATCGCCGCCGGCGGCCTGTCGGGCGGCAGCGCGGCGGAGGGCACGGGCTCCGGCACGGCGGAGACGTCGGCGGAGGGCTCCGCCGTCGAGGGGTCGGGCGGGGGCTCGACCGGATCGGGGACGACCGACGCGGGCGCGGGCTCCACCGCCGGGACCACGGGTGCGGCGGGCGGTGAGGAGACGGGCTACATACCCGAGGCGCTGCCCCGCGAGACCGGCTCCGCCGCGCCACCGGCGCCGGGCGAGGCCGAGGCGGGCACCGGCACCGAGACGTCCGGAGCGCCCGGCGACTCGGTGGACGCGGCCGAGCCCGACCGTTCCGGCGCTCCGGACGAGACCGGGGCGCAGGCGGCGGCCGACCCGGGTTCGGGGACCGATGCCGGTACGGGCGCGGAGACCGACGCGGACGCCGGAGGCGAGACCGAGCCGCGGGCCGACACGGGAGGGGACGCGGGCACGGGTGCCGAGACGGACGCCGACGCCGACAGCGATGCCGATGCCGGGTCGGACGCCGGCACCGGGGCCGACACGGACGCGGACACCGACGCCAACGCGGACACCGGGACGGACGCCGACACCGTTGCGGAGTCCGGGAACGGCGCCGGTACCGGCACGGACGGGCAGGCGGACGAGACCTCCCCGGAGGAGCAGGGCGACCAGCGGGCCGAGGAGGGCGGCGACTCCTCCGGCGAGTCCGCGAGCACCCCCGCCGACCAGGAGGCCGCGGCGTTCGACGGCGCCGGTACGGACCCCGGGGCCGACACCGGCGGGGGCTCCATCCTGGAGGACGCCACGGCCGCCGCGGGCGCGACCGACCGCGCGCCGTTCTCCGCCCTGGCCGGGCCCGGCTGCCTGGCCTCCCCCGAAGCCTCCTACGACCGCGTCAACCGCTGGGACAGCGCCGAGGGGACCGCCAGCTGGGCCACCCGCCGGGGCGGCTACGCCCAGGAGGGGTGCGACGGCGGCTACGAGGCGATCCCGGTCTCGGGCAGTCCGGACCACGGGGACGGCCAGTACGCGTTCTGGACGTTCTCCCCCGGCTACCCGGACGCGCGCTGCGAGATCTACGTCCACGTGCCCGACGACGACAGCCCGCTCTGGGTCGCCGACACCGAGGCCGTCTACCAGATTTTCGCCGGTCCCGGCCCCGAAGGCGACGCGATCGCCGTGTTCGGGGTGGCCCAGGCCCAGGTGCGCGGCGCCTGGGTCCAGGTCACCGGGTTCACCTCGCCGACGGAGGAGTTCACCGTCCAGCTCACCAACGTCGGCGAGGACCCGCTCGCCGACCAGGACCACACCAGTGCGCACGTCGCCGCCTCGGCCGTGCGCACGACCTGTGCCTGACCCGCACCGCACGGGCGGGGCCGCCGCCGCGGCCCCGCCCGCCCCACCAGGCCCCCTGTCCGGGGCCGGTATCCGAGAAGAGGAAGTCACCGATGGACAGGCAACTGCTCACCGTCGCGCCGGAGGGACCGGACGCGCACAGGACGATCACCGACGCGGTCAGGGCCGCCCGGGGCGGTGCGCTCATCAGCATCGCTCCGGGGCGGTACGCGGAGAGCCTCGTCCTGCTCAAGGTGGTCACCCTGGTGGCCCGTGACGGCCGGGGCAGTGTGGAGATCAGCTCGGACACCAAGAGCGCGGTCGTCTCCGGCGCGGAGGCGGTGAAACTGTCCGGCCTCATCCTGCGCGGCAGGGACAAGGACCACCCCGCCGTCGACATCCCCGCCGGCCAGGTGGAGATGGCCGACTGCGAGGTCGACGGCAACGCGTGGACCGCGGTGTCGGTGCGCAACACGGGCGCGCTCGCGATGCGCGGGAGCCGGGTGACGTGCACGGCGGGCGCGGGCGTGGTGGTCACCTCCCCCGAGTCGAGCGTCATCGAGGACTGCGTGGTCGAGGACGTGGGCACCAGCGCGCTGGTCATCGGCGAGCGGGGGCGCCCCACGGTCCGCTCCTGCGTGCTGCGGGGCGCCGGCGGCAACGGGGTCTTCGCCAGCGGCCAGGCGGGCGGTGTGGTCGAGGGCTGCGAGGTCTCCGACACCGGCAAGCCCGCGGTCGCCCTGGAGGAGGACGCGGCCACGAGTGTGCGGGGCACCCGGGTGCACCGCACCGGAGGGGACGGGCTGACCGTCTCCAGCCGGGCCCGCCCGGTGGTCGAGGACTGCGTCATCGAGGACGTGGGCGGGCGGGGGGTGGCCGTGCACAGCGGCGCGGACCCGCAGATGTCCCGTGTCACGGTGGCGCGCTCGGCGGGGGTGGGCATCGACCTGTCCGGGCGCGCGCGGGGCCAGTTCGCCGAGTGCGAGGTCACCGACGCCGGAAGCGACTCGGTGCGGGCCGTGGACCGGGCGGCCACCGCGTTCATCGGGCTGACCGTGCGGGGCGGTAGCGGAGTCCGGCTCGGCGACGGGAGCACGGTCGAGTTCGACCGGGGGCTGTTCACCGGCAGCACGGGGCCCGGAGTGGTGGTCGAGGACTGCGCGCCCTTCCTGCGCGGCGTCGCCGTCACCGACACCCGGGGCCAGGGCGTGGAGTTCCTGGGCGAGGGCCACGGGCGGCTGGAGGACGTGACCCTGGAGCGGACCGGCAAGGCGGCGGTCTCGGTCACCGGAAGCTCGCGCCCGCTGCTGAGCGGGCTGCAGATCAGAGAGAGCCGCGACACCGGTGTCACCGTGGGCGCGGGGGCGCGGGCCGAGCTGCGCGACTGCGACGTCTCGGCGTGCACGGGCGACGGGATCTCGGTACAGAACGGGGGCGCGGTGTCCGTGGTGCGCTCGCGGGTCTACGACGGCCGGCGCAACGGTGTGCTCGTGGCCTCGGGCGCGACCGCGGCGCTGCGCCGCTGCGAGGTGTTCGGCAACCGCGGCGACGGGGTGCTGGTGCACTCCCGCGAGGACGTCCTGTTGGAGGACTGCTCGGTGCGCGACAACACGCGCTCGGGCCTGCGCCAGACCGTGCCGAGCGAACGCGTCCACGCGCAGGAGCTGCTGAGCCACGGCAACGGCGCCCCCGACGCCTTCGGGGAGGACGCGGGGACCGCCCTGCCCTCCCCCGGGCCGGAGGCCGCCGCGGACCCGGAGCCCGAGGAGTCCGGGGGGCCGCTGGCCGAACTCGACGCGCTCGTGGGCCTGGGCAACGTCAAGCACGAGGTCAAGACGCTCATCAAGCGCAACCAGATGGCCAAGCGGCGGGCCGAGATGGGCCTGCCCACGCCGCCGATGAGCCGCCACCTCGTCTTCGGCGGCGCGCCCGGCACCGGCAAGACCACGGTGGCGCGGCTGTACGGGCAGATCCTGGCCGAACTCGACGTGCTGCGGTACGGGCACGTGGTCGAGGTGGCGCGCGCCGACCTGGTGTCGCAGTACGTCGGCGGGACGGCCATCAAGACCACCGAGGTGTTCGAGCGGGCCAAGGGCGGTGTGCTCTTCGTCGACGAGGCCTACACCCTCTCCGGCGGCAAGGAGGGCGGCGGGAGCGGCCCCGACTTCGGCCGGGAGGCCATCGACACGCTGGTCAAGCTGATGGAGGACCACCGCGACGAGGTCGTGGTCATCGTCGCGGGCTACACCGCCGACATGGAGGGCTTCCTGTCCGCCAACCCGGGCCTGGCGTCCCGGTTCAGCAGGACGATCGAGTTCGAGAACTACGCGGTGGACGAGCTGGTGGAGATCGTGCGCCGGATGTGCGAGGCGCACAGCTACCTGATGGACGAGTCGACGACGGAGGTGCTGCGGGCCCACTTCGACCAGGTGCCCAAGGGCCCGGCGTTCGGCAACGGCCGTGAGGCCCGCAGGGTCTTCGAGACGATGATCGACCGGCAGGCCTACCGGTTGGGCGGGGACGCCCCGGACGACCCGGCCGAGATGGCGCGGCTGCTGCCGGTCGACCTCGGGCCGGAGATCGAGGCGGCGGCGGAGCCCTCCACCTCGGCCGACGACGTGGCCGCGCTGCGCGCGGAGCTGGACGCGATGATCGGCCTGAGCGAGGTCAAGGACACGGTGAACGACCTGGCCAACCTGCTGGTGATGTCCGAGCAGCGCCGGAGCATGGGCCTTCCCGTGGCGCCGATGAGCCACCACCTGGTGTTCGCCGGTCCCCCCGGTACCGGCAAGACGACGGTGGCGCGGCTGTACGGGCGCCTCCTGCACACCCTGGGCGTCCTGCCCGGCGGCCAGGTCGTGGAGACGGCGCGCTCCGACCTCGTGGGGCGCTACGTCGGCCACACCGCCCAGATGACGACTGAGGTGTTCGAGCGGGCCAGGGGCGGTGTGCTGTTCGTGGACGAGGCCTACGCGCTGGCGCCCCGGGGCGCCAGCGGGTCGGACTTCGGCCAGGAGGCGATCGACACGCTGGTCAAGCTGATGGAGGACCACCGGGACGAGGTCGTGGTCATCGTCGCGGGCTACACGCGGGAGATGCAGCGCTTCCTGGACTCCAACCCGGGTCTGGCCTCGCGGTTCAACCACCGGGTGGAGTTCCCCGACTACTCCGACGCCGAGCTGGTCACGATCGTGGAGCGGATGGCGGCCGGTTCGGGCTACACGTGCGGGCAGGACACCGCCGCCGCGCTCGCCGACCACTTCGCCGGGGTGGCGCGCGACGCGAACTTCGGCAACGCCCGCTACGCGCGCCAGGTGCTGGAGCGGATGATCACCCGCCAGGCCGGCCGCCTGGTGGGGGTGGGCGCGGGGGCGACCCGCGAGGACTTCACCGCGCTGCGGCCCGAGGACGTCCCGCCGCTGTGAGCGGCCCGGGCGGACCGGAGCACGGCCCCTGGCGGTCGGCGCCCGCGCGTCGGCGGGGTGCGCCCCCGCGAGCGCGGGGCCCGCGACGCCGACCCGGGGTCGTTCCACGCCGACGCGGAGTGCGCCCCCGGGCGCGGTGCCCCGGCGCGGGGCGGTCCTCGGCGTCCGGCTGCGGGTGAGCGGGCCCTGGCTCAGCCCGCGATGGCGAAGGGCCCGACCGAGGGGACGGGCACCTTGCTCGCGGCCTCGCGCACGGCGGCGAGCAGCGGTTCGGGGCTGGCTCCGGCCCGGCACAGGGACACGATGTGGCGGCGCGCGGTCTCGCGGACCCCGCGCACCACGATCTGCGGCGTGTTCAGTCCGGTCCAGGCCAGCCGGGGCATGAGCGCCACGCCCAGTCCCGCCTGCACGAGCGCGAAGACGGCACTGAAGTCGTCCACGGTGTGGACCACGCGCGGCTGGAAGCCGGCCTGGTTGCACGCGGCGGTCACACAGGAGTGCCAGGCCGTACCGGGGGCGGACATGATCCAGTCCTGGTCGGCCAGGTCCGCGGCCAGGTCGAGCGAGGTGTGCGCGGCCAGCGGGTGCTGGTAGGGCAGGATCGCGTCGAACAGCTCGACCATCACCGGGTCGGTGCGGAAGTCCGGGTCGCCGTGGGCGGGCAGGTCGGCGGTCGACATGGTCAGGGCGACGTCCAGGCGGCCCGAGCGCACCATCTCGGTGCTCTCCTCGGGGTCGGCCTGCACGACCTCGAAGGACCATCCCGGGTGGCTGGAGCGCAGGCGCGCCAGGGCGGGGGCGATCAGGTCGCTGATGCCGGTGGAGAAGGAGCCGACGCGGATGACGCCGCGGTCGCCGTCGACGTACGCGGCGAGGTCGGCGGTGGCGCGCTCCATCTCCGCGAAGATCACGTGCGCCCGCTGGAGCAGCACCCGGGCGGCCCCGGTGAGCAGGAAGCGGCGGCCCTTGCGCTCCACGAGGGGAACCCCGGCCTCCTTGGCCAGGACGGAGAGCTGCTGGGAGACCGCCGAGGGTGTGACGTTGAGCGCCTCGGCCGTGGCCGCCACCGTGTGGTGGTGGTCGAGTGCCTGCAGGAGCTGCAACCGCCGAACGTCGATCATGGTCATCAACGTATGACAGAACGCGCAGGTTTCTTTGGCGTTTCGACCGGTTCGTCCGAGTTGGTCACGTGATTCCATGCACATCGTCCAACCGAACCCGACAGGACCTCAGCCCTCGACCGGCAACGGAAAGAATCCACATAATTCTTCGATACGGATCTCGGGCATCTCTTTCCTCGTGTCGTACACGTTCTGGGCCGAACCGGAAAGTACAGTCGGAATCACAGCTCAACCACAGGTCCGAGCTCATCGGACTCCTGGGGGAGATGACCCCATGCTGGCTGAACGGGTGAGAAGAAAATGCAAACTTCGCTGATGACCAAACCGCGACCGTCTGACGTCGGCGTTCTTGGCTTTCGCTACCTGGGCGCGCACGAGGTAGACGAGCTGGCCGACCTCTGGGGCGCCCTGCACGAGCAGCACACCGTGACCGCCCCGCACCTCGCGGACATCATCAGCGCCGTCAGTCTGGACGAGTCCTGGCGGCGCCGCCGGGCCCAGTACAAGGCCTGGCTGGCCGACCCCGACACCATGGCCGTCCTCGCCGAGAAGGAGGGCGACCTCGCCGGGTACGCGATGGTGACCGTCCGCGAGAACGCCCACGGCAGCTGGGACCGCGGCGACCGCGTCGCCGTCGTGCAGACCTTCGCGATCGACCCCGAGTACACCGGCACCGGTGTGGGCTCCAAGCTCCTGGAGGAGGTCCGGCGCCAGATCGCCTCGATGGGCATCCGCGACATCGAGTTCTCCGCGCTGGCCACCAGCTCCGAGGACATCCGCTTCCTCGAGCAGGAGGGCTTCCGGCCCTTCGTGACCACCATGGTCTGCCGCGTGGACGGATTCGGCGCGCAGGACTGACCCCGCGCCCACGGACGCGCCCAGCGCCCCCGCACCGGTCGGTGCGGGGGCGCTCGCGTGTGCGGCCGGGAACCCGGCCACGCGGAGGCGGAGAACCGGCCCCGGGCGGCCGGGACCGAACGGGCCGGGGCCAGGCCGCGCCCCGCGCGCGCCCCGGCCCGCGACACGCGGCCTCGCACGCCCCAGCGGGGCGAACCGCTACGCTCGCCCCGTGGCCACCTCCGACTCCAGCACCTGTACCTTCCCCGGCTGCGACCGGCCGGTCCCGCGCGGCACCTCCCCCGGGCGCCCGCCCCAGTACTGCGACCTGCCCGAGCACACGCGCTGGCGCGCCTGGAAGGAGCGCCAACGCCAGGCCCAGGAGGCCGAACGGCTCGAAGGGGAGTCGCGGGCGGCCCAGGAGGACACCGACGCCGCCGCGTCGGGCACGGCGCCCGCGGCCGAACCCGTCACGGCCGCGCGCCTGCGCGCCGACGACCTGCTCACCCGGTTCGCGGTGCAGAGCGAACAGCTCAGCGCCACGCTGCGCTCGGCCACCGAGGCCTTCACCACCATGACCGACCCCGCCGCCGCCGAGGCGCAGGTCGAGGCCGCCCGGCTGGCGGGGGCGCGGCGCGCCGCCGAGGCCGACGCCGCCCGGCTGGAGGCGGAGAACCGGCGCCGGGAGGCCGAGGCCGCCCGCCGCGCCGCCGAGAGCGCCGCCGCCTCCGCCGTCGCCGCCACGCAGGCGGCCGAGCGGATGGCCGAGGAGGCCGTCGAGCGCCGCGACGCCGCCGAGGCCGAACGCGACCGCCGGGCGGCCGAGGCCGAGCGGGCCGGGGCCGAGCGCGACGCCGCCGTCGCCGAGGCCAACGCCGGGCTGGCCGCCGCGGACCGGCGGATCGCCGAGACCGAGGAGCGGGCGCGCGCGGACCGCGAACACGAACGGGCCGAGGCCGCGCGGCGGCTCCAGCAGGCGCGGGCCGAGGCCGAGCACCTGCGCGCGGAGACCGAGGAGCTGCGGGCCCTGGCCGAGCGCCTGCGCGCGGAGGCCGCCGCGCACGCCCGTGCCCGCGACGAGGCCGCCCTGTCCGCCGAGCGGGAGGCGGCCCGGGCCGACCGCGCCGAGGCCCGCGCGGGCGAGGCACTGGACACACTCGCCGCCGAGCGGGAGCGCTCCGCCGCCGAGGCCGAACGTGCCCGGCGGCACCTGGAGTCCGACCGGGAGGCCGCCGCGGCCGAGCGCGAGCGCCTCACGGCCGAACTCGCCCGCTCGGTCGCCGACCGCGAGCGCCTGACCAGCGAACTCGAAGCCCAGCGCCGCCACGCCGAGGCCACTTTGGCCGAGGTGCGCGAGGCCGCCGCGGCGCGTCTGGCCGTGGCCGAGCAGGCGCGGATCCGGGCCGAGGAACGGGCCGGGCATGCCGGGTCCGACCGCGACGCCGCCCCCTCCGAGGCCGCTGAGACGACGTAGTAGCGGCCCTGTGGTCCCCTACCTCCCTGTTCGTGCCGGTCTAGGATGGTGAGCGTGCGAGATCTGGGAACCACTGGTGAGACCGGCCCGATGAGGATGGGCGGTTCCGCCGACGAAGGACCCGAGCGCGTACAGGTGGCGCAGCGCCCCCAGCCCCGGGTCGATCTCAAGGCGGTCTTCGGGTTGGAGTCCGGCCAGTGGGCCTGGACCACGGCCGTCCAGGCGAGCATCGCCATGGCGCTGTCGTTCGGACTGGCGGCCTGGCTGTTCACGCCGCAGCTGGGCACGCTGGCCGCACTGGGCTCCATGACGGTGCTCTACGAGAAGAAGACGCCCTACGCCTACCGCTCCGCCGCCCTGGCCCTGGTGGGGCTCGGGTTCGTGGCGAGCGTGGCCTTCGGTTCGCTGGCCTCCTCGCTGTCGGCATGGGCCTCGGTCGTCTCGATCGGCCTCACCGCGGGCGTGGCCACCTGGGTGTGCGCGGCCTGGCGCGTGGACAAGCCCGGCCCGCTGTTCTTCGTCCTGGTGGGCGCCATCTCCACCATCGCCCCCGGCGGATGGACCGACGTCCCGCTGCACGCCGCTCTGGCCGCGCTGGGCGCGGCCGTGGGCTGGGCCGTGTCGATGTCCGGGGCGCCCGTGCGGGCACGCCACCCCGAGTACCGGGCCGTGTCGGGGGCCTTCAAGCAGCTGGCCGCCCTGCTGCGGGCGGTGGGCCGCCCGGAGCTGGACCACGCCCAGCACCAGGCGTCGGTGGCGGTCGCCGAGGCCTGGCGCATCGTCCTGCTGGCCCAGACCCGCGGCTACCGCTCCACGCCCGAGGCCGCCCGGCTTCGCGCGCTGCTGCGCTGGGTGTCCGACATCCACCTGGCCACGACCCAGGTGTGCCTGGCCCGGACCACGCCCCTGCCCGAGGCCGCCGCCGACTTCGCCGACCGGATGGCCCGGGCGGTGCCCGTCCCCGACCGCACGCCCGACCCCGACGAACTCGACGAGCTGCGGCGGGGCCTGCGTCCGCGGTCGCTGGAGTCGCGCCTGTACGGGCTCCTGGCCCGCGCCGCCCAGGCGGCCCGCCGCACGGGCGGGGACGCCGACGACGAGCGGACGGACACCCTGCACGACAGCCGGTATCCCGCCCTGTGGGACGCGCTGCGCTTCAGCCTGAGCCCGGAGTCGCTCGTACGGCCGACCGCGCTGCGGATGTGGATCACCGTAACGGCCGCGGGGGCGTTCGGGCTGTGGCTGGGCCTGGACCACTACTACTGGGTGGCGATCACCGCCACCGCCGTGCTCCAGGGCGGGACCGTGGTGCTGGCCATGAACCGTTCGGTCCAGCGCTCCCTGGGCACCCTGATCGGCGTGGTGATCGGCGCCTACCTGCTCACGCTGGGCCTCCCCGTGAGCGGTGTGGTGCTCCTGGCGGGGCTGTTCATGGGGCTCACCCAGCTCGTGGTGGGCCGCAACTTCTTCTACGCGTCCATCCTCATCACCCCGATGGCGCTGCTGCTGTCCTACACGGCCGCGCCGCAGGAGCTGCAGGAGCTGGCCGGGGCGCGCATCATCGACACCCTGGTGGGGTCGGTCTTCGGCCTGGCCGGCGCCCTGCTGCTGTGGCGCAGGGCCTCGGCCACGCGGCTGCCGCAGGCGATCGTCGCGGTGCTGGAGACCGCGCGCGAGTGCATGGTGGCCGTGCTGGACCAGGAGGTGAGCATCGGCCCCGAGCGCCGCTACCGGCTGCGCCGGGACATGCGGGCGGCCCTGGTGAACCTGCGCGGGGTGTACGAGAGCGCGCTCGGGGACGTGCCCCGGAGCTCGTCCACCCAGCCCCTGTGGCCGGTCGTGGTGGCCACCCAGCGCACGGGCTACCTGGCGCTGTCGGCCCTGGCGCTGGACAGGCCCGCGGAGGTCGGCACGATCACCCTGCAGCGGGTGGACCTGGCCCTGCGGGAGCTGATCGCCTCGATGGAGGAGCGTCGCACACCGCGGCTGGGCGCACTGCCGAGGCTGACCGCCTACCCGCGGATCAACATGGAACTGCACGCCCTGTCCAACGCGATGACCAGTGCGGTCGCCCAGGACGAGCGCTCGGCGCGGCTGGAGGCCGAGCGCCGGGCCCAGCGCGAGCGGCGCCGGGCCCAGGGCGACGTCGACGCCGACCTGTGAGCGCCCCGGCCCCGGCCGCCGCCGGGACCGGAGCGCGGACCCGCGGCGCCCTGGTCGCCCGCAGCGCCCTGGTCGCCCGCAGCGCCCTCGTGGCCCGCGGTGACCTGCGGTGCCTCCGTGGCTTGCGGTGCCATGGTGGCCCGCGATGCCCCGTTGACCGCCGGTACCCCGGTGGCCTCGGGTGCCCTCGTGGCCCGCGGGATCAGTCCACGACGGCGAAGGCCCGCACGGGGAAGGCCGCCATGCCGCGGATCTTGGCCGGAACCGCGAAGAACCGGAAGCCGTCCCTGGGCAACCGGTCGAGCAGGCACAGGTGCGAGACGACCGGAACGCCCGCCGCCAGGAGCACCGCCAGGGCGGGCCGCGCCCCCTCGGCCGACGGCGAGGTGTCGTCCACCCCCACGCCGTCGATGCCCACGAGCACCGCGCCGCCCTCGACGAGCGTCTTGGCCGCGAGCTCGGTCAGGTGCGGGTGGTCGTCGCTCCCGTAGGCCTCGGTGCGCCAGTTGCGGTCCCACCCCGTGCGGATGAGGACGGCGCGTCCGCGCAGGTCCAGGCCCGCGAAGGCCTCGGGGCCGATCTGCCGGGAGGAGGTGGCCTCGACCACGGTCCCCGGCAGGTCGGCGACGCGCTCCAGGTCCAGGTCGGCCGGGTCCGCGCCGTCGCGGTAGCGGTGCGCGGGCATGTCCACGTAGGTGCCGGTGGCGCCGACCATCTCGACCCGGCCGCTGCTCACACCGAGGCCCGGCGCGGAACCGGGCACGGTCGAGCCCTCCTCGATCGCCGGTTCGGGGATGCCCGGGTACGTGATCATCCCATCGCTGACTTGGTGACTGACGTCGACGAGTTTGCCCATGGCTGCCGTTCTTCCTCGCTTCGGAGCGCGTGATGAGGACCTCTGACCCGCGCCAAAGGTCTAGACCAGAAGACTATCGCGTGTGGCCCACGTCACGGCAGTGTTCCGGCGAAGGAGATCGGGCCGACCTCGGCCCGGCCACCCGCTCCGCGGCCCCGATAAGCTCGGTGCCGACGGACCGCGGATGAGCCCCGGGAGTCCGCGTCACCCACGGACCCACCCGAGAAGAAGGGGCGAAGCATCGTGACACTGTACGGAGCAGCCAAGGTCGTGGTCGCGCCGGCGAGCCGACTGGTCTGGCCCCAGCGGGTCGAGGGCGCGCACCACGTCCCCCGCCGGGGGCCGGTCATCCTGGCCGCCAACCACCTGGCGCTGATCGACCCGCTCTTCATCGGTGTCGCCTGCCCCCGACAGGTCCGCTTCATCGCCAAGCAGGAGCTGTTCGACGAGGCGACGCTGCCCAAGCGGGCCCTGACCGCCCTACTGCGCTCCTTCGGCCAGCTGGCGGTGGACCGCCGCCCCGGCCAGAGCGCGCAGGAGGCGATGGACAACAGCCTCGCGGTCCTCGACAGCGGCGAGGTCTTCGGGATCTTCCCGGAGGGGACGCGCTCCCCCGACGGGCGGCTGTACCGGGGCCAGACCGGGCTGGCGTGGCTGGCGCTGACCTCGGGCGCTCCGGTCGTGCCGGTGGCGCTGGCCGGGGCCGAGCGGATCCTGCCCTCCGGGCGCCGGATCCCCTCCCTCAACCGCGTGGGCGTGCGCTTCGGCGAACCCGTGGACCTGTCACCGTGGAAGGGCCTGGCGCACAAGGCGCGCCCGCGCCGCGAGGCGACCGACGCGGTGATGTCGGCGATCGCCAAGCTCTCCGGCCAGGAGCAGGTCCCCCGCTTCGCCGCCTCGGTCAAGGCCGAGCTGGAGCAGCGCCGGGACGCGTGACGGATCGTGCGCCCGGTCGGCGCCCGCACGGTGACGGTGACTTTCCCCACAGTCAACTCGGGCCTGAATCGCCCATGACAGAGCGTTGACCCCTGCGTGAGGGTCCGCGCGGGGCCTTCCCGGACAGCCGAAAGCACGGCGCCACCTGGGAATCCGCCGCGGACGCCGGTCGCGGCCCGGATGCGTCCCCCTGGGGTCGGCTCCAGGATTGCCTACCATTATAGTAGGTTTTCCCGGTGGCAGCACCGGATAGATTAGGCAAGCCTTACCAATGGCGTCCGACCCTGGCGCGAAGACTTGGAGCTGTGCGATGACGCGACCACTGCGAGTGGGAATCGTGGGTGCGGGCCCCGCGGGAATCTACGCCGCGGACCTGCTCACCAAGGACGAGACCCTGTCCGCGTGCGGCACGTCCGTCAGCATCGACATCCTCGACAAGCTGCCCGCCCCCTACGGACTGGTCCGCTACGGCGTGGCCCCGGACCACCCGCGGATCAAGCAGATCCAGGGGGCCCTCCACAAGATCCTGGACAAGCCGGAGATCACCTTCTACGGCAACGTCGAGTACGGCGTGGACCTCAAGCTGGAGGACCTGCGCCACCACTACGACGCCGTCATCTTCGCCACCGGCAGCGACCGTGACCGGCCGCTGGACATCCCCGGCGTCGACCTGCCCGGCAGCCACGGCGCCGCCGACTTCGTGTTCTGGTACGACTCCCACCCCGACGTCTCCCCGTCCTGGCACGTCGACGGCACCAGCGTCGCCGTCATCGGCGCGGGCAACGTCGCCGTCGACGTCGCCCGCATCCTGGCCAAGGACGCCGACGACCTGCTGAGCACCGACATCACCGACAACGTGTACGAGGGCCTGCGCGCCAAGCAGATCACCGACGTCCACGTGTTCGCCCGGCGCGGCATCGCCCAGTGCAAGGCCACCCCGATGGAGCTGCGCGAGCTGGACAAGCAGCCCGGCGTGGAGGTCATCGTCTATCCCGAGGACTTCGAGATGGACGAGGGCAGCCTCCAGGCGTGCGAGGAGTCCAACCAGGTCAAGACCAACGTCAAGGTCCTGCAGAACTGGGCCATCCGCGACCCGCGCGGCGCCGAGCGCCGACTGCACCTGCACTTCCTGCACGGGCCCGTGGAGATCCTGGGCGAGGACCGGGTCACCGGGCTGCGCACCGAGCGCATGGAGCTCCAGGGCGACGGGTCCGTCCGCGGCACCGGCGAGTACGTCGACCACGAGGTCCAGGCCGTCTACCGCGCCATCGGCTACCTGGGCTCGCCCCTGGCCGACCTGCCCTTCGACGAGGACCGCGGGATCGTCCCCAACTCCGAGGGCCGGGTCCTGGACCTGGACGAGGAGCCCGTCGACGGCGTCTACGCCACCGGCTGGATCAAGCGCGGCCCCGTGGGCCTCATCGGCCACACCAAGGGCGACGCCCTGGAGACCATCACCAACCTGGTGGCCGACCGCGAGTCCTTCACCCCCGCGGCCGAGCCCGACCCGGTCGCCTTCCGGTCCCTGCTCGCCGAGCGCGGCGTGGGCTACACGACCTGGGAGGGCTGGCAGCGGATCGAGGCCAAGGAGGAGGAGCTCGGCGCCGAGCGCGGCCGCAAGCGCCTCAAGCTGCGCACCCGCGAGGAGCAGACCAGCATCGCTCGCCAGGACTAGCGTCCGGCGCGCGTGCTTCCCGGCCGGTCCCGCGCCCCTCTGCGGGACCGGCCTTCCCGTGTTCCCTGACCGGTGCTCGAATCCACCGTGAGATTGCGCATGCGACTTACTCCCCGGCACAGGAACAACGGCCCGGCCCGATGAGTTAGAGTCACTGTTGGTCGGTGTGGTAGCAAGTGTCCCCCGGGCCTCAACTATTGCCTTCGCGGAATACCGCGTCCGGCGACCACCTTCCGGGGTGGTCGACCGTACGGCCAGGAGCCCCGTTGTGCCCCGCGCCGAGAGGCGACCGCCACGCCGGCCCTCGACCACGATGCCCCACTCCCACCGCGGTGGGAGTGGGGCATTCTGGTCTCTCCATGGATCTCTACGAAGGACGGTCAGGCGTGGACGAACGGTCCCCCCGGCAGCCGGATTCCTCCGGGCCGATCCCCGGTTCGGGTGAGCCCCCGAGACCCGGCACGCGCCCGGAGAACCCCTATCGCATTCCCCAGCGTCCCGAGAGCGCCCGCCCCACCGGCGCCGAGGGCCCTGGCTACGCGCACCCGCGCCCCACGGACTCCGCCCCGTCCGCCCCCCAACAGCAGCCGTCGTGGACCCCGCACCCCGACGGCTCCACCGACCACACCGGCGGCCCCGGTGAGTACGGAACGCCCGCCCAGCCCCACGCGTCGGGCGGACACGCCCCCGCGACGCCTGACCAGCCCCACGCCCCTGGTGGCTACGGCGGCCCCGCCGACCACGGAGCCCCCGGACAGCACCCCGCGCCCCCGCGGTACGGCGCACCCATCGCCGACGACGCGTGGGAGGTCCCCGTGCCCTCCGCGAGCGGACCCGACGGCGCCCTGCCCCCGCACGAGTCCTGGAGCGCGCCCTCACGCGAGGAGGGCCCCGAAGCCGAGTCGTGGGACGACCCCTACCCCGGCCAAACCGCCCACCAGGGCGAGACCCCCTATCCCGGCGGCGCTCCCCAACCCTTCAGCCGACCCGTGCCCGACAGCGGGCCGCGGGAGTACGAGCACGCCGCGGCCGGTGCGCCCGGCGAGCGCCCCGACGGCTTCGAGTACCTCTACAGCGGGCCCGGCGACACCGGTGGCCCAGGAGGCCCCGGTGGCCCCGGTGGCCCCGGTGGCCAGAACCTCCCGCCCCGCCCGCCGGCCCGCAGGTCCCGGCGCGGGCTGGTCATCGGCGCCGTCGCGGGCGCGGTCGTCCTGGCGCTCATCGGCGGCGGGGTCTCCTGGTACGTCCTGACCATGCCCGAGCCCGGTGACGCCACGGCCGCCTACGCCGCCGCGTGGAACGACCAGGACTACGAGCGCATGGCCGCCGTCACCACCGGCGACGACCCCGCCGCGGTCCTGGGCGGCATCGACACCGGTCTGGGCGTGGAGGGCGTGGCCGTCACCGTCGGGGAGCCGACCGCCGAGGGCGACACCGGTTCCGCCCCCTACGAGGTGACGGTCTCCCTGGCCAACGCCGACGACTGGGGCTGGGAGGGCGAGCTTCCCCTGGTCCGCCAGGACGGCGAGTGGCTGGTGGAGTTCTCCCCCGAGGCGGCCTACCCCGGCCTGGGCGAGGGCCAGGTGCTGGCCCGCACCACCGTGTGGGGCGAACGCGGACAGATCCTGGCCGCCGACGGCACCCGCCTGGACGATCCGAACGTCTCCGGGTCCCTGCAGATGATCGTCGGTTCCCTGGGCGAGGCGACCGAGGAGGACGTCGAGCGGCTCGGCCCGGCGTACAACGTGGGCGACACCGTCGGCGCCACCGGGCTCCAGCGCACCTACGAGGAACAGCTCGCCGGCGAGGCGGCCACGACCATCGTGGTGGTCGACGCCGAGCAGGCAGAGGACCCCGACTCGGTGGAGGTCACCGAGGAGAACACGGTCACGACCCTGGACGGCTCCGACGGCGAGGACGTCGTCACGAGCATCGACATGGGCGTCCAGAACGCCGCGGCCAACGCCGTCATCGACTCCAGCGACGACGTGGGCATGGTGGCCGTGCGCCCGTCCACCGGCGAGATCCTCGCGCTGGCCAACGTGCCCGGCGGCTTCAACCGGGCCTTCGAGGGCCAGTACCCGCCGGGGTCGGCGTTCAAGATCATCAGCTACAGCTCGCTGCTGGACAACGGCATGACGGCGGACACCACGATGAACTGCCCCAAGGAGTACGACCTGGGCGGCTGGAACTTCGTCAACGCGGGCGACGGCGAGTACGGCGCGCAGACGGTGACCGAGGCGTTCGCGACCTCCTGCAACACCGCACTGGTCGACCAGGTCGGGCAGCGGCTGTCCTCCGACACCCTGCAGGCCAGCGCCGAGCAGTTCGGGATGAACGCACCGATGGACATCGGCGTTCCCGCCCTCGAACCGACCTTCCCCGCCGTGGACAGCGACACCATGCTGGGCGCGCAGAGCATCGGTCAGGGCCAGGTCCTGAGCTCGCCGCTGCACATGGCCACGGTGCCCGCCGCGATCGCCGACGGCTCGTGGCGCCACCCCGTGCTGGTGACCGAGCCCGCGAGCGAAGGGCTGCCCGAGCCGAGGCCCATCGCCAACGCGGAGGCCATCCGGCCGATGATGCGGTCGGTGGTCACCGACGGCACCGCCAAGGACGCCGGATTCCAGGGCGAGGTGTACGGCAAGACGGGCAGCGCCGAGTTCGGCACGCCCGAGGGCGAGGACGACGAGCTGCCCACCCACGCCTGGATGGTCGGCTACAAGGGCGACGTCGCCTTCGCGATCGTGGTCGAGGGCGGTGGCGGCGGCGGTTCGGTCGCCGGCCCGCTGGCCGCCGCGTTCACCAACGCGCTCTGATCCCCCGCGGTCGGCGGCGCGCACCACGGGTGGCGCCGTCGACCGCCACGGCTCCCCGTCCCCCGGTGGAGGGCGGCTATCCGCCGTCTGCCGGGGCGCTGTCCGCGGGATCGGCCCCGCCCGGTGCGACGCCGCCGGGCGCGGTGCCGACCGCGTCGCTCGCGGGCGGATCGCCGGTGGCGGGATCCGCTCCGGCCGGGTCCTCCTGGGCCGGGTCCGTGGTCTGCGACGTGCCCACGGGACTCGGCGTCGTGGAGGGCTGCGGCGCGCTGGGCGTGAGGACGAACAGCATGACCAGCAGCCCCGCCGTGACCGCGGCGATCAGCGCGCACGCCACCCAGGGCTTCCAGCTGTTCAGGCTGGGGTCGACGGGAGCGTCAGGATCGTCCGAACCGAAGGCCTCCAGGCGTCCGGCAAGGACCGGTTCCTCCTCGGAGAGCTGCCGCTCGATCTCCGCGAGGATCCTCCGCTCATGCTCTCTCAGGGACATGGCACCCTCCTCAGCCGCCGGGGGAAGCACTGTCATCACCGGGTGTTGTACAGTCTCCCCCGGCCGGGGCTCAGATATCCAGGAGTCGGTCGGATTTCGGTCGCGGATTCGACCGGTCGGGACCTCCGTCCCAGGGACGTTTCAGCATGTAGGAGGCATGTGTCACCTGCCGGAAGGACCTTGGTCCCTCATCGCGGATAGCACTCGACCTCGGAGGCCTTGACCCCCGCCCAGACCGTGTCGCCGTGGGCCAGGCCCAGATCGGCCAGGGCCGCGGGAGTGATGTCGGCGACCAGGGCGGGCGGCCCCGCCAGGTGGACGCGGACCTGGTCGCCGAAGCGCTCGATGCCGTCCACCGTGGAGCGCCACACGTTGCGCGTGCTTCCGTGCGGGTGCTCCGGGTACAGGGCCACCGCGCGCGGCGGGAAGGCAACCAGCGCCGGGCCCTCGTTGGGCTCACGCACCGCCACCCGGGTCGGTCCGCCGTCGCCGTCGCGGGCGTCCAGGACGACGGCCTCCCCGTCGCCCCGGCCGCGGAAGAGGTTCAGGCCCACCAGCCGGGCCACGTAGGCGGTGCGCGGCCGCCGGGCCACCTCCGCGGGCACGCCCTCCTGCACGACCCGGCCCGACTCGATCACCGCGACGCGGTCGGCGAGCACCATGGCCTCCAGCGGGTCGTGGGTGACCAGCACGGTCACTCCGTCGAACCCCTCCAGCAGGCGGCGCAGCCGGGACCGGACGTCGATGCGCGTACTGGCGTCGAGCGCGGCCATCGGCTCGTCCAGCAGCAGCATCCTGGGCCGCACCGCCAGGGCCCGGGCCAGGGCGACGCGCTGCGCCTGGCCGCCGGAGAGGTGCCGGGGCCGGGTGCGGGCGTGCTCGGCCAGGCCCATGTGGTCCAGCAGTTCGGCGGCTCGGGCGCGCGCCTCCGCCTTGGCCGCCCCCTGGCAGCGCGGGCCGAAGGCGACGTTGTCCAGGGCGCTCATGTGCTCGAAGAGCAGGTAGTCCTGGAAGACCATGCCGATCGGGCGGTGCTCGACGGCGGTGGTGGTCTCGTCGCGGGAATCGAGCCGCACGTGTCCGCCGGTGAGGGGCACGAGCCCGGCCAGGACGCGCAGCGCGGAGGACTTGCCCGCGCCGTTGGGGCCCAGGAGCGCCAGGACCTCCCCCGGCGCCGCCGTCAGGGAGACGTCGAGGGCGAACCCGCCCAGGCGCGCGCGCAGCACGGCGTCGAGCCCTGACGCCGCCCCGCCGGGTCCCGGACCCTCGCCGGGGTCGGAGCCATGGCCGATGCCGGAGCCAGGGCCTCGATCGGATCCCGGACCGGTACCGGGATCGGGCCGGGAACTCCCGCGGGCGTCCCTGCTCATCGGGCGTGCACCCACCTCTCGCGCAACGTGCCCAGCACGGCCAGGGACACCAGGAGCAGCACCAGGCTCAGCACGATGGCGGCCTCCGGGTCGCGCTGCATGGCGATGTACACCGCCAGCGGCATGGTCTGGGTGGTGCCGGGGAAGTTCCCGGCGAAGGTGATGGTCGCGCCGAACTCGCCCAGGGCCCGCGCCCAGCACAGGGCGGCCCCGGCCGCGATTCCGGGCAGGACCATCGGCAGGGTGACCCGGGCGAAGACCGTGGCGCGGCTCGCGCCCAGGGTCGCGGCGGCCTCCTCGTAGCGTCGGTCGGCTCCGCGCAGGGCACCCTCGACGCTGATGACCAGGAAGGGCATGGCGACGAACACCTGGGCGATCACGACCGCGGCCGGTGTGAAGGGGAGCGTCAGCCCGAACCAGGCGTCCAGGTACCGCCCGACCAGCCCGTTGCGGCCCAGCACCAGCAGCAGCGCCACGCCTCCCACCACGGGCGGGATCACCAGCGGCACGGTCACCAGCGCCCGCACGAAGCGGCGTCCGGGAAAGCGGGTGCGCGCCAGCAGCCAGGCCAGGGGAACGCCGAACAGCAGGGAGACGGCGGTGGCGACGCTGGCGGTGGACAGCGACAGCCAGAGCGCGGACAGCACGGCGGGGTCGCTGACGCGCGCTCCCATGGTGGACCAGGGGGCACGGACCAGCAGCCCGGCGAAGGGCAGGACCAGGAAGAGCACGCCGACCACCGCGGGAACGACGAGGATCCAGGGCGTGCGCCCGGCCCGCACGCGCGTGCGGCGGCCGGCGCGGCGGTCCGCGGGCGCGCTCACGGGGTACCGAACCCCGCGTCGGACAGAACATCGGTGCCGTCCACGACCGCGTCGACCCAGGTCGCGGCCAGTCCGGTGTCGTCCGAACCCGCCAGCACGCCGATCGGGTACTCGTTGACGGCCTCCTCGGCCCCGGGGAACTCCAGGCCCTCGACCCGGCCCCGGGCGGCGTCGACGTCGGTGGCGTAGACCAGGCCCGCGTCGACCTCGCCCAGTTCGACCTTGGTCAGGACCGCGCGCACGTCCTCCTCCAGGGTGACCGGGGTGACCTCCACGCCCGAGGCGTCCATGGCGGTCCGGGTCGCGGCCCCGCACGGCACCTGCTCGGCGCACACGGCGACCTGGACGCCGTCCGCGGCCAGGTCGGCGAAGGTCTCGATCCCGGCGGGGTTGTCCGGGGGCACGGCGATGCGCAGGGTGTTGGTGGCGAAGACCAGGCCGTGCGTACCGTGCTCGGCCGCCCAGTCGGCGTCCAGCCCCTCCCCCTCCACGACCTGTTCCATGGTGGCGGTGTCGGCGGCGGCGAACACGTCGGCGGGCGCGCCGGAGGCGATCTGCTGGGCCAGTTCGCCGCTGCCCGCGAAGTTGAGGGTGACCCGGGTCCCGGGGTGCCGTTCCTCGAAGTCCGCGGCGATGTCGGTGAAGACGTCGGTGAGGGAGGCGGCGGCCAGGACGGTGAGTTCTCCGTCGGCCTCGCCGCCGGATCCGGTGCCCCCGCAGGCGGTCAGCGCGAGTACGGCCACGGCCAGCACGGCGACGGGACCGCGGGTGCGGAGTGCGGGCCGGGAGCCGGTCTCACGCATGGCGGTCACCGCCGGTCTCCACGATCACGTTGGTGGACTTCACCACCGCCGTGGCGATACTGCCGACCTCCAGCCCGAGGTCGTCGGCGGCCTCGCGGCTGAGCAGGGAGACGACCCGGTGCGGCCCGGCCTGGATCTCCACACTGGCCATGACCTGGTCGCGGACCAGGCTGGTGACCAGGCCCCGGAAGCGGTTGCGGGCCGAGGAGACCAGGCGGCCCGGGTCGGCGTCGGCCCCGGCGCGCATGAACGCCGCCAGCTCCGCCCCGTCCAGGTGGCGGCGGCCCGCGCCGTCACGGGTGGCGGGCAGGCGGCCGGAGTCGACCCAGCGCCGCACGGTGTCGGAGCTGACGCCGAGCAGGTCGGCCGCCTCGCTGATCTGATAGGTCGGCATGCGCCGAATCTACCAGCCGCATGTGCTGCCGCACACTGGAGGTTCCGCTGGCATGTGCGAGGTTTTCCTGGCGGATCACCCAGATGTGCGACGGTCAGCCGCGCGGGTCGGCGACCTCGCTGATCGGCCCTTCGGCGCGGTAGGCGTCCAGGGCGGTGACCACGTACCCGGCGCCGTCCGCCACCGGGGCCGTGTCGGTCAGGGCGCTCTCCCCCGTCACCCCGACCAGGTTCTCGGGCGCGACCGCGGCGCAGTGGGCCTCCTCCGACTCGGGGTCGAGCCCGTCCAGCCCGCCCTCGGGCAGGCGGTAGACGGCGTAGAAGCGGGCGTCGTCGCGCTCCTGCCAGGTGATCTCGACCCGGTCGCCGTCCTCCCGCGCGGCCACGCCCTCGACGGCGCCGGTGAGCAGGCCCTCGTCGGAGTCGGCGGGGGCGGGCAGCGCGGGCCGGGTGTAGTGGGCCCCGCGCAGGTCGTCTACGGCCGCGGCGTTCTCGCGCAGGCTCTTGATGGAGAAGTAGATGTCCCCGCCGACCTGCTCCATACCTCCGGAGTAGTCGAGCTGGCGGCTCAGCGCGTCCGATCCGGTCCAGCCGTCGTCGCCCAGGCGGTAGGCGGCCTGGCCGACGTAGAGGTCCACCCCGGTGCCGTCGACCTCGCGGGCCCACCAGTCGGCCAGGGCCTCGTAGTCGGCGGTGTCGAATCCGCGCTCCCAGTACAGCTGCGGGGCGACGTAGTCGACGGTGCCCTCCTGGATCCAGGTGCGGGTGTCGGCGTACTGGGCGTCGTAGGACTCCAGGCCCGAGGTCGGCGAGCCGCTGCCGTCGGTGGAGTCGTTGCGCCAGATGCCGAACGGGGAGACGCCGAAGCTCACCCAGGGCTTGGACTGCTCGATCTGGAAGTGCACGTCGCGCATCAGCTGGTCGACGTTGTCGCGGCGCCAGTCGGCCCGGGAGTCGAAGTCGCCGCCGTGCTCCTCCCAGCTGGCGTCGTCGTCGAACTCCTCGCCGTCCTTGGGATAGGGGTAGAAGAAGTCGTCGAAGTGCACGCCGTCGACGTCGTAGCGGTCGACGACGTCCATGATGACGGCCGTCACCCACGCGCGGACCTCGGGGTTGCCGGGGTCGAGGTAGCCCTCGTCCGCGTAGTCGACCAGCCAGTGGGGGTTCTCCCGGACCGGGTGGTCCTCGGAGAGGTTCTCGATGTCGGGGTCCTGGAAGCCGACGCGGTAGGGGTTGAACCAGGCGTGCAGTTCCAGCCCCCGCCGGTGGGCCTCCTCGACCGCGTACTCCAGCGGGTCGTAGCCGGGGTCGCCGCCCTGCTCACCGGTGAGGTAGCGCGCCCAGGGCTCCAGGTCGGACTCGTAGACGGCGTCGGCGGTGGGCCGCGTGTGCAGGAACACGGCGTTGAGCCCCATGTCGACGGCGTCGTCGAGGTAGGCGTCCAGTTCGTCGCGCTGCTCGCGGCCCGACAGTCCGGGCTCGGAGGGCCAGTCGATGTTGCGGACGGTGGTGAGCCAGGCGCCGCGCATCCGCTGCTTGTCGCCGTCGGTCCCGCACTGGACGGGCGCGGTGCCCACCGCCTGGTCCGCGGTGTCGTCACCGCCACCGCCGCCGGCCAGGCTGCAGCCGGAGGCCAGGACGGCGGTCGCGGCGGCGATGGCCGTCCACCGCGCCATCGTGGTGGACGGGGTCACCACGCGTGCGACTGATCGCATCAAGACTGCTTCCTCCAGGGCCGGGACACGGCGCGCCGTCGGCGGCGCACCGCGAACCAGAGTAAGGCAAGATGTCAAGTTTTGGACACGATTCCGGCAAACTATGGATATCATCGCGCTGAGTCGTTTTGAGGACGTCCGTGCCTGGATGCACGTTTCCATGGCCCGGGGGCGCCGCGGTCGAGCGACGTTCTAGACTCCGTAGTCGTGAACGCCGACCTCAGCCCGCCCGCACTGTACGTCCGCACCGTCGCGCTGCGCTCCGACACCGACAGCCTGGTCCGCCACCTGCCCGCCGGGGCGCCCCTGGCCTGGCTGACCGGCGATGACGGCCTCGTGGCCTGGGGCCGGGCGGCACGGCTGGACCTTCCGGGCCGAGCGAACGCCGAGGACCCCACCGACACCTCCCGCTTCACCGACGCGGCGCGCTGGACCGAGGCGCTGACCGCCAAGGCCGTGGTCGAGGACGAGGTCGGCCTGCCGGGGACGGGCCTGGTCACCTTCGGCACCTTCACCTTCACCCCCTCCTCCGACGGCTCCGCGCTCGTGGTGCCCCGGGTCCTCGTCGGGCGGCGCGACGGCCGCGCGTGGCTGACCACCGTGACCGACGCGCCCGGCACCCACCCGCCGGAGCTGATGCACCCCACCCCGCGACCGCGCCCGATCGGCCCGCTGACCTGGACCGAGGGTTCGCTGGGCCGCGAGGAGTGGAAGTCGGTCGTGGCCGACACCGTCGACCGCATCCGCGGCGGCGACATGGACAAGGCGGTCCTGGCCCGCGACGCCGTCGCCGAGGCCGACACCGCCATCGACGTGCGCACACTGCTGGAGCGCCTGCGCCGACGCTTTCCCAGCTGCTTCACGTTCTCCGTGGACGGCATGGTCGGCGCCACCCCCGAACTGCTGCTGCGCCTGGAGGGTGACCGTTTCACCTCACTGGTCCTGGCCGGAACCCGCCCGCGCGGGGACGACCCCGACGCCGACCGCGGACTGGCCGAGGAGCTGATGTCCTCGGCCAAGGACGTGGAGGAGCACGGACTGGCGGTCGACTCGCTGCGCACGGCACTGGCGCCGCTGAGCGAGGAACTGTCCGTCCCCGCCTGGCCCCACCTGCTGCAACTGGCCAACGTCCAGCACCTGGCCACCCGCGCCCACGCGCGCCTGTCCGCCGGGGTGACGGCACTGGACGCGGTGGCGGCCCTGCACCCCACGGCGGCCGTGGGCGGGACTCCCACGGCGGCGGCGATGCGGCTGATCGCCGAGGTGGAGGGAATGGACCGGGTCGGCTACGCCGGTCCCGTGGGCTGGCTCGACGGCGCGGGCAACGCCGAGTGGGGCATCGCGCTGCGCTCGGCGCGCGTGGAGGGCGCGCGGGCCCGCCTCTTCGCCGGGTGCGGCATCGTGGCCGGGTCCGTTCCGGAGTCGGAGGCGGCCGAGACCGAGTCCAAGTTCCGGGTGATGCGCGAGGCGCTCACGGACCCGGCCGACTGACCGCGCGGTTCCCGCCACAGGGCGGAAATCCCGCACCGGTAGTCTCACGCCATGCGTATCGACCACGTCCGCTGGGACGACCCCGACGCCGAGTCCCTGCGCGCCCTGCAGCGCGCGGAGATCGCCGGGCGCTACGGCACACCCGACTCCGAGCCCGGCACCGCGCCCTCGGCCGGGGACATCGCGTTGTTCGTCGTGGCCCGCGACGCCGACGGCGCCGCGCTGGGCTGCGGCGGCCTGCGCCGTCTGGACGAGGACTGCGGCGAGGTCAAGCGCATGTACGTGCGGCCCGAGCGGCGCGGGTCGGGTGCCGCGTCCCTGATCCTGGCGGAGCTGGAGGACTGGGCGCGCGGGCAGGGCTGGAAGGCGCTGCGCCTGGAGACGGGCGACCGCCAGCCCGACGCCGTGCGGTTCTACACCCGGTCCGGCTACACACCGATCCCGCCCTTCGGCGCCTACGCCGACGAGCCCTCGTCACTGTGCTTCGAACGCGTCCTGTGACCCGCGCGTCGACCCACGGGCGCGCCTCGGCTCGGACGCGAGAGGCGTGAGCCCGCAGACGCGCGTCAGGGCTCTCCGACAGGGTCGGGCACCACGCCATGGCCGCCTGCCGAACCCCGGGCGCGGGCGTGGGTGAGGGCCGGTCCCGGCGTGTGACCCCCACACCGGGACCGGCGCGGGGCGTGCCCGCGTGCCCTGACGGGTGCCGCCGGGGCGACGCCCGTCAGGGCCCGTGTCCGCCGGGCACGCCCTGGTGCGTCCCGTGCCCCGCACGGGGCGCACCGGTTCGGGAACCGTCCCCTACTGGCCGACCTCGCGTCCGGCCCGGTGCCAGATGCAGGCCACCGACGGACGGGGGAAGTTCCCGTCCGGCCAGGTGCTGGTGGGCAACTCGAAGGTGCCGTCGTCGCCCGGGTGCTGCGGGGCGAGGAAGACGGTCTTGTTGTCCTCGGTGATGAAGGGGCCGCAGGCCTCGGCGCGGTGCGGCACCGTGGCGAAGGTCTTCAGCTCACCGCGGAAGCGCCCCTCGACCGGCATGACGTGCAGGGCGTCGTTCGTGCCCAGGGAGCCGGGCTGGCCGTCGGTGGAGATCCACAGGTTGCCGTGCTTGTCGAAGGCCAGGTTGTCCGGCGCCGAGATCGCCATGACCTTGGACTTGTCGAACCCGGCGTAGTAGGTGTCGTCGTCCTCGGGGTCGCCGCACACCAGCGGCACGTTCCAGCCGAACGTGGTGGCCGCGTTGTCCCCGCCGTCCTCCACGATCTCCAGGATGTGGCCGTAGCGGTTGGGGCCGCGCGGGTTGGGCTCGTCGGCCTGGCCGGGCTCGCGGGCGGAGTTGTTGGTCAGGGCGCAGTAGACCTTGCCGGTCACCGGGCTGGGCTCGAAGTCCTCGGGGCGGTCCATCTTCGTGGCGCCCGCGGCGTCGGCGGCCAGGCGGGTGTACACCAGCACCTCGGCGACGCTGAAGCCGTCCACGAAGCTCTCGGTGGCGTTGCACAGGGCGATCCACTCGCCGGTGCCGTCGAACTCACCGTCGGAGGGCAGGGTGCCGGAGCCGTCGATCTCCTCGGCGGGGCTGTTGCCGGAGAGCCTGGCGACGTAGAGCGTGCCCGAGTCGAGCAGGCCCAGGTTGTGCCGGCGCGAGCCCTCGACGTACCGCCCGTCGCTGACGAACTTGTACATGTAGTCGAAGCGCTCGTCGTCGCCCATGTAGACCACGACGCGGTTGTCGGCGGCCAGGATGGTGTTGGCGGCCTCGTGCTTGAAGCGGCCCAGCATGGTGCGCTTGACCGGCGCGGACTCGGGGTCGAGGGGGTCGATCTCGACGACGTAGCCGAAGCGGTTGGCCTCGTTGGGGTGCTTGGACAGGTCGAAGCGCTCGTCGACCCGGTCCCAGCGGCGGCTGGAGGGACCGGTGCCGAGGCCGTAGCGGTTGGTCTCGGCGGTGCCGGGCGCGTTGCCGAAGTACTGGTTGAAGTTCTCCTCGGCGCTGAGGAAGGTGCCCCAGGGGGTCATCCCGCCAGAGCAGTTGTTGAGCATGCCCAGCACCTCGGTGCCGGTCGGGTCGGCCTCGGTCCTGAGCAGGTCGTGCCCGGCGGCGGGACCGGAGATGACGAAGGGGGTGGAGGTGTGCACGCGCCGGTTGAAGGCGCGCTCGCCCTCGGACAGCTTCCACTGCCCGCTGCGGCCCACGCGCTCGACCTCCACCAGTGAGCCGCCGTGCGCGGCCATGGTGACGCGGATCTGCTCCGGGTCGGCGTCGGCGCCGCCGGTGTACCCGGCGAACATGATGCGCTCGTTGGTGTACTCGTGGTTCACCCACAGCAGGCCGTGGTCGTCGTCGAGCAGGTGGAAGCCGACGTAGTCGCAGTTGTAGCCGAACTGCTGGGCCTGGGCCTCGGCTGTGAGGTTGTCGATGTCGAAGTCGGGCGCGCCGGGCAGGACGGGGTCGCCCCAGCGGATGATGACGTGCTGCTCGTAGTTCCTGGGAACGGTGAGCGCGTCGTCGCTGTTGGGCAGCACGTTGCGGAACGTCAGGCGCGGGGCGGGGTGGGGGCGGTCCGGTCGGCGGTCGGCCAGGGCCGGGGAGAGGGCGGAGAGTCCGAGCGCGCCCGCTCCGGCGGTCACGGCTCCGGTCCGCAGCGCGGCCCGGCGGGAGAGGGCCTTCTGGAAGATGTCACCGAAGTAGGCGTTGCCGCTGGTGTTGGGTGCCGGGTGGAAACAGGCGTCGCCGCAGCGGTAGTGACACGTCGCGCGGGATCGGCCACCACCGACCTGGCCGAGGAGCGGCAGGAGGCGGCGTTGGGGCGCGGATTCGGGCACGCGATACTCCTTGGGGATCGTGACTGCTCCCACGCGCCCACCGGGTACGGGTGGCCGGGCCAGGGCGTGCGGGTGATCGGCCGGCGGAGGGTTCCACCAGCCGATCCTGACCTTGGCCGAGGTTTCACACGCAGGGGTGAAACCAGGGTGAACGCACCGACAACTCCGACACATCCCTCACAACATCACATGTCATTGCCGCCTGAGCACCCACCGTCGCGGTTGGTCGTGATGATGACGTGCCCGTGCGCCCGACGCCAGGCCCCACGCCCGCCGCCGCCCTCCTGGCTGCGCGCCGCCTACTCGGCGGAGCCGCTGCGGCCGACCGGGACGATCAGCGGGCCGCCGGTGACCGGGTCGGGCACGACCACGGCGTCCAGGTCGAAGGCCTCGCGCAGCAGGTCGGGCGTGAACACCTCGGCGGGCGGGCCGCAGGCGATGACCTGCCCCTCGCGCATGGCGATGATCGTGTCCGCGTAGCGCGCGGCCAGGTTGAGGTCGTGCAGCACCATGACGATGGTCCGCCCGCCCTGCTGGTGCAGGTCGCGGACCAGGTCCAGGACGTCCACCTGGTGGACCAGGTCCAGGAACGTGGTGGGCTCGTCCAGCAGCAGCAGGTCGGTCCCCTGTGCCAGGACCATGGAGATCCACGCGCGCTGGCGCTGCCCGCCCGACAGCTCGTCGAGCGGGGTGTCGGCCAGGTGCAGCAGCCCCGTCTGCTCCAGGGCCGCGGCCACCGCCTGCTGGTCGTCGCCCGACCACTGCCGGTACCACTTCTGGGAGGGGTGGCGTCCGCGCGCGACCAGGTCGGCGACGGTGAGCCCGTCCGGGGCGAGGGGCTGCTGGGGCAGCACGCCCAGGACCTGGGCCACCTCGCGGGTGGGGACGCGGTGGATGTCGCGGCCGTCCAGCTCCACCACGCCCGCGCGGGGGCGCATCAGCCGTCCCAGGGCGCGCAGCATGGTCGACTTCCCGCACCCGTTGGGGCCGATGACACAGGTGATGGTGCCCTCGGCGATGTCGGCGTCCAGGTCCCGCACGATGGGCCGCTCGTCGTAGGCCAGGGTCAGGCCCCGGGCGCGGAGCCTGGCGGGGGCCGCCGCGCGGCCGGTGGTCTCGTCCCGGGCGGTGCTGGTGGGTGAGGTGGTCACGCTTGGGCCTTTCGGTTTCCGCGCACGAGCAGGTAGATGAGGTAGAGGGCGCCCAGGCAGCCGGTGACCACACCGACCGGAAGCTGGATGTTGGCCAGCATGTTGCGGGCGATCAGGTCCGATCCGCAGGTCAGTACGGCCCCGACCAGGGCGGAGAGCAGGACCGGGGGCCGCGGGGCGCGGGCCAGCCGCAGCGCGATCTGCGGGGCGGCCAGGGACACGAACAGGATCGGTCCGGCGGCCGAGGTCCCGAAGGCGGCGATCAGCACGGCCAGCACCAGCATCCCGGTGCGCGCCCGCTCCAGGGGCACGCCCAGGGAGAGGGCCACGTCGTCGCTGTAGGCCATCGCGTCCAGGGTGCGGGCGCCGATCAGGGCCAGGGGCAGCAGCACGGCCAGGGCCAGGGCGACGGGGGCGGCGTTGTCCCAGGTGCGCATGCTCAGGCTGCCGGCGATCCAGACCATGGAGCGGCCGGTGTCGGAGACCTCCCCCAGGGTGAGCATCCACAGGGTGATGTTCATCAGGACCGCGGACAGGCCCACGCCCACCAGCAGCAGCCGGTAGCCGTCGACGCCGCCGCGCCAGGCCAGCGCGTAGCACAGCATGCCCGCGGCCAGGCCGCCGACCAGGGCGACCACGGGGATCCCCACCGTGGACAGGGTGCCGCTGACGATGCCGTAGCTGCCGCCGAAGGCCAGGACCCCGACCACGGCGGCGCTGGCGCCGTGGGTGACGCCGAGCAGGTCCGGGCTGGCCAGCGGGTTGCGCATGATGGTCTGGGTGACGGCCCCGGCGGCGGCCAGGGCGGCCCCGGCCAGCAGGCCGACCACCACGCGGGGCATCCGGACCCGCCAGACCGTGAAGTAGTGCTCGTAGTCGGTGCCGATGACGTGCGCCCAGACCTGGCCCGGCGTCAGGACGGTCTGCCCGATCATGAGGTTGGCCCACACCAGCGCGGCCACGGCCAGGACCGTCACGGCGCTGACCAGGACCAGGCGGGGCCGCCAGGCGAGCACCACCGGCCCCAGGCGGATGCCCCGGTACCGGCGCGCCAGGTGGGCCAGGGCGCGCTCGCGGTCGTCGGTGGGGGTGAGGGTGGAGGTCATAGGGAGAGCAGCCTCCGGCGGCGGACGACGTAGATGAAGAAGGGGGCGCCCAGCAGGGCCAGCACCACGCCGACCTGGAGTTCGCCGGGCGGGGCGAGGAAGCGGCCCAGGACGTCGGCGCTCAGGAGCAGGATGGCGCCGAGCAGCCCCGAGTAGGGCAGCAGCCACCGGTGGTCGGAGCCGACGACGCCCCGGGCCAGGTGGGGCACGATGAGCCCGACGAAGGCGATCGGCCCGCAGGCGGCGACGGTGGCGCCGGTGAGCAGGGTGATGGCCAGCAGGCCGACCAGCCGGGCCCGGCCGACGCGGTGCCCCAGGGCGCGGGCGGTGTCCTCGCCCAGGGCCAGGGCGTTGAGCGCCCCGGCGTTGGTCAGGGCCAGCACCGTGCCCACGAGCACGATGGGCAGTGCCTGGACGATGACCTCGGGATCGCGGCCCACCAGGGAGCCGACCCGCCAGAACCGGAAGTCCTCCATGGTGGCCTGGTCGAGCAGGACCACGCCCGAGACCAGGGAGTAGCACAGCCAGCTGACGGCGGTTCCGGCCAGCGCCAGGGTGATGGGTGTGGGTCCGCGTCCGGGGACCGAGCCGACGGCGTAGACGACGACGGCCGCCAACGCGGCTCCGGCGAAGGCGAGCAGGGCCTGGGGCCGCAGGTCGGAGATACCGAACAGCGCGATGCCCAGGACGACCGCCAGGGCGGCCCCGAAGGTGACGCCGAGGATGCTGGGGTCCCCGAGGGGGTTGCGCGTGTGGCCCTGCATGAGCGCGCCGCCCAGTCCGAGGCTGACCCCGGCGATCAGGCCCAGGGCCGTTCTGGGCATGCGGATCTCGTGGACGATGATGTCGGCTTCGTGTCCGGCGGTGCCGGTGAGGGCGTGCCACACCGTCTCGGGGCTCAGGGCGCGGGCGCCGATCATGACGCTGGCGGCCGTGACCAGGAGCAGCAGGAGCGCCAGTCCCGCCAGTCCGGTGATGCGGCGGGCGCGGCGGGCTCCGAGTGCGCCGCCGCGCAGGTCGGGGGCGTCGGGGGCGGGGGCCGACACAGGGCTCGGGGGCGGCCCGCTGGTGTCGTGCACCGAGATCTCCCATCATGACGAAGGCCAGGTCAACCTTGGTTAGGTTTGCCTAGCCACACTTCGATCATCTAAGTTTGCCACGTCTCAACCAGGAACTACACATCCGGGGCGCATCCCCGCTCCCCGTGTGTCCCGGATCGTCCCCTAACCGCTGGAGTGCCTGAAAATGAACGCCTGGATCCCGCTGCGCCGTGCGGGCCTGCCCACCGTCGCGGCCGCCGCGACCGTCGCCCTCCTCACCGCCTGCGGGGCGAGCGGACCGGCCGAGGACACACCCGAGGAGACCGAGGGCGGCTCCGCCGGGGGCTACCCGATGACCGTCGAGCACCAGATGGGCGAGAGCGAGATCGCGGCCCCGCCGGAGCGCGTGCTGCCGCTGGACGCGGCCTTCGTGGACTCCACCCTGGCCCTGGGCGGCAACGTGGTGGGCTTCACCACGTTCGCCGAGGACGTCACCGAGCTGCCGGACTACCTGCTCGACAGCGACTGGAACACCGGCACCTCCGACGACGCCCAGCCCGTGGGCCTGCTGTGGGAGCTGGACCCGGAGCTGGTGGCCGCCACCGAGCCCGACCTGATCCTGTCCGCCGAGGTCCGCCACGGCGACGGCTACGACCAGTTCACCGAGATCGCGCCCACGGTCATGTCCGAGACCACCGGTGCGACCTGGAAGGAGAACCTGCTCCTGACCGGACAGGCCCTGGACGCCGAGGAGCAGGCCGAGGAACTGATCACCGAGTTCGAGGAGCGCGCCGCCGCGATCGGCGAGGAGATCGTCGAGGACAACGGCGGGGAGGCCCCCACCGTGTCGATCGTGCGCTTCGCCGGCGACCAGGAGGGCGTGCGCCTGTACACGCCCAACTCCTACATCGGCGTGATCCTGGAGGACCTCGGCCTGGAGCCCGGCCCCGGCGTGGACACCGAGTCCGAGGAGATCATCACCTACCACAGCCAGGAGCGCCTGCTCGACCTGGACGCCGACCAGGTGTTCGTGGCCACCTACGACGACGGCGGCGCCGACGGCGTCCAGGAGTCCAAGGAGGAGTACCAGTCCAGCCCGCTGTGGAGCGAGCTGGAGGGTGAGATCACCGAGGTCGACGACTCCTACTGGATCTCGGGCGTGGGCCTGATCGCCGCCCACGAGACCCTGGACGACGTCGCCGAGATCTTCGGCGTGGACGCCCAGCGCTAACGGCCGCAGGAAGCCGACAGCCGCAGGAAGGGGTCCGCGCCCGAACCGCGCGGACCCCTTCCTCCTGCCGTGCGCCGTACGGGCGCCACGGCGGGACCACCACGTACCCGGAGGCAACACATGGAACCGCCCCGCTCCTTCGAGCACGCCCCCGCCCTGGACGCCGAGCAGATCCCCGGCCCCGTCCGCGAGGCGGCCCGGCGCCTGGCCGCCCACCCCGGCTCGGGGTACGTCTACGACCCGGCCCTGACCGCGGCCCGGGCCCGTGCGCTGCGCGGCGCGCTGCCCGACTGGGCGCGGGTGTACTTCGCGGTCAAGTCCAACGGCTTCGACGACGTCCTGGCGCACCTGGCCCAGGCGGTCGACGGCTTCGAGACCGCGTCCCTGCGTGAGGCCCGCTCCGCCCTGGCGCACCTGCGGGGCAGCGTCGGCGGCCACCGCGGCCGCCCGATCGCCGTGAGCGGACCGGGCAAGTCCCCCGAGCTGCTCGACGGTCTGGCGCGCATGCGGGTCGAGAGCGGCGCCGAGGTGGTCGTCAACGCCGAGAGCGAGCTGGAGCTGTACCGGGCCTCGGCGGCCGCCGTGGCCGCGGGCACGGTGTTCCCGGTGACGCTGCGCGTCAACCCCGAGCGGGTCCCGGTGCGCGGGGCGCTGGCCATGGGCGGCACGCCCTCGCCCTTCGGCCTGCCCGAGCCGCTGGTGGACGGGGCGGTGCGCACCGCGCTGTCCCTGCCCGGACTGGACCTGACGGGCTTCCACGTGCACGCGGTGAGCGGCAACACCGACGCCGTCGCCCACGCCGCCTACGTGCGCTGGTGCCTGGAGTGGGCCCGGCGGACGGCCGACGCGCACGGGGTGGACCTGCGGGTGGTGGACGTGGGCGGCGGCCTGGGCGTGCCCTTCGAGGACGGCGACGAGGCCTTCGACGTCAAGGGCTTCGGCGCGTCGCTGGCGGAGCTGCCCGACCCGGGCGTCGAGGTCGTCTTCGAACCCGGACGGTGGATCGCCGCTCCGGCGGGCTGGTACGCGGCGCGCGTGACCGACGTCAAGTCCGCCTACGGCCTGGACTTCGCGGTGGTGCGGGGCGGGATCAACCACTTCCAGCTGCCGACCTCGTGGGAGATCCGCCACAACTTCGCGGTGCTGCCGGAGCCGACGTGGCCCGCGAATATGCCCCGCCCCCAGGTGGCGGGGGCGTCGGTGACGGTCTCGGGTGAGCTGTGCACGCCCGAGGACGTCCTGGCCCGGGACGTGCGCGTGGAGGCGCTGCGCGCGGGCGACACGCTGGTCTTCCCCAACGCGGGGGCCTACGGGCACGAGTTCGCGATGCCCGCGTTCCTGGCCCACCCGGCCGCGCCGAGGGTGAGCGTGGACTCCACCGACCGAAGGTGATCCAGACCGCAGGACGCCTCTCGACCTTGACATGCTTAGGTTAGCCTGGCCTAATCGTAGTGGCCCCGGTGTCCTCCGCGCCGTGGCCCCCGCCCCCATGGCCCCCTTGCCCCCAGCGCTCCGCACCGACGACCAAGGAGTCCGTGCCCCCGTGACCGCCACATCGACCACCGTCGAGTCCTCCTCCCCAGCCACACTCTGGCGCATCGACAACCTCACCGGCGCCGAGGTCCTGGACGACCTGTCCCCCTGGGTCGACGCCTACGAGGAGGTCTACGCCCACGCCCTGCACCTGCCCGACCACAACGACCCGGCGTTCGGCGAGCGCCTCGCCTTCAGCGCCGCCCGCTCCGGCTTCCGGCTCACCGCCGCCTACGCGGACCGGGAACTGGCCGGCTTCGTCTACGGGTACACCCTGCCCACGACCACGGGCTGGTGGGACGACTTCACCCCCGCGCCGGAGGCCGGCGCCGACGTCGCCGTCGAAAGACCCGGGCGCACCTTCGGCGTGTGCGAGGCCCTGATCCGCACCCCCTTCCGCCGCAGCGGCCTCCCGGAGCGGATGCAGCCGTTCCTGCTGAGCGGCCGCACCGAGGAGCGCGCGGCCGGCCTGGTCGCCGAGACCAACACGCACGTCCTGGACATCTCCCTGCGCAACGGTTGGCAGTACGTGGGCGACCTCGCCCCGCACCCCGGCTGGCGCCGGCACCACTGCCTGGTCCTGCCGCTGACCGACTAAGACGCCGATTCCACGGAAGCCAGGTGCCCCACGCCCATGTCCATCACCCCCAGTACCGAAGATCTCGCCATCAGTGCTGAAGCGTCGCCGCGAACCGGACTCGCCGGAGCGCCCCAGGGACCCGCGGCCGTCTCGGCCCTGGTCGAGGAGGCCATGCACACCCTGGCCCTGGCCACCGCCGAGCGGGGCGGCCCCCTGCCCGCCCGGGGCCCGCACGAGGTCGCCGAGGCCGTCCGCGCGGCCCTGTCCGCCACCGGCGCCGCGGCACTGCCCCGCCTGACCCGGGCCCTCACCGCGGGGGCCGCCGACCCGGCCCACCCCCACTGCGCGGCCCACCTGCACTGCCCGCCCCTGGCCGTGGCCGTGGCCGCCGACACCGTCGCCTCCGTCCTCAACCAGTCCCTGGACTCCTGGGACCAGTCGCCCGCCGCGACCGCGATGGAGACCCAGGTCGTCGCCGAACTGGCCGAACTCGTCGGCTACCGGGGCGAGCAGGCCGGCGGCGTGGTCACCTCGGGAGGCACCGAGTCCAACCTCACCGCCCTCATGCTGGCCCGCGACCACGCCCTGGGCACCGCCACCGGCCGCGAGGTCGGCCGCCACGGCCTGGCCCCGAGCCGTGCCCGGCCCCGCATCCTGTGCGGACGGGTCGCGCACTTCTCCGTCCAGCGCTCGGCCGCCCTGCTCGGCCTGGGCGAGGACGCCGTGGTCGCCGTCGACGTCGACGAGCGGCACCGGATGCGCCCCGCCGCCCTGCGCGCCGCCCTCGAACGCACGCGCGCCGACGGGGACGTCCCCGTCGCGATCGTGGCCACCGCCGGGACCACCGACCTGGGCGGCGTCGACCCCCTCCCGGCCATCGCCCACCTGGCCGAGGAGTTCGGCGTGTGGCTGCACGTGGACGCCGCCTACGGAGGCGGCCTGCTGTTCTCCCGGCGCCTGCGCGGGCTCCTGTCCGGGCTGGAGAGCGCCCACTCGGTCAGCATGGACCTGCACAAGCTCGGCTGGCAGCCGGTCGCCGCCGGCGTCCTGCTCACCCGCGAACGCGCCATGTTCGCGCCGCTCTCCCGCTCGGTGGACTACCTCAACCCCACCGACGACGAGGAGTCGGGGTACCCGAGCCTGCTCGGCTACTCCCTGCGCACCACCCGCCGCGCCGACGTCTTCAAGATCGCGGTCACCCTGCGCACCCTGGGCACCGACGGGCTGGGCGCCATGGTCGAGGCCTGCCACGACCTCGCCCAGCGCACCGCGGCCCAGGTCATCGCCGAGCCCCGGCTCGAACTCGCCCAGGCGCCCTCCCTGACCACGGTCGTCTTCCGCTACCGGGCCGGGGGCACCGCCGAACACGGCGACCGGGTCAACGCCCGGCTCCGCCGCCGCCTGCTCGAACAGGGCCGCGCCGTCGTGGGCCGCACCAGCATCGACGACCGCGTGTGGCTCAAGCTCACCCTGCTCAACCCCGACACCACCCCCGACGACACCGCCGCCCTGCTCGCCCTGGTCGCCGACGCGGGCGACGCCGAGCAGTCCCACCTCCAGGAGTCCCGTTGACCAGCGCACCCTCCCCCGGAGACGACCGCGTGCACGACCTCGTGGGCGTGGGCCTGGGCCCGTTCAACCTGGCCCTGGCCGCCCTCGCCGACGCCGTCCCCGGCCTGTCCGCACGCTTTCTCGAAGCACGGCCCTCCTTCTCCTGGCACCCCGGCCTGCTCCTGGAGGGCGCCCGCCTCCAGGTCCCCTTCCTCGCCGACCTGGTGAGCCTGGTCGACCCCACCAACCGCTGGTCGTTCCTGTCCTACCTGCGCGCACACGACCGGCTCTTCCCGTTCTACTTCTCCGAGAACTTCCACGTGCCCCGGCGCGAGTACGACGACTACTGCCGCTGGGTCGCCCAGAACCTGGACTCGTGCGGCTTCGACGCCCGCGTCAGCGCCGTACGCCACGACCCCGGCGTCCTCACCGTCGACTACGTCGACTCCCAGGGGCGGCGCTCCACCGTACGCACCCGCGCCCTGGTCGTGGGCATCGGCACCGAGCCGGTCCTGCCCGAGCCCCTGCGCGACCTGGAGGGCGACCGGGTCTTCCACGCCGCCCACTACCTGGACCGCGCCCCGGCGCTGGCCGGAACAGGCGACGTCACGGTCATCGGGTCCGGCCAGTCCGGCGCCGAGGTCTTCCTCGACCTGCTGCGCTCGGCCGCCCACCGCGACACCGCCGTGCACTGGCTGACGCGCTCGCCCGCCTTCGCCCCGATGGAGTACTCCAAGCTGGGCCTGGAGCACTTCACCCCCGACTACACCCGCTACTTCCACGCCCTGCCCCAGCCCGTCAAGGACCGGGTCGTGCCCGGGCAGTGGCAGCTCTACAAGGGCATCAGCGCCGACACCATCGCCGAGATCCACGACGTGCTCTACGAGCGCGGCATCGCCGGCGCCCCCACCGGCACCACCCTGCGCGCCCACTGCGAACTGACCGCGGCCCGGCGCGAGCGGGACGGTTACGAACTCACCTTCGTCCACCGCGAGCAGGAACGCGAGTTCACCGTGCGCACCGACGCCGTCGTGGCCGCCTCCGGCTACGCCCAGCGCGACCCCGACTTCCTGGCGCCCCTGGCCAAGTTCCTGCACACCGACGACCGCGGCCGCCAGGTCATCGGCGCCGACCTGCGCCTGGCCGCCGACCCGGTGCTGGACACACCCATCCACGTACAGAACGCCGAACTGCACACGCACGGCGTCGGCACACCGGACCTGGGTCTGGGCGCCTGGCGCGCGGCCACCATCCTCAACAGCATCGCGGGCCGCACCGTGCACCGGCTGCCCGAGCGCACCGCCTTCACCTCCTTCGGCGCACCGCAGGGGCCGGGGGGCCGAGCGTGAGCGGTCCCGCCTTCCGGCGCCTGTACCTGCTGGTGATCGTCCTGCACCTGGTGTCGGACGTGGCCCTGAGCCCCTTCTACCCCCAGCTGTTCGAGCGCCTGTTCGGCGTCACCGACATGTCGGCGACCGGCACCTACATCTGGATCTGCCGGGTCACCGCCCTGGCCGCCATGCCGCTGTGGGGGCTGGCGGCGCGCCGCTTCTCCATGGCCTCGATCGTCCTGTGGTGCCTGGGCGTCGCGGCCGTGCTGGAACTGATGATCGCCGCCGCGCCGACCTATGCGGTCTTCACGGCGCTCTCGGCGGTGCAGGTGGCGGTCACCATGTCCTTCGCCCTGGCCTACCCGGCCTTCGTGGGCAGCGGCACCGACCGGATGCGCGACGTCACCGCGCACGCCTACATCATCAACATCGGGATCGTGACCGCCACCGCCCTGGGCGCCGGGATCATGGCACTGCCCAACCCGCGCTGGGGCATCGCCGCCTCCGCGGTGCTGTACGTGGTGCTGGCCCTGGTGTGCCGCCGCCACCTGCCGCGCGGACGCGCCGCGGAGCCCGCCGTGCACGACGGCGCGCCGCCGCGCGCCGACGGGGCCCCGCCCGAGGAGGGCCCCTCCGACGGGACCCGGCCGGAGGGGACCGCGGCCCCGCGGCCCGCCCGCGCCTGGTCGCGGCCTGGACTGCTCGTCCCGCTGGTGGCGGTGTGCGCCGCCGTCCTGGCCGCCGAGTCGGCGCGCCTGGTGGTCCGTCCCTTCTTCACCCTCTACGCCGAAGAGGGCGGGATCGACCCGAGCACGGCCGCCGCACTGTTCCTGCTGCCGCAACTGACCGTGCTCGCGGTACTGCCGCTGGCCGGGCGGGCCCACGCCCTGCTGGGCCGGTCCCTGCTGCCGGTCGCGTGCGCGGTGGCCGCGCTGGGGCTGCTCGCCCAGTTCCTGGCCCCCGGGCCGGCCCTGCTCATCCTGGGCCGGGTGTTCTTCGGCGCCGGGCTCGGCCTGGGCCACGTCGCCCTGGACCTGCGCATCTTCACGGTCACCCAGGCACGGGGACCGGCCTTCGCCGCCGTGGAGACCGTACGCGTGGGCGCCACCCTGATCAGCCCGCTCCTGGCCACGGGACTGGCCACGGTCGGCCTCGGGCTGCCGCTGGCCGCCGGGGCCGCCCTGTTCGCGGTCCTCTCGCTCCTGCTCATCGTCCTGCCCTCCCGTCCCCCCGGCACGGACTCCCCCGCAGCGGCCGAAACACCACCCGCCACACCCGACCCCGACCGCGGATCCGAACCATCCGCACACGACCGCGAGGAAAGGGACCTGCATGTCCACTGAGACCGCACCGCCGACCACCAGCGCCCACACCTGGCGCCAGGCGGGCCGCCGCCTGCTCGCCCACATGGTCGGCGAGATGGCCTACGAGGAGATGGTCGTCCCCACCCCCGAGGGCGCCGACCGCTGGACCCTGGCGGTGGACGAGGGGACCGTCTACACCTTCACCGCGCGCCGGGGCGGGTTCGGGTCCTGGCACGCCGACCCCGACTCCTTCGTGCGCACGACCGCCCGGGGCAGCGAGCAGGCCTGGGACCCCACCCTGTTCGTCACCGACGCGCAGAAGACCGTCGGGCTGCCCGGCGACTCCCTGGCCGAGGTGGTCCGCGACCTGCTGGCCACGCACACCGCCGACGCCCGCCTGCTCCAGGCCACCCCCGCAGCGGCCGACCTGGCCGACCTGGCCTACGAGGACCTGGAGGGCTACCAGACCGGCCACCCCTGCATCTTCGTCAACAAGGGACGTCTGGGCTTCTCCGCGGCCGACGCCGGGCGCTACACTCCCGAGGCGCGCGGGGCCTTCCACCTGGTGTGGATCGCCGTCCACCCCGACCTGGCCCGCTTCCAGTCCATGGCCGGAACCGACCGCCAGGGCCTGCTCCGGGAGGAACTCGACGAGGACCAGCGCGCCGAGTTCGCCCAGCGCGTGCGGGAGGCGGGCGGCGACCCCGACGCCTACCAGTGGCTGCCCGTCCACCCCTTCCAGTGGGACGAGGTCATCGCCCCGCTCTTCGCCGCCGAGCTCGCCCTGGGCCGCGTGGTCCGGCTCGGCACCAGCCGCGACCGCTACCGCCCCTTCCAGTCCATCCGCACCCTGATGAACCTGGACCGGCCCGACCGGCTCAACGTCAAGGTGCCGCTGATGATCCGCAACACCCTGGTCTGGCGCGGCCTCTCGGGCACCCAGACCGGCTGCGCGCCGCACACCAGCACCTGGCTGCGGACCCTGGCCGACCGCGACCCCTACTTCGCCGAGACCGGCGTGGTCATGCTCGCCGAGCGGGCCTCCACGACCGTGCCGCACCCGGTCCTGGACCGGCTGCCCCAGGCCCCCTACCGCTTCCACGAGCTGCTGGGCACCATCTGGCGCGAGCCGATCCACCGCCACCTGGCCCCGGGCGAGCGGGCACGCACCATGGCCTGCCTGCTGCTGGAGGGCGCCGACGGGCGCGCCCTGGTCGCCGAACTGGTCCAGCGCTCGGGGCTGGAGCCCGTGGAGTGGCTGCGCCGCTTCCTGGGCGCGCTCTTCCCGCCGGTGCTGCACTACCTCTACCGCTACGGCGCCTCGTTCACCCCGCACGGGGAGAACGTCGTCCTGCTCTTCGACGAGCACGAGCGACCCACACGCATCGCCCTGAAGGACTTCGGCTCCGACGTCGAACTGCTCCCCTTCGACCTGCCCGAGTACGCCGAGATCCCCGACCACGTGCGCGCCCAGCTGCACCGCTGGGAGCCGGGCGAGCTGGCCCACTCGGTGCTCTCGGCGATCTGCGCCGGGCACCTGCGCTTCCTCGCCGACATCGTCCAGCGCCAGCTCGGCGTGGACGCCGACGAGCTGTGGGCCCTGGCCCGCGAGCAGGTCCTGGCCTACCAGGAGCGCTTCCCCGAACTGGCCGAGCGCTTCGGCTGGTTCGACCTGCTGGCGCCGCGCGTGGGCCGGGTCGCCCTGAACCGGGAGCAGCTCATGGGCGGCGGCTTCCACGAGCGCGCCGAACGCGACGCCGAGTTCGACGTCATGCACGGCCAGGTCGACAACCCGCTGGCCCGGCGATGACCACCACGCACCTTTCCCCGGAGACACCACCGATGCCCACCACCGTCCCCTCCGAGCTCACCGCCGAGCACTTCGGCCGCGCCGGCGAGCGCCTGGCCGCCAAGATGCTGGCCGAGCTGTGCTTCGAGTACGCGCTGCGCCCCGTCCCCGACGGCCCGGGGACCTGGCGGGCCACCGTCGCCCCCGGCGCCGCCTACCTCTTCGAGGGCCGCCGCACCACCATGGACGGATGGCTCGTCCGCCCGGGCACCGCCCTGCGCGAGGCCGCCGACGGCTCGACCGCCCCCGCCACGCCCTTCGCGCTCCTGCGCGACCTGGGCGCGGCCGGACTCATCGACCCGGCCGTGGAGGCCTTCACCGTCGGGGAGCTGATGGCCACGCTCAGCGCCGACTGCCGCCTGGCCCAGACCCGCACCGGCGCCGCCGAGCTGGCCGAGCTCCCCCACGCCGAGCTGGAGGGCCACCAGAGCGGGCACCCCTGGATCTTCGCCAACAAGGGCCGGGTCGGCTTCTCCGCCCGCGACCGCGCGCAGTTCCCGCCCGAGGCCCGCCGTCCCCTGCGCCTGCCCTGGATCGCCGTGCACCGGTCCCTGGCCGAGCACCACGGCGTCCCCGGCCTGGACCAGGACGCCCTGATCGCCCAGGAGCTGGACTCCTCCACCGCGGACGGGTTCGCCGCACGACTGGACGCGGGCCGCCCGCAGGGCACGCCCGCCGAGGAGTACGTGTGGCTGCCGGTCCACCCCTGGCAGTGGGACGAGGTGGTCGTGCCGCTGTTCGCCGCCGAACTCGCCGCCGGGCTCATCGTCCCACTGGGTGAGGCCGACGACGACTACCTGCCCCAGCAGTCCATCCGCACGTTCACCAACCTCTCCCGGCCCGACCGGCACAACGTCAAGGTGTCGCTGGCCATCCTCAACACCATGGTCTACCGGGGCATCCCCACCGAACTGTGCCGGGCCGCGCCCGCCAGCACCCAGTGGGTGCGCGCCCTGCACGCGGGCGACGCGTTCCTGTCCGAGCGGTGCCGGGTCATCCTGCCCGGCGAGGTCGCCGCGGTGGCCGTGCGCCACCCCGTCCTGGAGGACATCCCCGACGCGCCCTACCGGCACCGGCAACTGCTGGGCGCGCTGTGGCGCGAACCCGTCACCGCCCGATTGGACGAGGGCGAGCGCGCCCGTACCCTGGCCGCGCTGCTGCACGTGGACGGGCAGGGCACGGCCTTCACCGCCGAACTGGTCCGGCGCTCCGGGCTGGAGGCCGAGGAGTGGCTGCGCGCGCTCTTCGCCGCGATCCTGCCGCCCGTCCTGCACCTGCTCTACCGCTACGGCCTGGCGTTCAACCCGCACGGCGAGAACGCCATCGTCGTCTTCGACGGCAGCGACCGGCCCGCCCGCCTGGCGGTCAAGGACTTCGTCGACGACATGAAGCTGCTGGACACCGACCTGCCCGAGTACGAGACCCTGCCCCGCGAGGCGCTGGGCGTGCTGATGCGCTTCGACGCCGCCGAGTTGACCTCCTCGGTCGCCAAGTCCCTGTTCGTCGGGCACTTCCGGTACCTGGCCCCGCTGGTCCAGGACCACCTGGGCGTGGCCGAGGAGCGCTTCTGGGAGCTGGTGCGCCAGGAGGTGCTGCGCTACCAGGAGGAGTTCCCGGAGCTGGCCGAGCGCTTCGCGACCTTCGACCTGCTCGCCCCCGAGTTCGAGCGGGTGTGCCTGAACCGGGAGCGGCTGCTGGGCGGCGGCTACCACGACCGCGCCGAACGCGACGCCGAGTTCCACCTGGACGCGCCCGCGATCCCCAACCCGCTGCACCGAACCGCCGAGGAGGCCGCCGCGTGAGTGAGCTGATCGGTGACGGACTGCCGCCGCTGTCCGAGACCCTGCCGCCCTCCCCTCCTCCGCCGCCCTTCCCCGTCCCCCTGGACCGGTTGGCCGCCGACGCCGCCGCCGGGGCGATCACCGACGTGATCGTCGCCCTGCCCGACCTGCAGGGGCGGGTCCAGGGCAGCAGGGTACGCCCGGACGACTTCACCGGCCGGATCGTGCGGGACGGCTTCGGGGCCTGCCTGTACCTGCTGGCCACCGACGTGGAGATGGAGGCGCGCCCGGGGTACGCGACCGACCCGTGGGGCGGCGGCCTGGGCGACTTCGCCATCAGGCCCGACGTGTCCACCCTGCGGTACCTGCCCTGGGACCCGGGGACGGCACTGGTCCTGGGGGACGCGCACGGCGCCGACGGGGCACCCGTGGCCGTCGCTCCCCGCCAGGTGCTCCGGGCCCAGTTGGACCGGCTCGCCGAGCGCGGATGGCGGGCCCTGGCCGGGACCGAGCTGGAGTTCCTGGTCTTCCGGGACTCCTACCAGGACGCGTTCGAGTCCGGCTACCGCGGGCTGAGGGCCGCCACCCGGTTCAACTCCGACTACGCGGTGCCGGAGGTGACCGAGATCGACCCGCTCATGCGGCGCATCCGCACCGCGATGGAGCGCACCGGCATGACGGTGGAGTCGGCGCGCGGGGAGTGCCACCCGGGCCAGTACGAGATCGTGTTCCGCTACGACGAGGCGCTGCGCGCCTGCGACAACCACGTCGTGTACAAGGCGGGGGCCCGCGCGCTGGCGGCCCAGGCCGGCGTGGCGCTGACCTTCATGGCCAAGTACGACGAGGGCGAGGGCAACTCCTGCCACGTGCACCTGTCGCTGCGCGACGAGGCCGGAGACCCGGTCTTCGCCGACGACGGGTCGGGCCGGTACGGGATGTCGAAGTACATGGAGCACTTCGTGGCCGGGCAGCTCGCCTGCATGCGCGACTTCGCGCTGATGTACGCCCCGAACGTGAACTCGTTCAAGCGGCTCTCCCCGCAGGCCTACGCGCCCAGCGGTATCGCCTGGGGGCTGGACAACCGGACCTGTCCGGTGCGGGTGGTGGGCTCGGGGGAGTCGGCCCGCATCGAGTTCCGGGTGCCGGGCGGCGACGCCAACCCCTACCTGGCGGTGGCGGCGATCGTGGCGGCGGGGCTGTACGGGATCGAGCAGGCGCTGCCGCTGCCCGAGCCGACCCGGGGCAACGCCTTCGCCCAGGACGCGCCCCGGCTGCCCGCCTCCCTGGAGGAGGCGGTGCTGGCGTGGGAGTCCAGCGAGACCGCCCGCGCCTGCTTCGGCCCGGACGTGGTCCGGCACTACGCGGCGGCGGGCCGCGCGGAGCTGGCGGCGTTCTCGGCGACGGTCACCGACTTCGAGCGCCGCCGCCACTTCGAGCGCGGTTGACGCACGCGCCGCCTCCCGACCGGTCCGCCCGGCGGGAGGCGGCGCGGACCAAGCGCCCATCCGGCCTCCCGCGGCCGCGCGGTGCGTTGCGGTGCGGGCAGGACCGCACGGTCCTGCCCGCGCTCCTACCCGCGCGGCAAGAGGCCGTGCGCGAGCAGGCGGCAGCTCGTGAACGCCGCCCACGTGATTCCGGGCAGGACCTCCTCGCGCAGCCGGTCCAGGGTCGCGGGCCCGCGCGCGATGGACAGGGCCGCGGTGATCCCCGCGGCCGCCAGCTCCTGGCGCGGGACCGACACGCTGCCGGCGATGACCACGACGGGGCGGTCGGCGGGGGTGAGCCTGCGCACGGCGTCGACCACCTTGCCCGCCATCGACTGGGTGTCGAAGGAGCCCTCCCCGGTGAGGACGAGGTCGGCCCGGGACAGCAGTTCCTCGGCGCCCAGCACGTCGGCGACCATCCGCGAACCGGGCACCAGCTCGGCGCCCAGCAGCGCCGCCAGCGGCGCGGGCAGCCCTCCGGCGGCACCGGCCCCCGGCAGGGCGCGCACGTCGGTCCCGCTCACCTCGGCGAGCACGTCGGCCAGGCGGCCCAGCCCGGCGTCGAGCACGCGCACGTCCTCGGGACCGGCGCCCTTCTGGGGCCCGAACACGGCCGCCGCGCCCCGTTCGCCGACCAGCGGGTTGGTGACGTCGCAGGCGATCCGCCAGCGCACCGAGCGGGCGCGCGGGTCCAGGCCCGACAGGTCCAGGCGGTCCAGTCCGGTGAGGCCGCCGCCCCCGTCGGGGAGTTCGGACCCGTCCGATGCCAGGAACCGTGCACCCAGCGCCGAGAGCAGCCCGGTGCCGCCGTCGGTGGTGGCCGATCCGCCGATGCACAGCAGGATCTCCGCCACGCCCGCGTCGAGCAGGGCCCCCACCAGCGGCCCCAGCCCGCGGGTGCTCGCGGTCAGCGGACGCAGCGGCACGTCGTTGACCAGGGGCAGCCCGTTGGCCTCCGCGGCCTCGATGACACCGGTCCGCCCGTCGGGGGACAGCCCGTAGCGGGCGCGCACGGGCCGGCCGAGCGCGTCGGTGGTCTCCGCGGTGCGCGCGTCGGTGCCCCAGGCGCCGAGCAGCGCGTCCAGCGTGCCCTCGCCGCCGTCCGCGAACGGCAGGACGTCGATGTCGGCCTCCATACCGAGGCCGGTGAAGGCCTCCCGGGCCCCCCGCGCCATCGCGCCCGCCACCTCCACGGCGTGGGCGCTGCCCTTGAAGGAGTCCGGGACGACGGCGACGCGGACGCGGGGCGCGTCGTCGGTGGTGTGCGGTGCGTGCGACATGCAGCCGATCCTAGACAGGGCCGGGCGTGCGTTTCGACGGTGATCCGCCCAGGGTTCCTGGGATTTCCCGCTTACTCCATGTGCGAACCGCCCAGTGCGTCGCGGGCGTACATCGCCATCTGGAGGGTGGTCAGGTGGTCGGGGCGGCGCGCGTCCAGCCCGGTCACCGCCCGGATCCGCTCGACCCGCTGGAGCAGGGTGTTGCGGTGGACGTAGAGCGCGTCGGCCGCCGCCTGCATGGAGGTCGTCGAGGCCACGGCGAGGACCGTGCGCCGCTGCGCCCCGTTGAGGAGCACGACGCGACCGGCCAGGCGGGCGAGGCTGCGGGCGGGCAGGTGGGCCACGGCCACGGCGATCGCCCGCGACCACGGCCCCGGGGCCGCCAGGGCGGGGATCAGCCCGGCGTACCGGCACAGCGCCCGCGACTCCTCCGCGTGGGCGAGCAGGACGTCGACCTCGCCGGTGGGCTCGGTCCGGGTGTGGCGGCCCTCCTCGGGCAGCCCCAGCGCGCCGGGCGCGGGCGCGTCACCGGTCCCCACCGTCCACAGGGCGCCGTGCAGCACCGCCGCGCGGTGGCCGGCCTCGGCGTTGATCCGCGCCACGGCCGCCTCGGAGGGGTCCGGCGGGGCGGCCGAGCCGTCCGGGCGCGGCTCGGCGGCCGTCCACAGGGCCAGCGACCAGGGCGGCGCCAGTCCGGCGGCGGCCAGCCGGGCCCGGGCGGCCCCGGGTTCGGCGGTACCGGAGCCCAGGGCCGCGATAAGGTCGCGCGCCTCGGTGTGGCGCCGGGTGGCCGTGTCCTGGTCGCGGCTCTGGGCGACCAGCAGCTGGACGGTCAGCGCCAGGACCCGCGCCAGAGGCGCGACCTCGTGCGGGTCTCCCGTGACGCCGACCACCCCGCACAGCTCGCCGTCGATGACCAGGGGTTCGTTGGCGCCGGGCCGGTCGGAGCTCTCCCGCCCGTGGGAGGTGACGAGCACGCCGCGCCCCTCGGCGATCACCCGCTGGGCGCCCCTGTGCAGGGTGCCGATACGAGCGGGGTCCAGGCAGGCGATGATCGTGCCGTGCTCGTCCATCACGTTGATGTTGTGGCTGATCGTCGGGGCGATGAGGTCGACCACGCGCTGGGCGATCTCACCGCTCAGCGGGGCCCGACGCGGGTGCTCGGCCATGGGCCCCAGGATAGGCCCGCGCACCCGCGCCCCTCCGACGGGCCGCCGTCCGGGCACGTCGCACCCCACGGGCGGACGGCCAGGCCGATCCGGGCGCCACGGCCGTGGGACCGCGCTCACAGCCTCCGGGGAAAGCGCAGAGTACCGCCCTCGTCGGCGACCTCCACGTCGGCGAAGTCGAACGCCGGGGAGGTCACACAGGTCGACAGGTTCTCCTCACCCGTCAGCAGGCGGGAGCTCTGCCAGGTGTTCGCCGGGACCAGGACCTGCAGGTGCTGGCCCGCCTCGATGTGCGGCCCCAGGGTGAAGCGCCGCTCGACCTCCGGCTCGGTCCCCGTGCCCCCGAGCTCGATGAGCACCGGGCCGCCGCGGTCGAAGGACCACAGCTGGGCCGAGCGCAGCCGGTGCCACCGGCACCGGTCGCCCCGGTTGAGCAGGAACTGCAGGCCCGAGGCGGTCTCACGCGGACCGTCGTAGCCCTCCGGGTGCACGGTCACACCGCTGCGCCAGGTGACCTTGAACCATCCGCCCTCGGGGTGCGGGAACAGGTCGAGCGCCTCGGCCGTGGGGCCGCGCTGGTCAACCGCGGTGAACACCCCCGGCGGCTCACGGCGCAGGTAGCGCACACCCACCACGGCCTCCCTCGGGATCGGCCCGTAGATGTGAGGGAAGAGCACCGACTCGTCCACGCCCTCCAGCACGCTCTGCCCCGGGGAGGACGCCGCCGGCTCCCAGCGCACCTCCTGGCCCAGGCGCACGGTGTCCACCACGAGTACGCAGTACGGCTCGGTCGCCTTGCTGTAGAGCGAGTTGGCCACCGCCAGCACCGTGTGCTCGTTCGGCGAGGCGTGCACGAACCCGTGGGTGTGCAGGCTGTCGGGCTCCAGGTCCCCCGAACCGGTCCGCCAACGGGCGAGCTCCGTCATGTGCAGCACGTAGTTCACGAGCGCTCACCTCACTGCGTGTGCACCATGGGACGCGGCGACCGCGCCGGTCCCCTTGGCCACGTCCTTCCCCTGGTCGGGGCGCCGCAATCCGCGCGGTCAGGTGGGCGCGCTCACAGCGCGCCCTCGACCGCCTCGTCCACCGAGGCCTGGACCCGGCGGCGGAGCACGGCGCTGTCGACGCGCGTGGTCTGCACCTCGATCACCCGCAGCCCCTCCCCCAACAGGGCCTTGGGCAGGTCCGTCGCCCACTCCAGGCGCGTGTAGGGCAGGTCCGCGACCGCGGCCACCCGCTCCATCGAGACCCCGTGCGGTGTACCGAAGACCCGCTCGAAATCGGGATGGCCCGCCTGCTCCAGACCGGAGAAGATCCCGCCGCCGTCGTTGTTGACCACGACCACGGCCAGGTCGGGACGCGGTTCCCCCGGCCCGATCACCAACCCGTTCTGATCGTGCAGCATCGCCAGGTCGCCCAGCAGCGCGTAGGCCTGGCCGTCGGCCCCCTCCGCCTGGTGCGCCAGCGCGGCACCGATCGCGGTGGAGACCGTGCCGTCGATCCCGCTCACGCCGCGGTTGCCCACCAGGCGCACGCCGCACCGCGCCCGCATGGCCGCGTCCAGGTCGCGGATGGGCATGCTGGACCCGGCGAACAGCAGCGACCCGGCCGACAGGTGCGCGACCAGGTCGCGGGCGAGCCGCATCTCGCTGAGCGCCTCGTCGGCGTCCAGGACCGTGTCCACGGCCGCGCGCGCCGCGGCCTCCGCACGCCACCACACGCGCGACCAGTCCGTCCGCGCGGAGGCGGGGTACTGCGCCGAAGGCGCCAGCCGAGGGTCGTGGTGGTCGACGGGCGGGACCGGGTCCAGGCCCTCCGGGGCGGCCACCGCGGCCACCACGTCGGTGGCGGTGCGCGCCGGGTCGGAGAAGGCGTTGGCCAGCGCGGCACCGGGGTCGCCGATCGACCCGGCGGTCACGACCACGTGGCGCTCGGCGCGCCGCAGGTAGGCCAGGATCTGCCGGGACAGGTTGGGCCGCCCCACGCTCACCACCAGCTCCGGGGCCGGCCCGGCGGCGAAGCGCGGCGAGGCCAGCAGCTGCCGGTAGGTGGAGATCGCTCCCGCCCGGCGGGCGTTGGAGGTGGGCTCGGCCAGCAGCGGCCACCCGGTGAGCTCGGCCAGGGCCAGGAACGGCACGGGGTCGTAGTCCCCGTCACCGCACACGATGACGCCGCGCTCGACGTCGGGCAGGGTGAACGGCGCGGGCTCGGCGCGCGGCCCGGGGCGGCCGATCCACGGGCGGCCCAGGTCGCGGCCCTCCAGCGGCTCGGTCCAGGCCGGGGCACCGCTACCGGGCTCGTCGGGGGTCAGGGGGTCGCGGAAGGCCACGTTCAGGTGCACCGGACCGGGGCGCCCGCCCACGGCCGCGGCCCAGGCACGACACGACAGCGAACGCCAGTAGGCGACCATCCCCGGCGACGGGTCGGGGGTGCCGACCTCGGCGAACATGCGCACCGCACCGCCGTACAGGCCGATCTGGTCCACCGTCTGGTTCGCGCCGGTCCCCCGCAGCTCCGGCGGGCGGTCGGCGGTCAGCACCAGCAGTGGGACCCCGCTCTCGCTCGCCTCCATCACCGCGGGATGGAAGTTCGCGGCGGCCGTACCGGACGTGCACACCACCGCCACCGGGCGCCGGGAGACGCGGGCCAGGCCCAGCGCGAGGAACGACGCCGAGCGCTCGTCCACGCGCACGTGCACCCGCACCTCGGGGTGGGCGACCAGGGCCAGAGCGAGGGGCGTCGAGCGCGACCCCGGCGAGACCACGGCCTCGGACAGCCCACAGCGGGCCAGTTCGTCGACGAGGACCCGCGCCAGGGCGGTTGACGGATTCATGTACACGCTTTCATTCGTCGTGGTGTCCACCAAGTATCGCCGCGCGGGGGCGGCCCCGCGCACGGGCCCCGCTCCGGCGGCGGCGTCCCCGACCGCTGCCCGCGACCGGCCGGCGGGGCCGCGCTCGCACCACCCCTCCGCGGCGGGGGCCGACCGTGCCGCCGGTATCGGTACGGCCAAGACCACTCCGCGGACGCGTCACGATCCCACCACCTACCAGTCAACCCGCTCACGCCGCCGCTGGCGAGCATCCGCAGATGTCGGTCCGCGCACACCCGGGCGTGTCCGGTGCCTCCGTTCGAAAGCCTGCCCAGCGGCCCCCGGGGGCCGCCTCACTCCGGGTCGGAGCGCTCCCGCCCCGCGTCACGGGCCTTCTCCGCCCGTGCCCGCCAGGCGGCGGCATCGATCTCGACCTCGCGCAGACGCTCCTCGTCGACCTCCACCGCCCGAACCGGCAGAGACCCGTCCAGGGGCAGCAGCGGGTCCGCGGTGACGTCGGCGGTGAGCATCTGCGCGGTCGCCAGACCGCACGCGTAGGGCAGTTCCGGCAGGGCCGCGGCCAGCGCCACGCCCGCCGCCAGCCCGACCGAGGACTCCACCGCGCTGGAGACCACCACCGGGAGCCCGCAGGCCTCGGCCACGCGCAGGGCGGCGCGCACCCCGCCCAGCGGCTGGACCTTGAGGACCACGATGTCGGCGGCACCGGCCGCGCGCACCTTCAGCGGGTCCTCCGCCTTGCGGATCGACTCGTCGGCGGCCACCGGCACGTCGACGCGGCGCCGGACCAGCGCCAGGTCGTCCAGGCTCGCGCACGGCTGCTCGACGTACTCCAGACCGAACCGGTCCAGCGCGCGCACCATCCGCACCGCGGTCTCGGCGTCCCAGCCGCCGTTGGCGTCCACGCGCACCCGGCCCGCGGGCCCCAGGGCGTGGCGCACGGCCTCCACCCGGGCGATGTCCTCACCCGGGTCCTGGCCGCGTTCGGCGACCTTCACCTTCGCGGTCGCGCACCCGCCGGCGGCCACGATCTCCGCGGCCCGCTCCGGGCCGACCGCGGGCACGGTGACGTTGACCGGCACACGGTCGCGCACCGGCGCCGGCCAGCCCTGGTGGGCCGCCTCCAGGCAGGCCGCCCACCAGCGCGAGGACTCGCGCGGACCGTACTCGGCGAACGGGGAGAACTCGCCCCACCCGGCCGGACCGCGCACCAGCAGGCCCTCGCGCACGGTGATGCCGCGGAACCGGTTGCGCAGGCCCAGGGCGAAGGCACGGGCCCCGGCGGGTGCCCCCGCCGGGGCGGCGGCCGGGGAGGTCACGGGCGGCGCGGGAACTTGTCGAACTCCGGACGGCGCTTCTCCTTGAAGGCGTCCCGCCCCTCCTGGGCCTCCTCGCTCATGTAGTAGAGCATCGTGGCGTCACCGGCGAACTGCTGCATCCCGGCGGCGCCGTCGCTGACGGCGTTGATGGCGCCCTTGAGCATGCGCAGGGCCAGCGGGGACTTCTCCAGGAGCTCACGCGCCCACTGGACGGTCTCCTTCTCCAGGTCGGCCAGCGGCACGACCGTGTTGACCATGCCCATCTCCCGCGCCTCCTCGGCGCTGTACTGGCGGCACAGGTACCAGATCTCGCGGGCCTTCTTCAGGCCCACGGTCTCGGCCAGCAGCCAGGAGCCGTAGCCGCCGTCGAAGGAGCCGACCTTGGGACCGGTCTGCCCGAACTTGGCGTTGTCGGCGGCGATGGTCAGGTCGCAGCAGACCTGGAGCACGTTGCCGCCGCCGATGGACCACCCGGCGACCATGCAGATGACCGGCTTGGGCAGGCGGCGGATCTGCACCTGCAGGTCCAGCACGTTGAGGCGGCCGATGCCCTGCTTGGCGACGGCGTCGTCACCGATGTAGCCGTCGTCGCCGCGGATCTTCTGGTCGCCGCCCGAGCAGAAGGCCTGGTCGCCGGCACCGGTGAAGATGATCACGCCGACCTCGGAGTCGTCGCGGGCGATGTTGAACGCCTGCTGGAGCTCGAACAAGGTCTGCGGCCGGAAGGCGTTGTGCCGCTCCGGGCGGTTGATCGTGATCTTGGCGATGCCCTCCGCGGTCTCGTAGATGATGTCGGAATACTCGCCCGACCGCTGCCAGTCGATCACGCTGCTCACGGTTTCTGCTTCTCCTCACGAAAACACTTGGGGACGGCACGGGCGTGGCCGCGAGGGCCGCGTCCGAGCGTCGACCCTACGCATTCTGCCAGGCGGGGTGGCCGCGCTCGGCACACCCCCGCCCCCACGGCCGAGCACGCGCGCGCCCGGGGCGGCATACCCTGTCCTGCGTGGCACGTGTGACAGCAGCAGACGCGGTGGAAGCCCCGGAACGGGCGCCCGGCTCCGGCCCGGGACGGCCCCTCCAGGCGCTCGTGGGCCTGGCGCCCGAGGAGATCGGCCGCCGTGTGGCGTCCGCCCTGGCCGGTGAGGGCCCCGCGCTGCTGCCCGTCCCCGCCGGCACGCCCCAGGCGCGGGTGGAGGGCCTGCTCGCCGCGATGCGCCCGGACTCGGTACGCACGCCCAAGGGCGTGACGGCCCTGGCGGACGGCGTGCCCGCGCGCGCCGACACCGCTCTGGTCATCACCACCTCCGGTTCCACCGGCGTACCCAAGGGGGTGGAGCTGTCCGCCTCGGCCCTGCGCGCCTCCGCGCTGGCCTCGGTGGCGCGGGTGGGCGCGGCGCCGGGCGAGCCGTGGCTGTGCGTGCTGCCAGCCGGACACGTCTCCGGCCTGCAGGTGGTCATCCGGGCCCTGGTCACCGGAACCGAGGCGGTGCACGCGGACTTCGACGCGCGGAACGTGGCGGAACTGGCGCGCGAGCTGCGTCCGCACGTGTCCCTGGTCCCCACCCAGCTGCGGCGGCTGCTCGCCGCCGGTGCCGACCTCTCCGACCTGGGCACGATCCTGCTCGGCGGGGCCGCGGCCGAACCCGACCTGTTGGAGCGGGCCCGATCGGCGGGGGCGCGGGTGGTGACCACCTACGGCATGAGCGAGACGTGCGGAGGTTGCGTCTACGACGGCCTCCCCCTGGACGGGGTGCGCGTGCGGCTGGAGTCGGAGGCGCCCGGGGAGCCGGGCCGGATCCTGGTGGCGGGCCCGGTGCTGTTGAGCGGCTACCGGATGCCGCCCGGTGTCGACGACCCCGGGGGGCTGGAGCGCGACGGCGACGGCCTCGCCTGGCTGCGCACCAACGACCTCGGGTGCTGGGAGGCCGACGGGCGGCTGTCGGTCCTGGGTCGGATGGACGACGTCGTCAACTCGGGCGGACACAAGGTGGTCCCGGGCCAGGTCAACGCGCTTCTCGCCCAGCACCCGGCGGTCGCCGAGTCCGCGGTCGTGGGCCGCGCGGACCCGGAGTGGGGCGAGCGGGTCAGCGCCGTGGTGGTCCCGGCCGACCCGCTGCGGCCGCCGTCGCTGGAGGAGCTGCGCGACTGGGTGCGCGAGCGGCTGCCCGCCTACGCGGCGCCGCGTGAACTGGAGGTGCGCGACCACCTGCCGCTGCTGGCCTCGGGCAAGCCGGACCTGGTCGCGCTGCGCACGCCCGTGGACTGAGGCGGGGAGGGAGCGAGGGGCGCTCCGCCGTTCGCGCGGCGCCGGGCGGCCGGTCGCGATCCCGGACGCGGGGGCGGGCACCACGCGAATCGGCGTTTACCGGTGCACTCCGTTCCCGTGGGACCCTGTCGACTACAGGCGTCGCGGTCACGTCCACCGGCACCGCCGGAATCCCGTGTGAGCTGGGGGCATCCCACCCCCGCGGCGATGTCGGACCACGGCCGCCCCGGGCCGTGTCCGGTAGGCGGGGAACTTCCGGAAGGTCCCCGACGTCTACTTGTGTATCCGGTCCTTCGGCCCCTCTTCACCAAGGAGGTCCGCAGTTGGCGACAGCCATCGGTCCACTCGCACCCGGCCCTGCGCCCTCCGCCGTGCCCGGTCTCCAGGACGCACCGCGCACGCGGTCGAGGATGGTGCCCTTTACCCGCTCGACTCCGTGTCCGGCCACTTCCCACACCGTGATGTACGCCACTCTCTCCGATATCCAATCGAGACAGGGAACATTTGACCTGGCGACACGTTGGACATATTGGCGCGTCCAGTCGGCGGGAACCCTCCGCCACGTGCCACACGTCTTGGAAGGGAGGGAGGTGCCCCGATGACGAGCACTGCCCTAGCCGCTTCGGTACCCGAATCCACCGGGACCGCTCCGCACCAGGAGGGCACCGCGGACGGCGCTCTGTCCGACCTTCTCGAACGCGGGCGCTCCCAGGGACACCTGTCACTCTCCGAACTACGTACCGCTTTCTCCGCGGCCGGAGTCACCTCTGCTGACGGCCGCTCCATCCTGCGTGAACTCACCGAGAACGGTGTCCGACTCGCCAACGGGGGCGAGGACTCCGTGCTGGTGGCCGATCCTGACGCCGAGGACGACGTGCTGGAAAACACTCTCATCGCGACGGTGCCCGAGACCGACGAGGCACCCAAGGCCGCAACCGGCAAGGTCGCGGCCCGTAAGGGCCCCTCCGCCTCCCGGAGGAAGACCCGCACCACGCGGCGCACCAAGAAGACCGAGACCTCCCAGACCGGCACCGACCCGGAGACCGGCGAGGTGGACCTGGACGACCAGTCCCCCGCCATGGGCGACTCGGTCCACACCTACCTCAAGGCCATCGGGCGGCGGCAGCTGCTCACGGCCGAGCAGGAGGTCGACCTCGCCAAGCGGGTCGAGGCCGGGCTCTACGCCGAGTACCGGCTGGGCCGGCACGGTGCCGTCGACGACTCCTTCGAGATGGCCGAGGCCGAGGTCGAGGAACTGGAGTGGGTGGCCGAGGACGGCCGCCTGGCCAAGTCCCACATGCTCGAGGCCAACCTGCGCCTGGTGGTCTCGGTCGCCAAGAAGTACAGCGACCGCGGCATGTCCCTGCTGGACGTGGTCCAGGAGGGCAACCTCGGGCTGATCCGCGCGGTGGAGAAGTTCGACTACTCCAAGGGCTTCAAGTTCTCGACCTACGCCATGTGGTGGATCCGCCAGGCCATCCAGCGCGGGTTCGCCGACTCCGCGCGCACCATCCGCCTGCCGGTGCACGTGCTGGAGCTGCTCAGCAAGGTGAGCCGCCTGGAACGCGACATGCACCAGGCGCTGGGCCGCGAGCCCACCCCCGAGGAGCTGGGCCTGGAGCTGGACAAGACACCGGCCCAGATCGAGGAGCTGCTGCGGGTCACCCGGCAGCCGATCAGCCTGGACTCCACCATCGGCGAGGACGGCGAGACCCGGATCGGCGACCTCATCGAGGACGTGGACGCCTCGGAGGCCTCCGAGGTGGTCGACCGCCAGCTCATGGCCGACCAGCTGCGCAACGCGCTCTCCGACCTGGAGCCGCGCGAGGCGACCATCATGTCCCTGCGCTTCGGCCTGATGGACGGCCGGCCGCGCACGCTCGACGAGATCGGCAAGCACCTGGGGCTGACCCGCGAGCGCATCCGTCAGCTGGAGAAGCAGTCGCTGTCCAAGCTGCGCCACCCCAGCCGCGCACAGCAGCTGCTGGACTTCGCCAGCTAGACGCGGCCGAGACGGCACGGGGCCGCCCCCACGGGGCGGCCCCGTCGTCGTGCGCCGGGGGCATCGCGCACCGCGGGAGCCCGGTCCGTGTCAGGGGAAACCCGGAGTTCTCCCTGGTATGGGCGCAGGACCCTCGCCGACCGCCGACGGCGGTGCGATGATGGCGCCATGACCTCATCTCCCTCATCCCGCCGCACGGACGAGGTCGCCGCAGCTCTGCGAGCCGGCCGCGAACTCGGTCCGGAGTACGACGACGCCGTGGCGGCCTCGCTCGTCGAACGCATCGACGACACCATCGAGGAGCGCGTGCGGCACCACCTCGCCCACACCGCCGCGCAGGCCGCTCCCGCCAAGGCGGGGATGCCCTCCAACACCGTGCGGTTCGTGCTGTCCCTGGTGTGCCTGGGCGTCAGCATCCCGCTCACGGCGATCACGGCCTCCCTGGTCGGCGGCGCGGCGGTGCCGCTCGTCTGGGCCGGACTCGTCCTCTTCTACATCATCTCCGTGATAGGGCTGCGCCGGTAGGCGTCCGTTGAGGGCGGTAGCCCGCCCCACCCGCAGCACTCTTGGGCGACGGGCGGGCCGCGCCGGTAGGCGTCCGTTGGGGACGGTAGCCCGCCCCACCCGCAGCACTCTTGGGCGACGGGCGGGCCGCGCCGTCGGACCGCACGAGCCCTGGAAGCTAGAGGAAGATGACGAACCCCAGCCACAGCAGGCCGATCAGGATCATCCCGAACACGGCGATGACGAAGAACGTCTGGGTGTTGCTGCGCCGCGGCCGGAACTCGCCGTCGCCCTGGTAGCTGAGCTCGTTGTGGTAGTGCCGGTGGTGCGCCCTGGCCCAGCGCCGCCGCGAGTCCTGCCGGTCGCGCGGGGACCCCGCTCCGCCCGAGGCCGCACCGGACCGGCCCTGGGACCCGCCGCCGGGCTGCCCCTGGGAACCTCCGGCCCGTCCCCGGGAATCACCCGTCCCCTTGGCCCCACCGGATCGGCCCTGGGAACCACCGGGGCGGCCCTGGGAACCACCGCCCCCTCCGCCCGTCGACCGTCCCGCACCGGATCCCTTGCCCATGGAGCGCCTCCTTCGACCCTTGGCGCCGCCAGGGGGACGGCGCCCCTACGACCCTAACGACCGGAACGCCGGTGTGGGCGGGCTCCCCGGGCTCCCGGCCGCATGCGGCCACCGCCGCGTGGCGGCATCGCGAGGGCCGGAAGGTTCCGCGGGCGGACGGCCGTGCTCCGGGGCGGCCGCGGCTCGCCCCGGGGGTGTCGTGTCGGGGGCGCCGGTGCGCCGGGTCACCGTCTGAGCGCGGCCCGCAGGATCTCGACGGCCTCGTCGTGGTCGAGCCCCACACGCGAGATCACCTCGGCGTAGGCGCGGGCGGCCTCCAGCGCCTCGGCGCGCTGGTCGTCACCGGTGGCGGCCACGAACGTGCCCGAGCGCCCGCGGGTCTCGACGACTCCGGCCTGTTCCAGTTCGCGGTAGGCGCGGGCCACGGTGTTCACCGCGACCGACAGTTCGCTCGCCAGCGCCCGGACCGTCGGCAGCCGGTAGCCGACCGGCAGGTCGCCGTTGGCCGCGGCGATCGCCACGTGCGTCCTGATCTGCTCGTAGGGCGGTACCTTCGACGTCGGATCCACGCGGATGAAATCCGCCATCTCCTACTGCGCTCCCCACAAAGTGGTCTGCCCCCGCGGTCGCGGGCGCCGTCTTCGACCGGATGCACCCCAACCTACCGTCCCCGCGGGGCCCGGCAGGGGTCGCGGTGTCCGAACCGGGCCGGGGCGTGATCGGGCCGGGTCGGGGCGTGATCGGGCCGGGTCGTGGCCACGACAGGGCCCGCCGCGCCGCCGGGCGCGGGCTCGGCGGGCCCGGACCGGTCTCAGACCATCCGCCGCGGCGTCCGCTCGATCCCGTGCAGGCGGTGGGCCTCACGGGCGGTGAGCAGCTGCTCGGCGTCCAGCGTCGCCGCGCGGACCTTCGGCCGGGCCGAGAGCTTGCGCCGGTAGATCCGGTCGGTGTACCCCTTGAGCCCCACCAGCACCCGCTCCTTGGCGTAGGCGGCACGCATCGCCTCGGTCAGGGCGGTGTCGAGGGCGAGTCCCAGGTTGCGCAGCTGCTCGTCGGAGGCGTCGTTCTCCTGGGCGGCGTGCAGGGCCTCCTCGGTATCGGCCACCGACCGCAGCAGCTCGGGCAGGCGCTCGGCCAGCTCCCGGTCCCGTTCCAGGCTCTCGCGCGCCTGTGTGATGCTCTGCTTGGCAAGTCCCATGTGTGCGCTCCAAACCCGCGTACCGTCGGTCGAGGCCACTTTAGGGGTGAGCAAGATCATCTGGCGACCCTGGCCGCGTCGCGGCCGCGGCCGCCGCGTGTGCGAGGTGCGGCGTCGACCGGCGCCCGGATTCCGAAGGGACGAGCGTGAGCAGGAACTACGCGGGGCTGAGCCGCGAGCGCATCATCATCGAGGCGTTGCACATCATCGCGGGTCGCGGCCTGGGCGGGCTGTCCATGCGCCGGTTGGGCGACGCCCTGGAGGTGGAGGCGATGGCGATCTACCACCACTTCCCCCTGGGCAAGGAGCAGCTGTTCAACGCCATCGCGGCCTACGTCACCTCCCCGGGCCCCGGGGCCGGTGCCCTGGACGATCCGGAGGCGCGGGAGTCCGAACAGGCCGCGGAGGACGGGGAGCCGGCCGGGGCGTCCGAGCCCGGCCCGTGGGACGCCCGGATCACCGCGTGGGCCGAGGCCTACCGCGCCCGGCTGCTGGAGTTCTCCGGTGCCCTGTCGCTCCTGGCGCACCGCGCGCCCCGCACACCCCACAGCCTCGCCACCCGGGCCCTCGTCGAGGGAGCCCTGGGCGAGGCGGGGCTGACCGGTCCCGACGTCGAACGCGCGGCGGACGCCCTGTACTCGTACTGTCTGGGCGCGGTGGTGCACCAGGTCCGCCACCAGCAGGAGGAGGACGCCCCGGACGCGGCCGAAGCCGACGCGCGCTTCCGCTACGGGCTGCGGGCCCTGCTGGCGGGCCTGGTGTGAGGCGGTAGGGGCGGGGCGCGTGCGCGCGGCGGCACCATGCCGCCGCGTGTCGCTCCGCGCCCGGTCAGGCCCCGTCGCGCGCCCGGGCGCGTTCGGCGCGGTGGCGGCGTGCCTCGTCCGGGTCCAGCAACGGCGCCGCCGTCAACAACTGACGCGTGTACTCACTACGCGGCGAGGTGTACACAC
>NZ_LGEC01000081.1 GCF_001279585.1 Nocardiopsis sp. NRRL B-16309 | reverse complement strand
TGTGGACGCTTCGTTGTGTCTTTACTTTATCAGGTGTTCCGTGCCCCGCCAAATCGGCGGTTTCGGAGCAATTGATCGGGGTAAAGCCCGTTCCGCTTCCTCGACCGGGCGAATTCGCCCGGCTTTCGAAGCAACTCCCCGAGCCTACCGGAGCCGAGGCACTGCTCGAACCCGTTGGGCTTCAGGAAGGGGTGCCGCCTGATCCGGTCCGGTTCCGAGCCGACCCCTGAGGGCCGCTCGCCGTCCCGTGGCGACTCGGAGAACACTACCCCCAGGGAGACCCTCCGGCAAACCACAACGCCTGTGCCACGGGTCACTTCGCCTCCGTTCCCGAGCCGCGGCACCGGTGTCGCGGGGCCGCGGCTCGGGCGCGTCCGTTCGCCGGGGGTGACGAGGGGGAGCGCGTTCGGGGGACATTCAGAGGAGGGAGATCAGTTCTCGTCGTCTTCCATCATCTCGTCGTCCTCCATCATCTCCTCGTCTTCCATGTCCTCCTCGTCCATGGAGTCGTCCTCCATGTCGTCGTCCATGGATCCCTCCTCCTCCATGCCCTCGTCCTCCATGGAGTCCTCTTCCATTCCCTCGTCCTCCATGGAGTCCTCCTCCATGCCCTCTTCGCCCTCGTCCTCCTCCATCTCCTCGGTCTCCACCGACGGGTCGTCCGAGGCGGCGTCGTTGCAGGCGGCGAGCGCGAAGACCGCGGTGAGGGAGATGGCTCCGGCGGCGAGGAGTCGGCGCAGCGTGTTCGTGCTGGGTGCGTTCATCGTTCGGCCCTCTGTTTCGTGTGTGGTGTGGGTGTCGCGTGCTGTGCCGGCCATGGCGCGGCCGACTGCTCCCGCGCTCGTGGCACGGGAAGTCCGGTGTGGTGGGGTCCTACGCCACGGTGACCTGAACCGTGTGTTGGCCGGTGGCTCCGTCCGGCGCGGGAGGGGCGTGATCGTCGGTCTGGGCGTCGCCGTCGCGGTCGGTGGCCCGGACCGAGATCTCATGGTCGCCCGGCTCGGCGTCCCACTCGTAGACCCACTGGCGCCAGGTGTCGGTCGTGGCCTCCTCGGCGAGTTCGGCCTCGCGCCACTCTCCGCCGTCGACGCTGACCTCGACCCGGTCGATGCCGGTGGTCTGGGCCCAGGCCACTCCGGCGATGGGCACGGTGCCGCCGGCGACCGAGGCGTTGTCCCGCGGAGTCTCGATGCGGGACTGGGTCTTGATCGGCCCGCGTGCCGACCAGCCCCGGGGGACCCAGTAGGCGTCGAAGGCGTCGAACGTGGTCAGCTCGATCTCCACGAGCCACTTGCACGCCGAGACGTAGCCGTAGAGGCCCGGCACGACCATGCGCACCGGGAATCCGTGGTCGTAGGGGAGCGGTTCGCCGTTCATGCCGAGGGCGAGCATCGCGTCGCGCCCGTCCATGACGTCCTCGACGGGCGTGCCGATGGTCATGCCGTCGGAGGAGCGCGACACGAGCTGGTCGGCGGAGCCTCCTCGCGATGGAGGGACGACGCCCACCTCTTCCAGCAGGGTCGCCAGCGGAACGCCGATCCACCGTGCGTTGCCGATCAGGTCGCCGCCGACCGGGTTCGAGACACACGCGATGGTGATGTCCCGTTCCACCAGGTCCGACCGGTTGAGCAGCTCGTGGTAGTCGTAGGTCCGGTCCTCGACCCCGTTCCCGCGGATCCGCAGGGACCAGGTCGAGGCGTCCAGCCGGGGAACGGAGAGCGCGGTGTCGATGCGGTAGAAGTCCTCGTTCGGGGTGAAGAACGAGGAGAGCCCGTCGAGTTCGAGGTCGGCGCCGTCCGGCACGGGCGCGGCGGGATCGGAGGGCCGGGGCAGTCGGATGTCGCCCACGCCGGTCCGCGTGCCCGGGCCCGAGGCCGCGAGGAGCCGGGCGGCCGTGCCGGCGCCCGCCGAGAGCGCTGCCGCCGATCCCGCGAGCAGGACGAAGCGGCGCCGGTCGAACCCGGGGGAGTCGCGCTCGGCCTCTTCCGAATCACGGGCCTCGTCGGCGTCTTCGGGCCCCGCGTCAGTGCCACGGTCCCCAGCACCGCCATCGGCACTGCCGACACCGACCTCCGCGGCACCACCAGCCTTCGCGGGACCACTGGTCCCGCCCTCACTGGTCTCCGTGGCACCACCAGTACTGTCGGAGTCATCTGCACCACCAGTCCCCACAGGACCACCGGCCGCAGGCCCTCCGGCGTCCGTGGCACCAGCGGGACCGACGGAACCATCGGCACCACCAGGCTCTGCGCCAGCGCTGGCGTCAGCCCCTCCGGTCTCCGCTCCATCACCGGCTCCCACGTCGGCGCCGGTGCCCGCTCGCTCCCACCGGCCCTCCCCGGGCTCGGGTCCCGCGGCGGTGTTCAGCAGCAGGGTCAGGAGCAGGTAGCAGGCGCCGATGCCCACCAGGGTCGGCACGGTGTCCAGCACCCCGGCGCCCGGCCGGGTGAGGACGGCGGCCAGGCCCACCACCGCGAAGGCGGCGATGCCGACCGCGCCGATCCAGCGGCGCCGTCCGGCGGCGGCCCCCAGGAGGGCGGCGGCCATCACCATGATCGCGCCCATGCCGACGAACAGGGCGATCTTGTCGGCGGTCCCGAAGGTGTCCACCGCGAACTGCTTGACCGGCAACGGCGTCAGATCGACCGTCGCGTCGCCGACGGCCAGCAGCGGGGTGACGTCGTACCGGCCCATGACGACGGCGACGACCTCGGCCACGGCCACCGCGGCTCCGGCGGCGACGAGGCCCGCGACCGCGGCCGGTACCCGGGCTGTTGTACGGGTGGTGTCGAACATGCCCTGGGTTCGGGGCCGATGATGGGAGGGAGACCGCCATCCATGTCACGAACGGATAAACGTCTGTGGGGGTGCCCGTCGCCCCGCGGCGGTCGGCGCCGAATGGACGGTGACGGCAGAGGGAGAGGGTCGGTGAGCAGTGGATCGGTTGAGAGGCGTCAGAGCCACCGCGGACGGCGGGGCCGAACGCGGGACCGCGCCCCCGGAGGACGGCCTGGCCGCTCCTCTGCGGCAGGCGGCGGTCGGTGACCTGGCGGCGTTCGAGCGCGTCTACCGGGAGCTGTCCGGGCCCGTGTTCGGCGTGGTGCGGCGGGTCCTGCTCGACGTGGCGCAGGCGGAGGAGGTGACCCAGGAGGTGTTCCTGGAGGTGTGGCGCCAGTGTGCGCGCTTCGACGCCGAACGGGGGAGCGTGCGCTCGTGGGTCCTGGTGATCGCGCACCGCAGGGCGGTCGACCGGGTCCGATCGGAGGAGGCCGCGGCCGCGCGCGTCTCGGCCGCGAGTCGCCTCGAACCGGAGCGGACCCCGGCCGACGGGGTCTCGGAGCAGGTGGAGCACCGGCTGGAGCGGGAGAAGGTGCGCCGCTGTCTGCGGCGGCTGACCGAGTTGCAGCGCGACGCCGTGCGCCTGACCTACTACACGGGCTACACCCAGCGTGAGGCCGCCGACCTGCTCGACGTCCCGCTGACCACGGTGAAGGGCCGTCTGCGCGACGGTCTGATCCGGTTGCGCGACTGCCTGGGGGTGAGCGTATGAGCGAGAACTGCGCGCACGGGCTGATCGCCGGGTACGCCGTGGACGGCCTGGATCCGGACGAGGCCGTGGCCACCGAGCGGCACCTCGACGAGTGCGAGGACTGCCGACGCGACCTCGTGGAGTTCCGGGAGACTCTCGTGCGGCTGGCGTACGCGGAGTCGGACCGGCCCTCGGAGGCGGTGTGGACGCGGGTGCGGGCCGCCGCGGAGCGGACGCGTCAGGAGGCGCCGCTGGTGGAGGCCCCCGAACCGGACGGCACGGTCATCGACCTGTCGTCCGCGACCCGGTGGCGCCGTCGGCTGCCCTGGCTGCTGACGGCCGCGTGCGCCCTGGTCGCCGTCGTCCTGGGGGCGGGCCTGGTGTCGATGGAACGCAGCATGGACGACATGCGGCAGGAGTCGTCGCAGATCGAGGCGCTGCTGGCGGCTCCGGACACGAGCGTCCACGAGGGTCCGCTGGGCGAGGGCGCGCGTGCGACGGCCTACACGTCCTACGAGATGGACGCGCTGATGTTCGTCGTGGAGGGGCTCCCGCACGCGCCGGAGGGCATGGCCTACCAGATGTGGTACGTCGATCCGGACGACGACATGCGCTCGGCCGGGATGCTCACCCCCACGGAGGAGGGCCTGCACTCCGGGATGTCGAAGGACATGGGGTCCCCGGTGCAGGTGGGCGTCTCGTTGGAGCCGGAGGGCGGTATGCCCGAGCCGAGCGGGCAGCCGATGAAGTTCGACCTGTGAGCCGATGGGGGCGGCGTCCCGCCCCCATCGGTGAACTCACCGGGGTGACAACGACGCGGGAATGACGGCGCACACACCGGGGAAGACAGGGGGTGCGGCCGTCTCCTACGGTCGCAGTACTCCGCGGAGCGACCAGGCGAGGGCTCCGCGACACGGCGCGGAGCGCTTCGCCTGTCCCCGTCCTCCCCGGAGACATCATGGCGCCAGACCTCGGCCGTCCGTCGACCCCCGCCCGCCTGCGCCGCACCCTCGGGACCGTGCGCGTCCTGGTCAGGGCCGGGGTCCTCAGCGCCGGTCGGCCCGACCGGATCCTGCGGCAGCTGCGTGCCCTGCGGACCTGGGGCGCGACCGTGGCGGGCGGCTACGCGGCCGCGAACGAACGCGTTCCGGACCAGGTGTCGGTCATCGACGACCACGGGCCGACGACCTTCCGTGAGATGAACCTGCGCGCCCGGATGCTGGCCGTGGAGCTGGACCGGGCCGGGGTGCGGCCGGGCGCGAGCGTGGGCGTGCTGTGCCGCAACCACGGCGCGTTCGTGCAGACGATGGCGGCGTGCGGGCGCCTGGGCGCGGACTGCGTCCTGCTGAACACGGGCATGGCCCCCGCCCAGGTGGCGGCCGCGGCGGCCGAACACGATCTGGCCGCCCTGGTGGCCGACGCCGAGTTCGAGGACCTGTACGAGGACGTGGCCGCGCCGATCCCGCGGTTCACGGCCTGGGGCGAGGCCTCCGTTCCGGGACCGCGGGTGCCGTGGCGGGCCCGGGAGATCGCCGACACGGAGCCGGAACCGGCGCCACCGGAGCGTCCGGGGCGGCTGATCGTGCTGACGTCGGGCACCACGGGCACGCCCAAGGGCGCGCGCCGCCCCACGCCCAGGGGTCCGCAGGACGCGGCGTCGGTGCTGTCCCGGATCCCGTTGCGGTCCTCGGACCGGATCCTGGTCGCGGCGCCGGTCTTCCACACCTGGGGCCTGGCCGGGGTGCAGTTGGGCATGTCGATGCGGGCGACGCTGGTCATGCGCCGCCAGTTCGACCCGGAGGACGTGCTGCGGGCGGTGGCCGAGCACCGGTGCACGGCGGTGTTCGCGGTGCCGGTGATGCTGCGCCGGATCATGGACCTGCCACCGCGGGTGCGGGCCGCCTACGACACGTCGTCGCTGCGGGTGGTGGCGTGCAGCGGTTCGGCGATGAGCCCGAAGCTCATCACGGAGTTCATGGACGAGTTCGGGGACGTGCTCTACAACCTGTACGGCTCGACGGAGGTGTCGTGGGCGACCATCGCGACCCCGGAGGAGATGCGGCGGTCGCCGACCACGGCGGGCCGCCCGCCGCTGGGAACGCACCTGGCGGTGCTGGACTCGGACGGGGTGGAGGTGCCGCCGGGGACGGAGGGGTCGATCCACGTCGGCAACGAGATGCTCTTCGAGGGGTACACGAACGGCGGGACCAGGGACGTCGCGCACGGCCTGATGGCGACCGGCGACCGCGGCCACGTGGACGGCGAGGGGCTGTTGCACGTGGCCGGGCGGGACGACGACATGATCATCTCGGGCGGGGAGAACGTGTTCCCGCGGCCGGTGGAGGAGCTGATCGTGGCCCTGCCGTCGGTGCGCGAGGTGGTGGTGACGGGGGTGCCGGACGAGGAGTTCGGGCACCGGTTCGCGGCGTTCGTGGTGCCCTACGAGGGGATGGAGGTCGATCCGAACGAGATCCGGCTCATCGTCCGCCAGGAGTTGGGGCGCTTCTCGGTGCCGCGTGACGTGGTGCTGCTGGACGAGCTTCCGCGCAACGCGACCGGCAAGGTGGTGAAGCGGCGGCTGCCGACGGACGCGTCACCGCGATAGGAGGCGATCGGGCGGCGGCATCGGTGTGGGCCGTGGATCAGGTGTGTCCGGTGGGACCGAGATTCCTGGTGTGCGGGATGGATCAGGTGTGTCAGGCGCAACGGCGTGTCAGACAGGACCGATGTGGCTGGTGTATCTGGTGTGCCTCATGTGCCCGGCGTGGCCGAGGTGCCTGGTGTGTCCCGACCGGATCGAAGTGCCTGGTGCGTGCGGGGTCCGGTGGGAGCGATTACGGGGTTTCCTCGCACCCGAGGCAATTGTGGTCTTTGACATCGACCACTCGGTTACTACGATGTGCCCGATGTCCGAGCAAGCTCCCAACCCCGGCGGAGACTTCCCTCTCCCACCCGTCGACGAGCAGATGTGCTTCGCGCTCTACGCCGCGTCGCGTGCCGTCACGAACCTCTATCGTCCGCTCCTGGAACGGATGAACCTCACCTATCCCCAGTATCTGGTGATGATGCTCCTCTGGGAGCGGCGGGACTGCCCGGTCAAGGACATCGGCGCGGTCCTCCAGCTCGACTACGGCACGCTCACGCCTCTGCTCAAGCGGCTGGAGACCAGGGGCCTGGTCAACCGGGACCGCGATCCCGGGGACGAGCGCTCGGTCCGGGTCACCCTGACCGAGGAGGGCGTCCGGCTGCGGGCCCTCGCGGAGGGCGTCCCCGAGGCGGTGGGCGAGGTCATCGCGCTGCCCGCGGACGAGTTCGAGGCCACCCGGCTGTCCCTGCGCCGCCTCACCGAGAACGTGCTCGCCGGTGAGGCCCGCCTGCCCGGCCAGGACTGAGACCCCGTCGCGGCGACCGCCACCGGGGGTGGGCGGCGGACGCGATGGCGGCGGAGACGGGCGCCACGGGGGTCGTGCCCGTCCTCACCGCGTGTGGGCGGACCTGTCCGCCCGCACGCGCTCGCGCACCGGGCCGGGCGGCCGACGAGGCCGTCCGGACCGGTGCGTCGAATGCCCCGTCCGGCGGCGGGACATGCCCTAGGTTGGGGGCATGACGATCTGGGCGTCGGACAACCGCAGCGGGCAGGTGCGCGAGGCTCTCACCATGCTGCTGTCGCAGGGCGTGATCGACGATTTCCGTATCCGCCCGGACGAGGAGTTCCCGTTCCACGTCCAGGTGCCGGCCGGGCTCGTCCCGATGACCGAGCACCAGGCGGCGCACTTCGCCCTGGGGGCGACGGTCGCCCACTTCGGACGGCTGGCCCGCGGCGGGAACGGCATCTGACACCCGCCGCGGACGCCGTCAGCAGGCACCGGGCGTGTGCTCCCAGTAGCCGGGAGAGGTCTCGGTCAGCGCGGTGGTGACGAAGACGTTCCACAGGCCGAGGGGGTCGTCGGACCCGACCGCGTAGGTGAGGCCGGAGCGCTGGACCGCCCGGTCGCCGCGGACGTGGTCGTAGTTGCTCGCCTTCACGCACTCACCGGGCTCCGGGTCCCCGGTCGGACCCGGCGTGGGGTCGGGGTCCCCGGTGGGGTCCGGGTCGCCGGTCGGACCGGGGTCGGTGACCTCGCCGAGCCCCCAGAAGTCGACGGTGTACCCGGTGGAGCAGACGGTGTCCAGGAAGTAGGCACCGGCCGTGCCACAGCCCTGCCCGGGGTCCACAGGCGTCCCGTGCCCCATGCCGGAGACCCGGAAGTGGGCGACGGCCGCCGTGGCCGCCGTTCCGCCGTGGTAGTCGGCGGTGGTGCCGCCGGGCAGCTGCTCGGTGGCGTCGGGAGAGCCGTCCAGCCCGTGCGCGTTCGTCCACTGGCTCACGCTCGCGGCGCCGTTGGCCGGGGCGACCGTGGTGTCGGCGGTGCCGTGCCACACGGCCACGCGCGGCAGGGGCCCGCTCCACCCGGGGTTCTTGGCCCGCACGGCGTCGCCCCACTGCTCCGGCGACTGCGTCTTACCCGGGTTCATACAGGTGAAGGCGTCGACCATGCCGTCGGCGCAGCCGACCGGGATGCCCGCCACGATGGCGCCGCCGGCGAAGAGGTCGGGGTAGGCGGCGAGGAGTTCTCCCGCCATGGCGCCGCCCGCGGAGAGACCGGACACGTGGACGCGGTCGGCGTCGAGCCCTTCGGCGGCCACGGCGTGCTCCACCATGGAGCGCACGGACCGGGCCTCGCCGGAGTCGCGGGCCACGTCACCCGGCTGGAACCAGTTGAAGCAGGCGTTGGCGTTGTTGGCCGACCGCTGCTCGGCGTAGACGAGTGCGAATCCGTGGCTGTCGGCGTAGCCGGCCCAGCCGGAGTTCGCGTGGTAGGCGGACGCGTTCTGCGTGCAGCCGTGCAGGAGGACGACGAGCGGCGCGCCGTCGGGCAGCCCGTCGGGGACGTAGGAGTACATGCCGAGGTCGCCGGGGTTGGTACCGAACGAGGTGACGGGGGTGAGCGCGGCGGCCGATGCCCGTGGGGCGGCGGCGAGCAGGACGGCCGCGACCGTGGCGACGACGGCGGCCAGGGCGGTGAGGACGACGGCGAGCCGTCGCGGGGTCGGAGTCGGGGGGTGCAAGGGAGCCTCCGGGGGTGGGTCCGAACAGGGCGTGGGGGAGCTTCGGACGAACTCCGTGGCCCGGAGACTAGTTCTCGTGTGACGTGGGCGACATGTCAGTGAGACCCTGGTCACTCACGCGTCGGGCGTGGGATCTCCACAGCCGCGCCCGGGCACATGGGCCTCGTCCACATGAGTCGCCGGTGCCGTGTGTCGGCCCGGCCTATCCACGCTCTGCGCACGCCCGCCTAGTTTTCAGGCATGACGACGCACGAGTACCCGCCGGGCGCGCCTGGCCGGATCCCCCCGCTGCCCGCCGCCTCCCCCTCGGTCGCCCAGCGCACCGCCCGGGTCGACCTGACGGGACGGACCGCCCTGGTCACCGGGGCGGCGCGCGGGATCGGCCGGGCGTGCGCGCTGCGCCTGGCCGCGGCGGGGGCCGACGTCCGGCTGGCCGACCTCGACGGACCCGGGCTGCGCGCGCTGGCCGACCAGGGCGTCGGCGAGCCCCTGGAGATCGACCTGTCCGACCTCGACGCCGCCGAGGAGGCCGGACGCGGCGCCGACATCGTGGTCAACAACGCGGGTGTGCAGACGGTCGCCCCCGTCCAGGACTTCCCGCCCGAGCGCTTCTCCCTCATCCTCCGGCTGATGGTCGAGGCGCCGTTCCGCGTGGTCCGCGGTGCCCTGCCGCACATGTACGAGCGCGGGTGGGGGCGCGTCGTCAACCTCTCCTCCGTGCACGGGCTGCGGGCGTCGCCGTTCAAGTCGGCCTACGTGACCGCCAAGCACGGGCTGGAGGGCTTCTCGAAGGTGGTCGCGCTGGAGGGCGCCGAGCACGGGGTCACGTCCAACTGTGTGAACCCGGGCTATGTGCGCACCGCCCTGGTGGAGCGGCAGATCGCCGACCAGGCGCGGGCGCACGGCGTCCCCGAGGACGAGGTGCTGGCCGAGGTCCTGTTGGCCCGCACCCCCATGAAGCGGTTGATCGAGCCGGAGGAGGTCGCCGAGCTGGTGGTCTACCTTTGCAGTGCCGACGCGTCGTTCGTCAACGGTGCGTCGCTGGCCGTCGACGGAGGATGGAGCGCGAGCTGAACACGACCCCCGCCCCGCAGGGCGATCCGGAGGACCAGGCGTTCTTCCTCGACCTGCTGCTGCGTGACGCGCCACCGGTGGAGTACGAGCGCCCGGTGCTGCGGGCGCGCGCGGAGGGCGCCGACCCCGACGTGGTGGCGGCCCTGGAGAACGCGAAGCTGACCGCCCTGCGGGTGCGGTCGGTGCTGCGCGACCGCCAGCGCCGGGAGTCGGAGCTGAGCGCGCTGTTCGAGACCGCCAACGACCTGGCGGGCATGCGCAGCCTGGACCGGGTGCTCCAGGCGATCGTGGAGCGGGCGCGGCACCTGCTCAACTGCGACGTCTCCTATCTGACGCTGAGCGACCCGGAGGCGGGCGGCACCTACATGCGGGTGACGTCGGGTTCGGTGTCGGCGTCCTTCCAGCGGCTGCGCCTGGCGTCGGGCAAGGGGCTGGGCGGTCTGGTCGCGACGACGGCGCTGCCCTACGTGACGGCGAACTACTTCGCCGACCCCCGGTTCGAGCACACCGAGAACATCGACCACGCCGTCCGCGAGGAGGGCCTAGTCGCCATCCTGGGCGTGCCGCTGAAGATGAACGGCCGCGACGTGGGCGTGCTGTTCGCCGCCAACCGCAGCGAGCGCCCCTTCGCCCACTCGGAGGTGGCGCTGCTGTCGTCGCTGGCCACGCACGCGGCCATCGCGATCGACAGCGCGAACCTCATCGACGACACCCGCAGGGCCCTGGACGAGCTGCACACCGTGAACGAGCGGCTGCAACGGCACACGGCGTCGGTGGAGCGGTCGGCGGCGGCGCACGACCGGCTGGCCGACCTGGTGCTGCGCGGCGGTGGCGTGCGCGAGGTGGCGGCGGCGATCGCGGAGGTGCTCGGCGGTTCCGTGCTGATCCACGACCAGACCTCCGACGTGTCGGTGAGCGCCACCCCCGAGGGCACGGTCGTGGAGGACCGCCACCACGGCGGGGCGGGCCCGCTGCCGGAGGAGGAGCTGGCCGAGGCGGTGCGCACCGCGCTGTCCAGCGGACGGGCGGTCCGCGCGGGACGGTCGGGGCAGGCGGGACAGGCGGGGCCGTCCGGGCACGCGGGACGGTCGGCGCAGGCGGGACAACAGGCGCAGGCGGGACAGCAGGCGCACGCGGGGGGACCAGAGCACTCGGGGCGGCCGGAACCCGTGGGGGAGTCGGCGCACGCGGGGCCGCCGGAGCAGGTGGGGGAGGCGTGGGTGGCGTCGGCGACGGCGGGCAGCGAATCGCTGGGCACCCTGGTCCTGCACGGCGCGGTGCTGGACGAGACCGACCAGCGGGTCCTGGAGCGGGCCGCGATGGTGACGGCCCTGCTGCTGCTCATCCGCCGGTCGGTGAGCGAGACCGAGCACCGGGTGCGCGGCGACCTGCTCAACGAGCTGTTGGAGGTCCCCGCGCGCGATCCGGAGTCGCTGCGCCAGCGCGCCGCGCCCCTGCACGCCGACCTGGACGCGCCCTACGTGCTGGTGGTGGCGGAGGCGCCCGGCGCGGACCCGGCGCGCCTGCGCTCGGCGGCCACGCACGTGGCCGAGACGACGGGCGGGCTGGCCGGGCACCGGTCGGGGCGCCTGGTGCTGGCGCTGCCGGGTGAGGATCCCGCCGAGGCGGGGCGCCGGGTGGTCGGCGAGCTGTCGGCGGCGGCCAACGGGCCGGTGACCGCCGGATTGGCGGGGCCCACGGACGGCCCTGGGTCGTTCCTGTCGGCGTTCGCGGAGGCGTCGCGCTGTCTGCAGACCCTGCGGGCGCTGGGCCGTGACGGCGATGTCGCCACCACCGACGACCTGGGGTTCCCGGGTCTGCTGCTGAGCCAGGACCGGGACGTGCCGGGGTTCGTGTCGGCGACGCTGGGGCCGCTGCTGGAGTACGACGCCAAGCGGGGCACGCTGCTCGTGGAGACGCTGGGGGCCTACTTCGCGGCCGGGGGCAACCTGTCGCGCGCCAAGGACGACCTGCACATCCACGTGAACACGGTGGCGCAGCGCCTGGAGCGGATCGGGCAGCTCATCGGGGCGGACTGGCAGCGCCCCGACCGCGCGCTGGAGCTACAGCTCGCGCTGCACCTGCACGGTCTGCTCGGCCAGGGCGTGGACCTGCTCGGCGAGCAGGGCGGCGGTTGAGGAGAACAGCGGGCTGTAGTGGTTGTCGTCGGGCAGTTCCACGGTGACGAGGTCGTCGGGGAGCCCGGCGAGGCGTTCGGGGGAGTAGAGGCCGGGTGACTCGTCCATGAGCCCGCGCGCCGTCCACAGCAGGCGTGCGGGGCAGGGCAGGCGGTGCACGGCGCCGAGGGCGTCGGGGTCGGCGAGGACCTGGGCGCCGTCCACCCGGACGGCCTCCTCGTGGCAGGCCGAGCGGGTCTTCGGCGGCGTGCCGACGAGGTCGCGCAGGACGTAGTGGTCCACCCAGGTGTTCCAGCGGCCGGTGAAGGCGGGGTGGCGCCGCCAGAAGGCGCGGTAGTCGTCGGGCCCCTCGAAGGTCATCCGCAGGCGTGCCATGGCCGGGCCGAGGACGGCGTCGATGTCGGTTCCCGGTGGCACGGGGAGTCCGTGGCCGCCGTCGACCAGGAGGAGTCCGGCGACGCGGTCGGGGTGGCGGACGGCGGCCAGGCAGGCGATGAACGCCCCCATGGAGTGGCCGACCAGCACCGTGCGCTCGATGCCGGCCGCGTCCAGGACGGCGACGAGGTCGTCGACGTGTCCGCCCAGCCCGTAGGGGCCGGGGAGGGGTGAGCGGCCCCGGGCGCGCAGGTCGGGGGCGATGAGCGGCGGACCGCCGCGGGCGGCGAGTTCGGCGGCGAGCCGGGCGAAGGCGTGGCCGTTGGCGGTGATGCCGTGGACGGCGAGCACGGGGAGGAGGGGGAGGAGGGGGAGAGCGGGGGGCGGCGACGGACGGTCCGCGGGTCCGTCCCACCGGGTGACGGCGAGGTCGCCCCCGCGGACGGGAACGGTGTACTCGTCGCCGTCGCGCCAGGCCGTGGTGGACGGGGTGGCCTTGGTGGACGGGGTGGGCGTGGTGGACGGGGTGGACGGCGTGGACGGGGTGGGCGTGGTCATCGCTGGACCGCCTTCCGGTTCCCGAGGGTGTCGGACGCGTGCGGGGAGGGCGGGTGCGGGGCCGCCCGTGTGGAGTCGGTCCGATGGTAGGAGCCGGACGCGGCCACAGATATCCCCCGGGCGCACAGGGTGGGACCGGCGAAGGTGGGAGGAGTCCACGTGGTGGGTTCGCGGGGCGGGCCGGTGGCCTGGCGGGCTCCGGGTGCGCGCCGGGTCGGGGCCTGGCGCACGGGCTCGGTACCCCGGCCGTCCGAGCGCGGTCGGCGGTCTCCCGATGGCCTGGCGGGCTCGGCCCGGTGGTCGACTTGGCGAGCGGGCCCCGGTCAGTTCTTGACGTACTCCGCCCGGACCGCGTAGATGGCGGCCTCGGTGCGCGAGTGCACCTGGAGCTTCTCCAGGATGTTGCGCACGTGGTTCTTCACGGTGTTCTCGGTGATGAACAGGCGCTCGCCGATCTCCCGGTTGTTCAGCGACCGGGCGAGCAGCTTGAGCACCTCGGTCTCCCGCGGGGTGAGCTCGGGCATGGCCGGGCGGCTGGGCGGTGAGCTCTCCTGCTTGGCCAGCTCGGCGAACTCGCCGATGAGCTTGGTGGCCATGGCCGAGTTGATGAAGGACTGCCCCTCGGCGATGGTGCGCACCGCCCGGGGGACCTCGGTCACCGAGATCTCCTTGAGCAGGTAGCCGGTCGCACCCGCCTTGAGGGCGTCGAAGAGGTCCGACTCCTCGTCGCTCATCGTCAGCATGACGAACTTGGCGTGCGGCACCGCCTCGCGGATGCGCGGGCAGGCGTCGATCCCGCTGGAGTGCGGCATCATCACGTCCATGAGGACGACGTCGGGCCGCAGCTCGGTGGCCAGACGGACGGCTTCCTCCCCGTCCCCGGCCTCGCTGACGACGCTGATGCCCTCCTCGTCGTCCAGGACGGATACCAGCCCACGCCGGAAGAGGGCGTGGTCGTCCACCACCAGGACGCGGATCGGTCGGGCCTGTGCGATGTCGGTGGGTACCGGGGCGTCCGTGGCTGGGAAGGGGACAGGACTCGGGGGGTGCGGGCTCACGGCGGTTGCCTTCCTCGCGTGTCACAGCCGGGGGCGGACTCCACGGACCCGGTCTCGGCCGGGCGTCGAACGGTGCGGGGCGCACCGCCTTGGGGTGGTTCTTTCCACTTTAGGGGCGCTTCTCGCCATCAGTGGAGGGAACGCTTCAACTGACCCGGCGGTACCCATCTCAGGGCGACAGAAAACGGGACCAATTACACTTTCACCCCGAGTTGGGGATGAGGTCCGACACGGCTGGTCGTGCCAAATGCGCAAGAAATTAATCCACTTATGTCGTGACCGAAACCCGGTAACCGCAGGCCATCGCGCACTTCCGGGCGACATCGTGCCTTGCCGGAGAACGGGTCTCGCACACCGTCATCTCGGGCGTGTTCGGGGCGCCGCACAATCCCCGCAGACGCCTTCGCTGAGCGGGGATGCGGAAATGACCAGGCATGACGTCCGATCCCTTTTCGCGGGGTGGGGCGAATGTATCGATCCAGGAGTGTCCGCCCCGGGCCACGACGCCCGGGGCGGACGGGAACGAGCGGGGACGGCCTGTCAGGTCCCCACGGTCGGGCGGTCATGCTCAGACGCCCTTCGCCAGGGGTCCTGCTCCAGTGGTCATTGGCGCTGCATCCATCTGCGCGCGCTCCTCGTGCGTCAGTTCGTCGTCGCCCTCGATGTGGTCGAGTATTTCGGCGACGACGCGGCCGACGGGGGTCTCGATGACCTCTCGACGGGTCGGGGGAGGACTATCAGGGGGTGGGGTCGCCGCCTTCGAGGGTGGCCCGGATGCTGCCGCGTCCAAGGGACCTGACCTGCAACTCGATGAACGCGCGGAATCGGAAGCGCTCGGGTGACTGCCTGCCTGGGAAGGCCCGCACGAGGCGGCGGCACCTGGGCAATGCCGGGCCGGTACCGATCATCAGGCATCGTCCCATTCTGGCAGGTCAGGTCTCGTCGAGGTCGACCCCGAGATCCCCCACGGTGTGGACGTGTCCCGCCGGTTCCAAGATCACCTCTGCCGGGCGTGACAGGAACGTGCACATCCGAGCGCGCCGTTCTACTTCCCGCACGACGGTCCATCCCTGGACCTCGGTGTAGTAGCGCACCAGGGCCGGAGCGAACGTGCCCCGGCGCACGTGCTTCCGACCGGTGCGTGCGGCGTGGTCCAGCGCCCACCGGGCCAGAACCCACCCCAGGCGCTGGCCGGTCGGCCAGGTCCACGTCGAGGCCAGGAACAACGCCGGGATCTCGCGCTCGGTCTCAGTGAACCCCCACTCGGGTGATTCGCTGTACGCGGTTGTACACCCCACCACCTGGCCGCCGTCGACCAGCACCCACATGGGGGTGTCGGCCTCCGCTGCCTGCCCGGCCATGGCCTGGGCGATCTCCGGGCTGGAGGCCAGGCCGTTGTCGCTCATCCACTCCACACGCCGCGCCACCATCGCCTCAACGCCATCATGGTCATCCGCTCGGGCCGGTCGGATCTGCATGTCGCCCCTCATCGTCGGGCCTGGAGGGATGCCAGGCCGGTCTCCAGGATCAGTGGTCGGTACACGTCGAAGGTGCGCTCGCCCGAGGTCTTGAACTCGGTGGCCGCGTGCGCCAGCTCGTCCGCGTCGAGGTATCCATCATCGACCAGGAGTGAGCCGCGATCGAGTGTGTCGAGTAGATGGTCTGTTCCGTGGCGGCGCATGGCCGTGTCGAGGATGTCCTGGAAGTTCTCGGGCATCACCGGATGGGAGACCTCTCGGGAAAACCCGCACCGCGTCAGCCGGTCCCGGAGCAGCCGTTTGCGGTGTCTCCATTCTGCGGGCAAAGACTCGGCGAGCCGTACCACTTCGGGGGCCGCAAACGGGTTGATCGGCCAGATCCCATGCCGCATGTGCTGAGGGTAGAACGCACCGAAGCAGTCCAGGATGGACCACAGGGTCGGGCCGATGGGTGCCGCGCCCTCGAACCGGTGAGGGAACAGCTCCCGACCGAGTGGTCCCAGGAACGCCGGCACCCCGTCACGCTGACGTAGCGGTGCCGCCGCCCTCACCCCGAACCGTTCCCGTTCGGCGGTGCGGAGCTTCATCGCTTCGTCTCCGCCCAGCCCGGTGAACAGCACCCGTTTGCCGTGCTCGGCGTAGTCGGTGAGGAGGACATCGCGGGCTTCCGCGTAGGGGCCTTCCTGGGGGTCGAACGGGCGACCCCGGCGACGCCTGTCCTGAGGATTGAACGGTAGGTGATCCACCATCCGCATGGCGTGGTCGGGGCCGAACCCGTTGGCGAGTAGTTCGTGGCGCCGTCGCCGCTGTTGTTGCCCCATGGTCCCCGCCAGGAGCATGGCGCCGGTATGGACACGGCCCGGGTAGAGCTGGGCCAGGGCCATAGCCACGTTCGCGGAGTCCATCCCCCCGGACACGTCGGCCACTGCCTGTGCGGGGTTGAACTCCCAACGGTCGATGACGCCCTGGAGGATGGTCTCGAAGACCGCCGCCGGGTCGGCATCCTCGACCAACGTCCGGGGCAGTGCGTGTGCCGCGGGCTCGGGATAGGCGATGGCTACGCCTTCACCCGTCCAGGTCGCCGTCGCCCGCTCGGTGACGGTGGCGACGTCGGCCAGGAGAGTGGCTGAGCTGTAGTGGGTGGCGTAGGTCAGGAACCGAACTACCGACAGTGGGTCGAACCGGCGGGGGTTCACGTGCGGGGCCAGGGTCAGCACATCCCAGGAGCCGCGCAGCGTGCCGTCCGATGCGGCGAGGTGGACCGGGGCCACACCCCATGGGCTCGCGTGGAGCTGGACCTGCCCTCGGGTGAGCTCGACGAGCACGTATCCCAGCGGCCACGTGCGCGCTTGATCCCATCGCGTCTGGTACTCGCCTGGTGCGACGTGGTCCGCTCCGACTGAGGTTGAGCACCAGGTGGTGGAGCCGCGCGCGCGTTCGCGGATCACCAGAAGCGCACGGTCTTCGGTGACGGTCATGCCCGTTTCGAGGCAGGGGTGTGCGTAGGGGGTCAGGTGCGAGTCGCCGAATGTCCAGCCATGGCCGTCCGGCGCGGGACGCCACAGGGCTGGGGTTCTCAGGTCATGGAGGTGGATCTGCAACCTCAGCATGTGGAATCCCGACTACGAAGATGAGGGCGGCCCCTGGATGTGGGGCCGCCCTCGGCGGTCAGATCTCGTCGTAGTTTCGAGGGGAGTCGCTGTCTCCGTCGACCTTGGTGTACTCCTCGGCCTGATCCGGGATCACCAGTTGCTCGGGGGTCGCGAAGAGGGCTTCGATCTGTTTGTTCATCTGGGCTCCTTGGGAGGGGAGTGGGGCGCCCTGGCTTCTCTCGGCCAGCGCCCTCATGCCCGCGCCCGCAGGGGAGGCACTCCCTGGACGGCGGGCGCGGGGGTCTGGTCACCTCACCCGCGGGTGACGGTGATGGTGTCGTGGCAGTGGCGACACTTCATGGTTCGGATGTCGGGGTACTTCGGGTTGGCCGGGTCGGCGATGTAGTCGTGCTGTCCGCTCGTGGTGTGCCGCTGCACCTGGTGGCACCGTCGCAGGCTCGTCTCCTGGGGGTGAGAGGTGCGGCCCCGACCGGGTCAAGGGGCGGGGCCGCACCGGATCAGGGCGTCATGGCGGGGGTCAGTCGTTCCAGCGGTGAGTGCCAGACCAGCGGTCGGGGGTGGGGGTCCGGACGCGGGTCCACGACCACACGGCTGGACGGACCCCGGGTCGCCGCGTAGAGCGGGCGGCCCTCCAGGGTCGGACCGAGGTAGCGGACGCGCGTGCCGTGGGCGCGGGCCCAGGCGCGCAGTTCGGCCAGGGTGGCCAGTTCGTGCAAGTCGCAGACGGCGGTCACTCGGACGCCTCCCTGGTCTCGTACCGCACGGCTAGGTCGGGCTCGGTGTGCAATCGGCGGATGCGGGCGGTGAGGGCGCGGACGTCGTCGCCCGTACGTCGGCGGCAGCCGAGGAGGCCTCGGACGTGCTGGGCGCGCGCGGCCAAGAGGTCGCGGCGCGCGTCCCAGGAGCCGAGCGCGGCCGGGGGCAGGTGGTAGACGGACGCGAGCGCGTCGAGGAGGTCGTCGACGTCGGCGACGGTGATGCGGGCGTCTGACTCGGTGGCGGTCATCGCGTACTCGCCTCCAGACGCCGCAGGCCCTCCAGGATCGTGCTCAGGATCGCGGCGGGGATGAGGTCCGCGGGCACGCGTGGACGCGGGACGGGCCACGGGGCGTAGGAGCGGGCGCGAGCGGCGCGGCGGGGCCGACGCCGGCGCACGCGCTCTTCGGCGAGGTAGCGGACGGCGGCGAGCGCCGACGGGTTCAGGTATCGCACAGGGCGACTCCTCTGTCAGGGTGCCGCTGGATGAAGGCGGCGAGTGGATGAGTACAGCACTCATCATCCACTCGAAACTTTTAAATCGCAAGTCCTAAGTCGCGATACGGTGTTTCGCATCATCACAGTAAGGAGTTGCGAAATGTCCGTTTCTCACTCACCGGCGATAGCATCGAGCAGGTCACCTGAGGAGGTCGATGTGAGCAGCCCGTCCGTTGCACGACGCCAGCTATCAGCACAGATGCGGGCGAAGCGACTCAACGCGGGCATGACCATCGAGCAGGCCGCCGACGCCCTCGAATGGTCGAGCACGAAGATCTCGAACATCGAGACCGGCCGGTCGAAGAAACCGGCGGTGACGGACATCCGCGTCCTGCTCGACCAGTACGAGGTGACGGACGAGCGCGAACGCGACTCGATACTCGCCTTGACTCGGCAGTCACGCGAACGCGGGTGGTGGAACCGCTACGACGATGTCCTCGGAGGCGCGTACGCCTCCCTGGAGGCCGGTGCGAGAAGCGTTCGCCTCTTCGAGCCGCAGTACATCCCCGGACTGTTCCAAACACCGGAGTACGCCGAAGCCATCGCGCAGGCCACGCTCATCCGCGATCCTGCTGACATCCAGCGGACCGTCGAGGCGCGTGTGCGACGGCAGGAGATCCTGACGCAGGACGATCCGCCGGACGTGTGGGCGGTCATCCACGAGGGTGCACTCTTGATGCTCAGAGCGTCTCCGGACCTGTTCGCCCCTCAGGTGGAGCGGCTCCTCGATCTCGCGGAGTCGCCCAACTCAGTCACCATCCAGGTACTCCCCATGTCATCAGGGCTACATGCTGGGATGGGAGGCCCGTTCTCCATCCTCGATTACGACGCCGCTCAGTCACTCGTCTTCCTGGAGACGAACACGGACGGGCTGTACCTGGAGAAGCCGCCGGAGATCGCCCGGTACCGCAACTGCTTCGACCGCTTGCTGGCCAAGGCACTCGACCCGGACGCGGTCCCTGGCTACCTGCGATCGCTCACCGCCTAGAAAGTCACCACCATGTACTCATCCAGCGACGAACTGACCTTCCGCAAGTCCTCGTACAGCAACCCGTCGAACTGCGTCGAGGTCGCCGACGTGCCCGGCGGCGACGCGGCGGTGCGCGACTCACAGAACCCTGGTCACGGGCACTTCCTCGTCCCCGGAACGGAGTGGACGGCGCTTCTGTCCGCCGTGCGGCACGAGCGCGGGTAATACGCCCAACAGACAGGCCCCGGGGAAATCCCCGGGGCCTTCTGCGTACTCATCCGTCGCCGATCTTACCTCTCCGTGCCATCCCGGCACGAGGTAGTGGCCGGAGTCAGCTCCGGGCCGACCTCCGTTCCCTGAGGGCGGACCGGACGCGTCCGGGGAGCGCCACCAGACCTCCCGGGAAGAAGAACACCATGAGCACGAACAGGACCCCCAGCACGAACAGCGGCTGCGACAGCGGCGCGCCGAGCCACGCGGGCAGGGCCGTGAACGCGTCCGAGCCGCCGAGCTGGAGCAGGCGGTGGTCGAGATACGTGTACAGCCCCGCGCCGACCAGCGGACCCCACCGGGTTCCGGCTCCGCCCAGCGCCACCATGACCAGCAGGGCCAGCGTGAACTCCGCGGTGGTGATGCCCGGGGTCACGCCTCCGGTGACCAGCAGGTACGCGACGCCGCCCAGGGAGGCCAGTCCGCCGCCGACGGTGAACGCCGCCAGCTTGTAGGGGTACGGATTCACCCCGAGGACGGCCACCCGCTGTTCGTTGGCGCGGATGCCCTGCCACACGCGACCGACCGGCGACGCGGTCAGCCACCAGACCACACCCGTGGCGACCACGGCGTAGGCCAGGGCCACCCAGTACAGGTTGACAGTGTTCACCACGCCCACGAAGGCGTCGGGCACGGCCGCCGTGTGCAGCGGCAGGCCCTCCTCCCCACCGGTCGCCCGGCCGGGGTCGCGCGCGATGAGGATCGATCCGGCCTGCGCGAAGGCGAGCGTGACCATGGCCAGCGCGATGCCGTTGACCCGCAGGGACACCGCGCCGAGGACCAGCGAGAGCAAGGTGCCGCCGACGACGGCGACGACGGCCGCCCACAGCAGGGGCAGCTCCAGGACCCGCATCAGCAGCGCGGCGGTGTAGGCCCCGCAGGCGAAGTAGAGCGCGTGCCCGAAGGACAGCAGTCCCACCCGCCCGTAGAGCAGGTCGTAGCTGGTCGCCAGCCCACCGAACACCAGGCACAGCGCGAGCAGGTGCAGGGTGGGCGGGCTGTTGAGGGTCCCCTCGAACACGCCGGGCAGCGTGAGCGTGGAGAAGGGCAGGGACAGCGCCACCAGGAGGAGCACGCCCGGGGCGATCCAGCCGGTCGGCCGCGGGCGCCGGCGCACGTCGGGCACGGCGGCCGGGGCCGACGCACCGGTGCCGGGCGTCGTCGGGGCCACGTCGGTGTCGGTCATCAGGCCACCCTCTCCGCGGACTTCTTCGCGGTCAGTCCGCCCTGCCGCGTGAGCAGCACCAGCGCCAGGACGATGACCACGGCGATGTCGCCGAGTCCGGCGACGGTGTAGTAGTTGGCGAACTGCTGGATGAGCCCCACCGCCACGGAGGCGAGTGCGGTACCGACCAGCGAGGTGGTCCCGCCGATCACCACGACGATGAACGCGAAGATCAGCAGGGACATCCCCTGCGTGGGGGTCACCACGCCGAAGTAGAGGCCGCCCAGGGCCCCGGCGAGCGCGGCGGCGGCGCCGCCGATCGCGAAGACCAGGGTGAAGGCGGTCCGCACGTCGATGCCCAGGGCCGTGACCATGGCGCGGTCCTGCACCCCGGCTCGGACGATCAGCCCGTAGCGGGTGCGGGAGTTGAACAGCCACAGCGCGGTGAAGACCGCGACGGCGGCGGCGATCAGCAGGAAGCGGTCAGTGGGGACGTTGACGCCGAGGACACCGACGGTGCCCGCCACCAGCTCGGGGCGGGGGAAGGTGAGCGGGTCGGCGCCCCAGACGGCCTGGATGAGCGCGGGCACGGCGAGGCTGAGGCCGACCGTGGCCAGGATCTGCTCGCGGTGGCGACCGTAGAGCGGTCGGATGACGCACAGCTCGACCAGGGTCGCGGCGAGGGTGCCCGCGCCGACGCCGAACGCGACCGCCAGGAGGAAGCCGAACCCGTCGGGTCCGGCCCCGGGCAGGTACACGCTCGCCCACCAGGTGCCGTAGGCGCCGATCGCGAGGAAGGCGCCGTGGGCGAAGTTGAGCACGTCCATCAGGCCGAAGATCAGGGAGAGCCCCGAGGCGATGAGGAAGTACAGGGCGCCCAGTCCGAGTCCGGTGATGACGAGGAGCACGACGGTACTCACGCGGTGTCCACCTGCCTGTCGTGGGTCGGGTCGGCGGCGGGTCCGGCCGGAGGACCGACCTGAGGAGCGGTCGTGGATCCGCGAGCGGACCCCGGTGTGGACGCGGACGTGGACGCGACCCGGGAGTCGGCGTCGGGCTCGGTGTCGGGCTCGGACTCGGGCTCGGGCTCGGGCTCGGGCTCGGTGTCGGACTCGGCTGCGGACCCCGACCCGGTCCGGGCCACTCCCAGGAGCGCGCGGACGCGGTCGGGGTCGTCGAGCAGGTCGTGAGCCGGGCCGGTGTGGGTGACCCGTCCGGCGTCGAGCACGACCACCTGGTCGGCCACGCGCCGGACCAGGGCGAGGTTCTGTTCGACGAGCAGGACCGGCACGCGCTCGGCGGCGACGGCGACCGCGTCGGCGACCTCGCGCACCACCCTGGGGGCCAGCCCCTTGGTGGGCTCGTCCACGATGAGCAGCCGGTTGTCGTTGAGCAGGGCCCGCCCGATGGCGAGCATCTGCTGCTGTCCGCCGGACAGGGTTCCGGCGGGCTGGGCCGCGCGGGCGCGCAGTTCGGGGAAGAGTTCGTGGACGAGGTCGTAGCGGGGCGCACCTGGCCTGCGTTCGGCCAGCCGCAGGTTCTCGGCGACGGTGAGCGCGGAGAACACCCCGCGGTCCTCGGGCACGTAGCCGATCCCCCGGGCGACGATGGCGTGCGTGGGGTGCGCGGTGATGTCGGTGCCGTCGAACTCCACCCGCCCGGTCCGGGGCACCAGGCCCAGCAGCGCCTTGACGGTGGTGGTCTTGCCGACGCCGTTGCGGCCCAGGAGTGCGGTCACACCGACCGCCGGGGTGGAGAAGGTCACGCCCTGGAGGATGTGCGACCCCTCGATCCACACGTGCAGGTCGGCCGCGTCCAGGAGCGGCCCGCCGGTCACGCCCCGTCCCCGAGGTAGGCGGCCTGGACCTCGGGGTCGGCCATGGCCGAGTCCGGGTCGGTGAAGGCCAGCAGTGCGCCGTGGTGCATGACGGCCAGTCGGTCGGCCATGTCGAGGAGCACCTCCATGTGGTGTTCGACCATGAGGACGGTGCATCCCTGTTCGCGGTGCACGTCCCGGATGACGGTGGTGAGGTCGCCGATCTCGCCCGCGCTGACCCCGGCCATGGGTTCGTCCAGGAGGATCAGGCGGGGTCGGCGGGCCAGCAGCAGGGCGAGTTCGAGCTTGCGCTTGTCGCCGTGGGAGAGGTCCCCGGCCAGCGCGCCCGCCCGGTGGGAGAGGCGGACCAGGTCCAGGACCGCGGCGACCTCGGGGCCGCCGTCGGGTGCGGCGCGCCGCCAGAACCGCCGCGACTCGCCCGTGCGGGCCTGGACGGCGAGGCCGACGTTGGCGCCGACGCCCAGGTCGGCGAAGACGCTGGAGGTCTGGAAGGTGCGCCCCATGCCGAGCCGGGCCCGCCGGTGGGGCGCCCGGCGGGTGATGTCGGTACCGGCGAGGCGGATGGTGCCGGAGGTGGGCCGGGTCAGCCCCGTCACGAGGTTGAACAGGGAGGTCTTGCCCGCCCCGTTGGGTCCGATGAGGGCGACGAACTCGCCTTCGCCGACGTCCATGGTGATGTCGTCGACGATGACGGCTCCGCCGACCGACCAGCTCAGGTGCTCCAGTGCGAGCACGGCGGGGCCCTGGTGCGGCCCGGGTCCGGTGGCGGTCCCGGCGCCCGCCTCCTCACCGGTACGGATGTCCTGGGCCGCGGCGGCGTCCGCCGCGCGGGTGGCGTCGGTGGGCACGGCTACTCCGCGACCGGGGGCTCGACGTCCGCGGCGGGGATCTCCGCGATGAGTTCCGGGTGGGCGTCCTCGCCCTCGCCGACGAGTTCGACCTGGTACATCGGCTGGATGAGGGCGTGGTCCTCGGCGCGGATGTGCACCTCGCCCTTGACCCCGTCGAACGTCCACCCCTCCAGGGCCGCGATGCGGTCCTGGACGTCGGTGCCCGCCCCGGCCGCCTGGACGATCATCTGCGCCGCGGTGAAGCCGTCCGGGGTGAAGAGGTCGACCTCGCCGCCGTCGGTCACGACGGTGTCGTGCATGATCTCGGCGACCTCGGTCTCGCTGGCACCGTCGAAGTAGTGGGACAGGAAGGAGATCCGGCCGCCCGCCTCGCCGAACACGGGGTAGGAGGGCTTGATGTCCAGTCCGGTGACGACCTCGGTGGAGCCGAGGATCTCCTGCTGGTCGAGGGCCTGCCACATCGCGGCGGCCGTCTCGCCCGCCCAGGCGACGAACACCAGGTCGGGCTCGGCCTGGCCGAGTTGTTCGGCGAAGGGGGTGAGGTCCGTGGTGTCCGGCGGGGCGAGGACGCTGTCGACGGAGGCGCCCTCCGCCTCCAGGACCTCCGTGACGGCGGCGACGTTGTCCTGGCCGAAGGCGTTCTGCTGGGCGAACACCACGACCTCGGCGCCCTCGGGGTCGTCCATGAACGCGGCCGCGGTGAGGATGTCCTGGTAGGTCTGGCGCCCGGACCGGAAGGTGTGGTCGTTGAGGCCGGTGAGGGCGTCGGTGGCGGCGGAGCCGGAGACGAACAGGATGTCGTTCTGCTCGGCCAGCGGCGCGACCTGCGCGGCGATACCCGAGGCGGTGGACCCGGCGATGATGTCGTGCCCGGAGCCGATGAGGTCGCGTGTGGCCGACACCGCCTTGGTGGGGTCGCCCGCGTCGTCGGCGTAGGACACCTCGATGGGGCGGCCGTCGACCTCCATGGTGCCGTTGGTGGCGTGGTCGAGTCCGGCCTCGAACCCCTGGCGGTACTGCTCGCCGTAGGAGGCGAGCGGCCCGGTGGACGAGTAGACGATGCCGACCCGGACGGGGTCGTCCTCGCCGCTTCCGGCCGCCTCGCCGGGGGTCCCGCACGAGGTGAGGGCGAGCGCCGCGGCGCAGGCGGCGGCCAAGGGGGGCGTCTTGCGCATGTGTCTCCTCCGGTCGGCACCCGATCGTCGGACACCACCGCCCGTACGGGGGGATGGGGTGCCAACCCGAAGGTAGAACCGCAGTGACCTGATTCACATGTAGGTGTCGCCCATAGTTCGCCGCGGATCAGTGTCGGTGGCGCCCACGGGTCAGCAGGGGCCGAGGTCGGCCCACGGCCCCCAGTCCCCGCCGTCGCCCGGACGGTGCTGCGCGCCCTGGACCCACCAGCGCGCCTCGTACTCGCGGCCCTGGTGGTGCACGCGGTCGCCGGTGTCGTACTGGGTGTGGGGGTGCCAGGCCGCGCCGGAGCAGGACGCGTCGTCGTCGCCGCGTCCGCCGCCCCAGCCGTCATCGTCGTCGCCGCGGTCCGGGTCCTCCTCCTCGTCGGTGGGCTCGTCCCGGTCCCGCTCCCGGTCCGCGTCGCGCTCCTCCTCGTCGTCCTCGGTCTCCGACTCCTCGACCTCCGGCTCCTCGGGGCCGGTGGAGACGGTGATGGCGACGTTCGCGTCGTCGGGCAGGATCGACCCGGGCTCCGGGTCCTGGCCGAAGACCTCGCCGACGACCACCTCGTCGTGGGGTTCCTCGACGATCAGCGCGGCCAGCCCGGCTTCGTCGAGGAGGGTGACGGCCTCGGCCTGGTCCACGCCGATCAGCGACGGGACCACGTTGCCCTCGCTGACGCTGACCACGACCGGCTCCTCGCGGTCGCCCTGTTCGCCGGCCGCCGGCTTCGTGGAGAGCACGGTGCCGGGGGCCTCCTCGCCGGAGTGCTCCTGCACCACCTCGATGTCGGTGAAGCCCGCCTCCCGCAGCGCGGTGCGCGCCTCGGACTCGGTCCCGCCCGCGACGTCGGGGACCTCCACGGAGCGCGCTCCGATGGAGACCACCAGTGTGACCTGGTCGCCCGTCTCGACCTCGGTGCCCGCGGCGGGCTCGGTGGCGGCCACCGCCCCGGTCTCGACGGCGTCGTCGTAGGCCTCGGTGCGCCGCACGACCAGGTCGGCGCCGAGCCCGGTGAGCACGGCCTCGGCCTCCCCGGGAGCGCTTCCAGTGACGTCCGGGACCACGACCGCGTCGTCGGGGGCGAGCGCGGCCCAGCCGACGACGGCGAGGAGGACGACGGCCAGGGCGGCGGCCGAGACCAGGACGGGCAGGCGCCGCCACGGCGGTGCCCCGTCGCGGCCGCGGCCGGGGGTACCACCGCCGGTGGGCCCGGAGGCTCCACCGGGGGCGCGCCGGGAGGCCCGGCCTGCACGGAAGGCGGAGGTGAAGGCGGACCCGGCACCGGCCTGGGCCAGGGTCTCCGGGCCGACCACGGGGATGGGCCGGGTGTCCGCGGGGTCGCCGTCACCGTCCGCGCGCGGCAGTGACCGCGTCACCTGTTCGACCATCGTGAGGTACTTGGCGGCGTCGCGCGGGCGGTAGCGAGGCGTGGGGTCGGTGGCGTTGGCGACCAGCATGTCGACGTCGGACGGGACCCCGTCCACCGCCTCCGAGGGACGCAGCGGGCCCTCGTGCGGCGCGGTGCCGACGCCGGTGATCAGTGTGTGGAGCAGCCGCCCGACGGCGTGGACGTCCTCGCTGGTGTCCGGCTCCCGCCCGGCCGTGGTGTCGGCGATCAGGGGGAGCCCGGTGACGGTCACACGGCCGTCGTCGTCGAGCAGGACGTGGTCGGCCTCGACGGCGCCGTGCACGATGCCCGCCTGGTGGAGGGCGTCCAGCGCGCCGAGGACGTCGGCGACGATGGTCAGGGCCGTGGCGGGGGAGTAGCGCAGGGCGGCGTCGCCGTCGGTGAGGACGCTGGCCAGACTCTCGCCGCGCTCGTACTCGGTGACGGCGTAGACGTGGTCGCCGTCGCGCCCGTGACCGAGTGTGCGCGCCAGCCCCGGGTGCGTGACCGACTCCAGGGTCTGGACACGGCTGTCGAAGGCGTGGACGGCGCCCGCGTCGGCGACCGACTCGGGGTGCATCACCGTGACCATGACGAGGTGGTCGACGGTCAGGTCGTGCGCCGTGTGGACGGTACCCGAGGGACCGCTGCGGACACGCTGCCCCAGGACATAGCGTCCATGCAGCGTGAGGCCGAAGAGGGTGTCGGGGCTGGGGGTCGCCATGATGCGGATTCTACGGTCACCCGCACAGCAGATCACCGCCATTCGTCCGAATGTGGACATGCGACCCGCGCGCACGGGCGCGGCGCCGGGTCCGCGCACGGGCGCGCGACCACGCCGCCGTCACCGTCGGTGTCCTCGCCGTCTCGTTCGCCGTGTCCCGGGCCGCTTTCCGGTGGTTTCCCGGAGCGAGTCGGGGCACGCGGCCTCGATAGGGTCCCAGTACCCGAAACCGAAGCGAGGCCCCCCATGACACCGCCCCCTCCCGGGACCGTCGGCGACCGCGCGGCCGGAGTGCTGCTCGGCGCCGCCTGCGGGGACGCACTGGGCGTCCCCTACGAGTTCGCACGCAGACTCGGCGACCACGAGGTGCCGGAGATGGTCGGCGGTGGGCTCGGTCCGTACGCGCCGGGCGAGTACTCCGACGACACCCAGATGGCGGTGTGCATCGCCGAGGCCCTGCGCGACCACGACGCCCCGCTCTCCGACCGGGCGCTCCGGCAGACCGCCGAGGCCTTCCTGGCCTGGCGGCGCGACGGTGCCAGCGACATCGGCCACCAGACGCAGAAGGTCCTGGGCGAGGTGGAGGCCGCACGGGGGACCGAGGGTGTGGCCGAGCAGATGGCGGCCCACGCGCGACGGTTGTTCGAGTCCGGCCTGCCGAGCGCGGGGAACGGCTCGCTCATGCGGACCGGGCCGCTGGCCCTGGCCTATCTGGACGATCCGGCGGGCCTGGCCGTGGCGGCCGACCGCTACAGCCGCCTGACGCACGGGGACCCGCTGGCGTCCGAGGCGTGCGTCCTGTGGTGCGAGGGCGTGCGCCGGGCGGTCGTGCGCGGGGACCTGTCGGGGGTGCGCGCCGGGGTGGAACTGCTGCCGATGGGACGCCAGGCGTCCTGGGCGGCGTGGCTGGACGAAGCCGAGGAGCGGCCTCCGCACGCGTTCGAGGGCAACGGCTTCGTGGTCCGCGCGCTCCAGGCGGCGTGGTCCGCGGTCAGCCGCGGGGAGGCGGAGGAAGAGGCGCCGGGCGCAGGGGACGCGGGGAACGCGGGGCTCCCGACCTCAACGGAAGGCCCGCGGCTCCAGCTTTCCCGACCCGCCGCCCACCAACGCCCCGAGGGCGCTGCGCGGGAGTCGGAGCGTCCACCCTCAACGGAAGGCCTGCGGCTCCAGCGTTCCCTGTGGTCGGCGGTACGGGCGGGGAACGACACCGACACCGTGGCGGCGATCGCCGGGGCTCTGCTCGGCGCCCGTTACGGCGCGAGCGCGATCCCCGACGAGTACCTGTCGGTGGTCCACGGCTGGCCCGGCTACCGGGCGGCGGACCTGGCCGCTCTCGCCCTGGCCATCACCGAACGCCACTCCTGACCGGCGGTTCCGACCCCGGCCCCTGCCGTTCCCGGCTCCCGCCAGTGGGCGCCGACTCCCGCGCCCCGAAGCGACCGTCGACCAGGCGGCGGGAAGGGGTCCCCCATCGCGGGTGCCGGCGCCCGCGATGGGGGGGGACACGTCCGTGCGGGGGGCCGGATCCGTCCGTGCGGCGGGCGCCGCCGGGCCTCACTACGCTGGCGGCGAGAAGCGGTTCGACGAGGGAGGCGCCCATGACCGACGCACTTGACTGGACGCGGCCCGACGAGCACCCGGACTGGCTGGCCGAGCCGACCAGGGCCGCGCTCGACGGTCTGGCGGAGGGAGACCGGGACCGGGTGCGGGTCGCGGAGATCGATCCGGAGCTGGCCGACACCGCCGCGTTCTGCGAGCGCTACGGGATGCCGTTGGAGACCAGCGCCAACTGCGTGGTGCTCGCGGCCAAGCGCGGCGGCGAGGTGACCTACGCGGCCTGCATGGTGCTCGCGACCCAGCGCGCGGACGTCAACGGGATGGTCCGGCGCCACCTGGGCGCCCGCAAGATCTCGTTCGCGCCCATGGAGGAGGCCACCGGGCTGACGGGCATGGAGTACGGCGGCATCACGCCGTTCGGGCTGCCCGAGGGGTGGCCGGTCCTGGTGGACAAGGCGGTGGTGGACACCCCGTCGGTCGTGGTGGGCAGCGGTCTGCGCCGGTCGAAGCTGTACGTGCCGGGCCCGCTGGTGGGCGGGCTCCCGGGCGCCGAGGTGCTCCCGCTCGTCAAGGAGTAGGCGTCGGGTCGATATGTCGACAAAGTGACCAGTGGTTACGGTCGCCGACAAAGCGCCTTCGTGCGCGTCTACAGGTGTTCGACACCGTACCCCGTGCGGTGGGGCGCCGTCAGGGGTTCGCGCGTCCTGAGGGTGACGGGGAGCCGGCCCGCCACCGTGTCGACCTGTCGCCATGTCCGCACCGGTGGTCGAGGCGACGGGTCGACACGTCGCTACGTCACTCCCGGCGCAGGGCCGCCGGGACCGCCCCCGCCGCGAACGCGGCCACGAGCAGGGCCACGAAGAACACCGCCAGCCCTGTGGACCCGTCGATGAGCGTGGTGAAGTTGGACAGCACCAGCGCCGCCACACCCACCAGTCCCACGGCTCCCAGAACCGGCGCGATCCGGGCGTGCCACCACCGCGTGTCCGCGCCCGTCCTGGCGAAGAACGCCACGACCGCCACGCTCACGAGCACCATGAGCGCCAGCACTCCCAGCGTGGCCATGCCGCTCATCCAGGTGAACACCTGGAGTACCGGATCGGCCTGGGCCAGCGCGAACACCGCGATCAGTACGGCCGCGGCCGCGGACTGGACGAGCGAGGCCACGTGCGGCGACGCGTGGCGGACGTGCGTACCCGCGAGCGGCGACAGGACGCCGCCGGTGTGCCCGATCGCGTACAGGTAGCGGGCGATCGTGTTGTGGAACGCCAGCAGCGCCGTGAACAGGCTGGTGAGCAGCAGGATCTCCATGGTCACGGCCACACCCGGCCCCGCGTACAGTGCGGCCACGGAGAACACGAGCCCCTCGGTGTCCTCCAGGGCGGCGGTCCGCGCCTGCCCCGTGCCGACCCCCACGACGACGGCCCAGGACACGAGCGTGTAGAAGCCGCCGATGAGCAGCACAGCCGCGTAGGTCGCGCGGGGCACGGTCCGTCCCGGGTCCCGGGCCTCCTCGCTGTAGATCGCCGTCGCCTCGAAGCCGATGAAGCACGCCACCGCGAACATCAGCCCGATCCCGGGCGACCCGGAGAGGAAGGCCCCGGCCGTGAACGGCTCCGCGCTCGGGCCCTCGGCGCCGCCCCGCAGGAACACCGCGCCGACCAGGACCGCGAGGACCCCGACCTCGCACACGATGAGCACACTGAGCACGCGCGTACCCACGTCGATGCTGCGGAAGCCGAGCACGCCCACGACGGCGAGCAGCACTCCGCTCCACAGCCACCAGGGCAGGTCCGGCCCGCCGTAGGCGGCGACGGTTCCGCCGAGGGCGGCCCCGGCCAGTCCGTAGACCGCCGCCTGGATGGCGGTGTAGGAGAGCAGGGCCAGACCCACGGCACCCGCGCCGGTGGTCCGGCCGAGCCCCGCGGTGACGTAGGCGAAGAACGCGCCCGCGCCCTCCACGTGGCGGCTCATCCCGGCGTAGCCGACGCTGAACAGCAGCAGGACGACCGTCACCGCGAGGTAGGCCACCGGGACGCCCGCGCCGTTGCCGATGGCCATCATCACCGGAAGCGCGCCGCCGATCGCGACCAGCGGCGAGGCCGCGGCGACGACGAGGAAGACGATGCCCGCGGTTCCCAGCGATCCCCGGAGTCCCAGGGGGGCGCCGGCCCGTGCCGGTTTCGTGCGCTCAGTCATGGCAGCAGTCCGTTCGCTCGGTGTCCGCGGCCGTGGCGGGTCCGCGCGAGTGGCAGGCACCCGCGGCGGTGGCGGGCACGTCCAGGGTGGGGTTGCGGTCGAAGAAGCCGACCGGGCGCAGCGTGAAGCCGGTGTGGTCGACCGGCATGATCGGCCAGTCCTCCGGGCGGGGCGCGTGCGTCAGGCCGAAGGTGTGCCACACGACCAGGTCCCGGCCGTCCAGGTCGCGGTCGGCGGCGGCGTAGGCGGGCAGGCCGGCGCCGCCCGGGTGCTGGTTGACGAAGTCGCCCGCCGGGTAGCGCTCGGCGGGATCGTAGGCGGTCACCCACAGGTGGCGGGTGGCGAAGGCGGCGCGCGCGGCCACCGACGAGGCGGGATCGGCGAGCAGGACCGGCTTGCCCTCGGGCTGGAGGGCGTAGCCGACGTGGCGGCCGAGCCGGTTGGGGGAGCCGGGGTTGGTGATGTGCCAGACCCGGTCGACGGAGGCGTCGGCGTCGCGCTGGGCCTGGTTCTCGGAGGCCAGCACGGTGTGCTTCTGGGTGAAGGCGTTGCCGCGCGGATTGTCGGGGCCGATGGGGACGCGGGCGGCGTCCACCTCCACCACACGGTTGGCGGTGCCGTCCAGGGCCATGTCGAGCCGGGCGCAGAACAGGTGCTGGTGGAAGGGCGCGCCCAGTCCGGGGGCGATCTCGGTCGCGTAGGGGTAGTCGCCGCCGGGGTGGGCGGAGGTGAACACGATGCCGGTGGCCTTGGCCTCGAACTCGATCGTGCCGTCGAGGTAGAGGTACCAGTAGAACCCGTAGTCGTAGTTGCCGACGGTGGTGAAGAAGGAGATCACCATCCGCCGCCGGCGCCGGGTCTCGGACGATCCCGCCCACAGGTCGCTGTGCTTCCACAGCACCCCGACGTCCTCCTCGTGCAGGCACACGGCGTTGGGGAGGGTCTGTGGCTCTCCGCGCTCGTCGGCGAGGACGGCGTCCATGTAGGTGATGTCGCCGAGGCAGTCGCAGCCGAGCCGGAGGGCGTTGGCGTAGCGGCCGACCATGTACTCGCCGGTGTCGAAGTAGTTCTGCCAGGACCGCACGGGCGAGGGGTCGGCGTAGGGGACGACCATCTCGGCGATGGAGGCGCGGTGGACGATCGAGCGCTCCCGCCCCCGGTCGCGGTCGGCGAAGGCGATCTGGTGCAGCACCAGCCCCTCGCGGGCGTCGAAGCCGATCCGCAGCGACCAGTTCTCCCAGCTCAGCACGTTGCCGTCGAGGGTGAAGCTCGGCCCCTCGGGCTGAGTGATCTCGATGGGCCTCTGGGTGGTGCGCGGCGGCCCGCTCACCTCGGGATCGGGGTAGTTGCCGGACTCGGTCGGGATCGGCACGGGCCCGAAGTCGATGACCCGGTCGACGGTCCTGCCGACGACGTCGACGTAGGCCACGAGTCCGTCCACCGGGTGCGCCCAGGCGTGGTCGGTCTCGTGCTCCTGGACGAAGGCGAGTCCGCGCAGGATGCGGCGGCCGCGTTCCTCGGGGTACTCGTCGTCGTAGACCCCGGCCGACAGCGGGGCCACCCGGACGGTGGAGGGGTCCAGGTCGCGGGCGCGCAGGGCGGCCAGCCAGTCCTCGTCGGTGGACAGGACCTCCTCCACCAGGGCGAACTCCTCGTCGAGGACGGGAAGTTGGCCGTCGGTGGCCGCGTCCAGGGTCCGGTCGGAGTCGATCCGACCGTGGGTGAGGGACAGGACGACGTCGTGGGCGGGTCCGCCGCCGGTGTCGTGCAGCAGGACGCGGACCCGGCGGTCGACGGGCGTGCCGGGCGTGTGGGCCAGGAGGTCGTCCTTGGCGGGTTCCTCCAGGCCGAGGTAGGCGAACCGGGTGGCGTCGGTGGCGTGGCCGGTCGTGGTGAGCAGGGTGCGGGCGGCGGTGATCTCGTCGGGGGTGAGGGCGTCGAGGGGATGCGCCGCCGGGGTGTCGGTGGTGGCCATCGGTTCCTCCGGGGATGGATGTGGTGAGGCCGGCGTCGGTGTGCGGGACGCGGGTGTCGGTCAGGCCAGGTTGGTCCAGATGCTCTTGACCTGGGTGTAGGCGTCGATGCCGGACCAGCCCATCTCCCGGCCGAGCCCGGAGGCCTTCATCCCGCCCCAGGCGGCCGCGGCGTCCAGGAACGGCGGCATGTTGATCCACACGGTGCCCGCGCGCACCCGGGCGGCGAGGCGGTTCGCGGTGCCGATGTCGCGGGACCAGATCACCGCCGCGAGCCCGTACTCGGTGTCGTTGGCGCGGGCGACCAGCTCGTCGGGGTCGTCGTAGGGCAGGACGGACAGGACGGGGCCGAAGATCTCCTCGCGGGCGATGCGCATGTCGTCGGTGACGCCGGAGAACACGGCGGGGCGCACGAAGAACCCGCGGTCGTCGTCCAGCGGGGCGCGGTCGTGCAGGTGGGCGCCGTCCTCCCGGCCGATGCGCACGTAGCTCTCGGCCTGGTCGCGCTGCTCGGCGGAGACCACCGGGCCCATCTGGGTGTCCTCGGCCAGGCCGTGGCCGAGCTTCATGGCCGCGGCCCCGGCGGCGAGCTTCTCCGCGAACTCGTCGTGGCGCGCGGAGTCGACGAAGAACCGCGTGTAGGCGGCGCAGACCTGGCCGGAGTTGAGCAGGCCGCCCATGAGGTTGCCCGCGACGGCGGCGTCGATGTCGGCGTCGGAGGCGATGATCGAGGGCGCCTTGCCGCCCAGTTCGAGCGAGACGTGCTTGAGCGCGCGGCCCGCCTGGGCTCCGATCTCGCGGCCGACCTCGGTGGAGCCGGTGAAGGACACCTTGGCGACCCCGGGGTGTCGGACCAGGGCCCGGCCGACCCCGGGTCCGCCGGTGACGACGTTGACGACCCCGTCCGGGATACCCGCCTCCTTGACCAGCCCGGCCAGGCGCAGGGTGGTGAGCGGGGTCTGCTCGGCCGGCTTGACGACCACGGTGTTGCCGGTGGCCAGGGCCGGGGCGAGTTTCCACATCAGGATCATGAGCGGGAAGTTCCACGGCGTGATGAGCGCGCACACGCCGAGGGGTTCGCGACGGGTGCGGTAGTCGACGTCGGGGATGGACAGCGGTGCGGTGACTCCGGTGATCTTGGTGACCCAGCCCGCGTAGTAGCGCAGGTGCTCGACGGCGTTGGGGACGGCGAACCCGCCACTGACGCCGAGCGGCTGTCCCTGGTCGCTGGTCTCCAGGCGGGCGAAGGCGTCCGCGTCGGCCTCCAGCAGGTCGGCGAGCCTGAGCAGCAGCTTGGCGCGGGCGGCGGGGAGCATCCCCGCCCACTCGGCGGACTCGAAGGCCCGCGCGGCGGCGGTCACGGCCGCGTTCACGTCGGCCTCGGTGCCCTCGGGCACCTCGGCCAGGACCTCCCCCGTGGCCGGGTCGAGGGTCGGGAACGTGGTCCCGTTCCCCTTGCTCCACTCGCCGTCGATCAGCATGTCGGTCCGGATCTCGGTCCTCATCGGTTCCACCTGGCCTTTCCCTCGTGGTTCGTGTGAGTGCTGGTCGTGCTGTTGCGCGTGCGGTGCTGGTGGTTCGCGTGTGGTCAAACGAGACCGACTGCCTTCCCGTCGGCCCTGACCGCCGGAGCGCGGGTGGCACCGCGGGGCCGGGGTATGGGCGCCGTGTTCCGGAGGCGGGGACGCGGACGTGGACGAGTCCCGTTCCTGCGGCGTCGCGACCGTGCTGGGGAAGCTACGCGGGTGATGCCGGTCACTGTCGCCATCGTGCGCACGGCCGTTCGCCGATTCGTGCACGGGCCCGCCCGGCGCTCGGCTCACCCTTGCCCGGTGATGGTGACGCGGTTAACATCCGAGGACCCGGCATCGTTCGTACGCCCACGTCAGGCACGAGATGTGGGGGAAGGGAGAGGGGCGTGAGCACCACGCACTCCGTTGACCGGGGGCGCCACCGGGGCATCATCGACCGGCTCGACACCTTCGAGGACGCCGCCTCCCGGGCCTTCGCTCCCCTGCGCATGCGCACCACCGGCGGCCTGCCCTTCCACGGCGCGTTCACCTCGGCGCGAGTGGACCAGTTGGTGCTGACGCACATCACCGCCGACCCGGTCGTGGTGCGGCGCGACACCTCGGTGATGGGGTCCTCAGATCCCGACCTGATCAAGGTGGCCTGGCACGGCTCGGGCCGGGCGGGGGTGGACCAGGGCGGCCGGCAGTGCCTTCTGAACCCCGGCGACCTGGTGGTGTACGAGACGGGCCACCCGTACGAACTGCCGTTCTGGGAGCCCTACGACACCGTGGTGGTGGGCGTGCCCAGCGCACGGTTCGGCGCGCACGCGGACGTGCTGCGGCGGCGGGTGGCCATGCCGGTCCGGGCGGACACCGGGCTGCGCGGGATCGTGTCGGCGATGTTCCAGGGGATGGCGTCCGGCGGCGTGGGCGACGGCGCGAGCGGCGCGGCCCAGCACCACATGGCGTCGGCGCTGGTGTCACTGGTGTGCGCGGCGTTCTCCGACACGTTCCCCAGCGATGACGAGGACCCGTTGGACCGGGTCCGGGCGTACTGCCTGGCGAATCTGGGCGACCCGGGCCTGTCGGCGGAGTCGGTGGCCGCGGCGCACGGGATGTCGACGCGGTACCTGTACACGCTGTGCCGTGCGGGGGGATTCACGCTGGCGCGGTGGGTGAGGTCGGAGCGGTTGGCGCGGATCCGGCGCGACCTCGCGGACCCGGTGCTCGCGGAGCGGCCGACGGCCGTGATCGCGGCGCGGTGGGGCGTGCTCGACACGGGACACCTGGGGCGCATGCTGCGCGCTGAGTTCGGAGTGACGGCGAGGGAGATCCGCGCCGAGGCGCGTCAGTCGGTCTGATCACGGGAGAAACAGCAGGTCGGTGCGGGTCCGTCCCTTCATGCCCTATTTACTGAACGATCGGTCTGTAATACTGTGCCAAGCAGAGTCGCAGCCGGAGGAGAGGACCGCCAGGTGTCCGCAGTACTGGAGAGCTACGCGCAGGGATCATGGTTCACCCCGTCGGACGAGGGCACACCGCTCGCCGACGCCAACACCGGCGAGACCGTCGCCCTGTTCTCGCGGAAGGGCCCCGACGTCGGCGCGATGGTGGAGTACGCGCGCACGGTCGGCGGACCCGCGGTACGGGCGCTGACCTTCCACCAGCGGGCCAACCTCCTCAAGGAGGTGGCCAAGCACCTGATGGCGTACAAGGACGAGTTCTACGCGCTCTCGCACCGGACCGGCGCCACCGCGCGCGACACGATGGTCGACGTCGACGGCGGCTTCGGCACGCTGTTCAGCTTCTCCAGCAAGGGGCGGCGCGAGCTGCCCAACTCCACCGTCATCCTGGACGGGCCCTCCGAGCCCCTCGGCAGGGCGGGCACGTTCGTCGCCCAGCACGTGTACACGTCCCGTCCGGGCGTGGCCGTGCAGATCAACGCCTTCAACTTCCCCGTCTGGGGCATGCTGGAGAAGCTCGCGCCCGCCTTCATCGCTGGCCTGCCGAGCATCGTCAAGCCCGCTCCGCAGACCGCCTACCTCACGGTCGCGGTCGTGCGGCGGATCATCGAGTCGGGCCTGCTCCCGGAGGGGGCGCTCCAGGTGCTCAGCGCCGGGCACGAGGGGCTGGTCGACGCGCTGGGGCCGCAGGACATCCTGTCCTTCACCGGTTCGGCGTCCACCGGGGCGATCCTGCGCAACCACCCGAACGTGGTCAGCGGCGGCGTGCAGCTCAACGTCGAGGCCGACTCGCTCAACTGCTCGATCCTGGGACCTGACGTGGCGGTCGAGGACCCGGAGTTCGACCTGTACGTCAAGCAGGTCGTGGCGGAGATGACCGTCAAGGCCGGGCAGAAGTGCACCGCCATCCGCCGGATCCTCGTGCCCGAGCCGATGGCCGAGGCCGTCACCGAGGCGCTGGCCGACCGGCTGTCCAAGGTGGTCGTGGGGGCGGCGGACCAGGCGGACACCCGGATGGGGCCGCTGGTCTCCCTCGCCCAGCGCGACGAGGTGCGCAGGTCGGTCAAGGCGCTGCGGACCTCCTGCCGACTGGTCTACGGCGACCCCGGCCAGGTGGACGCGGCCGGTGCCGACGCCGAGTCGGGCGCGTTCATGTCGCCGATCCTGCTGCGGGCGGAGGCCGGTGCCACCGAGCCGCACGAGGTGGAGGCGTTCGGACCGGTCGCCACGGTCATCGCCTACGGATCGGTGGCCGAGGCCGTGGAGCTCGCGGCGCGCGGCCGAGGCAGCCTGGTCGGGTCGCTGGTCACGCGGGACGAGGACGTGGCCCGCGAGGTCGTGCTCGGTTCGGCGCCGTGGCACGGCCGGATCCTGGTGCTCAACCGGGAGGACGCCAAGGAGTCCACCGGGCACGGCTCCCCGCTGCCGGTGCTGGTGCACGGCGGTCCGGGCCGCGCGGGCGGCGGCGAGGAGATGGGCGGTGTGCGCGGTGTCAAGCACCACATGCAGCGCACGGCCGTGCAGGGGACGCCGGACATGCTCACGGCGATCACCGGGCAGTGGACCACCGGGTCGCGGCGGGCGGTCGGCGACGTCCACCCGTTCCGCAAGAACCTGGCGGAGCTGCGGATCGGCGACACGATCGAGTCGGCGGAGCGCACGGTCACCCGGGCCGACATCGACCACTTCGCGGAGTTCACCGGGGACACCTTCTACGCGCACACCGACGAGGAGGCCGCCGCCGCCAACCCGCTGTTCGGCGGGATCGTGGCCCACGGGTACCTGGTGGTCTCCCTCGCGGCGGGGCTGTTCGTGGACCCGGCGCCCGGGCCGGTGCTGGCCAACTTCGGCGTCGACAACCTGCGGTTCCTGACTCCGGTGAAGGAGGGGGCGACCATCCGGGTGACGCTGACCGCCAAGCAGATCACCCCGCGCACGAACGCGGAGTACGGCGAGGTGCGCTGGGACGCGCTGGTGACCGACCAGGACGGCGAGCCGGTGGCCACGTACGACGTGCTCACGCTGGTCGCCAAGGGCGAGGAGTAGCCGGGGAGACGGGTCGGCGGAGTGGACGCCGTGACAAGCCGGTAGGCAGGTGAGCGGATCTGTCGACAAGGCGCCCTGTCGTCATCTCGTCCTGACGACAGGGCGCCGCCCGCGCCGGCTTCGATGCCGTGGCGGGCCTGGGCTGTCCGGCCGTCGAGTCGTTCCGTGTCCCGGCGCGGGGCGAACCGGGGGAGTGCCCGTGGCGATAGGACAAGCGTGGCGCGTGAGCCCGTTCCGACCTCGCGCCCGTCGACTCATGCCGCGACAGCCACCAGGAGGAGCCCGTGACGTCCACGTCCCCCCATGACGACCGCCCCGACGCCCTGTCCAGACGCCGCTTCGCCCGACTCGCCGCCGTCGGGCTCGCGGCCGGTGCCGGAATGGCCGGTCTCGCCTCGGCGCCCGTGGCCGCCGCGGCCGACGGGCAGGTGTACTACGACCGCGCGGACGGGCTCGCCGGGCAGGACCCGGTCCTGCGGAACCTCGTCCGGGCGCTGACCCCGGGGAGCGCGCCTCCGCAGCTGCCCGCCCCGGCCCCCGTGAAGCTGTTCGACGACCTGGCCATGCTGAGCGTGGGCTTCGTGCACGCGATGGCGGTCCTCACCGACGACGGCATCGTGCTGATCGACGCGCTCAGGTCCCCGGATGACGCTCGGGACGTGATCGTTCCGGGGCTGCGCGAACTGGGAGCCGATCCGGAGGCGATCACACACGTCGTCGTCACCCACGGGCACGACGACCACTTCGGCGGGGCCCAGTACATCGCCGACCGCTACGGGGCCCGCGTCCTGATGTCCCCGGCCGACTGGGACCTCGTCGAACGCAGGCGGCCGGACCACGCTCCCGTCCGGGACCTGGAGATCACGGACGGCCAGTGCCTGACGGTCGGGGGCACGACCATCCGCCTCCACGACACCCCGGGCCACACGGCGGGCACCGTTTCGCCCATCCTTCCCGTACGTCAGGGCTCCGAGCGACACACGGCCATGCTGTGGGGCGGCATCCGGCCTCCCTCGACGCTCCCGGAACTGCACACCTACCTGGCGTCCATCCACTCCTTCCGGCTCCGCATGCGCAGGGCGGGGGTGGACGTCGAGCTGGCCAACCACCCGGTCGACGACGGACTCGCGCGTGCCGAGCAGGTCCGGAGCGATCCCGGCGGAGACCATCCCTTCGTGCTCGGCCGACGCGGGACGGACCGGTTCATGGCGGTCCTGGACCTCATGCTGCGCGGGTGGACCGCCGACGCCGAAGCCCACCAGGGCCGGGAGTAGCCGGAGCCGCCCCGCCGGGGGACGGCGGGGCGGCGGGGCGGCGGGGCGGCTCCGATCGTCGGCCACGCCGCCCGCGGGTGTGGAGACGTGCGTACCGACCCTGGGCCCGAGCTCGACGTACTCGCGGCGGAGTCCGTCGCGGAGCTTGGGGCCCGGCGGCAGCCGGGTGCCGAGCCGGACCAGGGTTCTCCGCCAGCCGCGGGCGATCAGCGGATTCGGTACGCGCCGGAAGGCGGACCGCGGTTCGGGGTGCGGCGCCGAGGCGCCCATGCGGTTCTCTCCGGAGTCATCGTGGGCGCGCGGGCGGTCAGGACCGTGGCGGCCGCAGCCCGCGCAGGAGCAGTTCGATCAGCCGACGGGGGTCGTAGTCGGGGTCGTTCTCACGTCCGACGCACAGGTTGCCGATGCCGCGCATCAGTTCGAACGCACGGATGTCGGACCCGATCTCCCCGGCCTCTACGGAGGCGTCGAGCAGCTGCCCGCAGACGGGCACCAGCCGGTCGAGGAAGTAGGCGTGCAGGGCGTCGAAGCCGCCGCCGCCCGACTGCATGGCTTGGGCGAGCCCGTGCTTGGTGACCAGGAAGTCGACGAAGAGGTCGACCCACCGCCGGAGTGCCGTGAACGGTGAGTCCGCCTCGGCCAGCAGGCGCGGACCGGCCTCGGCGCAAGCCTCGACCTGGTGCCGGTAGACGGCGATGACCAGGTCCGACCGCGTCGGGAAGTGCCGGTAGATCGTGCCCATGCCGACTCCGGCCTCGGCCGCGATGGCGCGGATGGGCGCGTCCACGCCAGAGGCGACGAACACCTTGGCGGCGGCGGTGAGCAGCGCCTGCTGGTTGCGCCGCGCGTCCGCCCTCCGGCCGCGGGACGGCCTCTCCTCCGGCTCGCCTGTGGTGGCCACCGCGCTCTCCTTCCGATGCTCGTTGACAAAGCGGAGCAGTGCTCCGTATATTAATCGGAACGTCGCTCCGCTTGCAGTCTAGCCGAGCCCGACACTCCTGCCCGCCTCGCACCGCCGACCATCCGTCCGGGTCGTCCGCGGCCGAGGCCATCGAAGGGACACACGCATCATGAGCGCATCCACACGCACGGCCGAGGCCCCCGGCACACCCGTTCCCGCCCTCTCGATCGCTCCGGTGGTCCTGCCGACCCCAGGCCGCGCGGTCGACCTGCGGGTGCGGGTCTCCGCTCCCACGACAGGGGCCGACCTGCCGGTCATCCTGCTCTCGCACGGCCAGGGCTTCTCGCACCACCTGTCCTCCCTGGACGGCTACGCTCCGCTCGCGCAGTACTGGGCGGCGCACGGGTTCGTCGTGGTCCAGCCGACCCACCTGAGCTCGCGGACGCTGGACCTGGCCACCGGCGCCCCGGACGCGCCGATGCACTGGCGGTCGCGGGCCGAGGACATGACGCTCATCCTGGACCGGTTCGACGAGATCGAGGCCGCCGTCCCCGGACTCGCCGGGCGCGTGGACCGCGGCCGGGTCGCCGTGGCCGGGCACTCGATGGGCGGGCACACCGCGAGCCTGCTGCTGGGCGCCCGGCTCACCGACCCGCTCGACGGCGCGGAGGTCGACCTGGCCGACCCCCGGATCGGCGCGGGGGTCCTGCTGGCCGCGCCGGGCCGGGGCGGCGACGCCGTCACCTCGTTCGTGGCGGAGAACTACGCGTTCCTCTCGACCACGGACTTCTCCACGATGACGGCGCCCGCCCTCGTGGTCGCGGGAGACAAGGACGCCTCCGAGCACCTGGCGGTCGCGGGCCCGCAGTGGCACGCCGACCCGTTCCACCTGGCCCCGGGCCGCAAGGCCCTGCTCACCCTGTTCGGCGCCGAGCACGGGCTCGGCGGTGTCTCGGGCTACGACGTCGCCGAGACCACCGACGAGAGCCCCGAACGGGTCTCCGCGGTCCAGCGGCTCACCTCGGCCTATCTCCGCACCGAGTTCTACCCCGGTGACCCGGCATGGCGGGACGCGTGCGCGGAACTGACCGTCGGCCCCGACGCGGTCGGACGGGTCGAGGCCAAGGGAGACGGCGCCGGGACCCCGTAGGCCGGTGCTCCAGGCCCTCACCCGCCTCCGGTGACCGCCTGGGACCGCTGAGGCCGTCCCTCGGCCCCGTCTAGGAACCGGCGTCCAGCCGCGTGGCGGGGAACCCGTGCGCGCGGGCCCCGACCACCACGATGAGCACCGGCACCAGGAGCACCGGGACGCTCCAGGCGAACGAGGTGTGGTCGAGCCGCGTGAGGAGTACGCCGCCCACGACGCCGCCACCGGCCATGGCCGCGTTCCACAGGGTGACCAGCATCGACTGGGCCGTGTCGGCGGCGTCGCCGCCGGCGTCGGCCACGGCGGTCTGGAGCAGGGTGGGCACTCCGCCCCAGCCCAGGCCCCACAGCGCCGCCGCGGCGTAGACCGCCGCCGTGCCGCCGTCCGACACGGCCAGGAGGGTGGCCGCCGCCGCGACCAGGAGCGTGGCGGCCACCGTGAGCGCGCGCGGACGGCGGTCGATCCGCGCTCCCACGACGGCGATGCTCACCAGCGAGGCGACGCCGAAGACCAGCAGGACGAGGTCGACGGAGGCGCCCGTTCCGATCCGGTGCAGGAACGCGGCGATGTAGGTGTAGAGCACCGTGTGGGCCAGGACGAACACCAGGGTGACGGACAGGACCGGACCGACGCCCGGCAGCGCGAGGGTCCGCAGGAGCGGGGTCCGCGCGCCGGTCCGTCGGCCCGGACGGTCGGGGACCAGCGCGAGGATCCAGCCGATCAGCACCACGGTGAGCACGCTCATCAGGGCGAAGGCCACCCGCCAGCCGAGCAGCCCGCCGAGGAGGGTGCCCGCGGGCACCCCCAGGGACAGGGCGATCGGGATGCCCGCCATGACGACGGCCACGGCCCGGCCCCGCAGGCGGGCGGGCACCAGGGCGCGCGCGTAGCCGACCAGCATCGCCCACACCAGCCCCGCCGCCACTCCGGCGGCGAACCTCGCGGCCATGGTGAGGGCATAGTCCGGCGACGCGGCCGTGACCGTGTTCGCGACCGCGAACGCTCCCATCGCCGCCAGCAGCAGCCGTTTGCGCCGCCAGCCCGCCGTGGCGGCGGCCAACGGGATCGCGGTCAGCGCGGTGCCGACGGCGTAGACCGTGACGGACTGGCCCATCGCCGGTTCACCGACCCCCAGGTCGGCGCTCATGGCGGGGAGTACACCGGCGGGGAGGGTCTCGGTCAGGCTCGTCACGAAGACCGCCGTGGCCAGGGCGAGCAGTGCGTGCAGAGGCAGTCCGCGCCCCGGCGGCCGGGAGGCGTCGGTGGACGGGGTGGTCGGCGTGGACGGCGGGGACGGGGTGGGCGCGTGGGGGGTGGCATCAGGTCTCATGCGGAGTATCGTCGAACCCTCACATCTGTGTGAAGGTCAATCGGGCGGAACATGAGGTGGGCCACATGCGCATCGGCGAGCTGGCGGAGCGCACGGGAGCGTCGCGGCGGCTCCTGCGCTACTACGAGGAGCAGGGGCTGATCACTCCCGAGCGCTCGGCCAACGGCTACCGGGAGTACGGCGAGGCCTTCGTGGACCGGATCGCCCAGATCCGCGGACTGCTGGACGCGGGGCTGCCGACCCGGATCATCAAGCAGGTCCTGCCCTGCCTGAACACCCCGCGAGCGCTCTACTTCCCCGACGCCACCCCCGAGATGATCGCGACCCTGGAGCGCGAACGCGACCGGATGAGCGACCGCATCCGGTGTCTGGCCCAGAACCGGGACGCCATCTCCGCCTACCTGGACGCCGTGCGCGACGGGACTCCGCCGCCGACCGAGGCCCCGATCCGCACGGGCGGGCCGGTCGACGGCACGGCCGGACGTACCGGGGTGACCCGGTGAGCGAACCGGAAGACCGCTTCGTCATCGCCCCCGCGGACGGCCCGGGGCGCTGGGTCGTCCACAGGCCGGTCGACACCGAGCGCGACGGCTACACCTACACCGTGGACGTCGAACTCGACGATGCCGGGCTCTCCGCTCGTGGTCCGGTCTCCCTCGACGGCCGGACACCGGAGAACCTGCGGGACTTCCTCGTCGGGCTGGAGAAGGACTGGCGGGGCTGGCCGGGCGTCCGTTCCTGGACGTCCATGGAGGAGGAGATGACCGTGGAGGCGCGCCACGACGGCCGCGCGCACGTGAGCCTGGCGGTCACCCTGCGCCGGGCCGATCTGCACCACACCCACGACGCGTGGTCGGCCCAGGTCATCCTCACCGTGGAGGCGGGGGAGGGGTTGCGCCGGATCGCCGACGCGGCGGACCGGCTCCTGCGCCCCTAGGGGCCCCGTTCCGCGGACACTCGGCCTGCCGCACGCCGCCCCGGCGACACTCGCGCCGCGTTCTCGTCCGTCGACGGGGCACCAACGGAACACGCCCCGGGCCCGTCCCTCCGAGCCGGTGCCGGGACGCCTTGTCGACACGCCGACACGCCGACACGGCGATACGGCGATACGGCGACAGGACGACTCGCCGACACGACGCGCGGGCCCCGACCGGACAGCGGTCGGGGCCCGGTCGGCGGGCGCACGCACCCGGTCAGGCGAGGGGCGCGCCCATGGCGTGGTAGCCGCCGTCGACGTGCAGGACGGTGCCGGTGATCGCCCGCGCGGCCGGGGACATGAGGAACAGTGCCGGACCGGCGACGACCGTGGCGTCCTTGGTGTCCCAGCCCAGCGGGGCGTGGTCGCCCCAGGAGTCGGAGATCTGCGCGAACCCGGGGATCGATCCGCCCGCCAGGGACTTGATCGGGCCGGCCGCGATCGCGTTGACGCGGATGCCCTCGGCGCCCAGGTCGCGGGCCAGGTACTTGGTGGAGTTCTCCAGGACGGCCTTGGCCGAGCCCATCCAGTCGTAGACCGGCCAGGCGACGCTGGCGTCGAAGGTCAGCGAGACGACTCCGGCCCCGTGCGGGGCCGCGCCGAGCAGGCTCCGGAAGCCGACCGTGAGGGCCTTGAGCGAGTACCCGGACACGTGCACGGCGGTGGCGACGTCGGCCCACTCGGTGTCGAGGAAGTTGCCGCCCAGCGCCTTCTCGGGCGCGAACGCGATGGCGTGCAGGATCCCGTCGACGTGGTCCCAGTGCTCGCCGACCGCCGCGGCGGTCGCGGCGATCTGCTCCGGGTCGGTGACGTCCATGGGCAGGACGGCGACGGGCTCCTTCGGCAGGCGCCTGGCGATCCGCTCGCAGATCGAGAACTGCCGTCCCGGCGGGTTGGTGACGATCACCTCGTGGCCCTGGTTCATGGCCTCCTCCGCGATCGCGTACGCGATGGAGGACTGGGTGGTGATGCCGGTGATGAGCAGGTTCAAAGCGCCCCCTGGTGGATTCTTCGCTCGCTCAGGCAAGCTATCGACAACCCGGCGGATCCACCGCTGTGGAGTGTCACAAGAAATCCGCGCCGATTTTGAATCGGCCCCGGCGGCGCGGGGCTCAACGGGGCGCGGTCGCGGCGCTGCCGTCGATCAACGCGGTGACCGTCGCGCGCAGGCGCTGGGCCGCGTCGGGCCCGGTGTCGGCCGAGAGCACGAGGTGGTGCACGACGCCGACGAGCGCGAGGGCCAGCGCCTCGGGGTCGGTGCCCGCGGCGACCCGGCCGAGCCGTCGTTCGGCGGTGAGGTAGGCGGCGACGGCCCGCTCGACCGCGTCGAAGCCCGCCGTGCCCTCACCGAGGACCGCGCGGACGCTGCCGGTGAGGTCCGGTCGTGCGACGAGCAGGCGGGCCCACGGGCGGACGGAGTCCAGCGGCGTCGCCAGGACCGCCTCGCACAGGTTCGCGGCGACGCTTCCCTCGCCCACCCGGCCGGACAGCGCGGAGGCGCCGGCCGAGACCAGGAAGGAGCGGTCGACGGCGTAGGAGGCGAGGAAGTCGTCGAGATCGGTGAAGTGCGCGTGGAGCAGCCCTGTCGCGACCCCGGCCTCGCCCGTGACGGCACGGCCGCTCAGCCGCCCCGGTCCGTCGCGGACGATCACCCGCTCGACGGCGGAGAACAGGTGCTGCCGGATCTCCGGAATGGCGACGCCTCTGGGCATGCCGCCGATTCTACGTGCCCCCGTTGCGCCATGTATGAACAAACGCTCATACTCTGTTTGAGCACGTGTTCATTCTGAGGCGGACCGAGGAGCGGCGATGACGGACGACCGGGGCGGGGCACGGGAGGACGACGGCGGGGGGAGGCGGCGGGTGGTCGTCGTGGGGGCGGGTATCGCCGGACTGGCCGCCGCGCTGCGCCTGCGCGGGGACGGGTGGGACGTGCTCGTGGTCGAGCGCGCGCCGGGGCGCCGCAGCGGCGGCTACATGGTGAACCTGCTCGGGCCGGGCTACGACGCGGCGGAACGCCTGGGCGTGCTGAGCGCGCTGGCCGAGGCGGACCTCGGCTGGTTCACCTCGATCCTGGTCAGGGCCGACGGGAGCCGGAAGTTCACCGTCCCGTCCGCGATCGCCCGGGCCGCGATCGGACACCGGGCCCTGACCGTGTTCCGCGGCGACCTGGAGTCCGCCCTGTTCGAGGCGGTGCGCGGGAGGGTCGCGTTCCGGTGCGGCACCACCGTGCGCGGCGTGGAGCAGGACTCCGCCGGCGTCGACATCGAGCTGAGCGACGGCACGCGCGAACGCGCCGACCTCCTGGTCGGCGCCGACGGCCTGCACTCCGGTGTCCGGGCGGCCGTGTTCGGGCCGGAGGAGGACGTCCGGGTGGACATGCGGCACATGGTCGGGGCGCTCCCGCTCGACCGGGTGCCCGAAGACGTGCCGGAGGGCGCGGGCACCACGTACATCGGCCCCGGGCGCACGGCGGCGGTGGTCAACCTGGGGCCGGGGAGGTCGTCGGTGTTCTTCGCCTACCGCTGCGCCGACTCGGCGGCCGAACTGGCCCGGGGGCAGGTCGAGGCCCTCGCGTCGGCCTTCGGGGACCTGGGCGGCGGAGTTCCGGACGCGCTGGGCGCGCTGGCGGACGCGCCGGAGACCGCCTACTTCGACTCCGTCGGGCAGGTCGTGATGGACCGGTGGAGCCGCGGCCGGGTCGTGCTGCTGGGTGACGCCGCCTGGTGCGTCACGCTGTTCGCGGGGTACGGCGCGGCCCTGGCGCTCGCGGGGGCCGACCGGCTCGGCGCCGTCCTGGCCGAACACGGCGACGACGTCCCGGCCGCCCTGGCGGGCTGGGAGGAGGGCCTGCGGCCCGAGATCCGTCGGCGGCAGGCGCTGGCACGCAGGGGGATGGCCCAGTTCGCCCCGCCCGGCCGGGTCCATGTCTGGGTGCGGGACCTGGTGATGCGCGCGGTACTGCTGCCGGGCGTGCGCGGGCTGGTGGTCCGCTCGATCAGGCGCGCCCACCGGAGCCCCGCGAGCCGTTAGACGCCGGTGGTCGCCGGGTCCGCTGGGACGGGCGGAAGGCGCCGGGGGCGCCGGGGTCTGCTGGGGCGGTTGGGGCCGCAGGGTCGGGCGGCACCCGGAGGTCCGTGGACCGCGGCGGGGCCGGGACCAGTTCGCTCCACGCCTGCGGCCCGGGGACCCGTCGCCGCGGGTGGGCGGGCGGTCGGTGGGCGCCGGAGGTGCGTGGTCGGCCGCCGCCGGGGCGGACGGGCCGCGACCCCTGGGACACCCGGTCGGCTCAGGCCGCCTGCCGTGCGTCCACGTCCAGGGCCGCGTCGATGAGCGTCGCCGCCGCCGCGCGGGCGTGGCCCGCCGCCCCGGGGTCGCCCGTGACGGCTGCGGTGGTCTGTGCGCCCTCGGCGAGGATCGCCAGTTGGGCGGCCAGGGACGGCTCCGCGCCGAGTTCCTCGACCAGGCGCGCCAGGTCACGTTGGAAGTGGGCCTTGTGCTCGCGCACGAGGTCGGCGACATCTGTGTTGACGGCCCCCAGTTCGGCGAAGGCGTTGACGAAGCCGCAGCCCCGGAAGTCGTCCTCGCAGAACCACCCGGCGAGGAAGTCGTAGACGGCCAGGAGCTTGTCCCGGGGGGAGCGCACCGCGTCCACGTACTCGGCGATCCCCTCCGCCCACACCCGTCGCCGTTTGCGCAGCGTGGCGATGATGATGTCGTCCTTGGACGGGAACAGCTTGTACAGGCGGCGCAGGGACACGCCCGCCTCGTCGCGCAGTTCGTCCATGCTCACGGACGAGAACCCCCGCGAGTAGTACAGCCGGTCGGCGGCCTCGACGATCCTGCCGCGGCGGTCCTCCTCCTCGGCTCTCTTCCTGTCCTCGTTCGATGTCATGCCACCAGTGTACTTGCGCCGAGAACGATCGTTCTCTAGTGTGGGCAGTGGCGAGAACGACCGTTCTCACTGCCACCTCTGATCCGAGAACGATCGTTCTCGATCTACCGGGGAGAACCAGCCATGGGACGCATCACCGTCGGAACCGAGAACAGCACCCCCGTCGAGCTGTACTACGAGGACCTGGGCAGCGGGCAGCCCGTCGTCCTGATCCACGGCTACCCGCTCGACGGCCACTCCTGGGAGAAGCAGACGGCCGCGCTGCTGGACGCCGGGTACCGGGTCGTCACCTACGACCGCCGCGGCTTCGGGCAGTCCTCGCAGCCCTCCGGCGGCTACGACTACGACACCTTCGCGGCCGACCTCAACACGGTCATGGAGACGCTCGACCTCAGCGACGCCGTGCTCGTCGGCTTCTCGATGGGAACCGGTGAGGTCGCCCGCTACCTGGGCACCTACGGTTCGGCGCGGGTCGCCAAGGCGGCCTTCCTGGCCTCCCTCGAACCCTTCCTCCTCAAGACCGAGGACAACCCGGACGGCGCGGCCCCCCTGGAGTTCTTCGAGGGCGTGGCCGCCACCGTGAAGGCCGACCGGTACGCGTACTTCACCGAGTTCTACGACACCTTCTACAACCTGGACGAGAACCTGGGCACGCGCATCAGCGAGGAGGCCGTCCGCAACAGCTGGAACGTCGCCGCGGGCGCGGGCTCGGTGGCCTCGGCCGCGGCGCCGCTGACCTGGTTCACCGACTTCCGCGCCGACATCCCGCGGATCGACGTGCCCGCGCTCATCGTGCACGGCACCGGTGACCGGATCCTGCCCGTCGAGGCGACCGGGCGCCCGTTCTCGGACCTGCTGGCCTCGGCGGACTACGTCGAGATCGAGAGGGCTCCGCACGGCCTGCTGTGGACCCACGCGGCGGAGGTGAACGAGGCCCTGCTGGCCTTCCTCGCCAAGTAGGGCGGACGACCGGCGCGGCGCGGTCCCGATCGCGCCGCGCCGCGCAGGGGGGGGCGAACGGAAGAGCGCCCCGGGGTGCCGACTCCCCGGGGCGCTCGGCCAGGTGGCCGCCGACCTGCGGCTACAGGTCGGCGATGGCCGCGGCCGGGTTCTCCATGGCGTCGGCGACCACGCGCATGAAGCCCGCCGCCGCGCCGCCGTCGCACACCCGGTGGTCGAAGGCGAACGACAGCTGGGTGATCTTGCGGGCGACCACCTCGCCGTCCACGATCCACGGGCGGTCGAGGATCCGGCCGAGGCCGAGGATGGCGACCTGCGGGTGGTTGATGATGGCGGCGCTGCCGTCCACCCGGAGCGAGCCGTAGTTGTTGAGGGTGAACGTGCCCGCGTTCATGTGGGCAGGAGGGACGGTCCCCTCGCGGGCCTGCCGGGTCAGCTCCCTGATCCGCGCGTCGAGTGCGCGGGTGGTGAGCCCGTGCGCACCCATGACGGCGGGGGCGACCAGGCCGCGGTCGGTCTGGACGGCCAGCCCGAGGTTGATCCCGTCGTACTGGACCAGCTCGCCGCGCTCGGTGTCGACCAGGCCGTTGAGCTCGGGATGGGCGCGCAGACCCGCGACCACGAACCGGGCCACGTAGGCGAGCAGGCCCGGGCCCTCGGGGTCGGACCGGCGCAGCCGGACCAGGTCGGTGGCGTCGACGTCGACCCAGACGGTGGCCTCGGGGATCTCGCGGCGGCTGCGGGACAGCGAGGCGGCGACACTCCTGCGGAACCCGCTCATCGGCACGCGCCTGGACTCGGTGAGCCCGGTGCGCGGATCCCTGGCCCCGGTGGTCGCTGCGGTCTCTCCGGCCTCGGTGGCCCTTGTCGCTGCGGACCCGGTAGCCCCGGCGGACCCGGCGGCCCCGGCGGCCCCGGCGGACCCGATGGCCCCGGCGGCCCCGGCGGACCCGATGGCCCCGGTGGTCCCTGCGGACCCGATGGCCCCCGTGGTCGCTGCGGACCCGGTAGCCCCGGCGGACCCTGTGGTCGCCGCGGACCCGGTGGCCCCGGCGGACCCGATGGCCCCTATGGCTCCCGTGGTCGCCGTGGCTCCTGCGTCCTCTCTTCTCGCCCCGGTCCCGGTGACCTCTGTCGTCCCGGTGGTGTCCGTGGCCGTGTCGGCCCGGGCGGCCTCGACGGCGGCGCGGACGTCGCGCCGGGTGATGAGCCCTCCGGGTCCGCTGCCGGGGACGTCGGCGATCCGCAGTCCCGCCTCGCGCGCCATCTGGCGCACCAGCGGAGAGGTCACCAGCGGCACCCGTCGCGCGCGATCCTCCGAGTCGGCCGGGGCCTGCGTCGCCCCCCGCGCGGGCGCGGACGCACCCGCACTGGTCGGGGCGGCGGGTGCCGACGGCTGGGCGCCGCGCGCGGGCGGGCGGGTGCGGGGCCTGCGGCGGCGCCCGGTGGCCCCGGCCTCCGGGGTGCCGTAGCCGATGAGGACGTTGCCCGACCCCGTTCCGGCGCGCTCCTCCTCGCGGTAGCGCTCGCCCTCCGGCGACACCGCCGCGGCCCGCGCGGTGTCCGCGGGCACGTCGCCGGCGACGCTGATGAGCGGCCCGCCGACCGCCATCACCTCGCCCTCCTCGCCGTGCAGTTCGCTGACGGTGCCCGCGAACGGCGACGGCACCTCCACGACCGACTTGGCGGTCTCCACCTCCACGACCGGCTGGTCCACCGCCACGGTGTCCCCGACGGCGACGAGCCACCGGACCACCTCGGCCTCGGTCAGCCCCTCGCCCAGGTCGGGGAGGTCGAAGGTCTGCGTGCTCACTGGTCCTCCCACTGCAGGTCGTCGACGGCGTCCAGGACGCGGTCCACGCTCGGGAGCTGGAAGCGCTCCAGCTTGGGCGGGGGATAGGGGATGTCGAATCCGGTGACCCGGCGGACCGGTGCGGCCAGGGAGTGGAAGCAGCGCTCGGTCACCCGGGCGACGATCTCCGAAGCCACGCCGGCGTACCCGCTGGCCTCGGCGACGACGACCGCGCGTCCGGTGGAGCGCACCGCCGCGCACACGGTCTCGTCGTCGAAGGGCACGAGCGAGCGCACGTCGACCACCTGGAGGCTGCGGCCCTCCTGGGCCGCGGCCTCGGCCGCCTCCAGCGCGGTGGGCACGGACGGGCCGTAGGCGATGAGGGTCGCGTCGGTGCCCTCGCGGCGGACGACCGCGCGGCCGATGCCGGGCCGGGGCTCGGTGAGGTCGACCTCCTCCTTGGCCCAGTACAGCTTCTTCGGTTCGAGGAAGACGACCGGGTCGGGGGAGGCGATGGCGTCGCGCAGCAGGGCGTAGGCGTCGGCGGGACAGGACGGCGCGACCACGGTCAGGCCGGGGGTGTGCGCGTAGTAGGCCTCGGAGGAGTCGCAGTGGTGTTCCACGCCGCCGATGCCGCCCGCGTAGGGGACGCGGATGACCATCGGCAGCCCGACCCGGCCCCGGGTGCGGTTCCTGGTCTTGGCGACGTGGCTGACGATCTGCTCGAAGGCCGGGTAGGCGAACGCGTCGAACTGCATCTCCACGACGGGCCGCATGCCGTTCATCGCCATGCCCACGGCCATGCCGACGATGCCGGACTCCGCGAGCGGGGTGTCGAAGCAGCGCTGCTCGCCGAACTCGGCGGTCAGGCCGTCGGTGATGCGGAAGACGCCGCCGAGGGGGCCGACGTCCTCACCGAAGACGTACACGGTCCCGTCCTCGGCCATCGCGTCGCGCAGCGCCCGGTTGAGCGCCTGGGCCATGGAGAGCTTGGTGGGGTCCGTCGCCATCTCAGTGGCCCTCTCTGCTCAGTTCGTCGGCCAGGAAGGCGGCCTGCTCGGCCAGCTGCGGGGTCGGTTCGGCGAACACGTGGGCGAACAGCTCGGCGGGGTCGGGCTCGGTGTCGTGGGAGAGCCCCTCGCGCATGGCGGCGGCCACGGCCTCGGCGTCCTCGGCGATGCGCTCCTTCCGGGCTTTGGTGAGCACGCGCCGGCGTTTGAGGTAGGCCTCCATGCGCACGATCGGGTCGCGGGCCACCCACGGCTCGACCTCGTCGTCCGAGCGGTAGCGGGAGGCGTCGTCGGCGTTGGTGTGCGCCTGCACGCGGTAGGTGTGCGCCTCGACCAGGCTCGGCCCCTTCCCGGCGCGGGCGTCGGCCACGGCCCGGTCGAGGACGGCGAGCACGGCGGCGGCGTCGTTGCCGTCCACGCGCGAGCCCGGAACCCCGTAGCCGACGCCCTTGTGGGCGAGGGAGGGGGCGGCGCTCTGCTTGGCGAGGGGGACGGAGATCGCGTACTCGTTGTTCTGCACGAAGAACACGACGGGGGCCTGGAACACGGCGGCGAAGTTGAGCGCCTCGTGGAAGTCGCCCTCGCTGGTGGCACCGTCGCCGCACAGGGCCATGACGACGGTGTCCTCGCCGCGCAGGCGGGCGGCGTGCGCGACCCCGACGGCGTGCAGGAGCTGGGTGGCCAGCGGCGTGGCCTGGGGCGCGACGCGGTGGGCGTAGGGGTCGTAGCCGGAATGCCAGTCGCCCTTGAGGAGCGTGAGCACCTGGACCGGGTCGACGCCGCGCGCGATGACGGCGGCGGTGTCGCGGTAGGTGGGGAAGAGCCAGTCGCCGTCGGCGAGCGCCAGGGCGGCCCCGGTCTGGCAGGCCTCCTGCCCGTGGGAGGAGGGGTAGACCGCCAGGCGGCCCTGGCGGACGAGGGCGCCGGCCTGGTCGTTGACCCTGCGGCCGGTCACCAGGGAGGCGTAGGCGGCCAGCAGCCGGTCGTTGTCGGGGAACGGCAACGGCGGGTCGGCGACCGGTCTCCCGGTTTCGTCGAGCAGCTGGACCGGCCGCTCCGAGGGGAGCAGATCCTGGTCACCGGCCATGCTTCTACCTCCTGTACGGCGGAGAGATGTACAGGAACATGGTGCTGTTCGTTGCCATATGTTCGCCAGTGACCCGTAAAAGTCAAGATTATGTCGATTCATGCCCGGCAGAATCGGACCAACCGTCCAGACCTGTGACGCGGAACACTGACCCGCGTGGACAAGTGGTCCACGTCACCAGTGCGTGAGTCGGCGCTGGTGGCGACCGCACCCGGCGAGTCCGGCCTGTGGGACACCGGGTCCGGACTGACCTGCCGGCAGCGGACCGGGGGACCGGCCGACCACCGCGGGCTTCTGGTGCCCGCCACCGTCGACACACTGCCGGGGTGGGGCGGCCTGTCCGCGCCCACCGGGGTCGGGGTGGACATCGACACGTGACGGGGACCGCGGACCCGCCCGGGGCACGGGGCGGGGCGGACATAGCATGAGTCGGTCCCCGAGCGCCGCCACCTGCGACGAGACCGCGGGGGCACACACCGCACCACCGGGAGGGGAACCGCGTGAGCGACGAGCGCGAGAATCTGAGCTACGACCTGTTCGGCACCGCGATGCGCGAGCTGGCCACGGCGATCGCCGACGACGGGTTCGAGCCGGACATCATCCTCTCGATCGCCCGCGGCGGGCTGTTCGTGGCCGGAGGACTCGGGTACGCGCTCGACGTCAAGAATCTCCACGTGATGAACGTCGAGTTCTACACGGGTGTCGGCACCACGCTGGACATGCCCGTCATGCTGCCGCCCGTCCCCAACGTGGTGGACCTGAGCAGCAAGCGGGTCCTGGTCGCCGACGACGTCGCCGACACCGGCAGGACCCTCAAGCTCGTCCACGACTTCTGCGCCGAGCACGTGGCCGAGGTCCGCAGCGCGGTGATCTACGAGAAGCCGCAGTCGCTGGTCAAGTGCGAGTACGTGTGGAAGCACACCGACCAGTGGATCAACTTCCCGTGGTCCGTCCTTCCACCGGTCGTCACGCGCCCGGACCAGGTACGTGACGCCTGACGGGGGGACTGCGAGCCGAGCGGGGAGCCGTGAGCCGGGCGGGACTCCGCGAGCCGGGCGGGAGTCCGCGACGCCTGACGGGGGGACCGAAGGGCTGGCGGGAGCCGTGACGCCTGACGGGCGGGTCAGACCCGCTCGACGGTCAGGGACCCGACGAAGTCGTCGACCTCGCCCGCGTTGGCCCCGTAGTCGGACGTGGGGCACACGGGCGCCATGATCAGCTCCACGTCCTCGAACCACTGTGCGGCCAGGAGCATGGTGTAGTCGACGCCGTCGTTGCCGGTGTAGCCGAGTTCGTCAGACTCGAACTCGGCGGTGCCGCCGCCGAAGTCACTGACCTCCACGACCCGTCGCGGAACCACGGCCACCGTGCCGACCTCGTTCTCCAGCGTCGTGGTGAAGCCGTCGAGCGTGTCGCGCGGCCCACCGCTCAGGGAGGACTCCGCGGCACGGTTCCGGTACAGCGTGACCTGGCAGGAACTGGAGTCGTGCGTGAACTGGTGGACGCCGTTCTGGTCGAAGACCTCGATCGTCCATCCCTCCAGCACCGGCACTCCCCAGGTCGCCGACCCGAACCGGGAGTTGTCCGCGGGCGCCTCGACCGCCCCTCCGTCGCCCTGGGTCTCCTGGGCCTCCGAGGTCTCCTCGACCTGCTCGGCGGCCCCACCGGCGGGGGCTTCGGAGGCGGGATCGGGGGCGGTCTCGGCCCGGTCGGGGAAGCCGGGCAGGCAGCCGGTCGTGATCAGGGCGAGGGCGAGCGCCCCGGCGCCGCTCGTCCACTGGGAGATGTGCGTCCTTGTCGTCATGCCCCCATGCTGGGACAACGGCCCCGCGGCCCGACTGAGTAGCGGTACTCAACCGCGTGGCCGCACCCGGCCCGAACCGGAACCGCCCCTGGCGCATCCGGTGCGAGGAGCCGGGGCGGCGGCCGGGGCGGATCAGCGCGACGCGCCCCAGGGGCGGTGCCGGCATCCGGCCTCGGCGCACCCCCGCGACGGGTGCGACTTGTAGACGTAGGTCGTGAAGTCCATGACCGCCATGTCGAGGGTGTCCTCGCCGACCTCGTCGTGCGTCATGAGCACCCAGTCCACGCCGTGCCTGCGCTCGACGCCGCTGATCGTCCAGGGCCAGTGGTTCTGGCTCCACACCCGATCGCCGACCGTCACCTTCTCGCCGTCCCTGGTACGGAATCGCTGGGGCATCGCTCACCTTCCGGACTCGACCGTCGCCGGACATCGGACCACAGGGGGCGGCCGGGAACCAGAGGCCCTCCTGTCCGGAACCGGACAGTGCGCGGCGCGAGCGGAATGGGCCGGGTCTACCTCGGCCGCGACGCCGAGACCATGGAGGTCCTCGGCACGATCACCTGAGTCGGCGGGTGTTTCACGTGAAACACCCGCCGACCAGGGAGTCCGTGGCCGGGCGCACCAAGGACGACATGCCGACACGTCGACGAACCGGCACGGCGACACGTCGACTCGTCGCCCCGGCGGCCTACACCCGCTCGCCCTCGGCGGTGTCGTCCACGTGCAGGTCGACTCCGCGCGGGTCCTTCACCATCGAGACCGCGACGAAGGAGACCGCGCACGCGGCCACGACGTAGGCGCCGATCGTCCACGACGCGTCGAACGAGGTCAGCAGCAGTTCGGCGATCATCGGCGCGAACGCGCCACCGACGATCGCGCCGAGCGCGTAGCCGATCGAGACTCCCGAGTAGCGCACCTCGGCGGGGAACATCTCCGCGTACAGCGCCGCCTGGGGCCCGTAGCTGAGGCCCATGCCCAGTGTGAACAGGAAGAGCGCGAGGAAGTACAGGAGGATGTTCCCCGTGTCGATGAGGAACCACATCGGCACTGACCAGGCCGCCAGCATCGCGTAGCCGATCTGGAAGGTGCGCACGCGGCCGATCCGGTCGCACAGCCATCCGCCGTACAGGGTGGACGCCAGCCAGCCGAACGAGGCGAGCGTGGTCGCCAGCAGGACCGGGCCGCGCTCCATGCCGAGGCCGAACTCCTCCACCGGGCGGGAGGCGTAGGTGGCCAGGAAGGCGATGAGCAGGTACCCGGCCGCGTTGTTGGCCAGGAAGATCAGGGCGGAGAGCACGACCTCGCGGGTGTGGTTCCTGAACAGCGTGCGCAGGGGCGCCGACGCCTTGGCGCGCCGTTGCTGCATCTGCTGGAAGACGGGGGACTCCTCCACCGACTTGCGGATCAGGTGGCCGACGATGATCAGCAGGAAGGACACCAGGAACGGGATGCGCCAGCCCCACTCGAGGAAGGCGTCCGGGCCGATGATCGTGGTGATCGTCCACACGACGAACGTCGCGAGGATCATGCCGCAGGGAACGCCGATCTGCGGGTAGGCGCCGAAGAAGCCGCGTCGGCTCACGGGGGCGTGCTCGACGGACATCAGGGCCGCGCCGCCCCACTCGCCGCCGGCGGAGAAGCCCTGCAGCACGCGCAGGGTGATCAGCAGGACGGGCGCCGCGATGCCGATCTGGGCGTAGGTGGGCAGGACACCGATGAGGAAGGTGGCCAGGCCCATCAGGACGAGGGTGGCCACGAGCACGCGCTTGCGGCCGAACCGGTCGCCCAGGAAGCCCGCCACGACGGCGCCCAGGGGCCGGAACAGGAACGAGATCCCGATGGTCGCGAAGGACAGCACCTGCGCGACGGCCGGGCTGGAGTCGGCCACCGGCGCGAGGAACAGCGGGGCGAGGACGAGCCCCGCGGCCTGCGCGTAGACGAAGAAGTCGTACCACTCGATGGTGGTCCCGACCATGGTGCCGGCGAGGACACGACGTCTCTCCCTGGACTGGGTGACGTCTCCCGTCGGGGGGATCACGGGGTCGGACGTGGCCATGGGGGCTCCGTTCGCTTTCGACCGGCGTTGGGGGCCGGTGTCGTGTGTCGAGCGCGCCCGTGGTGGACACGCACGAGGACACCATGCCATGTGACCCACTGCACTTTTCAAGTCGGCTCCCCCTTTTCGCAGTTGAGTGGGCCCCTAGTGACCGAATGGTCGGTTGGTACGCGCGACCGGAACCGCCCGGAGGAGACGCGGGTGCCGCGGCGGTGGATCGACGGGGCGACCCTGGCACCGGAGGGCGCGGGCCAGGTGACCTGGGCCGGAGGGGACCGGACCGCGGAATCGGACGACGGCACGGGCGGCGGTGCGGGCGCGGGGTGCGCGAGACTGGAGGCGTGAGCACCGATGACACCCGGCCCGGACCGCCCGACACGAGCGTCTCGATCCTCGTGCTGACCCTGGCGCGCCGCGTCGAGACCGAGCTCGGCGCGGCCCTGGCCCCGCTGGACCTCACGGTCGCCCGGCTCGGGCTGCTGGGTCACATCTCGGGCGTGCCAGGCGCCTCGTTCAGCAAGCTGGCCCGGATGTCCGGGATCACCGTCCAGAGCGTGCACACCGGGGTGCGCTCCCTGCTGGCCGCCGGACTCGTCCGCGACCGCACGGCGCGCCCGGGCTCGGCCTCGGAGATCGAGTTGACGCCCGAGGGCCTCCGGCTGCTCCAGCGGGCGCGGGAGGCGGTCGCGCACGTCGACGAGCACCTGTTCGGACCGGAGGCCGACCCGGTCCAGCGCCGGGTCGGCCGGGCGATCCTGGCGGCCTTCGCGGGCGAGGACTGAGTCCGGACCTGACCGGGCGCCCGCTCAACCGACCATCACGGGGGACCTTGCCTTCAGGGTGGCTGAAGCCTGAGGTAGGCTTCAGCCACCCTGAAGGTTGGAAGGAGAACCCATGGAAGACGTCCTTCTCTCGGTGCACGTCCTGGCCGCCATCGTGTTCGTGGGGGGATCGGCGGTCGCCGCGAGCCTCTTCCCCCGGTACGCGCCGGTCGCCGCGGCCCCGAATCCCGCCACGGGCGCCACGGGCGCCCCCGGTCCGGAGGCGGCGGACACCATGGCTCCGGTACGAGACACCGGCCCTGGGACCGCTCCCGCCGCAGCTCCGGTTCCGGCCGCGGGCGCCACCCCGGAGACGGGTACCGCTCCCGCCCCGGACACGGGTACCGCCGCCGCGGAAACGGTGGACACCATGGCCCCGGCAGGGGACACCGGTCCTGAGGCCGCTCCGACGGGGGAGCGCAACCGGGCCGTGGCCGCGTCCATGCACCGCATCACCCGCGGCTACGCCCTGTTCGGCCTCATCGTCCCCGTGGCGGGGATCGCCCTGGCCCTCGTCCAGGGGCGGATGGGAGAGATCTGGGTCAGCGTCTCCATGGCCCTCACCCTCGTCGCCGGACTCCTGCTCGCCACGCAGATCCACCCCCGCCAGCGCGAGGCGCTCCGCCGCCCCGGCGGGACGCGGCCGCTGCGCACGCTGTCGATGCTCGCCGGGGTCTACAACCTCGTGTGGGCGGCCGTCGTCGTCCTCATGATCGTGCGCCCGGGTTCCGAGGCCGGGGCGTGAGCCGGAGGCCGGCCAGGCGCCGAGTCGTCGGGTCGCCGTGTCGACACGGCGACCTGACGACAGGTCGACCGGCGGCCGGTCGGGCGGGAGCCGGTCAGGCGGCGCGGCGGAAGGTGCGCCGGTAGGCGATCGGGGAGACACCGATCGCCGCCTGAAGGTGCTGGCGCAGGGACGTGCCCGTGGCGAAGCCCACCTGGACCGCGATCTCGTCCACCGGGAGGTCGCTGGACTCCAACAGGTACCGCGCGCGCTCGACGCGCTGGCCGATCAGCCAGCGGCCGGGGCTCGTCCCGACCTCGTCGTGGAAGCGGCGGGAGAAGGTGCGCGCGCTCATCCGGGCGTGCGCGGCGAGATCGGCCAGGGACAGCGGTTCGTGCAGGCGCCCCAGCGCCCACTGGCGGGTGGCGGACGTCCCGTCGCCGGGCGCCTCCGGAACCGGCCGCTCGATGTACTGGGCCTGGCCGCCGTCGCGCCAGGGCGGCACCACGCACACGCGCGCCACGTGGTTGGCGACCTCGCTGCCGTGGTCGGCGCGGACGAGGTGGAGGCACACGTCCACACCGGAGGCGGCGCCCGCCGAGGTCAGCACGTCGCCGTCGTCGACGAACAGTACGTCCGGGTCCAGATCCACCGCCGGGTACCACTGGCGGAAGGTGTCCGCCAGCGTCCAGTGGGTGGTGGCCGGGCGGCCGTCCAGGCGGCCGGCGGCGGCGAGCACGAAGGCCCCCGTGCAGATGGACACGACCCGCGTGCCGGGACGGATCCGCGCCAGCGCGGAGGCGACGGACGGGGACGGCTCGCGCTCGATCAGGGCGCAGTCGTAGGGCGGGATCACCACGGTGTCCGCGGTGCCCAGGAGCTCGGGCCCGTGTTGCGCGGTGAGCGCGAAGTCGGCGTTGGTGGCCACCGGTCCGCCGTCGACAGTGCAGGTCAGGATCTCGTACCGGCCCTCGGCCGACCCGAAGACGCGGTGCGGGATGCCCAGCTCGAAGGGGTACACCCCGGCCAGGGCGAGGACGACGACTCGGTGCGGGCGCGACATGGCACGATCCTATCGAAAAACGGCGATCTTGCCATGGCGGTGGCACGATCGCTCGGCCACGCTGGACCCATGGACAACACGAACGACGCACCCACCATGCGCGCCATCAGCCAGGACACCCTCGGTGGACCCGAGGTCCTCACCGAGACCACCGTGCCCCGGCCCGCGCCCGGCCCCAGCCAGATCCTGGTCGCCGTCCACGCCGCCGGCCTGAACCCCACTGACTGGAAGCACCGCGCCTCGGCGCTGTTCCTCGGACGGCTCCCCCTGATCCTGGGCTGGGACGTCTCCGGCGTCGTCGAGGCCGTCGGCTACGGCGTCACGCTCTTCAAGCCGGGCGACCGGGTCTTCGGCATGCTCCCCTACCCCCACGGTGCGGGCGCGCACGCCGAGTACGCCGTCGGGCCCGCCCGCGCGTTCGCGCACACGCCCGACGGCATCGACCACGTCCAGGCCGGGGCGCTCCCGCTCGCCGCGCTCACCGCCCACCAGGCGCTGGTCGACACGGCCGGTGTCGGGGACGGCACCCGGGTCCTCGTGCACGCCGCGGCCGGCGGCGTGGGCCATCTCGCCGTGCAGATCGCCAAGGCACGCGGGGCCCACGTCATCGGGACGGCCAGTGCCGCCAAGCACGGCTTCCTGCGCGAACTCGGCGCCGACGAGGTCGTGGACTACCGCAACGAGGACTTCGCCGAGGTGGTCGAGGACGTCGACGTCGTCCTGGACCCGCTCTCGGGTCCGACCCGCACGCGCTCGCTCGACGTCCTCAAGCCCGGCGGCGTCCTGGTGTCGCTGCTGCCGGGCCAGGACCCCGGCGAGGCGGAGCGGGCGGCCCGGCTCGGTGTGCGGGTGGAGACGCTGCTGGTCGAGGCCGACCACGCGGGCATGGCGGCGATCGCCGGACTCGCGGACGAAGGGCGGCTGAGGGCCCACGTCCAGGCGACGTTCCCGCTCGCCGAGGCCGCCAAGGCGCACGCGCTGGGCGAGACCGAGCGGACCACGGGCAAGATCGTCCTGGTCGTCCGGGACTGACCGGCTCCGCCCCCTGCGGGGCCGTCGGTTCCACCACTGTTCCCGTCCCACCGCCGGGTCCGGCCCACGCCGGGCCCGGCGGGTCGGTGTGGACGGGCGGAACGCGTCGGTTGATGCCGCCTCAACACCGAAACTATCGGCGCCCGAATTCTCTGCATTTCCACAGAGGCACGCATCCGCCACCGCAGGATCACCACTTCGACCTGCGGTTTCGTGCGGAATACAGCCATTGACCCGCTCCTCGCACGGGCGGGCGTACTCGGTGTGCGGGTATTGACGCGCACTTCGGGCTCGATCTAATGTCGGGAGTAATTAATTTCCGAAAAGTTTCGGAAACTTATCCCCCGCGAGGATTGGAGACCCCCCGTGCGACCGATCCGCACTCTCCCCGCACTGCTCATCGCGACCGCGCTGGCACTTCCGCTGGTCACCGCGGCCACCGCCACCCTGCCGGCGGCCGACATGCCGACGGCCGACATGCCGACGGCCGAAGCCGCCGGATGGCACCTCCGGCTGCGCGACGCGGCACCCGAGGGGATGGTGATCGGGACGGCCGTCGCCGGCGGCGGCCACCACGAGAGCCAGGACTACCCCGACCCCTTCACCCACGACAGGCGCTACCTGCGGCACATGGCCGCACAGTTCAGCTCGCTGTCGCCCGAGAACCAGATGAAGTGGGAGTACCTGCGTCCCGACCAGGACACCTACGACTTCGCCGCGGCGGACGCCATCGTCGAGTACGCCGAGGCCAACGGCCAGGTCGTGCGCGGCCACACCCTCCTCTGGCACAGCCAGAACCCCGACTGGCTGGAGGAGGGCGACTTCTCCCGCGAGGAGCTGCGCACACTCCTGCGCGAGCACATCACCACCGTCGTCGGCCGCTACGCCGGCCGGATCCACCAGTGGGACGTGACCAACGAGATCTTCCAGGAGAACGGGGAGCTGAGGACGGAGGAGAACGTCTGGATCCGCGAGCTCGGCCCGGAGGTCATCGCCGACGCGTTCCGGTGGGCGCACGAGGCCGACCCGTCCGCGGAACTGTTCCTGAACGACTACAACGTCGACGGACTCAACGCCAAGAGCGACGCGTACTACGCGCTCTCACAGGAGCTGCTGGACCAGGGCGTGCCGCTGCACGGCTTCTCCACACAGGCGCACCTGAGCCTGCAGTACGGGTTCCCCGGTGACCTGGAGGAGAACCTGCGCCGCTTCGACGAGCTGGGCCTGAACACGGCCATCACCGAGCTCGACGTGCGCATGACGCCGGACGGCCGCCACGGCCGGCCGAGCAGGGACCAGCTCATCCAGCAGGCCGACTACTACCGGCAGGCGCTGGAGGCGTGCCTGAACGTGGACGGATGCCGTTCCTTCACCATCTGGGGGTTCACCGACAAGTACTCCTGGGTTCCGCACTTCTTCGAGGAGGAGGGGCACGCGACGGTCATGACGGACCGCTTCCAGCGCAAGCCCGCCTTCTACACGCTGCTCCACACCCTGGCCGTCGCCCGGTAGGCCGACACCGGCGGGGCCCGGCCTCCCCTGGGGAGGCCGGGCTCCGCTGCTCCCGGGGAACGGGGCCGCGGGATTCGGTCGGGAGGATCGGGCCCGGGAAACACGGGCCCGCGCCACCCGCGCATCACAGGCGGGGCGGGCGGGGGGGGGGGGGCGGGGGAGGCGAGACCCCCCACTAGCCGCGCCGCTCGCCTCCGGCAACCGGCCCGCCGAGGTTCCGCCGATCGCCCACTCCATCCCCGAACGGACAGCATCGGCCTGGCG
>NZ_LGEC01000080.1 GCF_001279585.1 Nocardiopsis sp. NRRL B-16309 | reverse complement strand
CAAGGTCTACTGCGCGGTGGTGCTGGACGTGTGCTCGCGGCGTGTGGTCGGGTGGGCGATCGATTCCTCGCCCACGGCGGCGTTGACCACGAACGCGCTCGCACGGCAGGTGGCCGCCCTCCTGGCCGCTGGGGAGGGGGACCGGTGAGACCCGGAGAGGACTTCTGGAAGCGCCTCGATGCGGCACAGGAGTTGGGCGCCCGGATGCGCGCCCAGGACCGGTTGCGGCGCCTACGGTCCGGGAAGACCGTGCCGCGCACAGCCGACGAGGCCGCACAGTGGTGCGCGGACGTCGACGACCCGGCGCCGACCCTGCGCAGGATCACCCACGACACCAGACCGAAGATGGGGAAGGTCGTGGCCACCCCCGGGCCGCACGAGGGCGAACGGGTGTGGTGGGTCGACGGGGTGACCTACACGGCCGACCCCGACGTCATCCGGATGTTGGCGCGCAAGCGAACCGTGGTCGAGGACGCCCCGGACGGCATCCCCGCGGAGTACACGGCCCGCGTCGAGGCAGAGCAGCGGCGCCGGGCCGAACGGGAAGCACGCCGCGCGGATAGGCGCCCAGGAGCCACCTCCCATTGACCAGCCGTGGCATTTCCGCAGGTCAGAAGGTAGACCAATCCGGGCGTTCAGAGTGGTCTACCTTCGCCGCGTGCTATGTCCACTTATCGGACGGTTCTGACCTCCGATGACGGCAGCTGCGAGTGGGTGCTCGCGCGGGCCTCCAGCCTCTTCCGCGTAAGTGTGGCCACATCCGGCCATGCCGCACCCGCGCGCCCCTGAGGTCTTGGCTGATCGGCCATGGTGCGGCACACTGTCCTCGCCTATTTACCTTTGACACGAGGAGTTTCCGCCATGCTGTGGAAGAAGAAGGCCGCCGCGGCGGTAGCCGTCGCCTCCGTCGCACTCGGGCTGAGCCTGGCCACCGCCACACCCGCCGCCGCCGCGACCGGTACGTGGGTGCGGTACGGCAACACGAACCCGATCACCTCCAGCTCCAGCACCTGGCGCTGCGACGGCAGTGAGAGCGTTGGCACCAACCTGGTCGCACAGGTGTGCGCGATCAGATCGCCGAGTGGGGCGAGCGTGCAGGGGGCGGTGATCGTGCGGAACAACGGCAGATACAGCCAGTACGTCCCTGCACGGGTGGCCCTGAATAGCTCATATGCCGCCAATTGGGGCAACTGGGACTGTGGCACGGGAACCGTCCTGTTGAACTCGTGGTCGGTGTGCTTCGGGTCGACCATCGAAGTCGCTGAAAGCGTGTTTGCCTGGGGCTACGCCAATAGCTATTCCCTCGAGGGCTCACCGAGGGTCTGAGTAGCCGGAGCCGGAGAAGCCCGACATGGGGGTGTTCGGAGACGGCGAGTAACCCGACCACGATGACGGCCCCGCCCGAGCCGGGCGGGGCCGTTCGTGGGTGCGGCGACGCCGTACTCACGTCATGCCGTAGACACGGCACGGACCCGGGCGAGGAGGGCCGCTACAGCGGTTGGCGGTGGACCCCCGTGTTTGATCACGGAACGGTCACGGAACCGGTGGCGTAGGTACGTCATGCCGTAGGCACGTCACGCCCCGGTTGTGTATCAACTTCTGTATTAACCCCCGATAGCACCCTTTTAGAGCTCATCTCATTTGGATTCTCGGTAACCTGGCCGCGTGTCGATGGTTGAACGCCTTGTGCCGGATGAGCTGTGGGAACTGTTCCAGCGGGTGGTGCCCGAACCGCCCACCCGACCCCAGGGTGGCGGTAGGCGCAGACACGGCGATCGTGAGGTGCTGGCCGCGATCATCTTCGTGTCCACCTCCGGCTGTACCTGGGCGCAGCTCCCGCCGGTGTTCGGCCCGTCCGGGCCCACTGCGCACCGCCGCTTCACCGAGTGGACCCGCGCCCGGGTCTGGGCCAAGCTGCACCGGCTGGTCCTGGACGAACTCGGTGCTCGCGGTGAGCTGGACTGGTCACGGTGCGCCATCGACTCGGTCAACATGCGCGCCCTCAAAGGGGGGACCTGACAGGTCCGACCGGCCTCAAAATCGCTTCCATCCTGAGTTTTGTCATCGCCGGTCTATTCACGCTCAGCCTGCTCTTTCAGATCCTTATCGCGGCGATGACCCCGGATCTCGCTGATACCGGCCAACTCACCTATGCGGAATGCGTTGAGATGCTCAACGAGCCGGACAGCATTCTGGTGATGTCCGACTGCAGGGCCCTCGACGACCCCGACACCTCCGGACCAATCATCCAACGAGCCGTATCACTGGCGCTGTTCGTCGGCCTGGGGGTCACGTTCTTCGTCATCCGCAAGGTCAGGCGCCGAGCAGCGCTGGCCGACCCGATCCTGCAGAACGAGGCCGCGGCGAGGATCGAAAGGTGGGGGTTCGATCCGCTCACGACGCAGGGCCCGTCGTACGCATGGCACGAATCGCAGGGTTTCAACGGCTATGCCGACCGCATCGAACACATGGTGCGGACAGGCCCCTCTCAGCGCCCACAGCCCTCGCAGCTCATCCAGCTCCAGGTGCCGACTCCCCGTCCGCCTTCTGGCAGGCTTCCCGCCGAAGTCAACAATGTCCTGGCCTCGTTCCAGCAGGAGAACGAGAGCCTTTCCCGCTGACAACGAAGAGGTGGCGCCACACTGCGGGTGTCATTTCCACCGTGCACAGAGCAACCCCCATGGCGGCCGGCTTCGCGCACAAGATCACCGCCAGCCCCGCACAGCCCCTGTTCGAGGACGGGTGCTCCGGACCGGAATCGCTCCGTGATGGCTCCGGTGTTTCGGAACCAGGTAGGCCCCGGTGGTCTTGCACGGCCTCCGGCAGCCCCACGACGCCGGGGCAGAAAATAACAAACAAGCACATAACGGAACGAATCCCCCGCATTCACGTGGACTTTTGATCCGCGGGTTCAGGGCTCGATCCCCTGGACCACCCCTCCATTCTCAAGGTTTTCTCGTGTCCGGCACCTCGAAAGTGCTCCTGGTGTGCTCTTTGGTACAAGGCGAGTGCAACCCCACCTCGCGATGAGTTCGGCCGGCGCCGAAGGTCAGAGCGGGTGACCATGCCAGGCACACGGCGAACGGAGCCCCATGTCCTCGCTCACCGGCACACTCGTCATCAGCCTTCCCATCGCCGACCGGTGGCGCGCGATGGTGTTCAACCGCGAGGCCTTCGGCTTGGAACCCATGGGCGAACCGGCCGAAGACGGTGTTCCTGAACCGCTCCAGTTCCAGATCAACGACCAGGCACTGCTGATGCTCGTCCCCACAGGAGGGTTCGGCTGGGTCCTCGGTGACGACCGCGAGGTCGCACCGTCCGGGTCCAACGAGTGCCTGCTGAGCATGGCGGTCACCACCCAGAGCGACGTCGCCGACGTGATCGAACGCGCCCCAGGCACGCCGGGGGAGAGGTCGTCACCGAGCCCGAGCGGCACCCGTGGGGTTACTCGGGGGTCTGCGGCGACCTTGACGGCCATCTCTGGCAGATCATCGTCCAACCGTCGGCCGCTCCCTGAGCGGGACCGGCTCTGGACCCGCCCGAGGCATTCCAGCAGTGGCGCAACGACGACCCCCACATGACGAAGCAGACCAGGGCGCCCGCCACCGCGATCCGCACGGAGGAGGACCCGGCCAGGTCGGCGGCCCAAGAGGTCGAACCACCTCCGAGCGGCGGCCATCTCCCAAGAGCGTTCCCGCGACCTGATCCGAACCCGAATCACCGAACTCGACGCATGAACGAGGTCCCACAGATGAGCATCCCGACAGAGTCCTGGCACAAGTCCAGCCACAGCAACGAGGCCGGGACCTGTGTAGAGGTCTCGGAAGGGGCCGTCACCGGCGTCCGGGATAGCCAGAACCCCCACCTGCCCTCCCTGGAGTTTCCCGCCTCGGCCTGGACCGGCTTCCTCTCGGGGATCGGCTCTCTTCGTGTCCTCACGCGCCGTCGCCGAACGCCGCCTCGTGGTCGCGTGCGTACTGGATCCGGTCGTTGCCCACGCCCTGCGGCACCATCGGCCACACCATGGCGTCGGCGCTGACGACGAAGTCGATCAGGACCGGCCGGTCGCTGATCCCGAGTGCCGTCTCGATCGCCGCGTCGATCTCGGATTCGTCCTCCACCCGCAGAGCCGCGCACCCGTACGCCTCGGCCAGACGGACGAAGTCGGGGATGCGGGCGGTGTCCCGCCCGGAACCGAGGTCGCTGTTCGAGTAGCGCCGATCGTAGAACAGGTTCTGCCACTGCCGGATCATCCCCAGCGACGAGTTGTTGATGACGGCGACCTTGATCGGGATGTCGTTCAGGGCGCACGTCGCCAGTTCCTGGTTGGTCATCTGGAACGAGCCGTCCCCGTCGATCGCCCACACGACCCGGTCGGGTGCGGCGACTTTCGCGCCCATGGCCGCGGGGATCGAGTAGCCCATCGTTCCGGCTCCACCGGAGTTGAGCCAGGCGCGCGGGCGCTCGAAGCCGATGAACTGGGCGGCCCACATCTGGTGCTGCCCGACACCGGCCGTGTAGATCGCGTCCGGGCCGGTCAGCAGGCCGATCCGTTGGATCACGTGCTGAGGCGCGATACGCCCGTCGCTCGTCGGCGAGAAGCCCAGCGGATACCCCTGCCGGAGCCCTTCGATGAACGACCACCACGCGCGGAGGTCCGCTCGCGCGTCCTCCCCGAGCGAACGAAGTGTTCGGCTCAGCTCGGGGAGTGCGGTGCGCGCGTCGGCCACGAGGGGCACGTGCGCGTGCCGGAGCTTGGAGATCTCCGCCGCGTCGATATCGATGTGCACGACGCGCGCGTCCGGTGCGAACAGTGCCCGGTCCCCGGTAACACGCTCGTCGAATCGCGCCCCGATCGCCACGAGGAGGTCGGACCGCTGCATGGCGAGCACCGCCGGCACGGTTCCGTGCATGCCCGGCATCCCGAGATTGAGCGGGTGTGAGTCCGGCAGGATTCCACGGGCCATGAGCGTCGTGACGACCGGCGCTCCGACCAGATCGGCGAGTTCGCGCAGTTCGGCCGCTGCCCCGGCCTGCACCGTTCCGCCGCCCACGTAGAGCACCGGCCGGTGAGCCCGCGCGATCTCGTCGGCGGCACGACGGATCTGCGACCGGCTCACCTTGGCTGTGGAGACGGCGGGCGATTCGTGGCCCTCCGGCGGCCAGACGAAGGGGGCCGTGCCCTGTTGGGCGTCCTTCGTGATGTCCACGAGCACCGGCCCCGGCCTGCCGTCCAAGGCAAGCCTGTAGGCCTCGGCGATGACGCCGGGGATCTCCGACGCCTCCGTCACGAGGTAGGAGTGCTTGGTGATGGGCACCGTGATGCCCACGATGTCGGCTTCCTGGAAGGCATCCGTTCCCAGCGCCGCGGACGGCACCTGCCCGGTGATCGCCAACAGGGGCACCGAGTCGAAGCGGGCGTCCATGATCGCCGTGACCAGGTTCGTGGCGCCCGGCCCGCTCGTGGCCATCGCCACACCGACCCGGCCGGTGGCGGCGGCGTAGCCCTCGGCGGCATGTCCAGCGCCCTGTTCGTGGCGGACTAGGACGTGCCTGATGCGGGACGAGTCCATGAGCGTGTCGTAGGTGGGAAGGATCGCGCCACCCGGAATGCCGAAGACGTCCGTCACCCCGAGCATTTCGAGTGAGCGTACGATCGCCTCGGCGCCGGTCGACTCGGGTTCGGTCCGGGTATCAGTGGGTCGCTTCGCCACGGTTCTGGCCGCCGTGGACAGGCGACCGGCCGTGGTGGGCGGGAGGGGTGCGGGCGTGGACGGGCTGTGTGCCGCAGGCACCGATGAGAGGGACAAGAGGACACTCCTCGACGCGTTGGATCACGCACCGCGGCCCTGCCCACGACAAGGGAGGGCGGCTGCGATGCGAGGGGGACGGTCGCCGGGCTCAGAGTGATCCAGATAGGAACTGCCCACACCGTGGTCGCACTGCCGCGGCGGATGGCTCGCGGCGTCCGGGCGACCCGGCTGCGCCGGATACGGCCGGGCGGTCCCAGGGATCGGTACCGCCAAGGCTCCGAGCCAGCGTAGCCCACGCGGTCACGGACCGGGAAGCGGTTATGAAGGTTCGCATCCCTTCTGCCACTACTGGTGGCCTGGTCCCGCGGAAGGCGCCCAGTCTTCCGATCCTGTTCAGGCGGGCAGGTTCGGCTCCTGGTCAGGCCGGGCCGGTGGTGCCCGTGACGAGGACCAGCAGCGGCAGGGCGAGGTTGTTGACCGCGTGGACGGCCACCGCGGGCCAGACCGAGCCGCTGCGGCGCATCACCTCGGCGGCGATGACGCCCACGACGAACGCCGCGGGCAGGATGATGTTGATCCCGTGGAAGAGGGCGAAGACCGCTGAGCCGCCGAGGACTCCGACCATGGGGCCGTAGCGCAGCAGGGCGTTGGTGATGACGCCGCGGAAGAGGAACTCCTCCCCGATGGGGGTCAGCACGGCCAGGAAGAGAGCGGTCAGTGCCAGAGCCGGCGCGCCGCCGCCAGCCGCGTCGTAGTACATGCCCTGCGGGTTGCTGTCGAAGCCGGTCAGCGCGGTGATGCCGAGGATCAGCGCACCCTTGGCCGCGAGCGCGACCACTCCCCAGGCCGCGCCGATCATCATCCAGCGCCACGTGGTGCGCCGGATCCCGAAGGCACCGAGCGAGCGCACGCGCAGCACCGCGGCGGCGGCGAAGCCGACGAGCCCGGCGACGCCGGACCAGGCGGCCACGACGAGCCCGAGGACCACCGGGTCCAGGTCCAGGGGGCCGCGCGGGCCGAAGAACACGAGGGCGGCCGCGGTGGCCGTCAGCGCGAGCAGGCCGACCACGATCTCGGGCCAGCCCGGACGTACCGGGGACGTGGCACCGGCCGTGGCCGCAGGACGGGGGTCGGCGGAGTGGTCTGTCGGCATGGCGGCGGGCTCCCTGTTCTCTCGGTCTCCGATGTCCCGGTTCCGAGTACAGCCGTCGGCGCGCCCGTCCGGCAGTGGCGCCGCGTCACGACCGCGCCATGACGCATCGACGGGTGAAGAGGTGACGCGGCGTCACTGGTGGCCCCTTGGAGCCGGGTGAATACTGGGACCGACCCGCCGTCCCATCCCGGAGAGGCCCGTATGACGTCCGAGAACGCGGGGACGGCGCCGGAACTCCTGCGCGCCGTCAGCCGCTCGATCGTGACCGCTTCGCTCTCCGTCGTCGGGGCGCTGCTCGTGTCGATCGACGCGCGGACCTGGCAGGAGGCGGCCCTCCTCGCCCTGGGTCTGGTGGCGGCTCTGGTGGCCGTCTCACGGCGGGGGTCGGTCCGCGGCTCCCGCGTCCTGCTCCCCTGCCTGGCCGTCACCGCGGGCGTGTGGTTCGCCGGTGTCGTGCTGGCGGACCTGGGGACGGCCTCCTTCGGCCTCGGGGTGACGGGCACGCTCGCCGTCCTCGACCTGCCGCGACACCGCCGCGCCGCGGCCCTGGGGTTGTCCGCCCTGTTCTGCGCGGGGCCCGTGGTGAAGCTGTTCCAGGGGCAGGAGGACGTTCTCGGCGTGCTGCTCCGGTACGTCCTCGTCTCCGCCTGCATCGCCGCGGCCGCGGTCGTCCTGACCTTCCTCGACCGGGTGGTCGGCGACCTCGTCACGCGGTTGGAGGCGTCCCGCGAACGCGAGGCGGAGCTGGCCGTGGCGCGGGAGCGCGTGCGGTTCGCCGGGGACCTGCACGACATCCAGGGGCACACGCTCCATGTCGTGAAACTCAAGGCCGCCCTGGCCGAACGGCTGGTGCGCGCGGACGCCGACCGGGCCGAGGAGGAGCTCCGCGAGATCCACGCCCTGGTCGGGGACACCATCACCCGGACGAGGGAGCTCGCCTACGCGCAGCGGCGCCTCAACCTCTCCGCGGAACTGGAGAACGCCAAGAACCTCTTCGAGGCCGCGGGCATCGACGTGCGCGTCGACCGCGAGGCCGAGGCCGACACCCGCACGAGCGAGATGCTCGGCCAGGTCCTGCGGGAGACGACGACCAACGTCCTGCGGCACGCACAGGCGGAGCGGGTCCGGATCACCCTGACGGAGACGGGCATCAGCATCGTCAACGACGGCGCGGCGGCGACGGTACCGCCGGACCTGGCCGGGCTCGCCGCGCTCAGGGAACGGGTGGAGGGCGCCGGCGGCGAGCTGACCGCGGAGCAGGACGAGGGCCGCTTCGTGACCGCCGCGTCGTTCCCGCGCCTCGCCCCCCGGCCCACCGGGCAGGAACAGAACGTGGAGGACGACCGATGACCACCGTGGTGCTCGCCGACGACGAGGCCCTGCTCCGCAAGGCGATGGCGGCCCTGCTTCCCCTCGAAGGGGACGTCACCGTGCTGGCCGAGGCCGAGGACGGCGAGTCGGCCGTCGAGGCCACGCTCCGGCACCGGCCCGACGTGCTCGTCATCGACCTGGAGATGCCCGGCCTGGACGGCCTCGGCGCCGTGGCGCGGATCCGCGACGCCCTGCCCGAGCAGGTGATCCTCATGCTGACCAGGCACGCGAGGCCCGGTGTGCTCCGCAGGGCGCTCAAGCTCGGCGTGCAGGGCTTCGTGAGCAAGGCCGCCGAACCGGCGCACATCGCGTCGGTCATCACGACCCTGCGCGCGGGGCGCCGGTGGGTCGATCCGGACGTGTCCGCGCTCGCGGTCATCGACGACAATCCGCTCACCGACCGGGAGGTCGACGTGCTGCGGGCGACGGGTGAGGGCTACTCGGCCGCCGACATCGCCGCCCGGCTGCACCTGGCGGAGGGCACGGTGCGCAACTACCTCTCGAACGCCATGCAGAAGACCCAGACGCGGACCCGGCACGAGGCGGCGCGGTACGCGCGGGAGCACGACTGGCTGTAGCCGACGGATCGGCGATCGGCCTCGCGCCCCTGGGGCGAGGGGCGGGGCCCGGGCCGCGCCGGAGCCCGGGAACGCGAGGGCGTGCTCAGGCCAGCGGGCGCAGGAGGAGTTCGCCCGCCAGCATCACGGCTTCGCGCTGGGTGCGTCCCCCGTGGTCCGCGGCGATGAAGTGGCGGCCGATCGCGAGCCCGAAGGCCAGCGTGCACCGGGCCTCCACCTCGTCGGGGTCGTCGACGAACGACCGGAACGTCGTCCGGAGGAACTCCATCCGGACGTTGTCGACGCGCCGGAGCCGTGCGGCGACCTCCGGGTCCTGGCGGGCCCACTCGCGAACGGCGATGTCGATCCGGTGCAGGTCGTCGGAGAACGTCAGCTCGCCGACGCGCCGGAACCTCTCGGCCGGGTCCCCTCCCTCGGACTCGACCCGGGCGAGGACGTCGTTGGTGCTGCGGGCCTCCCAGGCGTCGAGCATCTCCCTCAGCAGTGCCGCGCGGCCGTCGAAGTAGCCGTAGAAGCCGCCCTTGGTGACGCCGAGGTCGGCGGCCAGGACCTCGACGCGCACGGCGTCGGGACCGCCCCTGGCCAGGGCGTCCAGACCCGCGTCGATCCAGCGGCCGCGTGGGGTACGGGCGGTCGGAGGCACGTGCTCACCTGTTCCTCGGGGTCCCGGTCTGTCGTGTCGATGATGTGTACGGTACCGTACAGAAACAATATACGGCTCCGTATAGAACGAGAGGTCGAAGCATGGCACGCCTCGCGAAGACCGCCCACACCGAGCACCCCTGGCTCATCCGCCGACTGGCGCCCGACTTCGAGGTCGAGGACGTGTGGGCCTACCGCACGCCCGGGGCCGGGCCCGACGACTTCCCCGTGATGCTGGAAGCGATGCGCGGGATCGACTGGGTCCCGCGGCAGGCGGGTCTGGCCAGGCTCCTGTTCGCCGTCCGGTGGAGACTCGGCGCGCTCCTGGGCTGGGACGACCCGAAGGCGGGAACGGGCGCGCGCGTCGCCTCCCTCCGCGACCGCCTGCCCGACGACCTGCGCGACGCCTTCCCGGGCCACGACAGCGACGACATGCCCTTGAAGGCGGTCTACGAGACCGCGACGGAGTCCGCCCGCGAACTCGCGAACAGGACCGTGCACACTGTCATGCACCTGGGATGGGTGCGGGGCGCGAACGGCGACCACGAGCTGAGGATGGCCGTCCTCGTCAAGCCGAACGGCTGGTTCGGGCGGCTCTACATGGCCGCGATCGCACCGTTCCGCTACCTCGTCGTCTATCCGGCGCTGACCCGGCAGTGGGAGCACGCCTGGCTCCACCGCGACGGCTCGCCGACGGCACAGGGCGGTGCGAACCGGTGACGCGCCCGGGCGTGCGCCTGCTGCGCTGGGCGAGCGGCATCATGATCGTGCTCGGCGCGGGGCACCTGTCGTTGCTGGCCGTCTTCTCCTGGACCGACATCGCGGGCTGGGCGGGCCGGGGCGTGTGGGCGGCCGTCCCGCTCGACCTGGCCGGAGCGGAGGTGACCGCGGCGGCCCTGCGGAACGCGCTGACGTTCTGGGCGGGGCCGGGCAGTTTCGCCGTCCCGCTGATCCTGCTCGGCTGTCTGACCTGGCACCTCGCCGGGCGCGGCGTGTCCGTGCCCGCGTGGCTCGGCTGGGGCCTCGCGGTGTGGTGCCTCGTCGGCGGTGTCCTGCTCGTGCCGTCCCCCTACTTCGTGGGCGCCATCGCCGGTGTGCTCGTCGTCCTGGCGAAGCGGAGACAGGACCGCGCGGACCGGGAGGGCCGGAAGGGCCGGGCGGACCGCACGGACCGCACGGACCGGGCGACCACGGCTCCGGCTACGTTCGACCGATGAACGGATTCGCGACGAACGAAGACCTGTCGGACGCGGTGCGCGAGGCGCTGGGGTCCGCCTACCGGATCACCGGCGTCGAGCGGCTCGACGGGGACTTCCCCGAACGGGAGGTGATGCTGGGCATCGCCGAGCACAACCTGGGGCGGGCGCTGGCCCTCCTGCCCTGAGTCCTGTGTCCGGACCGGACGCCACCACCCGCGCCCGTGCCCGCGAGTCCGGACCGGTGTGTCGAAGAGCCCCGGTCCGTGTGCCGGACCGGTATGCCCCACGCCTGCCAAGTCCCGATCAAGACCCCGGACATATTGGTGCAAAAGGAGAATCGCGCAGGTCGGACGGGGGATAACGCGGGCGACCGCGAGCAGCGGTCGGCACGGACGGCCACGCACGGCCCTTCGGGATCTCGGGAGGAAGCATGAGTACGGGAGAACACAGGCCAGATCCCGGCGATCCGCGCTCGGGAACCCGGGAAGAGCACCCCGCACCGCCCCCGCCCCGGCCCCACGCGGAGGGGCGGCCGCCGACGGAAGCGGACGTGCCCCACCAGGAACGGCGCGGACCCGGACGGCACGAGGCGACCGCCGGCCAGGAGGGAGAGGCGGTGCCAGTCGCGCCGCCCTCTGCCGCCGCCGCCTACCGGTCCGAGCCCGGCGACGTCAATGTCGTGTGGCGCAGGGCCGCGCAGTACATCATCGACACGGTGGTCACCGGGATCGCCGTCGCCATCGTCATCAGCCTCGCCTTCGCGGTGTTCGTCCCACTGGGGATCGCGCCCGGCCAGGACGGCGCGCTCGCGCCATGGGCGGCGGTGCTCGCCAACACGGTGTTCGCGGTTCTGGCCATCGCCCTCTTCCTGGCCTACTGGGCGCTCGTTCCGGCCATGAGTGTGAAGGGACAGACGCCCGGCATGATGCTGATGGGGATCAGGATCATCCGCGGTGACGGCAGCCCGGTGTCGGGGGCACGGCACCTCGTCCGTGTTCTGATGTTCATCGTCGACGGCCTGCTCTACGGCCTGGTGGGGCTGGTGGTCATCCTGGCCTCCGACCGGAACCAGCGGGTGGGCGACATGGTGGCGGACACGCTCGTAGTGCGCACCCGCGACTGAGCCGACGTGCGCGCGCAGGCACGGGCCCGCCCTCGTTCGGGGGCGGGCCCGACGCGTGGCGGCCCCGGTGGCCGCAGGCACGAACCAGCCGCCCCGGGCAGATGTACGTCGTCCCGGCGGAGACAGGCCTTCCCGGGCAGGCACAGGGCGCCCCAGGCATACACGAACCGATGGTTTCGGGCATGTACAGGTCATCCAGGGAAGATGTAGCTCGTTCCAGGCAGGTACGGGCATGAACCGGCCCCCACGGGGACGGACCACCCCCAAAGGTCACCAACGCATACCGTTCGGCGCCGTGTCCGAACCTTCCCCGCCCTCACGCGTCCCACTCCGTGAAGGGTGTGCGCGCAGCGGGGGGTACGGACGTGATGACCAGGATCCACCAGTCGGCGAGGCGGAGAACCGGTGCCGTGGCGGCGGTGCTCGTCCTCGCCGCGACCGCCTGCACCTCCGGTTCCGAGCCGCCGGCCGGCGCCGCGGATCCGGTCGAGGTGAGCATCACCCCCGAGGCCGGGGCCGAGGAGGTCGCGCCGAACACCCCCGTCCGCGTCAGTGCCGAGGGCGGCACCGTCACCGACGTGCGCGTGGAGCAGGTCGTGGTCGACGAGGCCGGCACGGTGGGCGACGAGGACGACGATCCCGCGCTCTACGAGGTCTCGGGAACGCTCGACGAGGACGGCGGGGCGTGGGTCGCCGACTGGGCCCTGCGGCCCGGCGCCGAGGTCGTCGTCACCGCCACCGTCGAGGACGGGTCCGGCGCGCGGAGCGAGGAGGTCGCCGAGTTCACGACCGCCCCGGCCGTCGCCGGGCAGCGCCTCGAACTGGTGCGGAACTTCCCCAACAGCGGCGAGACGGTCGGCGTGGGCATGCCGATCGTGGTCGAGTTCGACCTTCCGGTGACCAACAAGGCGCAGATCGAGAACGCCCTGGAGGTGGTCTCCGACCAGGGCGTCGAGGGCGCCTGGGGATGGCTCGACGGCGACCGGACGGTGGTCTTCCGGCCGGAGGAGTACTGGGAGCCCCACCAGAACGTCCGGGTCGACATGCACCTGGCCGGTGTGGAGGCCGCCGACGGCGTGTTCGGTGTCCGCAACTACAGCCTCGACTTCGAGATCGGAGCCGAGCGGATCCTGACGATGCACGTGCCCGACCACGAACTCGTCGTCACCACCGACGGCGAGGAGGAGCGCGTCATCCCCGTCAGCAACGGCCTCGCCAGTGAGCACTTCAACACCACGACCAGCGGCGTCCACGCCCTGATGGAGCGGCGGGAGACCGTGGAGATGGACTCCTCCACCACCGACAAACCGGACAACCTGCCCTCGTACAACACCACGGTCCAGTACGGGATCCGCGTCACCAACTCCGGCGAGTACCTGCACGAGGCGTCCTCGAACACCAACATCGGCATCGCGAACACGTCCAACGGCTGCACCAACCTGCGGATGGACGACGCGAGGTGGCTGTACGAGAACACCCTCATGGGCGACGTGCTGGAGACCACCGGCACCGACCGCGAGGTGGAGTGGAACAACGGCTGGGGCTACTGGCAGCGCTCCTGGGAGGAGTGGCAGGACCTGAGCGGCGCGGGCGGCTACGCCACGACCGGGGGAACCCCCGGGTCCGTGCACGGCGAGGGCCTGTGATCCCGGGGGCGGCCGTCGGCCGCCGCCGGGTCAGCCGCGTTCCCTGAGCAGCTCCAGGACCGGGCCGTACAGGCGGGACTTGATCGTCCCCAGGGTCGGGTGCGCCGCCTTGGCCGCCTGCGCGCCGGCGATCTCCACCGCGGTCGGGCGCACGTCGTCCTCGGGCACGGCGTGGTCGACGATCCCGGCGGCGAGCGCGTCGTCGCCGCCGTAGCGGCGGGCGGTGGTCATCGCCACGTGCGCGACCTGCGGGGCCAGTCGTGCCTGGATGAGCGCGGACATGCCGGGCGTGAACGGGATGTTGATGTCTGCCTCGGGCAGGCACCAGAAGCCGCGGTCGGCGCGCATGACGCGGACGTCGTGGGCCAGGGAGAGCATCGCACCGGCGGCGAAGGCGTGCCCCTGGACGGCCGACACCGTGAAGACCGGCAGGGACAGCATCCGTGCCAGGAGGTCCTGGACCCGCGCGACGTAGTCCGGGTGCTCCTCGGGGTGGGCGAACAGCCAGTCGAGGTCCAGTCCGTTGGAGTAGAACTTGCCGGTCGCGGTGGTCACCAGGGCGCGCGGGCCCTCGGCCTTCTCGACCTCGTCCAGGGCCGCGTCGACCCCGGTGAGCCAGTCGGGGTGCAGGCGGTTCTCACCGTCACCGAGGTCGAGGACGAAGACGTCGTCGTGGCGGTCAAGGGTGGGCATGCGGCTCCTCAGGGGGTGACGTCGGCCACTACTGATAAGTAACCTACACCGCCGCTGTCCGACGGCACGGAGAGCCCTGAGGGCTGCCGTCGCGCACCCGGATACCGGACGACCGGAGCCGGGGCACCTGACACGCGCTGCCGCACGCGACCTGGCCGAACGCTCCGATGGGCCGCTCGGCCGGGATCTGACCGAGCGCTCCGGTGGCCCGGCCGGGCCCTTTCCCGTACGAGTCCAGCCGGGCGCTCCCTTACGAGAGCCGGCCGAACGCTCCGCCGCGGAACTCGGCCGGAACCCGGCCGAGCGCTCCGGTGGCCCGACCGGGCACACGCCCGCGAGACCCGGCCGACGGCTCCGGTGGCCCGGCCGGGCGGGGGGCGATCCTGGTGGGCGCCCGGCCGACGGTGTTCCCACGACCGGGCCCCGGCTCGGGCGACCCGGTCAGCTCCGGATCGGGGTGTGGCTGCGGGCGAGCAGGGCGTGGACCTCGCCCGAGGGGAAGCGGCGGTGTCCGCCGGGGGTGCGGAAGCTGGGCAGGCGGCCCTGGACCGCCCACCTGGACACGGTCTTGACGTCGACCCGGAAGAGGGCGGCCACCTCCGGTGACGTCAGCAGGTCGTCCTCGTCTTCGAGGGAGGCGCTGGAGTGCGCGGGGAAATCGGGGTTCGGGGGCACGTGAGGGTCCTTTCCTGGAAGGGCGGGGGCGGGGTCCCCGGGGGTTTCGCGGGTACGCGGTACGGCGGCGCTCACCGGCACACGCGCGACGGACCGGGCAGGTCGAGGTCGAACCACACGCCGGTGCGCCCGTCACCGGGGTGTTCCACGCCCCAGCGCGCGGCCTCCGTCGACACCACGCGCAGTCCGAGTCCGCCCGGTTCGTCCAGGTCGAGCGGCCGCACGTGCGGGCCGCCGACCGACTCCGGACGGGGGCCGTCGTCGACCATCCGCACCCGGATCCGGTCGGGCCACTCGTACACGCCGACGGTGACCGTCCCGCCCGGGTCGCCGCTCCGGCTGTGCAGCACGGCGTTCGCGAACAGCTCGGAGCCCATCCACACCGCCGGGGCCGCGGGCACCGGCAGGTCGGCGGTGAGGTCGTGCAGGTAGCGGCGGACCGCGCGGGCCTGGGACGGCAGGCCCGGCACGGTCAGCTCCAGGGCCACCGGCCGCCCGCCTTCGGGCAGGACCGGTGCGAGATCGCCGGGCGATCCCGGGCGTCCGATTCTGGCCTCGGTGAGGCTGATGTTCACGGACAGGGCGGGTCGAGTGTCCACGGCTGCTCCCGGTCGGCGTCAGGGCCACGACTGTGCACGGCCGCGGACATCCGGTCCGCACCCGTGGACTCCACGATCCCGCCGCGACGACCTCGGGGGAAGACGTTCGGTAGCGCTTCGGATACCTTCCGGAGTCACCGGAATCTTCCGGAATAGCTCCACGGCGGAGGTGCCGTGTGCTGTGCTAGACCTATGCCCCCTCACAAGCAAGCGCTCCTTCGCTACGGGCGGGAAGTGCAGCGTCTCCGCAACGAGGTGTCCTTGACACAGACGGCTCTGGCACGCCGCGTCAACAGCAGTAAATCCCAGATCTCGGACATCGAACGGGGAAAGGCGAACCCCTCGGCCCAGTTGCGTTCGGCGCTGGACGGGGCCATTGGATTCGGTCAACTGGAGCGTTTATGGGACGATCTCACCGGCGGCAGACGGCCGGCCTGGTTGGACGAGATCGCCACCGCCGTACAAGAAGCGGAAGCGGTGTACGAATACCAGGCCCTGGCCTTTCCGAGTTATCTTCAGACCGAGGGGTGCGCACGCGCGCTCATCCGGTCCGCACTCCCCTGGCTGCCGCCGGACGAGATCTCCGCCCGCGTGCGCGAGCGCATGGACCGGGCCCGCCATATGGACGAGTCCCTGCATCCGATGCTGTGGCTGGTCATCGACCGGTCATTGTTGAGCCGCAGGTACGGTGGTCCGCACGCCACGCGTGAACAACTCGCCCACATCGCAGCCCTGGCCGAACGGGAACGGCTCACACTACAGGTCGTCCCGACCGACCATCCGAAGCATCCTGGAAACTCCGGGTCGTTTCGAGTTCTCACGATGCGCGATGATCCCGACATCGCCTATGTGGAAAGCGCGGAAGAGGGCCGCGTTCTCACGAATTCGACATCCGTGGCACGACGACGCATGCTGTTCGCCGCCCTCCAGGGCGTGGCCCTGGATCCGGAATCGTCACTGCGGGCGATCCACGAAGAGATGAAGAGGATGGAATAGCGATGGCTGATGAATGGCACAAGTCGACGTACAGCGGCGGCAGCAACGACTGTGTCGAGGTCCGGGAGAAACCGGACGGCGCGGACGTCCGCGACACCCGCCACCGTGCGGCCGGCCACCTGTCGTTCTCGCCCGCCGAGTGGCGCGGCTTCGTCCGCGGGTTGCGGGGGGACGGGTCCCGCCTACAGTGACGGCATGGACGTGGTCGACACACTGCTGAGCGGGGTCAGGGGACGCGGTTCGGTCTTCGGGAAGTCGGTCCTGCGACCGCCGTGGTCACTCCGGTTCACCGACGCCCCCTACCTCACGCTGTGCACACCGCTGCGCGGCGCGGGCTGGATCGTACCGTCGACCGGAACCCCCCGGCGCGTCGCGACGGGCGAGGCGGCGATCGTCCGGGGGCCGGATCCCTTCTCCTTCACCGATGACCCGGCCGCGTCCGGCCCAGTCCCGTCACGGGAGGTGGGCGGTGCGTCCCCCGCGACCGTCCAGGAGGACCCCGGGGAGCTGTCCGGCCGCACCGTGCTGCTGGCGGGAGCCTACGACGTGCGCGCCGAGGTCCCCCACCACCTCCTGCGTGTCCTGCCCACGGTGCTCGTGGTCCCCGACAACGGCGACTGCGGCCCGCTGCGCGACTACCTGGAGGCGCAGATCGCCACCGGTGGTCCGGGTCGTCAGACCGTCCTGGACCGGATGCTGGACTGGCTGCTGGTGTGCGCGCTGCGCGACTGGTTCGACCGGCCCGAGGCCGAGCGGCCCCAGTGGTACGGGGCCCTGGGCGACGACGTGGTCGGCCCGGCGCTGCGGGCCCTGCACGACCGTCCGGCCGAGCCCTGGACCACGGCGTCACTGGCGGCCCGTGCGGGGGTCTCGCGCACGACGCTGGCCAAGCGGTTCACCGAGCTGGTCGGCGAGGGCCCGGTCACCTATCTCACGCGGTGGCGGATGACCCTGGCCGCCGACCTGTTGGCCCGGCCGGAGCTGACCGTCGCCGCCGTCGCCCGCCGGGTCGGCTACGCGGACGCCTTCGGGTTCAGCGCCGCCTTCAAGCGGGTGCGCGGGGTGAGCCCGACCGCCTTCCGCCAGGGGCTCGCCGCTGGGGAACCCGACAACACGCGGGCCCCGCGGGTGGAGGTCGCCGACCCGGTCGGTTGAAACCGGCCGTGGCCGCGGGGTCACGGACCCCAAGGAGAACGCGTGGCCGGTTCGGGTCCGGCACGGGCGGGTCAGGCACAGTGCCCCTGGGAAACGGGGCCACGACCGACCAGGCCAGACCCGACGGGTCGGGCACGGCCCCCTGGGCCGGACACCTCGGCCAGACACGGGCCCCGGGCCGGACACTGGCCCCGACCGACCGGGAGGCCCGTCCGGGTCACTGCTTCCAGGCGCCTCGGGCGTGCTCGTCCCGAAGGACGTCGGCGATGTCGCGCGGCTCCCGGCCCAGGGCTCGGCGCACTCCGTCGGCGACCACCGCGTCACCGCTGCTCCGGATCGCGTACAGGGCGTCGGACCACAGCTTGGCGTCCGCCGCGGAGACGCCCTCCGCGACCAGCGCGTCCTGGAAGGCGGTCTCGCTGACCGGCACGTAGCTCGTCTCGATCCCGGCGATCCGGCCGATCTCCCCCAGGAGTTCGGCCAGCCCGACCGCGCGCGGCCCCGTCAGTTCGTAGGTCGTGCCCGCGTGGCCGTCCTCGGTGAGGGCGGCGACCGCCACGGCCGCGATGTCCTCGGTGTCGACGAACGCCGCCCGGCCGTCCCCGGCGGGCAGCGCCAGCTCGCCCGCCACGATGGCGTCCCGGAAGTCGCCCTCGCTGAAGTTCTGCGCGAACCAGCTCGGCCGCAGGATCGTCCATTCCACCCCGGAATCGCGTACCGCGCGCTCGCCCGCCAGGTGGAGCTCGCTGGCGGTGGTGTCGGTCCCGAAGTAGCCGGGCACGTCCACACCGCGGGCGCTCAGCAGCACCAGGCGGCCGACTCCCGCGGCCACGGCGGCCTCGACCAGCGCCGGTGTGCGCGAGGGCGGCGCGTCCAGGGGCACGACGTACACCCCCGACACCCCCTCCAGGGCGGGCTTCCACGTGTCCGGATCGGCCCAGTCGAACCGGACCTCTCCCGAGCGCGATGCCGCCCTGACCTCGATGCCCTGCTCCCGCAGGCGGGCAGTAACCCTGCGGCCGGTCTTGCCGGTCGCTCCGATGACGAGTACTGGCGCGTTGTCCATACCGGAATCCTGGCGCGCGGCACGGCCCGGGGCCATGCGCCGGAGTCCGCCGCGCATAGGCGTGCGTACACCGGCGGCCCCGCGGCCGGGCGCGCGGTCAGGGCTCGATGACGTGGCGCAGGTACGTGCCGGGGTCGGACAGGTAGCGCCGCCAGTGGTCGACCATGTCCAGCTCGTCCCACCGCACCCGGCGGGCGCCGTGGTCGCCCACCTCGATGACGTCGGCGCCCGGGAGCGCCGCGAGCAGCGGACTGTGCGTGGCACAGATGATCTGGGATCCGGACTCGGCCAGGTCGTGCATCACCCCGACCAGGCGCAGGCACGACAGGAAGCTGAGCGCCGCCTCGGGTTCGTCCATCAGGTACAGGCCCGGCTTGTCGAACATGCTCCGGAGGATGATGAGGAAGCCCTCGCCGTGGCTGTGTTCGGCCAGGTCCTCCGGCCAGTAGCCGGGCAGCCCCGACACCGCTTCGGCGAGCCCGAAGGTCGTCTCGGCGCGGAGGAAGAACCCGGTCTGGGAGCGGCGTCCGAGCTGGCGCTGTCGGGCGGCGCGCCGGGACAGGTCCAGGCGCAGCCGCTGTCCCAGGACGCCCTTGGGACGGTTGTTGGCGTACTTGCGCCCGGCGCGGCCCCCGCGCCCGTCCAGCCCGTAGGCCTCGGCGATCCCCTCGACGAGGGTGGACTTGCCCGAGCCGTTCTCGCCGACCAGGAAGGTGATGGGGGCGCGGAACTCCAGCGGGTCGGAGAGCAGTCGGCCCACGGACGGGACCGAGTAGGGCCACTCGGTGGGGTCCACGGGTTCGAGACCCTCGGGAATGTCGATGCCTTCGACGAACACGCCGCCTACCTCCGTCGTTCGGTGCGCGGGCGAAGCTACCGCACGGCACGGACATCCCTGGGACGGGCGCCGTGCTCATCGCGTCCGCGGCCGCGTTCACCGGGGCCGGCCACCGGTCCCTTCCATGGGTGCCCGGCCCCGGCGGGCCCGGCTCCCCGGCACTGACACGGCGGAAACTGTCAAGACTCGACAGTCGGCCCGCCACGCCGCTCCACAATGAGATCAACTTGATACTTTCCGTAGTCATCGGCGCCTCATCCGCCCGAGTCCGTGGCGAAGCGCCGACCTTGAGAAGTTCGAGAACGGAGAACATCGAGATGACGTTCAAGCAGGGCGACCGCGTGGAGTTCCGTAGCAGCCGTCACGACGACGAGGTCCGCACCGGCCGGATCCAGGCGGTGCGGGGCAAGGGCAACGGTGCGCAGTTCACGATCACCGATGACGAGGACCAGCAGTCCGTCAACGTCCTCAGCCACCAGATCCAGCAGAAGCTCTAGGCGGAACACGCTCTAGGCGGCCGCATGCTGTGAGGGGCGCACGACCCTGCCGTCGGGCGCCCCTCGTCGCACTCCCGGCACGCGGACCGGCTTCCGCTCGATTCGTGGCCGAACGACCGGTACCCGCCTCCGCGCGTTCGGCGCCTCCCCTCGTCCACACCGCACGACACCGTCGAAGATCCGCGGTTCTCTCGCGCCAGAGTGGATTTCACGAGGTCGAAGGGGTTGGCTGACCTCGACGCTCCCGACGAGTGAGCGCATCCGAGGAACGAGCGACCAGGACGTGGACGACGACGGCGCACAGTCCAGGACCAGGGGACCGACGCGTTCGGTCCCGCCGACCGATGCCCCCCGAGCGGGCGCGTTCCCCCGCGGCACCCGCAGCGCCCGCTCCGCGACACCCCACATGAGTTCAGTCGAGGAGTCACTGGAGAACATGCCGGGAACACGCGCAGACCAGACCGATACGCCACGGGCCACGCCTCCTCGGGCCACACCTCCTCGAGTCGCGCCTCCCCGGGCCGGTCTCGGAATCCTGGAGTCGGAACGCCTCCGCTGGGCGGAGTGGACCGTCTCCTGCCTGGACAACCGGGGTCGCGCGCGGCCAGGGCACGAGGAACTCGTCGCCCTGGCGTCCTGCCTGGAACCCCGGTCGCTCCGACGCGGTGATCTCGCCTTCGGGGAGGGCGACCGGGAGGCGGCGGTGTGGATCGTGCGTTCGGGACGGCTCGAACTGGCCGTCAAGGAGCAGGAGCGACCCGTGATCCTGCAGATCCTCCGGGCGGGAGGCATCGAGGGTGACGTCCAGTTGCTGCTGGGGATCCCCTTCACCTACCGCGCGCGGGCACTGGAGGACTCGGAGTGCCTGACCCTGACGGCGGACGCCTTCGATGGGCTCCTGACGGAGCACCCCGCGATCGCGCGGCTGTGGATGTCGGGCATGGCCGAGCGCCTGTCGCTGTCCTACGACCGCGTCGTGGGCATGCTCAGCCGCTCGCTGAGCCAGCAGAGCGCACGGCTCCTCCTGGACGAGTCCCAGGCCGGAGCGGTCGAGGTACCGCAGCAGACGCTGTCGGAGATGCTCGGCGTCTGTCGGCCCTCCCTGAACAAGGTGCTCAAGGAGTTCGAGCGGCTCGGGCTGATCCGGTTGCGCTACGGCGCCGTGGACATCCTCGACCACTACGGACTCGCCCAGAGGGCCGACTGACGGCGTGCGCCGACCGGTCTACGGTGCCCGCTGGTGCCGACAGGGCGGCAGACGCCGGGGCCAGTGCCGGGGCCGACCGGGCGGCCGGGGCCGGGGCCAGTGCCGGGGCAGCCAGGCGGCCGGTGCCGCCAGGCGGCGGGCGCCGAGGGGGCCGGTGCCGCTAGCGTTCCGTGCTGACACCGGTACCACTACCGACGGCGGTCCCGGAGTCCGACGGGTCAGGGCGTGCGTGCGGTGAGGACTCCCCGCACGACGCGGTGGGCGTCGCGGCCGACTCCGCGCAGGCTGGCCGAGGAGTAGCTGCGCTGGAACTCCAGCCCCACGTACCCCAGTCCCGGGACGGTGGTGGAGACACCGCCGGAGTGCAGGGGGCGGCCGTCGGCGTCCAGGGCCCCGGTGCCGTCCAGGAAGTCCAGTGCGGGCCGGTAGCCGGTGGCCAGCAGCACCGTGTCGACCGGTTCCGTGCTCCCGTCGGCCCACTCGACGCGGTCTCCGCGCAGGCGGGTGAAGAGCGGTCGGCGGTCCGGGTTGCCGGTGGCGAACGCCGCGCGGAAGCGGCCGTCGTCGATGACCGGTGTCCGCACCCGCTCCCACCACCGGCCGACCGGGGCGGAGTCCACGCCGGTGACGGCGCCCCACCAGTGGACGTCGCGGCCCAGGGGGCGCTGGTCCACCCAGGCGATCGGGGCGCGGCTGGCGAGGCTCACCCGGGCCACCCGCGCCAGTTCGGCGGCGATCTCCACCCCGGAGTTCCCAGCGCCCACGACCACGATCCGCTGCCCGCGGAAGGGCTCGGGGACCCGGTACTCGGACGAGTGGAGCACCGTGCCGGTGAACCCGTCCAGGCCCGGCAGCGGCGGCCGCTGCGGACGGGTGAAGGTCCCCGAGGCCGCGACGAGCGCGCGTGCGCTCCGCCGGACGCCGTCGGCCGTGGTGACGGTGAAGCCGCGTCCGTCGCGTTCGACGGCGGTCACCTTCTGTCCGAAGCGGAAGTCGGCGTCCAGCTGCTCGGCGTAGTCGCGCAGGTAGGCCGTGACCTCGTCCCGGTGCGGATAGGTCGCTTCGCCGCCGGGCATCGCCCGACCCGGAAGCGAGGCGTGGGGGGAGGGCGAGAACAGGGTCAGGCTCTCGTAGTAGTGCGGCCACGACCCCCCGGCCGTGTCCGCGGCCTCCAGGACCAGCGGCCGGACGCGGTGGCGGTTGGCGGCCTCCACGGTGGCCAGTCCGGCCTCTCCGGCACCGATGACGACCACGGGGGACTCGGACATGGGGATCCTCTTCCTGCGGCTCGGGAGTGCCGGGAAGGAAGGTACCAAGGCGCGCCGGGGCGGTGCCCGCCGAGGTGGGACCGGCGCAGGCCGGAGGCCGCGGCTACCAGGTGCCCCGGCCGTGGCGCCACGGGGACGGCAGCGGCCCTCCGTTCTTGATGTGCGTGTCCAGCGCCGTCAGCAGCCGGTCGGCCTCCCGGATGACCCGGTGCGCCTCCCCCGCGTTGCGCGGACGCACGCGCAGCATCTCGGACAGGGCGTCGTACAGCGCGTCCGACGTCGGGTACTCCGCGGCGCCCCTCATCGGCAGGCGCCCACCGTCCGACGGTCTCCGGTCGGGTGTCGAGCGCGGGCGCAGCAGTCCCGCCAGCTCGTCGAGAGTCACCCCGTGATCGGAGGAGTCGTCCGTCATGCAGCCTCATCTCAGCGGCTCGCGTGGTCGGCTCGACGTTAGGCCTGGTCACCCTTGGTGACGCACAGCGGAGTGAAGGTAAAAGACCCGCAGGAACCTGCGGGTCAGGCCACTCCGGCGCGCTGGGCGAGCGGGCGCAGCTCCGGCGTGGACGGCCGGTGCTCGCGGCGCATCAGCTCCTGGAGCACGCGCCCGGTCGACGGGTCGTGCCGGACCAGTTCCGGGGCGATCCGCTCGGCGTCCAGCAGGGTGTTCACCGCCGCGGCGTCCTGTCGCGTCTGCGTGTAGGCGCGGGCCACGTCCAGGCACACCTGGGCACGGCGCCCGACCAGTCCCGCGGGCAGCGAGTCCACGTCCAGCGCCTCCCCCGCCGCGACCGCCGCGCGCGCGTCGCCCACCTTGGCCCGGGTCGAGATCGTGTGGATGGCCACGTTGGTCGGGCCGAACGCGGTTCCGTGCAGGTTCATGTCGCGGCCCAGACGGTCGGCCGCGCGCTGTGCCTGGCGCAGCAGCCGGGGCACCGCCGCCTTGTCGAACTCGGCCGCGGCGGCGGTCGCCGCGGCCAGGTGGAGGCCGCCGTACACGCTCAGCTCCTCGGCGGTCCCCGGGCGCATCTGCCGCTCCAGGACGGCCGCGGCGGCCATGGCCAGGTCGGCGGCGGCCGCGGGCCTGCCCCGGGAGACGAACACGTAGGCGAGCCGGTAGGCGCCCACCGCCGAGAGCAGGGTCTGGTCCGCCCACTCGGCGGCGGACATCGCCCGGTCGGCCGCCTGCCAGGCGAGGTCCTTCTGGCCCACCCGGCGGAGCACGGCCGCGGTGGTGTTGTAGACCATCGCGCGCACCGAGCACACCGCCGGGCGGTCGGCGCCCCGCCGGTGCGCGGCGGCCTCCACGTCCCGGATCAGGCGCGGGAGCCGGCGGCCCACCTCGCCGTAGCGGGTCGCCTGGTAGGCGGCGTGCGCGCGGTGGGCCTCGGCGCGCAGGCGCGGGAGGTCGACGGGGCCGTCGGACACCTCGGGGTAGCGCATCATCGCGCGCTCGATCTCCGCCGCCGCCGTGTAGCGGGGCGCGGGGACGTGGTGGTCGGTTCCGGTCAGTTCGGTGAGGGGCAGCCGGAGGACGTCGGCGAGCCGGGTCAGCACGTCGTGGGAGTCGACGGTGAGGATGCCGCGTTCCACCTGCGAGAGCCAGGATTCGGAGCGGCCCACCAGCCCCGCGAGAACGGCCTGTGAGTAGCCGCGCCGTGTGCGGTTGCGGCGGATGATCTGGCCCCTGGCGGCAGCGTCCACGCCGGGCCTCCCGTCTAGAGGGTGCGAACGGTGGAAAGGACCCGCTCCCACGCGGGCATGCGGGACTCGTAGGGCGCCTGGTCGTCGTAGAGGAGTGTGACCGAGGGCAGGGAGCGGAGGGTGTCGAGGGAGCGGGCGAAGGCCGGGTGGCTCGCGAGCTGGGGTTTGCAGTGGGGGACCACGACGGTGGGGACCGCGTAGCCGACCATCTCGCAGAGCAGGCCGATCGCGAAGTTGTCGGCGTGGCCGTCGGCGAACTTGTTCGTCGAGTTGAAGGTGAGCGGGCAGGCGACCACGAGGTCCGCCGGGGGTAAGGGTCTGCCGGTGCCCGGATGTCTGTACTCGACACGCACCGGAGCACCGGTGAGGGCCGCCAGCTCGTCGGCGTCGTGGAAGCGCTGCCCCGTGGGGGTGGACAGGCACCGCACGGTCCAGTCGTCGGCCTGGAGCAGCCGGACGAGCGCGGGGAGGCCCTCGGGAGCGGGCGCACCGGACATGACGAGATAGAGGGTTTTCGCCATGCCGCGAGTGTAGCCCCGGATGTCCGGTGTGCGTGGTGCTTCGCATGAGTCGGATGAGGCTGGGGAGGCATCTCTGACCTGGGACGAAGCCGATGCGGAGCCCGTTCCGCCCCGCCGCCGACGGGGGCCGGGGCATGATGGACCCGCCCGCCCCCGCGCAGAGAGCGAGATCCCCGTGGACGTCAACGGCCTGACCGCCGAGGTGGAGCAGGTGTCGCGCCGCTACGCGGCCCGTTTCGGCATCGAACGGAACGCCGACTGGTTCGTCCTCAAACTCCACGAGGAGATGGGCGAGCTCACCCAGGCGTTCCTCGCCCTGGACGGCCGGGGCCGGGCCAAGGGGCTCGACGACCGGGAGCGGTCCGCGCGGTTCCGGGCGGAGCTGGCGGACGTGTTCTGCCACGTGCTCCTGCTGGCCGACCACCACGGCGTCGACCTCACCGCCGAGGTGCGCGCCAAGTGGCTGGACCGCTGGGGCGCGGGCGCGGGCGTGCCCCGGGACGCGGTCGGCGGCGCACCTGACGGATCGGGCGGCGGTCCGGTCGATGGCCCGGGCGACGGCCTGGGTGGCGAATCGAGTGGTGGGCCCGGCGGCGGATCGGCCCAGGGTTCGGTCGGCGGCGTTCAGTAGCGTCAGCTGTTGGATCCCTCGACCACGCCCGCCCGTTCGTGCGCGTCGCGCGGCGCCGGGAAGGGCTCGTCGTACCGCGATCCTAGGAATCAGCGGTGACGGAATCCGGTCGCGGGACCGGGTCGGGCAGGTCCTGCACACCGGCGGCCTCGGGGGCGACGGTGTCGTCGCGGCGGCGTTCGAGGACGACGACGTCCCTCCACTCCCCGCGGTGCCGGACGAGCCTCTCGCGCACGGCGAGAGTGCGGTAGCCCGATGCGTGCAGCAGAGAGAGCGCGGCCTTGTCCTCGGGTAGGACCGAGGCTTGCAGGGTCCACAGTCCGGCCAGGTCGGCCTCGACCACCAGCGTGCGCGCGAGCGCCTTGCCGACGCCCCGGCCGCGCTCGCCCCGGGCCACGTGGACCCTGGTCTCGGCCACGCCCGCGTAGGCGCTGAGCCGGGAGACGGGCCAGGCGGCGGCCCAGCCCACGACCGTCCCGTCGCGCTCGGCCGCCCACGCGTGCCCGTCGAGCCAGCCGGTGTCCAGGTCGGCCCCCTCGCCGAGGATGTCCCCGGCCTCGGCGCCGGCCGCGTGCAGGTGGCGGACGGCGGGCAGGTCCGCGTCGGTCAGGGCGCGCACGGTGACGTCCTCGGGGACCTCGGTGGGGCAGCAGGGGCGCGCCGCCAGCATGCCCATGACCGCGTCGGCGGCGTGCGGCAGGCCGGTGCAGCAGGCGGCGTTGACGGCGACCCGGGTGGACGTGCCGACGCGGGAGGTGGTCACGAACCCCACCTCGGCGAGTTTGCGCAGGTGATGGGAGACGGTGGGCTGCCGCACTCCCACGGCCTCGGCGAGCTGCCCGACGCTCACGGCGCCCGGATACGTGGCGATGGCGTGCAGCAGGCGGACCCGTGTGGGCTCGGCCAGGCACGCGAACCACGCGGCGTAGGTCTCGGCGTCCTCGGTCGGCAGCAGCTCCGCGCTGTGTTCGTGCGTGACGGTCATGTTCCCAGTATCGACGACGATCTATGGTTGCGTCCATCGATGTTCGTCTATAGAGTCCCGTTTCATAGACATGCATCGATGAAAGGAAGCGTCATGACCGAGGCACACCCCGTCGTCGTGATCGGTGCCGGGCCTTCGGGCCTGGCCGCGGCCGCCGAACTGGTCCAGCGCGGCGTCCCCGTCCAGGTCCTGGAGCGGGGCGCCACCGCCGGTGCCGCGATCGCCGAATGGGGGCACGTCCGCCTGTTCTCCTCCTGGCGCGACCTCGTCGCCCCGGCCGCGGAGAAGCTGCTCGCCGCCACCGGCTGGCGGCGCCCGGACGACGACGGCTACCCCATCGGCCGTGAGTGGGTCGACGCCTATCTGGCCCCGCTGGCCGCCGCCCTCGGCGGGCGGGTCCGCTACGGCGCCGAGGTCACCGGCGTCAGCCGCCTGGGCCGGGACCGGGTCGTGGACGCCGCACGCGACGAGCAGCCCTTCACCGTCCGGGTCCGCACCGAACGGGGCGAGGAGCGCCTGCTGGCGCGTGCCGTGGTCGACGCCTCCGGCACCTGGGGCTCGCCCAACCCCCTGGGCGGCGACGGCCTGCCCGCCCTCGGCGAGCGCGACGCCGCGTGGGCCGACCACGTGTCCTACCGCGTGCCCGACACCGCCGACCCCGCCGTCCGGGCCCGCTACGCCGGACGCCGCACGGCCGTCGTCGGCAGTGGCCACTCCGCGCTCACCGCCCTGGTGTCGCTGTCCGGACTCGCCGCGGACGACCCAAGCACCCGCGTCGTGTGGGTACTGCGGCGCGGAGAGGCCGGGGACGCGTTCGGCGGCGGTGCCAACGACCAGCTCGCCGCCCGCGGTGCCCTGGGCACGCGCGCCAGGAAGGCGGTCGAGGCCGGGTACGTCGAGACGGTGACGGGCTTCCGCACCGCCGAGATCCGCGCGGGAGGCGCGGGGGCCGTGGAGAGCGCGGAAGGCGCCGAGAGCGCTGTGGGAGCAGTGGGGGCAGTGGGCGCGGAAGACGCCGAGAGCCCGAAGAAAGCGGTCGCCGGGGAGAGCCGGAAGGCCACGGCGGGCAGGCAGGGCGCGGGGGCCGCCGAAGGCGCCGCAGACCCGACGGACGTGACGGGCGGCACCCTGGTGCTGGTCGACGGCGACGGCCGCGCCCTGGCACCGGTCGACGAGGTGGTCGTCCTCACCGGCTTCCGCCCGGACCTGTCCTTCCTCTCCGAGATCCGGCTCGGCCTGGACGCCACGCTCCAGGCACCGGTCGCGCTGGCCCCGCTCATCGACCCCAACGTCCACTCCTGTGGCACCGTCTACCCCCACGGCGCCGCAGAACTGGCCCAGCCGGAGTCCGGGTTCTACCTGGCGGGGATGAAGTCCTACGGCCGCGCGCCCACGTTCCTCGCGCTCACCGGATACGAGCAGGTGCGCAGCATCGCCGCCGCGCTGGACGGGGACCACGAGTCCGCCGCCCGGGTGGAGCTCACCCTGCCCGAGACCGGAGTCTGCAAGGGCAGCGGTCTGACCGATCCGGACGACGCGGCGGAGGCCGCCGACGAGGGCGGCTGCTGCGGGGCACCCGGCCCCGCGACCGTCGACCTGGTCTCCGGTTCCGCCGCCACCCCGTGAGCCGACCCGCCTCTCCCGCCGGGACTCGCATGCGCGAACCCCGGCGGGCCCCGGGGCGGGGTCGGTCAGGGCCGCGCTCTGCGTCACTGGCACGACCGGCCACGGCGCGCTCAACGGCCTGCTGCACACCGCTCATGCTGGCGACCGCGCTGGCGCCCTGGGCTGCCCCGCCAGCGGAGCACTGCTCGCTCCGGCGGCCCGTACCGAACCGACACGCGACAAGCACACCCGTGGAACACGTACCGCTGATGGTGGTCGACGCAGGCCAGGCGGGCCCGGCCACCGCCGAGTCAGCGCGCCCGGCCCGTGCCCAGGTCCTCGGCGATGCGGGCGACGGCGGCCTTGGCGGTACGCCCGGCCCCGATCAGCGTGGCGGAGGCGGCCCCCGTCCAGTCGCCGTAGCCCAGCAGGTGCAGGCGCGGCTCCCGTAGGGACCGCGAACCGTCGAGCGGGATCCGCCCCTCGGCGTCGAACGGCTCCAGCGGCGCCAGGTGCTCCAGCGCCGGGCGGAATCCGGTACACCACACGATCGCGTCCGCCGCCATCGTGCTCCCGTCGGCCCAGGCGAGGCCCGTCCGGGTCAGCCGCTCGGCCATCGGCTGCGCTTTGAGGACGTCCCGGTCGCGCGCCTCGCGCACGCTCGGCACCACCACGATGTCGCCGAGGGCGCCGACACCCCCGTCCGTACCGCCGAGCGTGCGCCGCGTGGCCACGTCGAACAGGACCCGCCCGTCGACGTCGTCGGGCATCAGGCGCGGCGGGCGCCGGGTGAGCCAGGCGGTGTGCGCGACCTCGGAGAGCTCGGTCAGGATCTGCGCCGCCGAGTTGCCTCCGCCGACCACCACGACCCGCTGACCGGCGAACTCCTCCGGGCTCCGGTAGTCGACCGTGTGGAGCTGCCGACCCTCGAACAGGTCGCGCCCGGGCACCTCGGGGACGTACGGACGGCGCCAGGTCCCCGTCGCGCTGACCACGTGCCGCGCCCGCCACGTCCCGGCGGTCGTGGCCACCGCCAGCGCGTCGCCGGCGCGGCGGACCTCCGTCACGGCGACCGGCCGACGCACCGGCAGGTCGTACCGGCGCTCGTACTCGGCCAGGTAGTCGGTCACGTGCCGTGCCGAGGGGTACTCGTGCCCGGGTTCCTCCGGCATCCACCAGCCGGGCAGAGGGCTGTGCGCGGCCGGGGAGAACAGCCGCAACGAGTCCCAGTAGTCGCCCCAGGCCCCGCCAGGTGACTCGCGGTCGTCGAGGATGACGAACCGTGCCTTGGCGCGCCGGAGGAAGTACCCGGCCGCCAGTCCCGCCTGGCCGCCTCCGACCACCACGACGTCCGTCTCGGCGTGCGTCCCGGTGTCCGCGGATGCGCCCACGTGTCCTCCTCGCGGTGACGGTCGACAGTCACATGACCGATGCTGCGGCGACGGCCGCCTCCCTAGTGTCGGCGACATGGAAGACCAGAGCGAAAGCCACGGAAAGTACCTCGTCACCGGCGCCACGGGCAAGGTCGGCGGCAGCGCCGTCCGGCAGCTCCTCGACGCCGGCCACTCCAACGTCCGCGCGCTGGTGCGCGACCCGGCGCGCGCCCGGCTCCCCGCGGGCGTGGAGGTCGTGCGCGGCGACCTGTCCGACCCCGCCTCCCTGGACGCCGCGCTCGACGGCGTCACCCGGGTCCTGTTGGTCTGGCCCACCCTCCAGGCCGACGACGCCGCGCCTGAGGCCGTCGCCCGGATCACCCGGGACGCGCGGCGGGTGGTGTACCTGTCCGCCATGGGCGCGGAGGCCTCCTCGGACGCGAACCCCGTCGCGGCCTCCCACGGGCGGCTCGAACAGCTGATCCGCGGCTCCGGTGCGGAGTGGACGTTCGTGCGCGGCGGCGGATTCGCCGGGAACGACCTCGGCTGGGCCGACGAGATTCGAGCCGAGGGCGTGGTCCGCGAGGCGTTCCCGGGGTGGAAGCGCTCGCTCGTCCACGAGGCCGACCTGGCCGCCGTCGCCCTGCGCGCCCTGACCACCGACGACCACGTCGGCGCCGCCTACGAGGTGACCGGGCCGGAGAACCTGGACCAGGCCGACCGGGTGCGGATCATCTCCGAGGTCACGGGCCTGCCCCTGCGCTTCGAGCCGCTCTCGGTGGAGGAGGCCCGGGAGGGCTACCGGGAGTGGCTGCCGCCCGAGGTGGTGGAGGACACGCTCAGGTACATGGCCGAGGCGACCCGCGAGCCGGAACCCGTCACGACCGCCGTGGCGGAGGTGACCGGTCGGCCCGCCCTGACCTACCGGCGATGGGTGGCCGACCACGTGGCCGACTTCCTGCCCGACCCCCGCGCCACCGGCTCCACCGCCAGGGGATAGACCGGCGACGACGATGCCCCCGGCGTGAAGCGCCCCGAGCGTTCCGACAGGGGTTGAAGGTCAGCGGTTCCGCCCCCCGGAACGACAGGGGGTTGATCCGGGCCGAAGCGAGGCACGAGCGGAGGCCCAAAGGGAACACAGCGAGGGCGCCGACGGGGTTCTGGAGGGCCTGGAGGTGCACTCCCGAGGAACGAGGGCGTGCACCGCAAGGGCCGAAGGTTCCCGTTCTCAAGGCGCCCGAGAACGGGCCGAAGCAGGGAGGACCGCGCCGCAGGCGTCCGTTGAGGGTGGTGGCGGGCGACGGTGCGGGCACGAGCGGAGGCCGTGAGGGGCGCGCCGGTGCCTGCAGGAGGAGTCTCTGCCGCCAGCGAGGAACGAGCCAGGCAGTAGCGACGACGAAGGACCCGGCGTGAAGCGCCCCGAGCACCCCGAGCGCGGTAGCGTGGGCGCGTGCTGCGCGGACGTGACGAGGAGACGGCGAAGGTCGACGCGGTCCTCGCCGCCGCCCGTTCCGGCCGCAGCGGGGCCCTGGTCCTGCGGGGCGAGGCCGGGATCGGCAAGTCGGCCCTGCTCGACCATGCCGAACGCGGGGCCGCGGCCACGGGCACACGGGTGCTGCGCGGCGCCGGTGTCGAGTCCGAGAGCGATCTGCCGTACGCGGGCCTGCACCTGCTGCTGGGCCGCGCGATGGAACACGTGGACGCGCTCCCGTCTCCGCAGGCCAGAGCGCTGCGCGGCGCCTTGGGACTGGCGGACTCCGCGTCGCCGAGCCGGTTCCTGGTCGGCCTCGCGGTCCTGACCCTCCTGGCCGAGCTGGCCGCCACGGGTCCGGTGCTCTGCCTGGTCGACGACGCCCACTGGCTGGACCGGGAGTCCGCCGAGGCGCTGCTGTTCGCGACCCGGCGGTTGGAAGCCGAGGGGGTCGCGGTCCTCCTGGCCGTCCGCGAACCGCACGCCCCACTGCTGGCCACGCCCCACATCGACGAGCTGCGGCTCCGGCGGCTGCCCAGGACCGACGCCGAGGCACTGCTGCGGGAGCACGCCGTCGGCCTGCCCCGCCAGGTGCGCGGACAGGTGCTGGCCGACGCGGCGGGCAACCCGCTCGCCCTTCTCACCCTGGCCGCCGCCCAGCGGGACGGGTACTCCAGCACGCGGATGGGCGTATCGGGTCGCATCCAGGACACCTTCGCCGACCAGGTCGCCGCTCTCCCCGAGCGGACCCGGGCGCTGCTGCTCGTCGCGGCGGCCGACGACTCCGCCGACGCCGCCACGGTGCTGCGCGCCGCCCGCGACCTGGACGCGCGCCCGGACGACCTCGGTCCCGCCGAGCGCAGAGGGCTGCTGCGGGTGGCGGAGAACCGGGTGGAGTTCACGCACCCGCTGATCCGCGCCGCCGCCTACGAGAGCGCCGCGTCCGAGGATCGCGCGAGGGCCCACCGCGCCCTGGCCGGGGTGTACGCCGACCGCCCGGAGGCCGCCGACCGCCGGGCCCGGCACCTGGCCGCGGCCACGCCCACCGCCGACGAGGAGGTCGCCGCCCTCCTGGAGGCGGCCGCCGAGCGGGCCCGCGCCCGCGGCGGTCTGTCCGCCGTGGCCACCGCCTACGAGCGCGCCGCCGCCCTGTCCCCCGAACCGGCCGACCGGCGCCGCCGCACGATCGCCGCCGCCGAGGCCGCGGCCTACGCGGGCGACCCCGCGCGCGCGGCGGAGCTCCTGGTAGGTGTCACCGGTACCGACGACACCGGACAGCGGGTCACCGTGGCCAGGCTGCACTCGATGCTCGCCGCCGCCGAGGGGCGCGCCGACGCCTCGTACCGGGTCCTGTTCGCCGCCGCACTGGACGCCGAGGCCCAGGAAGAGTCGGGCGCGGTGGTCGGGGCCGAGGTGACCGCCGGAGACGCCGGGACCAACGGGATCGCGGAGGCCAACGAGGACGACGCGACCGCCCGGAACATCAGAACCACTGCGGCCACCGGGTCCGCCGGAGACGCTGGGGACACTGGGGACGACGCGACACCCGCAGCCACCGGGGCAGCCGTGTCCGACGTGCCCACCGGTACCGCAGGGGCCTTCGGGTCCGCCATGGGAACCGGTGACCGTGCGGGGGCCCCGCGGACGGCGGAGAGCGGAAGGCTCCTCCTGGAAGCCGTGCGGGCGGCGTGGGTGGCCAACGACTTCGACTGCGTCGCGCGGATCGGCGACCACGCCGCGCGACACCCCGGCGGCGCCCCCGCACGGACGCTCGCCCGGGCCGCGCTCGCCACCAACCAGCTCGAACAGGGCCGCACCGCCGAGGGCGTGGCCGCGCTACGCGCCTCCCTGGACGGCCACGACGCCCTCGTCGACCCGACCCTGAACGACCGCGTGCTCTACGCGCGTCTGCACCTGATCGCCGGGGACCACGACGCCGCGTACCGGGCCGCCGTCGACCTGGAGTCCGAGTGCCGGGCCCAGGGCGCGCTCGCCGTCCTGCCACAGGTCCAGGTGGTTCTCGCGCGCACCCAGTTCTTCCACGGCCGCCACCGCGACGCGCGCGCCACGGTGGAGGACGGGCTGCGCACCGCGACCGACGCCTGCCAGCCCACGCCTCTGGCGGAACTGGCCGCGATCGGCGCCGAACTCGCCGCCGTCCGAGGCGACTCCGAGCTCTGCCGCGCCCTGGCCGCCGAACCGCTCGAACGCGGTGTGGCGCCCGCGTCCGTCCACGCCGCCGTCGCCCTGAGCCTGCTCGACCTCGGGCAGGGCCGCCCCGAGGAGGCCCTGGTCCGGCTGGAGTCCGTCGTCGAGGGCACCCGCCCGATGGGGATCGTCGGCAACCTGCCGCTCCTGGTCGAGGCCGCGTTCCGGCTCGGGCGGACCGACCGCGCCATCGAGGCCGCCGACCGCTACACCGCCTGGGCCACCGCCCTCGACCGGCCGTGGGCCGTGTCGTCGGCCCTGCGCTGCCGCGCGCTGCTCGACGGCTCCGAGGACGCCTACCGGGGCGCGCTCGCGCTGGACGCCGCCCCCTTCGAGCAGGCGCGCACCCGGCTGCTCTTCGGTGAGTGGCTGCGCCGTGCCCGCCGGGCGACCGAGGCCCGGGAACAGCTCCACCTGGCCGCCGACGCCTTCCGCCGCTGGGACGCCCGGCCCTGGGAGGAGCGGGCCCGCGCCGAACTGCGCGCCACCGGCGAGACCCGCGCGACGGACACCCTGGCGCGCGACCGGTCCGAGGACCCGCTGGACCGGCTCACGCCACAGGAGCTCCAGGTGGTCCGGCTCGCCGCGACCGGGCTCACGAACCGCGACATCGGCGCCCAGCTCTTCCTGAGCCCCCGCACGGTCGGTCACCACCTCTACAAGGCCTATCCCAAGCTCGGGGTGGCCTCCCGGGCGGAGCTCGGTGCCCTGGGCCTCCACCGTGACCAGGAACGACGACGCTCGGACGGAGAACAGGCCGAGGCGCCCGTCGGATGACTGATGCTGTCCCCGGGTGACCGTCCGTAGCGTCGTGCCCATGACGACAGCACATGTGGAGATCACCTTCGACGTCGGATGCACCTGGTCCTACCTCGCCTACACCCGGTTCCAGCGGGCCGCCGCACGCTTCCGGGCCGGGGGCGGCACCCTCGACGTGGCGTTCCGCCCCTTCCAGCTCGACCCCGACGCGTCACCGCACGGAGAGCCCAAGCGGGAGGTGCACCGCCGGCACTTCGGCGCGGACTTCGACCACGAGGCCGCCATGGACGAGATGAGCGCCCTGGGCGCGGACCTCGGGCTGGTGTTCGGCCACGACGCCGTCTGGGCCGACAGCTTCGAGGCGCACCGGCTGGTCGCGGCGGCCTCGGCCCAGGGACGCGGCGAGGCCATGGTCGAGCGGCTGTTCCGCGCCCACCACGGCGAGGGCCTCAACATCGGCGACGAGGCGGTCCTGCGCCGCCTGGCCCGGGAGGCCGGGGTCGAGTGGAGCACCGGCGGAGCCGACGAGCTGCGGGCCGAGCTGGCCCGGGTCCGCGCCGACGGAAGCCGCGGCGTCCCGGTGTTCGCCTTCTCCGGATCGCGCGTCCCGCTCGTCGGCGACCAGAGCGAGGCCGCGCTCGACACGGCCCTGCGCTCGGCCGCCCGCGCCGACGCTTCCGCCTGATCCGTCCCCTTTCGACCGACACGAGGAGTACTGACATGAGATTCATCGAGGTGGGCGGATTCGGCGCCCCGGAGGTCCTGACCCTGCGGGAGGGCCCCGACCCCGTCCCGGAGGCGGGCCAGGTCGCGGTGGAGGTGTCCGTGGCCGACGTCATCTTCCTGGAGACCGCCATCCGCCGGGGCGAGGCCGCCCAGTGGTTCGATGTCCGGCCGCCCTACGTGCCCGGCGGAGGCGCCGTCGGCACGGTGTCGGCCGTCGGCGCGGGGGTCGACCCCTCCTGGGTCGGCCGACGCGTGGCGACCACGGCGGCGCGGGGCTCCTACGCCGAGCGGGCCCTGGTCCCGGCCGACCAGCTGGCGGCGGTCCCCGACGGGCTCGACGCGCGGACGGCGGCGGCCCTGGTCCACGACGGGGTGACCGCCCGGTCCATCGTGACGGCGGTCCCTCCCGAGCCGGGCCAGTGGGTGCTGGTCACGGCCGCGGCCGGGGCGATGGGGCTCCTGCTGGTGCGGATGGCGCGCGAGGCCGGAGCCCGTGTCGTCGGCGCGGCCCGCGGGGAGCGCAAGCTGGAGCTGTTGCGGGCCCGGGGCATCGAGGCCGTGGTCGACTACTCGGAGCCGGGATGGACCGAGCGCGTCCGTGAGGCCACGGGCGGGCGGGATCCGGAGGTGGTCTACGACGGGGCCGGCGGGTCGATCGGCAGGGCGGCCTTCGCGATCACGGCGTCCGGCGGACGCTTCTCCGCCCACGGGGCACCGAGCGGCGGGTTCGCCGGGATCGGCCCGGAGGAGGCGGACGAACGCGGGGTGACCCTGTACTCGCTCGCCGACCTGCACCAGGACGGGGAGTCCGGGACGCGGAGCATCGAGGAGGTGTTGTCCGCGGCCGCGGCGGGACGGATCGTGCCCGTGATCGGTCGGACGTTCCCCCTGGAACGGGCCTCTGAGGCGCACACGGCACTCGAAGAGCGCACGATCGTCGGCAAGGCGCTCCTGGAGGTCTCGCGCTGACGGGCGCCGGTCCCCTGGGCCGGGTCGGCGGTGCGGCGGCGACGCCGGACCGCCGGACCGGCGGCACGCGGACCGGGGCGACGGCGTCCGCCGCGTCGGCCGCCTCTCATCCCGCTACCGACCGGGGCGCGGCACCTGGGCCCGGATCCGGTCCAGCGCGGCGATCCTGCCGTCCACGTCCGCGATGGCCGCCTGGGTGCGCGCGAGCTTCGCCCGGTGGCCGGCCACGGACGGGAAGGGGTCCCTCGTGCCGACGGGGACCCCGGTCCCGTGGCCGACGATGTCGCCGATCGCCCGGTAGGCCACGAAACCGAAGGCGGCGACGATGACCCCGGCCAGGAAGACCGTCTCGGCCGAGGCCAGCAGGCCCCACAGGGCCAGTCCCGCCAGGACGGCCAGGCCGCACACGCCCAGCACGGCACCGAGCGCGATCCTGGCCCCCCGCTCCTGCGCCTTCCTGCTCCGGATCTCGGCGCGCTCCTGGACATAGCCCTCCAGGAGGTCCGCGTCGGTCACCAGGCGCGCGTACTGGGCGGAGAGTTCGCGGAGCAGGCGGCACATCCGGCGGAGCACCATGCCGTGGGCCAGGCGTTCACTCAGGGGCGCGTCCCGCGGCGGAAGCGGCGGCAGGCCGGACCGCCACGACTCCTCCAGTGAGTCGCGCTCCTCGGCGACGTCCCGCTCCCACGCCTGCGGGGCCAGCGCCGCGAGGACGAACTCCGCGTCCGCTACGCGCTCCACGGGTCCGCTCAACTGCCCGAGACCGGCCGCGGCCTGCCAGTGGGCGTAGGGAGCGATCGCACCGGTGTAGGCGCTCCGCGCGGACCGGGCGTCCTCGACCAGGTCCCGGTACTCGGTACAGCCCCCGCCCGGGACGCAGGGGTGGGCGGCGTCCCGGCAGTCGTACTCGGCCATCACTTCGAGCACCTCGGGCAGGACCACGCCGGGGTCGGCCGGTCCCGCCTCCCTCCGGGCGGCCATCTCCCGCAGCGCGGGCAGCCGCATGTCCCGCCCCCGGTACCTCGGCGGCAGGTCCGGGCGGACCTGCCCGACGAAGCCCGCCACGGCGAGGGCCGGGTCCACCGGCCGGGTACGGAACAGGCTCCGCTCGACCCGGGGGTCCGCGAGGTCCTCGACGACCCAGGCTGCGAGCAGCGCCCTGCGGTCGGAGTCGCCGAACACCTCCTCGGCGGCGCTCCCGTGGGCGTGCATGGTCGCGGCGAGTTCCTCCAGGGTGCGGTGGAGCCGTCCGGCGAACCGGAACGGAGGGCTCGTGGACCGGCCGAGCGGCTCCGGAACCCGGTACGGATCGGGACGGGAGCCGACGGACTCTCCCCAGTCCGGGCCCGCGTCCTCCCACTCCGGACCCTTCCCCTCCGGCTCCGGCTCCTCCACACCCTCCGGCCCAGTCCTCCTCGTCCCCTCCGCCTCCTCCGGCTCGACCGTCACACGCCGGGTCTCCAGGAGGGTCGGCTCCAGGCCGGTGCTCTCCGGGGCGACGACACTGGTCACGGCCGTGCTGCCCCGCTCCATCGAGTCGTCGACGCCGACACTCTCTCCCGCGCCGCCCCCGCTGTGCCCCAGCAGGGTTTCGAGCACCTGGTGGGCGGTCGGGCGCCGCTCCGGGTCCTTCTCCAGGCACCGGACCACGAGCCCGCGCAGTTCCCCGGGCACCGCCGAACAGTCCGGCTCCTCCACGAGGATCCGCTTGATGACGGCGGTCTGTGTCCGGCCCGAGAACGCGTGCCGCCCGCTCGCGGCGTAGACCATGACCGCGCCCCAGGCGAACACGTCCACGGCGGTGGTGAGGTGGCGTGCGTCGTCCAGGCGTTCGGGCGCCATGTAGTGCAGCGTCCCGACCCTGGAGGTGGCGGTGAAGACCCCCGTCTCCTCGAAGGCCCGCGCGATCCCGAAGTCGATCACCCGCGGCCCGTCCGACGCCATCATGATGTTCTCCGGTTTGAGGTCCCGGTGCGCGACCCCGGCCCGGTGGATCGCGGTCAGCGCGGTCGCGGTGGAGATGGCCAGGCGTTGCAGGTCGGCGCCGCGCCGTGGCCCCTCCGCCTCGATCTCCGCCATGAGCGTGCGGCCCTCGATGTACTCGCTGGCGATCCAGGGCCGCTCCGCGCGCGGGTCGGCGTCCAGGACCTGGGCCACACAGAACGGGCTGATCCTCCGTGCCGCCTCCACCTCCCGGGCGAACATCTCGGCGAAGCGCGGATCCACACCGGGCCCGGTGTGCAGGAGCTTCACCGCCGCCCTCGTCCCGTCGGCGGTCTCGCCCAGGTGGACGGAACCGAACCCGCCCCGGCCCAGCTCCCGGATCAGCCGGTACCCGCCGACCACTCCGACTCCCGCGTCCATGCGTCCCCTTCCGGGCCCTGGACGGCCGTGCCAACGCCCCGCGATCAGGGGGTCGACCGCCAGATACACGTAAGATTTTTCTAGAAAAAATATCTATTTCTAGTCTAGAGTGACCGTCGGGACGGCATCGCGGCGGCCCCGCGCCGCCGCGGTGGACCACGCGGGCCGGGCGATGGCCCGGCCCGCGTTCAGGCGGGAGTGCCGAAGAAACCCGTGCGGTCCGCTACTCCGGCCGCAGGGAGTTCCAGATCCGGTCCGGCAGCGCCCGCGCGGCCTCGGCGAGGTCCACGCTGTGGGGGCTGGCCAACCAGTACCGCGCGAGCGCGACCACCGGCCCCATGGCCAGCGCCTCGATCACCGGGCCGGGCAGGGGTGCGATGTCCCCGGCCTCGACGCGTCGGCCCACCCACTCCGAGAGGCCCCCCAGCATGTGCGCCCGGATCTGTTCCGTGTGGGACTCGATGAGGCCGGAGGAGACGGCGGAGTGGAGGAAGAGCGCCACGTCCGGGTTCTCCTCGATGAAGCGCAGGTAGGTCACCACGAGCGCGCGGATGCCGCTGCGGGCCGTACGGGTGGGCGTGACGGCCGCGCCCAGCTCGTCGAAGAGCTGCTCCGTGCACCTGAGGCACAGTGCGACGGTGAAGCCGTCGAAACTGCCGAAGTGGTGGTAGAGGCTGCCGAGGCTGACACCGCTGGCCGCGGTGACCGCGTTCACCGTGAAGCCCTGGTCTCCCGACGAGGCGTAGACCTGGAGTGCCGCGGTGAAGAGCCGTTCGACGGTCGCCTCGCCCCGCTTCTGCTTAGGAGGCATGGCGTGGGCTGGTCGGCGTCATACCGGCCAGGATATGTCTTCGGACGCGTCACTCCCGGGCACCCGGACCGGCGTCCGACACGCAGACGCGCTCTCCCCGTTCCGACACCGGAGCGCTCGGCCCGGGCTCCGGTTCCGGCACGAAGGCGCCCGGTACGGAAGCACCCCGTGCGGACTCCGGCACGGAAGCACCCCGTGCGGACTCCGGCACGGAAGCACCCCGTGCGGGCTCCGGTACGGAAGCACCCCGTGCGGGCTCCGGTACGGAAGCACCCCGTGCGGGCTCCGGCGCCGAGCCGTCCTTCCCGGGCTCCGGCGCCGCGGCACCCGGGCCGCGTTCCGGTACCGGGGCGCCCGACCCTGACTCCGGCTCCGGTGCCTCTCCAGTCCGGTCGGCGTCGTCCAGGCGGACCTTGCGCAGCAGCCACAGCACCCCCAGGCCCACGGGGAACATGAGCGCCGCCGCGAAGCCGTATCCGGCCTGGACGGCGGTCGCGTACGCCGCGTTCGCCGCGTCCACCAGTTCGGCCCCCGCGGGCCCCGGCACGCCCTCGGCCACGGCGGCGGCCCCGCCGATGCTCTCCTGCGCCGCCTCGCGGGCGGCGTCGGGCACCTCCGGCGAGAGCTCCGCTCCGGCCAGCCCCCAGCGGTAGACCACCGCGGCCAGGCTGCCCAGCAGCGCCAGACTGAGCGCGTTGCCGAACCCGCCCGCCACGTCCCCCATCGCCGTGGCCGAACCCGTCCTGTGCAGCGGCGCCGAGACGACGATGAGGTTGTAGCCCAGGGTGAACAGCGGGCCGAGCGAGAAGGCCAGCAGCATCGCCGCGAGGACGATCGCGACCGTCTCCCGCCGCTCCAGCGCCCACACCATCGCGGCCGCGGCCGCCGAGGCGGAGAGCAGCCCGCCGCCCATGATGACCGACGGCCGCACCCAGCGGGCGAGCAGCGGGGGCAGCATCCCCCCGACGATCGAGACCACGGCCGGAGCGATCAGCAGCAGACCCGCCCGCCCCGGTGACAGCCCCAGGACCGACTGCAGGAACTGCGCCAGCAGCATGTCCACACCGCCCGCCGCCAGCAGCATCAGCAGCATGGCGCCCAGGGACACCGAGAACGCCGGCGCCGCGAACAGCCGGATGTCCAGCAGCGGGTCGGGCAGGCGCAGCTGGCGACGCACGAACACCGCGCCGAGCGCGAGGCCCACGACCACCACCACGGCGTAGGGCCACAGCGGCGCGCCGAGCGCCGCCGCCTGCCGGTCGGCGATCTCCTGCAGGCCGAAGATCACCGAGATGATCGCCGCCAGCGACAGCGCGACGCTGGTCAGGTCGAGCCGTCCCCCGCCGCGCCGTCCGGGCATCCTGGGCAGCAGCGGCACGCTCAGCAGCAGCACGGCCGCCACGGGGACGTTCACCAGGAAGACCGATCCCCACCAGAAGTACTCCAGCAGCAGACCGCCCAGCGGCGGCCCCACGGCCATCCCCGCGGAGAACGCGCTCATCACGACCGCGACGGCCACGGAGAACTGGCGGGCGTCGGTGAACATCACGCGCAGCAGCGAGGTGATGCTGGGCATGAGCGAGGCGGCCGCCACACCCATCACCGCCCGCGCGGCGATCAGCACCGCCGGGTCGTCGGCGAACGCCGCCGACAGCGAGGCCGCTCCGTAGACAGCCACCGCGGCGGCCAGCAGGCGTCGGCGGCCGATCCGCTCGCCCAGCCACCCCATGGTCAGCACCATGCCGACGGCGAGGAACTCGCCCAGGTGCAGGGTCCACAGCAGCTGGGTGCTGCTCGGGGCCAGGTCGGCGGCGATGGAGGGCAGGGCGAGGAACAGCACGGTCATGTCGGTGGCGGTCATCAGCAGGGGCAGGGTGAGGACGGCCAGTCCCGTCCACTCCCGCCACGTCGCGCGTCGGGGGGTTTCGGTGTCCACTCGCGTCTCCGCTTCCGTCGTGCAGTCGGCGCCGCCCCGGGGTCGGCTCGGGTCCCGAAGCCCCCGGGACGACGTCCCTCGTCTCCCACGACGCTAGAACCTCAACTATTGTTGAGGTAAAGCGCACGGCCGCGGAATGTGACTCATGACACACTGTGAGACCAAGGTTCCAGGTGAGGGGCGCAAGGGGCTTCTGTTACGGGTGTTACAAGCGCACAATCCCCATGACGGCGGAACTCCCGTGTACTAAGGTCTGCCTATATGGCGCGTTCAGTGGTCGGTCCCCCAGCAGACACCCTCGCCCGGGACGACGGCACGGAACTCTCCCGAGCGCTATCCGCGCTGCTGGGAACCCGTGTGGCACCCCGAGCGTTCACTCTCCCGGACGGAACCCGGGTCGGAGTCGACTTCGCGGACGAGGGCCACCCCACGGTCCTCGGCCAGTGCGCGCCTCTGCGGGGCCCGGTGAAGTCGGTCCAGCGCAACAAGCTCATCGCCGACGCGTTCAAACTCGTCTGGCTGCGCGACACCCACTTCCCCGACGCCCGCGTCGTCCTGGTCATGGGCGAACAGCTCTCCCGGCACCTGGCCCGCGGCTCCTGGCTGCGGTCGGCCTTCGCCACACACGGGATCGCCGTCGCCCTGGTGGACGACGGCACCACCGTCCGGTCGCTCGACACCATCACGTGACCGGGACGTCATAGTCAGTTAAAAGCGCGTCACTAGCTTTGACGCGTCAACGATCCCCGCGGGCCGTCGACTCACCTGCTTCCGCCCGCTCTCCACCGTTCTCCTCGGTGTTGCCAACCGAGGACAGATACCTGGAGGGTGTCCCGTGGGTCCTTCCCATGTGGCCGCACTTGTCGGCAATCCCCGCCCGGGCTCGCGTACGGCCCGGACCGCCGAGCACGTCGCCCGACTGCTCGCCCCCCTCGCGGGCGGCGACCACGTCACCACCATCGACCTGTCCGACCACGGCCCGGCGGTCCTCGACCCCGGCGACGCCGCGGTGGACGAAGCGGTCGCCACCGTCCGCTCGGCCCGGCTCCTGGTCGTGGCCAGCCCCGTCTACAAGGGCACGTTCACCGGCCTGCTCAAGGCCTTCCTGGACCGGATGCCTCCCGAGGGGCTGCGCGGCACGGTCGCCGTCCCCCTCATGGTCGGCGCCTCGGACGGGCACGCCCACGCCGCCGAGTCGGCGCTGCGCCCCGTCCTGGTCGAACTCGCCGCCTCCTGTCCGGCCCCGGCGCTGTACGTGCGCGAGCAGTCCCTCGGGGAACTCGGTACCGACACCGATCCCGCCCTGGCCTGGTACGACCGCCACTCCGCCACCCTCTCCTCCGTCATGGGCACCGCCACCGCACCCCTGTGAGCCGGACGGCCCCGGCCCGGGTACGGACCGTCCGGCGGACCCGCCGGCCGGTCCGCCCCGACACCCCGGCGCCCACGGATCCGTCGACCGCGCACTCCACCGGCGACGGAGTGCGATGGCTCACACACATTGAGGAGTAGGAATGACCGCACCCGAGCCCGTCCCGGGCTCCACCGACATACGACACGAGCCCGCCGCCCTGCGCGACGGCCTCGCACGCATGGCCACGTCCGTCAGCGTCGTCACCGCCGAGGTCGACGGCCGCCGCCACGGCTTCACCGCCAACAGCGTCGTCTCGGTCTCCGCCGACCCGCCGCTGGTCGCGATCTGCCTCGCCTCCACCGCCGAGTGCCACGACGCCTTCACCCGCGCACGGACCGTCGCGGTCAACGTCCTGGCCGAGGGCCAGGAACAGCTGTCCGGAGTGTTCGCCACCCGCGGCGCCGACAAGTTCGACGCGGCCCCCTTCACCACCGGCGACCTGGGCGCGCCCGTCCTGCCGGGATCCGCCGTCGCGCTGGAGGGCACCGTCCACTCACGGCACAGCGCGGGCGACCACACGATGATCCTGTTCGACGTCGCCTACGTGCGGATCGGCCGATCCGCGCCGCTGGTCTACCAGGAGCGCAGGTTCCACCGGCTGGACGCGGCATGAGCGACGACCGCATCGAGGTGCGCGGCCTCACCAAGACCTATGAGGGCGGCGACCCCGCCCGCCCCGCGCTCGACCGGGTCGACCTGGACGTCCCCCGGCGGCACTTCGTCAGCCTCATCGGCCCCAGCGGCTGCGGCAAGTCCACGCTGCTGCGGGTGCTCGCGGGCCTGGAACGGCCCGACTCCGGGCACGTCGCCGTCTTCGGGTCCACCCCCGAGCGGATGTGCGCCGCCAAGGCGGTGGGCCTGGTCCCCCAGACGCCCGCGCTGCTGCCGTGGCTGAACGTCCGCCGCAACGTGGTCCTGCCCTCCCGGGTCAACCGCCGTGCGGGCAACGCCGCCGGCGATCCCGACGAACTGCTGAGCATGGTGGGCCTGGAGGACGTCGCCCGAAAATACCCGCACCAACTCTCCGGAGGCATGCAGCAGCGCGTCGCGATCGCCCGCGCCTTCGGCATCCGCCCGGACGTCCTGCTCATGGACGAGCCGTTCTCCGCCCTGGACGAGTTCACCCGCGAGGCGCTCCAGCTCCACCTGCTGCGCCTGTGGGAGCACATGTCCACGACGGTCGTGTTCGTCACCCACTCGGTGCGTGAGGCGGTCACCCTCTCCGACCGGATCGTGGTGATGTCCGCCCGCCCCGGCCGGGTGCACGAAGTACTGCCGGTCGATCTCCCCCGTCCGCGCGGTTCCGGAGTCACAGCCGACCCCCGCCTTCACCGGGTGGAGGACCGCGTCCGCGCGTCGCTGCAGGTCGCGTGGGAGTCCGGCGCCGCCCCCGACGACCTCGTACCACTGTGAGAGGACTACCGGACATGGCCACGGGCACTTCCCCGGACGTGCGTCCCCGCCCCACCACCGTTCCCGCCGCGCACCCGCGGCGCCGGCGGCGGTCGGTCCTGCACCCCGCCCTGTGGCTGCCCACGGTCGTGGCCGTGCTGCTGGTCGGCACCGCCTGGACGGTGATCGCCGCCGAACAGCCCTACATCCTGCCCACGCTCTCCGAGGTCGGCACCACCCTGGTCGACGACCCGGGGTTGTTCGTGCGGAACGCCTGGTCCACCCTCCAGATCGCTCTCATCGGGGTGGCCTGGGGTGCCGGACTGGCGTTCGTGCTGGCCCTGCTGATGTCGGAGATCCCGATCCTGCGCCGGGCGATCATGCCGCTGGCCGTGGTGCTGAACGTGACCCCGGTCATCGCCCTGGCGCCCGCCCTGGTCGTCGCGTTCGGTTTCGGCATGACGCCCAAGGTCATCGTCACCGCGATCATCACCTTCTTCCCGGTGCTGATCAACGTCACGACCGGGCTGCGCTCCGTCCCGCCGCCGGTCCTGCACGTGTTCTCCACGCTGCACGCCTCACGCTTCGAGGTCCTGTTGCGCCTGCGCGTCCCGAGCAGCCTCCCCTACACCCTGGCCGCCCTGCGGGTCGTCCTTCCCCTGTCCATCGTGGGCGCCGTCGTCGCGGAGTTCGTCGCCGCCGGCTCCTCCAGCGGACTGGGGACGATGATCCGCAACGCGGCCTCCAACGCCCAACTGCCGCACGTCTACGCGGCCGTGGCCTGCCTGGCCGCGATGGGCGTCCTCATGCTCGCGTTCACGGCCACCGTGGAACGCAGGCTGCTGTTCTGGCACGAGTCGCAGCAGAGAACCCCCTGATGATCGGAGCAAACCGCATGTCCAGCCCCACCGCCAACCCCAAACGCCTCCTTCTGCGCTCCGCCGCGGCCGCGACGACGGCCTCCGCCGTTCTGCTGGTCTCGGCGTGCGGCAGCGGAGAGGCAGAGGACAGCGAACCGGAGGTCGCCGCCGTCATCGATGACGAGCGGTGCCAGACCAACCGGGACGCCGGAACGATCACGTACATCACCGGCTACCAGTACCAGGCCTCCGTCAGCATCCTGGAGGCCGTCGCGGCCGACGCCCTCGGCTACTTCGACGCCGTGTGCCTCGACGTCGAGATCCAGCCCGGTACGGGTGACACCATCGGCAACGCCCAGACGGTCGCGGCGGGCACCGCCCAGCTGACCTCGATGGGCAGCGAGTCCGAGATCCTGATGGCCCACGACAACGACATCGACGTCATCGGGGTCGCCACCTACGGCCACGTCCCGATCGCCACGCTGCTGACGGGCACGGACATCGACGAGCTCAGCGACCTGGAAGGCACCACCCTGGGCCACAAGGGCAACATGCCCGCGCCGCTGGAGGCGATGCTCGTCTCCGACGGCGTCGACATGGACTCCATCGAGCAGGTGGAGGTCGGCTACGACCCGAGCGTCCTGCCGCGCGACCAGGTCCAGGCGCTCACCGGCTTCCGTTCCAACGAGCCGTTCCTCCTCAGCGACATGGAGGAGGAGTACAACGAGTGGCTGCCCGAGGACTACGGGGTGGTCGGCTCGTTCGGCGTCATGGCCACCAACCGCGACTTCGCCGATGAGAACCCCACGGTGATCGAGGACGTGCTGCGGGCGATGTCCCGTGCCTTCGACCACTGCGTGGACAACGGCGAGGAGTGCGTGGAGTTCGCGGCCGACCTCTCCGAGTCCGGATACGACGTCGATCACAACCTGCGGGTCTGGAACGCCGAGCACGAGCTGGTGACCGCCTCCACGCAGGAATCGTCCCCGGCCGGATACATCGACCTCACCCTGACCGAGGCCGAGGGCCAGACCCTCGTCGACAACGGCCAGCTCGACGAGCTGCCGGACCTCGAGCCGCTGTTCGACCCCCGCTACCTGGAGGCCGTCCACGTCGCGGGCGACGTGGCCTGGCCCGCCGAGTAGCACCCCGGGTCCGGGCGGCCGGCGGACGACCACGCCGGCCGCCCACCCCTCCCCCACACCGTGAACACGAAGAACGAGGAGCCACGCATGGCGGCACCGGCTGGAACGGCCGACACGGAGTACGGGATCTTCCTGCCCATCGGCAACGGTGGCTGGATCATCTCCGAGACGGCACCGCACCCCGAGGCGACCTACGACTACAACAAGAAGGCGGCGGTGCTGGCCGACGCCCACGGCTTCGACTTCATCATGTCCATGGGCAAGTGGCGCGGCTACGACGGGTCCACCGACCACTGGGGCCGCACGTTGGAGTCGATGACGATGATGTCGGGGCTGGCCGAGGCCACGGAGCGGGTGAAGGTGTGGGCCACCGTCCACACCAACCTGTTCAACCCGGCCATCGCCGCCAAGATGTACACGACCCTGCAGGACATCAGCGACGGCCGCGCCGGCATGAACATCGTGGTCGGCTCCTACGCCGACGAGTTCGGTCAGATGGGCCTGTGGAACGAGGACCTGGACCACGCGGCGCGGTACCGGTACACCGAGGAGTGGACCTCCCTCCTCGAACGCCTGTGGACGGAGGACTCCGTCACCCACCAGGGCGAGTTCTTCACCCTGGACGACTGCCGCTCGCGTCCGCACCCGAACCCGGCGCCCACGCTGATCAGCGCCGGACGCTCCGACACCGGTCTCGACTTCCAGGCCCGCCACTGCGACGGATCGTTCCTGACCGCGCAGGACCTGCCCGGGCTGCGGGAGGCGAGCCTCGACGTGAAGGCCCGCGCCGAGAAGCAGGGCCGGACCATCCGGACCTACTCGATGCTCACCGTCATCATGGACGAGACCGACTCCGCGGCCGAGGAGCGGCGGCGCGAGTACGGACGCGGCGCCGACGTGGACGCGATCGTCAACATGAAGCGCTCCTGGGGCCTGCCACTGGACAAGGCGCTGTCCCTGACCGCGGAGAACCCCGAGGACGAGGCCTTCCAGACCACCTTCGTCACCGGGTCCCCCGACACCGTGACCAGGCGCATCCGGGAGATCGTCGAGTACGCGGAGCTGGACGGGCTGATGCTCATCTTCCCCGACTACCACGCGGACCTGGCGGAGTTCGGCGAGAAGGTCATGCCGCGGCTGAGGGACTCGGGCGCGGATGCCGACGCGGCCGCGGCTCCGGCCGGCGGGGCGGGCGCGGCTCCGGCCGGCGGGGCGGGGGCGCGTTGAGCCAGGGGACGGGCCTCACCGACGTGTCCGGGCGCGTGTGGGCCCCGCCCGGCCCCGCCCGGGAGTGCGCGCTGCTGGTCGTCGACGTTCAACGCGACTTCGCCGACCCGGCCGCGCTCACCTGGCTGGACCAGGCGGACCTGGAGCGGGTCGCCGCCGCCGTGCGGCGGGTGACGGCCCTGGTCGGCGCGGCCCGCGCCGCCGGTGTGCGCGTGGTGTGGGTGGGGCTCGGACAGGACCCGGCCGAGCCGTGGGCCGCGTCGCGCTGGCTGCGCGGCCTGCCGGAGGACCCGGCCGAGGACGAGGCGGAGGAGCCCTGTGTGGAGGGGTCGCCCGGCGCCGCGTGGTTCGGGGCGTCCCCTGAGACCGGTGAGGAGGTCGTGGTCAAGCGGCGGTACTCGGGCTTCCACGGCACCGGCCTGGCGGACACGCTGCGGTCGGCGGGCACGACATGGATCGCCGCCGCCGGCCTGACCACCGAGTGCTGTGTGGACGCCACCGTGCGGGACGCCTTCCAGCTGGGGTTCCGGACCGTGGTGGCGGCCGACGCCACGGCGGCCTACGAGGAGGACGCCCACCGGCACGCGCTGGCGGCCCTGGCCCAGAACGCGGCCGTGGTCGCCACCGCCGACGCCCTCGCGTCGGCCTGGGGCTCCGAAGCACGGACCACGGCGACGCACGGACGGAAGGTGACCGCGTGAACCGGATGAAGCTGGCGTTCGACCTGTCCTTCACCCACACCGAGGGCGGCTGGTCGGCACCGGGGTCGTGGGTGGGCGCCGCCTACCCCGACGTGCGCATGTTCACCGAGCTGGCGATCGCGGCCGAGCGCGGCGGGATCGACATGCTGTTCTTCGGGGACGGCACGGGGATCCCGGACACGTGGGAGTCGTCGATGGACGCGGCGGTCCGGCACGGCGTGCAGTGGCCGCGCCAGGACATGAGCCCGTTCGTGGCGGCGATGGCCCAGGCCACAAGCCGGATCGGGTTCGGGCTGACCTACTCCTCCACCTACATGCACCCGTTCTACGTGGCACGGCTGCTGAACTCGCTGGACCACGTGACGGCGGGCCGGATCGCGTTCAACGTGGTGGCGTCGGGCCGGCTGGCGGACGCGGCCAACTACGGCCACGACGGCCTCATGGACCACGACGCGCGCTACGAGCGCATGGAGGAGTTCGTCGAGGTCTGCCGCCGGCTGTGGGACTCGGTCGAACCGGGGGCGATCGTCGCGGACCGGGAGACCGGCGTGTTCGCCGATCCGTCGAAGGTGCACCGCGTCGACCACGACGGCGCGCACTTCCGGGTGGCCGGGCCGCTGCCGGCGGTCCCCAGCCCGCAGGGGCGGCCGGTGCTGGTGCAGGCGGGGGCCTCCCCCCGGGGCATCGCGGCGTCGGCGGCCTTCGCCGACGTGGTGTTCGGGCTGGGCGGGCACCTGCCCTCACAGGTCTCGCACCGGACCCGGCTGGACGAGGCGCTGGTCGCGGCGGGCCGCGCGCCCGAGGACGTCGGCATCCTGTGGGCGATCCAGGTGGTGCTCGGCGAGACCGAGGACGAGGCCCGGGCCAAGAAGGAGCGGATGACCGGGAGCCTGCCGCCGGAGGCCGTGGGCGCCTACCTGTCGTACAACCACGGGTTCGACTTCTCGACCCTGCCCGCGCGGTTCGCGCTGGCGGAGGTCGCGGAGGCGATCACGGCGGCCCAGGCGACGCAGGCGGGCTTCCTGCAACGGCTGATCGCCCAGCGGGGCGAGGACGCCGAGATGGAGCGGACCGAGTTCTTCGACGAGGGCTGGCGGTTCGCCACCGGTTACGACCAGACGATCGCCGGTACGCCCGCCACCGTCGCCGACGAGCTGGAGAAGCAGTTCGCGGCGACCGGGTCCCGCGGCGGGTTCATGGTCTGCAACCCGATGTCGATGCCCTCGTCGCTGCTGGACGTGGTGCACCTGCTGGTCCCCGAGCTGCGCCGACGCGGTGCCGTGGCCTCGGACTACGAGGGCACGACCCTGCGGGAGAACCTTCTGGGTGCCTGACCCCCTGGGGAAGGGAACGCCCCCGACCGATCGCCGGGCCCGTCCGTCCTTCGGGCCCGGCGATTGAACCCTGTGCCACCGGGTAGTCACCCATCGTTGCCAGCACGGGTTCCGATCGCGGTCGAACGAGGGGTGGAACATGGGCGTCAAGCGCGGTGTCGACGGTCTGCGGCAGATCCTGGACGCCATGGACTTCCCGGCCGACAAGGACACCATCGTGGAACGCGCTCTGGCGGCGGACGGGGACGAGGAGATGCTCAGCGCACTGCGCTCGATGCCGCCCGCCGACTTCAACGAGCCCAACGAGGTCCTGCGGGCGGTCCCGCTGCCCGAGTCGGAGCCGCGATCGCACACCGAGTCCGCCCGAGCCCGGGAGCGCGGCCAGGAGGGTTAGGCAGCGTTCCCGCGGCACCGCGGACACCACCGGCCGCGCCGGGAACGCCGGGCGCCGGTGCCGCCGGACCCGGACGACCCGACTCCAGGTCAGGCGAACGGGTCGGAATCGACCGCCGCGCGCGCGTCAGGGCGCAGCATCTGCGCCACGCAGCGGGTGAGTCCGGCGCCGTGCTCGTCGACCGCCCGCATCCACGGGACCGCCGCCATGAGCCGGACCGTGTCGTCGGTGACGGTGTCGTCGAGGACGGCCCGCAGCTCCTCGGGAACCCGATCGTCCACCAGGCACGGCCACACCAGCGCGGCACCCACTCTGACCTCGGCGGGCCGCTCCGGGTCCGACCACAGGGCACGGGCCCACGCGACCGCGCGCCCGTCGGAGTGCTCCCGGGCCAGTTGACCGATCGCCAGGACCAGGCTCGCCCGGACCGCCGGCTCCTTCTCGGCACGAAACCGGTCGTGCAGCGCGGCCGAGATCCTGCCGACCGCACCGGAGGCGGTGGCCAGCGCGTAGCAGGCCAGACCCCGGATGCCGGGAACAGGGTCGTCGAGGAGGGCGAGGAGGATGTCGGCGTCGGCGGCGACGGCGTCCTGTGCCGCCTCGACGGACCAGTTCACGAGGTAGCCGTTGTTGTCCCACAGCATCCGGCCCTCCGTGCTCCGGAGGAGGCCCGCGCGGGTGCCGTCACCGAAGTGCTCGGGCCTCGCCAGCTCGGCGACCAGTTCCAGCGTGCCCGCTCGACCGTGCGCCGAGGGGTCGGCGGCGGCCCGGAGCAGGAAGGGAACCGCGAGCGCACCGGACGGGGACGTCGCGCCCTGGTGGCAGACGGTACTCCAGAGCGAACCGAGCGCCCGGTCCACAGGTGCCGCGTCGTCCGATCGGAGCGCCGCGAGCCCGAGCGGCACGGAGTCGTCCGTCCCGTAGGCGTGGGGGAAGCGGTGCCAGGGCACGCGGTCGAGGAGGAAGTGCTCCTTGACCTCGTGAGGCATCCGCGCCACCACCGCCCGCACGTCCAGGCCGGTCCCGGCGTAGATCTCCGGGCCGTGCTCCATGACGCGCTCGACGCTGTAGACCTCTTCCGCCGCCACGGGCTCTCCTGGTTCGTCGACGATCACCGACCACCATGGAAGCACCGGTCCAGACCGTTCGGGTAGCGGAGCGCCCGGGAACCGAAGCCGTCCGGGTACCGACGCGTCCGGGCTAGGTCGTGTCGTGTTTTTTGCAGCATTCCGGGCTCGCGGCCGCCAGGCTGCCTCTCGCCGCGCCTCTGCGCTCGTGAAGCACAACCAGGCTGAACTTCGCACATCGTCTTGCGAGAGATGGCCTGACGACCGCTCGCTCACCCGAAAGCCTTCAGAAAAACACTCCCTAGGCGGCCTGGCGGTGGCGCTCACGCAGGGGCGCGCCCACTTTGTGCATGTGGGTGAGGGCCTCGACGTGCGAGCGCACGAAGCCGGTCTCGTGGTAGGGCACACCGATCTCGGCGCAGTAGTCGCGCACGATCACCTGGGCGCGCCCGAGGTGCGGCGTGGGCATGTTGGGGAAGAGGTGGTGCTCGATCTGGTAGTTGAGGCCGCCCAGAGCGATGTCGGTGAACCAGCCGCCGCGCACGTTGCGCGAGGTCAGCACCTGCTTGCGCAGGAAGTCGAGCTTCTCGCCCTTCTTCAGCGTGGGCATGCCCTTGTGGTTGGGCGCGAAGATGCAGCCCAGGTAGACGCCGAACAGTCCCTGCTGCACCGCGATGAACGCGACCGCCTGGAGCGGGTCCAGGACCGCGAACACCGCACCGAGGTAGAGCGCGAAGTGCGCCCCCAGGAGCACGCCCTCCAGGGCGCGCTGCTTGGTGCTGCGGCGGAAGAGCGCCCGGACGCTGCCCACGTGGAGGTTGATGCCCTCCAGCAGCAGGAACGGGTAGAAGAGGAACGCCTGGTAGCGGCCGATGAAGGCGGGCAGGCCGCGAGCCGCCTGTGCCTGGCCCTCGGACCACACGAGCAGTTCGGCGCCGACGTCGGGGTCGAGTTCCTCGTGGTTCGGGTTGGCGTGGTGCCGGGTGTGCTTGTCCTGCCACCACCCGTACCCCAGTCCGATGCCGAGGTTGCCGACGATCCGGCCCAGGGCCACGCTCGGGGCGCGCTTGGAGAGGATCTGCAGGTGGGCGAGCTCGTGGGACACCAGTCCCACCTGCCCGAACACCGCGGCCATCGCCACGGCCGTCGCCAGCTGCCACCAGGAGTCGCCCAGAAGGAAGAACAGGGCCCACACGCCGACGAAGGACAGGGCGATCAGCGACAGCCGGACGGCGAAGTACACGGGCGTGCGCTCCATCAGACCGGCCTTCTGGACCCGGCGCGACAGCTCGGAGAAGTCGCTCCCCCGCCTGGTTCCTAGGGTCGCCGTAGACGGCGCCGTGCTCGCGTTGGGCATCCATTCCCCCTGGTGACGTGGTCGGCGGGTATAACGACCACGCTAGGCGCGGAGTGTGATCCGGGCCATGGCACCACCACGCCGCGAATTAGGGGTGCAGGCACCCCTGTGTTCTGGCGTTCGTTCGGGATCTACCCGCTGGTCACTTCTGCGGGGCGCCTGTCGGACACGTTCGGCCGCCGACGCGTCTACCTCACCGGCGCGACCCTGCTGGCGCAGTTCATCGGGCCCTACATGATGCTCGGCACCGGCAGCCCGTTCATGCTGGTCCTGGCCACCGTCATCGGTCTGGGCGTGCTGTGGTCACCGATCACCGCGACCATCGGCACGCTGTGCTCGGAGATCTTCTCCACCCGCGTCCGCTACACCGGGGTGAGCCTCGGCTACCAGCTCGGCGCCGCGCTCGCGGGGGGCACCCCACCACTGATCGCGACCTGGCTGCTGTCCCGGTTCGACGAGTCGTGGGTGCCCGTGGCGGGCTACCTGGTGTTCACCGCGCTGGTGTCCATCGTCGCGGTGTCGCTGGCCCGCCGGGCCTCCAACGCCGAGGGACGGCACCTGCCCACGAGCGTCGACGGAGCCCGCGCCGGCGCCTGACCGTGCCTCCTCCTCGGGCCGGGCGGACCCCGCCGTTCTGGTGGGGGACGCCCGGCCCGGCCGCGGGTCAGGCGCCGACGCGCAGGGCCCGGGCCTGCCGTCGTTCCCGAGCGATCAGCACGGCCGCCAGGCCCAGGCCGGTCAGGAGCAGCGCGCCGGAGGCCGCGAAGCCGACGGACGGTCCGGTCAGGGCGAGGGGCCGCCGCGGGTGCTCGCCGTCCTGACCGGAGTCACCAGTGTGGCCGCCGCTTAGGAGATCCAGGTCGCCCTGGCCGAGGTCGGACCCATCGGTCCGGTCGCCCGGTCCGACCCGCGACATGGGTCCGAACGACGGAGAGGGGCGGGGTGACGGCCCGGACGACGCCGACGACTCGTCGAGCGGGTCCACGGAGCCCCTCGGGTCCGACCGTGGCGCGTGCTCCGGCTGTGGGTCCGGTTGTGGCGCCGCGTTCGACTGCGGTGCCGGGGCCGGGTCCGATGGTTCGGGCCCGGACGGCTCGGGCGGCCCAGAGGACACCGGCGACCGCGGAGGCTCGGACGGCTCCGGCGCTTCGGGAGCCCCTAGGGACCCCGACGACTCAGGTCGCACAGGCGATTCAGGCGGCTCGGACGTCCCGGAGGCCCCCGGCTTCTCCGACTCCCCCGCGGTGCGCGGTTCCGTGCCGTCGCAGACCACGCTGTGCGTGACGGTGTACGTGTCGCCCCGCCCGGTCAGCGTCACGTCCACGGGCAGCGGCTCGTCGACCTTCTCCCCGTTGGCCTCGGTCAGGCGCGCGGTGGTGACCACACACCCCTCGTGACCCTCGTGGCCGACGGGCACCGACGCGTCGATGGTCACCGTGTCACCGTGTTCGTAACCCTCGCGGTCCGAATCCGAGTCCGCGTCCCCGTCCTGGTCCGCGGCACCCGCGCCACCGGGACCGGTGAGCGTCAGCCGCACGTCGAGGCCGCCCCTCGGCGACCCGGGTACGGCCTCCTCGCCCTCTTTGCCCAGAGGAACGACCTCCTGGACGATCGTCAGAGAACCCGTGTCCGGCCGGTCCGCACCCGTGGCGCTCGCGGCGCCGGGGAGCGAGAGCGCGGCCACGGCCGTCAGCGTGGCCGCCGATGCCCCGGACACGAGTGCCCGCCATCGGGGACGCACAGGACCCGCGCGTTCGCGCATGCGGCTGATCGAAGACATGTCCACCTTCATGTCACTCATAGTAGTTATCGACTACCAAAAGTGATGGAAGTGGACGTTGGCGGGGTGTGGGACGGCCGAAGGCGACTCCGTCAGTCGAGTTCGCGGAGCAGGGCGGCGACCGGGGCCGGGTCCTCCAGCGGTCCGAGATGCCCCAAGCCCTCCATGGTGTGGACCTCGGCGCCCAGCAGCCGGTAGGCGGGACCGTGCAGCCGGGCGGGCGAGAACAGCGTGTCCTCGGAACCGGTCGCGACGGTGATCGGGGTCTCGCGCCAGGGGCGCAGGCACTCCATCGGCAGCGGCGCCGGAGCCAGACTGGTGCGACAGTAGCGACCCACCAGCGTCATCCAGGGGGCCAGCGGATGCACACCCTGGGCGATGTGGGCACGGCCGCTCATCGCGTTGAGCAGCCGGGTGCTCTTGCTGTCACGCGGCCCGATCATCCACGGCAGCGCCGCGCGCAGCAGCTCAGGAGTCGTCCCGGCCGCGGTCAGTCCGGCCGGGGACACCAGCACCAGCGCCTTGACCAGCGGTGACGGGTGGGCCGCCAGGGCGACCATGGCACCGAGGGAGTGGCCGAGCACGAGGGAGGGCCGGTCGGTCACCTGCGGCAGGACCTGGTCGAGCCAGGCGCCGTAGGCCTTGACGCGCGCCCCGCGCGGACGCACATCGCAGCTCAGGCCGGGCTGGCCGGGCAGGTCGAGCGAGATGACGGGGCGGTCGACGGCCAGGGCACGGATCAGCTCGACGGAGGTGGCGGTGTTGAAGTTGGTACCGCTGAGCAGCACCACCGGGTCTCCGTCACCCCCTGGAGCACGGAACGCCCGGGTCGTGCCGAGTTCGGTCTCCAGGGCCGCCAGGGCGGTGAGCTCCGGGCAGGCGGCGATCTCCCGCTCGCACCACTCGCGCACCACCCGCGCACCGTCCCGTGAACGGTAGACGTGCGCACCGCGCACTTGGGAGTCGAGCATCAGCAGCCTTGTTTCCGGTAGGGGAAGCCAGTGTCGACCATTCTCCCTCCCGCCACCCACCATCGCCGACGGGGAGGCGGTGAACCGCCAAGATCGGCTACCACCCTCAACCGAGACACTCCGCGCCCAGCCCCACTCCCCGCCACCCACCATCGCCGACGGGGAGGCGGCCAACCGCCAGAGTCGGCCACCACCCTCAACCGAGACACTCCGCGCCCAGCCCCACTCCCCGCCACCCACCATCGCCGACGGGGAGGCGGCAAACCGCCAGAGTCGGCCACCACCCCAAGACCTCCGCGCCCCACCCGCTCAACCGACCGTCCGGAGTCCCAGAGGCCACTCGGGCCACTCGGCTCGACGGCCAGGATGGGGCGGATGTGTCCCGTGTGTCGGATGGGCGGCCACCCGGCACCGCGCGCCGGGGTTTCGCAGTCCGGACATCCCATTCCAGGACCCGAACATGAACGCCGAACTTTCAGGGTAGGAGACGGCTTGTGTCAGGGCCGATCCCCGACACACCGCCGCGAATCAGACGACAGTGAGACATGTCACGCGCACGCGCCAACACAGCGTGACCGTTTCATTGACTTAATATGTGCTTTGCCCGTTTTCACGGGGGGCACTGTCCGTCCTACGAGCACACACACGCTCCTACGTCACCAGCCGTCGTCACGCGGCACGCCCGTTGGCATGGGCACAACGCGCCACTTCCACCCGCTCCGCAGCGGTAAACATCGCATCTGGGTGACGGCGGCGCCGACAGGGTTCCAGCACCGCGTCCAGCGCGGGTCCCGCATGGGACACAAGCCCTCTGGACTGGACATTTCTCCATGCGTCCGTGACCATGGGCGAGGCGCGAGCGCCTGAGGTGTGCCGGGAAGACTGGTCGGCGAGGTCCCTGACGTCTCACGCCCTGGAAAGTTCATATGAGTATCGACCCGCTCGAGCACCCCGCGCATCCGGGGCCCATCGCGAAGTTCGCCGACTCCCTGCGCAGCGACACAGTGGGGGGCTTCCTCCTCATCGGTGCCGCCGTTCTGGCACTCGTGTGGATCAACTCGCCCCTCGGCCACATCTACGAGTCGATACGGTCGTTCAGCTTCGGCCCGGAGTCCCTCCACCTGAACCTGTCGCTGGAGACCTGGGCCGCGGACGGTCTTCTCGCCGTCTTCTTCTTCGTGGTCGGCAACGAGCTCAAGCAGGAGTTCGTCCACGGTGAACTCCGCAACCCCCGGCGCGCGATGCTCCCGATCATCGCCGCGATCTGCGGCATGGTGGTCCCCGCCGCCTTCTACGCCGCCATCAACTTCACCTCCCCGGAGACCCTGGGCGGCTGGGGCATCCCGATGGCCACGGACATCGCGTTCGCGCTCGCCATCCTCGCCGTCGTCGGCCGCGGCCTGCCGCCCGCGCTGCGCACCTTCCTGCTGACCCTCGCGATCGTCGACGACCTCGGCGCGGTCATCGTCATCGCCGTCTTCTACACCGCCGACATCAACTTCGTCGCCCTGGGCGTCGCCGTCCTCGGCCTGGCGGTCTTCGGCTACCTGCAGCGCGGTCGCGGTCTGGCGGCCAAGCTCAACTCCTCCCCGGTCCCGAACTGGCTGGTCTACCTGCCGCTGGCGGTCGTGATCTGGGTCCTCGTGCACGAGAGCGGCGTGCACGCCACCATCGCCGGTGTGGCCATGGGTCTGCTCATGCGCACCCACAAGCACGAGGGCGAGCACCACGACCCCAGCCACGGCGTGGAGCAGCTGCTGCGCCCCTGGTCGGCCGGGCTGGCGCTGCCGATCTTCGCGTTCTTCTCCGCCGGCGTCGTCTTCGACGGCTTCGGCGAGGTCATCACCGACACGGCGGCGCTCGGCATCATCGCCGGCCTGGTCCTGGGCAAGGTGGTCGGCATCGTGGGCGGTTCGTGGCTCACCACGAAGCTCACCCGCGCCGAGCTCAACCCCAGCCTCCAGTGGATCGACCTGGTCGGGATGTCGCAGCTGGCGGGCATCGGCTTCACGGTGTCGCTGCTGATCACCGAACTGTCCTTCGTCGGCGCCGAGCACCACCTGGCGCACGCCAAGACCGGTGTCCTCGTCGCGTCGCTGATCGCCGCACTGCTGTCCGTCTTCATCCTGGGCGCCCGCTCCCGGCACTACCGCCGCCTGGCCGCCGCCGGCCAGGGCCCCACGGCTCCGTCCGACGACAGCCCGGCCCGCTGAGGGCCCCAGGCCACGGACACCCCCGCACACCGGCTCCGCGCCGGAGACCGACCAGTGAACGACGGCCCCCTCCCCACCGTGGGAGGGGGCCGTCGCCGTTCCGTACGTTCCGCTCTCGGGGCGCCCCTTCCTCAGCCTCCGTGCCCGGCAACTCCGCGCAGGGTCAGGCACAGGGCTTCCAGCGCCCCCGAGAAGGCGTGCTCGGACGGCGTTCCGTACCCGATGACCAGCCCGTCCCGTCGGGGCATGCCGCTGTCGGGGTGCCGGTAGGCGCCGAGCCCGTCCAGGGCCAGCCCGTGGCGCCGGGCGGCGCGCAACGCGACCGGTTCGCTCCCGGGAGGCAGGTCGAGAACGGCGTGCAGTCCCGCGGCGATCCCCCGCACCCGGACACGGGGCGCGCGCCCGGCCAGCGTGGCGGTGAGCCGGTCCCGCCGCCGGCGGTAGACCCTCCGCATCCGGCGCAGGTGCCGGTCGTAGGAACCGCGGGCGACGAAGTCGGCGAGTGTCAATTGGTCGACGACCCCCGACCAGGTCTCCCGCTCGCCCTTGGCCCGGAGGACGTCGTCGAGGAGCCATCCGGGCAGGACCATCCAGCCCACCCTCAGCGCCGGGGACAGGCTCTTGCTGACCGAGCCGAGATAGACCACCCGCTCCGGGTCCAGCCCCTGGACGGCTCCCACCGGTTCGCGGTCGTAGCGGAACTCCCCGTCATAGTCGTCCTCCAGCAGCACGCCTCCGGTCGACCGCGCCCAGTCCACGACCGCGCTCCGCCGGTCGCGGTGCAACGGCCCGCCGGTGGGGAACTGGTGGGCAGGGGTCAACAGGACGCTTCCGGCGTCGAGGGCGGAGAGCTCGCCGACCCTCGCCCCGTGCCCGTCGACGGCCAGTGGGACGGTGCCGCCCCCGGAGCGGGTCAGGACGTCCCGGTGGAACGCCAGGCCGTAGGACTCGACCGCCACCGGTCCGCGCGTCAGCCCGCCCAGCAGGCCCAGTCCGTGGGCGACACCGGAGCACACGACGATCCGGTCGGGCGTCGTGCGCACTCCCCTGGCACGCGCCAGGTACTCCGCGAGCGCCCTGCGCAGCTCGATCCGCCCCCGCGGGTCCCCCACACCGAAGGCGTCGTTGGGCGCCACCGCCAGGGCGCGGCGGGCCGAGGCCAGCCAGGGCGCGCGCGGGAAGGCGGCGGCGTCCGGAGAACTGGGCTTGAGGTCGTACGAGGGCGGCCGGGGTTCTGGGCGGATCGGCGACCGCGCCCGGTCGGTCTCCAGCGGACGGGCACGTCGGGCGACGCGGGTCCCGGAACCCTGGCGAGCCGTCAGCCACCCCTCCTCCACCAGCTCCGCGTAGGCGTCGGCGACGGTGTTGCGGGCGATGCCGAGATCGGCCGCCAGGACGCGGTGGGAGGGGAGCCGGGTGTCGGGCGCCAGGCGGCCCGAGTCGATCGCCTCCCTCAGCGCCCGCATCAGCCGTACCCGGATGCCCCCCGGCCCCACGAGCGGGAGGTGGAGGTCGGTCCCCGCGCCCGGTTCGTCAGCCGTCTCCGCCGAAGTGCCCCATGAATCCGTCACGGAAATGCACCATACCTTGGGGCAGTTCGGCTTCTAGCGTCGTCGGTATGACAACTTTCCAGGTTCCCGAACGCATGGACTTCGCCCGGGTCTCCCCCAGGGTCTTCAAGGCCGTCCTGGCCCTGGACGCCGCCGCCCGCGACGGCGTCGACCCGGTGGTCCTCGAACTCGTCCAGATCCGTGTCTCGCAGGTCAACGGGTGCGCGTACTGCGTCGACTACCACGTCGGCGACGCCCGCAAGGCCGGGGAGGGCGACGACCGCCTCCATCAGCTCTCCGTCTGGCGGGAGTCGAGCCTCTACACCGCGCGGGAGCGGGCCGCGCTCGCGCTGGCCGAAGCGGTGACCCTGCTCCCCCACGGTGTGTCGGACGAGGTGTACGCCGCTGCCGAGCGGCACTTCGGGGAGCGGGAGCTGGCCCAGCTCATCGCGGTGGTCCTCACGGTCAACGCGTGGAACCGCATGAACGCCACCACCCGCAAGACCCCCGGCACGGCGTAGTCGCGCTCTCCCCGTCCCCCGTCCTCCCTCCGCCACGTGTGCGGGGCGGTGGCCGCCCGCCACCGCCCCGCCCATCCGATCTCCCGAAGGGTCCGTGTCATGACCAGCCTCGACCCGTCCGCCCCCGTCTCCGGAACCGCTCCCTCCCCCGTCAGGGGCTGGCTCGCCGTCCTGGCCGTGACGCTCGGCATCTTCGCCCTGATGACCTCCGAACTGCTGCCCGTGGGCCTGCTCACCCCCATCGGCACCGGCCTGGACGTCTCCGAGGGCGCCGTCGGCCTGATGGTGACCGTGCCCGGCATCGTCGCGGCCGTCTCCGCACCGCTGGTGACCGTGGCCACCGGGAGGGTGGACCGGCGCCTGGTGCTCATCGTGCTGATCGGCCTGGTCGGTGCGGCCAACCTCGCTTCGGCCTTCGCGACGTCCTTCGCGGTCGTGCTCGTGGCCCGGTTCCTGATCGGTGTCAGCGTGGGCGGCTTCTGGTCCCTGGCCGGGGGGATCGCCCTGCGGCTGGTACCGGAACGGCACGTGGTCGGCGCCACCGCCGTCATCTTCGGCGGCGTCGAGACCGCCTCCGTCCTCGGGGTGCCCGCGGGCACCCTGCTGGGGGACGCCGGAGGCTGGCGGTCCGCGTTCGCCGCCGTGGGCGTCCTCGGGCTGGTCTCCATGGTGTGCATGGTCCTGCTGATGCCGAAGGTGGAGCCTCGACGGACGATCACACTCGGCGCTCTTCCGGAGGTCCTCAGGACCAGTGCCGGAGTGCGGATGGGCATCGCCATGACCGTCCTGGTCATCACGGGCCACTTCGCGGCCTACACCTTCGTCCGGCCGATCCTCCTGGCCGACGGTGTCGACGGCGGGATGGTCGGGACGCTGCTGCTCGTCTTCGGCGCGGCCGGCCTCTGCGGAAACTTCGCCGCGGGCGCGCTGATCGCCAAGCGCCTACGACTGACCGCGGTCGGCGTGATCGTGATCCTCAGCGGGTCCATGGTGCTTCTCGCCGTGAGCGACGGAACGCCCGTGTCGGCCGGCGCGATCCTCGCCCTGTGGGGGCTCGGCTACGGAGCCGTCCCCGTCACCTTCATGACCTGGGTCATCGACGCCGCGGGCGACGCGACCGACGCCGCCTCCTCGCTGTACGTCTCGGCCTTCAACCTGTCCATCGCGCTCGGCGCCCTCCTCGGCGGCCTGGCGGTCGACGGCATCGCCACCGGCAGTGTCCTGTGGATCGGCGGCGGCCTGGTCCTGCTGGCGCTCCTCTTCCTCGGCGGCGCACGGCGATCCGCGCCCACGGGAACGACCTGACCTGTCGCGGGTCCCGCGGCGGGCCCGCCGGGTCAGCCGCGGGCGAAGGCGGCGAGCGCCGCGGTGAGTTCGGCGGGCGCGTCCTCCTGGACCAGGTGGCCCGCGCCCTCGATGAGCCGGACCTCGGCGCCCGGGATCAGCGACCCGAGCTCGTGCGCCTTGGCGGCCGGGATCCAGCTGTCCTCCGTGCCCCAGCACACGAGCACCGGCATGTCGATCGTGCCGAGCCGGTCGTGGAACGCGTCGGTGTCCTCCGGGGTCGCCTGCGCGATCTGGCGGTAGAAGGCGGCCTGCCCGGCGGCCCCGGTCCACGGCGCCACCACCTCGCGCAGCACCTCCGGGTGCAGCCCGCGCGGGCTCACCGAGGAGACGTACTCCTGGACCAGCGCGCGGTGCAGCCCCTCGGGCAGGGCCGCGAACACCTCGGCGTGCTCGCCCAGGTGCCGGAACGACGGCGAGCCCCACGGGCGCAGCGCCACCACGTCCACGAGCGCGAGCCGCCGGTACGGCACGCCGTGCAGCAGGTGGGCGCGCAGGGAGACCGCGCCGCCGAAGTCGTGGGCGAACACGGTGGGCCGGTCCAGGCCCCAGTGCGCGAGGAGTTCGGTGAACACGCGGCCCTGGGCGGCGAGCGAGACGTCCTGGCCCTCGAACTTGTCCGAGGTCCCGTAGCCCGGCATGTCCCAGACGTAGACCTCGTGCGTCTGGGCGAGGGCCCGCGCCACCGACCGCCACACGTACGACGAGAACGGCGTGCCGTGGCAGAGCACGATCGGTGCGCCGACGCCGAGCCGGTCCCAGCGCACCCGGCCGGACGACGACTCGAACGACTCCGCCGGCTTCCAGTCCGTCAACGGCTCTTCCCCTCCGTCGGTCCCACCGGTCTCGTCCCGCCATCCTCCCGGGTGCCGGTGACACTTCGCGAGCACCGGGCCCCGACCGGTGTCCACGGTGCCCGCCTACGCGGCGCGGCCCCTCGTGGCGCCCGCGCCCTCGCCCACGGCGCGCCATTCGGAGGCCAGCACCGACCAGATCTGCTTGTCGTAGCGCCTTCCCCCATAGGGCCAGACCTCGCGCAGCACGCCCTCCAGGGTCATGCCGAGCCGTTCGGCCACCGCGCCGCTGCGCGCGTTGTCCGCACGGCACTGCCATTCGGCCCGGTGCAGGCCCCGATCGACGAGCGCCCAGTCCAGGAGCGCGCGGCACGCCCCGGTGACCAGGCCGCGGCCCTCGGCGTCCGGCTGCAACCAGCAACCGACCTCGCACGAGCCCGCCTCGGCGTCGAAGGCCGCGAACAGTACGCCACCGACCAGCACACCGTCGAGCCAGATGCCGTGGAGGCGGGCGCCGTCGGCGGCCTGGCGGTCGGCGTACCGGCGCAGCGTGGCCCGCGCCCCGTCGAGGTCGTCGGTCACGAACGCCGGTCCGACCCACGGCCGGATGTGCTCGCGCGCCCGGTCCATGTGCGCGGCGAACTCCTCGGCGTGCCGGACCTCCAGCGGTCGGAGGTCGGCGTCGTCCGCCAACGGGAGAGAGAACACGAGGGCCCCACATTCACATAACGAGTGTTACGTCAATGTACCGTCATGGCATGCCACGCACCAAGGGGGACCACGAGGCCCGCCGCCGCGACGTCTCCGAGGCGGTCTGGCGGGTACTGGCCGCGCGGGGCTTCGGCGGGCTGAGCCTGCGCGCCGTCGCGGCCGAGCTCGACGCGACCACCGGCCTGCTCACGCACTACTTCCCCACCAAGCGCGACCTCGTCAAACACGCCCTCGACCTGCTCGAGGAGCGCAGCGCCGCCCGCCCCCGGCGGGCGGCCGCGGAAGGGCTGCCCGCCGTCCGTGCCGCCCTGCTCGACATCCTGCCGATCACGGACGCGGCCGCCGACGGCAACCGGGTCTGGGTGTCGTCCTGGGACGCCGCCCTCGCCGATCCGGAACTGCGCGGCGACCACGCCCGCCGGTACGGCCGCAGCCGCGAGCGGCTGCGCGACCTGGTCGCCACGGCCCAACGGCTCGGCGACCTGCCCGCCGCGGACCCGGCGCGCATGGCGGCCGGGGCGCAGTCCTTCGTCCTCGGCCTCGTGGTGCAGGCCCTGTTCGACCCCGCGGCGTTCCCGCCCCGATACCAGGTCGAACTGCTCGACGACTACCTCTCCGCCCTGGCCTGCCCTCCTCCGGTAGGCGGCGGACCACCGACGCCCTCACGGGACTCCAGGTAGGCCGACCAGCCGCCGTGCTCGGTGATGTCCTCGGCGCCCTCGGCGGCGGAGGCCTGGCAGCCGAACCCGACCACCGTGCGGCCGTCGGCGAGCGTCACCGGACCCAGCATCATCGGCGCTGGCAGGTGGACCAGGAACGTGCCCAGCTCCGCCCGTGAGATCGCCCAGACCTCGCAGCGCAGCGCCCGTCCCCCGTGCTCGACCCGGAGCACACCCGGCTTCGGCGGCGTGGTGGGCAGCGCCACCATCCGGTAGTCGGCGGTGGTCGTCGTCGCCTCCTCGAAGCGCGCTCCCAACCGGGTGAGCTGGCCGTTGAGCGGCTGCCCGCGCAGGTGCGCGCCGAACACCGCCAGCCGCACCCCCTGCTCCGCGTCCATCCCCTGCTCCGAGACGGGCTCGCCCGGGGCCTCCCCGGTCAGGGTCGCCGCCAGGTCCAGGAGCACCTGGTCCTCGAAGGCCTCGCCGATGAGGCTGACCCCGAACGTGTGCCCGTCCGCCTCGCCCGCGGGCACCGCCACGGCCGCCATGTCCAACAGGTTCACGAAGTTCGTGTACGTGCCCAGGCGCGAGTTCTCCCCCACCGGGTCGGCCGCGACCTCCGCCAGCGTCGGATGCCCGACCGTCGTGGGCAGCAGGAGGGCGTCGAACCCGGTGAGCAGCGAGCGCGCGTCGGCCCTGTACCGCGCCAACCGGTGCTGGTCGGCGGCCAGTGCGTGGGCGGGAATCCTGCCGGCGGGCACGATGATCCCGCTGACCGTCGGGTCCGCCGACTCCGCGCCGCTCTCCAGGAACTCCCCCACGGCGGCGTAGCGCTCGGCCACCAGGGCCCCGTCGTACAGCAGCCGCGCCGCCTCCAGCAGCGGGGCCACGTCCACTTCCATGGTCCGCGCCCCGGCGTCCCGGAGAAGGTCGGCGGCCGCGTGGAACGCGGCCCGCTCCGCAGCGCTGAGCGGTTCCAGCCCCGCCGCCGTCGGCACGGCCACCGTGGCCGGGAAACGGGGCCCCAGCCGCACGTCGGCGGGCCAGTCCCGGCTGTAGGCGTCCTTGCGGTCGGGACCGATCATCTCCGCCAGCGCCTCGCGGCCGGTCTCCAGATCCGCCGCGAACACCGTCACGCAGTCGTAGGGGCGCGCCGCCGGAACCACGCCGGTCGCCGGGACCAGCCCCAGCGTGGGCTTGAGCCCGACGATGCCGTGCAGGGCGGCCGGGACCCGGCCCGACCCGGCGGTGTCGGTCCCGACGCCGATGTCGGCGATGCCCAGCGCCACCGCGACCGCCGACCCCGCGCTGGAGCCGCCGGAGATCCGCTCCGGGTCCAGGGCGTTGCGGACGGCGCCGTACGGGCTGCGCGTGCCCACGAGACCGGTGGCGAACTGGTCGAGGTTGGTCTTGCCCAGGACGAGCGCGCCGGCGTCCACGAGCCGTTGGACGGCCGTCGCGGTGGTGTCGGGGGTGTAGGCGAACTCCGGGCACCCAGCCGTGGTGGGCAGTCCGGCCACGTCGATGTTGTCCTTGACCGCCACGAGGGTTCCGGCGAGCGGCATGTTCGACCCGGCGGCGATCCAGCCCTCCATGGCCTTGGCCTCGTTGGCCAGCTCCTGTTCGGGGCGCAGGTGGGTCCACACCTCGGGGCGGTCGACTTCGGCGATCCTCCGGTAGGCGGCCCGGACGCGGTCGGTGGGGGTGGGCATCAGGCGGACTCTCCTTGCGTGATGACGGCCAGGGCGCGCCCCGGTTCGAGGTGCTGTCCCGGCGCGACGAGGATGTCGGAGACCGTACCCGCGACGGGCGCGCGGACCACGACCTCCAGCTTCATGGCTTCCAGCCGGACCACCGGCTGCCCCTCCTCCACCGTGTCGCCCGGCGCCACGTCCACCTTCCACACGGAGGCGGACAACGGGGCCTCGACCAGGCTCGCACCCGGCGGGAGGTCGAGTGCGCCGGTGTCGGGCGCGGGCTCGGGCTCGGGCTCGGGCTTGTCGTCGAACTCGCCCGCGGCCTCCCACGCCTGGCGCTCGGTCTCGAACGCCGCCGCCTGGCGCTCGCGGAAGGCTTCGATGGACTGGGCGTTCTCCGCGAGGAAGCGCTCGTGGTCGGCGAGCACGAACTCGCCCTCGCCGATGGCCGGTGCGTACCGGCCGGCCAGGAGGTCGGCCCGGATGTCGAGCAGTTCCTCGTGCTCGACGGGGTACCAGCTGATGCGGTCGAAGAACCGGAGCAGCCACGGGGTCCCGGGTTCGAAGGGCCCGTACTGGCGCAGGCCCGACCAGATCGGCACCGTCCGGCCGATGAGCTGGTAGCCGCCGGGGCTCTCCATGCCGTACACGCACAGGTAGGCGCCGCCGATGCCCACCCCGGCCTCCGGGGTCCAGGTGCGGGCGGGGCTGTACTTGGTGGTAACCAGCCGGTGCCGGGGGTCGAGCGGCGTCGCGGCGGGCGCCCCCAGGTAGACGTCGCCCAGCCCCAGCACCAGGTAGGAGGCGTCGAAGACGATGTCGCGCACCTGCTCGACCGAGTCCAGGCCGTTGATCCGGCGGATGAACTCGATGTTGTCCGGGTTCCAGGGGGCGTCGTCGCGCACGGCGACCCCGTAGCGGGCGATGGCCTCGTGGATGGAGGGGTCGTCGAAGGACATCGGCAGGTGCAGCGTCCGGCTCGGCACGCTCAGCCGGGAGGTGGGCGGCAGCTGCGCCTCGATCTCCTGGAGCAGGCCGAGCAGGGTGCGCAGAGGCAGGACGTCCGGATCGATGTGCAGGTGCAGCGACCGCACGCCGGGTGTGGTGTCGACGATGCCCGCGGGCGCCGCCTCGTCCAGCGCCGCCATGAGGGCGTGGACGCGCATGCGCAGTCCCAGGTCGAGCACCATCGGACCGTACTCGACCAGGACGTTGTCGTGTCCGCTGCGCCGGTAGGTGACCTCGGGGGTGCCATCGCCCGCGAGGATCCGGGCGAGCACGCCGTCGTCGCCGTCGGACCCGGTGCCGCGCAGCAGCGGGGCGGCGGTGGGGTTCGCGTGCAGCTTCTCGGCGGCGGCCTCGGTGACCGGGTGGAACCGGACGGTGTCGCCGGGCCTGAGCTGGCCGACCTTCCACCGTGAGCCGGTGACGACCGTGACGGGGCAGACGAACCCGCCCAGGCTGGGGCCGTCGGGGCCGAGGAGCACGGGGGTGTCGCCGGAGAGGTTGACCGCGCCGATGGAGTAGGCGGTGTCGTGGACGTTGGAGGGGTGCAGCCCGGCCTGGCCGCCGTCCGGGCGGGCCCAGGTCTGCTTGGGCCCGGACAGGCGGACGCCGTTGCGGGCGGACTGGGGGTGCACCTTCCACGCGGTGGCGTAGAAGTCGGCCAGGCCCTCACGGGTGAGGAACTCCGGGGCCGCGTGCGGGCCCTCGGACACCTCGATGTCCCAGTGAACCGCGGCCGAAGGCCGTCCGTCGAGGGTGTCCCCACTCCCACTCTGTGCCCCAGGGGCGGTGGCGGGCGACGGGACGGCTGCCGCGCCCGCCTCGACGGGGGCGCCGAAGTCGGGCCGGTCCGCCTCCGGCACGGGCCCCGCCCCGGGCGCGGGCGCGTCGGCGTTCGCCGCGCCAGGGCGCAGCACGTCGCCCAGGCGCAGGGCGCGGCCGCTGTGGCCCCCGTACTCGCCCGCGGTGAACGTGGCCGCGCTCCCCAGGTACTCCGGAACGTCCAGGCCCCCGCGCACCAGCACGTACGTGCGCATACCGGGGCCGAGGGCGGCGCCGACGTCGAGCAGGCCGCCCGCCGGCACCTCGACCGGCTCCCACTGGGGCACGGCCGCGCCGTCCACGGTGACGTCGGCCGGGGCACCGGTGACGCACACCGTCATGGCGGCGGAGAACCGCAGCGCGGGACCCTCCATCGTGCACTCCAGGCCGGGGGCGCCCTCGGGGTTGCCCAGGGCCCGGTTGCCCAGCCGCAGGGACAGGTCGTCCATGGCGCCCGACGGCGGCACGCCCACCTGCCAGTAGCCTGTGCGCCCGGGCCAGTCCTGGACGGTGGTGAGCGTTCCGGCGCGCTCCACCTCCACGCGCGGCTCCGGGTCGCCCACCCCCGCGCAGGTCGCGGTGGTGTGGGCGACCGCGCGCACGTCGTCGTGCGCGGCCAGCGCCCGCAGCAGTCCCAGGTTGGTCTGGAGGCCGTCCACCCGGACCTCGGACAGGGCGCGGCCGAGCCGGTCGAGGGCGTCGTCGCGGTCCTCGCCGCGCACGATCACCTTGGCCAGCATGGGGTCGTAGTCGCTGGTGACGCGCTGGCCGGTCTCCACCCAGGCGTCGACGCGCGCGTCGGAGGGGAACTCGACCCGGGTGAGCAGGCCGGAGCTGGGCCGGAAGTCGTGCGCGGGGTCCTCGGCGTACACGCGGGCCTCGACGGCGTGGCCGGTGAGCGCGGGGCCCTCCGGAGGCACGTCGGCCAGCACGTCCTCGCCGCGGGCCAGGCGCAGCATCCAGGCGACCAGGTCGATCCCCGTGACCTCCTCCGTCACCGGGTGCTCCACCTGCAGGCGGGTGTTGACCTCCAGGAACGAGGCCTCACCGCGGTCGGCGTCGAAGACGAACTCCACCGTGCCCGCGCTGCGGTAGGACACACCGGCGCACAGTTCGCGGGCGGTGCGGTGGAGTTCGGCGCGCAGCGCGTCGGGCAGGCCGGGGGCGGGCGCCTCCTCCACGACCTTCTGGTTGCGGCGCTGGAGGGAGCAGTCGCGGTCGCCGACGGTGACCACGCCGCCCCGGCCGTCGCCGAAGACCTGGACCTCCACGTGGCGCGCCCGGGACACGAAGCGCTCGACGAAGACGCCGCCCCCGCCGAAGTGGGTCTGCGCCATCCGGCTGACCTGGTCGAAGGCGGCACGCAGCTCGTCGGGATCAGCACAGGCGCGCAGCCCGATCCCGCCCCCGCCGGACGTGGACTTCACGATCACCGGATAGCCGATGGCCTCGGCGGCGGCCACGGCCGCGTCGGCGTCGGGCAGGGTCTCGCTGCCCGCGACCATGGGGAGCCCGGCCGCCGCCGCGGCCTTGCGCGCGGTGTGCTTGTCGCCGAACTGCTCCAGGTGACGGGGTTCGGGGCCGACGAACACCATCCCGGCGTCCTCGACCGCGCGGGCGAAGGCCGCGCTCTCGGACAGGAACCCGTAGCCGGGGTGGACGGCGCCCGCGCCGGAGGCCGCGGCCGCGGCCAGCACGCGTTCGATGTGCAGGTAGCTCTCGGCGGCGGGCGCGGGCCCGAGCCGGACCGCCGCGTCGGCGAGCCGGGTGTGCGGGGCTCCCGCGTCGGCGTCGGAGTAGACCGCGACGGTGCGCAGACCGAGTTCTCGGGCGGAGCGGATGACGCGGCAGGCGATCTCGCCGCGGTTGGCGATGAGCACGGTGTCGAACACGGTGGCTCTCCTTCTGTCCCAGGACGGAGCCCCGGGGGCAGGGCGGCGGTCAGGTCAGTGGGTGTCGGAGTGCAGGGCCATCTGGGTGAGGGCGCGTTGCGCGCGTTCCAGGACGACCTCCATGGACGCTCCGACGTGCTCGTGCATGGCGCGGTAGGCGGAGTCGAGTTCGCCGTCGAGGAGGTGCTCGACGATCTGGATGTGCTCGTCGATGGTGGAGGTGATCCGGTCCCCGGTGAGGAAGTCGTACATGCGCACGCGCCGGATGCGCTGGTTGACGGAGACGAGGGAGTCGGTCAGCGCGCGGTTGCCGGACGCGGTGGACAGGGCCGCGTGGAACTCCTCGTCCAGGAGGACGAAGGAGGGGTCGGGCTCCGGGGGCTGGGCGCGCAGCTTCTCCCAGCGGTCGAGTTCACCGAGGAGGATCCGGCGGTCGTGGCGGATGGAGGGGTCCTCGATGGCGCGGGCGATTCCGCGCAGTTCGAGGGCCACGCGCAGCTCGTAGAGGTCGCGCAGCTCGGGGAGGTTGGGGACGGTGACGTAGAAGCCGTTCTCCCGCCGTTCGACGAGGCCGTCGGAGTGCAGGCGGGCGAGGGCCTCGCGCACGGGCGTGCGCGAGACGCCGAAGCGTTCGGCGAGTCTGACCTCGCCCAGGCGGGTGCGGGGAGTGACCCGTCCGCTGAGGACCTCCTCGCGCAGCAGGCCGTAGACCCGGTCCCGGCGGGAGGTGGCCGTGGGGTCGGAGGCCGGGCCAGGACGTGTATACATCGGTGTGTCCATGACCCAAGACGCTAGGAAGCGCGTGTTTCCAGGGCCCTGTCAGTCCGTGAAGCCGGTGTTTCCCCGTGTTTCGCCGCGTTAAATGATGTGCCGCCTCTGGTTCCGTTCTGATAGGAAACGTGGATGCTGAGAGGTGGAAGGGTCGGGCTTCGGGCCCGGCATACGGAAGACGTCCCGGTGCTGCGGGCGGAGCTCTACGACGACGTGGTGACCGGTTCCCGGGCCGAGGGGCGGCCGTGGCGGCCGATGCGGCCCGGGGCGGAGGACTCTCGGCTGCTGGTGGACGACACCGTGGAGAGTGTCGTCTCCTTCTCCGTGGTGGAACTGGACGGCGGCACGCTGGTCGGCACCGCGAACCTGTGGGGCATCGACAACCACAGCCGTTCCGCGCACATCGGGCTGGGGGTGCTGCCGTCCTGCCGCGGCCGGGGCTACGGGACCGATGTGGTCGCGGTGCTGTGCCACTACGGATTCATCGTGCGCGGGCTGCGGCGGCTCCAGATCGAGACACTGGCGGACAACGCCGGGATGCTGCGCGCCGCCGAACGCAACGGATTCGTCCGCGAGGGCGTCACGCGCTCCTCTGCGTGGGTGCTGGGCGAGTTCATGGACGAGGTGGTGCTCGGCCTGCTCGCCGAGGAATGGCAGCCGGAGAGCGGGGCGTAGCCCGGCGGCCGAGGGCGGTGGTACCGGGGCCGCCGTGCCCCGGGCCGACTCGGGGCGTGGCGGCACCGAGGCCCGTCCGGGAGCGGGGACGTCGATGCCGGGGCCGCGCGGGGCGCGGGAGTGCCAGAGTGTGCCTAAGCTGCGTCTATGCGAGTGAGTGGACCGGGTCGGCGCGCCGTTCTCCTGGGCGCGGCGGCCGCCGCGCTCGGCGGCCCCGTGGTCGGCTGCGACCGGGGCGGCATCCGCGGCCTGCCCGAACTCGTGGTGGCGACGGGGCCGCCGGGCGCGGTCTACCGCCAGATCGGCGGGAAGATCGCCGAGATCCTGGACGAACGGTTCCCGGACACCGACGTGCGTGCCGTCGAGACCGGCGCCTCGCACGCGAACCTGGCCCTGCTGGCCTCCGGTGAGGCCCACCTGGGGCTGGCGGCGCTCGACTCGATCCTCGCCTCCGACACGGGCGGCGACGGCGACGCCCTCGTGGCGATCGGCCGCCTCTACGACGCGTTCGTGCACCTGGTCGTGCTGGTCGGCTCCCCCGTGTGGCGGGCGTCCGACCTGGAGGGCCTGCGCGTCTCGGTCGGCGCGGCCGACTCCGGGACGGAGTTCACGGTGGCGCAGATCGTCGCCGAGACCGGCCTGGACTTCGAGGCGGTCCGCCTCAACCAGTCCGAGTCCGCCACGGCCCTGGCCGACGGCGAGATCGACGCGATGTTCTCGCTGACGGGGCTGCCCACTCCGGCGATCGCCGACCTCGCCGAGGAGCGCTCCGTGCGGCTCATCGACCTGTCGGACACCGCCGACGCGCTGGCCGACGCGCACCCCGACTCCTATCTTCCGGCGAACATCCCCGCCACCACGTACGAGGACGTGCCGTCCACGCCGACGGCGGCCATCCCGAACCTGCTGCTGTGCCGGGAGGATCTGCCCCGCGACGCCGCCTACGCGGTGACCGACTCCGTGTTCACCAGCGCAGCGCGGCTGGCCGCCGGGAGCCCCGTGGCGGCGCAGATCAACGTGCGGACCGGCATCTCCACGGGGGTCGTTCCGCTCCATCCGGGCGCGACCGCCTGGTACCGGGAGAACAAGCCGACCTGAGCCCGGCCGGTGGCGCGGTGGGGGCGCGGTGGGGGTGCTGGGGCCTCCCAGAGCGGCCAGGGTCAGCTGGGCAGCGGGACGGCTGGTCGGTGGGACAGCGGGTCGGCGGGTCGGCGGGTCGGTGGGTCCACACTCTCACCGCTGTGTGCCGCGTTCTCCGGACCCGTCGTCGAATCCGTCGCGCTCCTCCTCGCGCCGATCGCCGCCCGCATCCGCGCCCTCGTCCCCACCGTGCCCGCCGTCGTGTCCCACCGGGTCATCGTCACGGGACTCGGCCCGCGGCAGGGTGATCACCACGCCGAATCCCGGTCGGTTCCCGGACCTCAGCCCCTCCTCCAGCTCCAGCCGGCCCCCCGCCTGGCGGACCAGGTCGGCGACGATCGCCAGCCCCAGACCGGTCCCCTCGGTGTTCTGGTGCCGCGAGGACCGCCAGAACCGGGCCAGCGCCGCCTCCCGCTCCTCCTCGGGCAGTCCCTCGCCGTCGTCGAGGACCATGAGCCTGACGCGCTCCGCCCCCTCCGGCCGCAGCCGGACCTCGACGCGGGAGCCGCGCGACAGCCGGAGGGCGTTGCTGAACAGCTCGTCCAGGATGCTGCCCAAGCCGCCCGCGGGGGCCTGCGCCCACACCCCGGCGGGGACGTCGGTCGCCACGGTGAAGCCGCGCGTGCCGCCCAGGGCGCGCCAGCGCGACACCCGGGTGTCGACGACGGCCGCCACCTCCACCGCGTCCGTGCCGGTGATGCTCTCCAGGCGCGTGGCCGCCAGGAGCGAGTTCAGCATCCGGTGCATCACCATGGTCTCGTCGACGGCGATGGCGTGCGCCTCCCGGGCCGAGTCCGTCGTCAGGTGCGGCGCGAGGTTCTCCACGGCCAGCCGCAGGCTCGCCAGCGGGTTGCGCAGCTGGTGGGAGGCCTCCGACACGAACGACCTCTGGCGTTCGAGGGCGCCGCGCACGACCTCGACCATCGTGTTGAACGAGTCCGTGAGCCGCCGCAGCTCCGGCGGGCCGCGCTCGGCGTCCACGTGGACCTCCAGGTCACCGGAGGTCACCGCGGTGGTCGCCGCGTCCAGGCGGCCGATGGGGCGCAGCACCCACCGGGACAGCGGCATGGCGGCAGCGGTCAGCAGCACGAGCGGCGCCAGGCTGATGAGCGCGAGCCACCCCCACGAGCGCAGGACGGACGCGCCTAGGCCGTCCGGGGGGACGGCCACCACGATCGCGCCCTCGACCTCGCTGTCCCGGCCGATGGGCTCGGCGACCACGAGCGCCTCGGTCGTCCACGGCCACACGGTCGCGGGCGCCCCGGGCCGCTCCCCGGCCAGGGCGAGCCGCACGGCGCTGATCTCCCCGGCCGACTCCACGATCTCCCGCAGCCGCCCGGGCGGCTCGGACCCGACGACCAGTTCCTCGGCGGGCGAGACCACCGCGACCGGGGTGTCGTAGAGCTCCCGGTAGCGTTCGAGCTCCTGGGCGAGGGTGTCCTCGCGCCCGGTCTCCAGGGCGGTGCGGGCCAGCGAGGCGAAGCGGCTCGCGTCGGCCAGGCGGTCGACGTACACGTCCTGGGTGCGCTGGTGCGCGATGACGGTACCGATCGGCACCGCGACCGCCGCCACCAGGACGAAAGCCACGGGCAGCAGGAGGGCGAGCAGCCGCCGGATCACGGGCTACACCCGATCCAGGACATAGCCGACCCCGCGCACGGTCCGGATCCGCACGTCCTGGCCGATCTTGGCCCGCAGCGACGCGACGTGCGTGTCGAGTGTCCGCGAGGACGCCTCCCAGGCCGCGCCCCAGACCTGGTCGAGGATCTGGTCGCGTGCCACCACGGCGGGCGACCGCTGGGCGAGCAGCACCAGCAGGTCGAACTCCTTGCGGGTCAGCCTGAGCGCCCGGTCCCCCACCCGCGCCTCGCGCGCGTCGACCTCCAGGGTGAGCGGTCCCACCGTCACCGGGGGCTCGCCCTCGTCCACTTCGGCCCGCGCGGACCGCGTCCGCCGCAGGACGGCGTCGATCCGGGCCAGGAGTTCGGCCACGCCGAACGGCTTGACGACGTAGTCGTCGGCCCCGGCGCGCAGCCCGCGCACCCGCTCGCGCTCCTCACCCCGCGCGGTGACCGCGATGATCGCGGTCTGCGGGCGGTCGCGGAGCCTGCGCAGGAGGTCGATCCCGTCCAGGTCGGGCAGCCCCAGGTCGAGGAGGACGACGTCCGCCGGAGGCGCCTCCAGGGCCCGCTCGGCGGTGGCCACCCGCTGCACGTCGTAGGACGCCGACCGCAGCGCGGTCACCAGCCCGCGCGCGACCCGGTCATCGTCCTCGACCACGAGTATCCGCATGCCAAGCATCGTAGGCAGAGTTCACCCGCGCCCGCGCCCCCACCTCCCGCCACGTCCTGCCGGGCGTCCCGGGCAGGCTCGGGCCGACCCTTCTGGAAGGGGCTGCCCTGCACCGGGCGGGCGGCGGGTGGAGCGGGTCGCGCCCGGAGGTCAGGAGACCCGGGCGGGCGCGGCCTCGGCGGTGGCGCGGGTGCGGCCCCAGGGCAGGAGGCGGTCCACGGAGAAGCGCCCGCCGGCGAAGCCGAGGGCCAGGGCGGTGGCGCCGAGGACCAGCGGAAGCTCGTAGCCGCCCACGAAGGGCTGGCCGACGTGGACGAACGCGATGGCGACCACCATCTGTGCGGCGAGGACCGGGCCGACTGCGGGCAGTCCGAGGCCGATGACGAGCAGCGCGCCCCCGACGACCTCGACTCCCGTGCCGAGCAGGGCACTGTACTCGGGGAAGGGGATCCCGGCCGAGCCGAAGAACCCGGCGGTTCCCTCCAGGTCGGCGGCCTTCTCCAGACCGTGGAGGACGAAGGTGACGCCGACGACGACCCTGGCGAGCAGGGCCGTGACGTCGCTGATCCTGAGTGACCGGTCGGCCATCGTGGTTTCCGTTCCATGAGCGGGGTGTCGTGGGTCGGCCCTCAGATTTGATTGAGAGCGAAATCGTTTCCTAGGAAACTACACACCGAAGCGGATGTCACGGACACTCAGCGTGTTCCTCGCCACGATGGACACCCCGCGCCCCGCCTCACGAGTCAGGCGTCAGGCGTTCCACGGCGTGCTGGACTCCGCGCCGAGTGCGCCGAGCATGGCCGCCGAGATCTCCCGCAGCCGGTCCACCTGCTCTTCGGTGAGCGGATCGAACACCACCCGCCGCACCTCGTCCACGTGCCCGGGCGCCGCCTCGCGCAGGGCCGCCAGCCCGGCCTCGGTCAGCGCGGCGATGGTGGTCCGCCGGTCGCCCGGGCGCTTGTACCGGCGGACCAGCCCGTCGGACTCCATCCGGGAGACCGCGTGCGAGAGCCGACTCGGCGAGGACAGCAGCCGCTCCGCCAGCGCGCTCATCGTCATCTCGCGGTCCGGTGCCTCCGACAGCACCACGAGCGCGTGGAAGTAGGCGTGCGGCAGCCCCGAATCCCGCCTGAGCTGGCGATCCAGCGCGCTCTCCATCAGTCGGACGGCGGCCATGAAGGTGCGCCAGGTCTCCTGCTCGCTGTCGCTGAGCCACCTCGTGTCGGCCATCGGGCCCGGCTCCTCCGAAATAATTGAGCGTTCAATAATGTTCTGGTCAGACATCAAGCGATCCTCGTCCTGGAGGCTCCCATGGAGACCCGTCCACGGCTCATGCCGACCCTCTACCTCAGCCATGGCGCGCCGCCGTTGGCCGACGACGCCCAGTGGACCCGCGAACTCGCCGCCTGGGCCGCCGACCTGCCGCGGCCCCGCGCGATCCTCATGGTCTCTGCGCACTGGGAGGACGCCCCGCTCACGGTGGGGGCCACGGCGGACGCGACCCCGCTGACCTACGACTTCTGGGGCTTTCCGCAACGTTACTACGCGGTCACCTACGCCCACCCCGGAGCGCCGGAACTCGCCCGGCGTGTCAGCGCCCTCGTCTCCGGGCCGGGTCGGCACGTCCGCCAGGACCCGTCCCGCGGCCTGGACCACGGCGCGTACGTCCCGCTCAAGGAGATGTACCCGGACGCCGACGTCCCGGTCCTCCAGGTCTCCATGCCGACCCTGGACCCCGCCGCGCTGCTCGACCTGGGCCGTCGCCTGGCGCCGCTGCGCGAGGAGGGCGTCCTCATCGTCGGCAGCGGGTTCACCACGCACAACCTGCGCGAGATGTCGCCCGTGACGCACGGGGACGTGCCCGCGTGGTCGTCGGAGTTCGACGACTGGACGCACCGCACGGTCCTCGACCACGACGTGGACGCGCTCCTGGACTTCGAGCACAAGGCGCCCGCCGCCTCGCTCGCACACCCGCGCAGCGACCACTTCGCCCCGCTGTTCGTCGCGCTCGGGGCGAGCCTGGACGCGCACGACCGCTCCACCTCCACCGTGGACGGGTACTGGCACGGCATGGCCAAGCGCTCGTTCCAGTTCGACTGACCGCGCCCGAGAACCCGTGTCGTAACGTCGGGGCCTCCTGCCAGGATCGCGGCATGTCCTCCAGCATCCATCCCACAGACGCCCGGTCGGTGGCCGACCTCCTGCTGGCGCGCGAGCGCCCCAAGTTCCTGCTCTTCTGGGGCCACCGGCCCCCGGCGTCCGGCGGTGTGTCGGCCTCCTGCCTCTCCCAGTGGTGGCCCGCCGGTTTCACCGTGGACGGGGTCGACTACGCCACGGCGGAGCACTACATGATGGCGGGCAAGGCCCGCCTGTTCGGCGACGCCGAGACGGCCGAGCGGATCGTCGCGGCGGGCCATCCCCGCGACGCCAAGACCCTCGGCCGCCAGGTCCGCGGCTTCGACCAGCGGACCTGGGAGGACGCCCGGTTCGAGATCGTGGTGCGCGGCAGTGTCGCCAAGTTCGGTCAGAACCCGGAGCTGTGCGACTTCCTGCTCGGCACCGCACGGCGGGTCCTGGTCGAGGCCAGCCCACGCGACAGGGTGTGGGGGATCGGCCTGAGCGCGCGCGACGAGAACGCCGAGAAGCCCGAGGCGTGGCGGGGGTCGAACCTGCTCGGCTTCGCCCTCATGGAGGCCCGCCGACGCCTCGCCAAGGCCTGACCGGGGCCCCGAACGAGGCGTCGGATTTCCGCCAGCACGGGGATTCCGGCTCCGCCAATCTGGAGCACATGAACGAACTGGAAAGCAAGACGGCACTGGTCACCGGCGGCAGCCGCGGCATCGGAGCGGCGGTCGCCCTGCGGCTCGCCGAGGCCGGAGCCGACGTCGCCCTCACCTACGTCAGCAACGAAGCGGCCGCGAACGAGGTCGTGGAGAAGATCCGGGCGACCGGGCGGCGGGCCCTCGCCCTGCGGGCCGACAACGGGGACGCCGCCGAGGCGGCCGGCGCGGTCGACCGCGTGGTGCAGGAGTTCGGCCGACTGGACGTCCTGGTCAACAACGCCGCCTCCTTCCCCTTCGTGGCCACCGACGACGTCACTCCCGAGCAGCTCGACCAGGTCCTGGCCGTGAACGTCCAGGGGCCCTTCCTCACCACCCGGGCCGCGCTACGCCACATGGGAGAGGGCGCCAGCGTGGTCACCATCGGCAGCAACGTCATCGAGCACGTGCCCTTCCCGGGGCTCACCCTGTACGCGACGAGCAAGGCGGCCCTGGTGGGCATGACGCGCGGTCTGGCGCGTGAACTGGGCCCGCGGGGCATCACCGTCACCCTCCTCAGCCCGGGGCCGATCGACACCGACGCCAACCCGGCCGACGGACCGAACGCCGACGGCATCCGCTCCCTGATCCCGCTCGGCCGATTCGGACGCGCCGAGGAGATCGCCGACACCGTGGTCCACCTGGCCGGTCCGGGCGGCCGTTTCGTCACCGGCACGGAGATCCACGTCGACGGCGGTATCAACGCCTGACCGAGCACGGGCGGCCCTGACCGCGTGTGCAGTGCCCCCGCGGCGGTACCGCCGCGGGGGCACTGCCCTACGGGAGCACTGCGGGGGCACTGTGCACGGAATCAAGGGCGTGTTCCGTGCACACTCGCGCTAGAGGCAGGAACCGGGGACCGGCCGGTCCGACATCCCGTCCACGACGCGTCGGAGCAGGGCGCGGAACTGCCGCCGCTCGTCCGGCGCGAGGTCGGCGAGGAGGTCGTGCCCGACCTCGGCGACCGTCTGGCCGTACGCGGACCGGCCTCCGCTTCGGGTGCTTCCCGACCCGATCACACGGGAAAGTCCCAGAGAAACTCGAAATCACCCGACTCGCGTGGAACGGCAACAGAATTCCCGTGACGTACACCCGGATTTCGCACCCGGCGACCCCCTGGCAGGAGTAGAGTCCGAATTCGCGGACAGCACGGTGCCCCAGCACCACAGGCACTCGCGCGCCCCGACCGACGGCAGCGCGCGTCCCGGAAAACCGTTCCTTCGAGCGCGGAATTCACGCTGATCGACGTGCCGGGCACCGTCCTTCCTTTCGACAGGACGAGACCACCAGGGGATTCCCATGGCCTATTACCGCATTCAGCTCAGCGACGGTTCCTCCCACACTCTCCAGGCAGTGCGCATGCGCACCGACGCACGCAGCCTCTACCTGGAGGAGCACAGCGCCGGGCAGTGGCAGGAGGTGTTCGCCAACCCGCTGACGGACGTCGAGCGCGTGCAGCGGCGCTTCACCGAGAACGACGGCACCTGGACCTGGCTCAACGAGCGCCTGCCCGCCCCCATCGGCGGTGTGCGCGCCTGGTGACCGGGTCCTCGTGACCCCGGCGCTCCCGGGCCCTGACCCGGACAGGGCGCGAGAAGGACTCCGGCGGCCCGCGCGCCGCCCATGACGGAGCGGGAGCCCGCGCCCACGCGCGTGCCCCCGCTCGACCGACGGCCCCGATCGGGCCGGGACTGTCCTACCAGGCCAGGACCCCGTGCTCGTCCGGCTCCTCGGCCAGGGCGAGGTGGCCCCACAGCACGCCGGACGGCCCGTCCTCCCCCAGCGTGGCCAGGTGCAGGCTCACCCTGGCGCCCTGCTCGGCCGACCGGGGACCGGAGTGGTCGTTCATGTCCGTGGCGCAGTACCCCGGGTTGGCCGCGTTCACCTTGGCCGGCGTACCGGCGAGCGCCTTCGCGTACAGGGCGGTCACCATGTTCAGCGCGGCCTTGGACGCGGGGTAGGCGGCGTCCATGTCCACCCCCTGGAACGGGTCAGAGGGATCGGTCAGCGACGTGATCGAGCCGAGTTCGCTCGACACGTTCACCACCCGCGCGGCCTCGGACCGGCGGAGCAGCGGCAGGAAGGCGTCGGTCACCCGCACCACCGACACCACGTTCACCTCCAGCACCTCACGGAACTGGTCGGTGTCCGACCGGCCCATCGCGCCCCAGCCCAGTGCGACGCCCGCGTTGTTCACCAGGACGTCGAGACGTCCGAACTCCTCCTCCACCCGGGCGGCCGCCGCCTTGACGCTCGTGGCGTCGGTGATGTCGATCGGCAGCACGCGGGCGTCGACGCCCTCCTCCCGCAGCACGCGCTCGGCCTCCGCCCCGCGCTGGGCGTCCCGGGCGCCCACCAGCACCGTCATGCCCTCCAGACCCAGCAGTCGGGCCGTCTGGAATCCGATTCCCCTGTTCGCCCCCGTGACGAGGGCGATCTTCGTCTGATCGCTCATGGACCTCATCGTGGGCGCCGCCGCCGCACGGCGGGAGAGACCTGTCGAGGCTGGTATCGGCTGTACCAGTGTCAGGCGGTCGCCGGTACGGCACTCTGGAGATGACCGACGGACAGGAGGACCCGACCGTGGACCGCACCGAACTCGCGGCGTTCCTGCGCGACCGCCGAGCGCGCATCGGCCCCGCCGACGCGGGACTGCCCGAGACCGCGCGCCGCCGGACACCCGGCCTGCGCCGCCAGGAGGTCGCCCAGCTCGCCGGGATGTCCGTGGAGTACTACGTGCGCCTGGAGCAGGCGCGCGGCCCCAACCCCTCCCGCCAGGTGCTCACCGCGCTCGCGCGCGCCCTGATGCTCAGCGCCGACGAACGCGCCTACCTGTTCCGGGTGGCGGGAACGGAGCCGCCCGTCGTCCGCTCCCCCGACCGGAACATCACCGAGGGGGTGCACCACCTGCTGGCCAACCTCACCACCACGCCCGCCTACGTCCTCGACGCCAAGTACGACGTGCTGGCCTGGAACCGCCTGGCGCCACACTTCATCGGCGACATGTCGGCCCTGCCGGAGGATCGCCGCAACATCATCGAGTGGCTGTTCTCGCTGCCCGAGGACGACCCCCAGTGGACCGAGGCGAGCACCGACCACTTCAGCCGCTACTCCGTGGCCGACCTGCGCGCGGCCTACGCCCGCTACCCGGGCGACCGGGACATCGCCCGCATGGTGACCACCCTGCTGGGATCCTCGCCCCGGTTCGCGCGGCTGTGGGCGTCGATGGACGTCCACGAGCGGCGCGGCTTCGCCAAGCGGATCCACCATCCGCACCTGGGCGCCCTGGAGTTCGCGTGTCAGGTGCTGCTCGTACCCGACACCGACCAGCGGGTGATGATGTACTGCCCCGCACCGGGATCGCCGACGGAGGAGGCCATGCGCCGCCTGTACGCCCAGTCGGCCGACCCGGCCCCTGACCGGCCGGCCGACGGCCCGCAGCCGGGCTTCCGGGCGCCGTGCGGTCCCGGCGGCTTGATGCACGCGCAACGGCTCCGGACGGTGACCGAGGCGCTCTGACGGCGCCGTGGACCACGCGTCACCGCCGTGGATCGCGCCGGTGGACGCTCTCACGCCCGTGGACCGGCCCGGCGGCCGGGGTCCCTACGGCCTCGGGCCGAGCCGGTGGTCGGGGCCCGGCCGGGACGGTGGGACGACGGGCCGTCGACTCAGGACCGCCCGTACGGTCAGGGGTCCGCCCACGCTCCCGGCCCAGGCCCACTCCAGAGGCCCCACAGGCCCCGGAAGCTCCAGACCGCAGGGCTCCAGAGGCTCTGGGGCTCCAGGGAGCCTGGGGATCCGGGCACACGTCCATCCCGGCCCGTCGCCGTCCAACACCTGGAGAGGGCCTGCGTGGAGCGGCGGCCGGTCGGGGAACGACAGGGGCGCCGGGAACCTCGCGGTTCCCGGCGCCCCTCGCGCGTGTGGTCGGCGACCTACTCGGTCTCGCCCACTACTCGGTCTCGCCGAAGACGGAGCCGGGGGTGCCGGAGCCATCGGTGGTCTGCGGCTCACCGGTGACGCTGCCCTCCAGCCACTCGTCCCACGACTTCTCCCAGTAGCCCCAGCCGTTGTTCCACTCGATCTGCCGGTCGGTGCCGGTGGTGTCGAGGATGTCGCCCATCAGGATGTTCTCGAACATCCACCGGGCGTCCTCCGACCGCATGTTGGTGCAGCCGTGGGAGGTGTTGGCGGAGCCGATGTTGGGGTTGTAGTCGGCCTCGTGGACGAACTCGCCGCTGTTGGAGGTGCGGATGGCGTACTGCACGTCCACCCGGTAGCCATTCGGGGAGTCGGCGGGGACGCCGAGCGTCGCCGAGTCCATCGTCAGGTGCTCGTAGCGCTCCATGAACACGTGGGTGCCGGAGGTGGTGGTGTAGGCGCGGGTGGTGCCCATGCCGTTGCTCACCTCCAGGGTCCGCTCGTGCTCCCCGTCGATGGTGATCTCCATCTCGTGGTCGGGCACGTGCTGGGTCGCGATCAGCTCACGGCCGACCTCGAAGTCGATCTGGTAGTTGCGCGCGCCGTAGACGCCCTCGGAGGCCTCGACACCGGCGAGGTGGAGGTCGACGGTGACGTTCTGGTACGGCTCCCAGTACTCCTCGGTGCGGAACACGGCCATCTGGTCGGAGAGCCAGTTCCAGGCTCCGTCGACCTCCTGCTCGGCCGTGACCTCCATGGAGTTCTCGACCTGCTCCTTGTTGGTCACCGGGAGGTCGAAGTTGATGACCACGGGCATGCCGACGCCGACCGTGTCACCGGAGGTGGGGTAGTTCGAGGCCAGTTCGAGCATCATGCCGGGCGTGGCGGGCAGCGTGGTGAACTCGTGGACCAGCTCGGTCTCCTCGCCGGCCGCGTTGGCGGCGGTGGCGGTGACCACGACCTCGGCACCCGGGGTCAGGGCCCAGTCGCTCGTCCACTCGGTCTCGTCCTCGCTGAGGCGACCGGTCATGTCGAGGGGGTCCTCGGCGGCCTCGCCGGCCTCGGTCCCGGCCTCGGAGGGGACCACCTGGTCGACCTGGACGTCGGTGATGACGCCGTGCTCCGCGGTGACCTGGATGGGGGAGTTCGGTTCGAGCTGCTCGGTTCCGTCATCCGGGGTGATGACCAGCTCGGCGGGTTCGGTGTCCTCGGGCGCGGCGGTGTTGCCCTGCGTCTCCGCTTCGCCCCCGGACGAAGTGCAGGCGGTGGTGGCGAGCGCGAGCGCGGCCAGCGCGACGCCGAACCGGCGCACCGTCGTCGGGTGGGTCATGCCCCTCACGTCTGGACCTCCGTGTTTTCCGTTGAGCCGTATTCCGACGCCATGCGTCCACAGCAGTTAGGACGCTCGAAACCGGAAATGGTTCTGAACTTTCCGCGCATCGGTATCAAGCGGTTATCCCGGGCGCCGCCGGCTCATGGTGGGGGAGCCGAACCGCCGACGATACAACCCGGGGGCGGGCGTTCCGACCCCTGGGTCCGGGAATGTGCGTGTTCGTACTCCGCTCGGTCCGTGTGGCCGGCCTCACCTGGGGCGAGGCGGCCCGTCTCTGTCGCGCACCTCTCCCGACCCGACCGCAGGACGGCGCGGATGGGGACACGATGCGAGGAGGGGACGACCGCGGGCGGTCGGGACCAAGCGTCGAGGAGGGGCCGTGCTGTGGCTTCATCCGCCGGAGCCGCGCCGCCGCGCGATGGTCGCGACGATGGCTTCGCGCTGCTCCGAGGGCTTGGGCCCGGTGCGTCCCCTTGGATCCTCGGGGTCGTGGGGTACGTCCGACCATTCTACGCTCAACCACGGGCCGGACGGAGAACGTTTCGTTCGTCCGAAACCCCTGTTCCTGCCGCTTCGGTGCCAGAACGCGAAGGTCTCGGAGCCAGGACCCCGGGGCTTCGAACCGAGGACTCGCCGGTCCCCGTTCCCAGGGCTGGCGGCTTCGACCTGAGCGCTCACGGGTCCTCGTGCCCGGGACCGGCGGCTCCGGCCTGCGGACCCCAGGCTTGGGAGTCAGGCCCCGGGGGTCGGCCGGTCCGACGCCCCGGCACCGCTGCGCGCCGCGTAGGCGGCTGGCGGAACCCCGATGATCGAGGTGAACTCCCGGGTGAGGTGCGACTGGTCGCTGAATCCGAGTTCGGCCGCCACGGCGCTCCAGTCCGTCGCGCCGCCCCGGCGGGCGCGTTCGGCCGCCTCGTAGAGCCGGTAGCGGCGGATCACCGTCTTGGGCCCCAGCCCGACGTGGTCGGCGAAGCGGCGCTGGAGCAGGCGCACCCCCAGGCCCTCGCGCCGGGCCAGCGGCGCCACGCCGACGACGGTCGGGTCGGCCGCGACGCGTTCCACGACGGCCGTGGTGTCCTCGGCCGGATGGCGGTCGGCGGGCACGCGTGCGGCCAGGAACCGGTCCACGTCGGCGATCAGCCGCGTCGGATCCTCCCGCGGGAACTCCGCACCGTCGAACACCTCGCCCAGAGGCAGCGCGGCGTCCACGATCCCGTTCATCGGACGGCCGAGGAAGGGCCGGAAACCGGCGGGCCGGAACATGACCCCGAGCGCCCACCCGGAACCCCACAGGCGCCGTGAGGTGACGTGCGTGGTCGGTCCGTGCACGGCGGCCTCACCGCCGACGAACACGACGTTCACGACGGGGTGGGCCAGCACCCGCTGGGTGAACGACTCCCCCTCGGGCAGGTCCCAGGAGGCCACCCAGTAGCGGTCCACGAACCGGGCGACGGCTTCCGAGGGCGCGGATCGGTCCAGCCGGAACCGGGTCAGCCCCGCCCCGGGGTCGATGATGCCCCGCGCGTCCTTGTCCACCGGAAGGGGTTGCACAGCCCCATCCTAGGCCGGGTGCCGCGAACGCCCCCTGCTGCGGAAGAGCCCGACGGCGCGCCGGCGGCGCTCGTGGACCACGGACCTGACCGTGCCCGCGGGTGCGTTCAGAGCACGCGCCGACCGGACTGCGGCCTGCCGCCCCTGAGCAGGCCGGAGCACGCGTTGCGAACAGACGTTCCCGTGTCGCGTTTGTTCAAGACGGCACGTGGCGGGATCGGTGACTCTGGACCTCCCTATCCGGTGAACACGACCAGGAGAGCGCGATGAGCGACACCGCCACCCGCTACGCCCGTCTGTCCGACGACCTCGCCGCCGTCGTGGCGGCCGTCCCCGAGGACCGCTGGTCGGCCGACTCCCCCTGTGAGGGATGGACGGCACGCGACGTGGTCGCCCACGTCGTGGACACACAGGGCATGTTCCTCCAGTTGGTCGGCCGCGACCTCGGCGACGTCCCCTCGGTCGCCGACGACCCCGTGGCCGCCTGGGACGCGGCCCGTGGTGTGGTCCAGGCCGACCTGGGCGACCCCGAGCGCGCCGGGACCGAGTTCGACGGCTTCTTCGGCCGGACGTCGTTCGCCCAGGCCGCCGACCGCTTCCTCAACTTCGACCTGATCATCCACCGCTGGGACCTGGCACGCGCCACCGGCCAGGACGAGCGGATCGATCCCGCCGACATCGCCTGGGCGCTGGAGGCGACCGCGGTGTTCGGCCCGTACCTGCGCGGAGAGGGCGTGTGCGGCCCCGAGCTCACTCCTCCGGACGGAGCCGACGAGCAGACCCGGTTCCTCGCCTTCCTCGGCCGCCGCTCCTGGTAGCGCGCACCGGTCGGGTTCAGGGACGGCGGGTGCGTCTGCGTCTGCCCTCCTTGGCCACACCGACCAGCAACCGCAGGATCATCAGCCCCGAGGACGCCAACAGCAGCCAGGCCGCCAGGGTGAGGACCCGAGCCGGTGCCGAGAGCGAGAACCACTCCGCGTCCGGACCGCCGAGGACGTTGAACAGGCCCACGGACATCAGGCCGGTGGCCACCGCCAGGACGGTGAGAACGGCGCGCTGCACCACACCGTGCACGAGTCTGCGGTCGTCGGGATGCGCGAACGTACGGATCCGAACGGTGAACCGGCCCTTGTGCAACTGGTCGGAGATCCGGTCCAGCTTGCGCGGCATCCGGCGCAGGGCGGGCAGCATGGCCGCGAACTCGGCCAGGGCGGCGTCACGCAGGTGGTCGGCGTCCAGTTGTCCGGCCATGCGCTGCTCGGCGAACCGGCGGGCCTCGCTGACGGTGTCGAACCCCGGGGAGAGGTGGACCAGCGTGCCCTCCAGGGTGGCCAGGGCACGGAAGACCGCGGCCAGTTCAGCCGGAAGCGACAGCCCGAACCGGGTGACGATGAGCATCAGCTCGGTGAACATCCGCATACTGGCCGCGGCGGACCCGTGCATGTACCGCGCCATGAACTGCCCCAGCGCGCGGCGCAGCCGCTCCTCGTCCACCTCGGTGGCGTCGTCCACCACGTCCAGCAGGGTGTCCGTGAGCAGGAGCGCGTCGGTGCGGTCGATGGCCAGCAGCATCATCCGCAGGGACTCGCGGATCTGCCCGTCCAGGCGGCCCACCGACCCGTAGTCGAGCAGGCCCACGCCGTCCTCCAGCAGCATGATGTTGCCCGGGTGGGGGTCGGCGTGGAAGATGCCGCTCATCATCACCTGCTCCAGCAGGCAGTCGAGCAGGGTACGGGCGACGGCCGCACCGTCGACGCCGCTCAGGTCCGCGCTGCCGAGCGGCGTGCCGTGCAGCCGTTCCATGACCAGCACCCGGCGCGTGGTGTACGCCTCGTGCACCTGGGGGATGCGGACGGCGGAGTCCGCGGTGGCCTCGGCGACCGCGGCGATGTTGGCCGCCTCCACCTCGAAGTCCAGTTCCTCCAGCAGCGCCTCCGCGAACCCCTCGGCGAGGTCCACCACACCGATGGCCGGTCCCCAGTCGGTGGTCTGCTCGAACTTGCGCGCCAGCCGCCGGATGATGTCGAGGTCGCGCCGTACCACCGAGGAGATCCCCGGCCGCTGGACCTTGACGACCACCTCGCCGCCGTCCTTCAGGGTGGCCAGGTGGGCTTGGGCGATGGAGGCGGCGGCCAGCGGCTCGGCGGTGAAGTCCGCGAAGACCTCCTCCACCGGCTGGCCCAGCTCGCGTTCGAGGGTGTCGCGCACCTGCTCGAAGGGCACGGGGCTGGCCTCGCTGTGCAGTCGGCCCAGCTCCTCGACGAACACCGGGGACAGCAGGTCGCGCCGGGTGGCCAGGACCTGGCCGAGCTTGACGAAGACCACCCCCGCCTCCTCCATGGACCGGGACAGCGACCGGGCGAGCCGACGCTGGGTGGAGGCGTCCTCACCGCCGTCGCGGCGCCCGGTGACGTAGCCCCACAGGCCGTGCCGGGCGAGGATCCACACGATCCGCCGGTATCGCCCCATCCGCCCGAACAGGTTGAGCACGGCGCGCGCGGCCGTCACCGGCCGCAGCCGCGTGCCCTGGGGCACGGCGAGCTCGAAGGCGACGAACACGAGCAGGGCCGCGGCCGCCATCGAGCCGAACAGCAGGACGAGGACCACCGGGTCGGTGTGGTCGGGTGAGGTGGAGGTGGCGGCCGCCTGGAAGCTGTCGAAGGCGAGCAGGATCCCGACGGCTCCACCGGCGCCCATGCCCACCAGCCCGGCGACGGCGAGCCGGGGCAGGTTGAACGGCACGCCCATCATCCGGCTGGCCAGCAGGCCCAGTCCGACGAGGAAGACCATGAAGACGGCGAACGAGACGAGCTGCGCCGTCAGGGCGCCCACGGCCGATCCCGTCGCACCGACGAGGGCCGTCGGCGCCTGCGCGAAGGAGGGTGGGAGGAGGGTGAGCATGCTCACGGAGCCTTTCAGGGCTAGGTCGCGCCCACGCGGGCACTGGTCGAACCTGGGCACGGGGTCGGCTCAGAGGTGACCGCAGGGGGGTCGGGCGTAGCCGTGATCCAAGACTGCCACGTTCGCGGCGTTCGCGCCGAAGCCGTCCACAGGCCTGTGGACAAGGGAGGCGACACCCCGCCGCCGGTCCACGGAAAGGCCAGGTGGAAGCAGCCCTGGCCCCGCCCCACCCGGCACACCCGAACGACTGGCGGCCTCGGACCGCAGGAGTGATCGCAGGCCCCACACCCCCGCAGGTCCACGGACGAGCCGGACCGGGCGCACGACGGCCTCGCACGTCCGGACCACCACGACGACCGCACCCCCCGTGTCCCGCCCCGCCGTCATGTCCACAGCCTGTGGACAGGAAAGGGCCGCGCGAGGACGTCCTCGCGCGGCCCTTCGGCCCACCCGGCCGACCGGCCGACCGGTCAGCAGGTCAGCAGGTCAGCAGGTCAGCGAACCAGCATCAGCAGGCTTCCACCCACGTGCACTCCAGGTCACCGCTGACGGCCGGAGCCGTGCTGGAGACGTCGGCCCCGCCGCGCGCGAGCGGGCGCACCGGCCCCGCGTGGCCCGCGTACTCGGCCAGCCGCGTCGCCACCGCGTCCTGCACGCCCCACGGCGCCGCACCCGCGTGTCCGTTGTTGATGACGCTGAACACCAGGTCGTCACCGTCGACACCGTGCACGTACCCGGACAGCGCGCTCACGCCCGACAGCGTCCCGGTCTTCGCGCTCACCACACCCTCGGCCGCCGTGCCGCCCATGCGCCCGGCCAACGTGCCCCCGACGAACGGGTCGGAGTCACCCGCCACCGGCAGGGAGTCGTGCCACGCCTCGAACCAGGGCTCGTCCCGCACCTGCGTGTAGAGGTCGACCACGCTCGACGCGGTGGCGAGGTTGCCGCGCGACAGGCCGGAGCCGTCGTGCATGCGCATGTCGCCCATGTCCACGCCCAGCTCGGTCAGCGCCTCCTCGGTCCCGGCCAGCCCGGCCTCCCACGAGCCCTTGCCAGCGACCTCCCGGCCGATGCCCTTGACCAGCATCTCCGTGTGCATGTTGTTGCTGAACTTCAGCAGCGGGACCAGGGTCTCCTCCAGCGTCGGGGACTCGTGGTCGCCCAGGACGACCGGTCCCTCGCCCTCGGGCAGAGCGCCCATGTCGACGTCTCCCTCGACCTCGACCCCGTGCCGCTCCAGCGCCTCCTCGAAGACGTGCGCCGTGAACGCGGCGGGCTCGTCCACCGTACGGACCCGCGTCATCGGCTGGGAGCCCTCGGGCAGCGAACCGGTGACGGAGATCGTGTTGGTGTCCAGGGGCCGGGTGATCGACAGCGTGTTGGTGCTGTCGGCGGCACCGGTCACGGCCTGGTTGTCCAGCTCCATGTACCCGTCGGCCAGGCCCAGGTCGACCTCGACCGGCTCGCCCTCGGCGCCCGCCGTCACCTCGACCTCGGTCACCCCGGTGTCGTAGCGCTCCCCGTGCGCCAGCGTCAGCGCGGAGATCTGCGCCGCGTACGCGTACGGCTCGTCGGTGGGGTCCCAGTCGTCCACCTGGCGCTGGTCGTCGAACCAGGTGTCGTCGGCGTACAGGTCGCCGGTCACCGTGGTGACGCCCGACTCCGCGACGTCGGCGGCCAGGGCGTCCAGGTCGGCCTCGGTGAGCATGGGGTCGCCGTTGCCGACGAGGTAGAGGTCGGTCACCGAGCCCTTGCGGTTCGGACCCTCCTCCACCGCCACCTCGGTGCCGAAGGTGTGGTCGGTCCCCAGCACCTCCAGAGCCGCAACGGTGGTGAACAGCTTCAGGTTCGAGGCGGGCAGCAGCTGGGTGTCCGCGTCGCGCGAGTACAGCCGTTCGCCCGTGTCGGGGTCGGCGACCACCACACCGGAGACGGCCCCTTCGAGCGAGGGGTCCTCCAGCAGCGCGTCGATGTCCGCGCGGAGCTCGTCCAGCCGGGCGGTGTCGTCGTTCTCGACGGTGTCGGCGAGAACGGGCCCGGCCGCCAGCGTCGAGACGGGCAGGATCGGAGCGGTGACGAGTGCCGCGGCGGAGAGCCATGCCCAGCCTCGCCTCCTCTCACCACGTCTCCTCCGGGCTGCGGGGGTGGGTCGGGGAGTGGCAGACATTGATCTCCTCAAGGGATCAGGCACGGACTCGCGGCAAGAACCTACACGAATCCCATCGGAGGAGGGCCTTTCCCACGTTCACCCGGCGCCCCGTGATCTGGATCACATCGAAACGCGGCCGATCGAACCGCTGGTGAGGGCACCGGCCGCCGATTCGCCGCCGCTGCCCCGGCCCGGCCCTCCGCCCTCGCCGCTCCCCCGGCCCCGCACACGACGGCGCCGGGGGAGCGGGTCTCCCGACCCGCTCCCCCGGCGCGCTCATCGTCCCTCACCGCATCCGACGGTCCGCACGAGCCGATCCGGCCGCACGGCATGCACGTCCACTCGGCAGACCGGCCCGCATGGACCAGCCCAGCCGCACGGCGCACAAGCCGACCCGGCCGTAGGGACCGACCGGCCCGCACGGGCCGCCCGGGTCAGATCAGCTCGACCACCTGCGAGTAGTGGCAGGCGTCGGGGTGGCCGGTCCCCCGGTCCATCAGCTCTGGCGGCTCCTCCACACACCGCACGCGCTCGGCCTCGCTCAACTGCCCCGCGAACTTCGGGCAGCGGGTCCGGAACCGGCATCCCGACGGCGGATCGGACGGGCTCGGCACGTCGCCGGTCACGATGATCCGCTCCCTCGTGCGCTCCTTCACCGGGTCCGGGAAGGGAATCGCCGAGATCAGCGCCTGCGTGTACGGGTGCGCGGGCGACCGGAACATCTGCTCCGTCGTCCCCGTCTCCACGATCTTGCCGAGGTACATCACGGCCACCCGGTCGGCGATGTGCCGGACCACCGACAGGTCGTGCGAGACGAACAGGTACGACAGCCCCAGCTCCTCCTGGAGGTCCTCCAGCAGGTTGATCACACCCGCCTGGATCGACACGTCCAGAGCCGAGACCGGCTCGTCCAGGATCAGCACCTTGGGGTTGAGCGCCAGGGCGCGCGCGACACCGATCCGCTGCCGCTGCCCACCCGAGAACTCGTGCGGATAGCGCGAGCTGTGCTCGGCGTTCAGTCCCACCAGTGACAGCAGGTCCTTCACGCGCTTGCGCGCGTCCGTCCCCCGCTGACCGTGGATGCGCATCGGCTCGGCGATGATGTCGGCCACCGTCATCCTCGGGTCCAGCGAGGCGAACGGGTCCTGGAAGACGAGTTGGAGATCGCGGCGGAGCGGTCGCATCTGGCGCGCGGACAGCGTGTGCAGCGGCTTGCCCATGTAGTGGACCTCGCCGGAGCTCTGCTTGATCAGCTGCAGGATCAGCCGCGCCGTCGTGGACTTGCCGCAGCCGGACTCGCCCACCAGGGCCAGGGTCTCGCGCTCACGCAGGTCCAGGGAGATCCCCGAGACGGCCTGCACCTCGCCGATCCGCCGCCTGAGCAGCCCCTTGGAGTGGATCGGGAAGTTCTTCACCAGGTTGGTGACGGAGACGATCGCCTCGCCCCCGCCCCGTTCCTTGGGAGCGGCCGCCGGCGGCTCGTCCCCTTCCGTCTCCTGCGGCCCGGAGGTCCGGAACAGGTCGTCCGGAGCGGACTCCCCCAGCTCGTCGCTGAAGTGGCACGCCGCGGTGTGCGCGGTGGTGTCGCCCACCGGTACCGGGACGCGCCCCCCGTGCTCGTCGGTGGCCAGCAGCAGGGGCTCCTCCTGATGGCAGATCTCCTTGGCCATGGGGCAGCGCGGGGAGAAGGCACAGCCCTTCGGCATCGCCAGCAGGGCGGGCGGGGTGCCCATGATGGGCGTGAGCCGATCGCTGCGGTCCTCGTCCATCCGGGGCAGCGAGCCGAGCAGGCCCAGGGCGTAGGGCATCCGCGGCCGGTAGAACACCTCCTCCACCGGCCCCATCTCCACCATGCGGCCGCCGTACATCACACCGACGCGTTCGACCTGCCCGGCCACGACGCCCAGGTCGTGGGTGATCAGGACCAGGGCCGCCCCGGTCTCCTGACGTGCCCGGTCCAGCGCCTCCAGGACCTGCGCCTGCACGGTGACGTCGAGCGCGGTCGTCGGCTCGTCGGCGATGATGACGTCCGGTTCGTTGGCCATCGCGATGGCGATGACCACCCGCTGGCGCATGCCGCCCGACAGCTCGTGCGGGTACTGCTTCAGGCGCTGCTGCGGACTGGGGATCCCGACGATCTCCAGCAGTTCCAGGGCCCGGTCCATCGCGGCCTGCTTGGTCACCTTGCGGTGGGCGAGCACGGCTTCGGCGATCTGGTAGCCCACCGTGTACACGGGGTTGAGCGAGGTGAGCGGGTCCTGGAAGATCATCGCGATCCGGTTGCCGCGCACCTTGCTGATCTGGGCGTCGGTGAGACCGACGATCTCCTCCCCCAGCACGCTGGCCGAGCCCGACACCTTCGCGTTCGGGGGCAGCAGCCCCATGATCGCCATGGAGGTCACGGACTTGCCGGAACCCGACTCCCCGACGATGCCCAGGGCCTCACCCCTGCGCACGACGTAGGAGACGTCGCGCACGGCGTGCAGCGGCCCGTCCTCGGAGGGGAAGGTGACACTGAGGTCCCGGACCTCCAGCACCACGTCGTCGTGTGCCACGGTGACCGCTCTCTCGTCTTTCTCGTCGCTCGTGTGGTCGGTCGTGCTCATCGCCGCCCCATCGTCTGTCGCGGGTCCAGGGCGTCACGGAGTCCGTCGCCGATGAAGTTGATCGTCAGACAGATGATCACCAGCAGGACGCCCGGCGGATAGAAGAGCCAGGGGCGCGTGGAGGCGGCGGTCCGCGCCTCGCCGATCATCTGCCCCAGCGAGATGTCGGGGAGCTGGATGCCGAAGTTGAGGAAGGACATGCCCGCCTCCAGCAGGATCGCCACGGCGACCAGCAGCGTGGCGGCGACGATGATCGGACCGGCGGCGTTGGGCAGCAGGTGGCGGACGATGATCCAGCCGGGTGAGGCCCCCGCCGCGCGGGCGGCCTCCACGAACTCCTGTTCGCGCAGGGACAGGACGACGCCGCGCACCACGCGGGCGATCTGCGCCCACGAGAACATCGCGATGATCAGCGCGACCGCGTACCAGGTGGTGCCGCCGCGGACGCTGCCCGCGATGGCCGCGACCATGACCAGCAGCGGCACGATCATGAACACGTCCACCACGCGCATCATGAGGGCGTCGACCCGGCCGCCGTAGTAGCCGGCGGTGGCGCCCCACAGGGAGCCGATCACCGTGCCGAGGACGGAGACCGTGAACGCGACCTTCAACGTCTGCTGGGTACCGCGCATGAGCTGGCCCAGCACGTCGTGTCCGGCCGTCGTCGTACCGAAGGGGTGGTCCGCGTGGGGCGGGACGCTCGGCGGGATCTCCCGGTGGACCAGGTGGTCCCAGGTCCACACGTAGGGCCCGAGGAAGGCGACGAGCGTGATGACGGCGAGCAGGACGAGGCTGATCATCGCCGGCCGGTGCCGCAGGAACCGGCGGGTGATCATCTGCAGCTGCGTGCGCTCGGCACCGCCGACACTCTCGGCGTCGGTGCGGGGATGGGCGATGGGCGCCTTGTTCTCACTCAAAGCGGATCCTCGGGTCGAGCACGCCGTACAACAGGTCGGCGATGAGGTTGGCGACGATGACTGCGGTGCCACTGAGCATCAGCCACGCCATGAGCGCGAACGAGTCGTTGGCCTCCACCGCGGCGATGAAGAACTCTCCGAGTCCGCGCCACTGGAAGACGCGTTCGGTGAGCACCGTGCCGTCGATGATCCCGGCCATGCCCACCGCGACCACGGTCGTCAGGGGGATGAGGGCCGTGCGCAGGGCGTGCCGCCGGATGACGACGCGGTTGGGCAGCCCCTTGGCGCGGGCCAGGCGCACGTAGTCGCTGTTGAGCACCTCCAGCATCGAGGTCCTCTGGTAGCGGCTCCACGCGGCGAAGCTGGTCAGCATGAGCACGATCGTGGGCAGCGTCATGTAGGCGAGCGCGTTGGTGAACCGCCCCCAGGCGTCGAGTCCCTGGGCCTGGTAGGTCCCGTCGCCGATGGTCGCGAAGATCTGGGCTCCGACGAGTTCGTTGAAGCCCACCCCGGCCTGCTGCATGATCCCGGCGAACCAGAAGGTCGGCATGGCCAGGGCCAGGAAGCCCACGAAGGTCAGGGTGTAGTCGAGCTTGGAGTACTGGCGCATGGCGCTGATCACGCCGGACAGGACCGCCAGCCCGAGGGCGAAGACCATGGCCGCCGTCACGAGCCGCAGCGTGACGCCCAGGCGGTCGGCGATGTTCTCGCCGATGTCGTAGGTGGCGCTCTGCGTGGAGGGGCCGAACTCGCCCTGGAGCAGGCCGATGTCGCCGTTGCCTCCGATTCCGGTCATCCAGAGCCAGTAGCGCTCGGGCATCGACCGGTCGAGGTAGAGGCGTTCCTCCTGGAGTTCGATGACCGAGGGGTCGGGGGGCGGTTGCTGCATCCGCAGGTCGGAGAGCGGGTCCCCCGATACGTCGATGAGGACGAAGGTGAGAACGGAGGCGAGGAGCAGGACGGGTATCGCGCCCAGGACGCGCCGCACCGTGTAAACGAGCATGGTGTGATCCTTCAGGGGTGAACGAGGACCGGCCCGGACACGGGAGGATGTCCTGTGCCCGGGCCCGGGGCCTGCGCCGAGTTACTCGGCGAGGGCCCACTCACCGATGTTGTAGGTGGCGCGGTAGCTGGACTGGAGGTTGTCCTCGATGTTGGCGACCCGGTCGTTCACGAAGAAGTAGTTCGGCTCGGCCAGGATCGGGAGGACGTAGGCCTCCTCGACCACCAGCGCGGCGGCCTCGTTCGCGAACTCCGCGGCCTCCTCCTGGCTCGCCGAGCTGCCGACGGCCTCGACGAGCTCGTCGATCTCCTCGTTCGAGAGCTTGCCGAAGTTGCTGCCGCTGTCGCTGTGCCAGTACTGCTCGGGAGCGGTGGTGAAGTACGGGGTACCGCTCCAGCCGAACTGGACGATGTCGTAGTCCTGCTCGGACAGGACTCCGCCCAGGTCGTCGATGACCTCGATCTCGGCCTGGATGCCGATCTCGGCGAGGTGGGCCTGGATGAGCTGCAGGGAGGTGCTGCGGGTCTGGGTGTCGGTGGCGCGCAGACGGAGCGGGCCGACCTGCTCGCCGTCCAGCATGAGGGTGTCGCCGTCCAGCTCGTAGCCGGCGTCCTCGAGGATCTCGATCGCGGCGTCGGCGTCGCCGGAGCCCTGGCCGGAGTCGGTGATGACGTCGGTGAAGTAGGGGCTGTCGCTGCCGAAGACGTGGTTGTTCTTCAGCTCGTACTCGGGGTAGCCGGCACCGAAGTTGCGGTTGGCGATGTCGTCGCGGTCGATCGCGGTGAAGATCGCGCGGCGCAGCTCGACGTCCTCCAGCCACTCGTTCTCGGTGTTGAGGTCGACGTGCTCCCAGATGTTGCCCTCGCCCACGGAGAGGGAGACCTGCGGGAGCCCTTCGAGCTCCTGCATGACGTCCTCGGAGTACTGGGCCGGGTTGGCGCCGTCGATCTCACCGTTGTTGATGGCGTTGACGAAGGTGCTCTCGTCGGTGTTGAACGGCATGATGATGCGGTCGAGCTGGGGCTCCTCGCCCCACCACTCCGGGTTGGGCTCCTTGACGACCTGGTTCTCCAGGTCGCCGTCGGTGATCATGTACGGACCGCCGGACCACTCGGGCCGGGTCTCGTGCAGCCAGGTGAAGAACTCGCCCAGCTGGTCGGGGTCGTCGACGTCCCAGCCGTTCTCCTCGGCCAGGTGGGCCGGGTAGAAGCCGCCGCCGGTGCTGTGGGCGTCGACCTGGCTCATCCACTCGGCGTCGGCCAGGCCCTCCTTGAGGGTGAAGGTGATGGTCTTGCCGTCGACCTCCATCTCCTCGACCATGTCGGCCGTGGTGCCGCCCCTGGAGTCACAGGTGGTGCAGTAGCCCGAGTCCGGGGAGGCGGACATCATCACGCTGACGCGGATGTCCTCGCCGGTCATCGGCTCACCGTCGCTCCACACCGCGTCGTCGGCGAGCGTGAAGCTGTACTGGAACGGCCCCTCGTCGAGGTCGTCGTTGATGAGCGTGGGCTCCTCGGCGAGGACGTCCATGTTGTACTCGTAGGTGCCGTCCGGCTGCCACTGACCGGTGTAGGGCAGTACACCGGAGAGCGTCTGGATGGTGTAGACGCTGCCTCCGGCGGAGCTGATGCTCGCCCACGCGGCGGGAAGGCTGTTGATCACCCACGTGACCTCCCGCTCGCCCTCCGTCTCCTCGCCGCCGCCGCCCGCGCATGCGGTCAGCACCATCATCGCGGAGGCACCCGCCGCGCCGAGCGCCAGGATCTTCCTTCGTTTGTGCATCAGTTACACCCTTGATCACTTATCGCAGCCAACGCGCGCAGATTGCCTGGTTCGCGCATACCCGCCGAACTTAGGCGATTAGTGCACTAGAAGACCAGTGAGTGAAATGTCTGTATAGCCCTACTGCCAGATTCGTGACCGAGCCGCAACCGGTTCGCCGCCATCGGAGCCCGAACACTTCACACGTCGCACACACATTCGTCATACGAAGGGAGACCGGGCGTCTGCCCAGGTCACGGAGGGCGCGAAAGACCCGTGCGCTGATCCTGGATTCGGTCTCGCCAGAATTAGCAGGCATACCCGCACGCGCCCCCGGAAGAACATCCGAAAATGTAAACGACGTTTAACTACAAAGGACGTCCGCATCGCTACACACTGCGAAACAGACATATAGGTACATACAGCCTCTTATGCAGACGAACAGGGCGCATGGTGGTTGTGCGCGGCGGGCCGCCCGGACGCCGCCGGAGGACGCGCCGGGGAACACCCCGAGGGCGCCCCGAAGGTGGGCGAATACGTAGGATCTCCGGATGATAATCAGATTTTTGCGACGATCACGACATAGGACTTAAATCAGCACACACCACGCACAGCCCTGCGTGCATCGACCTGTCCGAAACCACGCAGCCGCTCCCCCAGAGCCGATAGGGTTTCCAACGGCGACAGCCGCCGCCCCCGTGAGACCTCCACGAGAGAGGCATGTTCTGTGTCCGATACAGTCCGCCTGGTCTGCCCCGCGGGCCGCAAGCACGTGGAGTTGTGGGCTGGCTACGCACTGGTGGTCCTGGGGATCGTGGCCATCACGGTCGATCCCACGCACTGGGCCAACATCACGCTCGGAGTACTGATCGCCGCCATCGGCGCCGCCCTCGCGGTCCACGGCCACCTGATCAGGGTCCCCGTGCTGGAGGTATCCGACGGCGAGTTCCGCTACGAGCGCGGCCGGTACGTCGTGAGCGTCCCCTTCCACGACATCGGCTCCTACTACGTGCTGCCCGGCCGCATCCGCTCCCTGGGGCTCTGTGACACCGCGGGCCGCCCCAAGCGCTTCCCCTCGCTGCAGAGCCGCCGCTCCTCGCGCACCTACCTCCCGCTGACCGGCATGACCAAGCCCGCCAAGGTCGAGTCCTTCATGGCGATGGCCGGCATCCCCCCGCGCAAGCGCTCACTGTCCGCCTGAGGGGCGGGACGGGCGCCTCACGCCCGACCGGCGTGCGGACCTCGCTCGCGCCCGAGTCGTCCGTGACCGGTTCGTCGGTGCCCGGCGCGGCCTCCGGCGGAGGCGTCCCGACGTCCGTTCCGAGCGTGGATCGAGGATCGCCGACCCGGGCGTCGGCGAGCGGCGCGGACGCTCCCGCGGAGGCGTCCTGTCCTGCCACAGTCGCGGATTCGGCCCGTGCGACCGGGGCTGTGAGAACGCCGGAACACCCCGGCTGTCGGCCGGGACCACCGTCTGGAAGACCGATCCCTACCCGTACACCCTGACTTCGGCGCCTCATCACGCGCACACGCTGGTACCGAGACCCACAGCGAGGCCGCGACCGGCCAGACCGACGACCGCGGAACCGCACCCCGCCCGGTATTTCGGTCGCCGGTGAGCCGACACGAGCACGTCCGAAACCCGGCGTCCGAAGAGCGGGTCATCCCCAGCCAGTCCCCCGCACACGCATCACATCGGACAAATCCGCCCCACACGCCCCATGCACATACCGCCACAAGGTCGGGTCCTCTACCCTCGAAGTCGTGAACCGCTCCAGAATCACCGCCATCCTCACCGTCGCGGCGATGCTCGCGGCCATGTGGGTCTTCGAGATCGTCGACAGCCTCGTGCTGCGCGGCGACCTCGACCGTGAGTTCGGCCTTCGCTCCTGGGACGTCGACGCGCCCTGGACCCTGCTCACCGCGCCCCTGATGCACGGCAACCTCGCCCACCTGATCGGCAACTCGCTGCCGTTCCTGGTCCTCGGGTCGCTCGTGGCCTTCAGCGGCCTCAGCCGGTTCCTGCTGACCACCCTGATCGTGGCCGTCGTCAGCGGCGTGGGCGTGTGGCTGTTCACCGCGCCCCCGTCGATCACGGTCGGCGCCAGCGGCCTGGTCTTCGGCTACTTCGGCTACACGGTCCTGCGCGGCATCATCGAGCGCAAGACCGTCGACATCGTCATCATGATCTGCGTGATCATCTTCTACGGCACGATGATCTGGGGGGTCCTGCCCCAGTACCCCGGCGTCTCGTGGCAGGCGCACCTGTTCGGGTTCATGGGCGGTCTGCTCGCGGCCTACCTGCTGCCCCGACGCGAGAAGCCGCGCCAGATCAACCAGTGGAACAACGGCGCCCAGGGCGGCTACTACGCCCCGTGAGCCGCAGGTTCCCCGGACATGACGGACGGGCCGTCTCCCCGCGGGGAGACGGCCCGTCCACGTCGGTCACGACACGGGGCCGGAGACTCTAGAACTCCACGCCCTCGGCGTCGTCGCCCAGGGTGCGCTCGACGAACTCCGGGTTCTCGGACAGCCACACGCGGGCGCCCTCCTCCGGGTCGTCCTCGTACTCCTGCAGCGTCTGGACCTCCAGGGCACCGAGCTCGTCGTCGGTCATGGTGAAGTCGCCCAGCCACTCGGCGACCTCGGGGAAGTCCTCGGCGAAGCCCTCACGGCCGATCGAGTGGATGCTCTCCGTACCGCCCATGAGGCCCTCGGGGTCCTCCAGGTCCTTGAGGTCGAACTGGGCGTAGGCGATGTGCGGACGCCACAGGGTGACGACGATCGGCTCCTCCTCCTGGTAGGCGGAGTCGAGCTCGGCGAGCATCGCGGACGTGGAGGACTCGATGAGCTCGAAGTCCTCCTCCAGCCCGTAGCCCGGCATCGCCTCCTCCTTGGTGACGCGCACCAGGCCGGAGCCGGACTCGATGCCGACGATGCGGTTGTCGAGGTCCCCGGCCGCGTCGGGGAGGTCCTCGATGCTGTTGACGTCCTCCATGTAGGTGGGCACCGTCAGCGTGAGCTTGGCGTTGTCGTACCAGGCCCCGAGGTCCTCCAGCTGGTCCCCGTAGTCCTCCCAGTAGTCGGCGTGCGTCACCGGCAGCCAGGTGTCCAGGAACAGGTCGACGTCGCCGTTGGCCGCGCCCTGGAAGACCGGGGCCACGTCCAGGTCGGTGACCGTGACGTCGTAGCCCTTCTCCTCCAGGAGGACCTTCCACATGTTCGTGGCGGCGATGTCCTCCTCCCACGGGATGAGGGCGATGTTGATCTCCCCGCCGCCGGCGCCCTCTTCGTCCTCGGGACCGTCGGCCAGGCCGCTACCCCCGTCGTTGCCGCAGGCGGTCAGCATCAGCACGCTGCTCAGGCCGAGGGCCGCGAAACTCGCGAAACGCTTGTTCATGGTTCCTCACTCTTCCGTCGGGGAATCTGCTTCGGTCACGTTGGGCCGTGTCACGAACTGGACTGTCCGGCACGGGCTTGTGGGGAGTTGCGGCTGACCGCCGCGGTCAGCCGGTCCAGGAAGATCGCCAGGATGACCACCGCGATGCCGGCCTCGAAGCCCAGGGCGCCGTCGTTGCGGGCGATGCCCTGGTAGACCTCGTTACCCAGGCCCCCGGCACCGACCATGCCCGCGATGACGACCATCGACAGGCCCAGCATGATCACCTGGTTGACGCCGGCCATGATCGTGGGCAGGGCGAGGGGCAGCTGGATACCGGTGAGGATCCTCCGCGTCGACGCCCCGAAGGCCTCACCCGCCTCCACCAGCTCCTTGTCGACCTGCCGGATGCCGAGCTCGGTCAGGCGGACGCCGGGCGGCATGGCGAACACGATGGTGGCGACGACACCGGGCACGGCGCCGATCGAGAAGAAGAAGATCGCCGGGATCAGGTAGACGAAGGCCGGCATCGTCTGCATGAGGTCCAGGACCGGCTTGGCGATCTTGCTGACCGTGGAGTTGTAGGCGGCCAGGACGCCGATCGGGATCGCGACGACCACCGCCACGAGGCTGGCGACGAGCACCAGGCCCAGGGTGTCCATGGCGTTGGCCCACTGGTTCACCGAGGCGACCACGGTCAGCGCGATGAGCGCGAACAGCCCCATCCGCCAGCCGGCGACGGTGTACGCGAGCAGGCTGAGCAGCAGGATCATGACCAGCGACAGCGGCGCGACGACCAGCGCGGGCAGGACGAGCCAGCCCAGCAGGACCGTGACGAGCCAACCGCCGGCGACCGCCGCCGTGCGCACACGGGTCCGGGGCTCCATCGCGCCGAGCACCGTCACCGCGATCAGGAACAGCAGCGAGATGCAGAAGTAGGCGTCGACCCCGTCCTGGTCGAACAGGGCCATGGCCCACAGGAACAGCTGCGGCGGCAGGCTGTTGATGATCACGTTGCCGAAGAAGAACAGCCACTGGAGCACGTAGAGCAGTGAGACCGCTCCCACGATCGACACCAGCGGGAGCCGGCGCACGCGCGACAGCGGGGCGGCGATGATCACCGCGGCGATGAACGCCAGCTGACCGGCCGCGGGCTCGACGAAGAAGCCCGACAGCGCCTCCACGGCCCAGCTGATGAACGCGCCGACCGCGTCGAAGAACCAGCCGAAGCCGGACTTCAGCCACTGGTTGAACGCCTCGAAACCGGCGCCGAGCGGCAGGGTGGGCGGAAAGTCGATCGGTGTCACGAGGTCTCCTTCCCGGCCGAGAGGGCCGCGAGCACGGAGGCGCGCGTCACCGCCCCCAGCACGGTGCCGTCCGCGTCGACCACCCGCAGGCGGTCGGCCGTGGTCATCTCGGCGTACAGGTCGGCGATCGGTGTGTCGGCGCTGACCTGCGCGAGACCGGCGTCGGAGGCGGCCTCGGGATCCACGGCCGAGGCGGCGGTCAGCACACGTGTGCGGTCCACGTCCTCGGTGAAGCGCTCGACGTAGTCGTTCGCGGGATCGCTGAGGATCTCCTGCGCGGTCCCGACCTGGGCGACCCGGCCGTCGCGCAGCACGCAGATGCGGTCGCCGAGGCGCATGGCCTCGTTGAGATCGTGCGTGATGAAGACGATGGTCTTGCCCAGGCTCGCCTGGAGCTCCAGGAGCTGGGTCTGCATGTCGCGGCGGATCAGCGGGTCCAGCGCGCTGAAGGCCTCGTCCATGAGGATGATCTCGGTGTCGGCGGCGAGCGCGCGGGCCAGGCCGACGCGCTGCTGCATACCGCCGGAGAGCTGTTCGGGGAGCTTGTCCTCCCAACCGCCGAGGCCCACGAGCTCCAGGGTCTCCCGCGCCTTGGCCTCGCGGTCGGCGCGCGTCAGGCCGCGCAGCTCCAGACCGTAGGCGGCGTTCTCCAGCACCGTCCGGTGCGGCAGGAGCGCGAAGTGCTGGAAGACCATGCTGACCTTCTCACCGCGGAGTTTGAGCAGGTCCTTCTTGCTCAGGTCGGTGATGTTGACGCCGTCGACCTCGACCGTCCCCGCGGTGGGGTCCAGGAGGCCGTTGAGCATGCGAATCAGGGTGGACTTACCCGAGCCGGAGAGGCCCATGACGACGAAGATCTCGCCTGGTTCGACCTCGAACGAAACGTCGATGACGGCGGCCGTCACACCGAGGTCGGCGATGGTGTCCCGGTGGCTGCCATCGGCGAGGCGCTCGACGGCGGCAGCCGATTGTCGTCCGAACACCTTGTACAGGTTGTCTGCGCGTACTGCTGGCACGGTCTCCTCTATGGGGCTGTCCCGGCCGCGGGACACAGCAGGACGACCTTTAGCCCCATTGCTACCCGCGGATGTCTCAGGTGAGCGGCGTGCGCAGAGCCCCCTGGCGCGCCCCGGTTCGGGGCGGGACCGCTACCTGGTTCACGTCGGGGCGCCACCTTACCGATGTGAGAACCCACAGGTCAGACGCAATGTCACTAGCAGATAACATGTTTACTTGCCGTAAGAAGCGTCCGCCGACTTGTGACACGGGATGCCGGGACTCGAAAGCGCCGTTTTGTGATCTATACCACAGGCCATTTTAGGGTTATCCCGGTCACAATTGTGAAACAGGCGCGCGGGGAGACAGAACGTGTCAAGGCATGACCATACCGTAAGGGCCCTCGGGGCTCCAGACCTCAGTCCGCCTGCGCGGCGACGCGCGTCCGGCTGAAGTTCAGATGCGACCGCGAGGGCGTCGGCCCGCGTTGTCCCTGGTAGCGGGACCCGTAGCCGGCGGAGCCGTAGGGGTGCTCGGCCGGGGAGGACAGCCGGAACATGCACAGCTGGCCGATCTTCATACCGGGGTAGAGCTTGATCGGGAGCGTGGCCACGTTCGACAGCTCCAGGGTCACGTGCCCGGAGAAGCCGGGGTCGATGAACCCGGCGGTGGAGTGCGTGAGCAGACCGAGCCGCCCGAGGGAGCTCTTGCCCTCCAGACGGCTGGCGATGTCGTCGGGAAGGCTGACCACCTCGTAGGTGGACGCCAGGACGAACTCCCCGGGATGGAGGATGAAGGCCTCGTCCCCGTCGGTCTCGACCAGCCGCGTCAGATCGGGCTGTTCGACCGAGGGGTCGATGTGGGGGTACTTGTGGTTCTCGAACACCCGGAAGAAGCGGTCCAGTCGAACGTCGATGCTCGACGGCTGGACCAACCCGGGGTCGAAGGGGTCGATCCGGACGCGTCCGGAGTCGATGTGGGACCTGATGTCGCGATCGGAGAGCAGCACGCTCCGAACTTACCGCCTGCGAGAACACCCCGTCGTGGCCCGGTCGCGCATTCCGGCGGGCGCGGCGCACGAGCGGACCCCCGCGCCGACTTGCCCAGCAGGCCCGGAGTTGGGCTAGGATGACATGCGTTGCCAGCCGCACCGTCGGCGGGCCGCGCGGATGTAGTTCAATGGTAGAACTTCAGCTTCCCAAGCTGATAACGCGGGTTCGATTCCCGTCATCCGCTCCGTTCGAAAAACGGCCCCTGACCTGCGAACATCGTTCGCACGCCAGGGGCCGTTTTCGCGTTCCGGGTGCACCAGCGGGTGCACGGGGGGCGCGGATGACGCGCCGGGCTCCCGTCATACACCCCCGTTTGCGGGTGCACGCGGGTGCACCCGGCCCCGCCGGACTCGGCGCCAAGCACACGAGGCGTTCGTCGGCGCCCCCACCGCGTGGGGACGGAGACCGCCCCAAGGTCCGTGGGACAACCCCTCCTGCCTGACATCATCCCGACTCTTGGCGGGCCGGCGTGGTGTCAGGGCTGCATAGAGAGCATCCGTCGAGGACTGGCGAACCTGGACACCTGTGCGTGTCTGGTCGCCGCAATGAGCAACGGGTGCCGCACTCGCGGCGACGAATCCAATCGGGTCCGAACCTCTGTGGTCAGTACACCGCCCGCATCTCGCCCTCGAGCGGTTTCACAGTCAGTCACTCCGGCGCGGAACCAGTGGAGGGCACAACGGGGGCGGGTCAAATCCGAAGGTCGCCGCGCGGCGGCCGAGCGGCTGCGCCAGCTCGCCGGACCTAGCTAGGTCCGAGTCGTGATCGACGCCCATGAGATGGGCCGCGAGAGCAGTACGCCCGAGGTCGTGCGCGTGCGCGGACGTGGTGACTTCCCGGGACACAACCGTCATCCAAACGGTGCCGCTCCTGCGCTGCACCTCCCAAACCAGAGTCGGACTACCGACGTCTGTCCTGGCTGGGCCGTGACGGCCCTCACCCTTGTTCCTCGGAGGTCTCCCCGTTACGTTTGTTATTGTTCAATCACTAACAGAGGAGTATTCATGAGCGTCAACCCGACCCGCGAGCTCACCCCCGCACAGCACGCCCTGGCAGAGCACCTTCGGCTGGTGTCGTCCGGCCAGATCGACGAGTGGATCGAGCTGTACGCCGCGGACGGCACGGTCGAGTTCCCCTTCGCCCCCGCCGGTGTGCCTACCCTGGTGCAGGGACGCGAGGCGCTGATCGCCCACATGCGCGGCTTCCCGCAGACCTTCGACGTGAAGTTCGTCGACGTGAAGTTCATCGAGACGGCCAACCCCCGGACTGCGGTCGCCGAATACCGCTCGGAGGGAATCGCCCTCAGCACCGGCAAGCCGTACGAGCAGACAGTCATCACGGTGATCCGCCTCGACGAGGCGGGCCTGGTCAAGCGGTTCGTCGACTACTGGAATCCTCTCGTGGTCATCGAGGCCATGACCCCCGACGAGGCGGCCAGTAGCCAAGACGTGTCGTGGCCCTCGGAGCGTTGATCCCGGTTCGACGGGGTGAGACGGGTCACCCACCCGTCTTGCCCCGTCGCACCCTGTCCCACTCCGCAGTGAGAGACTGGGAGACATGCCCGCCCCTGGCTCCAGAGTGAAGAGCGATCAACGCCGTCGAGTCGTGCTGGACGCTGCCGTGGCCTGCTTTGCGCGCAAGGGTTACTACGGCACGACCACTGGTGAGATCGCCGAACGGGCCGAAATCTCTCAGCCCTACGTCTACCGCCTGTTCGCCAGCAAGGAGGCGTTGTTCGCCGGTGCCATCCTCCACGTGTCCGAGCTGATCTCGGATGCTCTGACCGGCGCCGAAGCCGGCGCCGATGAGGCCGGGCCGCACCGGCAGCCGGAGGCGGTGATGCGTGCGATCCGGTCCGCCTACAGCACCCTGATCGAGGACCGGGACGTCATGCGGTTCCTCATGCAGGCCAGTTGCGCAGCCGATGAGCCGCTCGTGGCTGAGGCGTTGCGCACGTGCTATGCCAGGCAGGTCGAACTCGTCAGTGAGCTCCTGAACCACGACGACGCTGCGGTCCGGCACTGGTTCGGCGCCGGGATGCTCGAAAATGTCACGCTAACCCTCGGCCTGGCCGACGTCGACGAGCCCTGGGCGCGGACCCTCAGCGGACAACGGTCTCGTTCGGACGGCGGTAGCTTCGCCCACCGGGAGTCGCCGTAGCTTCCGCCGAAAAAAGGCGGCTATGCAGGCGGCCGGCCAGGCCGTCCCACTTCCTTGGAACTGGGACGCCGTCCGACGGTGTCGACGTCGATCGACACTGCCCAGGTCAGGACCGTCCCAGAAGTTGTGCCACAAGTGCGTCCCGGATTAGCTAGTAGGGCCGCCCCCGCCTGGCGCTGGTCTCGGGTCGATGCTGGCGGCGGTGTAGTCGAGGGTGTACTCGCTCAGGCGCCCCCGCAGGCGTCCGGCAGCCTCGACGTAGGAGTCGTAGTCGTTGTGGACGTCCTCAAGCCGATCAGCGATCAAGGTGTACCTGTCGACGGCGTCCGGGGCGCCCTCGGACTCTCCGAAGAGGGACCCGTTGGCGCTGCGGGAGCCGCTGTCGTCGAGAACGAACCGGTCCGCGATGTCACGCGGGATCCGCTCCTCATCGCGCAGCAGGGTAGCGAATCCGTTCCCGTATCCCTCGGCTACGATCAGCGGTTTGCCATGGGCGGCGTACTCGCTGGCCGCCAGACCGTAGGCCTCGCTCTCCGTGGCCATGACCATGACATGGGACTCCCGGATGGATCGTTCCTTCTCCACCTGGTTGGCGGTGAACTCCTCGAACGCCACGAACGACTGCCACGCTCCTACACCGAGTCGCCGGTCCAGCAGCCCGACAAGAGCAGAGGAGTTCTCCTGATCGACGCCGCGAAGCGTGAGGCGAACGTCCTCGTATCCGCCTTCACGCAAGTCGTGCACGGCCAGTGCGACGTCGGTTGCTCCCTTGTTCAGGTCGTGCATGCGCCCGAGCATCAGCACGTTGAAGGGCTCCCCCGGCTGACGGCGTGCGGGGGTGTCATGGGCGGTCTCCACACCGGGCACGAACTCGTGGGTCGGCGGCAGCGACTGCGCCTGAGACCACCCCGCCGCCAACCTCCGGGCGTCCACCGCCGACTTGGGGCCGTGCGCCAGGATGAGGTCGGACCTGGCCAGGACCTCCCGGTGGCTCTCGGTCCGGTGCTCGCCGAGTTCAGGAAGGTCGAGGGCCTTGAAAAGCCCTTGGGGGTCCATGGTGATGACCGCGGACACCTTCGCATGCGGGTAGTACGTGTCTCTGAGGTGCAGGGCCGCGGGACCGGTGACGTCGCCGTAGCCGACGATCACGTCGAACGCACCCGCATCAGCCGACAATCCTGCTCGCGTCGGCCCCTGCTCGGCCAGAACGGCCCGGATGGTCTTGGAGAACCGGTCCACGAAATGCCGGGTCTGCTGGATGTCAGCGGTAGCCTCCGGCGACAGGAGGGTCTCGTCCAGCTCGACGACGTGGACCCCTTCTCGCCTCTGCTCGCAGGGGCCGATGGTGGCCAGGTGGACGTCATTGCCACGGGCGAGGGCTTCCGAGAGCTACCGGTTGAGAACCAGACCCCCATCATCAAGTTTCCCGGAGCTGGCCAGGAAGAGATAGCGCGTCATGCTCCAGCGGCCTCACGTGTGGTTGTTTCGGAGAGGAGACGTGGTTTCGGGGCGAGCCGGAGCATCACAGGTTGAACAGGTGGGTCGTGATCTCGTCGGCCAGGGAGGAGAAGGTCTGGGCGTCGTAGCCGATCATGGCCGTGGCCCGGCCGGGTACAAGCCGGGCAGCGGCCTCGTCGAGGATCTCCGCCATGACGAACGTGGTGTCTGCGGAGACGGCTTTCCACACCGGTCCACTGCTCCTGGGGGGTTCGGCGATCTCCCGCTCCTGCGGTACCCGCGGCAGAGGGGAGTCTTCCAGTACCTTCCTGCGGATCTCCGCGTCCTTGTCCGCGAAGGAGGGATCCTGGCTACCGGTCATCAGGTCGTGTGCGGCGTCCACGGAATCGCGTTCCCTCCAGGGGAAGTCCTCCTCCCCGGCCAGGACCCGACGCAGGATCTCCGCCGCTTGGGCAGTGTCCCTCTTCACAGAGCGGTCCCGTGTGGCGATGACCTGCTCCCGGGGCGGAATGTGGTCGGCGGCGGCCCGGGCGGCCCAACGCAACCGTTCCAACCGGGCGGCGTCCATACGGGTGGTGAACGGCTCAGGGGTCACGGCGATCCAAGGGAGACCACCGGGATGCGGTGTGGGCCCCTGGCCGGTGAACGCACTACGCAGGTGGTCGGCGATCTCGTGCAGGGTCGCCGAGAGCCCCGCCGAACCCTCGCCGATCACACACGCGGGGCGCCCAGGGGCCAGACGGCGCTCAAGATCGGTCAGGGCTTTCGTCACAGCCAGCACCCAGTGGTCGGTGACGATGACACACGACCCGGGCTCGAAGGCCACGTCCCCGTAGAGGTCGGGATAGTCCAACAGCGCGTATCCGGGATGCTTGACCTGACGACCCTCCTTGATCCGGGTCCACCAGTCACGGGCGGCCTCGGCCAGAGGAAGGGGCCGATCATCAGAACCGCGGCGCGTCAGCAGGTGTCGCGTGGGATCCGAGGGCTCACCGAGGTCGGCGGGGACCTGGGCGTCGGAGGCCAGGACCTCCTCCAGGGTCTTCCAAGCGGCGACACGCTCCTCCGACCAGCCCCGTTTCCTCAGCCATGGGTATTCCAGCCACATCATCCGCGCGGCGGCGGAATAGAGGCGCTCGTACTCCGCCACCACTTCTCCGCCAACTGGCATGAAAGAACTCCCCGAATATTCACAAGAGACATACTGAACCGGCCTGGATGAAAATCAGGAACCCCTGGCAATCCCACATATCGACCATCGACGCCGATGAGAATACCGAGTGGCCCCGATGCGGTGAAGCAACACCTTCAGGTACGCACCCAGCGCTGGCCGATCCCGTCGACGCGGGGTCTGGGTTTCTCTGGCTTCGGTAGGCAGGCTCAGACCGGAGCACCCGCCGAAGGCGAATCGTCGCCGTCGTCCACGCGGGGACTGGGGTGCCCCATCCTGTTCATCAGTTCCCGGAGGGACGCCCCCGCCTCAGCCGCGTAGGCCCGGGTTCTGGTCAGTCCGGCTGGTCAACACCACCGAGACCTGCAGAACGCCGGGGCCCCCGAACCCCTTCGCAGCCAGGCCGAGGCGCTCCTCCGACACGCCTGACACCGCCCCTGCTCAGCCGCGTAGCGGGCGCACCGTGCCCTCCGGCACGGTGCGCCCGTTTGAGGTGCCACTGTTCCTCAGCTCGCGCTCGCGCCCCTCTGGCCGCGCGTCGTTCCTCTGGTCGAACCATCGTGAGGATCACGGCATCTTCACCAGGGCTCCCGTACACAGGGGTCCCGCACCCCTGCCTGTCAGTGTCAGCCCCTGAACGGCGGCGCTAACGTGGCAGCCGAACGGCCGCGCTTCCCGGACACGCGTCCGGGACCGCCTGACCCTCACGGTCCGCGCTGCCCCGACCGGAGAAGGGACCCATCACCATGCTCCTGCCCGCGCTCGTGGCCCGCTCCTACGGAGACCTCACCTCCGACCAGGTGCCCCCGGACAGCGGGAAGCCCGTGCACGGCACGCAGGAGGCTCCATGCCCCCGACGGAGGCTGGCTCCCCCCGGCTCAGGGGGTACCAAGCCGTCCCCCGACGGCCATGGCCGACAACACCAGGGACAGGAGGAGGGCCCCGAGATGGAACGGTAGCGGTCTTGTCAGAGGGAACTCGGACCCGCCCGAACCAGGAATTCCGGCAGCGGCACCGCGGTCGCCCCCGAATCGGGCCCACTCCGCATCAGGTCGGAGGACACCTCGCACATGAGGGGCCCCTCTGCCCCCACAGCCCTACGCCGCCCCCGGACCGACCAAGAACCACGGAGGACACCATGCCCCGCGACCGCGTAGCCAGGACTCCCAGTCCGCGTTCACTCAACCTGCGCCGCCTCCTCGGTGCCTGTATCGCCGTGGCGATGGTCTGGGGGCTGTTCTGGCTACTCTTCCGCTCAGGCCTGACCGATCCACTGTTGGAGATGGCCGCACCGGGCTACGAACGCCTGGTCGCCATGATCAACGACCCGCTGGGCATCGACTGGGGCGGGCGCCTCGTGACCATCGCCGCAATCCTCATCCCGCACCTGGGGATCCTCCTCTTCGTCTTCGACGAGAACGCCTGAGAGGGCCGCTTGCCGGGGCACTGCGCGCGCAAAAAGAGCCCAGGAGGCGATGCTTTTTCTCCTGGGCTCTTCCTGATCCCTCGCATCGAAACCGGCTGTCATTCCGGCATCACCGAGGCCGTCCGATGCGCTGGTTGGTCTGGCGGGTCGCGCTGAACTTCAGCACGGAGTAGTCGTCGACCTTGTCATCACCGCCCTTGGTGAACCTCACCGGGTGACCTTTGTGCCATTGGCGCTCAAAGCTACCGAAACCGGTCAGGATAAGGCGGTCGCCCCGGCGCACCACGTCCATGAGTTCAGCAATGGCGGCATCGTAGATATCAGAGACGACTTTCTTCGGAAGCCCGACGCGGCGTGCCACCGCCGCGATGAACGCGCGTTTGGTCACGCGCTCCGGACCCTCAGAGGCCTGGGTCGCCGCCATGTCCGGTCCTCCGTTTCGGCCAGGGCACACCATCGTATTCACACTCGTAGACGAGTCTATTCTGCCCTCTCCCGAGGGTCAAAGCACCGCCCGGCGCGCCGGAGGGGTGCTCAGTCGAACTCGCGTTCGTCCGTGAACTCTGTCTGCTCCTCCACCTCCACGATCTTGCGCGTGCGTTTCGGTCGCGTTGCGCGGCCATCGTTGCGCAGATTGTGCTGGGCGGCATCCATCCGTGATTGGGCCGCCTTCTGCGCGAACCCCAATCCCGAATCGACCGCTTGCCCGGCAGCCTGCCCGATACCACCTCCCCGCTCGCGCCGCCTGGCTGCGTCCTCCTCCATTTCCTCCCACCGCTTGTGGTCCTCCGGCTCGATACCGAAGACCTTGAACCAGTCGACATCACCCATGGTCGCTCCTTTCTCTGCGCTTGTTCACTTTGCACCACCTGGCCGTTCAACCACCGAGTTCAGACCCTTTGTCCTGTTCCGGATCCGACCTCGCGGAAGTAATTCTCATCGCAGGGCGAACATATGACGGCGTATCGCTGGTCCTCTGCTCGGGGAACGCCCCGAGCCTCCTCGCCACCGCGCTCGACGACGGGCGGTCCCCGGAGGGACCCGGCGAGCGCATGTCGCCTCCCCGCCACTGTTGCGTGGCCGAGCCCGGACCCGTGTCCGCGTCGACGATGTCCTCCTCGTCCCGTCCGCGTTCAGGGCTCTGTTCCGGTTCGCCCCGGCCCCGCGGCCCTCGCTGCCCGCGATCGGTCCGCGCACGGTCGGCCTGCTCTCCGAACCCGCTGTTCTCGCTGATCAGATCGCGCATACGCTGTTCCCACGCGAGCCCCAGGCTCTGTCGCCACTGGGCCACCTTCTGCGGGTGGGTCTGCTCCATGGCCTGCAGTGACTCGACGAACCCGCCCACGTAGACCAACTTCTGGTCCCACTCACTGATCCCGTCGCCGCGCATGGACGCGAACATCGTCCGCGCCCTGCTCAGCCGCGCACGTGCCGAGGCATCCTCAGTCCGCTCGACCGCCTCGGGGTGGTGCAGGGTCGTGGAACCGACGACGTACTGCTCCATGACCGCCTTGAACTCGGCGGGGCTCCCCGTGCTGGTGAGTTCGGCGTACATGGTCCGTGCCACCTCGGCACGGTGCTCGTCGGTACCCATCGGCTCGCGCAGCGAGAACGTCCCGCCGGTGATCACGTCGCCGTTGCGGGCGTCGACGTAGTCACCCTCCCGGGCCTTCCCCGCCCGGTTGGTGTCCTCGGCGACCGTCGTCGCCGGTCCGGACCTGACGAACCGGCCGTGCCCCAGTTCGGCGAAGACCGCCGCCTGCTCGGGGTCACGTTCGACGAGCTGACCGACGATGTCCCGCATGTCGCGCGCGACCTCCTCTCGGTCCAGGCCGTCCTCGTCCACACAGTCGTAGAGCGCACCGAGGGTGCTCTGGTAGTTCTGCCTGACGAGGTCCCGGTCCGCGCCGGGCCTGCGCATCTCGTCGTAGGCGTTCTGGGCGATTCCCACGTGCGCCAGTGCGGCGCTGTGCTCGGTGAACGGGTCGCGTCCGCCGCGTTCCAGCCGCTCGAGGCGCTCCACGTGCCGGCGGTGCATCCACCCTGACGGGCCCCGCATACCCTCCCGTCGCTCGCCGGTCCGGTCGAAGTGCCGAGCCTCCTTCGCACGTGCCTTCTCGCCCTGGGCGGTGATCCTCGCCTCGCGCCGGGCCTGCCCGTCGATGGCGGTGGCCATCCGCTCGGCGTGCTGACCCATCACGGTGCGGAAGTTGGGCGAGAGGAGCCACATCGCCGTACCCATGCCCACTGTGGTGAGCACGCTCTGCGCGTTGAGCCCGCCTCTGAGCGGTTCCAGACACTGGATCACCATCTGCTGGACATAGGCCCGGTGCAGGTCGTTCAACTGTCGGCCCTGGTCCGGCTGGGACGCACCCGGCGAGGCGATGCGCGAGGTACGCAGGTGGCGGAGGAAATCGTCCTGCGCGCGCTGTGCCTCAAGCTTGAGCCCGGCCAGTGGATCACCGTCACGGCCGGCCCGGAGCTGCCTGTCGCCTGGTTCGCGGTCATACCGCTCGCGGCGGGCCCGTGGGGAGTCGGACCTGCGCCTCGCACGGCGCGGACGCCGAGTCTCCTCGCCGGCGCCGCGCGCCTCGGCGTCCGCGGCCTCCCCAGCGGCGTCGGGGGCCGGGTACGTCTCGGCGTTCAGAGTCCTCTTCCTACGCGTCGCCACGACCGCCTCCGTCCTCGCCCGTCCCGGTCACCCCACCTGGATACGCGCCGCTCGGCCCGCCGCGGTCATTCCGTCCGTCAGTCATGTCACCGTCCCCGACCTACCTCTGTCCCACGCCTCTGGCCTGCCTGCTAGCTGTCGTCGCGCATCGTGTCGGCCATCGCCCGGTCGAACTCGCCGCGGGCCAGGTCCAGCCAGTTCTCCCGCTCGGCGAGGAACTCGTAGAACGCTCCGTGCACCTGGAACCCGTGCAGGTCGGTCAGGTGCTCCGGGTCCTCGGCGAACACCCGCTCGGTCTCGCTCTCGCTGGCCTGCTGGAGCCGCCGCATCGCCTCGGACTCGTCCTGGCGGGAGATGTAGACCCTCGATCCGTCGGCACTGCGCAGGGCTCCGTCAGGGCTCACCGAGAAGTGGGCGCCGTCTCGCTCCAGCGCCGGCCGCACCGACTTGTACGCCTCGATGATCTGGGCGTCCAGCGGGCTGTCCAGCGCGCCCGCGTGCGGTCGCGCCGGATCGGACGAGAAGTGGACCAGCATGTCGCGGCTGATCAGGTTGTTGGCGTAGCGCAGCCGGCGGAACTCGGTCATCCTCGCCTGCTGGGAGTCGACCGCCTGCTGGGTCGCCGTGTCGAACTCCCAGGGCATGTCCAGATCGATGGCCTGGTCGAGGTCCTCCAGGTCGACGTCGTCGGAGCCGCCCAGGTCGTGTTCCTCGGCGTAGGCCTCACCACGGGCGGCGTCGACCAGCTCCATGACCTCGTTGGCGTAGGTGTCGGGGTCCAGCCGCGCGACGTCGACCTCGGAGAGGCCGTGGACCTTCTTGTGCTTCTCCCTGCACTCGGTGGTCAGTTGGGCCTGCTGCATGCGCTTGGCCAGCATCGCCTCGAAGTCGGGCTGGTTCATCCGCACGTCGAAGTCGACCGCGTTGGACAGCGTCGGGATGGTCTGGAGCGTGTAGTCGTGCCCGGGGTGGTTGATCGTGTCCTCGAACATGCGCCAGGACATCGGCAGGATCGTCTCGTTGCGGTTCCACACCGGCGAGTCACCCGCGCGGAAGACGATCGAATTGCGCTCGGAGATGAAGGCCATGTCGTTGTAGGAGATGACCGGCTCCTCCTTCGTGGACATGGTGTAGGAGACCTTGCCCTCGACACTCAAGCCCTTGACCACGTGTCCCTTGTCCTGGGTCACGGTCTTGGAGTCCATGTAGGTGGTGTGGCGCTTGCCGGACATCTTCTCCAGCGTGTCGAGCATCGAGTCGTCGGTGCTCTTGAGGAAGACGATGTTGGAGGTGTTGCCCTGCACGATCTTGTCCACGGACTCGCCGTAGACGTCGCGCAACTGCTGAAGCGTCTGGAGGATGAGCGTGAACTGCTGCTCCTGGCCCAGTCCGATCGACAGCATCGTCTCGAAGCCGGAGATACCGTGCCCCTCCGACTGGAGGTTGCCCAGCTCGTCGAGCATGAACCGGGTCTTGTACAGCGGCTTCTGGTTCTCCTTGGTCATGTACGACTTGTCGAAGTTCAGGTCGACCAGTTGTTTGATCAGGATGAGGATGAGCTTGGCGTACTTCATCAGATGCGGCGGCGTCACCAGGAACACCACCTTGGGCTGCTCCGAATAGCGCACCATCGTCTGTGTGATCGCGTTGGCCTGGCCCATCTCCTTCTGGGGCAGGTCCCCTGTGACGTTGGTCAGCCGCATCTGCGGGTAGGTGGTGTTCCCGGGTGCGAACGAGCCGTCACCCTGTTTCCTCAGCTCCAGCAGGATCCCGTTGCGGATGATCTTTTCGCCGGTCACCGGGTCGGTGACGTAGAACCGGCCGTTGAGCGAGGTCTGGTAGTCCTTCTTGAACTTGAAGTGGAAGGTGCGGATCAGCATGCCGGTCTGCGGGTTCAACAACCGCAGTCGGACGTAGGCGACGTCGGCCGCGAACTTGCCCTTGAAGTAGTAGCGGGCCCAGCCTTCGCGGGAGACGATGTCCTCGTGCTCGAAGTCCTTCCCGAGCGCCTGCTCGAACCGCTCGTCGGCGTAGGCGTCCCACTTGGCCTGGGCGCCGATCAGGTGGTCGCGCTTGAGGTAGTTCATGGCGAAGCGCACGCCCATGCGGCGAGGGAAGCTCAGGCCGCCGAGGTCGGTGTTCTGGCTCGGGGTGCCGGAGGTGAGTGTGGAGATCGTCGGGTCTGCGAAGAAACTCATCGCCGTGATCGCGATGCCGTAGACACTGGCCAGCATCTTCTCGGCCGCGCCCATCGCCCGCAGCGCGTTGTCCGCGTTGCCGACCAGGGTCCGCATCGAGTTGGTCGGCAGCCCGTTGGTGGCGTTGAAGAACAAGGTGAGCATGTCCAGCTCCTTCTTGTCCTCCCAGAGGAACGCCTTGTTCTCGGCCTCCACCAGCGCGGCCTCGGCTTCGGCCTCACGGAACGTGCCGTCCTCCAGGCTCCCGTAGTCGCCCCTTCGGACGCTCTCCTCGACCAGGTCCACCGGGTTCTTCACCTTCTTGGCCGAGAGCTGCACGAACAGCTGGTAGCAGTTGTACAGCGTGACCTTGCCCCACTTCTCGTCGAGCTTGGTCTCCAGAACCTTGGGATCCATGTCCACCCGGGCGGCGTAGGCACGCAGTTCGCGCTCCTCCTCCAGGTAGAAGTCGATGAGGCCGTAGGCGGCGCGCTTGAAGGCGTTGCTGGCGGCGTTGGGCCACACCGGATCCTCACCGCCGTCAAGCGGAAAGAAGACGTCGGCGATGTTCTCGATGTACATCGCGCACTTGGTCGAGTCACCCTCACGGGCTGCTTCGGCGGCCATCCCGAGCGGGTTGTAGATGTCGGTCTTCATCGCGTTGATCAGGTTGAACTGCACCACCTGGAAGCCGCGCATCGTCGCTCGCACGTAGTGCTTGACCAGGAGCTCGCCCTTGGGGTCGTTGATGACCATGTTGTTGGGGCTCTTCTCGCGCAGCCACATGTCGATCATCGGCTCGATGTACGTCTGGCCCTTGCCGGCGCGAGTGATGGCCAGGACCATGGTGTTGACCGGGGCGGTGTCGACGATGTACGCGCCGGCCGGGCGCTGCACTTCGTACTCGGGGAACTCCCAGTCGGCGTTGATCATGTCCGCGACGGTCTTGTGCTCTCCGAGCTTGCCGCGGTCCTTGCCGTCCGGGTTGTAGGGGATCCTGGTGGTGTCGAACCGCTTGCGGATCTTCTTGTCCTTCGGCAGACCGGAGGCCTCGAACAGGTCTTCGCCGAACTTCTCGTCGATGAGCGGTGTCTTCGCGGTGATCGCCCGATCGTCGTCGTCTCGCAGGATCTCGCCCTTGAGGAACTCGACGTCGCCGTCGGAGTCGAGAACGTCCTCGTCCGCCCGTTTGGCGACCTCGATCGATTTGAGGCCCTTTCGGGCCACCATGACGTGGCTGATCATGGAAGACGGCTGAACGGAGCTGTGCGCGCCCACATCGGGGAACCAGTCGAACTTGCGGACGACCTCGTCCGGCAGGGCGATGTGCTGGTCGCCCTGGTACTGGTTGATGTCGCTGGTGTCGTGCAGCAGGTTCTGTGCGTCCCGGTTGCGCATGAGCAGCAGGTAGGCCACGCCGAACGTGATCAGGCCGGCGCCGAGCGACACGGCGAGCTTGACCAAGGTCAGGTGAAGGAACCACCCGGGGAGGGCGTCCGGCTCGCCCTCGCTCTCGGCGTGGATCTGTGCCTGCTGCGCGGCGACGTCGTCGAGGACCCACTGGGGCGGGTCCGCCAGGGCCTCGTCCTCGGTCTCGTGGCACGGCTGGTCGGGGGCCGCCTCCCCGTCCTCGTCCAGGACGCGGTAGCAGTACTGCGTCGAGGACATCTGCTCGCGTTCGACGAAGTCAGGGACTGTGGGCCCGCCGAGCGAGGAGGCCACGGCGCTCACGGTGAACTGGCCGACCGACCACAGCGCCCACACCAGCACGGCGACGAGGACTCCCGCCACGATCGCGATCATGGTGCGTGCGGTCCGGGTCCGTTTGCGTTCGATGCGCGAACGGTCGAGCTGCTGGGACTCGTAGATGTCGCGGTTGGCGAGCGTCTCCTCGGCACCGCGGGAGGAGAGTTTGTCCCACGCGCTCGCTTTAGGGCTGGAGCCCCTCCTGGCCATGAGGCGAGCCTTTCTCTTGACGTGTGCGCTGGAAGGCGCTGGTCTTACTGCCTTGTCAGTCGACATGACAGCGCGTTCGGGGTTCCTCGACCCATGTGGTCAGGGCACCACCCGCCTCGTCGAGGGTGGCGCCCCGTACCGGGACGCGCCCGGGACGCTCGGCTTCTCCAGGGCCGGCTCGACCGGAGCCGACCTTGCTGGGCGGCACCCCGAAGGCATCGCCGGACACGACCTAGACGACCCACACGGGGATGATCATCGCGCTTGCGCTGGTGGTCGAGCCGTATCCGAGGGTCCAGCCGACGATGACGCCCACGGCGATGGAGATCAGTACCAGCACCGCCGCCAGAACGACGAGGAGCTTGATGAAGCGGCTGTGCACGTGGCTGGTCCGCTTCAACTCCTCGATGTAGGAGCGCTTGTCGCCCTCGAGTTCGTCGATCCTGCCGCGGTACTGCCGGTGCATGCTGTCGGCCATGTCCTGCATCTGGGCGTGCAGGTCCTTGTACAGCTGGTTGGCCGAGCGCAGCTTCTCGTCCTTGATGTCGGCCTCGTGCCGCCATCCCCCCTCACGCTCGCGCAGCCGGGCCTCGGCCCGCTCGCGCTCGCGCTCCAGTTCGGCCTCCAGCCGGCGCACCCGGTTCTCCCGATCGGCGTTGAGCTCCTCCACCCGGAGGGCGTGCTCGGCCTGAAGCTCCTCGATCTGGTTGTCCAGCCGCAACTGCTCGGCCAACACCTCGGCGCGGGCGATGTCGTGCTTGAGGTTGTCGTTGATGAAACGCGTCAGCTTGGCGTTCCACTGCTCCAGCAGCTCCATCTCCGCTTCGCGCTGCTTGGCCTCGCGCTCCGCGAGCAGTTGGAAGGTGCGTGTGGTGCCCAGACGCATCCGAGTGTGCGCGTCCTTGCGCCGCATCTCCAGCACGCGCCGGCGTTGGTGGGCGTAACGCTCTTCGTTGCGACGCTCGATCTCGGGGGCCACGTCGGCGAGCTTGCGTTCCAGCTCCGGACGGAACCGGTCCCAGAACACCTGCCTGGCGTGGGCCGCGGCGACCTCGGCGCGTTCCTCGGCGTCCTTCTCGTAGCGCCGGGTGATCTCCGCCCGTCGAGTACCGACATCCTCGGACACCCTGGCCTTGAGGTCGGCGAACTCCTGCTCCGCCGCGGCCGAAAGCGTGTGGTAGACCGAACCCTCGTGGTGCTCGTCGACCTCCCGCGTGACCGACTCGGCATGCAGGCTCATGGTCTCGACGAAGAACTGGCGCAACGCCCTTCTGTGGTCGCTGTGCAGCTTCGTCAGCTCGGTGTTGGCCTGCTCGGCCATGACGGCGATCTGCTCGCCGAGCCAGTCGGAGACCTCGTCACCGAACTCCAGCCGTACTGACGGTGCCCGAGTGTCGAACGCTGCCTCGAACTCGGAGTACGGGATCTCCAGACCCAGGTCGTCGGAGAGGAAGCGCCGCGCGATGGTCTCCCGCACCTGCTCTTCAGTGAACTCCCGGTCCCTGTTCTGTTCGGCGTAGTGAGTCCAGGCGGGGTCCTGTGCCCCTTCCCCCTCCGTCACGGAGCCCCGGCCTTCGTCCTCTTCGCTCTCTTCGTCAGTGTCGTCGTACGTGCCGCCCTCGTCCGCCTCGTCCTCATACGCGCCGTCGTCGTCCACCTCGTCGTCGTGGGCGTCGTCGTCGTGGGCGTCGTCGTAAGCGTCGTAGGCGTCGTCGTAGGCGTCGGACTCGTCGTCGCCGGGGCCTTCGTCGAACAGGTCCGCGGAGAACTCGCCGTCGGCCAGGGGACCGCCCTCCGGTTGCTCCTCGTCGACACTCGCTCCAGGGGTGGGGGCCGCGGACACCGCTCCGGGCAGGCGGTCGATGTGGTCAGGGCCCGGCGGGACCGGCGGGGACGGTGGTGCGGCCGGAGGCTGCGGGGTCGGCGCCGGCGTGGCGACGGTGGCGGCTGACGGGGCGGCGTTCGCTCCGTTCGGAGCGGCCATGGGGGTCGCGGTCGCGTCGATGGCCTGGGTCCAGGCCCACATCTGCGGCAAGCGATCGGCCAGGCTGGAGCTGCCGTCGGCGATCGCCACCGCCTCGGCGTAGGTGGTCCCCTCGTCGATGACGGCCCCGACCACCAGTTCCTGGCGGTCCTGGCTCGGGCTCAGCACCATCCAGTAGTACGTGGCGCCGGTGAGTATCGAGTACTCACTCATCCGCTCCAGCGTCTGGGCGGTGGGGATGATACCGAGGACTTCCTCGTCCAGGAGTTGGCGGGTGGTGACGGTCTGGATGAGGTCGTGGTTGATGAGCTCGATGAGCGAGCCCTTGGCCTCGTCCTTCTGATGCTTCTTGCTCAGGCCGCCGATGTTCTCCACGGGCAGGGCCAAGGCCGCCCAGGAGTTGCCGCCGGGCAGGACGAAGCGCTCGTTGCGGCTCAGGAGGTCGATCGCGGCGTTGACGGTGCTCTCCCGCACCACGCTCGCCAGCATCTCCTCGGGCTTGCGCCGCTTGGTGCGCTTCTTGCCGTCTCCGCTCGGCGAGGCGACCGCTTCCGAGCCGTCAGAGGAGTCGCCGGTCTTCCCCTTCTTCCACATGTTGTCGATGAGTCCCATCGGCACGTCCTCTCGTTCTCGCCATGACGTCTGGAGTCAGCTCGTTTGTCAGCCTGAGCAAGGCAATCGTCGGTCGGCGGGCTGCTGCCGCCCCGCGCGCCGCCTCAGCGCGCGGCGGCCACCTCGATATGGGAATCGCTCTTGAGAAGGCCCTTGTCCTCGCTGCGCATCGTGCCGCGGACGTCCACCCGCAGGACCCTCTCGCGCGTGTGGGCGTTGACGAACGCGGCGATGGCGGTGGTGACCTCGTCGGTCATCTTCGCGATCGCCGCACGCGCGCCGCCCGCGTTGGAGTCGGTGTCGGCGTGGTCGTCGATGAGGTACTGCAGGACCCGTTCGGCGATCTCGACCCTGACCCCGTGCTTGACCATGACCTCGCGACGCATCTGGCGCAGCTTGTTCTTCACGATCTTGCGCTGGGTCTCACGCGAGAGCGGTTGGAAGGGGACGATCGCGTCGATGCGGCCCAACAGCTCGGGCGGGAACTTGTTGTCGCCCTGCGTGGTGGAGATGGACCGGCGGATCTCCTTCATCTTCTCCACCAGTTCCTTGCCAGAACCGGTGTCGTCCACGTTGTACTGGGCGATCGTCTCGTAGATCTCCGACCCCGCGTTGGTGGTCAGCACGATGTAGGTGTTGAGGAACGAGACCTGACGGCCGTTGTCGTTGGTGAGCCTGCCGTCGTCGAGCACCTGGAGCAGCACGCGCGTGACCGCCGGGGCGGCCTTCTCGATCTCGTCGAACAGCAGCACGGCGTGCCCCATGTCCCACACGCGCTTGGTCAGCTCCGAGCGGAACAGGTCCAGGGACTCCTCCCTCGCGTACTCCGACATGTCGAAGCGGATGAGGTGGCGCTGGTCGTCACCGAAGAGCAACAGGGCGAGCTGCTTGGTCAGCTCGGTCTTTCCGACACCGGTACTGCCCGTGAAGAGGAACGACGACATGGGCTTGGTCTTGTCGTTCAGATCGGCTACGCAGACCTGCAGCCTCTTGGCGACCACGGAGGTGGCGAACTCCTGTGAGAACACCGCCTCGTCGAGCTGTCTCTTGATCCGCACCGCGTCGACGCGGAACGCCACATTGACGTTGGTCGACTCCATGAGGACGTCCGCGAGCAGGCCGCGGTCCATCGGACGGCCGGCGTACCGGTGCCAGCCCACCATCGAGTCGAGGACCAGGATGGACTTGCGCGGTTGCGTCGAGGCCGGGATGTAGCGGTTGGTGTACTCGTAGATCATCTCGAAGATGTGGTCGTCGTAGAACTGGTCGGCCACCCCGTAGCGCCGGGCCATCCCCTTGAGGATCTCCACCGTGGTCTTCTGGTCGGGCGGGCTGACGTTGATGCGCTGGAGGCGTTCCATGAGCGGCTGGTTCGGTGCCACGTACTTGTGGAACTCGTCGAAGGTCGTGGCCGCGATGACGCGGATACCGCGCGCGCCCGACGCCGCCAGAACCGGCTTCAGCGCTTCGACGGAGGCGGCGCTGAGCTGCACCACCTGGTGGAACTCGTCGATGAACAGCACCAGCTCGACGTGTTCGTCGGAGCTGAACCTCTCGGCCTCGTCGAACAACCCCTTCAGCAGTGCCGCCATTTCGTCGGGGGTGCTCAGTCCGGCGATCATCCGAGCCAGGTCGACTTCCCTGTAGACCCGCTTGACGTCTTTCAGCATCGCCGCCTGGACCAGAGCGGTCTTACCCGCACCGGCCGGGGCCAGCAGAAGGGCGTTGCACAGTTCGGGGCGGGCCATGGCCGCCATGAGCTGGGAGATCTCATGCTCGCGGCCGACGATCTCACGCTCAGGGGCTTTGAGGGGATCGCTGTACTGGGCCAACTTCGGGTAGCGCTCGTCGCGGCCGTCGAGGGAACCATCCAGATTGGTGAACAACTGCTGCCGCCTTCGTGGACGAGAAGGTCATGACCTCATCTCGTTCTTCCTCATAAATCAGGATAATCGTAGCACGCCACGCACAGCTGGCACCAGACGTGAAGCGCGTTATTGCCATGGCCGAAAACACAACAAAGAAAGGCGGGTTACGGCGCCCACTCAAAGAACGAAAGACAAGGAAGAGAGAGGGATTCTCGTAATTCAGGTGTATCGACACGGCCATCAACCGCCGGGCTGGTAACCATCCGTCTCGTTCTGGCGCTGATCGCGCTCATAAACCGCGCTGGTGTTCGGGTGCAGCAGCGCCGCATAAGGACCGGGTTCCTTGGACGGCGTCCTCACCGAGAGCATCTGCGGGCGTCGCCCACAACCGTGCAGGTCGTCGTAGACCGCCCACTCGGTTCGGAGTGCCGCCAGCGACAGCATCGACGGCTTCGGCGTCTCCCAGATCGCGCTGGCAGTCTTCTCCTCACCCTCCCGGCCGCGCCACGAGCATCCCCGGCCCGTTCTGTCGTCGAGCTGTCCCGGGTGAGGTCATACTCCTCGAACGCCATCAGCGCTCCAGCTCGGTAAGCTCCTCAGCCCAGCGGCGCGTGTGCTCGAGAATGGCCTCCCGGTCGTTGGAGTTCACGCGCCAGCGCTCATCGCGCAGGGCCATGAGCTTGTTGTTCCAGACTTCCCTCTCCTCTTCCGGGGTCGAAGGATGCTGGCCGAGCTCGATGTACCGTCCGCTCAGGGCGGTGGCGGTGTCGACCATGACGTCGTACAAGACGGTGAGGTCCTCGTTCATCAAGACTCCCGGGGTGATCATTGGGTCATGAGGGGCACTGCAGTCGTCATCGGTAGGTGCGGTACCGCCGGAACGAGGCAGGTAAGACAGGCTCAACCCCCGGGCTGGTAGTCGTCCGCCTCGTCCTGCCGTTCCCCGGCGAGGGGCCACCGGTCGGCACTCGTGCGGACCGGGGCGGTGCCGGCCTCGGACGTGTCCTCTGGCTCGTCCCAGTCGAGGAAGCCGGACTCGGCTGACTGGTCCCGCGCGCGTCCGGTGCCGGGCTCAGGGACGCCGGCCGGTGCTGCTGCGGTCCGGCTCGCCAGCGCCTGCCGCACGCCGGGGCCGATCCGATCGCGCAGCGCCCCGGCCGGGCTCTCGGGGTCGTAGCCCACGTCGGTCTCCGTGGTGTTCCCGGGCTCCCGGCGCTGGGCTTCCAGGTCCTTCACAAGGCGGTCGAATTCGCTGTCGGAAGCCTGTCCGGTCGGGTTCACGGCCGCGTAGCGGTTGCCGGGCCCGGCCGGTCGGCGGTGTTCGGCGTCATCGAGGTACTCGTCGGCGAACAGGTCCTGGATCGCCCCCGAGTGCGTGGGCACCGTGGCTTCGGGCTCGGCCGAGGACCGCACCGGGCTTTCGGCGGAGTAGTCCGGGAAGTACTCGGCGAGCGTGTAACCGCTGTTCTCCTCCGTGAGCACGGCGCTGTTCTGGTCGCGCACACCGGCGAAGACCAGCGGAGGCTGATCGGCGTTCTCCGGTGCGACGACGAGGAAGTCCGCTTCGGCGGGCAGTTCCCACTCGATACCGGTCATCGACTCCGGCACCCGGAAGCGGGTGCCGAAGTAGCCCTTGCGGACCAGCTCGGCCAGCTGGGCGGGGTCGAATTCGTAGTAGGCGTCGAAACCGGGTTCGGCTCCCGCGCGGTACTGCGTCTCCGTGATACCGAAGGGCAGTTCGACGTCGGGCCGGATCTGGATGATCTGGCCCCGCAGGTGCAGGTAGGGCCGGTAGTTCTGGTCGATGCCGTGGTGCAGGACCGTCACCGTCTCCATGTGCACGGAGATGTCGCAGGGCACGGCGTTCAGGGTCCGCACGTCGGCCTTGCCGTCCCGCGCCAAGCGGTGGAACCAGGGATCGGTGATCGGTAGGGGTGCGATCCTCATGGGAGCGTCTCGCTTCCGTGTCGGGGGTCGGCGGGCCGGTCAGCGACCGGCGCTGTCGGTGCTCTGGGCGGCGTCGGGCTCCTCGCCCAGCAGCGCATGACGGGCCCGTTCGGCCAGACGGAGCTGGGCGCGCCACAGCGCGCGCATCCCGATCAGAACCAGGACGAAGACGAGGCCGATGAGGAAGACCGACGGCGCCAGCCAGTGCGCCAACTGCATCTCCAACGGCGAGGTGGGGCCGACGCCCGTACCCGCCGCCACCATCACGAACAGGTTGGGCACCACGGTCACCGCCGCGAACATCGCCAGGACATAGCTGGCCAGAGCGGAACCGGCCACCAGGCCCCCGCGCACGAGCGCCAACAGCGAGCGCGATCCCGACTCCCCCAGACGCGCACGCAGGCGAGCGTCCGACGGCGTCGCGGCCCTGTCCGCGTCGGCCTGCTTGGCCTCGGCGGCCCGCTGCGCGGGACTCTTCTTCTGCTGTGGCTTGCGCTTGTTCCTGGGTCCGGTGGCGGCGGAGCTCATCGGTTCTCCTGTTGTGGACTGACAGTGCGGGCGTGCTAGGAGTGTTCGGGGGCCCCTTGGGTCCAGTCGGCGTCGATCTCGGTGATCGCGCCCTCGGCGTCGGTGGACCACTCCACCGCCAGCGCCGCGACCGTGCGCTCCTCGTCGTCGGCGTCCTGGACCTCGACGAAGGCGAAGTAGGAGTAGTCCATGCCTTCGATGCCGGTCAGCACCGGCTCGAACGGCCCCAGACGCGCCTGTGAGGCGGCGTCCAGGCCGGGGACACCGTCGCGTCCCAGTTCCTCGAACAGGGGCGGGGGATCCTCGGCACCGGCCAGTCCTACCGACACGTCCTCTCCCTCCTCAACGGCCTCGCTCAGTAGGATGCGCACCGCCTCGCGATCGTTCTCCAGACGTTCGACACGAACCGCCGACGAACCCGCCAGTACGTCGGACCAGGCGTCGTGGAACTCGTCCTCGGCTTCCTGGGCCTCGGCCTGGCGTTCTTCCACCAGGGCCGCGACCTCGGCGCGGTCGGCGTCGTGGCCCGAGGAAGCCGACCACAGGGACAGCCCGCCCATGGCCAGCATGAGGGCGGCCACCCCCAGCGGGGCCCAGAACAAGACGCGCCGGATCGTCTGCCGACGGCGCTCGCGCTCGCGCTCGTAGGCCTCCATCTCGGCCAGGCTCACGTCACTCACCGTCCTCGGGCTCGTCGCCCTGATCGTCCGCGCCATCGCCCGCGGCGGTGTCGCCGTCGGCTTCGTCGGCGGTGGAGTCCTCACCGGTGCCGTCCTCGGTGCCCTCCTCGCCCGCGGTGGCGGCGGTGCCGAGCACCATGTCGTCGAACTTGTTGACCAACGGGTCGAACCGACCGCCAAGCCAGGCAACGGTCCGCCCCGTCTCGTCCTCGGTCAGTGTCCAGACCATGCGGATCGCCAGGTCCTGCTCGAAGACCTGAGCCTCATGGGCGGTCCAGGTGTAACCGGCCAGCGAGGCGTCATCGTCGAGGGCGGGTATCGCCGCGTGCCACTGGCTCACGGCGTTGAAGCCGTCGGAGTCACGGGCGCCCGCGCTGAAGTGGGGAGTCAGCGTCCGGTCCAGACCGCCGATGGCGCTCTGGCGCAGCCCCTCGGCACAGGTGGTGAGCTCCTCCTCGGTGTAGTCGCGCGTGGTGGTCGGCAGGTCGTCGAGGTAGGGGTGGCACTCGTCGCGCCCTCCCGGTCCCGGCGTCTGTTCGGGCAGGTCGTCGGTGGTGATCGGCCCGGTGTGGTCCAGGTAGGTGTTCTGAGCTTCGGCGAGGTCCGCGCCCACGGTCGTGGCCCGGGTCAGCCAGCGCTGGGCTTCGGCCTGGCTGGGCATATCCTCCAGGCCCTGCTCGGCGGCTGTGATGCGATCCTGCGCCTCGAAGCCGTCCTGGGCCTGTTCCGCCAGCCCGGCCTGGTGGTGGGCGCTGATCGAGCCCGCCATGGCGAAGAGCACCAGCGCACCCAGCGCGACCAGGCCGGTGGCCGTCCCGTAACCGATGCGGATGAGGAGTACCCGGAGGCGCCCGGCGGTCGGACGCCGCGGTGCGGGGCCCTCCCCCTGCTGCTCCTGCTGCTGTTCTTGTTGTTGCTGTTGCTCTTCCGGCTGCCCCAGGGAAGAGACCAGGCCCAGGCGTCGGGCCAACCGATTGCCTTGGTCCGGGTCCGGAGCCGGAGGACCGCCGGGACTGTCCGATTCATCGGCCACGTCGGCCTCCTCCCTTCCGTGACAGAAGCTTTTTTCCTCGTATATCAGTATAATTTTAGCACTGCACGACGGTGGCCCGTTCGCACCGAGCCACGGGTCGGATCGCTGTGTCACCAGGTCAGCGCCGGATCAGTCGGGACCAGCGGAGCGCACCGGGGACGTGGCGGCATAGCCCTCGACATCCGAGACTCCGCCGTCGCCGTCGGTGGTCAACAGCACCGTCGCCGTGTTGGAGGCGCTGGCCTCCCCGTCGTCGGAAGTGGTCCGCACATCGACCAGGACCAGGTAGGAGTACTCGGCGCCCTGGACCGACAACAGCTCGGTGCGGAAGTCCCCCACCCGGGAGTCGAGCCCGAGCAGGTCGATGAGCGCGTACTCGTTGCCCTCCCGGTCGACGTTCACCGGTGCCACGGGCAGGAACGCGGTCATGAACGCCGAGTCCTCGTTGAGTCCGTAGACGGTCATCATGGCGCTGCGCGCGTCCTCGTACTCAGCGTGGGTCTCCCACGTCAGGGCGGTGTCCAGCACGTCGCCGATGAGTTCCTCGTCGGCGTCCAGCCGTGCGGTGTCCGTGCCCTGGACCACGCCGGCGACCTCGTTCTCCCTCTCCTCCTGCGCTTCCTCAAGGTCGGCCACGCCCCCCTGGAGCTCCTCGATCCGTTGTTCCTGGTCCGTGAGCGCCGCCTCCTGCGCACTTCGCGTGGCGGCGAAGGAACCGCCCGACACCAGGAGCAGCGCGGCCGCGGACAGAGGGAAGGCGTTTCGTCTGAAGAACCCCATCAGTCCTGGTCCTCCTCGTCCTGGCCCGCCCCGCCCGCGAACCGGTCACCGATCGTGGTCTGGCCGACGGACACGCTGATGAACGCCCCCGCTTCGGCGTCGTAGGTGCCCCGGGCCCAGGCCAACAGGTCGCCGCTGGAGGCGTCGCTGTTCAACCAGGCGACGGTGACGGTCCCTTGCGATCCGATGCGGGGCGTGGCCGAAACCAGCTCCCAGGAGTTCAGTGACGCCTCGGCGTACTGATCGCGGTGCTCGTCGGCGTAGCGGATGTACCAGGGGAAGAGCACGTCGATCTCTCCAGGGCCGTGGGGCACGTCCGCGCCGGGGCGGTAGGCATCCTCGTTCTCGACGATCCGGGCCGACTCGTCGAAGTAGTCGACAAGCTTCGCTCGGTGTTCGGACACGGGCGCGAGCGCCTCGTCTCCGCCCCCGTCACCTTCCCCGTCCCCGGACAGCTCCGCGTCGTCGAGGTCGGCCAGGATCTCCTGGTAGGTGGTCTGGAGTTCGGCGACCTCCTCGCCCTTCTCCCTGGCCTGGTCCACGGCCTCGTCGAGTTGCTCCTCGAGCGCGGCGGCGTCCCCCTCGTCCCACGAGGCGGCCTCCAGCTCCCGGATCTCGCCTTCGAGCGAGGCGATCTCCAGGTCGTTGTCCCGGCTCTGGACCTCCGTGGTGTCGGTGCTGGTGGCGGCCAGGGCCCCCGTGCCGATCGCTCCGACCATCAGGGCCCCGCCCAGGCTCATCCGCACGACCTGGCCCGTGTCGCGCTGAGGTGCCTGGCCGTTGTGGCGCCGTTCCCGGCGTTCACTCCTGCGCTGGCGCCGGTCGGCGCGGCGCTGGCGCAGCATCTCCTGGACGTCGTCGCCGGTCATCCTCCTGCGGTTGGCGCGCTGCTTGGCGTGGTAGGCGTCGAATCGCTCCATCGCCTCTTCACGGTTCATCTCGCGCCAGGGCTTCTTGGGGGCCGCCTCCCGCGAAGCGCCATCACCGCTGTTCGGCGTGCCCTCCTCGGCCATCACAGCGCTCCTTCCCTGCTGGTCTCTGGGGCCCCGACGCGGGGAAAGCTCCGGCCCGTTCCACCGTTTCCCTGCGCTCGCCGGTCCATCCTGAGCCCGGCTACTCGAACTCGATCAGCGGACATAGCTGATGTGGACGTGGTCGAAGTGGTTCTCGGTCAGACTGCCCCTGTCCGGCATTCCGCACCATTTGCCGCCGGGAACATCGGGGACGTCGTTGTACCACTCGGCCCATCGGGGTTCGCTCCCCCCGCGTTCGCCTGCACAGGCGCTCCAACCCGGATTCCAGATCGACTGCTTCCAGATCACGTACTTCACGCCCAGGCGCTCGTGGTTGGAGATGTACCACAGCGCGAGCTGGTCGCCGGCGGCGTCCTCTTCCGCGGAGCCGGAAGTGCCGATGGCACTGGTCATCAGATCGCATGCCCGTCCCGAACCGTGGTCACCCGAGGACGCCCGATAGCAGTACGCCGACCCGGCCTTGGTCCACTGCGCGCCTGGGAAGGCCTGGATGGCCGCGTCCCTGCTCGCACACGTCATCGGAGTCGCCGTGGTCGGGGTCGTGGTCTCCCCGCACGAGACCAACGCCCCTGCCCCCATACCGGACAGGTCGGGTGCATCGCCAGGCGCGATGCCGGCTCCGTTGACGTTGGCGGTTCGGCACTCCTGCACCGCTGCGGTGCGGCGGTTCTGATTGGCGACGTCCACCGTCGCCTCGGCCTGCTCAAGGATGGAGTCGGCCCGGCCCTCGTCGGCTTCCCAACCGTCCAGCTTGGCGAACCACACCTTGGCGTCCTCCTGACGCTCGGTGAGTTCGGATTCAATTGTCAGGCCCTCCCACTGGAACATCCAGTCCTTGGTCGACTGCTCGACCGAGCCGGAGGGGTTCTCGATGAGGTCCTGGACGAACCGCACGCGAACCGGATCATCCTCGGAGAGCATGAAAGTCAGCTGGGTCTCCAGCTCGTACCACTCTCCACCTGTGCTCTCGGCGTAGTCGGTGAGCAGCGTGTTGCGGCCGTTGGTCCACTGCCCCAGTCCGATACCCACCAGGTCGATGCCGGGATACTTCGCGGCGTAGTCGGCGTCGATCAGCTCGACCTGGAAACCGTTCTCCTCGGCCTCCCGCGTACGCGGGCCGACCTCGTAGGGCTCGTTGAAGATCGTCTCGACGGTGGTCGGGTCGATCCCCGACTCGTGTTGGAAGTTGGCCAGCACACCCGCGATGTTCTCGTCCTGCATGCCCATGCCCGCCAGGATCGAGTACACCTCCTCGGCCGTCGCCTCGATGTTCGCGGAGGTTGCCCCCGATTCGGTGTTGTCGTCGATCTCCTGCACAATCCTCTCGGTCTCCTCACGACAGCTGTCCGGCACGGGTTCGTGCTGGGCGCTGGAGTTGCCCTGCACGACGACCACCGCACTGGCGATCGCGGTGACCAGGCCCAGGAGACCCGCGCCGGCGGAGACGACGGCGCCGGTGACCGCGCTGAACATCCCGCCGAAGAACCCCGCGATCGCTCCGCCGATGGAGACGAAGAAGCTGACGACGGCCTTGACGACCTGGAGCACCAGCATCCAGATGAGGCTCCACAGGTTCATGAGCAGCGCCAGCAGCATGGCCATCATGCCCTTGAGCCAGTTGAGGAACATCAACAGGACCATGAGCTGAGCACCGACGCCGACCGCCGGGACGGCGGCGGCCGTGCCCACGCCCTTCTTGGCCACGCCCTTGGTGTCGGACTCGGAACCGCCCTTGGCCGCCTCCGAGGTGCCGCCCGCGCCGAGCTTCGGGCCGGCGCCCTCGTCGGGGTCCTTGCCGCCCCCGGAGTCCCCGGCGGAGTCCTGGGGCGACCCTGCCCCGCCCGCGGGAGCCTTGGGCGCGCCCTTCGCCGGGCCGCCCGCGGGGTCCTTCGTCGCGCCCTTCGCCGGGCCGCCCGACGTGTCGGACCCGCCGGCGTCGCCCTTGTGATCGCCACCGCCGGGCTTGTCACCCGGGTCGGGCAACCCCTTCCCGGCGGCCTCGCCGACCTTGTCCGACGCGCCCGATCCGGATCCCGGGGGCTGTATGCCCCCCGCTCCGCCGCCACCGATACCCGCCATCGCGTCCTGCTCCTCCGCCTCTCGACGTGCTCGTCCGTGTGATCGCCCCGCGCTCCGTACCGCTTCGCGTCAGTACGTGAGCAGGGCCTCCTCGTCCGCGTTGACCGATCCGGCGGATTCGACGCCGCGCAGCGCCACCTCCAGCTCCAGCAGTGCGCTCAGGGAGTCGACCTGGTACTCGGTCTTGAGGCGGTGATAGTCCTGGTAGGCCTGCGTGGTGTTGTTCATGATGTTGTTGAGCGGATCCAGCGCCTGGCTTGAGTCCCGGCTGTCGCTCAGATCGCTGCCGTCGGTGAGGTGCCACTCCATGTCGTTGGCCGTGAACCCGCCGTTCTCCTCGTCCTCGGCGCGAGCCTTCTCCCCCAGATACGTGACGTAGGAGGTCTCGCCCTCGGGCATGAGCTCGTCCAGATAGCCCTCCTCGACCGTGCCCGAGCGCCAGTCGAAGTCGTAGCCGCGCGGGTGCACCCAGCCGGTCTCCAGCGCCAGCGTGGCCTCGTTGTCGCCGTCGGCCGGCTCACCGGTGACCTCGTCACCGGCGACCTGCACCGGCACCTCCGGCGGTTCGATGAACACCCCGTCGACGTTGACCCGGCTCATTTCGCCGTCGTACTCCTCGATCCGGTTGAGGACGGCGCCCATCTCCATGAGCTGTTCGTCCATCGCGGCGCGGACCTCCTCCTCCTGTTCGGCGACGACCAGCTCGTAGTACATGGCGGACGGGTCGATGCGCGCGCCCGCCAGGGAGGTCGCCTCCTCCGCGCCGGAGGCTCCGGGGTTGAGGAACAGCCGCCACTGGTCGAACTCCGCGAAGGAGTTGTCGCTCTGCAGGTCCTCACGAAGCTCGCGCCCCGCGCCCTCCTGGTAGACCAGTTCGCTGTTGGCCCGCAGGGTCAGGCTGATGATCTGCTGCTCGAAGGGCGCGTCGGAGTCCAGGACCACCCCGATGTAGCCGGTGGAGCCGAACACGACGATCGAGCCGGTGACGGCGGTCTTCAGCGCCTGGGTGTCGAGCTGTTCGTTGGATCCGGTGAGGAACGCCTGGTAGTTGACGGCGTCGGTGGAGAAGGAGCCCGCGTCGGAGTCGCGGAACCGCATGAGGACCAGGGCTCGGGTGCGCTCCTCGTTGGTGTAGATCCCGTTCACCTCGCCCGACAGTTCGGTCCTGGAGGTGGTGAACGACGCGGTGTACAGCGCGGTCTGGTCCAGTTGGGCCCGGTTGTTGCCGACGGCCGAGGCGATGGTGCCCACCAGCAGCAGCACGAAGGTGGCGCTGATGATGCTGGTGATGACCCCGAACCGCTCGATGGCGTGGTGGGGTCCCAGCTTCATCCTCGCCGCGAAGGCTTTCGTGGTCTCTTGAATCCCCATGTGCTGCGAGTCCTTCTCCTGCTCGGCCTTCGGGCGTGCGGGGCCGACCGCTGTCGCGGTGGCGCTGTATCAGCGACGGAGGGTGTCCCCGGGACGTACGAAAGGGTCGGCAGCACGGTGGCCGCCGACCCTCACGCGTCCCCTGGTCGAGGGTCGGCTAGGACGCGGACCCGAGGAACCCCTGGAGGAGGATCATGCCGCCACCCAGGTCCTCGATGGTGGTCTGGCCGCCCTCGGCGATATTGGAGATGAGACCGAATCCACCGGCCATGAGCGCACCGCCGACAAAGATCAGGCCGACGATCTTGATCCAGCTCGTCTGGTCCTGCTGCGACGCCATCAGCTTCTTGATGAGAAGGACGCCGCCCCAGATGACTCCGACGGTTCCCATGAGCGCGAGAAGGCCACCGCCCGCCGTTCCGGCGTATTCGCGAGCGCTATCGAAGAAGGAGATGAGGTCCCATCCCGCAGCCGGGAGGTTGGTGATGTTCATGCTTTTCCTTGTCCTGTTCGGATCCGACGCATTGCGCGCGGCGATGGAGGGTTCGGCGGTTCCGCTGGGGGATACGGGGGCGGATTTGATGCTAGTTGTCGGACAGCGCTGGGAGCAACACTTTTTAGTGTGACTTTCCCTGGAAGACGAGGCTAAACGGCGTACGACTCATGCCATTGCCCGCAATGCGGAAAAGGGGGGTCGGCCCTTGATCCCCATCAGTTCTCACTTCTTCCTGTTGTTGCCTCCACGCGGTTTGCGCGGGTTTCCAGTCCGTCCGCCGGCCGGTTTTGGACCGCCGCCGGACTTGCCCCCGGTTCCGCCGGTGGGTTTCGGCCCACCGGTCGGCTTCGGTCCACCGCCGGTGGGCTTCGGACCGCCGCCACCGGGTTTACTCCCGGTGCCGCCGCTCGCCAGGCCCGCGGTGTTGGACACCGTGCGTCCGGTCTGCTGCATTTGCCGTCCCTGGTTCATACGACGCACGTTGTTGGGGTTCGGGTTCTGGTTGTCGAGGGACGATTTTCCAGCCCGTTCCTTGTGCTCCCTGGACTGGGCGTTCTTCGCCGTGGCGGAGCCGCCCTTCTCCAGGGCCTTGCCTCCGGACTCGGCCGCACCGGCGGCGTCCCCGGCCATGCCGCGGCCGACGGCGACCCCCGCGTGCACGCCCGCTTCGGCGGTGTCCTTGACCGCGCCGACCTTGGCCGCGTCGGCCTTGCGGTACTCCTCGCCGGACTCCTGGACGGACTTCATCCCGGCCTCCAGCGGGTCGCCGTCGTCGCCGACCCTCGGATTGTCCGGGTCGGCGCTCCCCGGAGGCATCGACAGCCCGTCGGCCTCGACCCGTCGGCCGAGTGCGGTCTCCCGCGCGGCGTCTCCGTTCGCGTCCCCGGGATCCAGGCCCGCGCCCGACCCGTCGTCGCCACCGTCGCCGCCCCCGGTCAGTTCACCGGGCCCTTCCAGCGTGCCGTCGGTGTCCACGTCGCCGCCGACCCTGGTCTCGTTACTGTCTCCCGATGCGGTGCTGATGCCCTCGGGACCACCGCCGTTGGTGCCGCCCGCGTTCGGGCCGCCGCCCTTGGGTCCGCCACCACCGCCCATCATCCGGTTGCCCATCGCCGCGCCGGCACCGGAGGCGGCCCCCGAACTCAGGGCGGGCATCTTGCCGCTCATGCCGCCACCGCCGCCGCCGGGGGGCGTGACCTTGCTGTCGGTGAGCTTCTCGACCAACTTGGTGGCGGCCTCCTCCACCGCCTTCACCAGCGTCTTGCGCAGACGCATCGCCATGACCGTGAAGAGGATGACCAGGATGATCGTCACCAGGGTGACGATCATGGTGATGAACCCTCCGGAGACCAGGAAGGCGACCATCGCCGACTGCTCATCGCCGTCGGTGCTGTTGAGGGCTGCCGCGAACGGGGTCTCGATGATGCTCGGCAGGCTCAGCAGGAACTCCTGCACGAACTTGTACAGGAAAAGCGTGACCACGACTTCCATGATCAGCGCGATGGTGTAGACGATCACTTTCGCGATGCCCGATATCGCGCCCAGCGTCGCGAACGGAATCGCCGTGATGAGCTGGAAACTCCTCCGGATGTTCCCGATCAGCATCGCGACGGCGTACCCGATGCCGATGGTGATGAACGCGCCCAGCAGCACCACGGCGTTGAACCAGTACACGGCGCTCATGGTTCCGGTGCCCACCAGCGACACCGAGTTGTGGATGGACCGGGTCGCCTCGCTGCTGCTCCTGCCGGAGGAGTAGGCCGTGTAGGACGTCGGCCCGAAGTCGGAGTTGAGGTAGTTGTACATCGCCAGCGGCGCGAGGTTGCAGGACATGGGATTGCCGCTGGGCGTGGACAGATCCAGCCCGCAGGCGCCGACATCTTCGCTTGTCCTGAACCTCCTGGTGTCGCCACCACCGCTGGCGGTCAGGCCCGCACCTCTCACCGAGATCAGGGGGTTGTCGCCGGGCGCCGGATCACTGGTGCCCACGATGTCCTCTGGATCGCCCATGTAGTTCTCGAACCAGTCACGCGCGCACGGTTCATTGTCTCCGCACGTTCGGACCTCCTCGGGCAGGGTGGCCTTGGACTCGGTCTCGAAGGATGAGGCGGACACGTGGGCGCTGCTCATGTACCGGCCCAGGATGCTCGCGACCTGGGCGTAGTGCGTCTCCTCGAATCCCGCTTCGCTACCATCCGTCGCACCGCCCCAGGATTCGTCCTCACCCAGTGTCGGCTCCGACAGACCCAGGACCCGGTGGTTGATCTGCAGCGCCAGGGTGCGCACGCTGGACTGGGACCTTCCGGAGGGGGCATGCTGGCTGTCGTCCCATTCGACGTACGCCCCTTCCCCGTCCGGCACGCGCAGGCGGTGATCCATCGCCCAGCCCTCGAAGTCGACATACGTGGAGAGCACCACCCGCGCGGAGCCCGAGTTCCCCTCGTCGGTGGCCTCGGCCATGGCGTTGAGCATGCCTGTGTACATCGACCCCAGCAACGGCAGGCCCAGACCGATGAAGAGCATGCGGATGAACAGCTTCTTCAGGCCCGAGGCCTTGTCGAACTGTTTGAACAGCAGAATGCTCATCAGGAAGACACCGATGAACAGCGGCACCATGACCGTCCACGCCAGGTCTTCCAGGACCTCGTACCACCCGGAGATCCACGTGACCAGGCCCTCGAGGGCCTCCGGCGGCTCCCCGCCTCCGGTCATGGCGTCGGCGAACACCGGATTACTGATCGCGTCAGCGAACAACTGGAACGGATTCAGCCCGATCAGCGCCCGAATGAGGATCGACCACAGGGCGTCCACCGCGGCCGAGACCGTGTACAGGAGGAAGATGATCCCGCCGAAGAGCGCGTTGAAGAACCCCAGCGAAAGCCCGGTGCTGGTGGAATCCAGCCCCAATCCGTTGAGCGTGGCGCCGAACAGCGCGAAGTCCTGCGCACCCGTCTCACCGGGGATTCCGGAGTTGTCGCTGCCGACCAGGGTCTCGTAGCCGACGCTGTCGGAGGACTGGGCCATGCGCGAGTTGAGCCACCCCGCGATGATGTTGTAGTCCTCGTCGGCGTAACCGAGCATCGATCCGGCATTCGCCGGCTGTGCCATGAGTTCGGCCCAGGCGTCATCCTCGAGGCTGACGCCACCGTCACCGCTCGGCTCCTGCGCCGTGGAGAACAGAGCCGTCATCGACGAGGAGAGCCGGTAGAACGACAGCTTGTTGAGTTCGTCCTCCTTCTCGTCGGCGTGCGCGGTGCCGGACACCCCCAGCATCAGGGCCAGCGGGATCACCACGAACAGCACCCGCGTGACCAGGCGCACGAGGGTGCTCGGCCCGCTCGAGGGAAGGCCGCGGCTCCCGTTCGGGGGCGCACCCTGCTCCACCGTCGGTTCGTTCTCTCTCACGTCGGTCACCGGCCACCTCCCCTGCGGTCACTCCGCACGGCCCCGCCCTGGGCCGGGTCCTGCCGGTCGGAGCGGCGAGGCGGCTTCGCCCGCGGCTTCATGCGTTCGGCGCGCAACCGTGCCTCGGCGCCGTTCTCGGCCACGCGCTGGGCCCGCTCCTCGGCCATGTCGCCCTTGGCCGCCATCACCGCCGAGGACTGCTTCCGTTCGCCCTTCTCGCGCCGGCCCGCCCCGATCAGCTGGGCGCGCCGATCGGCTCGGGCCGGGTTGACGCCCAGTGCCAGGTCCATGTGGAAGATGACGTTGGTGTGTCCCCGCCGCAGGTAGGCGAGGTTCTCTCCGCGCGTGGTCACCAGGCGTTCCAGGTCTGGCGGGATGTCCTGGTGCAGTTGGCGCTGGTACTCGGTGACCGTCGCGTCGCGCATCGGACCCAGGACCGTCCAGTCGGCGGAGTCGAAACGGTTGAACGCCGAGTCGGCGAGCATCCGGTCGATGTCGTTGTACAGGTAGGCGACCCGCCCGCCGCGCAGGAACAGGTGCCCGAACTGCTCGCCGAGGTACTCCTTGACGCGGTCGTCGATGTTCTCGGCGCCGTGGATGATCACCGTGTCGCCCAGGCCGAGGTTGTCGACCGCGAAACCGATGACGTTGACCAACTGGGCCATCGCCACCCCCTTCCCGCGCTTGAGAAGCCGCGAGAAGTCGTAGAGCACGCGGCGGGCGTCGGCCACCCCGTCGATCTCGTCGTTGGTGTGGGTGTTGAACAGGTCGCCGTTGTTGTCCAGCAGGTCCTTGAAGACCAGACGCAGGATGTTGTAGGCGTGCAGCGCCTCGTCGTCGCGGGCGGTGGAGTTGGCCAGCGCCCGGTACTGGGTGTCGAAGTAGGTGACGATGTCCTGGAGGCGCGGCACCTGGGCGTGCGGGACGCCCACCACCCGCAGCCGGTCCCGGTTGTGCTTGGCGTTGCGCGCCCACATGGCCTTGTCGATGTAGAACTGCGTCAACGTCTCCTTGAGCGCACCGCGGATGATGGAGCGGTCCTGGTCGGTCGTCTCGTAGGCCTGCTCGGCCATGAGCACGACCTTCTCCAGGTGCGCCGGGAAGATGCCGAGTTCGTCCTCCTGGGCTCCGAACATCTCGAACATGTTGATGTCGCCGGAGTTCATGTCCAGCCGGGCGGTGAGCGCGTCCAGGCGCGGGCCCAGGCCGTCCAGGTCGGCCCCGTCCAGGATGATGTGCACGGTGCGGGCGTTGGACAGCAGCGCCGCCTGCGAGATCTTCGATCCCCACATGTCGGGCACGTGGGCCCGGTCCAGCACCGGGTTGACCCCGTTGTCGGCGACGACCACGTGGTGGTCGTAGGCATTGACGTCGAAGAGCACCGCGGAGTTGTTCACGTCGCCGACCATGTAGCCGACGTACTCGCCCGCCGGGTCGTTGAGCCCGTTGGTGACCAGGGAATGGGATCCGGCGAACTCCACGCTGGTGAAGTGGAAGCCCTTGCCGCGCTTGCGTTCGGACCTGCCGAAGAGGTTGGTCAGCTCCTGCCGCTGCTCGCCGGGGTAGGCGGCGACCGTCAGGGTGCCGAACCGGTCGATGTACAGGCGGCCGATGCGTTCGACGGCGTCGTCCAGGACCTCCAGCGTGGGGGCCTTGACCAGGAGGCGGTCGTGCACGTGCAGGTAGCTGGCACCGTCCTGGATCTCTCCGGAGACGATCTCCATGTCATCGCTGACCTTGGCGGCCTTGCGCCGCGAGGTCATGGTGCCGGACTGGGACTGCTCGCCCTCCTCCAGGCGGTCGAGCTTCTCCGCCGTCTTGATCCGGTCCTCGATCCACTTCTCGCCCATCCGGCGGACCTGTTCGAGCACCACCACGGTGACGTCGTCGGGCAGTCCGGTCGGGATGCGGTTGATGCCCCAGAACGCGGCGAAGTCGTCGCGGGAGCCGTCGTCGTGGAAGAAGCCGAGGACGCACGCGTGGTGGTCGTCGATCCGGAAGTAGTCGCTGTGGAAGACGTAGCGCTCGCGCGGCTTGACCGCGAGCAGGTGCGGGTGCTCCTCGAAGGTGCCGCCGATCTGGCGCTCCTTCTTCTGCGCGGCACGGCGCTCGGCGGCACTCGTCCCCTCGGCCGGGTCGTCGCCTCGCTCGGCCTCGGCGGCGTCCTGTTCCGCCGCCCGCCGCTGCCGTTCCCTCAGGTTGCCGAACGAGACGCCGCGGCCCATCGGGCTCGCGACGGGCTGCTCGTCCGTCCGCGTGTCGGCGGCGGTCGGCTCCGTCCGCCCCGTGGCGTGGGTGGTGCCCAGGAGCGCGCCGGGCAGGTCCACCTGCGAGGTCCCGGTCGCGCTGCCTCGAAAACGTCTACCGGCCATGCGCGCTCTGCACTTTCTCCTCGTATATCAGCAGAAATTAGACTTTTCTCGACGCACCGGTCCCACATCCCGGCTATCGGGGTGTTCGAATGTCCGTGCGGTCGTGCGGCCGACCTATCGTTCTGCGGTGTAGATGGTCCGCAGCATCTCGTAGAGGTCGTCGGCGTTGAGCATCGTGGCCTGCTTGATCATGAGGCTGGAGCCCTCGGCCTCGGCCCGCACCAGTGCGTGCGCCCGGCGCAGCGCCTCCAGGTTGTCGCCCTTGATCACCAGGTACTGGTGGATGGAGTTGAACTGGCCGCCCACATAGTCCTTGAGGATCGAGTACCGCTCATCGAGCAGATCGAACAGCTCGGGGTCGCGGATCGCGAGGTTGCGGTTGAGCATCTCCAGGTTGCCGAGCTGCCGATAGACCCGCTGGGGTTCCTTGGTCGTGATCCAGATGAACTCCGCGTTGGTGTCGACCTTGCGCCAGAACGCGTCGACCCGGTTGAGGATGGCCTGCTTGTCCTCGTCGAAGACCAGCACCGAGGCGGATCCGACGACGAGGTAGGCCTGTCCGACGGTGCCGTCCAGCCACTCGATGAAGCCGGTCTCATCGATGCTCTTGACGCCGAACACCGAGTAGAAGCCGCTGGGGTTGGACCCGCGGCGGGTGATGACGCGGCGCGCGGGCCGGGGCAGGTACTCCAGGAGCGCGGGCAGCGACGCGAAGCGCATCTCCTTGGTCCTGGAGTACTGGCCGAAGAAAGCGGTGGTCGCCAGCCACCAGATGATCACCAGGAGGATGAGCCACCAGTCGGCACTGGAGACGAACGTCGAGGTGGTGACCCAGAACAGCAACAGAATGGAGGCGGCCCAGAACAGGATCACCTTCATCGGCAGCGGACGCATCTGCCATCCGCCGCCCGCCAGCGCGATCTCGTGGTCCAGGAAGGACCGGTCCAGGCTGGTAGGGATCTTGAAGACGCTCTTGGCCATCACTCACCTACTCTGTTTCTGCTCGTTTACGAGCATCACCCTACAGTTGCGCTCGGACACTCGCCGTCGCTCTCCTGCCGGTGTACCGCCCGCCCCGGCGCACCAGAGAACCGTGCACCTGGGGCGGGGGTCCGCCACGGCCGGGTTCTACTCGGCCCGGATCCAGTTGCCGTTGGAGTCGAGCTCCCAGTTCTCGACCTCGGGCTCGTGGACGTACAGCTCGCCGCCCTGCATGGCGGAGAACTTGACGCGGGCGAGACTTCGGGTTTGGTCCCCATCCCCGACGAACCGCGAGAAGGAGATTTCCGAGACGCTCTCGTCGTCGGTCGGTGAGGCGGCACATTCCACGGGCACCACCGCGGAGCTGTAGTCCTCGCTAAGCTCGATCTGATCCAGGTTCTCGCCGGTCAGCCGGCTGGCCATACGTTCATCCAAGGTCGTGTCGCTACCGGCGATGTCGTTCTCCTGGTACTCGAGGTAGCGCTCAAGCCCGCCGTCCGCGAAGTCGAACTCCATCTCCACGGCACACCCCGAAGGGTCGTCCGAGTCGACCGCGGACACAGTGATGGACTCGTACACACGGTCCTCGAGGTAGTCCTCACTCAGCTCGGCAAGCTCGTCGGGGATGCGGAACTCGATACTCGAGGCCGGCTCCATCACCGGCTCCTCGGTGAAGTCGTACACGAGTGAGCCACCACCCGAGCACGCGGTCAGGGCGAGTACAGCGACCAGACTCGCGGCCACGGGGGTCTTGGCGGTCGTCACGATGGGGGTCTCCTTGATTCGGCTGGGAATCCGGGGGTTCGGCGCCACCTAGTGTGAAGCATCGAAGCGGCTCAAGGTTGTGCACATCGGGTGGTTTCGCACGGCGGGCGCGCTTACCTGGTCTTTATGTTGTTGCGCAAGCATGGCCTGTGGCTACTGGTCTTCGGTGTGATGAACGGCATGCGCTGTGTACACAGCACTCAGATGCACTCGCCTGCGAGTAAGTTCTCACGGCCGAGAAAGACCCCAGGAGACAGTGGGTCGCCATCTCCCGCGGTTGCAGATCGAGTCCGGCCAGGTCCCAAGATCGGTGCACGACACCCGGGCCGCCCGGGTGTGGAGGATCGCCGAGCGAATCGCCTCCTCAGGTCTGCTCTGCCTGGGCGACAAGGGGTACGTGGGCCTGCCGGAGGCGGTGTTCTGCCCGTTCAAGGGCCGGGGCAAGCCGCAGTGGAAGAAGGACTCCGACTCCGAGCACGCCAGACTCCGCAGCCCTGGGGAGCGGGCCATCGCCCAGCTCAAGAACTGGGACGTCCTACGTCGGCTGCGGTGCTGCCCGCGCAGGGCTGAGCCGGGCCGGTGAGATCACCCGAGCCGTGCTCGTTCTTCAACTCCGAGAAGCAGAATGAAAGACGCTCACTTCAGCCGGACCCGCCCCAGTACTTCGCCGCCGCTGTGCACACCAATGTCGCACCGTATGATCATGGATGCTTCCTGTGACACAGAAGAGGAGTGCGAGTATTTCATGATCGAGGAAATCGTGCACATCACACCGGAGCTTCTTCGGACTGAGCTCGAAGACCTGCGAAACGTGGATTGGACGAGTATCTGGTCCGGCCCTCCCCACCCGGGGACTCCCGATGTCCAGCGGTGGTGCGACCGCTACGGGTGGAAGGCGCTCACGACCGAGTTCGATCTGGACGTGCAGACACGCCATGGCAACAAATTGGATCTGCAGTCGAACGGATTCTGGCACCCGGTCGTCTCCGTCGTAGCCGATCTATGGAGGGCGATCTCCGCTCTCCCTGAAACCAAAGAGGAAGTAGTGTCCCTCGGCGTCGCGTCGTGGGAGAACTACCTGGCGCAGGGAACCGGTGTTTTCGGGGAACCGTCATGGTTGCGCCATTCCGGATCAAAGGACTATCCGCGGGCGCCTTACGACGGACTGTGGAGCAGACCGCGATCTTCCCAGGATAACCCTTATCGCCTGGCATGCTGGGATCTCAGAAATCCCTATGACGACAGCCCGATCATTCTTCTTGAACAATCGGTATCTCTCAGAACTTGGCAAGCCGCCGGTGGAGCCGGGTCCTCTGCCCGAATCTCATTCAACGCGCCTCGAAAGTTGACCCGTGGCTAGATCGGGTCGAATTGCAATTTCGGCGAGCGAGTGGCAAAGAGCGAAGGATCTCGAAGAGGAATACAACAGCCTGAGCGATGCCGAAGCCAGGATGATTTCCGACAACCTTGCAGAAGAATGCTTTCATCGTGGCCTGGTGACTACGGATGGCAGGCCTGATGTCCATGCTTATGTCGTTGAATGGGCCAAGAGCAATCCTGTTGCCCCCACGGGAAAGCCCTTCGCCTTCTGGTCGTACGAGTCCGCACCCGATCCCTCTTCAAAGCCGGTGAGTCATCGGTTTCTTGCGCAGGCGTGTGCCGAGACTCGTGGATACGAGGTTCTGGAGAGAACGGACTCTGGGAAAAAGCTTGATTCACACAGGCTCTTCGACAGGAAAGTTAACCTGGCGCTCGACAGGTACTATGATATCTCCCCAGGAGAGGTAAAAGCAGCGCGGAAGGAAGCGTGGTCCTTTCTTTCCAGATCCTACACACAGGCGACCCGCGGCAACTCTTATATTTTCGCTGCCGACGTGGCGAGGGAATCTGTTTTAGGAATGGATGAGATTCCCGAACTACTGGCCAACAAGGAGGTCGGTCTTGAAAAGATCCAGTTCGAGGTCGAATTTCCGGAGCATGGACATCTGCCCAAGGACATCAACGATTTCTTGGGGCGCGACGCGGTCCGGTCACAGATGACGATGGACTGGTATAGCGAGGACGGGCCAAGCACAGATGTCCGCCTGATGGAAGGAATCGCACTGGGGACGCCTGAACCGCACGTTCTGGCCGACAAGTTGGGGAAGGTGGATCTTCCACCAGATCTACATGCCGAGCGCAACCGAGTGATAGGGCGTTTGCGTAGTGTCCATTCTTATGAAGATCTCAGAGTAACGGGAGTCGGCGTCGCCCCTTCGCCCGGGATGGTCGGTCCCCTCCAGGTTGGACCGGTTGATCCTGGTGCGCACTCTGGGGCAAGCGCAGGCGGGCAGGGGGCGGACCGTGCGCTGGCCGACCAGGTGATCGTGAACGACCTGCTCGCGCAGCGCGGTGACCGTGTGGCCTCCCAGTTCGACATGCTGATGGCGGGCATGGGTCAGGAGGAGACCGCTGCTGCGATCTCCGCATGGGAGGCGCTGGGAAAGCCGGAGACGGCGCGGGAGCGCGAGGCCCGCCTCGGGGCCGAACACACCCGGGAGGGCTCCCAGGAGAGGGCGTCGCAGACAGCCGAAACCCCGAAGCCCAGCGCGGAGTCCCAGACACAGCCCGACAGCTCCGAAGAGGCCCCGGGGCGCCACCGGCGCACGGAGACACAGGCCGCGGCCAGGACTTCCAGCGCGATCTGGGAGACACCGAAACCGCCGTTGAAGTCGATGGCGCGGCACCGCACCGAGTGGGGACTCTACGACGACCACCACGGCTATGGGCGACGGCCTCAGACGCTCTCGGTGAAGACACCGTCCAAGGCGCCCGGCCCCTACGAGTCGCTGCTGCACCCGAAGACAGGCAAGGCCTACGAAAGCGATCAGCGCCAAGCCGAGTCGGACAGCCGGGGATTCGGGGAGTAACAGTCCACAGGCGGCAGCGCCATCCCGGTGAATCCTGAATCGGGTAGGAGGTCCGGGGCGCCCGGCCCTTCTCCCACACCACCGGACATGCGGGCCCGCATCCGGTGGCTCGCCAAACCGTCTCAAGCGACGGCCGGCCCGGCTGTCATGCCACCCGACGGCCCCGGAGCGCGCATCTGGTAATTTCATTCCGTGTGCACTGGTAAACGAGCAGAAACTCCGCTACCAGGCACAATGACCGGCTCCGGACGCCTGCTCGTGCCGGACCTGGCGCGGGGAGCGATGCTGCTCCTCATCGCCGCGGCCAACGCGCACTACTGGTTCCGGCAGGACCCGAACACGTCCGCGATCGCCGAGACGGTCGTGTCGGGCCTGCTGCACCTGCTGGTCGACGGGCGGGCCTACCCGCTCTTCGCCCTGCTGCTCGGCTTCGGCCTGGCGACGATCGCGCAGAGGTCCATCCGGGAGAGCCTGGCCGCAGGCCTCGACCGCGAACAGGCGGAACGGCGCGCCACGACACTGCTGCGCAGGCGGGGCCTGTGGCTGCTGGTCTTCGGCGCCGTGCACGCCCTCGTCTTCGCCCAGGACATTCTGGGCACCTACGGGCTCATCACCGTCCTGGTCGCGGGCATCGTCGCCGCCCGCCGCCGACGGCTCGCGCTGTTGCTGGCCGCCCTCGGCTGCGCGCTGTCGACATCCTTCCTGGCGGCGGCCGGGCCCGAGGCTGTCCTTGCCCGCAGCCACGGTCTGGCGGCGCAGGCCCTGTTCGACGAACACCTCGCCGGGGTCGCGGTCAACCTGGCGCTCTGGCTCGTCACGACACCGGCGACGGTCCTGACCTCGATGGCGCTGCCCAGTGTGCTGCTGGGGGCGTGGCTGGCGGGCCGGGGGCGGATCGAGCAGCCGCACCGGCACCGGCGGCAACTCGCGGGTGTGGTCCTGGTCGGACTCGTCATCCCCGTCACGGCCGTCCTCCCGCTCTTGATGAGCGTGGACGGCACCGGCATCCTGGCACGCGTCCTGGTCACTTGGCACCAGGGACCGGCCGGGCTGCTGGCCGGAGCCGCCTTCCTGGCCCTCGTCGCGCTGGCCGCCTCCCGGCCCACAGCGGGCACGGGAGTCCTCGGCCGAGCACTGGCGGCCACCGGGAGGCGTTCCCTGTCGGCCTACCTGTCGCAGACCGTGCTCCTGGTGCTGGCGGCGGGAGTGCTGCGTGTCTGCGGCATCGAGGCGCTGGCCTCGGTCTGGCAGCTCACCGTCGCGGTCGTCGTCTGGTCGGTCTCGGTGCTCGTGTGCGCCCTGATGGAGCGGCACGGAATCCGGGGACCCGCCGAGCGGACGCTGCGCCACCTGGTGGCCGCGGGTGCGCTGCGGTGACGGCGCCCGCGCCGAAGGGTCGGTACACGATCACCGTGGCGACGAGGTCGTCTCGTCACGGTCGTCGTCGGTCGGGTGGAGCGCCATCATGACCACGGCCGCGCCCGCCAGCGCGAGTGAGAAGACCACGGGGGTCGCCATCGCCTCCACCAGAGGCACCGGCACCAGCACCGAGGCGAGGTTGAACAGCGCGTGCAGCGCGACCACCGGCCAGAGCATTCCCACGTGTTCGTAGACGAGGGCCAGCAGCACCCCCAGCGGCAGTGCCACGGCGACCTGTACAAGGTTGCCGTGCAACGCGGCGAACACCGCCGAGCTGACCAGCGCCGCGGCCAGTGCCGGCCAGCGGCGCCGCAGCAACGGGTAGATCAGGCCGCGAATGAGGGCCTCCTCGCCCACCGGGGCGGCTATGACCAGCGCGAAGAGCAGCAGTGCCACCGGTACCGCGTTCTGCGCGTTCTGCGTGGCGTCGAAGGAGGTCGAGCCGAGCGCGGCGTAGAGCCACACGGCCAGCGTCTGGCCCCCGAGGAAGCACATCACCAGACCGGTGAGGGCGAGCGCCCAGAACTGGATCCCCCGCGCCTGCTCCGAGACGGGTCCTGCCGACCACGCACCGAAGGTCCAGCGCCGCCAGACCACGACCGCACCGAGCACCACGGGACCCGAGACGGCCGCACCGAGCACCGCCGAGCCCGACAGCAGCCCCACCGTGAGCGACACGGCGACATAGAGGGCGAGCCCGGCAGCGCACTGGGCACTGATCGCCCACCATGAGCGGGACCGCCCACCGCGGGCACTCACCGGATCCCCAGAGGTCGGGCTCGCGGCGCTGTGGTTCAAACGTTCGACCAACAGGCGGATCGCGTCACCGACGGGGGGTCTTCGGTTCGCCACGACAGTCGGTCCTCCACTGGCCGGTACTTCTCGGCGGGTCGGGTCACGCTCGCGCGGCTGGTCGCTACCGGCGCGGTCGCGCATGGGGGCGCACCACAGCCTGCCATCCCTCAGCCGTGGTCGGGTTCCCGACACCTCACTCTTCTGCCCAGATGCCATGATGGCCCTGTTCGTTCTCTCGCGGGGTGAATGTGCTGGTCTCTTCCTCTCGGTGGGGAGCACACCACGACGGCACGGCGCACAGCCGTCCTGTCACGGCACATGGAAGGTCAAGGGGAAGGCGATGGCGGGCATGGGCGGCGAGACGGACCAGGGCTCGGACGGAGACGCACAGGAGAAGGACACAGCGGATCCCGAGGGCTGTGCACCCGAGGACGACACCGGCGAAGCCGCGGAGCCGGCCGAGGACCTGGCGCCCACGCGGCTGCCCGCGCTCGCCGTGGTCCTGGCCTTCCTCGTCCCGCCGGTAGGTGCGGTGCTGGGCCACACCGCGGTGCGGCGCACCTACTGGCGACGAGGCCTGTCGCGGCTGGCGATCGCGGCCGGGTGGACGATGACGGCGTTGAGCGCCAGCGGACTGCTCCTCTACCTGCACTACCGGGACGAGGTGGCCCGGGTCGAGGCGTTGGAGGCCGCCGAGGAACAGGCCCAGGAGGAGATGCGCCAGGCGATCGCCGAGAGCCCCAGTTACGGGCTCGTCGACGAGGACTTCTGCCAGGCGTTGACCGAGGTCGCCGAGATCTCGCCCCCCACCGAATTCGTCACCAGCCAGGAGCAGATCAGCGGCACGATGATCGAGGGCTACGAGACGCTGGCGGGGACCGACACCCCGAACGCACAGGTCTACGGCGACTACGCGCACTACCTGGTCTCGTTCACCGACCACGAGGTGAACGAGCACGTCGCCCGAGCGGAGGAGCTCCAGCAGGCGGTCAACGACGACGTGCTGGCGTGCCTGCCCCTCGTGGACGAGACCCTGGAGTAGAGTCCTCGCCCACGAGGAAGCACACGAGCAGGGCTCGGGTCCGCCGTGCCGAGCGCGTCCTTGGGCTGTCAGGCGGTCTGTTCGTCCACGCCTCACCGGCCCCGGCGGCCCCGCTATCTCCGGTCGGCGGTGAACCTCTGGCGCCAGGCCAGGGACACGTAGACCAGGGCGATGAGGACCGGGACCTCGATGAGAGGGCCGACGACTCCGGCCAGGGCCTGGCCCGAGGTGACGCCGAACGTGGCGATGGCGACCGCGATGGCCAGTTCGAAGTTGTTGCCCGCGGCGGTGAAGGCCAGCGTCGTGGTGCGGTCGTAGTACATCCCGATCGCCTTGGCGAAGGCGAAGGTGCCGAACCACACCAGGACGAAGTAGACGAGCAGCGGGACCGCGATGCGCGCCACGTCCAGCGGTCGGCTCGTGATGGTCCCGCCTTGGAGCGCGAAGAGCAGCACGATGGTGAACAGCAGCCCGTACAGTGCCCAGGGTCCGATGCGGGGCAGGAACGCCGACTCGTAGCGCTCGCGGCCCATCCGCCGCTCGCCCAGGAGCCGGGTCAGGAAGCCCGCCGCCAGGGGGATGCCCAGGAAGATGACCACGTTGAGCGCGATCGTCCACGGGGAGACGTCGATTCCGTCGGTGTCCAGGCCCAGCCACCCGGGCAGCAGGTCGAGGTAGAACCAGCCCAGGACCCCGAACGCCAGCACCTGGAACACGGAGTTCAGGGCGACCAGGACGGCGGCGGCCTCCCGGTGCCCGCAGGCGAGGTCGTTCCAGATGATCACCATGGCGATGCAGCGGGCCAGGCCGACGATGATGAGCCCGGTCCGGTACTCCGGCAGGTCGGCGAGGAAGATCCAGGCCAGGGCGAACATCACCGCGGGGCCCACGACCCAGTTCACGACCAGGGAGGAGATGAGCAGGCGGCGGTCGCGGGTGACGGTGTCGAGCCGGTCGTAGCGGACCTTGGCCAGTACCGGGTACATCATGACGAGCAGGCCGAGGGCGATGGGCAGCGAGATGCCGCCCACCTCCACGGCGGCCAGTACCTCGTTCAGGCCGGGGATGAGGCGGCCCAGGCCGAGGCCGAAGGCCATGGCCAGCAGGATCCACACCGCCAGGAAGCGGTCGAGCGTGGAGAGCCGGGCGGCGACGGAGCCGGCGACGGGAGCCGGAGTGTCGGCGCGGGTCATGGGCAGGCCCTCTTGGTGTCGGCGGCGACGGTCGCGCGGGCGGTGGCGGCCAGGCCCCCCAGCGCGCCGGAAAGGGACTCCAGGGCCTCGGGGCGCAGCCGGTAGTAGGTGTACCGACCGCAGGGCTCGGTCTCGACCAGGCCGGCCTCGCGCAGGACGCGCAGGTGGTTGGACAGGTTGGTCTGACGCGCACCCGTCTCCTCGACCAGGTGCGTCGTACAGAGGGTCTCGTGGGCGAGCAGGGAGACGATGCGCACGCGCAGGGGGTCACCCAGAGCCCTGGTGAGGTCAGTGTCCACTGATGTCAGCATGTACTGATAATGTCATATCACTCCGCACTGATATGCATCCTCCGCCGGCCCGGGTCCGTGACCGGGGCCGCACCCGGGAAGAAGGTGGCACCTCCATGACCGACCGGCCCTCCGTGCTGTTCGTGTGCGTCCACAACGCCGGCCGTTCCCAGATGGCCGCCGGCTGGCTGCGCCACCTGGCCGGCGACCGGGTGGAGGTGCGCTCGGCGGGTTCGGCCCCGGCCGAATCCGTCAACCCCGCCGTCGTCGCCGCCATGGAGGAGGTCGGCATCGACATCGCCGACCAGAAGCCCAGGATCCTCACCTCGGACGCCGTCGAGGTCTCCGACGTCTGCATCACCATGGGCTGCGGCGACGTGTGCCCGGTCTTTCCCGGCAAGCGCTACCTCGACTGGTCGCTGCCCGACCCGGCGGGCCAGGGCGTGGCGGCCGTACGGCCTATCCGCGACGAGATCGAACAGCGCGTGCGCACTCTTCTGGCGGAACTGGGCGTCTGACGGCTGCCGAAGCCGGCCCATCCGCCCTCTCACGTGCCGTACATCGACACCAGCAGGGCGGCCGTGGACCCCGCGCAGGCCGTGCCGAGGACGAGCACGAGCCAGGCGGTGACGACCCAGTCGGCCCTGGGCGCGGTGTCGGGGTCCTCCTGCTGCGCGAGGTGGAGTCGGACCATGCGGGCGCGGACCGGAAGGAACGCGGCGGGGACGGCGACGAACGACATGCTGTAGAGGAACAGGATCGTGGACGGCGGATCGGGCCGGAGCACGCTCGCCCCGAGGACGATCGCGGCGAAGACCGGGGTCGCCACGTAGAACAGCCGCATCCCCCGTCTGCTCTGCTCCTTCCAGCCTCCCGGAACCCCGTCCCCGGAAGCCGACCCGAGGACCAGCGCGCGCATGCCGACCATGAAGACCGCCGTCGACGCCGCGGCGATGAGGAGCCAACCGGTCCCGGGGATCGAGAAGAGCATGTTCCTCCCCTTTCCATGCCGTGGGCACCAAGACCCTACTCCTCGGATGACCTGCGGACGGACGGCCTGCGCCGGGCGGCCCGACACCGGCGTCGAACGCCGCATGCCCTCGGGTTGGCAAAAATATGTAGATCGGTCTAGTCTGATCGCATGGGAACCAAGGGGACGGCGACACGGGCGCGGCTCATCGACGGAGCACGCGAGCTGCTGGAGGCCCACGGCTACGCGGGAACAGGACTCAACCAGGTGCTGGCCGCCAGCGGGGCGCCACGGGGCTCGCTGTACTTCCACTTCCCTGGTGGCAAGGACGAACTGGTCACCGCGGCGCTGGAAGCCGCGGGCGCCGAGGTGGGCGCCGCGCTCGCCGACCTGGCCGCCGAGGCGCCCGACCCGGTCGCGTTCGTCCAGCGGATGATCGACCTCTTCGCCACCAGAATGGTGGAGTCGGACTTCACCAAGGGCTGCCCGATCGCCGCCACCGCGGTGGACGCCGCCGCCACGAACGACCGTGTGCACGAGGTCTGCTCACGGGTCTACGCGTCCTGGCAGCGGGAGCTCGCACTTCGGCTCACGGCCGAGGGGCGCGCCCCCGAGGCCGCGGACGCGCTGGCCTGGTCCGCGCTCTCCCTCGTCGAGGGGGCCATCCTGCTCGCCCGCGCGGCCCGCAGCCGCACTCCGCTCGACCGGGCCCGGGCATCGGTGGCGCTGCTGCTCAAGGACGCCTGACCGAGGCCGGGGCCGAGGCAAGGGCCGGGACAGGCGTCGAGCGGCGCGAATCCGGCCGAAGGGCGGGGCGGCGGCACGACCGGCCGAGTGCCAGGTGCAAGGTACCGAGTGCCGGGCACACGCTCGGCTGACCGACCACTCGGCCCTACGACCGCACGGGCGCGGGGCGCCCGGCCGCCGGGCGCACAGCCGCCGGGCGCACAGCCGCACGGCTGATCCACCTTCCAGCACGGACCTGCGCGTCAAAAATATGTAGATCGATCTATAGAGGAGAAACCATGCCATCACTCCACACCGACCCGACCCCACGAGCCCTCGTCCTCGGCGCGACCGGACTCATCGGGCGCCGCCTCCTCGCCGAACTCCTGCACGACGGGCAGGCCGCTGCCGCCGGAACCCGCAGCCGCGGCAGCGAGGAGGCCCTGCTCTCCTGGCTCCGCGGGCACGCCGTGCCCACAGCGCGCCTGACCACCGTCCGGGTCGACCTCGCCCGGCCGGACCTCGGACTCGGCGGCGACGACGCGCACGGGCTGCGGGACGTGCGCGACGTCTACAACTGCGCCGGTCGCTACCGGTTCGGGATGGACCGGCAGGAGGCCAGGGCGGCCAACGTCGACAGTGCGCTGCACGCGCTCGTCTGGGCGTCGCGCCTGCCCGGGCTGCGGCGCGCGGTGCACGTCACCGGGTACCGCGCGGGCGGCGCCCTGACGGCCCCGCTGACACCGGCCGGGACGGACCGGCTCTACCGGGAACACGGCGCCTACGAGGCCGCCAAGATCGAGGCCGACGCCGTCGTGCGGGACCTCGCCGTGCGCGAGGGCCTGCCGCTGAGCATCGTCAACCCGTCGACGGTCATCGGCGACTCGGAGACGGGCGAGGCCGGGCAGTACATCGGCCTGGCCGGGACCGTCCGCGACCTGTGGCGGGGACGGCTGCCGCTTCTTCCCGGCGGGCCGTCGACGTTCGTGCCGGTGGTGACGGTCGACCACCTCGCGCGCTTCCTCGCCGCGGTCCCGGAGCACGACTCCTCCGACACCGCTGCCGTCCCCGCGCACTGGGTCCTCGATGACGGCACGCCCCCGCTGCACGACCTCCTGCGCGGCCTCGCGGCGCACCTGGGCGTGCGCGCCCCGCGGGGCAGGGTGCCGGTGGGCCTGCTGCGGCGCCTGCCCCGAGTGCTGACCGGTGTCGAGCCCGAGACCCTGGCCTTCCTCAGCGACGACCGCTACGACACGGCGTCGGCCGACGCCCTCGCCCGGGCGGCGGGCCTGTCCCATCCGCCGGTGTGGCCGTCGCTCCGGCTCTGGGCCGACCGGCTGGTGGCCGAGGACTTCGGCGAGCGCCCCCGGGTGCGGAACGCGCCCGCCGAGCGCCCGTGATCCGGCGTGGTGGGGTTCCCGCGCGCCCGCCGAGCGCCCGCCGAGCGCCCGTGATCCGGCGCCGTGCCCGCTGCCCCGAGAAGCACCGCCGCCCGGCGGACGCCTCCGGGATCACGGGGCGATCCGGCCAGCGACGCCCGACCGGGCGCGCGACGGGTCGAATCGGCGACAGGGCCGTGGGAGCTGTACGATCGGGGCGCCAAACCTCCCTCATCCCGTGCCCCGGGCAGCGTGCGGCGGGGCCCACGGCGACCACGGAAACGGACACTCATGGACGTCGAGGCAACCCAGGTGATGACCCGGACGGGTCAGTTCACCACCCCTGTCAGCTGGGAGACCCCGGTGCGCGGCAGGCTGGCGGCGGCGATCGACCGGTTGTCGGGCCCTCTGGCCGAACTGATCGAGCGCGACGCCAACGACGGGGACACACGCCTGCTGGTCGCCGACTTCCTCAGTGTCGGCCTGAACTACAGCAAGTACCAGGAGCTGACGACCGAGTACCGCACCAGCGGCGACTCCGTGGACTACGCGATCATCCTCGACGGAGACGTGTTCGCCCCGGTCGAGGTGAAGGGCGTCGGCCAGGACCTGGACATCCGCAACATCCAGATGGCCCGCCGGGTCGCGGCCGAGCACGGATCCCGGTGGGTCGTGCTCACCAACGGACGGCTGTGGAAGGTGTTCCACCTGCGCCCCCAGGAGGACGGCGGGACGACGCAGCCGGTGCCGGTGATCGACGTCGACCTCCTGGACCGCGACGCGCACGAACGCACGGTGGACCTGCTGTTCCACCTCACCCACGAGGCGGTCGAGCACGGTCGCCTGGACGCCCTGCGTCGCTGGCGCGAGTCGACGGAGGCCGCGCCGCTCGCCCAGATCCTGCGGTGGGACACCGTGGTGTCGGCGATCCTGGCCGAGCTCCGCGAGGTGTCCGAGCACCCCGGTCACACCGGGGACGCCGCCGAGGTGGTGCGCGCGCTGACCGAGGAGGTCATCGCCCGCGGCCTGCTGCCCGCCGACGCCGGGGACCCGGCCGGCGACGAGGGGAACGACGAGGCCGACCAGGCCTGAGCACACACGCTTCGCGATCCGCCCGCCCCGGCTCCGCCGCGGGCGGGTCTCGCCATGCGCGGGTCTGGCATGCGCGGGTCTCGTCATGCGCGGACCGCCGCGCCACCGCGAACCCGGACCCGACCCCTGTCCACAGGCTGTGGACAAGTCAGCTCGAACGGGCTTCCGTCCACAGCCTGTGGACAGGAATCCGCCGCGACCCGGATCGTCGGCGGCCCGCGAACGGCCGCTCGCGCCCTTGGGCGACGCCGGCCCCTGAGCACGGACTTCGACCGCTCCGGCGATCCCGGGCCGCACACCGCTGCGCTTACCCCCATTGACAGGTGTGGCCGCGCCCACAACCATGCATGTGGGAGCGCTCCCAACCTCCGCGGCGGCCGACCGGTCGTCCCACCCCCAGCGGAAGGAAGCCATGACCACGCCGACCAGGGTGCTCGCGATCAGTACGTGCGCCGCCCTCACCTGCGGCCTTCTCGCGGCCGCGCCCGCCCACGCCGACGACGATCCCGTCGAACAGATCGTCAACGGCGACTTCTCCGACGGCACCACCGGCTGGTGGGCCAGTTCCGGCATCGAGATGAGCGTCGTCGACGGCGCCCTGTGCGCCGACGTCCCCGGCGGAACCGAGAACCCCTGGGACGCCATCATCGGCCAGGACGGTGTCCCCCTGGAGGCCGACGACTCCTACGACTTCACCTACACCGCCTCGGGCGCGGACGGCGTCGTGGTGCGGGCGCTCGTCCAGGAGCCCGTCGACCCCTGGCGCACCGAACTGGACGCGCGCTCGGCCCTGGCCGCCGACCCCGCCCCCTACGAACACGTCTTCACCGCCTCCACGGATCTCCCGGAGGGCCAGGTCGCCTTCCAGATCGGCGGCGCCGAGCAGGCCTGGACCTTCTGCCTGGACGACGTTTCCCTCCTCGGCGGGGCCGAACCCCCCGTGTACGAGCCCGACACCGGCCCGCGCGTACGCGTGAACCAGGTCGGCTACCTGCCCCAGGGCCCCAAGAACGCCACCGTGGTCACCGACGCCGAACAGCCCCTGCCCTGGGAACTGGCCGACGCCGACGGCACCGTCGTGGCCGAGGGCGAGACCGTGCCCGAGGGCCTGGACCCGAGTTCCGACCAGAACGTGCACTCGCTGGACTTCGGCGGGTTCACCGAGGCGGGCACGGGCTTCACCCTGACCGCGGACGGCGAGACCAGCCACCCGTTCGACATCGCCGCCGACCGCTACGCGGACCTGGCGACCGATGCCCTGGACTTCTACTACACGCAGCGCAGCGGCATCGAGATCAGCGACGACATCGCCCCCGGCTACGGCCGCCCGGCCGGTCACGCCGGGGTCGAGCCCAACCAGGGGGACACCGAGGTCACCTGCCATCCCGACACCCCGTGCGACTACACCCTGGACGTGTCCGGCGGCTGGTACGACGCCGGCGACCACGGCAAGTACGTCGTGAACGGCGGGATCTCGGTCCACCAGCTGATGAGCGTGTACGAGCGCGCGCACCACGCCCCCACCGGCGACCCCGGCCGGGTCTCCGACTCCAGCCTCGCGATCCCCGAACGGGACAACGGCGTGCCCGACGTCCTGGACGAGGCCCGCTGGGAGATGGAGTTCCTGCTGAGCATGCAGGTGCCCGAGGGCGAGGAGCTGGCGGGCATGGCGCACCACAAGGTGCACGACGAGGCGTGGACGGGCCTGCCGCTGATGCCCCACCGCGACCCGCAGCCCCGCTACCTGCACCCGCCGTCGACGGCGGCCACCCTGAACCTGGCCGCCACCGCCGCACAGTGCGCCCGGGTGTTCGCGCCCTATGACGCCGACTTCGCCGACACGTGCGCGCGGGCGGGTGAGGCCGCCTGGGACGCGGCCGTGGAGCACCCCGACCGCTTCGCCACGGCCGGCGGCCAGGGCGGCGGGCCCTACGACGACGACAACGTGGCCGACGAGTTCTACTGGGCCGCGGCCGAGCTGTACCTCACGACGGGCGCGGCCGAGTACGCGGACGCCGTGACCGGTTCGGAGCTGCACACCGGCGGAGCCTTCACCGCCTCGGCCTTCGACTGGCGCTGGACCGCTCCCCTGGGCAGGCTCCAGCTCGCGACCGTCCCGAACTCCCTGGACGGCCGCGACGAGGTCCGCGCGTCCGTGGTGGCCGCCGCCGACGAGTACCTGGCGGCCGCGGAGGAGCACCCGTACGGCCTGGTCCTGAACCCGGAGAACGGGGTCCTCGTGTGGGGCTCCAACGGACTCGTCCTCAACACCATGGTCGTCCTGGCGACCGCCTACGACCTGACGGGGGACGCTCGCTACCGCGACGCCGTCCTGGAGGGGATGGACTACGTCCTGGGGCGCAACGCGCTCAACCAGTCGTACGTGACCGGGTACGGCGAGAACGACGCCGTCAACCAGCACAGCCGCTGGTACGCCGCCCAGCTGGACCCGTCACTGCCGAACCCGCCCGACGGCACGCTCTCGGGCGGGCCGAACTCCGACACGGCGACCTGGGACCCGGTCAGTGAGGCCAACCTGGCCGGGTGCGCGCCGCAGTTCTGCTACATCGACCACATCGACGCGTGGTCGACCAACGAGTTGACGATCAACTGGAACTCGGCGCTGGCGTGGGTGTCCGCGTTCGTCACCGACCAGGGCGATGCGGCCTCCCCGGCCGCACCGACCTGCGAGGTGGACTACACGGTGCACGGCGCGTGGGAGAGCGGGTTCACCACCCAGGTGACGATCCGCAACACCGGCGACGAGCCCGTGGACGGCTGGGAACTCGGGTGGTCGTTCACCGGCGGGCAGTCGGCGGGCCGGCACTGGAGCAGTGAGCTGGAGCAGTCCGGCTCCCGGGTGACGGCGCGGGACCTGGACTGGAACGCGGCGATCGACCCGGGCGAGGAGACGACGTTCGGCTTCGTCGGCACCGGCTCGGACCGCTCGGATCCGGCCCCCGAACTGTTCCGGCTCAACGGCGCGGTCTGCGGACAGGGGACGTAGCCACCGCCGTCGCGGTCACGGGGAGGGTTCGGCGCGGTGCCGGGCCCTCCCCGCCGTGCGAGCGGTGGCCGGTGGCGGGTTCTCCCCGCCGAACACCCGACGACCGGTGGTGGCACCCGCCGCCGTACGCATGGTGAGCGATGGCGGACGCTCCCGCCGTGCGCGCGGCGACCAGTGGAGGGCCCGCCGCCCTGCGATCGGCCTCACTCCAGCGGGACCCGCAGGATGCGGTCGTCCCCCTCCTGGGGGGAGCCGCGCCCGTCGAGGTTGCTGGTGGTGAGCCACAGCGCCCCGCCGCCCGGCTCGGTGACCACCGTGCGCAGGCGCCCGTAGTCCCCTTCGTAGGAGGACTCCGGCTCGCCGAGTCCGCCCTCACCGTCCAGGGGGACCCGCCACAGGCGCTCGCCGCGCAGGGCGGCCACCCACAGGGCGCCGCCCGCGATGGCCGCGCCGCTGGGCGAGGCCTCGGCGGGCGACCACGTCAGCAGGGGGTCGGTGTACTCGTCCCCGCCGCCGGGCCCCTCCACCTCGGGCCACCCGTAGTTCGCGCCGGGTTCGATGAGGTTGATCTCGTCGCGTTCGTCGGATCCGAACTCGGTCGCGTACAGACGCCCGTCGGCGTCCCAGGCCAGGCCCTGGACGTTGCGGTGCCCGTAGCTGTACACGCGGTTGTCGAAGGGGTTGCCCTCGGCGGGCTCGCCGTCGTCGGTGATGCGCAGGATCTTGCCCGCCAGGGAGTCGGTGTCCTGGGCCAGCGCCCCCTGGGCGGCGTCGCCGGTTCCCACGTACAGCAGGTCGTCGGGGCCGAAGGCGATCCGGCCGCCGTTGTGGTTGCCCGCCTTCGGCAGACCGTCCAGGATGACGTCGGCCTCGCCCAGCTCGTTCTCGTCGGCGTCGTACTCGATCCGGCTGATCCGGTTGTCGGACCGCGCCGTGTAGTACACGTACACGTACGGGTCCTCGGGGAACTCCGGGTCCATGGCCAGTCCCAGGAGGCCGCCCTCTCCACCGGGCACGACCCCCTCCACCCGCCCGGCTCCGGTCACCGTGCCGTCGGCGGCCACGTGCTCGACCTCGGCGGAGTCGCGCTCGGTGACGAGGGCCGATCCGTCGGGGAGGAAGCCCACGCCCCACGGGACCTCGAGACCGGTGGCCAGGTCCGTGGGCTCGCCGGGTTCGCCGGGCTCGCCGGAGCCCGCCCCCTGCGCTTCCTGCTCCGTGTTCTCCGGCCCCGGCGACCCGGGCTCCCCCGGTGCCGCCGACGTGCCGGTGCCGTCGTCCGCGCACGCGCACGCCAGCAGCAGGACGCCGAGCGCCGCGGCGGCTCCGGAGCGGTGTCCGTGAAGTGCCATACCGGTCCCCTGCCCCGCTCCCGGGGGCGCTACTCCCGCCCCCGGGCCACGACCGGGTGGGTGTGGCCGTCCCCGGATCGGCCGGGCGGATTCGTGAGCCGACGACCGTGGTCGCGGCCGCTCCCGCGGATCAGTCGCGCGGCCTCGTCCCCACGTAGACCGTGTTGGTGGCGGGCCGGTCCTGGTACGGGTTGGGGAAGCTGACCACCTCGGCCCGCACTCCGGTGAAGACCCCGCGCAGGACGTCGAGGTAGGCCTGGTCCGGCGGGTCGTTGGACCACAGGGTGAACACGCCGCCGGGTCGCAGGTGCTCGGCGAGCAGACGCGTCCCCTCCGCCTCGTAGAAGGGTGCGTGGGAGGGGTTCAACAGGTGGCGGGGCGAGTGGTCGATGTCCACGATCACCGCGTGGAAGCGGGCTCCGGGCGAGCGCGGGTCCAGCCCGCCCGTCGCCCGCTCGTGGGGCTGCTCCGCGTCGGGACCCGCCGCACCCCCGGGCCGAGATCCGGACCCGGCCGGGTTGCCCGGGTCGGCCGCGCGGGCGAAGAAGTCGCCCTGTGACAGGTGGCAGCGCGCGTCGGCGGTGAGTGTCTCCCCGGCCGGGATGAGCTTCTCCTCGTGCCAGTCGATCACCTCCTGGAGCGCCTCGACCACCACGAGGGAGCGCACGCCGTCGTCCTCCAGGACGGTGAGCGCGGTGTGACCGAGCCCGAGACCGCCCACGGCGACGTCGAAGCCGCCCTCGGGCGGTGGCCCGGCGGACCGCAGTTCGGCGAGGGCGATGCGGGCGACCTCCACCTCCGCGGCGACGAACAGGCTCGACATGAGGAACTCGTCGTCGAGCTTGATCTCGTAGACGTCGGTGCGCGCGGCCGGGTCCCAGCGCCGGCGCAGGCTGATCTCCCCCATCGGGGTGGCGCGCCAGCCCAGTTCCTGGATGCGAAGGCTCATCGGACTCCCTTGTCACGGCGGCGGTCGTGGACCCGTCCCCCGACCCTACGGGCCTGGGCGTACCGTGGCAGCTCGTCGCGGCGTCCGGGGCGCCGGGGTCGCCTGGGGCCGGGGCTTGCCAGAGGCCACCGGGGCCGAAACCCGACACGGGAACCAAGGCGACCGTGGCAGCTCGTCGCGGCGTCCGGGGGCGACCGGGCCACCTGGGGCCCGGGCCTGCCGGGAGCACGGGCACCGGAGGCCGCCATGGTCCGACACGTACGACCGCTCATCCCTGTTCGGCGCCCGTGCGTCCCTCGCTCAGCTCGTGCAGCAGGCGTTCGACATCGGTGAGCAGCGCCCCGCGCACGTGCCAGTCGCTCCCGCCCCGTGTGTGCTCCAGTTCCCTCTGGCACCGGTCGACGGCGTCCTGGGCGCACTCCAGCCGTCGGCTCAGGTCCTGCGGCACCTGGTCGCTCTCCCAGGCGCGGTCCTCGTGCAGGGTCCACAGGACGTCCGAGACGGCGTCCAGCAGGTCGCCGTACACGTGCAGGAAGTCCTCGCTCTGCGGGGGCAGTCGCCGCGGGCCGCGCTCCAGGGTGTCGAGTGTGCTCGTGATGGACCGCAGGTGCCAGGACGCGCGGTCCATGGCGTTGATCCACTCCCGGTAGGTCCGCAGACTGACCGTGGAACCGTTCCGCATCAGCAGCTTGCGCGGGTTGAACCGGACCCGCTCGTCCTGCGCCTCCACGGCGGCCCGCGCGTTCTCCCTCGTGGCGGTCAGGCTCTGCGCGATCCGGACCCACCGGCGGGTGTCCAGTCCCTCGCGCCCCTCGTGCAGGCCGGCGGCGATCTCGTCCACGAGGTAGGCCAGGGAGTCGGCGAACCCGTGCACCGCGTCCTCGGCGTCCCGGAAGCGGACGGACGGGGCGAGGACCAACTGGGTCAGGAGGGCGGAGGCCGAGCCGACGCAGACCATGATCAGGATCTCGCCCAACGGCTCCACACTCGCGGCGGTGCCCCCGGCGAAGGCGAACGCCGCCACCACGGGGATCTGCCGTCCCTGATCCCGGAAGAGGGAAGCCTGCCCCACGACGAGGGCCACCAGGACGACCAGGGCGAACGCCCACAGGTGCACACCGACGGTGAGCCCGGCGGCCCCCGCGGCCAGCACCCCGAGGAAGACCGCCGCGACGTAGCGGCTGGAGTCGAGCACGGACCGGTAGACGCTGGGGCGAACCACCAGCAGGGCGGAGAACGGGGCGAAGGCCACCTGAGAACTGTCCATCACCAGGGCCGCCACCGCCCAGGCCAGCGTCGAGGCGACGACGCTGCGCAGGATGAGGACCGCCCTCTCGCGCTCGCGTCCCCGACCGCGGACGGCGCGCCGCAGCTCCTCCCGCAGCTGCCCCAGTCGTTCGCCCAGCACGGCGCCTCCTCGGTTCAACGTCCCCGCGGACCGGACCCGCCGTCCGGCCGCGCTCCCCTCCACGCACGCCCGCCGACGCGTCCGCCACCTCGTCCGAGCGCAGGCATGGGAGCGGCGGCGTGCCGGAAGGCCGTTCGGGCGGGGAGCACGTGCGCCATCACGCGCCGGGCGGTACGGACCGAGGACCGCGGACTCACTCCTGGGCCTGTTGCAGGCGCGCGTACCCGAACTGCAGCCAGTCCGACAGCGCCACGGCGCTGAACACGGCTCCCGCGCTCCGGGTGAGGCCGGGGGCGAACACGAGCCCGAAGGCGTAGCCGGTCGCGACCCACTGCGCGGTGCAGAAGGGGCAGGTGACCAGCTCGCCCACCGCGCGGCGACCGCCCTCCCCGCGCACCTCCTCCTTCAGCTCGGAGGGAGCGGAGACGCCGCGGTACCGGGTGAAGAACGCGCGGAGCGGACTCGTCACCGGATCCTTGGCCAGCGTCCGGGAGAGCTTGTGCGTGGTCAGGCCCATGAGCACCAGGTCCCACGGCCCCACGTCCGGCGCCACGCCCCGCCTGCCGGTCACCCGGGCCGTCACCACGCCGGCGGCCACCAGGGCCGTGTACACCGCCACGGTGGCCGCGTATCCGCCCAAGGGCTGCCGACTGTCCCCGCGGTAGGCGCGCGCCTCCTCCTCGATCCTCTGCTTGGGCTCGGTCATGCCGACCTCTCCCTCCCGGACGGTGCCGTCTCTCGGCCGTCCTTCGCCGGCGCGTGACCGCCGGACCGGCGGCGCGCCCACTCACGCAGAGCCTCGACGTCCCCCGCGGAGTCGAGGTTGATCGCGGCGTTGATCTGGGCCAGATGGGAGAAGGCCTGGGGGAAGTTGCCGAGCATGGTGCCGTGCGCGTCCATCTCCTCCGAGAGCAGGCCGAGCGGCCCGCCCCGTTCGCACAGCCGCTCGAACCGGCGCTGGGCGTCGTCGACGCGTCCCGCGAGGACGAGCGCGGAGACCATGTCGAACGAGCAGAGGAGGAACGCCCCCTCGTCGGTCTCCAGACCGTCGCGGGTGTGGATCGGGTGGTAGCGCTGGAGGAGGTCACCGGCGCCCTCGACACCGAGTTCGGCGTCCAGGCGCTCCAGGGTGCGCAGGACGCGCGGATCGCGTCCCGAGAGGAATCCCACGAGCGGCACGCGCGTCAGGGAGCCGTCCACGCGGTCGCTGCCGTAGGACTGCATGAAGGCGCCCGAGCCGGGGTCGACCCCCTGTTCGAGGATCTCGGCGTGCAGCGAGCGGGCCTCCTCGCGCCATGCGTCCACCGGCGGCGGATCCCGGTGTCCGGTCAGCTCGGCGAGCTGGACCGCCCGGTCGAGGCAGACCCACAGGTACACGCGCGAGGTGGTCCAGTGGCGCGGCTCGCCCCGTGACTCCCAGGGGCCGTGGCCCCTGCACGGGCGCAGGCCGCGGGCCGCCGTCGCGATCCGCCAGAGCCCGTGGAGGTCCTGCTCGGTCAGGTCGCCCACGGCATGCTGGTAGGAGAGCGCGGCGTCGAGGACATGGCCGTACACGTCGATCTGGTTCTGGCCGCGGGCCCCGTTGCCGATGCGCACCGGGCCGGTGCCGACGTGTCCGTCGAGGTGGTCGAGCTCCTCTTCCTCGGGCGGCAGTTCGCCGTCGACGGTGTGCACGGGGCCGAGGCGCTGGGGCGTGCGGCGGAACGTGCGCAGCAGGTAGTCCAGGTAGCCGCGGGCCTCCGCCTCGTGCCCGAGGCGCAGGAAGGCCAGCACGGCCAGGGCCGCGTCCCGGTGCCAGACGTAGCGGTAGTCCCAGTTGCGGGCCTCTCCGGGCCACTCGGGCAGTGAGGTGGTCGGCGCGGCGATCAGGCCGCCGGACTCCTCGTGCAGGAGGCCGCGCAGCACGATGGCGCTCCGGCGCACGTGCTGGGCCCCGGCTCCGTCGTAGCGGGTCCGGTCGGACCAGGCGCGCCAGGACTCCAGCGTTCGTTCGACCAGGGCCTCGCAGCCGGCGGTGTCGGTGACGCCGGACTCGCCGAGGTAGTCGAGGGCGAACGCGGCGGTGCCGCCCTCGGAGATCTCGTGGCGGTACTCCACGGCGCCGTCGGCGCCGGTGCGGGGCACACCGGTGCCCCACAGCAGCGGGCCCGACCTCTCGCGCAGGAGGCCGTGCCCGTCCGGCCGCCAGTCGGCGCCGCGCCGGGCGTAGTCGGGTGCCGCGGCCACGCGGGAGACCACCGTGGCGAGCCCGGACACACAGCGCACCAGGCGCACCAGCACGCCCTCACTGCGCAGGCTGGGACCGGAGTGCCGGACGGCCAGCAGGTCGGTCACGACCGCGCTGGTACCGGCGCCCTCCCAACGGGTCTCCAGGGCCAGCGTGCCGTCGAGGTAGCGCCGCTCCACGGGGCGCGCGCCCTCCACTTCCAGGTGCCACCCTCCGCCCCGGTGCGAGTCGAGGATGCCCGCGAAGAGGGACGGTGAGTCGAAGCGAGGCGCGCACATCCAGTCGACGGTGCCGTCCGGCGCCACCAGGGCCGCCGTGGCGCAGTCGGAGAGGAACGCGTGCCCGCCGATCCACGGTTGGGGCCGGGCCCCGTCCATACCATCACCCCCGGGTCGCGGTGTCCGCGCGATCTGTCATCCATCCGACTGCCCAACGGGCGACAGGACGAAACGGCGGGCCCACCCCGGACGGGGGCACGTATGACGAGGGGCGTGCCTGGGTAGCGCACCCGTTGAGGGCCGGTCGGGCCGGGGCTCGGGCAAGTCGACGTCCGGCGCGCCTCAGCGGCCGGACGGACGACCGATGCGTGGTGCGGAGGTGTCGGCGCCGGGTGCGCTTCCGGGCCTGGACGGGCTGGAGGCCGCTGCGCCCTCCGGTCCGGACGTCGGCGCCGGGTGCGCTTCGGGGCCCGGACACGCGAGGACCCGGACCTGGGAAGAAGTCCCGGGCCTGGGGGAAGTCCCGGGCCCATCGGTCGAACACGCGGCATGGAGGGGAATCGGATGACGGGCACACGCAAACCGAGGACCGACCGGGTCGCGGTGGTCTGCGGCGCGAGCGCGGGCGTGGGCCGGGCGACGGCCCGCGAGTTCGCCCGCCGCGGCTACATGCTCGGCCTGGTCGCACGAGGAGCCGAAGGACTGGAGTCGGCCGCCCGGGAGGCCAGGGCCGCGGGAACGAGGGCCGTGACCGTCGAGGCGGACGTGGCGGACGCGGCGGCCGTGAACGAGGCGGCCGAGCGCATCGAGTCGGAACTCGGACCCATCGACGTGTGGGTGAACGCTCCGCTGCTGTCGGTCATCGGCCGCTTCACCGACGTCTCCCCCGAGGAGTACCACCGGGTCACGGACGTCTGCTACCACGGCTACGTCCACGGCACCCGGGCCGCTCTGGACCGGATGATGCCCAGGGACGCGGGCGTCATCGTCCAGGTCGGCTCGGCGCTGGCCTACCGGGGGATCCCCCTGCAGGCGGCCTACTGCGGAGCCAAGCACGCCATCCGGGGCTTCGACGACTCGGTGCGCGCGGAGTTGGCCCACGACGGATCGAACGTGCGCGTCACGGAGGTGCACCTGCCCGCCGTGAACACACCGCAGTTCTCGTGGGTGCGTGCGCGCGTGGGAGTGCCCACCCGCCCGGTTCCCCCGGTGTACCAGCCCGAGGTGGCCGCGCGGGCGATCGTGTGGTCCGCAGAGCACCCGCGTCGGCGCAGCCACTGGGTGGGCGGGTCGACCGTCGGCACGGTGCTGGGGCAGCGGGTGGCGCCGCGGCTGCTCGACCGTCGGCTCGGGGCCACCGGCGTGCAGTCGCAGGTCCGCGAGGACGAGGAGGGGCCGGTCCGGAGACCGGACAACCTGTTCCGTCCGCTGGACGACGACCGCGACCACGGCGCGCACGGGGTGTTCGACGACGAGGCGCGCTCGCGCAGCGTCCAGGAACAGCTGAACCGGCGGCGCCTCGGAGTGACCGCCGCGGCCGTGGGCGCCTGCGCGGCGGCCGCGGCCGCGTACAAGGCGGTACGCGGGTCGCGCGGGCCGCGCGGGGTACGCGGGCTCCCCGGGGCACGGACGCACGGGTTCCGGTCGCGGACACGGCCGGGCCGGTGACGAGAGGAGGAGGACCATGGCTCAACACGACCCCGCGGTGGACGAGGTCTGGGACGACTTCCACTCCGTGGTGAACATGACGGGAGAGGAGCTGCGGGAGTGGCTGCTCACCGATGCCTCCGGTGAGGAGTCGTTCGAGCAGCCCGAACCCGATCTGAACGTCTCCGGCCGCGGCGAGGAGATCGTGGCCGTGCTCAACAAGCGCAAGGCCGACGTCACGGAGTCCGACATCCGGCTGATGGGCGACGTGGCGCGCTTCGTCCACGACGCGCTGGCCGAGCCGCACCGCGAGGATCCGGGCTGGCGTCGCCGACTGATGTCGGTGGGCCACGACCCGCTGCGCCCGGACTCGGTCTGGCCGGGCGAGGAGGAGGGCGCGCCGTAGCGCCCCGGGTCGCCTGGGCACCTGAAGCTCACGGGCCCGCCTGGGCGTCAGGGCGTCGGGGCGTCGGGGCGTCGGGGCGTCGGGGCCGCGAGTACCCGATTCGTCGAGGCCGGGACCGCTGACCCGCCGAGCGCCCCGGTCCTGCGGGCTCTCCGGGTTCACGGGGCTCAAGGGGCCGCAGAAGCGTACCGGGCTCTCCTTGGACCGCCGGGGCCGGGGCGTCAGGGCTCACCGGGGCGGGGACTCCCCTCGTCCTAGGTGCGGACCAGGACGAGCACGCCGCAGGACCAGCCGAGCAGCGGCAGGACTGCCCAGCCCGTCCGGGACTCCAGGTCCGCGACGAGCGCGTCGACGGCCGACCGGTGGTCGTCGGGTACCGCTCCCTCGGGTTGGCGATCGAGGTCGTCGACCACGTAGAAGCCGCCCCGGCGCACCAGGGAGAGCGCCTCGTCCCGGTGGGTGTACTTGCCGGGCCAGGTGTCGGCGAACACCAGGTCGTAGCCGGGTGCCCCCACCCGGTCGGCCAGCCACGAACCGCCGTCGGCCTCGTGGATCGTCACGCGCGGGTCGCCCCCGTGGTGGCGGCGTGCCACCGCCAGGGCCTCGGGGTCGTGGTCGAGGGTGTCGAGCGTGGTCTGCCCGTCCATGCCCGCGAGCAGCCACGCGGTGCCCGCGCCGGTCCCCGTGCCCAGTTCGAGGAGGCGTCCGCCGGGCTTGGCGGCGGCGAGGGCGCGGAGCAGGCGCCCGACGGGCTCCTCGCACGCCATGGTGAAGCCGATGGCCTCGGTGTCGGCCTCGATCGCCGCCAGGGCGGCCGGTCGGTCGAACGCGTCCGTCTCCGGGGGCGCGGTGCGCCTCGTCCGGTCGAGGACGGGCAGGTCCGCTCCGTGGACCGTGTCCCCGATGTCGTCCAGGAGGTCGCCGCCCTCCGGGTCCCTGGTGCTCCGCTGCTCCGGCTCGTGGAAGCCGAAGTAGGCGCTCACAGCCCTGCGGGCGTCGCCCAGCCCGTCCGCGAATCCCGTCACACCGCTCACCCCGTTCACGCCGACACCAACGACGGCCCGCGCGTGGTGGCCGGGCCGTCCAGCCCATCATCCACTGGCGGACGGCCCGGCCGGTCACGCTGTCCGGAATCGGACATTAGGCGGTCAGCCCACGCGGGCCCCCTCGGTGGTGCTCCTGCGGCGCAGGACGCACACCCCGGCCACGACGACGGCGGTCAGCCCGCCGAGCGAGACGGCCACGGTGTGGAACGCGTCGGTGAATGCCATGCCCTCCAGTCGGCCGCCCGTCAGAACCGCCAGCAGGGCGCCGACCACGGCGATGGCGACCGTCTCCAGGGTGAGCCGGACCGCGTTGAACACCCCCGCCGCCGTTCCGGCACGTTCGGCTGGGACCGTGCCCACCGCGAGGCCGTCGATGAGCCCGTTGGTCAGCCCGACGCCCGCACCGATCAGGACGAACGGGACCGCGAGGGAGAGCGGAGTGACGTCCGGTCCCAGCACCAGGAGCCCCAGGGCTCCCGCACCGCACAGGACCAGGGCCCCGACCACGACAGCGGTGTGCGGCAGCCGTGCGGCCAGTTCGGCGCCCACTGTGGGCAGGAGCAGCGTCGGCACGGTCAACATCAGCAGCCACAGGCCCGTCTGACCCGCGGACAGCCCGACCACCCCGATCAAGTACGAGGGCAGGTACACGAGCAGCGGGACGAGCACCGCCATGAACGTGGCCGCCGCGAGCGCGTACGCCACGAAGCCGCGGTCGGTCAGCAGCGCGAGGTCCACCAGGGGCTCCCGACGACCACGCTCGACCAGGACGAACCCGCCGAGCAGCAGCGCCGAGACGACGAGGGCCCCGACCGCCGCGGGCAGTCCCCGCTCCGGACCCTCGACCAGCGCGGCCAGGAGAACCAGCAGGCCCAGGGTGAACAGCGCCGCGCCCAGCACGTCGACCCGGCGGCCCGTGCCGCGCGACGACGGCAGCAGCGGCACGAACAGCAGGACGGCACCGGCGACCAGGGCGGGCGCGACGAAGGCGGACCGCCAGCCCATGGACTCCACCAGCAGGCCGGAGACGGCCGGGCCGAACGCGGTCCCCGCGCCGAGCACGGTACCGAGCAGGCCGAAGGCGCGCGCCCGCGACGGGCCCTCGAACGCGGCCGCGAGCAGCGAGGTTCCGCCCGCGACCGCGGCGGCGGCCCCGGCTCCGCCCAGGGCGCGCAGGAGGACGAGTCCGGCGATGTCCTGGACGAAGGGGACGAGCACGCCGCTCAGCAGGAACAGGCCGACGCCCACGGCGTAGACCTTGCGCCGTCCGACCGCGTCGGCCACCGAACCGGCGACCACGAGGAAGGCGGCGAAACAGGCGTTGTAGGCGTTGATGACCCACTGCGCGGCGGTCAGTCCGCCCCCGAGCCGCGCCTGCATGTCGGGAAGGGCGGTGGAGGCGCCGGTGATGGACAGCGGGAAGACGAGTGTGGACAGCAGAACGGCGGCGAGGACGACCCCGCCGCGGTGGCGTTCGTGCACGAAGAGCTCCGAGCCTCAGACGTGAAGCCGGGCAGCACCGAAGGCCGCACCGGCGATGGACGCTGATGCGGCGGACCTGCTGTGGGGCGGGCCGCCGCTAGGCGGCCACGTCTTTCGACTCGGGCACGAGCGGAAGGCTAGCCGGATGCCCGGCCCCCCGCCACCGGTTTTCCCGTGGACCGCCACGGGAGCGCCTTGTTCGCCCGCGTTCCGGTTCCAGGGCCGAACGCCGTGCGACGGAAGGGGTGCGTACAGTGGCGATGCGTACGGCCTTGGTACGGCAGCCACCAAGGACTCTTGCGCGGACATCTACAACCGGCTGCGTGCCGCGGCCCTGGACGACGGAACCCCCACGCTGGCGCTGCTCGAACGTATTGCCCGCGAGCACAGTCAAGACAAGGAATGACGTCATGAACGCACCGACCCCCTCCCCTGGCGCTCGTGCCTTCCGCACGTCCAGCTACTCGCAGAGTGAGGCCGCCTGTGTGGAGGTGGCGGACTGGGCGACGGGGGCGGCTGTGCGCGACACCCGGCACCGGGACCTCGGCAGCCTCGCCTTCGGCCCCGGCGAGTGGCAGGCCTTCCTCGACACCGCCAAGACCGACCTCTGACCGGCTTCCGCCCCGGGCGGAGATCGCGGGGCCGGGGACGCGCCATCGGCGCGTCCTCGGCCGGACAGGTGTCAACGGTGAGCCGCCTCAGCGACGGCGAAGCCGCGTCCTCAGGTCCTCCGCGAACACGGGAACCCCCGCCTTGGACAGCGCGTCCGCGAGGTCCTCCGGTGTTCTGGGCGGTCGGCGCTTCTCGTCGGCCAGGCGTATGAGGGTGGCGGCCACCTCATCCGGTAGCTCCGCGAGCAACTCCTGGAGATAGGTGTCCGGGTCGATGACCCGCAGACCGAGATCCGCCAGGGGACCGGCCGGAAAGTCCCCCCGATCCCATGTGAGGATCTCGCGAGCCCCACCCGCCAAGGCGGCGGCCATGTGGTGGCGGTCATCGGGGTCGTCGCCGGGCATGTCCTTCACCAGGTGGATGTAGGCGGCCTCCGCCACACGGCTCTCGGCGAAGTACTCCCGGACGGCCGCCGTGATCGCGGAAGCGGACACCGCCGACCGGTGCTGTTCGCGCACGATCACCCGCTCCCATTCACGGAGCAGTCTCTCGGTCCAGATCACCTCGTGGAGCATGTCCTCGGTCAGGGTCGGCAACAGATCCATGATCGAGAAGGGGAAGAGGACGTTGGTGTCGACGAAGATCCGAGCCATGTGCGACCTGACACTCAGTAGGGGAGTTCGGCGGAGTCCACTTCTTCAGCGATCCGCCGTCTTCCCGTGCGCCGCTTCTCCCTCGCCGCCCTGAACTCCAGGACGTCGACCAGCCGTACGACCCGGTGCCGACTGTCGGGAAGGCGTTCGCTGGGGATGCGCCCCTCGTCGAGCAGGCGCACCACGAACGGCCGTGACACACCCAGCAGTTCGGCGACCTCAGCGGGGGTCAGGACGGTGTCGAGGGACAGCACTGTGACGCCGTGCCCCTCGGAGAGCTCACCGGCCGACGCCAGGAGGACCCTCAGCAAGGAGTCCGGAAGCCGGACCTCGGTGTCGTCGGACAGCCGTAGGACCAGGTGCGGGCTGCCTCCGGCCGCGGAGCTGACGACCTTCGCCGCAGCGCTGCGGTCCTCGTCGTTGGGCTCGATCCGCAGGGCACTGCCAAGAACACTCGATCGCGCCATCTCGACCCCTCCGGCCACCGACTCGCCATATCTGTCATAAGTGCAACTCGAATGCCACTCCGGCGCGCGCCAAGGCCGGGAGCACGGGCCCGGGGCCGCGCGGTGCGGCGCGGCCCCGGGCGGTCAGGTGTCCTGGTGCTGGTCGACCCAGGCGGTCAGGGGCTGTCCCTGGATCGCGGCGGCCATGAGTTCCGGGAAGGCGTCCGGAGTACAGGCGAAGGCCGGGACGTCCATCTCCGCCAGGGCCGCGGCGTTCGTGCGGTCGTAGAACGGCGCGCCCTCGTCGGACAGGGCGAGCAGGACCACCACCTGCACGCCGGCGGACTTCATCGCGGCGACCCGCTTGAGCATCTCCGCGCGGACCCCGCCCTCGTACAGGTCGCTGATCAGCACGAACACCGAGTCGTTGGGCCTGGTGATCAGCCCCTGGCAGTAGGCGATGGCCCGGTTGATGTCCGTGCCGCCGCCGAGCTGGGTCCCGAACAGCACCTCGACGGGGTCGGTCAGCTCCTCGGTCAGGTCGACCACCGCGGTGTCGAACGCCACCAGTGACGTGCGCAGGGCGCTCATCGACGCCAGCACCGCGCCGAACACGCTCGCGTACACCACGGACGACGCCATGGACCCGCTCTGGTCGATCGCCAGCACCACGTCCTTCTGCACCCCGCGGCTGCGCCTCCCGTAGCCCACGAGGGTCTGCGGCACGATCGTGTTGTGCTCGGGCAGGTAGTGCGCCAGGTTGCGGCGGATGGTGGCGTTCCAGTCGATGTCGGCGACCCGCCGCGGCCGGGACGTGCGCGCGGACCGGTCGATGGCGCCGCGCACGACCGAGCGGGTCTTCTGCGCCACCCGGCGTTCGAGGTCGTCGACGACCTTGCGCACCACCGCGCGCGCGGACTCGCGGGCCTCGTCCGGCATCACCCGGTTGAGCGAGAGCAGCGTGCCCACCAGGTGCACGTCGGGCTCGACCGCCTCCATCATCTCCGGCTCCAGCAGGAGCTGGTGCAGGCCGAGCCGCTCCATCGCGTCCTTCTGCATGACCTGCACGACGGAGGTCGGGAAGTACTCCCGGATGTCGCCCAGCCACCGCGACACCCGCGGGGCGGACGCGCCCAGGCCGGCCGAGCGGCGGCCGTCACCGGTGCCGGAGTCGTCGCCCCGGTTGTACAGGGCCTCCAGGGCGGCGTCCATCCCCTGGTCGGCGCTGCTCAATCCGCCTCCGCACCGGGCCTCCCGGCCCAGGACCAGCCGCCAGCGTCGTTCCCGTTCGTCCACGGCGTTCACGTGTGGCTCCTTCCGTTGGTGAGGACGGCCAGCACCGCGGCCACGGCGGGCGCGGCCCGGTCCGCGTCCACGAGGCGGCGCTCGGCGGCGGTGTCGTCGGGCCGCGGCGAGCCGTCGACGCGGGCCGCGGCCTCCCCGATCGCGCGGCGCTCGGGGGCGTCGAAGCCGCCGAACGTGCGCCGCAGCAGGGGCAGCACCGCCGTGAACCGCTCCTCGGGCAGGCTCAGCAGCCAGGTGTCGATGAGCCCGAACAGGTGGTCGTCGTGGACCAGGATGAGCCCGCTGCCCTGGAGGAACCCCTCCAGCCAGGCGGCGGCGTCCGCGGGCTCGGTCCCCGGGGACATCGCCAGGCCCAGCCGGCGGCGCAGTTCGTCGGCCGAGAGCAGTCCGCCGTCCGACAGCATCCGGGTGATCCGGCCGGCGATCCGCCCGGGCAGGGTGTCCCGCCGGGCCAGGGCGACGAGGGCGGCCGTCCACGCGTCGGCCGCGTCCCCGCCGAGCAGGGAGGCCGCGGCGTGCGTGGCGTCGATGCGCCGGACGAACTCGGCCGCCGCGTCGTCGTCCAGCCCGTGCACCGCCGGGGCCAGCCCCACGCACACCCGCCGCAGGATCTGCTCGGCGACCGCGCGCAGGTGGCCGCCGTCGGTGGCGCGCACGTCGCCGTACCGGGCCGAACGCGCCAGCGCCGGAAGCGCCGCCATCAGGTGGGTGACGTCGCTGTCGGTGGCCGCGCGGTCGGTGAGCAGCGCGAGCACGTGCGGCAGCGCGTCACCGAGATCGGCCAGCAGGCACTGCTCGGTGAGGCCGGTGAGCGCGGGCAGGTCGGCGTCCTCGGCGAGGTCGACCGCCCGGGCGGCGGCGGCCGAGGCCACCGTGGTGCCCCACCGGCTCGCCTCGATCAGCGCCACGTCCATGTCCGGTTCCCAGCGCAGCCGCCAGGCCTCCCGGAACGTGCCGCGCTGCCCGCCGCCGGTGTCTCGGGGCACGCCCCACTGCACGCCGAGCACGCGCAGCCGGTGCAGCAGGACACCGCGCTCGCGCTGGCTCTCCTTGCGCAGGTCCAGGTCGAGGTCGCGGTCGAAGGGCTCGGGCTTGAGCCGCATCCGCTTCTGGGCGGCGGCGAGGTCGCGTTGCAACGGCACCATGGGCGTGCTGGGCGGAACGGCGCCCATGCGCTCGCCGATCGCCATCCGGCGGTGGACGAGCGCCGCGCGGGCGGTCTCGCCCTCGCACAGGACGGAGGTGAGCGCCTCGGACACCTCGTCGAGCCCGGCGAGCGGGCGCCCCCGCAGGACGGACAGGGTCTCCGACAGCCGCACCCCCTCGATGACGTGCGACGAGGACACGGCCTGCCCCTCCTCGCGCAGCAGCCGCGCGGCGTCGGTGAGCCAGCGGTGCACCGGCCGGTCCGGCGCGGTGAACAGGTGGTGGTACCAGCCCGGGGAGGACACCCCCGCGCCGTAGCCGCTGTCGGCCGCCAGGCGCCCGTGGGTCCAGGGCACCCAGGTGGCGTTGACCTTGGCCTTGGGCAGTCCGCGCAGGAGGGCGGTGTCGTCCTTGACGGAGTAGTCGGCGACGTCGCGCAGGGCGGGCGCGTGCCAGGCGCCGCAGACCACGGCGACCCGGTCGTGCCCCTCCTTGAGCACCGCGCGCAGGGTCTGGCGCATGTACGCCTCCCGGCGCGCGTCCCGGCCCCGTTCGGGGCCGGTCTCGGCGCGCACGGCCGCCATGGCGTCGGCGATCGCCGGGAACGGCGAGGGCTGGTCGTCGCGCCGCTGCTCGATGACGTCGTCCCACCAGCGCTCGGTGTCGTCGTAGCCCGCGGCCCGGGCGAGCACGCCCAGCGGGTCCACCCGGACACCGTTCTCGTCCTGCCCGGCCTCGGACGGCGCCTCGTCCCGAGCGTCCTCGGACGACACCTCTCCCGGAGCCGGTTCCCCTCCCGCCTTCTCGGACGGTGCCTCCTTCCGGACGGCCTCCGGCCGGGCGTCCTCCCGCGAGCCCCCTCCGGGCACGTCCCCCGCGGCCTCCGGTCCTTCCCCGGGAACCCGTTCGCTCTCGTCCCGTTCCTCCTCGGCCCTCGCCCGCTCCGCCTGGTCCCGCGCCTCGGCACGGGCGACGCGCTCGGCGAGGGTGTGCGCGGCGGGCAGGTCGCAAAAGCGCACGGGGACGTCGTGCTCGACCGCGTAGCGCAGCGCCTGCCACTCCGGGGAGAAGGAGGCGAAGGGCCAGAACGCCCACCCGCCGCCCGCCGCCACCCTCAACGGACGGCCTCCGGCCGCAGCGCCTCCCCCTTCCTCCCGCGCCCGCGGCGCGTCCCCCTTGGGGGTGTCGGCCAGGTAGGCCAGCAGGGCGACCGGCGGCTCCAGCTCGCCCACCAGGGACGTGAGCCCGTCCGCCTCGGGCGGCCCCTCGATCAGCACGGCGTCCGGCTTGATCTCCTCCAGGGCCGCCCGGACCGCCCGGGCCGAACCCGGGCCGTGGTGCCGCACGCCCAGGACGTGCAGCCCACTGGTGTCCAGTCGGCGCATCAGGCGCTCACCTCGCGGCAGGCGCGGTAGAACTCGCTCCAGCCCTCGCGGCCGCGCGCCACGGTCTCCAGGTACTCGCGCCACACCACGCCGTCGGAGACGCGGTCCTGCACGACCGCTCCCTGGATGCCCGCGGCCACGTCGGCCGGGCGCAGCAGCCCGTCGCCGAAGTGGGCGGCCAGCGCGATGCCGTTGGTGATGACGGAGATCGCCTCGGCGGTGCTCAGGGTGCCGCTGGGCGACTTGACCTTGGTGCCGTTGTCCTCGGTCACCCCCGAGCGCAGCTCGCGGAAGACGGTGACCACCCGCTGGATCTCGGTGAGGCTGGTGGGCACCTCGGGCAGCTCCAGCGCCCGGCCGAGCTGCTCCACGCGCTGGGTGACGATGCGGACCTCGTCCTCCGCGCTGTCGGGGACGGGCAGCACCACCGTGTTGAAGCGGCGGCGCAGCGCGCTGGAGAGGTCGTTGACGCCGCGGTCGCGGTCGTTGGCGGTGGCGATGACGTTGAACCCGCGCCGGGCCTGCACCTCCACGCCCAGCTCGGCGACGGGCAGCGCCTTCTCCGACAGGACCGTGATGAGCCCGTCCTGGACGTCGGACGGCATCCGGGTGAGCTCCTCGATGCGGGCGATCGACCCGCGCGCCATCGCGGTCATGACCGGGCTCGGGACCATCGCGGCCTCGGACGGGCCCTCGGCGAGCAGCCGGGCGTAGTTCCAGCCGTACCGGACGGCCTCCTCCGAGGTGCCGGCGGTGCCCTGCACCAGGAGGGTCGAGTCGCCGGCGATGGCCGCGGCCAGGTGCTCCGACAACCAGGTCTTGGCCGTGCCGGGCACGCCGATCAGCAGCAGGGCGCGGTCGGTGGCCAGCGTGGCGACGGCGACCTCCACGACCCGGCGGGAGCCGATGTACTTCGGCGTGATCTCGGTGCCGTCGTCCATCGTGGTGCCCAGCAGGTACTGGGTGACCGCCCACGGGGACAGCTTCCAGCCCGGGGGGCGCTGGCGGTCGTCGGCCCCGGCGAGGGCCGCCAGCTCGGCGGCGTAGGTCTGCTCGGCGTGGGGGCGCAGGGCCGCGCTGGACACGGGGTCTCCGTCGGGGGTGGTGGCGGGCGAGGCGTGGGACTGCTCGTCGGGAGTGCCCGTGGCGGCGTCGGTGGCGGCGTCAGTGGAGGTGGACAACTAGAGCTCCCGGGTCATGTCGTGTCGGAATCGGAGGGTGTCCCGCAACCGGAGGTAGGACTCCTCGGCGGCGGTGTCGCCGCCGCCGGGCGGGTGGTCGGGGAGTGCGGTGTGGACTTCGGGGGGCAGGTGTTCGGCGGCGACCGAGCAGAAGACCCGGAAGCCCGAGAGGTCGCTCCTGCGCTTCAGGGGCCGGAGCAGCCGCCGGACGGCCCAGTCGGACAGTTCCGGCGACCAGGGGCCCGGCACCGTCCGGATCACCGGGTCCAGGGCGAGCAGGGTGGTGTCGTCGTCGACGGCGTCCAGGAGCACGCGGCAGCGCTCGTCCGGGGCGAGCGCGGCGAACAGCCCGGCGAGCTGGAGCGCGCCGCGGTTCCGGTAGTGGTGCGAACGGGGGTCCACGAGTCCGGTGCCGATCGCGCGGAGCAGGGCGCGGGCCCAGGCGGCGTCGCCCTGGAGCCCGGCCGCGCCGGCGAACGTCTCGCGCAGCCGCGTCTCGTCGGAGCGCTCCAGGCGGGCGACGACCTGGTCGGGCGTCGGTCCGAACAGGTCGGTCCACACGTCCAGCGGGGCGTGCGTGACCAGGGTCGACACCCGCTCGGCCCGCGTGGCCGCGGTGTCGGGCTCGCGGCCGGTGACCACGAGGGTGAGGTCGCGCAGGATGTCGTACCGGTCGGGGAGGACCGGGTCCACGGCGACGCCGCCCCGCTCGTCGGTGCGCGCGAGTTCGCGGACGTAGCCGCGCAGGCGGTGGGCGTGCCCGCTGTCGGGCAGCCGGGTGAGCAGGGCGAGCGCCTGCCCGCGCACGGTGGCGCTCCGGTCGTCCAGGGCGAGGTCGAGCAGTGGTTCGTCGTCGGCTCCCAGTCCCGTGGCGAGGGTCTCCAGCAGGTGGCGCCGCTGGTCGGCCTGGCGCAGTCCGGGCCAGGCCTGGGCGAGCAGCGCGCGCGCCGCGGCGGGGTCGGTGGCGCGCAGGGCGGCCAGCGCGTGGCGGCGCTCGGGCGGCGTGCCGTGGGTCCAGTCGCGCTCGCGGTAGCGGTCGCCGGGGAGGAGGACCGCGTGCGCGTAGGACCAGGCGGGCTTGTACCGGGCCAGCCAGCGGGCGCGCGGCCCGATCGCCGCGACGATCGCCGGCCGCAGCCCGCTGTCGCCGACGCCCCGGTCCAGCAGTGCGGGCGCGCTGGCGCGCGCCGGGCTGAGACCGGCCTCCGCGGCCAGGCGCAGCCACTCGGGGAGGAGTTCGGGCCGGGAGGCCAGGACCTCGGACAGGCGCTGGTCGGCGGCGGCGCCGACCTCGGGCCTCTCGGGCTCCGCGTCCGGCTCGACGGGTGTGCGGGTGCACGGCGTGTACCCGGCGTCCCGGCGCACCGCGGCCAGGGCGACGCGGTCCAGCAGCACGCGCGCGGGCACGTCCGCCGGGGTGTCGGGCAGGTCGGGGGTGTCGGGGACCGCCCTGCGGCCGGTGCCGACCAGTGCGGCGGAGACCAGGCGGTCCCAGGTGTCGGGAGGCGGGGTGGTCACAGGGAGACGGCCTTTCCACGTGCGTCCCACACGGTCAGGGGGGTGAGTCCGTCCCGCGGCGACCACTCCCCGGCCACCGTGGCCGGGTGGCCGCCGGTGACGGCGAGGAGGCGCCAGGGCTCGGGATCGGACAGCGGCAGCGCGGCGCCGGAGGGGTCGGTGAGGTACCACCGCCCGTCGAGGGCGGGGGCGGCCCCGCCCAGGACCACCGGCCAGGCGTCGCGCCAGGGGTCCTGGGCGAGGGCGGCGGCGAAGGAGTCGAGCGCGTCGGCGACCGTGCCGGATTCGGGCGGCGGCGCGGGCGCGGCACGGTGGCCGTCGTCGACGGGGGCGGCGCGGTGGCCGTCGGGGTAGAAGGCCAGTTCGGTGTCGGCCTCCGTGCCGTCACGGAAGGGCGAGACGGGCGTCTGGTCGGCCCGCGCGAAGGACAGGGACAGGGCGATCCGCCCGGTGCCGCGACCGCGCAGCCACACGCGGCGGGCGCGCATGCCGGGGTCGGGGGCGGGGACGTCCCGTCGGCCGAGGACCTGCCAGGTGTCGCGGACGCGCTCGCCCTCGGCCAGGACCTCCTCGACACGGGTGGCGATCCCGGCGCGGGTCCGGACCACACCGCGCATCCGCGCGTCCAGGCCCTGTGCCCGCGTCGTGCCGCCGCTCCCCGGCACCCGCGACCCGGCGGACCCGGCGGACCCGTTCGAGTCAGGCGCCCCGCCCGCCGCCACAGGCTCCTCCGCCCCCGCCTCCTCCTGCGCGGTCCCCAGCGCCCGGTAACCGCTGACCAGCAGGTGCAGCCGCCCGAGCCGTTCCAGGACCGCCTCCGGCCAGCCCTGCCCGCGGAGCGCCCCGGGCAGCTCCGACACGAGCGCGGCGGCGCCGCCCGCCTTGGCGTCGACCAGGCGTTTGGCCATACGGTCCCAGTGGTCGTAGCCGTGCTTGGGGGCTTCGGCCAGGCCGGCGTCGAGCTGGTCGTCCAGCCACATCCGGAGTTCGTCCATCCCGGCGGCGACGGCCTCCTCCCGGGCGCGCAGTGTGGCCGCGGCGCGCCCGGGATCGGCGGGCCCCGCCTGGGGCCGCGTCCGGCGCGCGGCGCGCGCCGCCAGCCAGGTCGCGACCCACTCGGGCCGTTCCTCGCTGGTCTCGACCTCCTCCCGCGCCCACAGGGCGAGCAGCCCCAGGACGTGCTTGCAGGGGATCTTGCGACTGGGACAGCTGCACTTGAAGGCCGGTCCGCCGTCCAGGTGGACGGCGGCGAGGTAGGGCTTGGACCCGCTCCCCTTGCACTCGCCCCACACGGCGGCGGTACCGCCGGTGTCCGCGGCGACCGCTCCGCGCCGGGGCCAGGAGCCGGTCCTGCCCACCTTGAGAGCGGCCTTGTGCGATGAGGGGTCCGGGGCCAGGGCCCAGACGTCGTCAGTACTCCATCGATCGCTCACACGGACAACACTAGGGATCGGCGGTGACAGAACAGGGGCTTCCCGACACCTATTTCCCGACGAATCCAGAAGCTTCAGGAACTGTCCGAGTGATGTGGGATGATCCCGCCGCGGGCACCCCCCCGGCCACCGCGCGCGGGTTCCCACCGGGGTTCCCGTGCCCTGGTCGCCGTGCCTCCGGCGTCGGGTCGCCGCGCGTCCGGCGGTCGGTCGGCGACCACCGCACCTGCGCCCCGCGCACAACGCGGCCGCGGTTCGCCCTTTTCCGCCCACAAAGGAAAAGGGCCCGTCCCATTTCCGCGAAACAACGCACGATTCGCCGTTTCCCGCCTACAATTCCCTCACCGGCGCTCCCCGCGCCGTCGGCCCCTCCCACGTGCGCTCACTCCCGGAAGGGAGGGAAGCGGGTCCGGTGCCGCCGGGTCCGCGCCCCCGATGTCCCCCACTCGGCCCGCCCGCCTGTACGCCCCGGTCCCGTCCTCCGGCCGGGCGAGGCTCTGGGAGAGGCTGCGCGAACTCCACGGCGCCGTCGCCCCGGTGGAACTGGATCCGGGCGTGCCCGCCTGGCTCCTGCTCGGCTACCACGAGAACCTCACCGTGCTGCAGAACCCGCACCTGTTCTCCCGGGACACCCGCCACTGGCGCGAGGTCACCGAAGGGCGCGTGGACCTGGCCGCCTCCCGGCCCGCCCTGTCCTGGCGCCCCAACGCCCTGTACGCCGACGGGCCGGAGCACACCCGGCTCCGCGCCCCCGTCGCCGACGCCCTGGCCAGGCTCGACCTGTCGGCCACCGCCCGCACGGCGCGCCGGATCGCCGACGACCTCATCGACGCCTTCGTCACCACCGGCCGCGCCGACCTCATCGGGGACTTCGCCGCGCCCCTGCCGGTCCTGGTGGTCAACCACCTCTACGGGCTGCCCGACTCCTACGGGCACATGCTCGGCGACCTCACCGCCGTGGTGTTCGGGGCCGACGCCCGGCGCGGCGAGGCCGCCGTCGCCCGCGTCCACCAGTACTTCGCGGGACTGGTCTCCCGCAAGCGCGGTCGGCCGGGCGCCGACCTCGTCTCGTGGATGATGGAGCACCCCTCACGGCTCAGCGACCACGAACTCGCCCACGCGGCCGCGCTCATCGACAACGCGAGCCACCAGCCCACCACACACCTCATCGGCAACACGCTGCGAACTCTGCTCACCGACGCCCGGATCCGCACGGCACACGCCGACGCGCGGCTGTCCGTCCAGGACCTGCTCGACCACGTGATGTGGACGGACACGCCCTTCCAGGTCCTGCCCGCCCGCATCGCCCTCCAAGACGTCCGCATCGGCACCTGTGACGTCCGTGCCGGCGACGCCCTCCTCATCGGCTTCGAGGCGGCCCACCTGGACCCGGCCGTCCGGTCGTCGGGCGGCGGCCGCGCCCACCTGATGTTCGGCGCGGGCCCGCACGCCTGTCCGGCGCGCAGCCTGGCCCGGACCATCGCCGCCACCGCGGTCGCGGCCGTCCACGAGCGGCTGGGCGGGCTCCGCCTGGCCGTGGCCCCCAGAGAGCTGCGCCTGACGCCCTCGCCGTTCCTGCGCGGCCTGGCGGAGCTGCCCGTGGCGTTCACCCCGGGCGAGCCGGTCCTGCCCGCGGCCGACCCGCCCGAGCCGAGGGCCGACGAGCACGCCGACCTGTTGTCCCGGCTCCTCAGCTGGTGGCGTCGTGGCGCTTGAGGCCGCGGATCGGCTCGGCCAGCTCCTCCTCGAAGAACCGGAAGAACCCCTCCGGATCGGGTCCGGAGTTGACCAGGCACAGGTGGTCGTACCCGGCCCCGGCGAACTCCCGGACGACCGCCAGGTGGCGGTCGGGGTCCGGGCCGAAGCCGAGTTCGTCGCGCATGTGGTCACGGGTGATCAGCGCCGTGGCCGCCTCGAAGTTGACCGGGTTGGGCAGTTCCGACATGACCTTCCAGCCCGTCAGGCCGAACCGGAAGGTCTCCCGTGCCGAGTCCAGGGCGCTCGCCTCGTCCGGCGCCCACGCCAGGGGCACCTCGCAGTAGAGCGGCCCGTCGCCGCCGTTGTTCTCGTAGGCGCCGGTGAGCACGCGGCTCGGTTCGGTGCCGAACATCCCGTCGCCGAGCTCGGCGGCCATGGTCGCGGACCGCTCGCCGCCCGCCGCCACGACGATGGGCGGCGACTCCTCGGGCAGGTCGAAGACGCGCGCGTCCTCCAGGGTCAGGTGCCGCCCCTGGTAGGAGTGGTAGCCGCCCGACCACAGCAGTCGGATGATCTCGATCGCCTCGCGCAGCATCTCCTGGCGCGTGCTCGCGTTGGGCCATCCCTTGCCGACCACGTGCTCGTTGAGCCGCTCGCCCGAGCCCAGGCCCAGGACGAAGCGCCCCTCCGCCAGCAGTGCCGTGGTGGCGGCCGCCTGCGCCACGATCGCCGGATGGACCCGGATGGTGGGGCAGGTGACGCCCGTGGCCATCTGGATCCGCTCGGTGCGCTCGGCGATGGCGGCCAGCATCGACCACACGAACCCCGAGTGCCCGTGGCTGTGGAGCCACGGATGGAAGTGGTCGCTGACCTCCACGAAGTCGAACCCGGCCTCCTCCGCCCGTACGGCCTGGTCCACGATCTCCCGGGGGCCGAAACCCTCGGCGAACAGCTTGTATCCCACACGCATGGCGCAGCCCCCTCAGGCCGGGATCGCCGACGTCGGACGTGCCCAGAACCGGTGCGCGCCGATGAGCCGCGCGAACTCGGTGATGAGGTCGTCGCCGGCCCGCCCCGACCTGACCACGCCCATGGTGCTGCGGGTCTCGTCCGTCACCGGGCCCGCGACGCCCTCCGGGAGCGGCGGCGCGGTGAGCAGCGAGCCCCCGGCCCCGATCGCGGCCAGCGGCTTGTGGTGCTTGTAGGCCTCCAGCAGGAAGTGCCGGGCCGTGCCGTCGCCGGCCAGCGTGACGGCGCACTCGGTCCCGCCGACGACGGCGACCGCGTCGTAGAGCACCGACGAGACGGTCGTGTAGGCGCGGTCGACGGTGACGGCGTCGCCGTCCTCGGTGCGGACCGCGCCGTCCCGGGCCGCCAGCAGCTCCACCACCGCGCCCTCTGCGACCAGCGAGTCCCGCAGGGCGGAGGCGGCCGTGCCGTCCACGCCGTCGGCGACCAGGACGGCCACCTGCCGTCCCACGAGGGAGCCGAAGGTGGTGTTGGCCTGGCTCAGCGCGGGTGAGGAGCGCCCGTGGTTGGGCGTGCCGTCCTCCGCCGAGGGCGGCACCACGCCGATCCCCTCGGCGACGCTCACGGCCAGTTGGTGGTCCACGTGGTTGAGGTTGGCCACGACCCGCTGCCGCACCTCCAGCTCCTCGCACTTGCCCAGCTCGAACCGGAACGCGGCGTGCAGGTGCTCCCTCTCCCAGTCCGCGAGGCTGTTGTAGAAGAGCGTGGCCTGCGAGTAGTGGTCGGCGAAGCTCTCACTGCGCACGCGGATCTTCTGGCCCTCCACCTTCTCGGTGTAGTGGTGGTAGGCGCCCTCCCCGGCCAGGGCGGGGCAGCCGCCGCCGACCCGGTTGGGGAAGTACGAGGTCTTCCCGCGGTGCACGCGGTGCTGGGCGAACCCGTCCCGCTGGTTGTCGCTCACCGGCGCCACCGGGCGGTTCACCGGGATCTGCTGGAAGTTCGAGCCGCCCAGGCGCAGCAGCTGGGTGTCCAGGTAGGAGAAGTTGCGCGCCTGCAGGAGCGGGTCGTTGGTGAAGTCGATGCCCGGCACGACGTTGGCCGTGTGGAAGGCCACCTGCTCGGTCTCGGCGAAGAAGTTGTCCGGGTTGCGGTCCAGGACCAGCTTGCCGACCGGCTGCACCGGCACCTGCTCCTCCGGAATGATCTTCGTGGCGTCCAGGAGGTCGAAGTCGAAGGCGTGCTCGTCCTCCTCCTCGACCAGCTGCACACCCAGCTCCCACTCGGGGTACTGGCCGCGCTCGATGGCCTCCCACAGGTCGCGCCGGTTGTAGTCCGGATCCTTGCCCTGGACGCGCTGCGTCTCGTCCCAGACCAGGGAGTGCGTGCCGAGCATGGGGCGCCAGTGGAACTTCACGAACGTGCCCCGGCCCTCGGCGTTCACGAAGTGGAAGGTGTGCACGCCGAAGCCCTGCATCATCCGGTAGCTGCGGGGCAGCGCCCGGTCCGACATCAGCCACATCATCATGTGCATCGTCTCGGGCTGCAGTCCCACGAAGTCCCACAGGGTGTCGTGGGCGGACTGCGCCTGGGGGATCTCGTTGTGGGGCTCGGGCTTGACGGCGTGCACGAAGTCCGGGAACTTCACGCCGTCCTGGATGAAGAAGACCGGCATGTTGTTGCCGACGAGGTCGTAGTTGCCCTCCTCGGTGTAGAACTTCACCGCGAACCCGCGCACGTCCCGCACCGTGTCGGCCGATCCGCGCGACCCGGCCACGGTCGAGAAGCGCACGAACACCGGGGTGGTGACGCCCGGCCCGCGCAGGAAGTGCGCGGTGGTCCGGTCCGCCAGACCGCGGTACGTGGTGAAGTGCCCGTAGGCGCCGGCGCCCCGTGCGTGCACGACCCGTTCGGGAATGCGCTCGTGGTCGAAGTGGGTGATCTTCTCCCGAGCGTGGAAGTCCTCCAGCAGCGTGGGGCCGCGCGCCCCCGCCCGCAGCGAGTTGTCGGTGCTCCCCACCCGGACACCGGTCTCGGTCGTCAGGGGTTCGGTGGAGTCGGTCCTGTGCTGGTCGAGCTGGCGGTCCTTCGCGTCCCGTCCGTCCGTGCTCATCACTACCTCCGCGGCGGTTCTCGTTCGATCCCTCCCACCCCACTGACCAACCGCCGCCGCGGACAAACGCGCCTTGCCCCCGAATTGACCTTCCTCACGCCCGCGCCAAGTCGGGCACACGATCGGGCAAGGCCCGGGGTGGCGGTCGGCGCCGCCGGGTAGGGGCGAGCACCAGGAACGCGGAGAGGGAAGGAGTGAGGCGACATGCCCGAGACACCGCCACCGGCGCAGAGCCAGCCGCACCCGGGCCGGACCGAGCCGATGCGCCCCCACCCCCGGGACGAGATGCGCGACTACGAGGGCCGCGGCCTGCTGGAGGGCCGGCGCGCGCTCATCACGGGCGGCGACTCCGGGATCGGCCGCGCGGTCGCCGTGGCCTTCGCCAAGGAGGGCGCCGACGTCGTCTTCGGCTACCTGAGCGAGGACGACGACGCCCGGCACACGGTCGACCTGGTCCGCGAGCAGGGGCGCACGGCGGTCGCCGTCCGGGGCGACCTGGCCGACGAGGCGTTCTGCGCCGAACTGGTCCGGCGCGCGGTCGACGAACTCGGCGGCATCGACGTCCTGGTCGAGCACGCCGCCACCCAGCGGCCGGTGGAGAAGTTCACCGACCTGACCACGGAACAGCTGCGGCGGACCTTCGACGTGAACGTCATGGGCGTGTTCTGGACGGTCCGGGAGGCTCTGCCGCACATGCCCGAGGGCAGCGCGATCATCATCACCGGATCGGTCAACGGCCTGCGCGGCAACGCGAAGCTCATCGACTACGCGTCGAGCAAGGCCGCCGTGATGAACCTGTCCGCGTCCCTGTCGCAGACGCTCCGGGACCAGGGCATCCGGGTGAACTGCGTGGCGCCGGGCCCGGTGTGGACACCGCTCATCCCGTCCACGCTCGGGGAGGAGGGCGCCGAGGGGTTCGGGCAGCAGGCGCCGGTGGGCCGGGCGGCGGACCCCGACGAGATCGCGCCGTCCTTCGTGTTCTTCGCCAGCGACCGGCTGTCGTCGTACTACACGGGCGAGACCCTGGCGCCGACGGGCGGCGAGATCCAGGGCAGCTGACGGCCCGGAAGCGGGGCGGCCGATCGGGGCCGACGCTTCCGGTCCGTCCGGCGGCCCCGGAAGCGGCCGCCCCCGGGGCCGCCCACAGGCGCCACGGACGCGGCCGTCCCGGACGAGGCCGTCACACACAGGCGTCACGAGGGGCGGGGGCCGAGGCCCCCGCCCCTCTCCCCCTGTCCCGCGCGCGGTGTCCCCCGTCGTGTCGACCACCGCGCGGCGGGAGCCGCTACGACCCGCGTGCCCGCGCCGTACGCCGGTCGTTCTCCTTGCGCAGCGCGTCCACGAGTTCGTCCTTGTCCATCTTCGAGCGGCCGGAGATGTCGAGGTCGCGTGCCTGCTCGTAGAGTTCCTTCTTGCTGGCGTTGGCGTCCACCCCGCCGGCGGTGGGCTTGTCCTTGCCCCGACCGCGCGCCGCGTCGGGATTCTCCGCCTGTGCGTCCGACGGCCCCGACCTCTGCTTGGGGACCCACCGGTCGCCCTTCTTCTGGAACGAGTGCTTGAGCGCGGAGAACGCCACTCGGTGCGCGCGCTCGCCCTCGCCGTACTCGTCGACCGCCGAGTCGTGCGCCTTGATCCAGGTGCGCTGGGCCTTCTCGGGCGACCGCTTCAACGTGTCCGGCAGTTCGCTGGCTCCGGGCATGGTCGTCACCCCCTTACGGACGGCACTGCCCGAGCACCCTCGGAGCCAAACCCTACCGGCGAGTTAACGACTGGTGATCTGACGGATGCGAATTCACACATTCGTCACCATAGTTGAGGCGTCCAACGAAAAGAGAAGCATTCGCGTCATCGGGAAGCCCCTAGCCCGATACGTGCTCTCTTTCCCCCCAGGGACACCCGCGTTCGACGCGGATTCCCGCTGCACGAGATAAGGACAACCCGTGCGAACACAGAATGCCCCCGAGAAAAGCACCCCCCGATCCTGGGCCGGCCGGCTCGCCGTCAAGACCGCCCTCGTCCTGGGCGTCGCCGTAGCGACCGCCGGAAGCCTGGTCGCACCCGCCCAGGCGTCCGACTACCAGCGCGGCCCGGACCCCACGGAGTCCAGCATCGAGGCGCTCCGCGGGTCCTTCGACACCGACACCGAGGACGTCTCGTCCTTCGTGTCCGGCTTCGGCGGCGGCACGATCTACTACCCGACCGACACCAGCCAGGGCACCTTCGGCGGCGTCGTCGTGGCTCCCGGCTACACCGCGAGCAGCTCGACGATGTCGTGGCTGGGTCACCGTCTGGCCTCGCAGGGCTTCGTGATCTTCACCATCGACACCAACACGCGCTACGACCAGCCCGACAGCCGCGGCCGCCAGATCGAGGCCGCGCTCGACTACCTGGTCGATGACAGCGACGTCAGGGACACCGTGGACCCGGACCGCCTCGCGGTGATGGGCCACTCGATGGGCGGCGGCGGAACGCTCGCGGCGGCCGACGACCGCCCGGAGCTCAAGGCGGCGATCCCGCTGACCCCGTGGCACCTCCAGAAGAACTGGTCGGACGTGGACGTGCCCACCATGATCATCGGCGCGGAGGACGACAGCATCGCCTCGACGCGCTCCCACTCCATCCCGTTCTACGAGAGCCTCAACGGCTCGGTGGACAAGGCGTACGTGGAGCTGTCCGGCGCGAGCCACTTCGCCCCGAACTACAACAACACGCCGATCGCCCGGAACAGCATCGCCTGGCTGAAGCTGTTCGTGGACGAGGACGAGCGGTACGAGCAGTTCCTCTGCCCGGCGCCCAGCACCGGCTGGTTCTCGGACTACTCGGACTACCGGGACACCTGCCCGTACGGTTCCTGATCCCCCACGATTGACCCGCGAACGGCGGGCCGCGTCCAGCGGCCCGCCGTTTCGGCGTGTGCGCACTCGATTTCCGGTGCCAGCGCCGCGCCTTTCGACCGTTCGTGTCAAGCCCTTGACCAACCGCCGGTGGAAGAGGACCGAACGGAAACGGGCGGAGCCATTTCCCGCGCCGGTGGCCCGGGAACGGAGTTCCGTCGGCGGACAGGGCCGCGGACGCGCCGCCCCTCCGGGACACGGCGGCCGTGGGGAGGAGTCCCCTCGGGCCGGGAGCGGACACCAGCGGGAGCGGGGCACGGCGGCGATCCGGCTGGAGCGGGCCCCCACGGGAGCGGCCCCGTCCGCAGCGGGCCCCAGCGGGAGCGGCGACGCACCGGCCGGAACACCGAAGCGCCCCCGGACGGGCCCCATCAGCCCCGCCCACGACCGCCCCCGGCGGCCCGGAGACCCCAGGGCCGGGCACGACGGCGCCCCCAGGGAGGGGGTACCCGGGGCCGCGCACGACCGCGGCCCGCGGGGAGATCCCCACGGGCCGCGGTCCGACGTCTCGGGCCCCGGTCGGCCGACGGACGGCGCGACCGGGACGACCGGTCAGTCGTGGAAGTCCATCTCCTCGGGCAGCACGCGCTCGAAGTCGGTCTCCTCGATGGGACCGCCCTCGCGGTCGGTCACCCGGGCCTCCTGGACCATCTCGATCTCGTCGCCGGCGCCGTACTGGACGACGTACACGCCCTGGTGGCCGCCGTGGTCACCGTCGGACGAGGAGAACGGCACCAGACCCGGGCCCTGCCACTCCTGTGTCTCCAGCGCGTCGATCAGCGACTGGCGGGTGAGGTCCTCCCCCGCGGCCTTCAGGGCCTGCGAGAACATCACGGCCTGCGTCATGCCGAACAGGTGGGTGTTGGTCAGCGGCGCGTCCTCGCCGTACTCCTCCCACACGGCGGAGAAGAACTGGGACCACTCGTCCTCGGTGTCCTCCACCCGCGGGAGGTAGCTCGTGATGATCATCCCGTCCAGGAAGGCGTCGGCGGGCACGTCCTCCGCGTCCGACCCCTCGGTGAAGCTCGCCAGCAGGCCCTGGAGCGTGGCGGTGTCGCCGCCGATGCTGGAGACCACCCACTGCGGCTCGTAGCCGATGCTCGCCGCCTCCAGCAGCGCGAGGGCGACGAACGCCGGGATGCAGGAGCACACGACGACCTCGGCGCCCGAGCGCTCCAGTTCGGCGACCTGCGAGCTGACGTCGGTGTTGTCGGACTCGTAGTGCTCACGGGCCACGACGTCGTTGTTGAGGTACTGGTCGAGGCCGGCCTGCGCGTCCTCGCCGACGTCGTCGTTCTGGAACAGGTAGCCGACGGGCTGCTCGGGGAAGTTCTCCGCGACGTACTCGCCCTGGATCTTCGCTTCCTTGGTGTAGTCCGTCTGCCACCCGTAGGTCAGCGGGTACTCTTCCGGGTTGTTCCACGCCAGGGCCCCCGACGACGGGAACACGTCCGGGACGCCCTCGTCGTTGAGGTAGTCCAGGACACCGCTGTGCGTGGGCGTGCCCAGGCCGCCCACCATCGCGAAGATCTCCTGCTCGATGACGAGCTCGCGCGTGACGTCGATCGTCTGCGACGGGTCGTAGACGTCGTCCTCGACCCGGTAGTCGATCTCGCGTCCGTTCACGCCCCCCTGCGCGTTGACGTACTCGAACACGGCCGCCGCCGCCTGCGAGATCGACTGGTAGCCGGGCGCCGCGGGCCCGGTCAGGGGCTGGTGCGTGCCGATGATCACGGAGTCGTCGGTCACGCCCGGGGACACGTTCAGGTCGACGTCCCCGGTCTCGGCGACCTCACCGGCGCCCGAGCAGGCCGACGCCATCATCGCCAGTGCGAGGGCCGCCGCGGTGGCGGCCAGTGTTCCTCTGCGGTTTCGCATGGTGTTCTCCTTCGTCAGGGGGTGGAGATGACGTCTCACGGGCCCCGAGGCGGGACCCGCCGCGGGATTCAAGGGGCACCCCTGGAGCCGTCGGCGCCCGGTTCGGCACCGTTCGTCGGGGTACTGGTCGGAGCGGCGCCGTCGGAAGTGGCGCCGTTCGGTGTGGCGGGAGCGGCGGCGATCCTGCGCTTGTAGGCCATCCGCTGGAACACGCCCTGGATCCCGTAGGGCCAGAAGCGCAGGACCAGGATGAGGATGACGCCGAACACGACCACCGGGAGGTTGTTCTCCACGTCCGGGCTGAAGTCCATGGTCCCGGCGAGGTCGGAGACCCAGACCTCCAGGTAGACCAGCGCCAGGGCGGCCCAGAAGGCGCCCCACATGCTGCCGATGCCGCCCAGGACGAGCACCGCGAGCAGGCTCAGCGACAGCGCCAGCGTGAACGTGCTGGGTGTGACCGTGCCGAGTACGTAGGCCTGTAGTCCCCCGGCCAGCCCGCCGGCGGCCGAGGCGATGACGAACGCGACCACCTTGGTGCTGCCCACGGGAACGCCGGACATGGCCGCCGCGGTCTCGTCGTCGCGCACCGCGCGCATCCGGCGTCCGAGGCGTCCGGTGTTCACCGTCGCCAGGACCGCGAGTCCGATGACGACCGTGGTCCACACCACGATCGACTTCCACTCGCTGCCGGAGAAGATCCCCTGGAGGGCGGGCGGGGCGCCTGCGGTGCGGATGTTGAGTCCGTTGCTGCCGCCGAGGAACTCGTGGTAGCGGTGCGTGAGCCCGGGCAGGCCCACGGCCAGGATGAGCGTGGCACCGGCCAGGTAGGGGCCGTGCAGCCGCGCGGTCGCGGCGCCGACGGCGATCCCGGCCACGACGGAGACCACGACGATGATCAGCAGGTTGGCCGCCAGCGGCAGCATCGGCTGGTGCAGGACCATCAGCGCCATGGTGTAGGCGCCGATCATCATGAACGCGCCGTGGCCCAGCGACACCTGGCCGCTGCCGCCGACCAGCAGCTGCAGGCCGGCCAGGGCCAGCATCGTGTAGCCGACGGCGGCCATCCGCAGGGCGGTCAGGTCGCCCGTCACGAACTGCAGGGCCGTGACGGCTGCCAGGCCGAGCCCGGCGAGCAGCAGGTGGCGCAGCGGTGCGGGCAGGGCCCGCCAGCGGTCGGACGCCCGTCGGGGCGCGGCCGGTGCGGTCCGGTCGGGGGTGGCGGCGCGCTCCGCGCGCTGTCTGGTGGGCGAGGACATGGCTACACCTTTCGCGCGGTCGGGCGGGACAGGATGCCGTCGGGCCGCACGCTCAGCACGAGGACCACGATGGCGAGGGCGGCGAGGGTCGCCAGTTCGGGCCCCGCGTAGCCGGACACGTAGGTCAGGCCCAGGCCGATGAGCATGCCGCCGATGACGGCGCCGAACGGGTTGTCCAGACCGCCCACCACGGCCGCGGTGATGCCGAAGACGAAGACGACGTCGAACACGTTCGGGGAGAGGAACGGAGGACCGGCGAGCATGCCCGCCAGCGCGCCGATGGCCGAGGCGATCCCCCAGCCGGCGGTGAGCATCAGGCCCACCTTGACCCCGCTCAGCCGTGCCGCCTCCGGTCGGAAGGCGGCGGCGCGCATGCGCAGCCCGAGCGGCGTGTACCGGTACAGGACGAACAGCAGCAGGGCGACCGCGGCGACGGAGCCCAGCGCGAAGGCGTCGGCGGGCGAGAAGCGCCCGACGTAGCTGAACGCGTACTGGAGTCCGTGCTGCTGGTTGCCCCAGATCATCCCGACGCCGCCCTGGATGATGAGCAGGAGTCCGAGGGTGACGATGATGCCGTTGAGCTCGGAGACGCGGGCGATCGGTCGGATGACGACCCGTTCGACCACGGCTCCGGCGACCAGGCCGACCGTCAGGGCGCTGGCGAAGCCGATCCAGTAGGAGCCGGTGATCTGGACCACGGTATAGGCGGTGTACACCGCCAGCAGGGCGAGCGCGGGCTGGGCGAAGTTCACCAGCCGGGTGGCCTGGTAGATGATGACCAGGGACAGCGCCAGCGCCGCGTACGTGGCCCCGGACGCCAACCCGCTCAGGGTCAGGTTGATGAAGTGTTCCATGGGGGTCTCCTCAGAAGCCGAGGTAGGCGTGGCGCATGCGGTCGTCGGAGAGCAGGTCCGCCGAGGAGCCCTCGGCGGCCACGCGTCCCTGGTTCAGGACGAACCCGTGGTCGGTGACCGACAGGGCGCCGGCCGCGTTCTGCTCCACGAGGACGACCGTCAGGCCGGTGCGGGCCCGCAGGTCGCGCAGCAGGGTGAAGATCTGCTGCGTGATGAGGGGGGCCAGGCCCAGCGAGGGCTCGTCCAGGAGCAGGACCTTGGGGCGGGCCATCAGCGCGCGTCCGATGGCCAGCATCTGGCGCTCGCCGCCGGACAGCGTGCTCGCGGACTTGCTCCGCCGCTCGGCCAGCGGCGGGAACAGTTCCATGACCTCGTTCAGCGTGGAGCGGTCGCGCCGGTCCCTGCGCCACAGGCCGCCCAGGCGCAGGTTCTCCTCGACGGTGAGTTCGACGATCACCCCGCCGCCCTCGGGAACGTGCGCGAGTCCGCGGGTGATGACCTTCTCCGCGGGGAGCCGGGTGATGTCCTCGCCCTCCAGCACGACCCGCCCGGAGGAGGCCCGGTGCAGCCCGGTGAGGCAGCGCAGGAGGGTGGTCTTGCCCGCGCCGTTGGCGCCGAGGACTCCGCACATGCCCTGCTGCGGTACGGCGAGGGACACGTCGGCCAGGGCGCGTACCGCGCCGAAGTGGGCGCTCAGGCCCTCCACCCGCAGGATCGGCTCGGCGTTCCGGTTCCCGGCGGCGGACGCCGGTGCGGTGCCGGTGGACGCGCCCGGGGCGGCGCCGTTGGCGTACTGCGCGCTCATCGTGTGCCTCCGTCGGAGTGCGAGGGGTCGGCCGCGGCGGTGTCGTCCGCGGGGGTGCCGAGGTAGGCCTCGGTGACGGCGGGGTCGGCCTGGACCTCCTCCGGGGTACCGGTGGAGATGACCTTGCCGAAGTTGAGGACCACGATGTGGTCGCACACCCGCATGACCAGGTCCATGTGGTGCTCGACCAGGACCACGGCCATGTGCTCGCTGAACCCGCGGATCTGCGCGGCGAGGTCGTCGATCTGCTGGCCGGACAGTCCGCTGGCGGGTTCGTCCAGGAGCAGCAGCTCGGGGTCGGCCACGCAGGCGCGGGCCAGCGCCACCTGCTTCTGGATGCCGTAGGGCAGGGTGCCGGGCAGCCGTGCGGCGTAATCGGCGATCCCGAAGCGCGCCAGGGTCGCCTCGGCGCGGGCGCGCAGCTCGCGCTCGTCGCGGTGGTGCCGGCCCAGGCCGGTGAGCAGGGACAGGGGGCCGCCCCGCGCGGTCCGGTCGGCGCCGGCCACCACGTTCTCCAGGACCGACATCATCGGGAAGAGGTTCAGGCCCTGGAACGTGCGCGCGATCCCGGCCTGGGCGAGGTGGTGCGGGCGGCGGCCGGGGGGCGGCGCGCCCTTCCACGAGATGGTGCCGGAGGTGGGCCGCAGGACCCCGGAGAGCACGTTGAACAACGTGGTCTTGCCCGCTCCGTTGGGGCCGATGAGACCGACGACGCTTCCGGGTGCGACCCGCAGCCCGACGTCGTCGAGGGCGGTCAGGCCCCCGAAGCGCACGGTCACCCCGTCCGCGCTCAGTAGTTGGTCACGTGCGGTCGTTGTCATGGAGTCCTCTCTCCCGGTTGACCTGCGATTCCGTACCGACCGGTTGGTACGGGATCGTGATCGAGCCGCACCGCCCCGCCGTCCACCGGACCGACCGTCACCCACCCGGTCGGCGCCGGTCCGACGCGGTCAGTTGAACAGGCGTGCCAGGTCCACCCGGGACCTGATGTTGAGCTTTCGGAAGATGCCGCGCAGGTGGTGTTCGACCGTGCGCGGGCTGATGAACATGTGCGCGGCCACCTCGCGGTTGGTGGCCCCCTCCGCCACGAGCCGCGCGATCTGCTGTTGCTGAGCGGTCAGCTCGCTGGTGGCGGAGGGATCGGGCCCCCTCTCGGAGGTCCCGATGGCTCGCAGCTCGGCGCGGGTCTGTCGCACCCACAGCCGGGCCCCGAAGCGTTCGAACGACTCCAGCGCGTTGTACAGGTGTTCACGGGCCCGGCCGGGAAGGCGGGCCCTCCGAAGGAACGCGCCGAAGAGCAGCTGGGTGCGCGCGTGTTCGACGTCGTCGTCACCGCAGGCCCGGTGCAGGGCCAGAGCGTTCTCGAAGTGGTCCGCGGCCTCGTCGCCGCAGGCCAGCAGTCCGGAGCAGCGGGCGGCCAGGGCAAGTACGCCCGGGCTGTCCACCGCCTCCGCCCAGCGGCGGTAGCCCGCCAGGGAGGTGTGTGCCCAGTCGGTCTCCCCCATGCGGGTCGCGGCCTCCACGAAGTGGGGCGCGGTCAGCAGCCGCATGGTCGGGTGGCCGTGGCCGGGCCCGGCGTGCGCGAGCGCGCGCAGCCGGAAGAACGCGTCGGCGGCGTTGCCGCGGGACAGCTCCAGGACGGCCTGGGCCCAGGCGGCCATCGCCGAGGCCAGGCCGAGACTGTTCTCGCCCGCCTGCGCGGCCACGGCCTTGGCCCGGATCCGGCAGGTCTCCACGTCGCCCTGGATGGCGGCGATCATGGCCAGGGACGCCAGGTGCTGTGTGGCCCAGACCGACTGGCCGCACTCGCGGGCGACCCGCAGACCCGTCAGGGCGGTGCCCGCCGCCGACGGGAAGCGTCCGCTCCAGAACTCCGAGAAGACGAGGAAGCCCAGGGCGGCCGGGACGTTGGCGGTCTCGACCCGCACACGCGCGGCCTCCACCGCGCGCGAGGTGACCGACCGCACGTAGGGCGCGTCGCCCAGGCGGAGCCCGGTCACGGCGGCCCAGATCAGCTCCGAGGGCTTGTCGATCTCCGCGGCCAGTGCGTTGACGCTGCGCAGCAGGGGGGTGGAGCGGACGTAGTCGCCGCGGAAGGAGACCGCGCATCCCTCCAGGTAGGCGCCGATGAGCCGGGTGGACGGCGAGCTGTCCGGCCGCACCAGCGGCAGGGCCAGGTCGGTGATCCGGCCGAAGCGCACCGGGTCGCCCGCCAGGGACGCGGAGTCGGCGGCGCGGACGAAGGCGCGCAGGGCCAGCGTGTGGTCGTGCGGGACGAGGTCGCGCCCGGCGGCCAGCAGCCGGTCGGCGGCGTCGATGGCGTTGCCGCCGCGCATGTACAGCTGGGCGTCGATGAGGTCGACGGTGGCGCGGCGGCGGTCGGAGACCGCCAGGGGGCGCGCGCGGCCGAGCAGTCGGGCGGCGCGGTCGGAGCGGCCGGCCACGTAGGACTCGTAGGCCGCCGAGGTGAGCCGGCAGGCGCGCTCGTCGGACTCGGGGGTCAGGCTCGCGGCGCGCTCGTAGGTGAGCGAGGCGGCCAGGGAGCCCTCCAGCCGCTTGGCGTGCAGCGCAGCGTCCGCGACGGCGGTGGCCAGGCCGGCGTCCGGGCTCCCCGTGCCGGAGGAGGTGTGCAGCGCGAAGTCGACCGGCGCGTGTTCGGCGTCCACGACCGCGGCCAGCTCCCGGTGGGCGGCGCGGAGCCTGCCGGCGGGACTGCCCTGCGCGATCGCCTCGCGCAGGAGGGGATCGGTGAAGACGATGGCGTCGCCGTCAACGCGCACGAGGCCGCGCTCCTCGGCGGGCTCCAGGTCGGCGATGGTCGCGGCGGGGCCCTCGGCCGCCTTCGCGGCGGACCCGGCGGGCGGGCCGGACGCGTCGGCGCCCTCGCCGGTCCGGCCGTCCGCGCTCTCCTGGCCGCCCGCGCGGGCGGCCAGGATCACGTGGGCACGCGGCTCCCGGGAGAGCGCGGCGAGGAGGAGCAGATGCCGTGTGGGCTCGGCCAGCTCCAGGTAGGGGGTGAGGAGGTCGGCGCGCAGGCGGCCGTCGAGCCGCAGGGTCTCGGGAAGGGGGTCGTTCCCGAGCAGCTGGGCGTCGGTGAGGCAGCGCAGGAAGCCGAGGACGGCGGCGGGGTTGCCGTGCGCGGCGGCCACGAGCGCGGTGCGCACGGCCGACCCGACCGTGACCGGGGCGTGGTCGGTGATGACGTCGTGGACCGCGCGCTCGGGCAGCGGTTCGACGAGGTGCTCGGTGACGCCGGGGATGAGGGCGTCGGGCGTGGGCTCGCCGACGGAGGAGGGCAGCCGCGCGCCGGTGGGCTTGTCGTGGCCGCCGTGGGCGGCGAAGACCGCGGCCACGGGGGTACCGGTCAGCCGCCGGGCGACGAAGGCGAGCGAGTCCAGCGACGGGCCGTCCAGCCGGTCGGTGTCGTCGACGCAGAGCAGCAGCGGCCGTTCCTCGGCCGCGAGGGTCAGCAGCTCCAGGACTCCGGTGTAGAAGGCGAAGCGGTCCGCGTCGGCGACCGTGCCGCCGCCCAGTGTGCGGCGCAGCAGGTCCCGCCGGTCCTTCGCCATGCGGTCGGTGACCGACTCGACCGGGCGCAGCAGGCGCTGGAGTCCGGCGAAGGGCAGGTCGGACTCGTCGGGGATACCACCGGCGTACAGGACGGTGAAATCACCGGCCACGGCGCGGGTGTGCTCCAGCAGGGAGGTCTTTCCGCGGCCGGGACCGCCGGAGAGCAGCAGGCACGCCCCGCGCCGGGCCCTCGCTTCGCCGAGTGCGTCGGCGAGGAGCCTCAGTTCGTTTTCGCGGCCCCGGAGTCGAAGACTCGGGAGACCCGTGTCACTGCCAGCCACGTGCTCACAGTTTCACAGGAAGACCCCATCGCGGCAGGTGCGGGCGGGCACACTGGTCGTTTCACCGATACCCGCACGGAGTCGCACGGGGCGGTCGGGGGAGGCGCGGAAGGGGGCGGAGCGGGGGTGCGCCCGGCGCGGGAACCAGTGTGACAGACGCGAGCCCACCTGCGGTTCCGTTCCGGGGTGAGCGTGACACGACTCACGTGGACGGGCGCCTCGGGGCGTCGGCAGGTGCCGTCGGCCGCCACACCGTGGTTACCAAGCCGTAATGCGCGAACGACGCTCCCCCGCGATACCGACACAGAGGACAAAAGCCTCAAAGTGTCACATTCGACCTGATTCCCCCACAGTGGCCTCCTCGCTCCCTCCCGACACCGCACCCCCCGTGGGATCCCCGGCCCCGTGCCCCGTCCGTCCACGCGTTCCGCAGGACCCCCGGCCCCGCGTCCCGGCCGGATCCGTCCCCGCGTTCCGCAGGACCCCCGGCCCCGTGTCCCGGCCGTCCGTACCCGGGACGCGCCCTCGGCGGGCCGGCCTCAGACCCCGCCGAGCCGGCGCGCCTCCACCTGCGCGAGGGTCGGCGGGTCCGCGCCCTCCCGGGTCACGGTGTAGGCGGCGGCCCGCGCGGCGAAGCGGAGCAGGTCCTCCACACCGTCCCCGGTCAGGGTGGCGAGCCGGGCCCGGGGCCCGTCGCCCAGCAGGTCGGCGCGGTCCAGCCAGTACAGCAGGGCACCCATGAAGGAGTCCCCCGCGCCGACGGTGTCCACCACCTCGACCTCGGGCGCGGGGACCGCGACCTCCTCCCCGTGGCAGACCGCGAACGCCCCCTTCCCGCCGAGCGTGGCCACGACCAGGGCCGGTCCCAGCGCCGCCAGCGAGCGGACCGCCTCACGCGGTGCCAGGTCCGGGTACAGGAAGGCGAGGTCCTCGTCACTGGCCTTGACCACGTGCGCCTGCGCGGCGTGCCGCAGGGCCAGGGCCCGCGCGGAGGCCGGGTCGCCGATCACCTCGTGGCGGATGTTGGGGTCGAGGCTGATCGTGACGCCGCCGCGCCCGTGCTCGCGGCGCAGCACCGACTCGATGAGCGTGGCCCCCGGGTCCCGGAACAGGGCGATGGAGGCGGCGTGCAGGGCGCGCACGCCGGGCTCCAGCTCCTCGGGCAGCTCCCCGGCGCGCCACCGCCAGTCGGCCGCGTCGTCCATCCGGAAGTCGTAGCGGGCCGAGCCGTCCGGACCGAGCGAGGCGAGCGCGAGCGCGGAGGGCTCCCGCGCGGCGAGCAGGCCGGCCGGGTCCAGCCCCTCGGCCAGGAGCCGCGCGCGGATGCGGTCGCCGAACCCGTCGGAGCCGATCCGCGCCAGCAGGCGGGTGGGCAGGCCCAGACGGGACGCCGCGACCGCCGTGTTGGCGGGCCCGCCTCCGGGCGCGGCGCGCAGGAGGCCGCCGTCCTCCCCCGCCGGCAGCAGGTCCATGACGTTCTCGCCGATGACGAGGAGACGGGGGTGTCCGTGGCTCACGTGCTCACCTCGGGGTGGTCGGAGGGTGTGGAGGAGTCGGGGCCGGAACCGGCCGGGAGCCCGGCCGCGATCGAGGCCGCCAGCTCCCCCTGGGGCAGGAGGGTCGCCTGGTAGGCGTGGTAGACGTCGGGCTTGCCCGGCCACACGGTGGCCGCGGGGGCGTTGGCGGCGTCGAGCTCGTGCCGCCAGCTGCCGAGTTCGCGGTCGACGTGGAAGCGGTCGGCGTAGGCCCACCAGCGCTCGTAGTCGCGGGCGTAGTGCTCTTCGCCGGTGCGCCTGGCCAGGGCCCAGGCGGCCATCGTGGCCTCGGCGACCACCCAGTGCATGCGCTCGCGGACGACCGGGCGGTCCTGCCAGTCCAGCGTGTAGACGAAGCCGTCGGCGCCGTCCACCGCCCAGCCGCGCCGGACGGAGTGCACGTACAGGGCCTCGGCGTCGGAGAGCAGCCAGTCGGGGACGGGGTCGCCCGCGCGGGTGAGGGCGGCCTCCAGGTGCAGCAGGAGCCGCGCCCATTCGAGCAGGTGTCCCGTGGTGCTGCCGAACGGCCGGAAGGGGTGGTCGGGCCGGTCCCGGTTGTAGTCGGGCAGGGGCGTCCAGTCCGCGGTGAAGTGCTCGGGCAGCCGCCAGTCGTGCTCGGCGGCCACACCGTGGACCAGGCGTTCGGCGATGGCGAGGGCGCGCCGGGTCCACCGGTGGTCGCCGGTGGCGTCGGCGGCGGCGAGGAAGGCCTCGACGCTGTGCATGTTGCTGTTCGCGCCGCGGTAGTCCTCCGTCTCCGTCCACGCCGCGTCCCAGCTCTCGCGGACCGCTCCGGCGGACTCCTCCCAGAACCGGGCGTCCACGACCTCCAGCGCCCGCGCCAGGAGCTCGGCGGCACCGGGGCGCCCGGCGGCCGTGCCGGTGGCGGCGGCCAGGACCACGAAGGCGTGCTCGTAGGCCGACTTGCGAGGCGGCGCGGGGGCGTCACCACCGGCCCCGGAGTTCTCGGAGCCAGTCGCGGAACCGTCCTGGGAGCGCTCCCAAGACGTGTTCGGCGCAGCGGCGGGCGCGTGGTCGAACCAGCCGCCGTGCTCGGCGTCGCGCAGCGGACCAGACAGCGCCGCCAGCCCGTGGTCGGCCAGCCGGCCCGCGTCCTCCCGACCCCGCAGGGACGCCAGGGAGAACACGTGCGTCATGCGGGCGGTGATCCACGTGGCGGTCGGCCGGTCCCGGCCCACCCCGCCCCGCGAGTCCAGCCATCCGAAGCCGTCGGGTACCGCGGCGCCCTCGGCGAAGGCGTACAGTCGGCGCTCCTCGTCGCGCAGCCACGCGGGGCCGCCCGGAGCGACATGTCGATGCTCGGTCAATCCACTGCCTCCTGTCGGTTCACCGGTCCACGCTATCCCCAGCGCTCGCGTTCGCGGAAGTCCGGCCCGCCCCCAGGCCAGGGGCACGAGCACCTCGCCCGCGGTCGGCGGCCTCCCGTGCGACGGGAGCGGCCACCACCCCGGATAAGGTCCATAGCGTCCCCTTTCGACCCACGGGTCACCGCGTCCGACTCGGGGCCGAGGGGCGACACGTGCCCGGACAACGGGTGCCCAGACCCCAACGGGAGGCGCACAGTGATGCTCGCGGCGGGCGAGACGCCCGAATTCCTCGGCCCGATCGTGGCACTGCTGGTGTCGGCGGGCCTGATCGGCGCCCTCTTCGTCCGGATCAGGGTCGTCCCGATCGTGGGCTTCCTCCTGGCGGGGGTCCTCCTCGGGCCCCACCAGCTCGGACTCATCGCCGACGAGGCGGCCGTGCACGACGCGGCCGACATCGGCGTGATGCTGCTCCTGTTCACCATCGGCGCGGAGTTCTCCGTCGAGCGGCTGTCCAGGATCAAGCGCTTCGTCCTGGGCGGCGGCACCGTCCAGGTGGTGCTGACCACCGCCGTCGTGACCGGGCTCTTCTCCCTCTTCGGCCAGGACTGGCGGATCGGCGTCTTCACCGGCTTCCTCGTCGCCCTGTCCTCCACCGCGATCGTGCTCAAGGTGATCGCGGCCAAGGGGGCCACCCAGGAACCGGTCGGCCAGGCCGCGGTGGGAACGCTCATCTTCCAGGACCTCGCCATCATCGTCATGGTCCTGCTGATCCCGGTCCTGGGCGGGGAGAGCGAGGGGGGCGCCCTGGGCATCGCGCGGGCGCTCGGCACCGCCGCCCTGGTCCTGACCGCCGTCCTGGTCGTGGCGCGCAAGGTCATGCCGCCGCTCCTGGAACGGGTCGCCCGGCTGTGCTCGCCCGAGGTCTTCCTGCTGACCATCGTCGCCATCGCGCTCGGCGTGGCCTACGTGACCTCGCTCGCCGGGATCAGCGAGGCCCTGGGCGCCTTCCTCGCGGGCATGGTGCTGAGCGAGTCCCGGCACAGCGCCCACGCGCTCAGCGAGATCATGCCCCTCCAGATGATCTTCAGCGCGGTGTTCTTCGTGTCGATCGGCATGCTGCTCGACGTCGGCGCCCTGGCCGACCTGTGGTGGCTGGTCCTCCTCGCGGCCGCCGCCGTCGTGGCGATCAAGGTGGTGACGGCCTACACCGCGGTCGCCGTCCTCAGGGTCGGGGCGCCCACCGCGATGGGCGCCGCCTTCCTCCTCGCGCAGATCGGCGAGTTCTCTTTCGTCCTGCAACAGGTCGGGTCGGACTACGGGCTGAGCCCCGCCGGGCTGGGAGCCGAGGGCGACCAGCTGCTGGTCGCGGTGACCGTGCTTCTCATGGCGGCGACGCCCGCCCTCGGCGCGCTCGGCGGCGCCCTCGCCCGGCGCCTGCCCGAACGGGCGGCGCCCGCGCCCGCCGGCGGCGACGGGAGCGAGCCCTCCGGCGACACGCGCGACCGCGTCCTGCTGTCGGGATGGGGGCCCGTGTCCAAGAACCTGGGCCACTACCTCAAGGTCAACGACATCCCGGTCACCGTGACCACGCTCAACCCCGACCTCGCAGCCGAGGCCGAGGCGTTCGGGCACACGGTCGTGCGGGGCGAGGCGAGCAAGGCCGGTGTGCTGCACGAGGTCGACATGGAGCGCGTGAAGCTCATCGTCATCGCGGAGAACTCCGCGGAGGAGGCGACCCACCTCGCGCACGTCCTGCACGGTGTCGCCCCCGGCGTGCCGATCGTGGTCCGCCCGACCGACGCGCCGGACGTCCCCGGCCTGTACGAGGCCGAGGTGGAACGGGTGGTGGACACCCACCGCGCCGTGACGGAGCCGCTGGGGCGGACCGTCCTGGACCTGCTCAAGATCGACCACGTGGACATGGGCCGCCCCAACCCGACCGCCGTCGACGCCTTCCGGCCCGACCCCGACACCGACTGCGCGCACACCGAGACGATCCGGCCGGTGCTCCCCAAGAGCGCCGGGTGCACGGAGTGCCTGCGCCAGGGCCGGCGGGACTGGATCCACCTGCGGCTGTGCACGAGCTGCGGATTCGTCGGCTGCTGCGACGACTCCCCGGGTCGGCACGCCGACCTGCACGCCGACCGGTTCGGCCACCCGATCGCCCGCTCGGTGGAACCGGGCGAGACGTGGGCGTGGTGCTACCTGGACGCGGTCGTGCTCGCCTCCGCCGACACCCCCGCCGAACGCCCCTGACCCCCGCCAGGACTACAGGCGGCGGGACGTGGCCGTTCGACCCGCCCCCGGGAACTCACCGTTCCGATCCGGTGAGGCCCTGCTCGGCCCGGTCGGCGGCACGGCAGGTCCAGCGGATCTGTTCGGCGACGGAGACCGGGTCGTCGACCATCGGGATGTGGCCGCAGCCGATCAGCGACACCATCCGCGCGTGCGGCACCCGCAGGTGCGCGACGATCGCGCTGGACGGCAACAGCGTACGGTCGCGGTCGCCCCAGGCGATCGTGACCGGGCACGCGATCGGCCGTGCCTCGAAGGAGTAGGCGGCCACCCTGGGCACCATCCGGATGAAGGGCGAGCCGGGTTCCAGGCCGCGCACGGCGAAGCGCGTCTCCCTGGCCTGGGGCGAGCCGGGGTTGCCGCGCAGCACCGCCCGCGCCAGGGCCCGGGCCGGTGCGCTGTCGGCCAGCCGCTCCTTGAACCGCAGGGGCACGTGCCCGACCAGGCGGGCGGCGCCGCCGGCGGCACGCATGCCCATGCGGGCGAACGTGTCGGAGAACCCGATCGGGGAGAACACCGTCACCGACCCGGCGACGCCGCGCACCCCGAGTTCGAGCGCGATCGCCCCGCCGAGGGAGTTGCCCGCCACGTGGGGCCGCTCGAACCCGTGCAGGGCGCAGAACTCCTCTACGGCGGTGGTCAGGGAGTGGACGTCGTAGGGCTCGTCCGGGCCGGGGGCCGGGGTGGACCCGAAACCCGGCAGGTCCACGCACACGACCTCGTACTCACGGAGGAGTCCGGCCGACACCGCACGCCAGCACTGACGGCGGTCGCCGAGGCCGTGCAGCATGACCAGGGGGCGTCCGACGCCCCGGCGCTCACATCTGATGAGTGTCGGATCCATGAACATCGGTCTACCTCCCGGCGACGTCCCGGGCCAAGCCGGGACACCCCCGGTTCGGCAAGGACTTCACCGGCACCGGCGTGACCTGCGACGAAGCGACGCGGCCAGGTTCGGCCGCACAACGTGCGCTAGCGCGGGGCGCGGGTGAGGAACAGACCGGCCACGACCGCGAGGAGGCCGAGCGGGGCCACCGGGCCCACGCCCAGGCCGGACACCGTCAGCACCAGCAGGCCGCCGCCCACCAGCGCCGCGGCGGTGAGCGCGCGGACGGTTCCGGGGGCTCCGGCCAGCACGGCCGGGGGCTCCTCCAGCCGTGCCGCGTAGCGGGCCAGCGGCACGGCGAGTGCCAGCAGGGCCACCGTCCCCAGCACGCCCCACAGCAGCCACGGCGCGGTCATCGGGGCCGGGGTGTCCATCCCCAGGCCGAACACCAGCACACCGGCGACCACGCTCAGCGGCACCATGTGCCAGAGGTAGACGGTCATCAGCTGCGGGCACACCCAGTCCAGCAGCCGGGCGGGACCGGGGCGGGCCGCCCAGGCGTTGATGCGGTCCCGCAGCAGGACCGCGGCGCCGACCTGCGCGGTGCCCACGGCGGCGAGCACCAGCGTCGGCGGGGAGACGTTGGAGGACTCCAGGGCGAACACCCCGGTCATGTTCGGCGAGTACGGGCCCACGGCCGCCAGGGCCAGCGCCGCGGCGGCGCCGCCGAGCATCATCAGCACGGCGTGGCGGCGGCCGATGGCTCCGCGGCCGTAGAGGAAGCCGAACTGGTGGACGCCCAGCCACACGAACGCGATGTTGGCGAAGCCGAACGCCTCCACCCCGGTGGAGAAGCGGAGCACGTCCACGACGGCCGCCCCCGCGAGGAGGGCCGCCGGGACGCGCCAGCCGAACCGCTCCTGCGCGGCGGACAGCACGGGCGTGCACACGACCACGAGCACGTACACCGCGAGGAACCACAGCACCATGCCGGCCGCGTCCGAGCCCGCCGCCACCGCCGTCTCCGGGACGCCCCCGAGCGCCAGAGCGTGGGCGGTGGTGATCCACAGGACCGCGAGGGGCACGACCGGCCAGGCCAGCCGCCGCAGGCGGCGGGCGATCCACGTGGAGGCCGCGGTCCCCCGCCCGGCGGCCGAGCGCCAGCTGATGAGGTTGGCGGCCCCGCCGACGAAGAAGATCAGCGGCATGACCTGGACCGCCCAGGTCAGCAGGAACCCGCCGTCGTGGGAGAGCACGCTGCCGACCGCGAGGCCGTCCGCGTCAGCGACCAGCGTCGGCAGCCACCAGTGCTGCGCCACCACGAGCCCCATGACCAGGAGTCGGATGACGTCCAGGAAACGGTCCCGCCCAGCCTGTGGGCGCCCCTGCGCGGGGATCCGGACGAGCTGGGCGGTGGGCGGTGGCTGCGGCACACCCTCGGGTGCCGACTCGACGGTCACGGTCATCGCTCGCTCCTTGTTCTTTCCCGGTCGCACGCGCCCACATGGGCACGGGCGACCCGCACGGGCCGTGTCGACCGGGATCAGGGGGTCGTGACGCGCGACGATCCGAGTAACGCGTCCTACTCCGACCCTAGGTGCGAGCGCGGGGCCCGCGCGATGGATTCAGCGCCACTTCCGCCGCGGTGGGCCACCCACCCCGCGGAGGTGGTGTCTGCACCACCTCCGCCTCCGGGCGTCCCCTGGTCGGGAACGCCGTCGTACCAGGTCAGCCGAGGTCGGGGGCGGTGGGGACCGCGCGCTTGTGCGCGGTGGCGCGGTAGCGGCCGACCAGGGTGGCCTCGACGTGCTCGGACACGGGCAGGCCCTCCAGGAAGTCGTCGATGCGGTCGTAGGTCAGACCGAGCGCCTCCTCGTCGGGCTTCTGCGGGGCCAGCGTCTCCAGGTCGGCCGTGGGCACCTTGCGCACCAGGTCCTCCGGGGCGCCGAGTTCGGCCGCCAGGGCGCGCACGCGGCGCTTCGTCAGGCCGGTGAGCGGCACGACGTCCACACCGCCGTCACCGTACTTGGTGAAGAAGCCGGTGACGGCCTCGGCCGCGTGGTCGGTGCCGACCACCAGTCCGCCCAGGCCGCCGGCGACCGCGTACTGGGCGATCATGCGCTGGCGGGCCTTGACGTTGCCGATGACGAAGTCCTCGGCGGCGGGACCGCCGTAGGCCATCCCCGACTCGGCGACGGAGGCCGCCATGGCGTCGGTGGCGGGCTTGACGTCCACGGTGAGGCAGCGGTCGGGGGCGGAGAACTCGACGGAGCGCGCGGCGTCCTCCTCGTCCTTCTGGACACCGTAGGGCAGGCGCATGGCGACGTACTCGGCTGTGTGCCCGGCCTCGGCCGCGCGGTCCACGGCCAGGCGGCACAGGCGCCCGGCGGTCAGGGAGTCCACACCGCCGCTGATGCCCAGGACCAGGGCCGCGGCGCCCGTCGTGGTCAGCCGCTCGGCGAGGAAGGCCACGCGGCGCTCGATCTCGGCGCGCGCGTCGAAGCCGGCGGCGACCCGCAGGTCGCGGATGATCTCGCGGCGGGCCGGGCTCAGGGTGGTCTCGGTCACTGTGCGTCCCCCGTGGGTGTGGTGCGTGTGCCCGCTGATTATCGCGCGCGTGGAGGGCGGCTCACTCCTCGGGGCGCAGCCGGCGGGCGAAGCGCTCGTAGTCGACGACGACCCCGTCGCCGTCGACGGACAGGCGGTACTCGCCGTGGTGGGGGTCGCGGTAGGTGTAGTGCTCCAGTCCGTCCTCAGGAGGATGGCGCGTGTAGCGCTGTCTGACCCGGCGGATCCGCAGGGACGGGATGTCGATCCAGGCGACGGCGATGTCGCGGTACTCCCCGGGTCTCAGGCCCAGGCGGCGGATGGGCAGGGTGTTGGTGAGCGGGGTGGCGGCGACGTCGGCGTCCAGGCAGCCGACGAGCTCGGGGACGGAGCGGCCCGCGGCGTCGGTCCAGTGCCCGTCCCGCGCGGTGAGCGCGACGGAGGCGAGCCCCGAGCGGGACACCACCTCCACTCGCACCTCGCGCGTCGTCCAGGCCAGGTCGGTGCGGACCGTGAAGCGGGTGAAGAAGCGCTCCTCGCCCTCGACCACGGTCTCGCCCCCCTCCAGGCGGAAGCCGCCGGGCTCGGGGATGAGGGCACCGAGCCCGAGCCCCTCGGGCACGTCGGTGCGAGTCCACGCGGCTGGGTGTTTCGTCAGTGACGACATGTCACCGTTCTACCGTTCCACCGCGCACGTGCGCCAGAGAGGGCTCCGGGCCCGCGCCGCGGCTGCGGCGCGGGCCCGGAGGGCCTGCGGTCGGGGCGTCGCGGCCGTCCTGGGACGGCCGTCCGGCGTGTGTCAGCCCGCGGAGACCCCGTCGGGCGCGGAGCCGGACCTGGCCGCGCGGACCTCGGCCTCGACCCGGTCGAAGTCGCTCTCCATCGCCCCGGTCACCTTGCCGAGGCCGTTGAAGACCAGGATCGCCACGAAGCTCAGGATCACGGCCGGGACCATCGCGTAGAGGCCGGTCCCGAAGTAGGACGTGTCCAGGATGTCCCAGATGATGGCGGTGCCGCCGCCGACGACCATGCCGGCGATGGCGCCGACCGCGGTCATCCGCTTCCAGAACATCGCCAGGACCAGGACCGGACCGAACCCGGCGCCGAACCCGGCCCAGGCGTAGCCCACCAGGTCCATGACGGACTGGTTGCCCCACAGGGCGATGCCGGCCGCGGCGATCGCGACGGCCAGCACGGTGCCGCGGCTGATCCACAGCAGGGTGCGCGGGTCGGCGTCGCGGTTCACGAAGGCCTTGTAGCCGTCCTCGGTGAGGGAGGAGGCGGCGACGAGCAGCTGGGAGTCGGCGGTGCTCATGACGGCGGCGAGGATGGCGGCCAGCAGGATTCCGGCGACGAGCGGGTGGGTGAGCGCCTCGATCAGCTGCGGGAAGACCTGCTCGGGGTTCTCCAGCGGGGTGTCGAAGTAGGCGATGCCGATGAAGCCGACCAGGACGGCCAGGGCCATGGCGGTGACGGCCCAGGCGACGCTGACCGTGCCGGCCACGCGGATGTCCTTGACCGAGCGGATGCCCATGAAGCGGGCGAGGATGTGCGGCTGGCCGAAGTAGCCGAGGCCCCAGGCCAGACCGGAGACGATGACGACCCAGCCGAGCGCGTCGGTGGCGATCCACTCCCCGAGCTCGGGGTCGAGTTCGGCGCCGCCGACGGCCGACATCAGGCCGTCGTGCTGCGCGCTGACGCTCTCGGAGACGCCGCCGAAGCCGCCCAGGGCGACGATCGCCATGACCGGGACGGCCAGCAGGGCCAGCCACATCATGGCGGCCTGGATGACGTCGGTGTAGGAGACGGCGAGGAAGCCGCCGAGCACGGTGTAGAGGACGACGATGCTCAGTCCGATCGCGATGGCGGGCGCCGGGGCCAGGCCGAAGACCTGGTCGAAGAGCGCGGCCATGGCGACGAGGCCGGAGGCGACGTAGAAGAAGTAGAAGACGATGATCAGGACGGCCGAGATGCCGCGCAGCAGGCGCGTCCGGTCGTTGAACCGGTTCTCCAGGAAGGAGGACAGGGTCAGTGAGTCGGAGTCTCCGCCCAGCCGGGAGTCGGTGACGCGCTCGGTGTAGACGCGCAGCCGGGGCGCGAGCAGGATCCAGCTGCCCGCGAAGCCGGCGGCCAGGCCGACCGCGATCCAGGCCTCACCGAGACCGGACACGTAGATGGCGCCGGGCAGGCCGAGCAGCAGCCAGCCGCTGAAGTCCGAGGCGTTGGCGCTCAGACCGGCGACCCACGGGTTGAGCTGTCGGCCGCCGAGGACGAAGTCCGACTGCGAGACGGTTCGCCTGTACACCCACAGACCGATGGCCACCATCACGGCGAGATACACGCCGAAGGTGGCGATCGAGCCGAGAACGGAGTTGTTCACGACGCCTTCTCCCTTCCTTGAGCGCGCGGCCGAGACCCTGACGCGCTGGTTGGTGAACGTAGGTGGCGATCATGTCCCGTTGTCAGCACCGTCACAATGCCCTGTTGGTGGAACAACACCGCTTCGAGACCCCGCTGAGTCTTTGACCAGGCACGATTGTCCGCCAGACCACGGCCGGGGCGCCCCGTTTGTCCGATCGGACAAACGATACTGGGGATCACCATGTCATCCGATGTATAGGTATGTCCGGGCCTCCGATGCGGTGGGCACAGTGTGTTTCCGACCCGTGCCACCGTGCGTTTCGGGCCCGTTCCGCGGCCGTTCCGGGACCGCGTCCGGGCCGCCGCGCCATCCGGCGGCGCGGCGCCCCGCCGCGACCGGACCGAGTCCGCGGGAACGCTGGGCAGAGGCTCCCGGGCGGGCTACCGTTACGGCATGGACGCACAGCCCGCCCCCTCCCGTTCCCGCACGATCGGCCCCTCGGGGATCTGTCCCCGCGGCGAGCACGACTGGCAGCCGCCGTCACCGGGCTCGGCCCGCCACATGTGCACCAAGTGCAACTCCATGATGATGCGGAACTATGAGCCGGACATTCCTGCGAAAACCGGCCACTAAAGCGAAACCTCTCTTCACAACGGCCTCACGAACAACATCGGCCGCATTCTGCATCACATTGACGACCCCGCTCCGGCCCCGCACCGCGGGACCTCCACACCGTTCTCCAGTCGATATCCACCGTCGGCGGACGCCTATCGACAGCGCCTTTGCGAGCACCTAGCCTTTGAATAGGGCGGAATGCGCCCAAGGCGAGTCATCGCCGTGACCGGCTCCGTCCACCGGCCGCGGGACCTCGACCGCTCCCACGCACCCCCGGGTCGAACACGCGGGACTGGATGGACGACATGACCACACACCGAGCATCCGCGCACGCCGCCGTGCTGGGCGGAGTCCCCCGCCTCGACTCCGGGTTCACCGGCCGGGAGTCCCTCCTCGAACAGATCCACGAGGGCCTCGGCTCCCACGCCGGGGCGCGCTTCCTCGTGGACGGCGGCAGCGGAGTGGGCAAGAGCCAGCTGGCCGCGGCCTACGTCCACCGCTACGCACACCACTACGACCTCGTCTGGTGGGTCACGGCCGTCTCGGACGTCGAGGCCCACCGGTCGTTCCTGCGCCTGGCCGAGCACATCGGCCTCCCCGTCTCCTTCGAGCACGTGCCCCGCACCGTCCAGACGGTGCGGCGCGCCCTCGCCGGCGATCCCGACCTCGGCCGGTGGCTTCTCGTCTTCGACGACGCCGCCGACGTCGAGGCGCTGGCCGCCGAGTACTTCCCCCTCGGCGGCCAGGGCAGCGTCCTCATCACCACCCGCTCCCGCCGCCGGATCCCCCGGGGCCTGGTCGGCGGCCGGGTGGTCCCCCGGCTCGACACCGCCGAGAGCCTGTCCCTGCTGCGCCGGGTGTGCCCGGACCGGCTGGACACGCCCGGCGCGGGCGAGCGCCTGGCCGAGCACCTCGAACACCTTCCGCTGGCCCTGGCCCAGGTCGGCGCCTTCCTGCGCGACTCACCCCTGGCCACCGAGGAGTTCCTCGACCGCTTCGCCGAACGGCACGCGGACCTGGTCAGCCGCATGGGCGCCGACGACGACCACACGGCCCCGCTCGCCGCCGCCTGGAGCATCCAGGTCGAGGAGCTGTGCAGCGCCGAACCCCGGGCCACCGGCCGGATCCGGCGCACGGCGCTGGAACTCGTCCGGATCAGCGCGTTCCTGGCCCCGGGTCCGCTGCCCCGGGCCCTGTTCTCCCGCGCCGACGGGCTGGGCGAGGGCCCCGACCAGCGGCGGCTGCTGGGCGACGACCGCCTTCTCGGGGAGGTCCTGGCCTATCTGGGCGACCACCACCTCATCCGCTACGACGAGGGCACCGGCACGTTCCACCTGCACGAGCTCTTCCAGGCGGTGACCCGCAACGCCCTGCCGCTGGCCGAGCGGCTGCGGTACTGGGAGCTGGCGCAGCTGATCCTCACCCGCAGCGACCCGGGCGGCCCCGCCGACCCGGCCCACCGCGACGACTACCTCGCGCTGTACGCCCACGTGAAGTCGGCCAAGGCCTGGTCCAGCCGGGATCCGCGGGTCCGCGACCTCGTGCTCAACGTGATCGACTTCCTCACCGAGGCGGGCAGCTACGACGACGCCGTCAAACTCGTCGACCAGGCCGTCAACGCCTGGCGCGACGACGAGAGCCGCGTCCTGCACGCACGGCTGCGGCGCAACCGGATCCGCAGGATCCACGGCGAGTACGAGACCGCCCTGACCGAGGCCCGGGAGCTGCACGAACGGCAGCTGCGCCGCTCCCCCGACGGCGAGGACCCGCTGGAGGCGCACCGCGCCGTCGCGCTCGCGCTGAGCGGGCTCGCCCGCTTCGACGAGGCCGAGCGGATCTTCCAGCACCTACTGGACCGCCGGCGCGCCCTGCACACCGAGTCGGACCCGCACACCCTGGACGCCGCGCACGACTACGGCAGGGTCCTACAGGAACAGGGCCGCTTCTCGGAGTCGCTCGCGGTCGACGAGCGCAACGCCGAGGCCCGCGGGCGCGTCCTGGGCGAGGACAGCGTGCCCACCCTGCGCACCGAGCTCTCCCTGGGGCTCAACCTGCTGTTCCTCGGACGCCTGGAGGAGGCGAGGGACCGCATCGGCGCGTGCATGCGCCGCTTCGCCGCGATCTCCGCCGACGACGGGCCGCACGCCCTGCACGGCCTGCTGTTCCTGTCGGTGATCCACCGCAGGCTAGGTGAGTACGAGGTGGCGCTGGACTACTCCTCGCGCGCGCTCGACCTCTACGGGCGCAGGCATCCCCCGACGGTGCGGCAGATGCTGTACTGCCGGGTCGTGCACATGGTGACGCTCTGCTACGCGGGTGAGCAGGAGCGGGCGCTGTCGGAGGCGGAGCAGCTGCTGCGCCCGCTGAACGAGCGGTATCCGCGGGAGCATCCCTTTCTGGCCACCAGCCGGGTCAGCACAGCGATCGTGCTCCGGGCCTCGCGGCGCCACTCGGAGGCGCTCCGGCTCGACCAGGAGGGCCTGGACCACCTGCGGAGCGTCTACGGGCCGGGCGCGCTGAGCACCCTGCCCGCGGCTCTCAACCTCGCCACCGACCTGTACGCGCTCGACCGGATCGAGGAGGCCCGCGAACTGGACGCGTCGGTCGAGCGCACCTGCCGGGACCGCCTGTTGGACGGACACCCCATCATGCTCACGGCACGCCGGAACCTTCTGGTGAGCCGGCGTGCCGCGGGTGCGGAGGTGGGACGGGAGTGGGAACGGCTGCGGGAGGACTACACCGCCCGGTTCGGACCCGGCCACCCGTCGGTCGTCTCCCTGTCCTCCTACGCCCGGGAGAACTGCGACGTGCTCTCCCTCGTGGCGCTCTGAGGGGTCAGGACGCGCTCTTGGAGACCGTCAGGAAGGTGGCCCATTCGAAGTTGTCGAACCGCAGACGCGCCGCCTCGGGATTCTGGGAGTCCCGGAACCAGGATTCCCCGGTGGTCAGATTGAGCACTTCACAACACGCGCCTGTTTCGTATGAGTAATGCGATTTACGCCACCGACCGAAGAATGCCGACGATTCTTCCGCGCGCGTTCCACTCATCTTGCTCGTCCTGACCGTGATCGATATCGGACATCGTCAATGCAGCGTTTCCGCAGCGCATGGATGGGAAAAACCGGGACAGACACATGGAAACCGCTGTTCAGGAGACTCGTCATCCACACGCGAGCGCGCGGTCACCCATACGCGCTCCAGCGGGAAACAACAGTGGAACGCTAGCGCAGGGACCACCCCGAAGCGAGGGCCGACCGAAGCACGACAATGGCGTTCTCCATATCGTTATCCAACGGTCGGCGACACCCTCCGCACGCGCACCGCGGGGAGGAGTTCGCCCTGCTCGTCCGAGGAAACATGGGTCCTTTGACATATCGAATCCAGGCCGGCCCCCACCGGAGTCCGTGGCCGCCCGGTGGGGGCCGGGGGTGAGTCCGGGCCCGTGAGACGCTGGTGGTCCGGGCGGCGGGACGGCGGAGGGATCCCCATGGCAGACGTCGACGCGGTGGTGGTCGGCAGCGGACCGAACGGGCTCGCGGCGGCGGTCACCCTCGCCCGTGCGGGGCTGGCCGTCGAACTCCACGAACGGCACGACGCGATCGGCGGGGGCCTGCGCACGGTGCCGCTCTTCGACTCCGACGTCGTCCACGACCTCTGCGCGGCGGTCCACCCGATGGCCGCGTCGTCCCGGTTCTTCCGCGAGTTCGACCTCGCCGCCCGGGGTGTGGAACTCCTGCGGCCCGCCGCTCCGTACGCCCACCCGCTCCCCGGCGGCGGCGCGGCGCTGGCGCGGGCGGACCTGGAGGAGACCTGTGCCGGACTGGGCGCGGACGGGGACCGGTGGCGCCGCCTCATGGGCCCGCTCGTGGCGCACAGCCGCGGTGTGGTCGACCTGGTCATGTCCGGACAGCGCTCCTTCCCCTCCGATCCGGCGGCGGCGCTCCTGCTGGCCGGACGCGTCCTCGCCCACGGGGTCGGCCGCGGCCCCTTCACCACCGAGGCGGCCAGGGCCCTGTTCGCGGGGGTCGCCGCGCACGTGGTCGGCCCGCTGCCCTCGTTTCCCGGCGCCGCCGTGGCCGCCCTGCTGGGCCACCTCGCCCACACGGGCACCGGATGGCCGCTGCCCCGCGGCGGCAGCGCCACCATCGCCGACGCCCTGGCCGCCGACTTCACCGCGCACGGCGGTGTCATCCGCACCGGCCACACCGTCGAGGACCTGCGCGACCTCCCGCGCGCCCGCTCGGTGCTGCTCGACGTCGCGCCCAAGGGCCTCCTGCGCCTGGCGCGCGGCCGGCTCCCCAGGGCCTACCGGCGGGCGCTGGCCCGCTACCGGTACGCGCCCGGGGCGGCCAAGGCGGACTTCCTCGTCAGCGAGCCCATCCCCTGGGCCGCTCCGGAGGTGGGCGAGGCGGGCACGGTCCACCTGGGCGGTACGGCGGAGCGGATCGCCGCCGCCGAGACCGCGACGGCCCGCGGCCGCCGGGTCGCCGAGCCGTTCGTCCTGCTGGTGGATCCGGCCGTGGCCGATCCCGGCCGCGCCCGGAACGGCCGTCGGCCGGTGTGGGCCTACGCCCACGTGCCCAACGGCGACACCCGCGACCCGGTGGACCTGGTCCGCCGCCGGATCGAGGCCTTCGCCCCCGGCTTCTCCGACACCGTCGTCGCCGCGCGGGGCGTCTCGGCCGCGCGGATGGAGGAGTACAACCCCAACTACGTGGGCGGCGACATCTCCGCCGGGGCCATGTCCCTGCACCAGGCGGTCCTGCGCCCCGCGCCCCGGTGGGACCCGTACCGCACGCCCCTGCCGGGCGTCTACCTGTGCTCGGCCTCCACCCCGCCCGGCCCCGGGGTGCACGGGATGTCGGGGTATCTGGCCGCGCTGTCCGCGCTGCGCCGCGACCACGGGGTGCGGACGTCCCCGAGCTTGGCCCCCTGACCTCTCGGGACAGCACGGCCCCCGGAACGCGGGAGGCGGGACGGTGGGCCCGGGGTGACCGGTGGGCGCGGAGTGACCGGTGAGCCCGGAGTGACCGGCGTGACCGGTGAGCCCGGCGTGATCGGCGCGTGAGCCCGGCGTGGTCCGTGCGAGCGGAGCGACCGGCGCCCCGCGATCCCGGGGGGACCCGCGGTGCCCTCAGGATGCGCCGAAGCCCTCCACCGGCACGCCCATCTCGGCCAGTGCCTGGTCGGCGAAGGTGGCCGGAACGGAGTCCACGGCACCGATCCGGATCAGCGCGGCCACCCCCAGATAGCTGCCGTACCCGGCGACCACCCGTGCCCGGGCCTCCTCCTCGGACTGGCCGAGCTGCCGCAGGGCGTCCTTCATGACCCCCATCCGCCGGTCCGTCACCCGCCGGGCGACGTCGGCGACCGCCGGGTCGTCGGCACCGCTGATCAGCCAGAAGGAGACGGCGGCGTCCGTGGGCTCCCCCAGCGCGACCTCCAGAAGGGTGCGCAGGCGCCGCGTGGGATCGGCGATCCGCTCCAGTTCGGCGATGACCGCCTCGGTGTCGGACTCCCACAGCCGCAGCGCGGCCTCCACGAGGGCCCGCCGGTTGGCGAAGTGCCAGTAGAAGCTCCCCTTGGACACACCCAGCCGGGCGGCGACCGCCTCGACGGCGACCGCGCGCAGCCCGCCCTCGGCCAGCGCCCCCAGAGCGGCGCGCGCCCAGTCATCCGCGTTGAGTCGACCCATGTCCCCATTCTTCCATACGGTGGCGTATGGTTCTTCCATACGCGACCGTATGGAGGCGGACCGATGATCCACAACGTGCACGAGCGCACCGTCCCTGGCAGCCCCGAGCAGGTCTGGGCCCTGCTCGCCCGGCTCGGCAGCGACGACGACCCGGTGTGGCCGAAGGCGAGCGGCATCGCCTTCCGACTCCCCGAGGGCCTGCGGCCGGGCGCTCCGGTGCTGCACGGCCCCATGCGGTACACGGTCAACGAGGTCGAACCCGGGCGGCGCCTGTCCTTCAACGCGCCCGCGAGCCGCAGGTCACCGCTCCACCGGGCCACGCACGGCTTCGATCTCACTCCCGCCGGCGACGGCACCCGCGTCCGGCACTCGTTCACGGGCGGGGGCCTGCGCCTCCGACTGATGTGGGCGCTCTTCCTCGGCCGCAAGCACGACACCGTGCTCGAGGAGATCCTCGACCGGCTCACCCGTCTGACCGCGCGACCCTGACAACACGGCCCCTCCCGCGCGGCACCGCCGCGCGGCCCCGGCCCGCCCTCCCCACCGGTCCGCGGACGGCCACGGCGGCGCCGTCCGCGGACCGGGCCCGGGGCGCGAACGCCGAGTGGCCCCGGCCGCACGCCCGGCCGGGGCCACTCGACGAGGGGGGCACCCGGTCCCGCCGGGAAGTCCCCCGACGCGGCGCTCCCGCTCTCCGCCGAAGAGCGGGGGCCGCGTCAGTTCAGGTCAGTCCCAGTCCAGGCCGCCGCCGGTCTGGTACTCGATGACCCGGGTCTCGAAGAAGTTCTTCTCCTTCTGCAGGTCCATCATCTCGCTCATCCACGGGAAGGGGTTCTCGGTCTCCCCGAAGATCGGCGCCAGTCCGATCTGCTCCGCGCGCCGGTCGGTGATGAAGTGCATGTACCTCTCGCACAGCTCGGAGTTGAGCCCGAGCACGCCGCGCGGCATGGTCTCGCGCCCGTAGGCCACCTCCAGCTCACAGGCCTCGGTCAGCATCGTGCGGACCTCGGCCTGGAACTCGGCGCTCCACAGGTGCGGGTTCTCGATCTTGATCTGGTTGATCACGTCGATGCCGAAGTTCAGGTGGATCGACTCGTCGCGCAGGATGTACTGGTACTGCTCGGCGATGCCGACCATCTTGTTGCGCCGGCCCAGCGACAGGATCTGCGCGAAGCCCGTGTAGAACCACATGCCCTCGAAGATGACGTAGAACGCCACAAGGTCGCGCAGGAACGCCTGGTCGGCCTCGGGCGTACCGGTGCGGAACTCCGGGTCCTCCAGGTTCTGGGTGTACTTGAGCGCCCAGGCGTCCTTGGCGGTGATCGAGGGCACCTCGCGGTACATGTTGAAGAGCTCGCCCTCGTCCAGGCCGAGGCTCTCGCAGATGTACTGGAAGGTGTGGGTGTGCACCGCCTCCTCGAAGGCCTGGCGCAGCAGGTACTGGCGGCACTCGGGGTTGGTCAGCTGGCGGTACACGGCCAGGACGATGTTGTTGGCCACCAACGACTCCGCGGTGGCGAAGAACCCGAGGTTGCGCTTGAGCATGAGGCGCTCGTCCTCGGTCAGCCCGTCCTTGGACTTCCACAGGGCGATGTCGGCCTGCATGGCGACCTCGGTGGGCATCCAGTGGTTGTTGCAGCCCGCGAGGTACTTGTCCCACGCCCAGGTGTACTTCAGCGGCAGCAGCTGGTTGACGTCGGCGCGGGCGTTGATCATCGCCTTGTCGTCGACGTTGACGCGCTCGGCGTCGCGCTGGATCTCGCCGAGGCCGCTCGTGGCGGCGGCGCTGTTCTCGGAGACGGTGGTCATGATGGTGCTTCCGTTCACCGGCCGCGGGGCCGGACGTGTCGTGTCTGGGGAGCGGGGGCCGACCCGGCCGGGGCCGCCGGCGCCGTACGCCGGCGGCCGCGCGGCCCGGACCCGGGGTCCCCGGGACGGCGCCCGGGGACCCCCGCGGTCACTGACAGGCCTCGCACTCGGGGTCGTCGATGCCGCAGGCCGCGCCCGGGTTCTCGTCCACGATGGTGGCGGGGACGGGGGACGGCGCGGGCGACGGGGACGGCGCCGGGCCGGAGGAGACGGCGTTGAGGCGGCCGTCGGTGCCCTTGAGCGTGCTCTTCTCCACGTGCGTGGCGCTCTGCGAACGCAGGTAGTACGTGGTCTTGAGCCCGGACTTCCAGGCGCGCCGGTACAGGGCGTCCAGCTTGCGGCCGCTCGGCGCCGCCATGTACAGGTTCAGCGACTGGGCCTGGTCGATCCACTTCTGGCGGCGCGAGCCGGCGTCCACCAGCCACTCGGGGTCGATCTCGAACGCGGTCGCGTAGAGCGCCTTGAGGTCGGCGGGAACGCGGTCGATGGCGCCCAGGCTGCCGTCGTGCATCTTCAGGTCGGAGACCATCTGGTCGTCCCAGAGGCCGCGCTCCTTGAGGTCGCGCACCAGGTAGGGGTTGACGACCGTGAAGTCGCCGGACATGTTCGACTTCACGAACAGGTTCCGGTAGACGGGCTCGATCGACTGGCTGACGCCGGTGATGTTGGCGATGGTCGCGGTGGGCGCGATGGCCATCACGTTGGAGTTGCGCATGCCGGTCGAGCGGACGCGCTCACGCAGCGAGTCCCAGTCCAGGCTCTCGCCGCGGTCCATGTCCAGGAGGCCGCCGCGCGCCTCGGCCAGCAGGCGCAGCGAGTCGATCGGCAGGATGCCCCGGCTCCACAGCGAGCCGTCGAAGGACTCGTAGGAGCCGCGCTCGGCGGCCAGCTCCGACGAGGCCTCGATGGCGTAGTAGCTGATCAGCTCCATGCTCTCGTCGGCGAACGTGACCGCGCCGTCCGAGCCGAAGGGCGTGCGCAGCTTGAACAGTGCGTCCTGGAAGCCCATCAGGCCCAGGCCCACCGGACGGTGGCGCAGGTTCGCGCGGCGCGCCTCGGGGATCGTGTAGAAGTTCACGTCGATCACGTTGTCGAGCATGCGCACGGCGGTGCGCACGGTCCGGCGCAGCCGCTCGGCGTCCAGGCCCTGCGGCCCCACGTGCTGGGCGAGGTTGACCGAGCCCAGGTTGCAGACGGCGACCTCGTCGGCGCTGGTGTTCAGCGTGATCTCGGTGCACAGGTTCGAGGAGTGGACCACGCCCACGTGCTGCTGGGGCGAGCGCAGGTTGGAGGGGTCCTTGAAGGTGATCCACGGGTGGCCGGTCTCGAACAGCATGGTGAGCATGCGGCGCCACAGCTCGACGGCCGGCAGGGTCTTGGACACCTTGATCCGGCCCGCGGCGGCCTCGGCCTCGTAGCGGGTGTAGGCCTCGGCGAAGTCCGCGCCGTACTTGTCGTGCAGGTCGGGGACCTCGTTCGGCGAGAACAGGGTCCAGTCGCCGCCCTCCTCGACCCGCTGCATGAACAGGTCGGGGACCCAGTTCGCGGTGTTCATGTCGTGGGTGCGGCGGCGCTCGTCACCGGTGTTCTTGCGGAGGTCGAGGAACTCCTCGATGTCGATGTGCCAGGTCTCCAGGTAGGCGCACACCGCGCCCTTGCGGCGGCCTCCCTGATTGACCGCCACCGCGGTGTCGTTGGCGATCTTCAGGAACGGGACCACGCCCTGGCTCTTGCCGTTGGTGCCGCGGATGTGCGCCCCGAGGCCGCGGACCGGGGTCCAGTCGTTGCCGAGGCCGCCCGAGTACTTGGACAGCATCGCGTTGTTGCTGATGCCGTGGAAGATGTCCTGCAGGTCGTCGCCGACGGTGGTGAGGAAGCACGACGACAGCTGGGCGCGTACCGTGCCCGCGTTGAACAGGGTGGGCGTGGAGGCCATGAAGTCGAACGAGGAGAGCAGCTCGTAGAACTCGATCGCGCGGGCCTCGCGGTCGTCCTCGTTGAGCGCCAGGCCCATCGCCACGCGCATGAAGAACGCCTGCGGCAGCTCGTAGCGGACGTCGTCGCTGTGCAGGAAGTACCGGTCGTAGAGGGTCTGGATGCCCAGGAAGGTGAACTGCTCGTCGCGCTCGGGCCGCAGGGCCCTGCCCAGGCGGTCCAGGTCGAACCGGGCCAGCGCGGGGTCGAGCTGTCCGAGGTCGATGCCGCGGCCGACGTAGGCGGCCAGGTAGGCCGAGTAGCGGTCGGCCATCTCGGACTGGCCCGCGGCGTCGGGGGCGCCGCTGATGAAGGTGAGGGCCTCGCGGCGGAGCTTGTCCAGCAGCAGGCGCGCGGCCACGTAGGAGTAGTCGGGGTCGACCTCCACGAAGCTGCGGGCGGCCATGACCAGCGCCAGCTCGACCTCGGCGTCGGAGATACCGGGGAAGAAGCCGCGGCGGGCCTCCGTGAGGACCTTGTCCGCCGAAACACCCGACAACCGAGCGCAGGCCTCGGTCACAACGTGCTCGATCCGGTCGATGGCGGCGGGGGGCTCGCCGTCGGTGGCCGTCTCGGGCCGGACGGATGCGGGCACGGCCTCGACGTCAAGGGTCATACAGCGGCTCCAACCTCGGTAGAAGAGTCCCGGCGGGGAGGGGACACGAGTCAGCAAGGCGCACGGCACACCGGCGGGACCGACGCACTGGATGCGAACGGTCGGCGAACCGGCGGGTCGGCGCGGCTCGCCCTCGAAGCCCCGTCGTCGGCGCACGTCCGACGTGCGCACCGGTGGCAGGTCTTCGGACTCGTGGGCGGCCTACCGACCGTCGCTTCCCGGGCACTCTCAGGGGTTCCCAGTGCGTGTGACGGCCTTCGTTCCCACTTACCGCTGCGGGGCAGCCCCGGATTCGCACCGGGTTCCCTCTCGCCTCACCCCGTGGGGTGAACCACCAGCGGGAGCGATACTACATCTAGGGGATGTCGCCTCGGAACACCGCAAGATGATGGCGTGTCGCCGATTTCTCGGGTTCCACCCGCCGGAGGAGGAGCACACCGGAGGCGTGGTATGGCGCGCTTCGGACCCCAGGCACAGCGGGGGTTCGGACACGTCGGGGGACGGCGTGCGGAGGCGGCCGCACTCAGACTAGGCCCCTGTGGCGGCGATGGCGATGAGGGCGCGTCGTGAAGTTTCCGACGATCGCGGCGCGGCCGGCCCGACCGCCCGGCGCGGCACGGCGGAGCACCGCGGGGCGACCGCGGGGAACGTGGGGGCCCGGTCGCTCAGTCGGAATCGGCCCAGTCGTCCAGATCGTCCTCGTCCAGGCCGAGATCGGTGCGGATACGGAACCGGATGCGCAGCAGCTCCATCAGCAGATCGTGCACGTAGGGGGTCACCTCGGCGCCGACGTGCCGACGGGCGCCCGCGGTCGCCCACCGCTCCGCGCCTTCGAGGTCGTCGTGGGCGTAGAGCGCCTCGGCGATGTGGATGTGGGTGGACAGGCCGTGCGGCCCCTCCGTCTCCAGGCGTTTGAGCTGGGCCTGCGCGCGTTCCACCTCGTCCAGGTGCAGGAGCGCGCCGGCCCGCAGCGCGCGGGCGTCGATCACCGTGGAGCCGCCGTCGTCGATCGCCCGCTGGTAGGCGGCGCAGGCGCGCTCGAACTCCTGCGCGATCTCCCACTGCTCGCCCGCCCGGACGAAGAGCTCCGCACGGCCGATCTCACTGCCGGCGTCGACCCGGTTGGCCAGGTCCAGGAGCTGGGCGGCGACACCTCCGTGTTCGCCGGACCTGACGGCATGGAACTCCAGACGATCGAGCTCCGCCGTCGTCACGTGCGTCAACCGCATCGCCGCCATCCCCTACTCGCACTCCCACGCGCCGCTCAGGGCCTGGCGCGCTCCAGTGCCTGCCAGAACCCCTGGCGCAGTCCGTCCCGGACCTCGTCGCGCAACAGGTGGTCGATCGGTAGCGAGGACCCCTGGAGCAGACGCGCCTCCAGATCGGAGGGCATCCGGGGCCTACGCGCGAGAACGGCCTCCACCCACAGGGCGGGCGCCTCGCGGGCGATCGACTCCGCGAAGTCGTTCCCTTCTTTGTGCGCGACATGCACCGCTTCGTCAACGGTATGCGCGCCAGGGCCGCTCTGCTGGGGATATCCAGGACTTGAACGCGGTTCCTGATAACCGTCGGTACCGAACCGAACGGTGTCGTGGTCGGGACCAGTAGGCTGCCGCACCCCGTAGCCGGGTGCCGGCCCGCCGCGGCGCGCGGCGTCAGTTTCCGTACTGGTCCCATAGGTAGGGTTTGTGTCGCGCCCACCTCCGAAACCGGGGTCGTCGCCCGGTCCGAACCGCTGCTCCGGCGGTGGCGCGCTTCTCTGCGGTGGCGCGTGTCCCGCCTGGGGGTCGGCGGCGAACGAGGGTTGTGGCCCCGTTCCCGACGCGAACGACTGTTGCGGCCCGGTCCCGCTCGCGAAGGACTGTTGCGGTCCCGTCCCGCCCGCGAAGGAGCGCTGCGGTCCCGTCCCCTGCGTGTACGGGCGCTGGGAGCCGGTCATGTGCCCGTTGCCCATCTGCTGCCCGCTGCCCGCGGGAGCCTGTCTGCCCGGCAGCGTGTAGCCCTCCGGGCGGCCCAGGCCGCCGTGGGAGCCCGTCATCGGGTAGCTCCCCTGGCCGTTGGCGGCGGCGGGGGACCCGCCGCCGGACGCTCCCTGGTAGGAACCGCCGCCCATCGCGGGCTGTCCGCCGGACGGGAACCCGTTGGCGTCGATCGGGCCGGAGGGCTGGGAGTCGGCGCCGCGCCCGGCGAGGTGGTCGCCGCCGCCGCGCTGCTGCGCGAGGGATCTGCGCATGGCGCGCAGCTGGTCCATCGCGCTGCCCTGGGGCGCGGGCTGCCCGCCGGTTCCGGCGAACATCGCCTCCAGGCCCCCGCTGGAGGTGGTGGCCGGCTCGACCCGGCTCGCGCCGGGCTGGGCGGCCACGGGCTGGCGGGGCGTCTCGGGCGCCGAGCGGGCGCGGCCGTTGGCGAACGGCGTGGTGGTCTTGGAGGCGTTCTCCTGGGAGGCCTCGCTGCCGGTGAGCAGGTTGACGTGCGGGCGCAGGTGTCCCGCGCCGATCTCGATGAGGTCGTCGCACTCGCGGCGCAGCTGGCGGGAGATCGTCCAGTTGCCCTCGACGGAGATGTGCACGACGGTGACGCGCACACCGAGGTCCTGGACGTCCGCGACGACCGACGCCATGTCCTCGTCCCCGCTGACCAGGACCGCGTCGCACAGGACGCCGGTGCGGGCCAGGGTGGTGAGGTCCCGCTGGACGTAGCTCTCCACGCCCTCGCGGCGTCCGGGTCTGATCCGCGCGGCGCGGAACTTGATGCCGGGGATGTCGGCGATGCCGTCCTGCTCCGGGGTGCGGCGGTCGTCGGCGACGGCCTCGTACCAGTAGCAGCGCAGCAGCGGCAGGCCCGTGCGGTCGCGCGCGACCTCGTTGAGGAACTGGACGAGTCCGGAGTAGTCCCAGGAGACGGAGTCCCGGTTGCGGGTTCCGTGTACGGCCATCGCTCCGTCAGCGAGAAGGTACCCCGCGTCGACGAACAACGCGCAGCGGTCCACGTGACACCGCCCCCTTCCCTTTCGGCTCTGGGCCATATCCATGGCCGGGGCACAGCCTAGCCAAATCTGTCTCGTTTTGTGCGCCACCTGCACATACTCAGAGTCGTTGTTCGACTACGCATGGTCGGTTTCCCGCGTTCTCCCCGGTGGGCGGCGCCCACGGAGGGTGACGGCGGAGGCACCTGCGGATCGGTTCTCACGTGCGCATGGGCGCCGTCACGACCGCGACTCCGACCAGGACGGCGTCGCCGTCCGAGACCACGCGCAGCTCCGACTCCCGCCCGAGCACCGGCCCGGCCCGGAGCACGTCGGTCCCGAAGGCCATGGGGTCGCCGACCGCGCCGCGCGCCGACCCGACGAAGGCGTTGTCGCCGGTCGCGTACGGGCCGCGCGGGACAAGCACCCGCCCGTCCAGGGTCATGCGGTCCCCGTCGAGCTCGTCGTCGCCCTCCCAGGCGACCACGTCGACCACGGCCGGAACCGACGCCGGCAGCAGGCCCGACACCGGGAAGCCGATCCCGGCCGGGTCCTGGAAGACCGCGCCGGTCTCGTCCAGGACCATGGCCTGGTTGTAGGAGCCGACCTCCGGATCCTCCATGACCACCACGAGGCTCCACCCGGCGTAGACCGCACGGCCCTCCCGCGCGGGGACGTCGGCCACCCACCACTCACCGCCGCCCTGGGCCCGCACGAGGTCCGTGACGTCGGCGAAGGCCTGGTAGGCGGGGTAGCCGGGCAGCTCGGCGACACGGGTGTCGGCGGCGGCGACCTCGGTGTAGGACGCCATGCCGGGGCCCTTGATCCGGGCCGTGGCCGCGTCGGGCGCGCCCCCGCCGGAGAAGTACAGCCCCGCCCAGCGCACCGAGCCGCCCTCGGGCAGCCGCCACACGGCCGAACTGGACGACGCGGTCGTGGGGTCCCAGTCGCGGTCCAGCGCGGCCATCCGCCAGTGGTCGTTGTCGCGGCGGTCGCCCTCCCGGGCCCGTGCCCGGGCGCAGGGCCCGTCCGTGCCGCCCTCCTCGGTCCCGGAGGTGGGAACGGGGGACGGGGCGTGGTCGGGGTGGTCGGTACCGGGCTCCTCGGGCTCCCCGGCTCCGTCACTCTCGGGAGCGGAGGGCGCGTCGGGCGCCAGGGGCACCGCGGGCACATCGTTGTCCGATTCGTGATCCGGCGCCTGCGGTGTCACATCCGCATCGGGGGAATCGCTCTCCTCAGACGTCGCAGGCGTCTCCTCCTGCCCCACGCCGGGTGAGCCACCGGGGTCCGCGGGTGGCCGCCGCAGATCGCCGCCGTCGATGGGGGCGGCGGAGGCGTCAGGGGCATCAGGTGCGGCGTCCGGCGCACCGGCGTCCTCGGCGCCGCCGAGCCCGGGCACCTCCGGGGGCCCCTGCGGACCGGCCTCCGGAGCGTCGGGGCTTTCCCACCAGGGCCAGGGCCAGTGCGGGGACTCCGGTTCGACACAGGTCATCAGGGCGTTGCCGACGGTCTCGGTCCGGACCCGGCCGGCCGTCGCGTAGCGCGCCGCCACACCCTGCTCGCTCACTCCCCGCTCCCCCGTCACCGAGGCGGTCACGTCCCCGGAGGAGACGGTCACCCGGGCGGGGACGCCGAGGTCGGCGTCGGGGGCCACGCGCACGTCGAAGAACTGGGTGCCGTCCTCACCCGCCGCCATGCCCGTGTGCACGCAGCGGCCTCCCTCGGCCTCGGCGGCACAGCTCCAGTCACCGCTCCCCACGATCGCGGGCACCGCCGCCCCGGCTCCGCCGTCGGCGATCATCGAGACCCCCGGAGGGAGGCTGATGAGGGCGATGACGTCCTCGACCGTGGCGGCGCCGATGTTGCGCACGTCCAGGACCATGATCCCGTCCTCGCCGGGGATCAGCGCGCCCACCGGGTCGATCCCCGCCGCGAACAGGGGGGCGGGCGCCTCCTCCAGCGGCAGCTCCTCCTCGGGGATGTCGGCGGGGGGCAGGACCGCGCTGAGGACGGACGGCGGATCGGCGGCCTCGGGCGGGTCGGCGGCCGGAGGCGCACCGGGCTGCGGGGCCGCGGGTGCGCCCGCCGGGGCCCCGGGCGGGTCGGCGGGGGCGCCGGGCGGCGGATCGTCCTGCGGAGCGGCCTGTCCGGGCGGCGCCGCGACCGGATCGGGCTCCTCCCGCAGCGGCTCCGGGCCGCCGACCAGGGCGAGCGCGATCGCGACGGCCATCCCGGCGGCGGCCGCGCTCCCGGCCGTCACCTGCTGCTGGCGCCGGGACATGCGCCTCCACACCGCCCCGGTGGCCGCTCCGCCGGGGGTGGTCGCCAGGTAGCCCGCGGCGGCGGCGCCGACGAAGATCGGCAGAACGATCCCGCGCAGCCCGACGTTGACGTCCATCAGTTCCGCGTACACCTCGCGGCAGTCCGCGCAGCCGTCCATGTGGCTGTCGACCTTGGCGGTGTCGCGCTTGGACAGGCCGCCGCGGACGTAGGCGCCGAGCAGGTTGAGCGCGGGGCGGCACGCCTCGGGCGCGACCCCGCCCGCCAGGTGCATCTGGAGGTAGGCCTGCCGCAGCCCCTCCCTGGCGCGGTAGGCCAGGGCGGCGACACCGTTGGCGTTCATCCCCAGGATGGGCGCGGCCTCGGCCGGTTTGATGCCCTCGATCTCGGTGTGCCAGAGCACGGACTGCCAGCGCTCGGGGAGGGAGAGGAAGGCGCGCGCGATCAGGGAGCGTTCGAGCCCTTCGAGGGCGGGGTCCACGAACGGCTCGCCGGAGTCGTAGCTCTCCATGTCGTCCGTGACGACCTGGCGCTTGTCCCCCCGGCCGCGGTCGTAGGCGGCGTTGCGCACCGCGGTGAGCAGGTAGGGGCGGAAGGAGTCCGTGGGACCGGAACCGCGCTGGATGACGCTCAGGACGCGCGTGAACGCCTCGGCGACCGCGTCCTCGACCTCCGCGTCGCCGCGGAGCAGCTGCCGGGCGAGGCCGCGCGAGGCGGCCGCGTGTCGCTCGTAGAGCGTGGCGTAGGCACCGGTGTCACCGCCGCGGACCCGCTTGATGATCTCAGCGTCACCAAGGAGCACCTCTGTGTGATTACCGTCGGCGTCGGTCACCAGCGCCCTCTCTCGTCGATCCCGCCACAAGCCAGAAGGAACGCTGGTCGGGGGTCAGAAAACTCGTGCTCGAAAAAATATCCCGCATCCGCGTCATGGTCGCCACCGATCTCCGTATTTAGGTCGAAGGCGAGAGGCGGCGGCCCACCGCGGGGGCGCGGGCCCCACCTCTCGCCCTGGAAGATCCACCGACCGGAGGCGGAGCCATGGGCGAGACGGAAGTGAGTGCCGGGTGCGGCCGTACGGCCCGCGCCCGCGAGCTGCGCGCCGCGTGGGGGCGACGCAGCCAGGAGGCCGGGTGGGATCCGCCCGGCGACTGGTGGACGCCCTCCGTCGACACGGTGTGCGAGGCCCACACGTCGGGGACCGACCTGGTCGATCCCTGCACCCGCCTGGGCGAGGCGCGTGGGCGTTCCGGGATCGGCATCGGCCACAGCCTGGGCGACCTGGCCGCCTTCACCGGGGTCGCCGGATGGGAGCACCCGCCGTTCGACCTCCTCCGGGCCGTGGCCGAGGGGTGGGCCGACGCCGGGCGCGCCCAGGACGACTGCCAGGATCCGCTGACCGGTCTGGGTACCCGCGCCTACCTGCGCACACGCGTCGGTGAACTCTACAGGTCCCCGGAGGGCACGGCTCCCCCGGCGCTGGGCCACCAGCTCGTCGTGCTGGCGCTGGACCCGTCGATCGACCCGTGGCGCCGTGCGGCGCGGCTCATCGTGCTCGGCTACGAGCTGCGGCGGTACTTCAGCCGCGGGGAGTCGGTGTGCGTGGTCGACCGGGGACGGATCGCGGTGGTCGCGGCGCGCTCGGAACAGGTGGACCGGGAGCTGGAGGTCCTGCGGCGCGGGCCGGGGTGGGAGCACGGCGTCGCCGTGTGGTCCCTGCCCCTGCCGCCCACGCACCGGGAGGCCCTGACGCTTCTCGACGGCCTGGGGAGGCGGCGGCGATGACCATGTGACGCCGTCCGGCGCCGCGCGGTCCCACCATGAGGGGGGAGGGACCCGGCGTCGGGCGGTCGCGCCGACCGCTGTGTGACTCTGAGGGGAAGCACACGGCCGGTCGGCGCCCCGGACGAGGACCGCGGGGCCCTCTGGCCCCCATGAGAGGGCGGCCCCGCGCACCCGTTCGGAAGGGGAGTGCCGCTGAGCGGCACGCCCGGAGGCGCGTCCGCATGGGGAGGCGGGCGCGCCTCCCATCAGGTCACCCGATCACGGGCTCACCCCAGGTTCAGACGTCCCCCCGTCACGGCGAACAGCGCCCGGCCCCACGGAGAGGCGGGCACGGGGGCGAGCGCGACGATCCGTTCCTCGTATCCACCCGCCACCGGGACGTGCACGCGTTCCGCGGGCCGCTCGACGCGCGCGGATCCCCCCGGAGCCGGTGGAACGGCCTGCGCGCGGGCCGCGGACGCCCTCCGGTCGGCGGCGCGGACGACGAACGTGTCGGTCTCCTCCGCGTCGGGGTTCCGGGAGTCCCCCACCCCGGGCACGGCGACCACCGTGGGTGTGCGGCGGTTCAGCGGCCGTACGGTCGGCGGTGTGCGGGGCGCGGTGTCCGAGCCGGTCCCGAACCACGCCCGCGCGGGACGGACGAACGTCTCCGTGGGCTCGGCGTCGACCGTGTCCCGGGGCGCCTCGGCGGCGGGCGGGCTCGGCTCCGAAGCGGTGTCGGCCGGTTCAGCCGCCACGGCGGGCACCGGCTCCGCGGCGGGAGGCGGCGGCACCGAGGTCGCGGGCTCCGCTGTCGCAGCCGAAGCGCTCGGCCCCACAGCACCGGCAGGCTCGTCGGAGACAGGGACATCCGGTTCCGTCACCGGAGGCGATGGCACCGCGGGCGCGGGCTCCGGTGCCACAGCAGGAGCGCTCGACTCGACGGACTCGACCGCCTCCTCCGGGACAGGAACACCAGGTTCCGACACGAGTGTCGCGGATTCCAGTGCCGCCGAGGGAGCCTCCGGCCCAGACGACTCGATCCTCTCCTCAGGCGCGTCCGGTTCCGCCGGGGGAGGCGGCGGCTCGGCTCTGGGCGGTTCCGGGGGCACGACAGAGGCACTCGGCCGGGTCTCGGGCTCTGCCCGCCCGACCGTCTCCCGCACCGGCCACACGGACCAGTCCGGCGTGCCCTCGGACTCGGGAGCCCGCGACGGCGCGGCCGTCGCGGGAGCGGTGGACCGGGGCCTCGGTTCGACGGGGGGCTCGGGGTCCGTCCGCGGCGGCGCGGGCATCGGAGCACCGGAGAGGAAGGCCTCCGCCACCGAGTCGCTGGCCACCGTGTTCGGGGTCGGCCCACCCTGGGACGCCTGCGGCCCGGAGACCCGGGGATCGGATTCTGCGGGCGCGTACGGATGGTCCTGTCCGGGCTGAACGCGGGGACCCCGTGCTCCCGTGTGTCCCGGCGCGTGGCCCCCCGGCGGAACGGACCCGCCAGGAGGAAGCCGCGGACCCGACGGCCCTTGCGTGCTCCGGGGCGGCTGCGGAGCGGGCACGCCGTGGGACGCCTGCGGCCCGGATGCCCATCCGGGCACCGGCCCGGCCTGGGGCGTCGGCGCCGGGTATCCACCCGCCCCGCCAGGCGGAACCTGCGGACCCGACGGAACATAGGGCACCTGCGGACCCGAGGGAGCCTGGGGCCCTTGCGGACCCGACGGCGCCTGCGGACCCGACGGCCCTCCGGACACAGGCGCCTCTCCCCGCGCCCAGCCGCCCCGCGCATCATGCGACCCCTGCGGACCCGACGGCGTCTGCGGGCCGGGGGCGCCCGGAGCGGGCTGCGGGCCTGGCGGCGCGTACGGCGACGGGGTGGACGGCCGGGTCGGTCGACCGGAGCCTCCCTGCGGAGGCCCGGGAACCCGGCCCGGCGGGGAGTTCTGGGGGCCGGTGGGTTCGCCCGGGGCGGGCCGCCGGACCGCGTACGGGAACTGGATGTCGTCGGGCAGCACCGGCGTCTGCTCGTCCGGGGGCTCGTCGTGCGGATCGTGCTGGTTCATGGCGCGCTTCCCTGTCGCACGGTCGGGCGATCACCGTCGACCGCCCTGTTCAAGGCTTCGGCCGCCACGCGCAGGACCGTTCTGTGCGTGGCCTCGGAGATCCGGCGGGGGGACACGGCGGCTCCCTGCGCCAGATGGCGGTCGTGCGGCCAGATCACCGTCTCGGCGCCGGATTCGGCCACGATGCGGGCCGTACGCGCGGCGTCGAACCCGGGGTCCTCGCGGTGTTCGTGGTCGTAGACGACGACCACGGTCCGCCCGAGTTCGGCCGCCCGCCCGTCCCGGACGAACCGGTCGAGCTCACGGCCCACCCGGGCGGCGGCGTCCCGGGTCGCCCTGACCACCCGGACGCGAGCGTGCGCGCCCGCGCCCACCGCGTCCACGAAGCCGCCACCCGATCCCGCCACCAGCGTCACCCCGAAGAACCGGGACAGCGGCAGCAGCCCGGCCACGTAGACGCCCGCGTCGCCCGGATCGGCCGGAACCGTCCACAGCCGCTCGCCGACCTCGCCCAACGAGGACCGGGCCGACTCGAACGACGTCGTGTCGACCCCGCCGCCGAGGCCGCCCTCGCGCACGGTGCCCAATCTGGTGCACAGCGAGGGCAGGCCACCGGTCGCGTCCACCGCGAGCACGCGGTCGTGCCGGTAGTGCGCGAACACCCGGCCCAGGAGCGCGGTCACGACGGCGGTGTCCGCCCCCGTACCCAGGTCGTCGACCACGATCCGCCGCCCCGTCGCGGTGGACCGCTGCAACCGCGCCCCCACCTCGATCGCGTCGGCCACCTCGCCCACCGGCCGGAAGGGCCGTAGCACCGCCCGGCCCACACGGCGCGGCCAGCCGTCCCCCGACACCGTCCGGGGCACCGCGGTCTGCGTTGCGCTCATCGTCTCTCCCCGGTCAGAACGTCGCGAGCAGGCGCTCGTAGGTGCCGAAGGCTCCGATCGCCACCGGCACCATCACGACGACGGCGATCGCCTCCAGCCTGCTGGTCACTCCGCGCAGTCTGGCTCTGACGTGCTCGGGCTGCTCGACGGACAGGACCACGACCGGGATCGCGGCCACGGCGGCGGCGACACCCAGCGCGGGCCACACCCCCCAGGGCACCGCCCGCGTCAGGGACGCCAGGAAGCTCAGCAGCACCGTCAGACTCGCGGCCACCAGGACCGCCTTCTGCGCCACCAGGGGGAAGAGCCGGGCCCGGCTGGCGACCACGAGCGCCAGCACCACCAGCAGGGCGGCCGTCCAGGGCGTGAGGTCGGAGGCCATCCCCACGCCGGCGCAGGCCGCTCCCACGGCCACGGAGACCGTCGCGATGACCAGGCTGCGGTGTGCCCCCGCCACGGAGGTGAACACGTCGACGCGCGCGACGGCACCACCGGAGCTGCGCTCGTCGTCCAGCACCGCGAGACCCGAGAACATCAGCGCCAGCCGCAGCAGCACGCTCAACAGGACGACGCAGGTCACCGCGACGATCACGGCCACCTGGTCGGCGGGCAGTCCCAACGCGGCGCTCACCGACCACACCGCGGTCAGGGCCAGTCCCGCCCCTCCCCCGGTCAGACCGCCCCGGCCGAGGCCGGACGTCAGTCCCAGCAGCAGGACCAGCGTCGCCGCCAGCGCGGCCAGCCCGCCCCACCGGACCCACTCCGGCCAGGCGAGGAGGTCGCACGCCGACCACAGCGCCAGCCCGCCCATCGCGGTACCGCTGATCGTCAGCGCGGTCCCCAGCGGCTCGCGCCAGGTCGGTCCGACGGCCGCGCCGACCGCCACCAGCACGGCCGCGACCGCCGCCACAGCCAGCAGCCCCGTGGTGCCGGGCCACTGCGCCACGGCCACCCATCCGGCTCCCAGCGCCAGCGCGGCCAGCGAAGCCGTCGCCGTCCACCGGGCCGCCGCTGGCGACCAGCGCCCGCCGTGCTCGTCCAGGGCCCGGGACACGGCCTCGGGCACCTCGTGCACCACCGGCGCCGGGACCGGGTCATCGGCGCGTACCAGCCGCAGCACCGCCCCGTCGGGGACCTGCCGGTCGGCGAGCGTGACGTCCCCGTCGAGCACCGCCCCGGAGGCGGTGACCAGGTGGCGCAGACGAGCCGGGTTCTCCACCTGGTCGCCGAGAAGGTCGAGCACCTCGGGCATGAGGGCGCCGACGGGCTCGGACGCGGGCAGGACGGCGTCGACCCGGCGGTCCTCGCCGACGAGGGTCACCCGACTCCAAGCAGTCATCGCCTACTCCTGAATGTCGTGCTGGTACGGCCGCTCGCGCATCCGCATGTGGTCAGTCGGGGACGTCGGTGACCGCGACCCGTTCGAGGTACCCTCTGCCGATCAGCCAGCGGATGGTGGGTGCCGGGGGGACCTCGGCGAACCCGGCCGTGTCGAGGGTGAACCGGACGCCGCCCCCGGAGGCGATGGTCGCACCCACCTGGAACGGGTGCAGGACCCGGTACCGGTGGTAGAGGCCCTCGCCCTCCGGCCCCGTGCGGACGTAGTCGGGCAGCCCGCGCTCGGCGAAGGGCGTGCCGTCCGGGTTCAGGATCCGCCCGCTCTCCTGGCCGAAGGCGTCCAGGACGTCCCCGGCCGCCATCGTGTGCAGGTAGGAGTCGCCGCTGCGCTCCGCCAGGTCGGCGTGGACGCCGTCGACCAGCTCCGTGGTGGCCTCCTCGGCCGCCGCCTCTTCGTCGGGCGTGAGGACCACGGGTTCGGGTTCCGTGGTGGCCAGTTCCTGGAACAGCCACCGCGCCGCCTGGTCCTCGGTCGTGAACTCCGGCCCAGGGCGGCCCCGGTCGAAGTCCATGACGGCGGCGGCCAGGTAGCCCTCCGAGTCCTGGGTGACGAGGTAGTAGCTGTCGAGGGTCTCCGGGGCCGGCCGGAGGTCGCCCGGCAGGACGTACAGGCTGTCGGGGACGCCCGCGGCGTCGAGTTCCTCGCGCAGCATGTCCAGGGTCACCTCCGCCCCGACCCAGTCGCCGGGAACGGGCGGCACGGCGTTGTTGGCGGGCCCGGAGGAGGCCTGTTCCTGCTCGATCCGCTGGCTGCTGAGGGTGTTGCTGACGAAGGACCAGCCCACGGTCCCGCCGCAGACGACCGCGGCGAGACAGGCGCTGATCACCACCTTGCCGATGTTCTCGTCCAACCGGCGACGCGTGCGCTGGCCGCCGAAGAGCACCGCCTCGCGCAACCGCTGGCGGCGCACGGCGACGGATTCGAGAAGTTGGCTGTCGTAGTCGCGGGCCAACAGCTACTCCTTCGCGGTGTCCCGCGTGCGCGGGGTGGTGGTTACGGCTGCCTGTCCCGCCGTCGGCGGTCAGATGTTGGCGACCGCGGTGCTCGCGCGGCCGAGGGACTCCTCCGCGGTGGCGTCGTTGGTCTCCAGGGTGTCCCGGACGAGACGGATGATCGCACGAACCTCGTTAGCGGCGTTGTGCCACTTGATCTCCTTCTCGTTGTACTCCTCGGAGACACCGTCGATCTCCATGTCGGCCATCGCCTGGCGGACGTCGGTGTCGTGCTCGCCGATGATCGCCTCGAGGCGGCTGACGATGGTACCGATGTCGCCCTGGACCTCCTGGGAGGCACCGACGTCGTACGAGTTGCGTCCACTCATCGTGTTGCTCCTTCAGGGGTGGTCGGTCAGCGGAACTTGGCGGCGTCGAAGTTGGCCGAGCCCATGCTCTGGTTGGCGTCGTCGGCCATCGTCTCGGCACCGCTGGTGAGCGAGACGTTGACGCCCGACTGGCCCTCCTGGATGGAGCCGAGCCCGGCCCTCAGGTCGGCGGAGATGCCGTCGGCCCTGGACTTGAACGAGTCGAAGGCGGCCTTGCCCGGGCCGTCGAACTTGCCGGACAGGGGTTCAGCGGCCTGGACGAGCTGTCCGATGAGGCTGGAGAGCTCGTCACCAGTGCCCGCGGTGCTCTGCGAGAGCGTGGTCAGCGTGCTCTCGCCGACGTCCCAGCGTGACATCCGTTCACCTGCTTTCCTCGGGGGTCCACATGAGGCGGTCGCCTCGCGTAGGGGAAGATGCGCGCACGGTGCCCGTGGTTCACCATCGTGCCGGAACCGGTCACGGGGCACCATCGTCCCGCAGCTCGGAATTCCGGATACTACAGCGGACGATCACGACGAAACAGGGACGACGACGGGCCTGTGGACAAGCTGCGCCCCCATCAACGGTCGACGTTCGAGCGCGGCCTCCCCGCCGCCCCACGGATCGCACCGACACCCCACATCACGAACCGGCGCCCCCGCCGGAGACGAACGGGACCGAGTCAGCGCACCCCTCGCTCCGAAACGTCCTGATCCGTCCGCCTCCGATAGGGTTCCGCACGTCGCACGTCACTCGTGTCCCCCGCACATGAGCCGAGAGGAAAGCCGATGAGCCTCCGCGTCGTGCACCGTCCGGCACGGACCGTCCACCCGACTCCCGCGCAGGAGCCGCACGAGGTCGAGGCTCCGCCGACCCTCCCCGACGGCAAGGCGCAGGGCAACCCGCTCATGACCATCCTGCCGATGGTGGGCATGATGGCGTCACTGACGATCATGATGGTGATGCGCAACCCGGCGTTCATGGTGCTGGGCGCCGTGATGCTGTGCGTCGCGCTGCTCGCCGCCCTCGCCATGCTCTTCTCGCGCCGGGGGCAGGTCGGCCGTCAGCGCCGCAACCAGCGCGAGCTGTACCTGCAGTACCTGGAGGAGCTGCGCGAGGAGCTCAGCGGCTGGGAGCAGCGCACGCGCGCGCACGCCCGCCTGCTCGATCCTCCTCCCGAGGCGCTGTACGACATCGTGCGCGATCCCACCCGGCTCTGGGAGCGCCGCCGCCGCAACCGCGACTTCCTGCGGGTGCGCGTGGGCACGGGTCTGACCGAGGGGCGCCACCTGCGCCTGGCCGAACAGGGCACGGCGCTCACCCCCACCGACCCCTTCATGCTGTCCGAGGCCAGGGCGGCCATCCGGCGCTTCGAGTCGATCCCCGAGATGCCGCTCACCCTCCCCCTGGACATGGCGGGCAACGTGAGCGTGATCGGCGAGCGCGAGGACGTCATGCGCCTCGTGCGCGCGCTGGCCGTCCAGTTCGGCGCCTTCCACGCCCCCGAGGACGCCGGTCTGGCCGTCTCCTATCCGGCCGAGCGCGCCGACGACTGGACGTGGCTGCCGTGGCTGCCCCAGGTGCTCGACCCCCAGCGGCGCGAGGGCGGCGCGGCCGTGCGGCTGATCGCGCCGGACCCGGGCAAGCTCGGCGGCCTGCTCGCCGACGAACTGCGCTCCCGCACCGACTTCGCCTCCGAGGTCCGCCGGGGCATGGGCAAGCGTGAGGCGTACCAGATGCTCCGGCGCCTGCTCGTCATCCACGACACCCACGGCGGGGTCGCCACCGAGCTGGTGCGCCCCGACCACGCCATCGACCCCGTCGACCTGGGCGTCACCGTGCTGCACCTGGTGTCCCGCCAGGTCGACGAGCCCAGCGACGTCAACGTACGCGTCACCGTCACCGGCGACCAGGTGCGCGTGGAGGAGCTGCGCGGCTCCGACCCGATCGTGAGCTCCGGCACCGTCGACGACGTCCCCGCCGCCACCACCCTGGGCCTGGCGCGCATGCTCGCACCGCTGCGGCTGTCCCCCGAGTCGATCGAGGAGACCGCCCAGGAGGGCGGCAGCGTCGACTTCCCGGCGATGATGGGCGTGCACGACCCCGGTGACATGGACGTCCCGCGGATGTGGGCCCCGCGAAGCGAGCGCGCGTTCCTGCGGGTGCCGATCGGCGTCGACGACATGGGGCAGCCGGTGGTGCTCGACCTCAAGGAGTCCGCGCAGCTGGGGATGGGACCGCACGGGCTGTGCGTGGGAGCCACGGGCTCGGGCAAGAGCGAGATGCTGCGGACGCTCGTCCTGGCGCTGGCCGCCAGCCACCCGCCCGAGCGGGTCAGCATGGTGCTGGTCGACTACAAGGGCGGCGCGACCTTCGCCCCCTTCGAGGACATGCCGCACGTCGCGGGCGTCATCACCAACCTGGAGGACGACGCCGCGCTGATCGAGCGGGTCCACGCCAGCCTGTCGGGCGAGGTCCAGCGCCGCCAGCAGGTGCTGCGCGACGCCGGGAACGTCCCCAACATCGGCGACTACACCTTCAAGCGCGAGCAGGACCCGAGCCTGCCGCCGCTGCCGCACCTGCTCGTGATCATCGACGAGTTCGGCGAGCTGCTCACCGCACGGCCGGACTTCATCGAACTGTTCCTGTCCATCGGCCGGATCGGCCGGAGCATCGGCGTGCACCTGCTGCTGTCCAGCCAGCGCATCGAGGGCGGCAAGCTGCGCGGCCTGGACACCTACCTGTCGTACCGGCTCGGGCTGCGCACGTTCTCCGAGGAGGAGAGCCGCACCGTCCTCAACACCCCCGACGCCTTCCACCTGCCGTCCCTGCCCGGGTTCGGCTATCTGAAGGTGGACACCAGCGTCTACCAGCGGTTCAAGGCGGGGTACGTGTCCGGCGCCTACCGCGGGCCGGTGGCCGAGGAGGAGCCCGGCGACGGCAGGCCCTCGGTGCGCCCGTACACCGCCTACAACACCGGCGGCGACGATCCCGTGCGCGGGAAGGACAGCGCGCCCGCCGACAGCGGTCCCGCCATGCCGTCCCGGACGACCGGGCCGACGCTGTTGGACGTCATGGTCGGCCAGTTCGACCGGCACGGCGAGCACACACGCGAGATCTGGCTGCCCCCGCTGCCGTCGGCGACGACGCTGGCGGCGGTGGCCGGCGAGCCCGAGGAGACCGACCGCGGGCTCCGGCTGCCCGGCGACCACGGCGTGCTGAACGTTCCGCTCGGCCTGCTGGACGACGCCACCAAGCAGTGGCAGGGCCCCTGGCTGTTGGACCTGACCGCCTCGGGCGGGCACGCGGCGGTCATCGGCGGCCCGCAGAGCGGGAAGACGACGCTGCTGCGCACCCTCGTGCTGTCCCTGTCGATGACCCACACCCCCGACCAGGTCACCGTGTACTGCCTGGACCTGCTGGGCGGAGGGCTGCAGTCGCTCTCGCGGCTCCCGCACGTGGGCGGCGTGGCGGTGCGCACCGACGCCGAGAGGGTGCGGCGCACGGTCGAGGAGGTGCGGGGCATGCTCGACCACCGCCAGGAGGTGTTCCGCTCCCGCGGCATCGACTCCGTGCAGCAGCTCCGCCGACGGCACGCCCGGGGGGAGGTCCCCGAGCTGGCCAGCGCCGACGTCGTGTTCTGCATCGACGGGTTCGGCGCGATCCGCAAGGACTTCGAGGACATCGACCCCATCGTCACCGACCTCCTCCAGCGCGGCGGCGGCTACGGCATCCACGTGGTGGCGGGCATGCTGCGGTGGAACGACGTGCGCATCGCCGCCCAGTCCAACTTCGGCCAGAAGGTGGAGCTGCACCTGAACGACTCCTCCGAGTCGCAGATCGACCGGAAGCTGTCCGAGACGATCGCCGCCGGGGCCCAGGGCCGCGTGCTGACCGACACGAAGCTGTTCGGACAGGTGGCCCTGCCCCGCCTGGACCTGGAGGCGCACGACGACGACCTGGGCGAGCGGGTCGAGGAGGCGGTCGCGGCCGTGGACCGCGCCTGGCGCGGCGCACGCGCGCCCGAGGTGCGCATCCTGCCGCACACACTGCCCGCCCGCGGCCTGCCCACCGCCGCGGTCGAGCCCAAGGCCGTGCCGATCGGCGTGGACGAGCGGGCCATGGAGCCGGTGCTGCTGGACCTGTTCGACCGCGACCAGAACCTGCTGGTCCTGGGGGACGGCGAGTGCGGCAAGACGAACCTGCTCCGGCTCGTGGCCGAGGGCCTCGTGGAGCGCTACCCGTCGGACGAGCTCGTGTTCGCGGTGATGGACCCGCGGCGCACCCTGCGCGGTGTGGTTCCCGAGGAGTACACGGGCGGGTACGCGAGCAGCCCCAAGGTGTGCGCCGGACTGGCCGCGGGCGTGGCCAAGGAGCTGGAGTCGCGTATGCCCGAGGACGGCGACCTGGACTCGCTGGAGCCCGGTTCGATCAAGGGCCCGCGGATCGTGGTGCTCGCGGACGACTACGACGTGCTCACCACGGCGGGCCAGAAGCCGCTGGCCCCGTTCGTGCCGTTCGTGTCCAACGGGCGCGACATCGGCCTGCACTTCGTGGTGGCCCGCCGCATCGCGGGAGCCGGCCGGGGCATGTTCGACCCGCTCGTGCAGTCAGTGCGCGAGATCGGCACGAGCGCGCTGGTGATGAGCGGTGACCGCAGCGAGGGCCAGATCCTGCCCCGGCTGTACGCGACCGCCCAGCCGCCCGGCCGTGGCCAGTGGGTGACCCGCGGCGGCTCGGCCCGCCTCATCCAGACCGCCCTGCTCGACTCCGGGGCCGCCGACCAGCACTGACCGGATTCCGTTGAGAATCAGCGGAAACCAACGCGAACCACTCATGGCGGACGCACGTCTACCCACAGTGACGAAACCCTACGGCGGTGCGCCCACAGCACTGCCCACAGCCGGGAGGCGCGCGTGTCCGCATGGAACATCCAGCCCGGGCCGGTCGGCGCGGTCCTGGCGGCCGTCAACGGGCACCTGGGGGACCAGGAAGGCACCTCGGGGCTGACCGGCCACGTCCGGGACCTCGGTGACGCCGTGGTCGCCGCGTCCGAGACGTGTGCGGACAGCCTGCCGGTCAGTATCGCCCTGAACGGGTTCCTGGAGCACTGCTCGCCCGACTGCCGGTCGATGATCGAGAAGACCGCCAGCGCCATCACCGGGTGCTCGGACGCGACCAACCACTATCGCGACGGCGCGTTGGACATGGCGGCGGAAGCCCAGGCCAACGCCGGTGTGCTCTTCGACCCGAACGACCCGAACGACCTTCCCCCCAATCTCTGACGCGTCGGTGTCTCCCCCGGACCTTCTCCCACGCCCCCGACCCCCTTGGACGGCGCATGAGCGAATCCGCTCTGAACGACCCCTTCCTCAACGACCTCGACGCCAGCGCCTGCTACGGCGACGGCGCCATCAACCCGAGCCAGATCCCCGTGCCCCGCATCGACGCCGACGAACTGGACGGCCTCGGCCAGAGCATCAAGGCGGCCGGAGCGGGCATCGCCGAGAGCGCCGGCGACATCGTCTCCTCATGGGGCGGCCTCAGCGGAATCTATGAGGCGCCCGAGTCCGAGACCCTGCTCGCGGCCGTCAACCCGGTCGGGACCGCGGGCGACGACATCGAACCCGCGGCCACCACGACCGGAGACGCGCTCATCGCGTTCGCGGAGCGGGTCCGCGAGCTCAAGCCCCGGCTGAGTGGTCTGCGCGCCGACGCGGTCGAGCTCAGGACACGCATCAACGCCGACGAGGACTGGCGCAAGGACGAGGACCTCCACGAGGAGCACGAGACGCTCCTGAGCGACGTCAACGCGGCGGTGGCCGAGTACCAGGAGGCCGAGCGCGAGTGCGCGAACGCCATCACCGCGCTGTACGGAGGGCCGACCTTCCTCGCGGCGGACGCGCTGGGCGGGCGCGAGCCCGGGGCCGACGAGATCCCGTACGGCTTCGAGGAGGTCCCCGAGGGCGCGGCGATGCCGTGGGGCACCTCCCAGGACTTCGACCACCCCTGGTACGTGGACGCCTGGGACGGGGGCGCCGACCTGGTCACGGGATTCGCCCAGGACCTGGGCGGCCTCACCGGGGTCTGGCACGACGGGCAGTGGGCGTGGTCGTACTTCGAGCAGGACGGCCGGGACAACTTCTCGGGCTACATGGACGAGAACCTCGAAGGACTGTCCCTGCTCACCGGCTTCTACGATCCCACCAAGCCCGAGGGCGAGCAGTGGGGCGTGGACAGCGTCGACGAGTGGTGGGGCAACTTCGCGCCGGTCGCCTACGAGGTCGGGCAGGGCATCGTGCCCACCGACGAGTGGGACGACCGGCCCGCCTACGTCATCACCCAGGGCGTGATCAACGTCGGGTCGATCGTCGGCGGCATCGTGCTGAGCGCGACGGGCATCGGTGCGCCCGTGGGTGTGCCGCTGGTCCTCTCCCGGTTGCAGACGGGGTTCCGCGCCGTCAACGTGCTGGGGTCGGACTCGTCCTCGATCCCGGAGAACGCCGGCGTGGACTCCTCCGGAATGCCCGACCCGAGCAGGATCGGCATCGGCGGCTCCTCCTCGGGTCCCGGCGGGACGCAGGTCTCCGGCACCGACGGGATGATCCCGGACCAGTCCGCGTTCGCCGACCTGGACGCGTCCCTCGGCCAACTGCACGAGAACAACAACGCCTCGTCGAACGCCGCGGACCCGTCGGGCACCGGCGGGGACCTCCCGGAGCGGAGCGGCACGGAGTCGCCGAACGGATCCCACGGCGACGGTGACACGTCGGATTCCTCCTCCTCGGACGGCACGGACAGCGCGGACGCACCTGACAGCGCCGACAGCGCCGACACGCCGGGGGACGCGGAGGCCACGAGCGCGCACGAGTCGGCCGGGTCGGCCGGGCAGGAGAACGACCGCGCGAGCGAGCGGGACACGGCCGGGGACAGGGACGAGATCGACACCCAGGCGACCCCGGCCGAGGTGGAGCGGATGCTCCAGGAGGTCGACGAGTACGCGGCGCAGAACGCGGGCGACCTGGACGTGCAGGCCCAGATCTACGGCAGTCTGCCCGAGGGCGCGGTGAACGGTGACCGGGTCCCGGAGATGGCCGGAGCCCACAACGGCGACGGCCCCTCCGCCGTCGCCGACGGCACGGCGCACACCGGCACCGGCGGGTCCGGCGGCGGCCCCGTCGACACCCCGAGCGGCGGTTCCGGGGACCTGCGCGTGGACGGCGGCTCGTCCGGCCCCAGCGGAAGTCTCACCAGTGGCACCGGGGGCACGGGCGGCGGTACCGGAGCTGGCAGCAGCGGCCCCAGCGGTGATCTGACCGGCGGCGGGCCGCCCAGAGGCGGTTCCGGCAACGACAGACCACCCACGGTCGGCGACCCCGTGACGATCCCGGACACTGACGCGCGGTTCCCGGGAGAACGGGACAGGTTCGGCGACGGCGTCACTCTCGAACCCAACAAGGAGTACGTGGTCGAAGGCCGGGGCACCTTCATCACGGACGACAGCGGCGCCATCGTCCACATCGAGACCGAGCCCGGCACCACGGCGAAGGGCAACCCCGAACTCGTCACACCCAGGAAGGACGCCACATACAAGATCATTCACCCGGAGTCCGGCGCGGAATACGTCTACAAGACCGACCACGCGGGCAGAACGGTGTCGGTCGAGGGAGACCTGCGCCGCGGAGTCTCCGTCAGGAACAACGAACAGACTTCCATCGGGCACGAGGGACGGGACTACTTCAGGGCACTCAACAACGATCCGGACCACCCGTTCACCTACGATGAGGTGAACTGGAACGGCGGCCACTTCATCTCCAGCAATGAAATGGGCGGCACCGGCGAGCGACTCAACGTCATCCCCATGCTGGAAAGCGTCAACAAGACCCGAGGCACGGGGATCGGCGACAACTTCCGCAGGCTGGAGATGCTCTGGGACGGACTCTTCGGCAACGAGAGGAAGATGAGGGCCGCGTTCGCCCAGATCCAACCGGAAGAGGCACGCGCCTTGGAGATCCAGCGGTGGATGGCCAAGATCGAAAACGGACCTCAACCCCCCGACATCAATATCAGGGTTACCACGGAATATGATCCCGCCATGAAGCCGGTCATCGATCCGCAAACAGGTCGAACCATCCCACCACCGCCTGCGAGATTCACTGTCGACTGGTCCATCAACGGAGTCGACCAGGTGCCACAAACATACGAAAACCTCCCTAACGGAAGACCAAGGTAGGAGATATGAACTCCTTCAAAAGAGGGCATCTGGACCCGACGGAGCAATACGAGATCCTCCATAGCATCGGCCTAGATCTCCTCGGAGCCGCACCTGAGGGATGGCACGAGATCACCTTCAAAGTGTCCAGCCTGATCACTGGATCCGAGAACGACATGATCGTTGAATTCGAGAATGGGGAGGCCCAGAGAAAAAGATTTCCTCACACCGTGATCTCCAAGTTCGTGGAGCTTCGCGCTGGAATGTACCAGGAGGGCAAGGGAACCTGGTTCTCCATGATCTACAAGATTGTCCGTCCAGGCACATTCACCACCGAGTTCAACTATGACAATCCCGCCCCCTATGACCTTCTTCCCGGTGCGGAAAGCTTCGCCACGGATCTGAACTACTTCCCCCGGGACCCGGAGCACATTCCGGACTGGTTGCAGCAGAAGCTCCGTGAGGCCGAGACCGAGCAGGACTGAGGACTTCCGTGACCTATGACGTGGTCGCTCTGACCGAAGAACTCCCGGACGTGCGCGGAATGGTCTCCGCCCTCGACCGGGCGGGTCCCGACCTGCGCATCTGGGGCGCCGACCGTGGCGGAGCCGTGCGCCTGCGCGACGGTGAGGGCCGCCACGTGGTCACCGTCGAGGCGCCGAGGGGTATCGCGACACCGTGGGAGGTCACCCGGCTCCTGGGCGCGCGAGCGGCGGACGGGCTGACCGCGAACACCTGGTGGGTGGACGTCCGCGCTCCCTCGGGCGACGCGGACGCGGCGCGGGCCGCCCACCGGCTCGCCGCCTCCCTCGTGGAACGGCACGGGGGCGCGGCATGGCCGCCGAGCCCTCGGGCTCCATGGTCGCAGGACCTGCCACGCGGAGCCTCCCACCACCCCGCCGCTCTGGTGGAGACCGCCGAAGCCCGGGTCCTCGCCATCGGTGCGCGCGTCGTTCCGTTCTCCGGTGCCGTGGCCGACGCCCTGTCGGCCGGCGCTGGAGACGGCCGAGCCTTCCACCTGCTCATCCCCGCCACGTCCCGCCTGACCCACCCGCTGCGCACGATCCTCGCGGCTCCCGGTCACCGGTGGGTGGTGGAGGGGCCCGGCGGGCACGGCCACCACGACGGGACCACCGGCGCTCCTCTCGTCTGGGACGACGAACTCGGCTACCGGCCCCGACGGGACGGCACCCCGCCCGCGCTCGCTCGCGGAGACGGCGGAACCGGGCTGGTCGTGGACCTGCGGGTGCTGCACAGCGCGACCGGCGGACTCCGGGTGGGCGAGACGGTCGAGCGGATCGGTGAACTGCTCTGCTCCTCGGCTCCACAGGGCTGGGGCACCAGGGAGCCCGCGCTCTCCGCCTGGGACACCGACCGCATCACCGGACTGTGCCGCGACCGGGCTCCGCGGCCCACCCGGCTCGTGGTCACCGGTCCCGCGTTCTCGGGCACCCTCGACGTCCGGCGTGTCGCCGAAGGTGTCCGGGAGGACACCAGCCTCGCGGTCGGGAACGCGGTGCGGACCGAGGACGTGCCCGACCTGGTCGCCGAGTTCGCCGACTCCCTGCAGACACTGACCGTGCGTCGCGTGCCCGGCGCCGTCGACGCCCAGCACCGGCCGGTCCTGTCCGGAGCCTCTGCACCGGTCGGCCTGGCGATCGGACCGTCCGGCGTGAGCGAGATCGGGCTGGACCGGGCCCGCAGCGCTCCCGTCCCCGCCAAGGTGGTGGGACCACGGCTGGCCCCGGCCCTCTGGTACCGGCTCGACGAGGACCGGAGCCAGACCGAACTCTTCCAGGACTTCCGCGCCCTCATGGACCACCTTCGGCCGCCGGACACCCCCGGCCGCCCCTGATCACAAGCGTGCGCACGGACCGGTGGCCGTGCGCCCTCCGGTCCCGCGCTCCGGTTCGGACCGTTCTACGGCGCGGTGGTGGCCGCGGAGGTCGTCCTGATCCTCGGCGGCGCCCAGGTGCTGCGGCTGCTCGGAGCGCCCGGCGAGGCCGACGTCTGCTGGGTCGCCCTCGTGGTCGGACTCCACTTCACTTCTTCCCGCTGGCCTGGTACTGGCGGACCCGCGAGATCCTCGTGGTGGCCCTCCTGTCGCTGCTCGGGGCCGTCGGCCTGGGCATGGTGTTCACCGGGCACCCCGCGTGGGCGCCGATCGTCAGCGGTGTGCTCTCCGGTGCGGGCATGCTCGGCGGTCTGCTCGCCGCGCTCGCCCTCGCGTTCCTCGCCGGGCGGCGAGGCGCCAAGGCGGACGGCACCTCCTCCTGACCGGAGACGATCCGGTCAGGCCTCCCCGGACGTGCCGAGGCCGAAGAACGGCAGGCAGGGCTCCAGCCCGCTCACCGTGACCGGGACCGAGCGGTTGCGCTCCCAGTCCCGCCGGGTGATCCGGTAACGGTGCTCCCGCACCGGTTTGCCCCGAACCGCGACCACGTCGACACCGTTCGGCCGGTAGCCCAGCCGGCGCGAGACCCCGTGGGAGGCCTCGTTGCCCTCGTGCGCCTCCGTCACCGCGCACTCCGCGCCCAGGCCCTCGAACGCCAGGTGCAGCACGGCCGCCCGCATCTCGGTGCCGATCCCCCGGCCCTGATGCGACAGGCCGAGCCACGAACCCGTCCCCACCTGCCGCCGGACCGCGAAGTCCTTCGCGCCCACGTCCTGGACGCCGACCACCGTGTCCTCGTGCGCGACGACGAAGTTCAGGTTCCAGTCCGCCGGCGTCCAGGAGGCCAGCTTCCCCAGGTTGTACTGGATCACCGACAGCGCCACCTTCGGGGGCGGTTGGTCCGTCCACGGCTCGGCGAACGGCATCTGTTCCGGAGCGTGGATCCCCCGGGCCGCGACGTCCCCCAACCGCGCCAGGTCCTCCATCGACGGCAGGCGGAGTTCGAGTCGCGGGGTGCGTACGCGCAACCCCATGGGCGGGAAGTGCTCACTGATCATGTGCCGATTCTCCGGAGCGGACCGGTCGCTGTCACCCGGATTTCGCTCGGCCGCACACCACCCCCGGCACTCCCATCGGGCCCCAGACGCCCCAAACTCCCCGCGGCCTCGAAGGCCCAGCCGAGCGCCGTCAGATCCCGCGGAGCTCGGTCAGCAGCCCGGCCAGGGCCGCCGGGGCGTCCCGCGGGTCGGCCTCGCGCACGACCCATCCGCGCATCCGCGCCAGACGCGCCACGTGCGCGCGGTCCGGCCGCGTCAGCAGGTAGCCGCACGGCGCGTCCGGCCAGTCCGCGGCCATGGGCAGGCGCTCGGTCCGGTACCCGGGCGGTTCTCCGGCACCGGTCTCCCCAGCCCCCGGTTCCGGCTCGGCGCCGCCCGGTACCGGCCCCACTCCCCCCTCGGGGGACTGCGCGGCGGTGATCTCGGCCAGCGTGGGACTGCCCGGCTGCGGGAGGAAGGCGTCCACCAGCACGTAGGCGAGAACCGGACGGTGCGCGGCCCGCTGGGCGGCGCCGACCGCCCCCACCAGCGGACCGGCGTCGCCCTCGGCGACCAGCGCGATCCGGGCGTCGGCGGCGACCGCGGCGTTGATCTCCAGGCTGGCGTGCGCGACGTAGCGCCCGGCGTACGGCGGCCGGTCGTCGGCCCCGCCGCCGATCCGCACGGCCGGAACGCCGTGATCGGGCAACCGGTCGGGCAGGTCGGGCACGCGCCAGGACGCGCCCAGGGGCGGGGGCAGCAGGACGGCGATCACGCGCTTCCCGCCGTCTCCTCGCGCACCCAGTCCAGGTAGGCGGGGTTGCCGCCGGTGACCGGGACGGCCACGATCTCGGGGACGTCGTAGGGGTGGATCTCCAACAGGTGCGCGGTGAGGTCGGACAGGCGCCCGGCGGCCGTCTTGATCACCACGGTCCACTCCTCGTCCGCCTGGACCGCGCCCTCCCACCGGTAGAAGCTCCGGATCGGGCCGCCCACCTGGGCGCAGGCCGCCAGCCGGTGCTCGACCACCGACGCCGCCAGCCGTTCGGCCGCCTCCCTGCCGTCGACGGTGGTCTCGACCCGGACGGTGTCCGCGGACTGCGGCATGGTCACCCCTTACGGCCTGGGAACACGTGCGGCCGGGTCCGTGCCGTCCCGTCCGGTGTTCTAGGCTCACTGATCATGAGCGAACGTGATGAACTCCTGCGACACATCAACGATAAGGCGGTCGTGCGCGGGAAGGTGACCCTGTCCTCCGGCATCGAGGCCGACTACTACGTCGACCTGCGCCGGGTGACCCTGGACGGGGAGGCCGCGCCGCTGGTCGGCTCGGTCATGCTGGACAACGTCGAGGACCTGGACTTCGACGCCGTGGGCGGGCTGACCCTGGGCGCGGACCCCGTGGCGACCGCGATGGTGCACGCCGCGCACGCGCGCGGGCGCAGGCTGGACGCCTTCGTGGTGCGCAAGGCGGGCAAGGCGCACGGGCTCCAGCGGCGGATCGAGGGTCCCGACGTCAAGGGGCGGCGTGTGCTGGCCCTGGAGGACACCTCGACGACCGGCAACTCGGTGCTCACCGCCGTGGAGGCACTGCGTGAGGCGGGCGCGGAGGTGGTCGCGACCGCGCTGATCCTGGACCGGGGCGCGCGCGAGCGGGTCACCCGGGAGGGGCTGGAGTACCGGTCCGTGTACGAGGTCGCCGACCTCGACCTCTGAGCCGGACGGCCCCGGCCGGTCCCGAGGAAGACGGACGCGTCCCAACAGCCCCGCGGGTCCCTGGAGCCCTGACACGGCCCTGCGAGCCCTGGCGCGGGCGGACGAGCCACGATGCGGTCCGGCGAGCCCTGGCGCGCGGGCCGAAGCGGCGATGCGGCCCGACGGTTGTTCGTGTCGGTGCGACTGGTCCAGGGCCGTGAGGCCCGGCACGGCACCGCTGCCCAGGCGCGGTCCCGCGAGCGCGCGGCCGCCGGTGCCGGGGGCGTCCGCGCTCGGCACGGCGCCCGGGCCCGGTGTCAGCCGTCGCCGCTGATGGTGAAGCTGTAGCCGGCGTCCTGGTCGGACACGTCGCGCTGCTCGCCGTTGACGTACACCTCGACGGCGCCGGGTTCGTCGATGGTCACTTCGAGGCCCTCGCCCGCGTCGGCGAAGTTGATCGAGCCGCCCTGCCGTATCACCTGATCGTGCAGGACGTCGCCGCCGGGGACGCGCACGAACACGTTGCTCGACTCCCCGATCACGCGGATGTAGAGCGCCCCCATGTCCCTCTCGTCCTCACCTTCGGACGAGGCTTCGGAGGCGTTGGCGCTCACGCTCGTTCCGTTGCCTGGGAGGGAGCGGTACAAGAAGTACCCGCCGAGGGCGACCAGCACCACCAGGAGCACGACGGCCCCGACGATGGCCATCACCTGGCCAGCGCCGCGCGGATCGTTCCTATGCCTTCCCACGGCGTTGAATGTAGCGTGTATCACGACAAAAAGCGACAGTGCTCCCTGTGATGCCGTGTACGCCCACGGATGCGGCGGCGCCGCGGGCGCATCGCCCGCCTCGTTCCTCCGCCCCGCGACAGGGCTCGGATCGCGCCGCCATGAGCTGCGCGAACGCGCGCAAGTCCGGGCAACTTGGTCTAGACCTTTCCAACGGCTCCGGGGATTCGGGATACTTGGTCGACACCTGGTGGACACGTCCGGACGCTCGGCTCCGCAGGGGGCCGCCCCCAGCCGTTCCGGACCTTCACCGGGGCAACGCACGTGGGGTGCCGCGGGTCCACGACCGGCGGCCGCTCGCTCCAGGCCGAACCCAGGGAGAGTCAAACCATGCCCATCGCCAGCCCCGAGGTCTACACCGAGATGCTGAGCCGCGCGAAGTCGGAGGGCTTCGCGTACCCGGCCATCAACGTGACCTCCAGCCAGACGCTCCACGCCGCGCTGCGCGGCTTCGCCGAGGCGGAGAGCGACGGGATCGTCCAGATCTCCACCGGAGGCGCCGACTTCCTGTCCGGCACCACCGTCAAGGACATGGTCACCGGGTCCGTCGCCTTCGCGGAGTTCGCCCGCGTGGTGGCCGACAAGTACCCCGTGAACGTCGCCCTGCACACCGACCACTGCCCCAAGAACAAGCTCGACGGCTTCGTCCGCCCGCTGCTGGAGATCTCCAAGGAGCGCGTGGCCAAGGGCCAGGAGCCGCTGTTCCAGTCCCACATGTGGGACGGCTCGGCCGTCGAGCTGGGCGAGAACCTGGAGATCGCCCAGGAACTGCTGGCCGCGTCCAAGGAGGCGCGCACCCTCCTGGAGATCGAGGTGGGCGTCGTCGGCGGCGAGGAGGACGGCATCGTCGGCGAGATCAACGAGAAGCTGTACACCACGCCGGAGGACGCCCTGCGCACCGCCGAGGCCCTGGGCCTGGGCGAGAAGGGCTACTACATGACGGCCCTGACCTTCGGCAACGTGCACGGCTCCTACAAGCCGGGCTTCGTGAAGCTGCGTCCGGAGGTGCTCAAGGAGGCGCAGGACGCCGTGGCCGAGAAGTACGGCAAGGCGAAGGCGTTCGACTTCGTCTTCCACGGCGGCTCCGGCTCCACCATGGAGGAGATCCACGAGGCGATCGGCTACGGCGTCGTGAAGATGAACGTCGACACCGACACGCAGTACGCCTTCACCCGCCCGATCGTCGACCACATGATGAAGAACTACGACGGCGTGCTGAAGGTCGACGGGGAGATCGGCAGCAAGAAGGCCTACGACCCCCGCGCCTACGGCAAGGCCGCCGAGGCGGGCATGGCCGCGCGCGTGGTCGAGGCCGCCCAGCACCTGAAGGCCGCCGGCAACAAGATGAATTGACGTCCTCCCCGCCGTGAACGGCGGGGATTCCGACCCGACCCTGCGGGCGGGTGGCGCTGCGCGCCTCACGACGCGAGCGGTTCCTGTTTCACCGGGTCCCGCCAACCCCGCAGGGTCGGTCTTACGGTCCCTCCGCAGGCGTTTTATCTGTCGGCCCGTCCGGCCGCCAGGACGACACGGGCCGAGTTCACGTCCCGGTCGTGGGTGGTCGTGCACGCCTTACAGGTCCATTCGCGCACGTGCAGCGGTTTGGGCGCGTCCACCGCCCAGCACTCCGAACAGGTCTGAGAGGAGGGCAGGAACCGGGACACCTTGGCGAAGGTGCGCCCGCACCGTCGAGCCTTGTACTCCAGCATGTGCACGAACGCCGCCCACCCGGCGTCGTGCACGGACTTGGCCAACCGAGTGCGGGCGAGCCCCTTGACCGCCAGGTCTTCCACATAAATCCCTTGATTCTCGCGGATCAACGTGGTGGACAATTGGTGGTGGAACTCACGTCGCGCGTCGGCGACCTTCGCGTGGGCGCGGGCGACCTTCACCCGGGCCTTGTCCCGGTTCGCGCTGCCTTCCTGTTTGCGGGACAGGATCCGCTGGGCCTTCTTGAGCTTCCTCTCCGCACGGCGCAGAAACCGGGGGTTTGCGATCTTCGTGCCGTCGGAGAGCACTGCGAAGTGGGTCAGCCCCAGGTCGATCCCGACCTCCGGGGTGGTCTCCGGTAACGGCTCGTCGCCGGTCTCGACCACGAAGCTGGCGAAGTACCGGCCAGCCGCGTCCTTGACCACGGTCACCGAGGTCGGGGCTGAGGGCAGGTCCCGCGACCACGTCACCTTCACGTCCCCGATCTTCGGCAGGGAGAGCTTCCCGGCGGGGGTGATTTTCCATTTGGCGTTGGCGGTGAACCGGGCCGACTGCCGGTGGTCGCGGCGGGACTTGAACTTCGGATGCCCGACCTTGGGGCCTTTGCGCTGGCCGGTCTTGGAGTCCTCATGGGCCGCCCACGCCTTGTCGGCGTCGCGCAGCACCTGCTGCAAGGGCACCGCCGACACCTGGTCCAGCCACTCCCGTTGGGGTGTCTTCTTCGCCCCAGCGATCAGCTCCCTCGACAGGTCGGGGCTCTTCGGTACCCGCTGGTAGGGGCCTTCCGCGGTTCGCGCCTTCGGGGGCCCGAGCAGCTTGTTGGACGCCTTGACCGGCTTGACCTGGACCAGAGCGTCGTTCCATACCGTGCGCACGCACCCGAACAGGCGGGCCAGCGCCGCGCGCTGGGCCTCGTCCGGGTAGAGACGGTACTGGTATCGAAGCTGCACAGCCACACCCTGGCGCCCGCCTACGACAAAACCAGAGACCGGGCTACGGCGGCGCGAGCCAAGGCGACCGGCGCGGATCCGATTCACCTCCGGCGTGAGCGCCGGACACTCCCCGTCGCCCGATGGCAGGATGGGGGCATGAACCTGCACCAGAACCTGCTCGGCGAGCCGCCCGCCACCCGCCTGCCCGACCACCCCGAGGCCCGTGAGGCGCTGGCCGCCTCCGACGACCCCACCCCGGTCGCCGGGCGCTTCCCCGACTTCTCCGCGGCCTGGGCCGCCCTGGCCGAGAACGCCCTGGCCGAGGGCGAGCCCGTCACCGCCTACGCCTACGCGCGCACCGGGTACCACCGCGGACTCGACCAGCTGCGGCGCTCGGGCTGGAAGGGCCACGGGCCCATCCCCTGGGACCACGAGCCCAACCGCGGCTTCCTGCGCGCCCTGCACGCCCTGTCCGTGGCCTCCGACCGCATCGGCGACGTGGAGGAGGCCGAGCGCTGCGCCACCTTCCTGCGCGACTCCAGCGCCGAGGCCGCCGACACGCTCAAGGCCTGATCCGCGGCCCGGCCGGGACCGCGGAGGGCGGCCCGGCCCGTCGCCGGGGCCCGCGCGGACCCCGGCCGGCGCCGGCGCTCGACGCGGCGCCGCGCGGGTGACCCGCGCGGCGCCACCACCCACTTAACCGGGATCAACAGGTCGTGTACGCTCTATACGCAACGGCCCCTGTCGCTGCCTTGCGCCAGGGGTTCTTCCATGTTCGGGGTCGAGAGCGCCCCGGTCAGGTGTCGAGCGAAGAGGTAGAGACCAATGCCGGCGATCACGCTCGTGGGTGCCCAGTGGGGCGACGAGGGCAAGGGCAAGGCGACCGACCTTGTCGGCGACCGCGTGGACTACGTGGTCCGGTACCAGGGCGGCAACAACGCCGGCCACACGGTGGTCATCGGCGACCAGAAGTACGCCCTCCACCTGCTCCCCTCGGGCATCCTGTCCCCGAACGTCGTCCCGGTGATCGCCAACGGCGTCGTCATCGACCCGGGCGTCCTGCTGGAGGAGCTCCAGGGGCTCGACGAGCGCGGTGTGGACACCTCGCGGCTGCTCATCTCGGCCAACGCGCACCTGATCATGCCGTACCACCGCGCACTGGACAAGGTCAGCGAGCGCTTCCTCGGCAAGGGCAAGATCGGCACCACCGGCCGCGGCATCGGCCCGACCTACGCCGACAAGGTCTCCCGCCAGGGCGTGCGCGTCCAGGACATGTTCGACCCCAAGATCCTGCGCAAGAAGATCGAGCTGGCGCTGCACGACAAGAACCAGCTGCTCACCAAGGTGTACAACCGGCGCGGCCTGGAGGCCGAGCCGATCATCGCGGAGTACCTGGGCTACGCGGAGAAGCTGCGCCCCTTCGTCGCCGACACCTCGCTGATCCTCAACAAGGCGCTCGACGAGGGCAAGACCGTCTACCTCGAAGGCTCCCAGGGCACGCTCCTGGACATCGACCACGGCACCTACCCGTTCGTCACCTCGTCCTCGCCCACCTCGGGCGGCGCGGCGGCCGGCTCCGGCATCGGCCCCACCCGCATCACCAAGGTCGTGGGCATCCTCAAGGCCTACACCACACGCGTGGGCTCCGGCCCCTTCCCCACCGAGCTCCTCGACGAGCAGGGCGAGTGGCTGCGCACCCAGGGCGGCGAGTACGGCGTCACCACCGGCCGCAACCGCCGCTGCGGCTGGTTCGACGCGCCCATCGCGCGCTACGCCACCCGGGTCAACGGCATCACGGACTTCTTCCTCACCAAGCTCGACGTGCTCACCGGGCTCGACCGCATCCCGGTGTGCGTGGCCTACGACGTCGACGGCGTCCGCCACGACGAGATCCCGATGACGCAGACCGACTTCCACCACGCCACGCCCGTCTACGAGTACCTCGACGGCTGGTCCGAGGACATCACCGCGGCACGCGAGTTCGACGATCTTCCCAAGAACGCGCAGAAGTACGTGCGTACCCTTGAGGAGATGGCCGGGGCCCCCGTCTCCGCCATCGGCGTCGGTCCGGGCCGCGACGAGACACTGCAGCTGCGCTCCCTCGTCTGACCCGGCGCACCAGCGCCAGTCCGTCTGTCCGCCTTCAACACGAAGAGGCCCCCGTAGTGAAAGCCCTCGTTCTCGGCGGCGGAGGCCGCGAGCACGCACTCGTCCGCGCCCTGTCCCTGGACCCGGGCGTCACCGGTATCCACTGTGCCCCCGGCAACCCCGGCATCTCGGACCTGGCGGAGAACCACGTCATCAACGTGACCGACGGGCTCGCGGTGACCGAGCTGGCGGCACGCATCCGCGCCGAGCTGGTCGTGATCGGCCCCGAGGCCCCGCTGGTCGCCGGCGTGGCCGACGCACTGCGCGACCGCGGCATCCCCGTGTTCGGCCCCGACCAGGAGGCCGCCCGCCTGGAGGGCTCCAAGGCCTTCGCCAAGGAGGTCATGGAGTCGGCCGGCGTGCCCACCGCCAGGGCGCGGGTGTGCCGCTCGGCCGGGCAGGTCTCCGACGCGCTCAACGAGTTCGGCCCCCCGTACGTGGTCAAGGACGACGGCCTGGCCGCGGGCAAGGGCGTCGTGGTGACCGAGGACCGCGCCCTGGCCGAACAGCACGCGCGCGAGTGCGGCCGCGTGGTCATCGAGGAGTTCCTCGACGGCCCCGAGGTCTCGCTGTTCGTGCTCAGCGACGGCCTGCACGCGCTGCCGCTGCTGCCCGCCCAGGACTTCAAGCGGGCCTACGACGGCGACCAGGGCCCCAACACCGGCGGCATGGGCGCCTATGCCCCCGTCCCGTGGGCGCCGAAGGGCATGGTCGACGAGGTGATGGAGTCGGTCGTGCGGCCGACCCTGGCCGAGATGAACCGCCGCGGCACCCGCTACCAGGGCCTGCTGTACGTCGGGCTGGCCCTCACGTCCCAGGGGCCCCGCGTGGTGGAGTTCAACGCCCGCTTCGGCGACCCGGAGACCCAGGTCGTGCTGGACCGCCTGGCCACGCCGATCGGCGCGGTCCTGCAGGCCACCGACACCGGAGGGCTCGGCGCCATCGGCTCCCTTCAGTGGAAGCCGGGCGCCGCGGTCACCGTGGTGGTCGCAGCGGAGAACTACCCGGCCGACCCCGTCAAGGGCGACGCCATCGGCGGCCTGGACGCCGCCGACGCCCTGGACGGCGCCTACGTGCTGCACGCGGGCACCGCCTGGGACGGCGTGCGCGACGTCAAGTCCAACGGCGGGCGCGTGCTGAACGTGGTCGGGACCGGCACCGACCTGCGCCAGGCGCGCGAGCGGGCCTACGAGGCCGTGAGCCGGATCGAGATGCGCGGTTCCTTCCACCGGACCGACATCGCCGAGCGCGCCGCCGCCGAACTGTAGGCACACCTGACCGCGGGCACGCCTGTGGGGAGGGGGCGCCGAGCCCCCTTTCCAACTCCATCACGCCGAGGCGGCCCCGTGTCGCCCCCGTCCACATCTGTGGACGACCGTCCAGCCGCTCCGCTGCCGGACGGTCGGACCGGACCGCAGGAAAGGCTCCGGCCGAGGCGAAGGCTCCGAGGCGAAGGCACCGGCGAACGCCCGGGACCAGCGCGGCGAGGGCACGGACGGGGCCTCCCTCCCCGGGGCAGGCGGGCCGAAGGCCCACGACCGGCACGACGGGGGCACCGACGGGCTTGCGCGGGCCGCCAGGCGAGCGCCCGGGGCACGCGGGAGCCACCGCACGGGCCGCCGCGTCGCCTCCCACCCGTTCCCGCACTCCACCCGCCCGAGAGACCGAGGATCCCATGAGCGGTTTCGTCCAGCAGCCCGGCCACGTCGAGGTCGAGGGGCTGACCCACCTGCACACCGGCAAGGTGCGCGACCTCTACGCCACCGCCGGCGGCGACCTGGTGATGGTGGCCAGCGACCGCGTGTCGGCCTACGACTGGGTCCTGCCCACCGAGATCCCCGGCAAGGGGCGCCTGCTCACCCGGCTGTCCCTGTGGTGGTTCGAGCGGTTGCGCGACCTGGTGCCCGACCACGTCCTGTCCGACACGCCGCCGCCCGGCGCGCCCGCCGACTGGGCCGGCCGCACCCTGGTGTGCCGGAACCTGGACATGGTGCCGGTGGAGTGCGTGGCGCGCGGCTACCTCGCCGGTTCGGGGCTCGCCGAGTACCGCGTGGACCGCACGGTGTGCGGCGTCCCGCTGCCCGAGGGCCTCACCGACGGCTCCGAACTGCCCGAGCCGATCTTCACCCCGGCCACGAAGGCCGCGGTCGGCGACCACGACGAGAACGTGTCGTTCGGAGTCGTCGCCGAACGGCTCGGCGAGAAGCAGGCCGCGGAGCTGCGCGACCTCACTCTGGCCGTGTACGCGCGCGGCCGGGAGATCGCCCGTGAGCGGGGCGTCATCCTCGCCGACACCAAGTTCGAGTTCGGCCGCGGCGCCGACGGGAGCCTGGTGCTCGCCGACGAGGTGTTCACCCCCGACTCCTCGCGGTACTGGCCCGCGGACGAGTGGGCGCCGGGCGGCCCGCAGCCCTCCTTCGACAAGCAGATCCTGCGCGACTGGCTGACCTCCCCCGCCTCCGGTTGGGACCGGGCCGCGGACACGCCGCCGCCCGAGCTCCCGGCGGAGGTGGTGGAGCGCACGATCGAGCGCTACAGGGAGATCCACCGGCGTCTGACCGGCGGCGAAAGCGGGCTCTGAGCCGACGCGCACGCGTGATTCCGCGCACGCGGGCACCGATCGGCACCGGCGACAGCGTATGGTGGTCACGTTGTGCCCGGCGCCGATCCATGGTGATCACACGCACGACACCCTGGTCTTCTCCGCCGGAAGAGTGCCTTCCTGGCCGTTCGGTGGGACTCTGTCCGCGATCTGCGGGTATACCACGCTCCAGGCGGTTTCAGGCACGCAGGTGCTATAGAGTCGTCGCGAACATCGGTTCACTGGCCGCGCAGGTCACGCGCAAGATGGTCGCAACGTTCCAGGGGAAACCCGCGTCTAAAACGCATAGAGGCGAAACCCGACGAGGGTGGCCTTTCTACACATCTGCCTCACAAAGGAGCACATGAGCATGGGCCAGGAGGTTCGTTACCGCGTCCGCGGCGGACGCCCCCTCAGCGGAACGGCGTTCATCCAAGGCGCGAAGAACGCCGTCCTGCCGATGATCGGCGCCGCCCTCCTCGCGGCCAAGGGCCGTACCGTACTGCGGAACGTCCCGGTCATCGAGGACGTGTACCGCGCACTCGAACTCGCCGAGCACATCGGCGCCAAGGTCGCCTTCCACGAGGACGAGCGCACCGTCGTCATCGACGCCTCGAAGCTCAACGACCCGGAGCGCGCCGTCCTCCCCGCGGAGATCGCCGCGCGCTTCCGCGGCTCCGTGCTCTTCGTGCCCGCGCTGATGCACCGCACCGGACGCGCCCGGATCGAGGGCGTGGGCGGCTGCAACCTCGGCAGCCGCAACCTGGACTTCCACTACCGCGGCTTCGCGCGCCTGGGAGCCGAGGTCACCGAGGACACCGAGCGCAACCACATCAACGTCGAGGCCAGCAACCTCCGCGGCGGCCGCCTCTACCTCGACACGCCCTCGCACACGGGCACCGAGAACCTGCTCATGGCCGCGGTCCTGGCCCCCGGGACCACCGTGATCGAGCACGCGGCCCTCGAACCCGAGGTCATCGACGTCATCAACTTCCTCTCCGCCATGGGCGCGAAGATCACCGGTGGCGGCACCGGCCTGATCACCGTCGAGGGCGTGGAGGAGCTCACCGCGGTCGAGCACACGATCATGTCCGACCGCATCGACGCCGGCGTGTTCGCGATGACCGTCGCCGCCACCGGTGGCGAGGTCAGCCTCGTGGGCGCGCACCTGGACCACCTCGGCGTGGCCCGCTGGAAACTCGAGCAGATGGGCGTGGGCTTCTCGCAGGAGGGCGCCGTCCTGCACGTGCAGCGGGACCCCTCCGTGCCGCTGCGTCCGATCAACGCGGTCACGTCGCCGTTCCCCGGGTTCGCGACCGACCTCCAGTCGCCGCTCATGGCGCTGGCCACCCTCGCCGAGGGTGAGAGCTACATCCACGAGGCGATCTACGACGGCCGCTTCGCGCTGGCCGACGAGCTCAACAAGATGGGTGCCAAGATCGAGGTGGAGGGGACCCGCGCGATCGTGCACGGCCCCACCAACCTGCACGGCACCGAGGTCATCGCGCACGACCTGCGGACCGGCGCGGCGCTGGTCCTCGCCGGACTGGTCGCCGAAGGTGAGACAATCGTGGCGCCCGGTTACCTGGTGGACCGAGGTCACGCTCAGTTCGCATCGCGGCTTGCCGCGCTGGGCGGGGACGTGGAGCGCGTCGTCGTCTCGTAGGAGCCGAATGCGCAGCTCAAGCCGGGGTGGGAGCTCGTCTCCCACCCGGGCTTTCGGCGTTGATATGGAAAACGATCTTCTTAGGCCCCGCACAATGGGTACGATCTCGGCAATCATGCCGTGACAGAGATCGGGTCGGGAAACCAGTGGGCGCACATAGTGAAGAGCGTGGAATGGTAGCGGGGAGCAACCCGAGGTGAGTGCCCAGCGTACTGGCGATTTGACGATCGGCGTCATAGGGCCCCATGAGGTGGTCGAACGGGTCATGCTCATGGGCCCGGGGTCCACGGGGCCCCTCAACGCCAGACTCATCGCCGCCGCGTACCGAGATGAGCAAGAGGCGACGGACAAGGTCGTGAGACTGGGTTCGGCGATCGACGCCTACCTGTTCGCCAGTCCCGTCCCCTACGAGTTCGCGCGCAAGGCCGGGGTGCTGACGATGCCCGCGACCTTCGTGCCGCTCGGCGGGGCGAGCCTGCACGAAGCCCTGCTCCGAGCGACGCTGGACGAGCGCTTCGACCCGACCAGAGCCAGCCTGGACGTGCTCAGCCGCGCCGACGTCGTGGAGGCCTACTCCGAGGTCGACCTGCCCGTCGACGGCATCCACGTGCACGAGGAGCTCACGAACACCGCCCAGCTGACCTCCTTCCACGAGGGCCTGTGGCGGCGCAAGGCCACCCGGATGGCGATCACCTGCGTGCGCGGTGTCGCCGAACGGCTGGAGGCCATCGGGGTCCCGGTCGTGCGGCTGCGCCCGACCAACGCCGGGGTGCGCAGCGCGCTGCAGACCGCGGGCCTGCTCGGCGCGCACCACCGTCTGGAGGAGGCCCAGCTGGGCGTGGTCGTGGTGGACGTGCCCACGCTCCGCGACTCGTCCCGGCGGTCGACCCCGCGGTACTGGCGTGAGGAGCTACGGCTCTCGCTGCACCGGCTGCTCCTGCAGGAGGCCCACCGGATCAACGCCACCGCCCACCGGTTGGACGATCATTCGTTCATGATCACCGCCACCCGCGGTTCCCTGGTCACGGCGACCGAGGGATTCCGGCAACCGCCCTTCGTCGAACGCATCAAGGCGGAGCTGGGGATCGCGATCGAGGTCGGGATCGGGATGGGTCGCACCACGCAGGACGCCGAGGCGCACGCCAGGGCGGCTCTGAACCGCGCTCAGGCGTCCCGTCAGAGCTTCGCGGTGGACCGCGAGGGTCGTTCCCTGGTCCCGGCGCAGCGCGCGCCCGCACGGCAGTCCTCCGAACCGCTGCGCACCAAGGGCCGGGAGACGTTGATTCGCCTTTCGGAGAAGATCGCCGAGGAGGACGGCCCGCTGGTCGTCGACGCGGAGAACGCCGGCCGGATGCTGGGTGTGACGTCGCGGACCGCGCGCCGGCTGCTCCGCACTCTGGTGGAGGAGGGACTGGCGTGGCCCCTGCCGCCCAACCGGACCCTCCAGCCGGGGCGCCCGCGCCAGCTGTACCGGCTCATCGTGGAGAAGCTCGACAAGGACGCGGCGGGCAAGTAGCCGCCACGCGCGTACACGGGGGTGGGCACCGGCCCGCCCCCGTTTCTGTGCGCGGGGGCGGGGGCGGGCCGCGTCTCTCGACCCGGCTGTCGGTCAGGCCCGGGTACCACGCCGCGGCTCACGCCCGGCCGGGGCCCGGGTCCGTGCCCGGCCGTCAGTCCATCGTCAGGCGCTCGGACAGGCCCGCCTCGGCGAAGGCCGCCTCCAGTTCGTCGCGCCCCTCCGAGAAGTGCGCCCAGCCGTCGGCGTGCGCGGGGACCACCCGGCGCGCTCCGAGGATCCTGGCCGCCTCCGCGCTCCGCGCGCCGTCGAGGGTGAGCAGCGCGCCGTCGAACAGCGGGGTGCGGGCGGCCCCGGCGAAGAGGACGGCGGTGTCCACCGGGCCGAACCGGTCCGCGACCTCCCGAACCACGTCCAGGGAGGCGTTGTCACCGCTGACGTAGACCGTGGGCAGGTCCGTCGCCGTGAGGACGAAGCCGATGACCTCGCCGGTGAACGGTTCGCAGCCGTCCGGGCCGTGCTGGGCGGGCGCGGCCGTGACGGTCACCGAGCCGCCGTCGGGGCGTTCCAGCTCGACGGACTCGCCGACCGCGAGGCCGCGCGCGCCGCCGCCCAGGCGGTCGGCGCCGCCGCGTGTGGTGAGGGTGAGCGGGACGTCGGCCAGGAGGGCCCGGCCGGAGTCGTCGAGGTTGTCGGGGTGCTCGTCGTGCGAGAGCAGCACCGCGTCGATCGGGCCGATCTCGCCGGGCAGGGCGGACGGGGCCGCCGTCTTGCTGAGGACGAGGCCCGGGCCCACGGGGTAGTCGCGGGGGGTGTCGAAGGTGGGATCGGTGAGGAAGCCGAGGCCGCCGTACCCGATGAGGACGGTCGGGCCGCCGAGGACGCGAACGGGGACGGGGGCGGTCGTGACACCTGACATGGAACACCTCACGGATAGATTGTGTTTTTGCCGTGAGACGAGACTATGCGAGTCTCACGGTTGAAAGCAATCGATAACATGAGAACCATGAAGGAGACCCAGACCTCCGAGTCCGCTCGCGCTGTGCCGCCTCCCGCACCGGGCGCCGAGCGCTACCCCTCCCTCGACTTCGCCAACAGCGTCGTGTCCGTGCCCGGAGGCCGGCGGGTCGACCTCCTCGACTCGCCCGCGGCCGCCACGCGGTGGCTCGTCGAGCGCGGGCTCGCTCCGGAGGACGCCCGGTTGTGGGACTTCTGCGCCGGGAAGCTGCGCGGGCTCCGTGACCGGACCAGGACGCTGATCGCCGCCCGGATCGAGGGCGCCCCGGCCGACCCCGAGGCCGTGGACGCCCTCAACGACGCGCTGACCAGGGTTCCCACGGCCTCGCTCCTGCACTGGGACCCGGTCGGCGGCCCCTACCGGGCCGCCTCGCACCCGGCCACGCAGATCGTGGACCACGCCCTCGCGCTGCTGGCCGCCGACGCCGCCGAACTCCTCACCGCGCCGGACGCCGAACGGCTCACCGCGTGCGGTTCGCCGCCGTGCGACCGCTACCTGATTCGGACGCACCCCCGCCGCCACTGGTGCTCGGTGCGCTGCGGCGACCGCGCCCGCGCCGCCCGTGCCTACGCCCGGCGCACGCGGGCCGCGGCGGACTGAGCGGTGTCCACAGGCTGTGTATAGCCAGGTGCGCCCGCGCCCGTGGAGGGGCAGGCTGGTGAGCCATGAACGACTCCTCGACCACGGGCCCGCGTCAGGTACTGCTCATCGGCGGCGGCTCCGGTGTCGGCAAGACGACCGTCGGATGGGAGGTCTCGGTCCTGCTCCGCGCCAGGGACGTGGCGCACTGCGTGATCGAGGGTGACATGCTCGACCAGGTCCATCCCGCCCCCGCGGACGACCCGGCCCGGTCGGGTGTGACCGAGCGCAACCTGGCCGCCGTCTGGTCGAACTACGCCGAGCTGGGCCACCACCGCCTGGTGTACACCAACACGGTCAGCCTCCTCGAAGTGCCGATGTTCCGCCGGGCGCTGGGCCCGGGGCCCCTGCGCTTCACACTCGTGCTGCTCACGGCCGGGGAGGAGGTGGTGCGGGAGCGGCTCGCCCGGCGCGAGACCGGGTCACAGCTCCCGGCCCACATCGAGCGCAGCCGGCGCATGGCCGCCCGTCTGGCGGCCGAGGCCCCGGACGGGACCGTGCGCGTGGCCACGGACGGGCTCACCGTCGCGCAGGTGGCGGCGCGGGTCGCCGCCGCGGCCGCCTGGTAGCCGCCGTCCGGCTCACGGGGCTCCTCACGGGAAAGGGGCCGCCGGCGCCCGCTCGAACCCGGGCGGCACCGGCGACCCCTCCCCGACACTCCCTAGCGGCGCTTCGGGTAGGCGGTGGCCACGGCCAGGAACACGTCGTTCTCCTCGGGCGTGCCCAGGCTCACCCGGGCGCCCTCGCCGTCGAAGGGCCGGATCGCCACGCCCTCGCGCGCACAGGCGGCGGCGAAGTCCAGGGTGTCCCCGTCCACGCGCAGCCACACGAAGTTGGCCTCGCTGCGCGGCACCGTCCACCCGGAGGCGACGAGCGCGTCGCGGACGCGGTCGCGCTCCTTGACGGTGAGCGCGACCCGCTCCAGCAGCTCGTCCTCGGCCGAGATCGAGGCGATCCCGGCGGCCTGCGCGAGGTGGTTCACCGCGAACGGCACGAGGGTCTTGCGGACGGCGCCCGCGACGTGCGGGTGGCCCACGAGGTAGCCGAGCCGGACGGCGGCGAGCCCGTAGGCCTTGGAGAAGGTCCGCAGGACCGCCACGTTGGGACGGTCCCGGTACAGGTCCAGGCCGTCGGGCACCTCGGGGCCGCGGACGTACTCGCGGTAGGCCTCGTCCAGGATCACCAGCACGTGGTCGGGGACCCGGTCCAGGAAGCGGGTCAGCTCCCGCTCGCCGACCGCGGTACCGGTCGGGTTGTTGGGGTTGCACACCAGCACCATGCGGGTCCGGTCCGTGACGGCCTCGGCGAGGGCGTCGAGGTCGTGCGTCTCGTCCCTGAGCGGCACCCGCACGGAGGTGACCCCGGCCAGGTCCGCCAGCAGGGGGTAGGCCTCGAAGGAGCGCCAGGCGTAGACGACCTCCGCGCCCGGGTCGCCGACGGCCGCCAGCAGCTGCTGGAGCAGGCCGACCGAGCCGGCGCCCAGGGCGACGTGCTCCTCGGGGACGCCCAGGTGTCCGGCGAGCGCGGTGACCAGTTCGGTCGCGCCCGGGTCCGGGTAGCGGTTCAGGTCGGCGGACGCCCGGGCGATGGCCTCACGCACGGACGGGAGCGGCCCGTAGGGGCTCTCGTTGGAGGACAGCTTGATCGATCGCCCGTCGGGCCCGACGACGCGCAGACCGGGCTTGTAGGCGGGCATGCTCTCCAGCACCGACCGCAGATATGGCGATTTCGACTCCGACACCATTGTCCTTCCTCAATACTTTGTGCTAGCCCCGCGACACGCTCAGCAACTTCGTGCCCCGGGTCGCTCACCGCTCCCAGCGGAAATATCGCACAAACGAGGAGATACCACCATGCGTTTGCGTCATCGTCCCGCCGATCGGAACCGGATCACGGCTGGTCGGCGCCCTCACGCCGAGGAGACCAGGACGGCCGTCCGATCATTGGTCCTCCCCGTCGCCCTGTCATCGGTGGTCATGGTCAGCGCGTGCGGCGGCGGTGGAGAGGAGGAGACCGGTGGACCGGGCTCCGAGGCCGCCGCGGAACTGCACGACGCGCAGGTCCTGAGCCTGCACGACGCCACGCTGATGCCCGAGGGCAGTGAGAGCGGCGTCTACTCCGAGCTTGTCACAGTGCGGTACAGCGAGGAAGTGCGGGCCAGCACCGAGCTGGACAAACCCGAGTGCGTCGACGCCGCCAACCGCTGGGGCGACCTGGACGGCGTCCAGGACGCGCCCGCCTCGATCGCGGCCTACGAGTGGTCCGAGGGCGCGCTCTCCCACATGCTCGTACGGCTCGAACCGTCCGTCGCGGAGGAGGCCATGGCCACCGAGCCGCCGGAGTCCTGCTCGTCCTACAGCGCCACCTACGAGGACGGCACCTCGTCCGAGTACGGGGTGAGCGAACTGGACATGCCCGAGTTCGCCGACGAGTCGCGCGCCTTCGCGATCGAGGTCTCCTCCACGGAGGAGCAGAACAACATGTACAGCCTCATGTACCGCAACGGCGGGCTGGTCGGCACGACCTCCATCCTGGGCACGGGCGACCAGGAGGACTACGAGGAGATGCTCGTGGAGTTCACCGAGGCCAGCATCGAGCGCCAGGGACAGATGCTCGACGGCTAGGTCGTGCGCGACGTGCGGCACGGGAGGGCCGCGGGGCTCGGGAGTGTTCTTCTGCGGGCTTTCGGGTGAGCGAGCGGTCGCCAGGCCATCTCTCGCACGGCGATGTGCGACGTTCAGCCTGGTCGTGCTGCACGAGCGCAGAGGCGCAGCAAGAGGCGGCCTGACGGCCGCGAGCCCGGAATGCCGCAAAAAAACACGACCTAGCCGCCGGCGGGCTGGCGTCCGGCGTCGCTGTCCCGGGCGTCGTGCCCGCCCACGCCCTGCGCGGGCACCGCGGCCCCGTCCCGGGGCTCCGCGGGGGCGCGCCCGGCCGGGTGCTCGCGGGCGGCGCGGAGCGTCCGCGCGGCCCGTTCGGCGTCGATCCTGGCCGCGTCGCGCCTGGCCGCCTCGGCGGGCGAGAGCAGGCGGCGGGGCGGGCCGAGGAGTTCGTGCGTGGTCACCGCGCCGAAGGACGCGGCCACCGCACCGCTCTCCCTGTCGACCAGGACCGCGCGGACGGCGGTCCGGCGCCGACCGCCCACGCGCACCGCGAAGACCACGTCGACGCGGCGCCCGTGCCGCATGCCGTCGAAGCGCTGGAAGCGCCAGCAGCCGTGCCGCCACTCGTCCTCGGGCTCGTCGGCGAGCAGGACCGGACGGTTGGTCCGCCACACGTCGCTGGACCGCAGCCGCGCCCTCGTCCGGCGCGGGGAGACCTCGCGCAGCTCGCAGGGCTGACTGGCGAGCGCACGGGAGGCCATGTCACGCAGTTCGGGGCTGAGCAGGGCCAGCAGCAGCAGTTCGATGCCCAGCACCCAGCCGTGCGCGGCCGTCGGCGCGGCGGCGACCTGCCAGCCGGTGGTCGCCATGCCGAGCGTGCCCAGAGCCGCCGCGGCGAGCAGTCCGGCCCGGGCCAGTGTGCGCCATCCGATCGGGGTCCGGCTCAGACCCCCGAAGCAGCCGCAGCCCGCCTCCGGGTCACGGCGGCGCACCAGGACGAGCACCACCACCGAGCCCGCGAACAGGGCCGCCGTACCCCACCGCGCGACCGTTGCCCAGGGTCCGGTGAGGACCAGCAGGCCCACGGCCAGGACCAGCTCCACGACACCGGTGCCGAACGCGGCCGGGCGGCGCAGGCGCGCGGGGAGCAGGACGGCCAGCCCCGACCCCTCCGAGCGGCTCAGTGTCTTGGCCGCCGCGCCGAGCAGCAGCAGCGCCGCCAGCAGCGGCAGCTGGACCTGCCGGACGGCGTCCACGGTCTCCGGCGCCACGATGAACTCCGGCATGGTCATCCCTCCCCCTCCGCGACGGTGATCGTCGCGTTGAAACAGCCGTCCTCCAGGCGTCCGCCCAGTGCGACGAACCCGGTCATGGTGAGGGAGGCGATCCGCCCGGCGCCCTGGCCCCCGCACGAGGGGCACAGGTCGCACAGCCAGCTGTCGGCCGCGGCGCAGTCGATCACCGGGACCACGGTGGCGGCCCGCGTGCAGTCGTTGCGCAGGCGCAGGGTTGCGCCGGTCGACAGCAGCGGCAACGGCGCACACGGGGTGCGGCGGTCGCAGCCGTCGTGGCCGACGCGGTCGAGCGCCGGGTAGGCGACGCCGTGCACCCGCGCCCTGGGGTCCAGGTGGGTGGCGCGCCCCCACGCGGGGTCGTACCAGGTCGCGATACCGCTCACCGTGCCGGAGAACCGGGGGGTCGGCGGCCGTTGCGGTGTGGCGGCGACGGGATAGGGCGGCTGTGTGGTGGCGGGCCGCACCGCCCGGACCTCACCCCCGTGCCACACCCCCACGGCGTCGAAGGCGTAGCCGGGTTCCAGCCGCGGATGGCGCACACCGATCCGTCCCGAGGAGCGGTAGGGGACGGCGACCGGCACACGCGGCCGCCCGTGCCCGGGGTCGACCTCCAGGGCGTCGCCCTCGCAGCCGGTGATGACCCCGCTGACGCGGGCGGCCTGCGCCCAGACGCGTTCGGCCACCAGTCGGCCGTCGTGCGCGCACAGGACGACCGCGTCGTCGCCGGGCCTGATCGCCTCGGGGCCGACCTCGGCGCCGCGCCAGAAGGAGGTGACGCGCTCGTAGAGGAAGCGTTCCTCCCCCTCCGGCGTGGCCAGGCACAGCATGTACGAGGTGGCGTCCACCACGACCCCGCGGGACACGCGGGGGCTGACGGGTGCGGGCGCGGGCGCGGTGTCGGCGCCCAGCACAGCCGCCGTGAACCTCCGCCGATCCCGCCCGTGTTCGGTCATCAGTGACATGTCGCCCGCGCCCCCTTGTCGCCCGACTCGTCCTCTGTGCCCATTGTGCTGGTCGGACCCCTGGATCGCCGCTCACACGCCGACACGTGCCACGACATGTCGGTCGGATGGCCAGGGCATTGCATCACACGGCGCTCCCGGGGCGAAGGGGGCGGAACGCCGCACGCGACGCAGGCTCTGGAACGGGTCCGTCGAGCGGTTTGTCAGCACATGGCATGCCTGAGGCGAAGTATTTGCGTGCCCTGTGTGAGAGTGAAGGGAAGAAACGTGATCGGTCCCACATAGCGCGAAATCGGTGGTCGATGTGTCGGAGGCGACCCGGACCCCCAGGTACGACGAGTTCAGCAGCTACGTGGCCGAGCGCGGACCGGCACTGCTCCGCATGGCGCGGTCGCTCACCGGCAGCCACGCCGACGCCGAGGACCTGCTCCAGGCCGCGCTCGTCAAGACCTTCCTGGCCTGGGGCCGGATCTCCAACCCCAACGCCCGCGACGGGTACGTGCGCCGCGCGATGGTCAACACCCAGATCTCGGAGTGGCGCCGCACCCGGCTCGACGTCTACCCGACCGACGAGATCCCGGAACAGCGCGTCGACGACCCCACCTGGCGCAGCGACCTCGCCGACGTGGTCGGCCGGTCCATCGAACGCCTTCCCGCCCGCCAGCGCACCACGGTCGTCCTGCGCTACTACGAGGACCTCACGGAGAACCAGATCGCCGCGCGCATGGGCGTCACGCTCGGCACCGTCAAGAGCACCCTGTCCCGCGCGGTGGAGAAGCTGCGCCGCGACGCCGACCTGATCATCGAGCGCACCACGTCCTGACACCGCCTCCCAGGACTTTCGTTTTGCGCAGCGGACCGCGGGGCCGTAGTCTGGTGCGAGCCAGGAGGATTCGCCTAGAGGCCTAGGGCGCCGCACTGCTAATGCGGTTGGGGGGCAACCCCCTCATGGGTTCAAATCCCATATCCTCCGCACTCTGACCTGGGGCTTTCCGCATCGCGGAAGGCCCCAGGTCTTTTTCTGTCCGGGGTTCTCCGCGTGGAGGCGCGCCCTTGCCACCCGCCTCCTCCTTCGGAACCGATTCTAGGACCGTGTCAGGGGCTTCACGGAGTCCGCGCGGCGCGGCGAACGGGGGAGCCAGCGCAGGGCCGCGGCGCCGAGCACGACGTGGAGCGCCGAGGCCACGACCGCGACCAGGTGCAGTCCGCCGACGAAGGCCGCCCTCGCCTCCAGCGCGGCGGCACCGGCGAGGTCCGGCAGGAGCAGCGTCTCGTCCAGGGTCGGGGCCAGGCCCGGGCCGTCCAGGCGGAACACCAGGGCGGCGAGGGAGCCGAGGAGGGCGATGCCGAGCGCGTTGCCGATCTCGTTGCTCGTCTCCGCGATGGCCCCGGCCGATCCGGCGCGCTCCGGCGGCACCGCGCCGACGGCGGTGTCGGCGACCACGCTGAACGAGATCCCGTAGCCGATGCCCGCGACGGCCGCGGACAGGACGTACCAGCCCGTCCCGCCCCCGACCGTGGTGGGGAGGAGGAACAGCAGGCCCACCGCGATGGCGGCGTGCGCGGTGACCAGCACCGTGCGCTTGCCGACACGGTCGGCGATGAAGGGTGTGACGATCGACGTGATCGTCAGGACGGCCGCTCCCGGCAGGGCGAGCAGGGCCGCGCGCAGGATGTCGAGGCCGAGGACGGACTGCAGGTACATCCCGGCCAGGTAGGCGATCGCCGACCAGGCGGCCAGCGGCAGCAGGCCCGTGACGACCGCGATGCTGAAGACCCGGTCGCGGAAGAGCGAGAAGTCGATCAGCGGGTCGTCGAGCGTCCGCTGGCGCACGGCGAACCAGGCCACCAGGGCGAGGCCGAGGACGAGGGCGGCCAGGGACGCGGGCGACGTCCCCTCGGCCGCCAGGTGCTTGAGGCCGTAGATCGCCAGCAGCAGGCCCGTCGCGGAGGTCGCCACGCTCAGGACGTCGACGCGCCCCGGACGGGTGGCGCGCACCTCCCCGAGCAGGATCGGCGCGAACACCAGGAACAGCGCGATCACGGGCAGGTTCACCAGGAACACCGAGCCCCACCAGAACCGCTCCAGCAGCACGCCGCCGACGACCGGGCCGATCGCGAAGCCCGCCGCGAACGCGGCGGCGAAGACGCCGATGGCCCGCGCCCTGCGGCGCGGCTCGGGGAACAGTTCGCTCAGCACGGCGAGCGCGGAGGGCAGCAGGGTCGCTCCGGCCACGCCCATCAGGGCCCGAGCGGCGATCAGGAGGTCGGGCGTCGGGGCGAGGGCCGCCCCCGCCGAACCGAGTCCGAACACCGCCGCGCCGATCAGCAGCAGGCGCAGCCGGCCGTAGCGGTCGCCGAGGTTGCCGAAGGCGATCAGCAGGGAGCCGACCGCGAAGCCGTACACGTCCAGGATCCACAGCGCCTGGTCGGCGCTCGGTTCGAGGGCCTGGCTGACCCGGGGCATGGCCAGGAACAGGATCGATCCGTCCATGGACACGAGGAGGACCGGCCCGAGGACGATCAGGAGGCCGAGCCGGGCCCGGAGGCGGGAGGGAGTGCTGCCGTGCTGCCGTCGGTGTGTCTTCGTCATGCCGGCCATGCTGGTCGCGGGCGGTCCGGCACAACCATCCCCGTGCTGTGGGTACACCCCACAGGTACAGGCCGGATCGCGGCCGACCGTCTAGGGTCGGCGGCATGGAGAGCCTCGGGACGTTCCTCAAGAACCGCCGCGACCGGACCACCCCCGCCGACATCGGCCTGCGGACCTACGGGAGCGCCCGCCGCGTCCCCGGACTGCGGCGCGAGGAACTCGCCCAGCTCGCCGGAGTGAGCGCGGGCTACTACACGCGGCTGGAGCAGGGCTTGGCCGAGACCGCCTCCGAGCAGGTCCTCGACTCCCTCGCCCGGGTGCTGCGGCTCGACGACGTGGAGGCCGCGCACCTGCGCAACCTGGCCCGTCGGCCCGCCGGGTCCGGGCTGAGCGAGCCCACCGAGGAGCACCCGCACACCCGGGTCCTCGCCCTCCTGGACGCCCTGGACGAGGCCACGCCGGCGGTCGTGCTGGGTCGGCGCGGCGACGTCCTGGCCTGGAACCGCGCCGGACACGCGCTCACGGCCGAGCACCTGCCCTTCGACGCCCCCCGGGACCCGGACCGGCGTCCGTCCGTCCCGCGGCTGTTCTTCCTCGACCCCCTCACCCGCGACCTCTACCGCAACTGGTCGGAGCTGGCTGCAATCCACGTCGGCTACCTGCGCCTGACCGCCGGCCGCTACCCCGACGACGCCCGGCTGGCCGCGCTCATCGGCGAGATCACCATGGGCAGCTCCACGTTCGCTTCGATGTGGGCCGACGGCGAGGTCGCCGACTGCACCGCGGCGCCGATGCACGTCCAGCACCCCACGGCGGGCGCGCTCAGCGTGACCTACCAGGTGTGGCTCCAGCCCGACAGCCCGGACCACCGCCTGGAGGTCTACACGCCGAACGATCCCGGCTCGGCCGACGCGCTGCGCCTCCTGGGCAGGCCCGAGGAGGCGTCGAGCGGCGCGGAGCGGCCCCCGGTGCGGTCGTAGCCGCACACCGTGCCCCCGGGGCCGCCGTCACGACAAACCCGCCGTGCCCCCGGGGCCGCCGTCACGACGTTCCCGTCGGGGCGCCGGGGCCGCCGTCACGACGAACCCGCCGGGGCGCCGGCGCGGGCCGCACGGGCCCGCGCGTCGAGCCCCGCGGCCGTCGCGCGCACGATCTCCTCCCACGGCGTCGCCTCCACCCCGAAGACCTCCGTGGTCACGGAGGCGTCGACGACGTAGGGGGCGTCCCACTGGTAGAGCAGCTCCCCCACCTCCCGCAGGAACGGGGAGAACCGGAAGGCCGCCCGCAGCAGCGGCCGCGGGACCTTCGTCACGGAGGGGCGGCCCACCCCGAACGCCCGCGCCATGTCGTCCACCATCCCCCGCACCGTGCGCGCCTCGGGCGAGGGCACGTGCCAGCCCAGCCCCCACGCGCGCTCGTCGGTGGCCACCGCGGCCAGCGTGCGGGCGACGTCCGGCACGTAGGCGACGCTGTGCGCCTGGTCGGGGTCGGCGAAGGTGAACACCCGGCGGCGGGCGCGCGCCTGGTCGGCGTAGAACTCGGGGTAGCTGCCCTTCGGGTTCATGCAGCCCATGTAGTCCGAGGCGCGCACCTCGGTCACCCGGACGGCGCCCGCCTCGTGGCGGGCCAGGGCCTGCTCCCACATCCGCGCTCGCAGCCGCCCCTTGTGGTCGGCCGCGGCCAGGGGCAGGTCGCGGTGGATCGGCCCATCGACCGGACCGTAGCCGTAGAGGTTGCCGCCGATGGCCAGCACGGCCCCGGTCCGCTCGGCGGCCTCCAACAGGGACGCGGCCAGCGGCGGCCAGTGCTGTTCCCACAGCTCGTAGGAGGGCGGGTTGGCGCAGTTGTAGAGGACGGCGGCGCCGTGCGCGATTCGGGTGAGCTCGGTCGCGTCGGTCGCGTCGGCCCGCACCCGCTCGACCGACGGGTGCTCCGGGCCGCCGCCGGAGCGGGTGACGATCCGGACCTCCGTACCCGCGTCGGCGAGCTGGAGGGCGAGGGAGGTGCCGAGCGCGCCCGCACCGACGATGACGTGGAAGGCCATGGTGGAACCCTTCTGCCTCTGTGCGAGAACAGTGCTCTCGCTTTAGATCACCGTTTCACCATCGAGACGTGGAGTCAAGAGCACTGTTCACACTTCACATCACTGATCTTTCGTGGCAGACTCCCCGCATGGCTGGCATCCGAGACCGCGTCCGCGCCGAGTACGTCGCCGAGATCACCGAGGTCGCCCGTCGCCACCTGGCCGAACGCGGCGCGGCCGGCCTCTCGGTACGTGCCGTCACGCGCGAACTCGGCATGGCCGCGTCGGCGGTCTACCGGTACTTCCCGAACCGGGACGCGCTGCTGACCGCGCTCATCGTCGCGGCCTACGAGGGCGCGGGGGAGGCGGCGCGCGAGGCGGAGTCCGCCGTGGACCGCCACGACCACGTCGGCCGCTGGATCGCCGTCTTCCGGGCCGTACGGGCGTGGGCGCTGGCCCATCCGCACGAGTACGCCCTCATCTACGGCTCACCGGTCCCCGGCTACGCCGCACCGCGTGACACCACCGAACCGGCCACCCGCGTGGTCCTGCTCCTCACGCGGATCGCCCACGACGCCCGCCGGGGTCCGGGGCTGGCTCCCACGGACCGCCCACCGGTGCCCGCGGAGCTGCGAGCCGACCTCGTGGCCCGGATCGAACGCATCGCCGCCGACATGGACCCCGAGCGGGCCGCGATGCTCACGGGCGCCCCGCCGGAGACGGCACTCGCCGTCATCGACGGGTGGACGGCGCTGTTCGGGACGGTCGGCTTCGAGCTCTTCGGCCACTACGACAACATCATCGACGCCCGCGAGGCACACCTGGAGCAGGTCGCGCGCACGACGGCACGCACCGTCGGCCTCCCCGGAGCCTGACGCCGCTCGGCTCACACCCCGGTCGGGTAGGTCTCCGGTTCGCCCGGGACGGGCTCGTCCTCGCGCCCGAGCGGGGTGAGCGCGCGGGTGCGGTCACAGTGGACGAAGGCGTCATAGCGCCGGGCGAGCACGGTGGGGACGTAGTTTCCCCAGGCCTCCGCCCGCGGCCGGTACACCACGCCGATCGCCCGGTGGTCCAGCGTCCGGCGCATCCAGTCGGCCTGGTCGGGCGGGTCCGGGAACACGCACAGCGCTTCCCGCTCCGGCAGGGCGCGGTGCAGCAGCGCCTCAAGACTGCCGGGCCGGGCGGGCGGGACCGACATCACCTTCGGCTCCGCGCCCCAGTGGTCGCCCGCGATCACGGTGCCCTCGTAGGAGCCGAACCCGACGGCGACCACCCCGTCGCCGGCGTGCTCCTCGCGGACCAGCTGGCCGACGTTGACCATGCCCGCGGACGCCATGTCGGTCGCGCGGGCGTCGCCGACGTGCGTGTTGTGCGCCCACACGACGGCCCTGGCCCCGGGCCCGTGGTGGTCCATGAGGCGGTCCAGGGTCGCGACCATGTGCCGGTCGCGGATGTTCCACGAGTGGGGTCCGCCGTGGATCATGGAGCGGTAGTAGCTCTCGGCGTTCGCGACGACCTCGGCGTTCTGCTCGGCGGCGAGCCGTTCGAGTCCGCCGCCGCCAGGCCCGCCGGGACCGGAACCGGGACCGGCCCCCTCGGTCCCCGCGGGAGCACGGCGGCGCAGCTCCGCCAACAGGGCGACGACCTCCGACTCGCACCTGGCGGGCACCAGTCGGCTGGACAGGGCGTAGGCCTGCGCGTCCTCGGCGTAGGGCTCGAAGCAGCGGTAGGCCTCCAGCGCCGCGCCGACCCGGTCGGGCTCGTGCTCGCGCAGGTAGTCCAGGATGGCGCGCAGCGAGTCCCACAGGCTGTAGACGTCAAGGCCGAAGAAGCCCGCCCTGGATCCGGCGGGCCGGGAGGCGTTGTACCGGCGCAGCCAGAGCAGGAAGCCGAGCGTCTCCTCGTTCGCCCACATCCAGCGCGGCCAGCGCTCGAAGCCCGCCAGCACCGCGCGGGGGTCTCCCGGCACCTCCGGGGCACCGACGACGTAGCGGTGGATGTCCAGGCAGTCGGGCCAGTCCCCCTCGACGGCGACCAGGGAGAAGCCCTTCTCCGCGATCAGCCGCTCGGTGACCGCCGCGCGCCACCGGTAGAACTCCGACGTGCCGTGCGACGCCTCCCCGAGGAGCACGTAGCGGGCGTCGCCCACCCGGTCCAGCAGGGGATCGAGCGCCGCGGTGTCCGACAGCGGGTGGAAGGTGCCGTGGATGCTCCGGACCTCGTCCATGGTCGCGCTCCCTTCGGATCACTCGGGCGCGGTGGCGGCCGCACGCGGCGGGCCGCGCTCCTACAGGGCCCCTACCAGGGTGAACGGCGCTTATGCGCCAACCGGGGCAAAGGATCGGGCGAACGCATCCGACCTGTGGGAGGACGCGGGTCCGAGGGCGGACGGCCCGAACCCGGAGAGCCCGAGCGCGAAGGACCGGAGCGCGGGCGTCCGGAGCCTGGACCGCCCGACGGCCGGGGTGCGGACGGCCCGAGGCGAACGGCCCGAGGACCGCCGGTGCGGCCCTCGGGCCCTCGGGCCCCGCGCGCCGGGTCGTCCACCTACGCGCGGTGCCGCTCCGGGCTACTCCAGCCCCTTGCGGCGCAGCAGCGGGCCCATCTCCGCGTCGCGGCCGAGGAAGTCGCGGACGGCGTCCAGGGGGTCGACGCTCCCGCCGCGCGCCAGAACCAGCTCGCGGAAGCGGTCACCGTTCTCCCTGGTCGGGCCGCCGTTGGCGGTGAACCACTCCACGCTCTCGGCGTCGAACACCTGGCTCCACACGTAGGAGTAGTAGCCCGCGTGGTAGTCACCGGCGAAGATGTGCAGGAAGTAGGTGCTGCGGTAGCGCGGGCGCACCTGGTCGAGGTCCAGGCCCCACCGCTGGAGCGCGCGCGACTCCAACGCGGACGGGTCCACGTCCTCGTCGGCGCCGATCCGGTGCCAGGACCAGTCGAGCAGGGCCGCCGCGAGGTACTCCACCATCGCGAAGCCCTGGTCGAACCGCTCGGACGCGGTCAGCTTCGCCACGAGGCCGTCCGGGAGCGGCTCACCGGTCTCGTGGTGTCTGGCGTAGTTGGCGAGGATCTCCGGCCAGAACATCCACATCTCGTTGACCTGGGACGGGTACTCGACGAAGTCGCGCGGCACGTTGGTGCCTTCGAGCCGGGGGAAGCGGACCGACGAGAACAGACCGTGGAGGGCGTGGCCGAACTCGTGGAAGGCCGTCCGGACCTCGTCCACGGTGAGCAGGGTCGGCCCGTCCCCGGGCTTGGTGATGTTGAGGTTGTTGACGACCACGGGACGCTCGTCCAGCAGGAACGACTGCTCGACCAGGTTGTGCATCCACGCGCCGCCGCGCTTGGCCGGGCGGGCGTAGGGGTCGAGCAGGAAGAGCCCGAGCGGGGTGCCGTCCTCGTCGAAGACCTCCCACACGCGCACGTCGGGGTGGTATCCGCGCAGGTCGTCCCGCTCGGCGAGGGTGATGCCGTACAGGAGGGCGGCGGCGTGGAAGACCCCGTCCTCGTAGACCCGGTCGAGCTCGAAGTAGGGCCGCAGGGCGTCCTCGTCGATGTCGAAGCGCGCCCGGCGGACCTTCTCGGTGTAGAAGGACCAGTCCCACGGCTCGATGGCGTGCCCGGCCTGCTCGGCCAGCGCCTCGGCCTCCTTCCGGGCGTTGCGAACGGCGGGCCCGACGAGCTGTCCGAGCCGCTCCTCGACGGCGTCGACGGTCCTGGCCGTCTGGTCGGCGACCTTGTACGCGGCGTGGTCGGGGTAGCCGAGCAGGACGGCGCGCTCGGCGCGCAGCGCCGCCATCCGGGCCGCGAGGTCGAGGTTCCGCGGAGCGCGCTCGACGCTGAGGGTGTAGAGCCGCTCGCGCGTGGCGCGGTCGGTGAGCTGGGCGAGCGCGGGCTGCACGGTGCTGTTCAGCAGGGGGAGGACGTACTCACCGTCCTTCTCGATCGCACGGATCCGGGCCTCGTCCAGTCCGTCGAGCTCGGCGGCGTCCCGGACGACGAGCGCGGACTCGGTGGCGGACCGGAGGGCGTTCTGGGCGAAGTCCGTGGAGAGCTCGGCGAGCTCCCCGTTGAGTTCGCGCAACCGGGCCTGCTGGTCCTCGGTGAGGTCGGCGCCGGCCTTGACGAAGTCCGTGCGGTAGCGCTCCAGTAGCCGGGCCTCCTCGGGATCGGCGGCGGTGACCCGCTTGATCCGCTCCCACAGGGCGCGGTGCAGCACGATCGCGTCCCGGTGCCGGGCGATCCGCGGCGCCATCTCCCTCTCGATCGCCCAGAGGCCCTCGGTCCCGTCGGACTCGGCCAGGGTCTCGAACACCACCTGGACGCGGTGCAGGATCCGGCCGGACCGTTCCAGGGCCGCGAGGGTGTTGTCGAAGGTCGGCGGCTCCGGGTCGTGCGCGATCGCCTCGACTTCGGCCAGGTGGTCGGCCATACCCCGCTCGAACGCCGGGACGAAGTGCTCCTCGCGGACGGCGGAGAAGTCCGGCAGCCCGTAGGGCAGGGTGCTGGGCGTGAAGAAGGGGTTGTCGGTCAAGGTCGGGGCTCCTGGGGTCGGTGCGCATCGGCCGGTGCGTTCCCGCCCCGGTGCGGCGGCGGGAACGTCGTGGCGAGCCGAGACGGCTGCTGCTGGGCACGGCGGGGCGGTCGGGGCCACCGCCGTCCGGCCCGCGCGCCCGGGACACTGGGTGCCGTTCTATCGCGCGCGACTCGTCCTGTCACGCCGCTTTCGGGTGATGTTGGACGGTTGCGCACCTCAGCACCGGAATCGCGCACGCGTGTCTCACGTGCCCGCGTCGGGGACTCTCCCCTGCGACAGCCGCACGGCCCTCACCTGCCGTTGTCCACAGGCCGAGGGGGCGGTCTTCCGCCGCCGGTCCGCACCTGGTCTCATCGGATGTGGAGGATCGACGACGACCAGCGCACGGCGGCATCAGGCGCACGGACGGGGGCCGGTGGAGCGGAACGGACAGCGGACCGAGGGCGGAGGCGGTACCGGGACCGCCGCGCGGCTCCCCTCCCCGGGCATCCCGGACACGCGCGGCCCGTGGCACTACCTGTGGTGGCTCATCGCCGCACAGCCCCGGCGGGTCCTCACCGGCGCCTTCTGGGGCAGCACCTGGATGGTCGGCATGATGGTCCCGCCCTACCTCCTGGCCCGGGCCGTCGACGACGGTCTGCGCGCCGGGGACCGGGGCGCGCTGGTCCTGTGGGCGGGCGCCCTGGCGGCGATGGGCGCGGTCAACGCGCTCACCGCGCTCATGCGGCACCGCACGATGACCCTCGTCCGCCTGGACGCGGCCCTGCGGACCCTGCGCGTGGTCGCCCGGCACGCGGCGCACCTCGGCGCGGCCCTGCCCCGCCGGGTCTCCTCCGGGGAGCTGACCACCCTGCAGTCCGCCGACGTGGGACGCATCGCCCAGATGCTGACCTGTACCGGGCCGGGGGTGGGGGCGGTCATCGCCTACGCGGGCGTCGCGGTGTTCCTGTTCACGGTCTCCCCGCTCCTGGCCGCCGTCGTGGCGCTGGGCGTGCCGCTGCTCTCGGTCACCATCGGGCCGATGCTGGGCCGGTTGCGGGGCAGACAGAACGACTACCGGCGGCACGAGGGCGAGCTCACCACCCTCGCGGGCGACATCGTCGCCGGGCTGCGGGTACTGCGCGGGCTCGGCGGCCAGGACCGGTTCGCCGCCCGGTACCGGGAGCGCTCGGCCGACCTGCTGCGGCAGGGGCACCGGGTCGGGACCACGCTCAGCTGGGTGGAGGCGGTCACCGCCACCCTGTCCGTGCTCTTCGTCGCCTCGGTCACCTGGATCTCCGCCCGCCTGGTCCTGGCGGGGGACATCACGGTCGGGGACATGGTGGCGGTGCACGGCTACGTGGCCGTCCTCGTCCTTCCGGTGTTCTTCCTCGTGGAGGGGGCCGGGGACCTCACGCACGGGCACGTCTGCCTCGTCCGGGTGGTGCGCCTGCTCGGCCACGCCCCCGCGTTCACCCACGGCGGCACGGACCCGGGGCCCGACGGCCCCGCCGAACTCGTCGACCCGGTGTCGGGGGTCCGGATCCGACCGGGCGAGGTCACGGCCCTGGTCAGCCCGGACCCGGCCGACGCGATCGAGGTCGTGGACCGGCTCGGCCGCTACACCGGTTCCGACGCCACCTGGGGCGGCGTCCCCCTGCGCGACATCGACCTGGACCGGATCCGGGAGCGCGTGCTGGTCGCCGACAACGACGCCCACCTCTTCGCCGGAACGCTGCGCGAGGCGGTCGCGGTCCACGGTGGCCGCGACGACGCGGAGATCACCGAGGCCCTACGCGTGGCCGGAGCACTGGACGTCGTCACGGCCCTGCGCGACGGCCTGGACTCGACGGTGGAGGCCCAGGGCCGCGACCTGTCCGGCGGCCAACGCCAGCGGGTACGGCTGGCGCGGGCGGTGCTCGCCGACCCCGAGGTCCTGTTCCTGATCGAGCCGACCTCCTCGGTGGACGCCCGTACCGAGGCCGACATCGCCGACCGCCTGTACCGGGCGCGCCGGGGCCGGACCACCGTGGTCGTGGGCACCTCCCCGCTGCTCCTCGACGGCGCCGACCGGGTGGTCCTGCTCGACGAGGGCCGTGTGGCCGCCACGGGCACGCACCGGAGCCTCTCCGTCGGCCACCCCGGCTACCGCTCACTCGTGCTGCGGGGCAGCGATCAGGACGAGGAGGTGAGCACGTGAGCGCCCAAGGCGGAACCCGTGCCGACGACCACGACGCAACTCCCACGAGCAACCGCAGTGGGGCCCACGCCAACAACCACGATGGCGCCCCTGTCAGCGACCGCGGTGGAACGCACCCGAACGCCGGCAGTGGAGCCCGCGCCGACGACCACGATGGCACCTCCGTGAGCGCCCACGACGGCACACCCGCCAACGACCGGGGCGGCACACGCGCGCACGGGCACGGCAGAGCACACGGGGGCGACCGCGCCGACGGCCGCGCGTCCGGCGGCGGCGCCCTGGACGACGGACGGCTGCCCGTGGCCGCGCCGGCCACCGTGCGGCGCGACGTCCGCCGACTCCTGCGCCGCGAGCGCGGCCCGCTCATCGCGCTGACGGTGCTCACCTGCCTGGTGGGCGCGGTGGCCCTGGCCGGGCCCTACCTGCTGGGGCGGATCGTCGACGACCTGGAGGCGGGCACCGCCACGGTCGGGACGGTGGACCGGCTGGCGGCGGCGGTCGTGGCGTGCGCGCTCACCCAGCTCGTCCTCACCCGGTACGCCCGGCTGGCCGCCTACCGCTTCGGTGAGCGCATGCTGCGGCGGCTGCGCGAGGACTTCGTCCACGGTGCCCTGGCCCTGCCCACCCGGGTCGTGGAGCGCTCCGGCACCGGAGACCTCACCACCCGGGTCGCCGCCGACACCGCCAAGGTCGGCGTCATGCTGCGCCACGCGCTGCCGGAGGTCTTCCCCGCCGCCGTCCAGGCCCTGTTCCTGGTGGCGGCCGTGTTCTGGCTCAGCCCGCTCCTGGGCGCCCTCTTCCTCGTGGCCGCGCCCCCGGTGTGGGCGGCGCTGCGCTGGTACCTGCGGCGGTCCCGGTCCGCCTACCTCGCCGAGGGCGCCGCCTCCTCCACCACGCTGGAGGGCGTCACCGCCACGGCCGAGGGCGGGCGGACGGTGGAGGCCCTGGGGCTGCGCGACGCCCGGACGGCGGCGACGGACGCCGACGCGCTGACGCTCGACCGCGCCCGCCGGCGCACCCTGGCGCTGCGTTCGGTCCTGTACCCGGTGACCGACCTCGCCTTCACCCTGCCGTGCGTGGCGGTGCTGGTCGTGGGCGGGCTCGCGCATCTGGACGAGCGGATCGGCCTGGGCGTGCTCATCACGTGCTGCCTGTACGCCACGGGTCTGACCGATCCCCTCAGCCGGATCACGTACTGGGTCGAACAGCTCCAGAGCGGCGCGGCCTCCTTCGCCCGGCTCCGCGGGATCGGGGAGGTCGTCCCCCGGTCGCCCGCCCTCAGCGCCGATCCACCGACCGACGACCGGATCGAGGTCCGCGGAGCCCGCTACGCCTACGTCGAGGGACACGACGTGCTGCGCGGGGTGGATCTGTCGGTCCGCCCGGGCGAGCGGCTCGCGATCGTGGGGCCCTCCGGTGCGGGCAAGACGACCCTGGGCAAGCTGCTCGCGGGCCTGGACTCCCCCACCGCGGGCCGGGTGCTCGTGGGCGGGTCCACCGTCGCCGACCTGCCGCCCGAGGAGCTGCGCGAGCGGATCGTGCTGGTCAGCCAGGAACACCACGTCTTCGTGGGGACCCTGCGGGAGAACCTGGCGATCGCCGCCGAGGGCGCCGGCGACGACGCGCTGCTCCGTGCCCTGGACGCGGTGGGAGCCGACTGGGCGCCCGCCCTCCCCGAAGGGTTGGACACCCGGCTCGGCGCGGGCGGGACGACACTCGACGCGGCCCGCGCCCAGCAGCTCGCCCTGGCACGCGTGGTCCTGGCGGACCCGCACACGGTGGTGCTGGACGAGGCGACCTCTCTGTTGGACCCCACCACGGCCAGACGCACGGAGCGGTCGCTGGCGGCCGTGCTGCGGGGGCGCACCGTGATCGCGATCGCGCACCGGCTGCACACCGCCCACGATGCCGACCGTGTGGCGGTGGTGGAGGACGGGCGCGTCACCGAACTCGGCACGCACGACGACCTCGTCGCCGCGGAGGGCTCCTACGCGGCGCTGTGGAGATCCTGGCACGGCACCGGCCGGTAAGACGCCGACCAGGGAGGTGGCGGCCAGAGCGCCCACCGTCAGGTCGCGGCGGCCCCGGTCACGGGATGGCGGGCCTGGTGGGCCAGTCTCCAGTCGGCGCCGTCGGCCAGTTCGCGGAGCGCGTCGTCCAGGGCGGCGAAGACCTCCCAGGCCGGCCGTGCCTCCGCGTCGGCGATCCACCGGACCACCCGCAGTTCCAGGTCCTCCTTCCGCGCGCCCTTCCACACCTTGTCGGCCAGGCTGACCAGTAGGTCCTCCGACGTCCTGTCCGGGTGGGCCCAGTCTCCGTGGGTGGCGCAGAACCGCGCGAGGCCCGGAGACGTACCCCGGTCCAGCAGCAGCCGTTCCCCCGCCCGCTCGTGGCGGTGCCCGGGAGCGGACAGCTCCTCGGGGTGGACGGTCTTGCCGATGTCGTGGACGGCGGCTCCGAAGCGGACGGCCTCGGTGTCCACTTCCAGGGCGGGGTGGTTCCGGCCGAGCCAGTCCAGCAGCCGGGCCGCGACGTCGTGCACGAGCCGCCCGTGGGCGACGAGTCTGGGCGGCGCACCGCACTCCGCCAGCAGACGCGCACCCGCCTCGGGCAGCGGTTCGAGGGGCGCCGTCATGCCGCCCCCTCCTCCGGCGCGAGGAACTCCCACCGGTCCCCGAGCGGATCGTGGACGTCGAAGCACCGCGGACCGGGAGAGCACGGGTCCCGGTCGCCCTCGTGCCCGGCCTCGGTGCGGCGCAGGGGATCGGAGTCGGTGGGAACGCACCCCAGCACGTGGGGCGGGCCGTCGCCGAGGGCGGTCGCGGTCATGAAGCCCTTTCCGCCGGCTGCGCACCGACTGTCGTCTTGGCGCCAAGAGACGCTGAGCCTAGCGTCCCGTCCGGCCGGGCGGCAGGACCACCGGGCGCTCGTACAGGTACTCCAGACCGTCCGCCTTCTCCCACTGCTGGCCCACGTGCTCGAACCCGAATCCGGCGATCACCGCCAGCGACGCGGGATTGTCCGGACTGATCGCCGCGCGGACCGTCGTGACCTCCGGAGCCGTGGCGGCCCTGGCGATCAGCGCCGCCACGATGCCCTTGGCGTAGCCGCGGCGGCGGAACTCCGGCGCCACCGCGTAGCCGATCTCGACCATCCCGTGGTCGTCCGGCGGCCCGTGGAAGCTGGCGAACCCGACCGCCGTGTCCGGCCCTTCGGCGTCGGCGTCGACGGCCGCGTGGGCCAGCCAGCCGGCGCGGTCCGGATCATCGGCGAGCTGGGACCGCCGCAACCCCCACCACCAGGTCTCGCCCAGGAAGTAGGTCCCCAGATCGATCCCCGCGGCCGCGCCGGCCGCGGCCAGGTCCCCGTGGGCCAGGGCCGCGAGGGCCGGTACGCCGAGTTCCACGAGGCGCACCCGCCGGATGCTCTGGCCCGGCGGGTCGGCGCTCGCGTCGATATCCGTCATGGTCCGATCCTCCTCCACCGGGGACCCGCCCCACAACGCCGATCACCGCTCTGTCCTCCGGCGCTGCCACCATGGAGGACGACCGCCGCACACCCGCGCACCGAGGAGTCGCCATGGCCCCGACCGACGACCGACTGTGTTCCTGGGCGCAGGGCTCCTCGGACCTGATGCGCGCCTACCACGACACCGAGTGGGGGCGGCCCTCGCACGACGACCGCCACCTGTTCGAGATGCTGGTGCTGGAGGGCGCCCAGGCCGGGCTGTCCTGGTCCACCGTGCTCAACAAGCGCGAGAACTACCGCGCCGCCATGGACGGCTTCGACGTCCACCGGATCGCCGAGTACGGCCAGGCCGACACCGACCGCCTCCTGGGCGATCCCGGGATCATCCGCAACCGTCTCAAGATCGCCTCCGCCGTCCGCAACGCGCGGGCCTTCCTGCGCGTGCAGAAGGAGTTCGGGACCTTCGCGGACTACCTGTGGGCGTGGGTGGACCACACTCCGGTCGTCCACCACTTCACGGACGCCTCCGAGGTCCCGGCCAGCACCCCGTTGTCGGACCGGGTCGGCAGGGACCTGAAGAAGCGCGGCTTCAACTTCGTCGGCACCACCATCGTCTACTCCTACCTCCAGGCCAACGGGCTGGTCGAGGACCACCTGGTCGGTTGCCCCGCCAAGCCCGCGGCGACCCCGTAGAGCCGCCGGCGCCGCCGCCCGGGGCGCCCTGACGCCCGCCCCCGCGCCGTCGCGCCGGGCACGAGCGGCTGCGTGACGCGCGTCCGACCGCGGACGGGACTCGCGCCGTGGGAACACGTCGGGCGCCGCGCCCGGCGATAGGGTGAACCACGCGTCGGCTCCGTGTCGGCGCGCGACCGCGCCGCGTATCCCGGGAGGGGACGGTATGCAGGACCTCGACCTGTCACTGATCGGTGACCTGTACCGCCGGTACCGCGATCCGCTGGCCGAGGTCCGGGACGCCCAGCGGGAGTTCCTCCGGCGCACCCGCGGCCGGATGACCCCCCAGTTGGACGACCTGGAGGCGGAGATCACCTACCTCCTCCTGCGCGATCGGTGCCCGGAGACGGTGATGGAGCTGGGCACCTTCCACGGCTGGTCGACCACGTGGATCCTGTCCGCGCTGCGCGACAACGGCCGGGGGACGCTGCACTCCTTCGACATCGTGGACAACGTCGTGGCGAACGTGCCCGACGAGCTGGCGCTGGGCCGCTGGGAGTTCCACAAGGGCGACGTGCGCCAGAACATGGCCGAGGTCCCCGAGGGGATCGACTACCTGTTCGTGGACGCCGCGCACAACGGCCGCTTCGCGAAGTGGTACCTGGCCGAGCTGTTCCCGCGCGTGGCGCCAGGAACACCGGTGAGCGTCCACGACGTGTTCCACGGCAAGCGGGCCCTGCCGCTGACCGAGGGCGCCGTGGTGCTGTCGTGGCTGCGCCGGACCGGCACGGACTTCCTCACGGTCTCCCGCAGGAAGGCGCCCGCCCCCTACACCGCGCTCATGGAGCTGCGGGAGGAGCTGGGCCTGGGCGAGCCGGTCCGTACGAGCACCGACAACCCGATGATCTTCTTCCGCATGCCGGTGCACCAGACCGAGCGCCCCGCCCGCTGAGGACGACGTCCTCGGGCCCCCGCCCCTGTACCCGCACGGGCGCCCGCGATGGCCGACCCGCTGGCCCGACGTTCCTCGGGTCACCGGCCGACGACGACCTCGATCTCGACCTGGACCGCGGACCTTAGGCAGGGGCGCGGGAGCGGCCGTGGTGACGGCCTGCCGCACGCCGCGAACGCCCGGGACACCCGAACGGCCGTGCGCCTCCTCCTGGTAGCGCACGGCCGTTCGGGTTCTGTCGCGCCTCAGCCGCGCAGGGCGGCGGCCTCGCGGGCCAGCGCCTCGACCTTGTCCCACGCTCCCGCCGACACGAGGTCGGCCGGGGTGAGCCAGCTGCCGCCGACACAGCCGACGTTGGGCAGCGCCAGGTAGGTGGGCGCGGACGCGGCCGTGATACCGCCGGTCGGGCAGAACCGCACCTGCGGAAGGGGGCCGCCCAGCGACTTCAGGAACGGCACCCCGCCCGCCGCCTCGGCCGGGAAGAACTTCATCGCGGTGATCCCGCGCTCCATCAGCGCCAGGGCCTCGGACACCGTGCCCACACCCGGCAGGAAGGGCAGCCCGGTGTCGGCCATCCCCTGGGCCAGGTCGGCGGTGCAGCCGGGGCTGACGAGGAAGCGGGCGCCCGCCTGCGCCGCCGCCCGGGCCTGGTCGGGCGTGGCCACGGTGCCCGCGCCCACGACGGCCTCGGGCACCTCGGCGACGATCCGCTCGATCGCCTCCAGCGCGGCCGGGGTCCGCAGGGTCACCTCGATGCCGGGCAGCCCGCCCGCCACGAGCGCTCGGGCCAGCGGCACCGCCGTCTCGGCGTCGGAGACCACGACCACCGGCATGACCGGGGCGAGGTCCAGGATGTCGGCTCCAGAGCGGGGCGTCGTCGTCATGTGCTCTCCAGGATTCGTTCGGCAGGCGACTGGGCGCGAAGCGCCTCAGTTGAGGGTGGAAGCCCATCCCCCCGCCCAGCGCCCCCATGGGCGATGGCGGGCGGCGGGCGGGCTGGGCGCGGAGCGCCCCGGTCGAGACGGGCGGCCCCGCCCCCGCCCAGCGCCGCACGGGCCACGGGCGGGGCCGGGCGGTCAGAGGTGGAAGACTCCGGCGCCCTTCTCCGCGGGGCCGACCGATCCGCGCATGGCCGCGAACAGCTCGCGCCCGGTACCGGTACCGGAGTCTGCGGTCGCCTGGGCGGGTTCGCGTCCGCTGAGGTCGGCCAGCACCTCCAGTGTGCCGGTGGTGGCGTCCAGCCGGATGAGGTCGCCGTCGCGCACGAACGCCAGCGGACCGCCCGCCTTCGCCTCCGGGGAGACGTGGATGGCGGCGGGCACCTTGCCGGAGGCGCCGGACATGCGCCCGTCGGTCACCAGGGCGACCTTCTGGCCGCGGTCCTGGAGCACCGCCAGCGGCGGGGTGAGCTTGTGCAGTTCGGGCATGCCGTTGGCCTGCGGGCCCTGGAACCGCACGACGGCGACGAAGTCACCGGTCAGCTCCCCCGCGGAGAAGGCGGTCTGGAGTTCGGCCTGGTCGCCGAACACCCTGGCCGGGGCCTCCACGACGTGCCGGTCGGGGGCCACGGCCGAGACCTTGATGACCGCGCGGCCCAGGTTGCCCGAGAGCATGCGCAGACCGCCGTCGTGGGCGAAGGGGTCCTCGACGCCGCGCAGCACGCTGGTGTCGCCGCTCTCCTTGACCTCGTCCACCCAGGACAGCGTGCCGCCGTCCAGGCGCGGGGCCAGCCGGTACCGCGACAGGCCCGGCCCCATCAGGGTGCGCACGTCCTCGTGGAGCAGGCCGGCGTCCAGCAGGGAGCCGATCAGGTACGCCATGCCGCCGGCCTCGTGGAACTGGTTCACGTCCGCGGCGCCGTTGGGGTACATGCGGGTGAGCAGCGGCACGACCGCGGACAGGCTCGCGAAGTCGTCCCAGGTCAGCTCGATCCCGGCGGCGGCGGCCATGGCCACCAGGTGCAGGGTGTGGTTGGTGGAGCCGCCGGTGGCCAGCAGAGCGACGACGGCGTTGACGATCGCGCGCTCGTCGACCTGCTCACCGATCGGGGTGTGGTGCTGTCCCAGCGCGGTGTGTCCGAGGACGCGGCGCCCGGCCTCGGCGGTGAAGGCCTCGCGCAGCGGGGTGCCCGGCTGCTCGAAGCTGGCGCCCGGCAGGTGCAGGCCCATGACCTCCATGAGCATCTGGTTGGAGTTGGCGGTGCCGTAGAACGTGCAGGTGCCCGGCGAGTGGTAGGCGGCGGACTCGGCCTGGAGCAGCTCGCGCCGCCCCACCTTGCCCTCGGCGAACTGCTGGCGCACCCGGGCCTTGTCCTTGTTGGGCAGGCCGGAGGGCATCGGTCCGGCGGGCACGAAGGCCACCGGCAGGTGCCCGAAGGACAGCGCGCCGATGAGCAGGCCGGGCACGATCTTGTCGCACACGCCCAGCATGAGGGCGCCGTCGAACATGTCGTGGGAGAGGGCCACGGCGGTGGCCATGGCGATCACGTCGCGGCTGAACAGCGAGAGCTCCATGCCCGCGCGTCCCTGGGTGATGCCGTCGCACATGGCGGGCACGCCGCCGGCGAACTGGGCGACGCCGCCGGCCTCGGACACCGCGGCCTTGATGGTCTCGGGGTAGGTCTTCAGCGGCTGGTGCGCGGACAGCATGTCGTTGTAGGAGGAGACGATCGCCAGGTTGGGGGTCACGTCGCCCGCCAGCGCGAGCTTGTCGGAGACCCCGCAGGCGGCGAACCCGTGGGCGAGGTTGGCGCAGCCGAGGGAGCCGCGCGCGGGGCCCTCGCTCGCGGCGGCGGCGATCCGTTCCAGGTAGGCGGAGCGGGTGGCGGCACTGCGCTCGGCCAGGCGTCGGGTGACGTCGGCGACGACGGGGTGGACGGCGGGGCCGTATCCGGCGTCGGGGGTGTTCGCGGTCATCGGTGCTGCTCCTCTTCGTGCCACGTCCGGCCGGTGCGGCCGATGAGCCGGTGGGCGCCCGCGGGGCCGGCGCTTCCGGCTGGGTAGGTCTCGGGAGTGGTGCTCAGGCCGTTCCAGGCCTCGATGATGGGATCCACCCAGCGCCAGGCGGCTTCGACCTCGTCACGCCGCATGAACAGGGTGGAGTCCCCCGCCAACACGTCCATCAGCAGCCGCTCGTAGGCCTCGGGAGAGCGGGTGGCGAAGGTGTCGGCGAAGCTGAGTTCCAGGGGGACCGGCCGCAGCCGCAGCGCTCCCGCGCCGGGGGTCTTGGCCAGCATGGTCAGGTGGATGCCCTCGTCCGGCTGGAGGCTGATGACGAGGCTGCCCGCGCCGGGGAGGCTGTTCGTGCCGGGGAAGATGGTGTGCGGGACCTCGCGGAAGCGGATGACGATCTCGGAGCGGGAGTGCCCCAGGCGCTTGCCGGTGCGCAGGTAGAACGGCACGCCCGCCCAGCGCCAGTTGGCGACCTCGGCGCGCAGGGCGACGAAGGTCTCCGTGGTGCTCGACGGGGAGCCGCCGGGCTCGTCGAGGTAGCCGGAGACCTCGGTGCCCTGGACGACGCCGCCGCCGTACTGGCCGCGGACGGTGTCCTCGATGACGCGCTCGCCGGTGAGGGGGCGCAGGGACTGCAGGACCTTGAGCTTCTCGTCGCGCACTGACTCGCGGTCGTAGCTGGCGGGGGGTTCCATGGCGGTGAGGCAGAGCAGCTGCAGCAGGTGGTTCTGGACCATGTCCCGCATCGCGCCGGAGCCGTCGTAGTAGCCGCGGCGCCCGCCCACGCCGACGGTCTCGGCGGCGGTGATCTGGACGTGGTCGATCCAGCGGGAGTTCCACAGGGGTTCGAGGAAGACGTTGGCGAACCGCAGTACGAGCAGGTTCTGGACCGTCTCCTTCCCCAGGTAGTGGTCGATCCGGTAGATCTGCCGCTCGGTGAAGATGGCGCCGACCTCGTCGTTGACCGCCTGCGAGGAGGCCAGGTCGCGGCCCAGCGGCTTCTCCATGACCACGCGCGACTCGGGGGTGACGAGTCCGGCGTCGCGCAGGCCCCGGCAGATGCCGCCGGAGATCATCGGGGGGACGGCGAGGTAGAAGACGCGGTCGCGGTCGGGCGACAGGGCCGCCGCGAGGTCCGCCCAGCCGGAGGTGTCGCCCCCGACGTCCACGGTGATGTGGGAGAGGCGATCCAGGAACCGGCTGAGCACGTCGGGCTCGGTCACCTGCACGGCCTGGTGGCCGCGGACCGCCGAGGCCGCCTTGTCACGCAGGTCGGCGTCGGTGAGGCCGTCACGGGAGACCGCGACGACGCGCGTCCTGCCGTCCAGGTGCCCGTCGCGGTCCAGGAGGTAGAGGGAGGGGAGGAGTTTACGCATGGACAGGTCTCCGGTACCCCCGAAGACCACCAGATCGGTGGGACGGGACACGGACTGCTGCGACATCTCGGCTTCTCCTGCGGGGATGCGGACGGGGAGGGAGGGGGTGCGACGCCGACCGCCACGGTGACGTGTGGCAGGTGAGAGGCGAACCACCGGTTCGGCCCCCTTGGCCTCTTTTGAGCCTAAGGCCGACTATGGTAAAAAACCAAGCACACTTCAGAACACTTCTTTACATAACCTCCCAGCTTTCCCACCGCAACGCGGGTGAAATGGTTCAATGAGACATGGCTAGAACCCCGGGACGCCTGTCCTCCTCGGCGACCAGCGGCCACATCCTGGAGATGGTCCGCACCGGCACCGCGACGAGCCGGTCGGAGATCGGACGCGCGACCGGGCTCTCCCGCCCGTCCGTCGCCCTGCGCGTCACCGAGCTGATCAACAGCGGCCTGGTCGTGGAGCGCACCGGCGCGGTATCCAGCGGCGGCCGTCCGCCGACCCTGCTGGAGTTCAACGCCGAGAGCGGGCTGGTCCTCACCAGCGCTCTGGGCATGGCGCGCAGCCAGGCCGCCGTGTGCGACCTCAACGGCGCGGTCCTGGTCCGCGCGCCGGGTTCACCCGACATGGAACAGGGGCCCGACGCCACGGTCCCCTGGCTGCTGGACACCTGGTCCGAACAGATCGCGGCCCTGGGCCGGAACCCCGCCGACGTGCGCGGGGTGGGGATCGGCCTGCCCGGCACCGTCGAGTTCCACGCGGGGCGCGCCGAGGACCGCCCGTTCCTGGGCAAGTGGGCGGGCGTCGCCCTGGCCCCGCTGATCGCCGAGCGCTTCCCCGTGCCGGTCCTGGTGGACAACGACGTGAACGTGATGGCGCTCGGCGAACACGTCGCCGGAGGCCACGGACACCCGGACGACATGGTGTTCGTCAAGGTCTCGACGGGCATCGGCGCCGGACTGCTCTCCGGCGGGCACCTGCTCAGGGGCGCGCTGGGCGCGGCCGGCGAACTCGGTCACATCCCGGTGCGCGGGGGCGGCGGCCTGCCGTGCCGGTGCGGCAACACCGACTGCCTGGAGGCGGTGGCCGGGGGTCGGCGGCTCCTGGAGCGCGCCGCCGAGCAGGGGCGGCCGGCCGCCGGGCTCAAGGACCTGGTGGCCCTGGCGGGTGAGGGCGACGCGGTCGCGGTCACGCTGATCCGCGAGGCGGGCCGACGCCTCGGCGAGGCGCTCGCCGGGGCGGTCAACCTGCTCAACCCCGAGGTGATCGTGCTGGGCGGGGACCTGTCCGAGGCCTACGACCACCTGGTCGCGGGGGTGCGCGAGGTGGTCTTCCAGCAGTGCACGGCGCTGGCCACCCGCCAACTGCGCGTCGTGCCCAGCAGCCTGTGGGACGAGGCGGGCGTGCGCGGCTGCGCGACGCTGGTGACCGAGGAGATCCTGTCCCCCGAGGCGGTCAACAAGCTCCTGTCCGGCTGAGCCCGGACGCCGGCGGGGGCGCGGATCCGTCCACAGCCTGTGGACAGGAGGTTTGCCACCCCCGCCGCCCCGGGCACGCTTTCTACGGAGGACCCGGTCCCTCCTCCGCCCACCCGTCGCCGCCATCGCCCACCCCAACCGACGCCTTCGGCGCGCGAGCCCCTCCCGGACCTGCATGGACGCCGTTCACGACGAGCGTCGGTTTCGTCATGACACTTGACAACCACCCCCTTGGTGGCGAATAGTCCACCAGCACCGTTCCCGACCCCCGCACACACCCGTCACCCCCGTGACCGCACCCCGTGCGGACCCCCGCCCGGAAAGGTCCCCCCCGTGCTCACAGAGAACCCGATACTGCTGATCCTGCTGGGCGCCGGCATCAGCCTCGTCACCAGCGTGGTCGTGACCGCCGTCCAGGCCCGGATCATCCGACGCGGCGACATCCGTGCCTCCTCGCGGTCCTCGGCCCGCAGCCTGACCAGCGCGTTCATCGCGGAGCGCGACGCGGACGACTCCAGGGAGAGCTTCCTCGCCGAGGCGGAACTGACGGTCATGTCGATGACCGACCGCAAGACGCGCGACCGGCTCCGCGACACCATCCGGCTGCTGCGCGAGCGCACGCTCCCGGAGGTCGAGGAGCTCGGCGGCATCAAGGCCGAACGCGCCCGGCAGGTGCTGTGCGACCACGCCCTGGAGGTCCTGGGAGCCCACCTGCGCTCCGAGCGGCTGCCGGAGACGCCCGCGCAGATCCGCAAGATGCTGAGCATCGAGGAGGAGGCGCTGAGCATCCGCGCCGGTGAGGCGCCTCAGCCCAACCCGCCCATCACCAAGAGCGCCGTCACCTCCCGCCCCCGGCACACGCCCGCCAAGGCGACGCCCGCCCCCGCGCGCAAGTCCACCAAGAGCGCCACGAAGACCGCCGCCAAGCCCGCGGCCAAGGGCGGACGCACGGGCACCGACACCGCGACCGCAGACGAGGACGAGAAGCCGAGCGGGTTCTGGGACGACTGATCCCGGCGACCGGCTCCGTGCTCGGCAGTGACCCGTCGTGTCCCCGCACGGCGGGTCACACGTGTTTCCGACCGGTCCGCTGAGAGAATCGGGGCAGGAAGCGTCCACGGACGACGACCGACCGAGGATTTGTGCGGCGCAATGCGGTCAGGACACGCGTGCGCGGACAACACGCACGCGCACACCGACGGAACTTCACCTAGGATCGCTGCCACGCGGGGATTCCGGAGCCATCAGCCGGATCCCGCCATCTCCGCTGTCGAGGTCCCCCGTGCCCCCGCCGTTTCCGCGGTCGGCCCCCTCGTCGCGCGTGGCCTTCCCCGTGCGTACCCCTCGCGCCCTCCGGCCTCCCCCGATCCGGACGCGCGCGTTCCCCTGGTGTCCGGCCCTCGGCACGCCCCGCCGTCCGCCCTGATCGAGATTGCGCTATGCCCGCTGACGAGAACTTTCCGCCCGACCACGGCGAGGACCACCTTCCGGACGCACCGACCGACGACGGGTCCGACTCCGTGAGCGGGGAGGAGAAGGCCGACGGCCGGACCGGGTCCGGCCCCGCACCGGAGGACACCGCCGACACGGCTCCGGCCCCCGGCACGCAGGCCACCCCCGCGACCGGGACCGACGCGGAATCCGGGTCCGGAGACGGAGCCGCCACGGAAGCCCGGTCCGAGAACGGGACCGAGCCCGAGCCGGATCCCCCCGCCGACCCGGGGTCCGAGGACGACCCCTCCGAGACCGCTCCCGCCGCCGAACGCACCGGAGCGGCGGGCGTCCCCCGGCGCCGGCGCGTGCGCCGGATCGTCCTGTGGGCCGCCGCGGGCCTCGTCCTGGTCCTGGCCGCCGGGGTCGCCACCGCCTACGGCTACTACCACTCGCTGCGCTCGGGCATGGTCCAGCACGACCTGGAGTCCGTACTGGACGAGGAGGACCGCCCCGAGCGCCTCAGCGACGCCGTCAACATCCTCTTCATCGGATCCGACGGCTACGAGGAGGGCAGCACCGCCTACCAGCGGGAGTTCGAGGGCGAGCGCTCGGACTCGATCATGCTCGCGCACATCTCCCCCGACAACCGGGTGTCGGTGATCAGCTTCCCCCGCGACTCGCTCGTACAGCTCCCCCAGTGCGACGCCTACGCCCAGACCGAGGGCACCTCCGGCTACTTCGGCATGATCAACGCGGCGATGTACCACGGCGGTCCGCCGTGCGTCGTGCGGACGATCGAGAGCCTCACCGACATCCGCGTCGACCACTTCGTGCACCTGAGCTTCATGAGCTTCCGTGACGTCGTGGACGCCATCGGCGGCGTGCGGATGTGCATCCCCGAACCCATGCGCGACCGCCGCTCCCACCTGGACATCGACGCGGGCGAACAGGTACTCGACGGCGACCAGGCGCTGTCCTTCGTGCGGGCGCGCTACGAGATCGGCGACGGCGGCGACATCGGCCGCATCGACCGGCAGCAGATGTTCCTCGGCGCCCTGGCCGACCAGGTGAGCAGCAACGACGTCCTCACCAGCCCGACCAGGCTCAACGGGGTGCTGGAGGCGGTCGCCCGGCACAGCGCCACCGACCAGGAACTCACCCTCGACAAGATGCTGCGCGTGGCCGTCACGCTGACGGACGTCGACCTGTCCGACATCGAGTTCCACACCGTGCCCTGGTACCAGGCGCCCTACGACCCGAACCGGGTCATGTGGTACCCGGAGCAGTCCGAGGAGCTGTTCTCCGCCGTGCGCGAGGGCCGTCCCCTGCCCCCGCTCCCCGCGGACGAGGCGGGCGTGCCGCAGGAGCAGCCGGACGCATCACCGACCCCCGCGGACCCGGCCGCCACGGCGGAGGACCGCGAGGGCTCCGAGGAGGAGTCCACGGACTCCCTGAACGGCGGCGGCCGCGACGCCACCTCCAACCCGTGCGCCGACGGCCTCGGCTTCGGTTCGGAGGACGGGGCCGAGAACCCCTAGACGGGTTCGACGGGGCCTCGCGGGCCATCACCGCGGGGCCCCGGGGGCCGTTGGGCCTGTGCCACCTGATGACCGCTGGGCCCGTGCCAACTGGTGGACGGACCCGCGGGTTCGGCACCGCCTCCGGAGACCGACGCAAAGGACCGCGGCCCCGGACGGATGTCCGGGGCCGCGGCGTGCCTCAGGTGGCGGGAACTCTTCGTCGGACCGGTACGCGCCGGGAACCCCCACAGTTCGACCGGCGCCACATCGGAAAGACGTGGTTCCGCGCGCCACCCGAGGCGTGTGCGCCCGCCACGACCGGCGGGCGCACGTTCGGGGTGGTCCTTCGGTCAGACCAGGCCGCCGGGCAGCAGGCCGGTGACCTGGCCGGTGTCGACGGTGGGCTCGCCCACCTCGGGCAGGCCGTTCACGGCGGCCACGTCACCGCCCAGGGCGTTCGATCCCAGCAGGTCCGTCACCGCGGAGGTGTCGGGCACACCCGCGGCACCGGGGGCCAGGTCCGTGACGGTGGAGGTACCGGGCGCGGCCATCGGCAGCACGTCGGTGTCCGCCGCCCCGGTGAGCGAGCCGACGCCGCCCACGGCGTCGGTGGCCCCACCGGTCTCGGGCAGCGCGGGCAGTTCCCTCGCTGCCATGGGCAGGACGTCGTCGGCCGGGACCAGGTCGGTGACCAGGTCGCCCGCACCGCCGGTCAGGTCGGTGTTCTCACCCGCGTCCACGGCGATCGGCTGGTCCGTGCCGGCCATGGCGACGGTCTCGTCCAGGCCGACCAGCCCGCCGCCCACCTGCTCGGCACCGGACTCGGCCAGCGCGCCGACCTCGGACACCGTGCCGTCGGCCTCCTCGACCGGACCGGACATGGGCAGCGGCTGGGCGTTCGTGGCGGACTCCAGCGTGCCGTTCAGCTCGCTGGGCACCTGGCCGCTCGTGGCGGGCTCCAGGGTTCCGTTCAGCTCGTCGAGCGGCTGGCCGTCGACCGGGCCGCTCATCGGCAGGGTCTCGGCCGGCAGGCCGCCGGTCACGCCGCCGAGCGGGTCACCACCCGCCAGACCGCCGAGCGGGGTGCCGCCCGCCAGACCGCCGAGGACGTCCCCGCCGGTCACGCCACCGAGCAGACCGGAGATCGGGTCGCCCGCGGCGTTCGACAGCGGAACGACGTCCGAGTGCGAGGCCGGGCCCGCGGCCCCCAGGAGCCCGGGGACCGGGTCCGCGCCCAGTTCCCGGCCCTCCACGGCGCCGGTGACGGTGCCGGGGGCGTCGGCCGGGTCCACGGAGGAGACGGTGTCGGCCGCGTCGGACAGGGGCAGGGTCTCGGCCAGGGCCAGCGGGCCGAGGTCGGCCGCGTTGTCCTCGGCGACCTCCAGCGGAGCGTCGGTGGAGAGCCCCTCACCGGCGGCCCGCTCGACGGGCGCCGTGTTGTGCTCGATCTCCGGAGCCGCCGAGACCTCCCCGGGGGTGACCTGGACCAGGTCGCCCAGCGGGGTGGAGACACCCTCGGTCAGCGGCGCGGGGACCTGGCTGCCCAGGTCGTTGAGCGGGAGACCGTCCGTGGCACCACCGAGCGCGTCGGCCCCTGCGATCCCGGCGCCCAGAGCGACGAAGCTCGCGGCGCTGGCGGCCACCAGCAGGGCCCTGGCGGAGGTGCGGGCGGTGTTGAACATGGGAGTCCTTCCGGAAGTACGTGGTCTCGCTATGACGGTGTGTACGGCGGGACGGGTGTCGTGCCCCGCCGTGCCGCGGCCCGGTTCCCCTTGGCCGGGGGGAATCCGGTGGTCGCGGTGGGTCGAACTCTCCGTCCGGGGTCCCGTCGTTCCTGGTGGGAGCGGGGGCCCGGTCGGTTTCGCAGTCCTTGGTCTGGCCGACCACTGACTGACGTGAGCCTCGCCGCTGAGAGTGCGCGGCTCACGTCAATCCCCAGAGCGGGGCGGGATCGTCGTCCATCGCGAGATGGGCGTCCCGTGGCTGGGAAGGGGTGCCAGGAAGAGGTCGCTCAGGCGACCGAACCGGGGAGAGGCGCCGTGCTAGTCGGGCGAGAAGGTGGGCTCGTCGGCGTCCTCGGCGGGAACCGAGCGCAGGACGTGCCACGCGGCCTGGGACAGGCCGGGCTGCGGGGCCGATGCCCCGATGGTGAACGGGTGGTCCGCGACCAGGCCGCCGACGGCGGTGGCCGGTGCGGAGGAACCGGAGGACGAACCCGTGACGCTGTTCAGCGACGACACGACGGAGGTGTCGGTGGTGACGTCCGGGGCGTCGGAGTCGGCCGCGGACTCGTCCGCGTCGGCCTTCTCCTCCGCGACGTCGACGGTGTCGGGGAACGCGGGGGCGTCCTCGGCGGGTGCGGCCACCGTGTCGGCGGCCACGTCCTCACGCTCGACGGCGTCCTCGTCACCGGCGGCCTCGGGCTCCGGCGCGGAGTCGTCCGGCCGACCGTGGCCGGGCCCCGAACCGTGGCCCCGACCGTGTCCGACGGTCTCCTCGGAGACGTCGGCGACGGTCTCGTGCACGGCCCGGGAGACCTCCGACCCGCGCGTCGACGCCTGGGAGGCGACCGCCGCCGGGGTGGACTCGGGGATACTCTGCGTGACCTGTGCGGGCCGCGCTGCCTGTCCCGCGACGGCCGAGACGGTGTCGGCCACCGGCTTGTCGAGACCGGGCGGCACCGAGGGCGCGCGTCCCTGGGACCCGCCCGTGCCGCCGCCCCGCTCGGACCGGTCCGCCGCGGCGTTGGCCGCGGCCGCCGGGTTCTCCCCCGCTTGGGCGGGAACGGCTGCCGCCAACCAGGCGGCCACCAGGATCCCGGCGACCAGGCCGACGAGCAGCAGGGCCCGGCGGACCGGTACGGAAAGCACGGCGGAACGGGCGCCGGGGGCGCTCGCCAAGCCGTGGATTCCAGACACCGGGGTTCCTTCCAGCACGGGGGTGGTCCAGCAGAAGTCGGTCCGACTGTGGGGAGTCGGGCGGGCCGCGGTAGGTCACACTACTGGGACCCGTCTCGACGCGGAAGGGGATGACACCCTTCGTGCGTCGGCTGATCGCGACGTTAGCATGAATTACTCCGCGTGACCTCTCGACCCAGGGAATTACCGCGGAGTAGGAACCACGAGTCCGTCCAGTCCGAGGTGGCAAACCGGCAAAAAACCGACGACAATTCGACCATTGCAGGGAATAGCGCGCTTCGCCAACAGAGTCCGCCCGAGCGGCTCCGCGGAGGTTGACCGACACCATGACAGAGATCCCCCAGAGCCACCGACCCATCCCGGCCGGCCTGGACGACCTGCTCGGCGAGATGCCCACGCGCCTCGACCCGGGCCTGTCGGCCCAGGGCCGGGTGCACTCGCTCCTCCAGGCGGTGCTGACCATCGGCGGTGACCTGGACCTGGCCACCGTGCTGCGCCGCCTGACCGAGGCCGCGGCGCAGCTGACCGGTGCCCGCTACGCCGGCCTGGGAGTGATCGACGACGACGGCGGCTTCGCCGAGTTCATCCCCGTCGGCATGAGCCGGATCCAGTCCGAGCGCATCAACCGCTTCCCCCAGGGGTTGGGCGTTCTGGGCGTTCCCCTGCACGCCCGCGCGGCCCTGCGCCTGTCCGATCTGCGCGAGCATCCGGACTTTCGCGGATTCCCCGAGGGCCATCCGCAGATGACGAGTTTTCTCGGCGTTCCCATCCAGGTCCGCGACGAGGTGTTCGGCAACCTCTATCTCACGGAGAAGGCCAACGGCGGGGAGTTCGACGGCGAGGACGAAGCGGTGGTCACCGCGCTGGCCACCGCCGCGGGCGTGGCGATCGAGAACGCGCGCCTGTACGAGGAGGCCCGGTTGCGCGAGCGCTGGCTGGCCGCCTCCACCGAGATCACCACCCGGCTGCTCTCGGGCGCCGACTCCGCGGAGGTGCTGGTCCACATGGCGGGGCAGGCACGCGAGATCGGCGGCGCCGACACCGCGATCATCCTGCTGCCCGACTCCCGCGCCCGGGGCCACCTGTTCGCGGAGTTCGCCGACGGGCCCATCGCCCAGGAGGTGCTGGGCACCTCGGTGCCGCTGCACGGCACCGCCTGCGGGCGCGTGTTCGAGTCGGGTGAGCCGGAGAGCATCGCGGACCTGCGCAACGCCGACTGCCCGATGCTCACGCAGCGCGGCTACGGTCCCGGACTCCTGGTGCCCCTGGGCACGCCGGGCAACACCCGGGGCGTGCTGCTGCTGGGGAAGCTGTCCGACCGGGCGCCGTTCGCGGGCACGATACGCCGCATGCTGCACGGCTTCTCCGTCCAGGCCGGCGTGGCGCTGGAGCTGGCGGAGGCCCGGCGCGACACCGAGCGGATCGTGGTCCTGGAGGAGCGCGACCGCATCGCCAAGGACCTGCACGACGTCGTCATCCAGCGGTTGTTCGCCTCGGCGATGACGCTGATGAGCACGGTGCGGCTGATCACCTCGCCCGACGCGGAGGAGCGGGTGCAGCGCACCATCGACGAGCTCGACGGGACGATCCGGGAGATCCGGTCGACGATCTTCGCGCTCCAGCACCCGCCGAGCCGCCGGGACACGTCGCTGCGCGGACGCATCCTGGAGCTGGCCGAGAACACCGCCCACAGCCTGGGCTGCCATCCGGGGGTGAGCCTGGACGGGCCGATCGACGCGTCGGTCCCGGACGACATCGGGGAGCAGCTGCTCGCCGTGCTCGGCGAGGGGTTGAGCAACGTGGCCCGCCACGCGGACGCCACGGAGGTGCACGTGTCGGTGGCGGTGGAGGAGACGGCGATCACCGGCCGCGCCACCACACTGACACTGACCATCACCGACAACGGCGTGGGGCTGGCCGAGGGCGGGCGCCGCAGCGGGCTGCGCAACCTGGACGAGCGCGCCCAGGCCCTGGGCGGCGGGTTCACCGCGCGCCGGGGCGAGGTCGCGGGCACGGTCCTGGTGTGGCGGGTTCCGGTGCCCGACGACGCGGTGCCGCCGCCGGACAGCTTCTGAGGAACGGGCGGGGCACCGGACGACCGGCCACGGCCGACGCGGCGGCGCGTCCGGTCCGCAGTGCGGGCGGGTGTCAGCGGATCACCGCCGCCGGATCACCGATGGCGCGCGGTGGGGGCCACGACGCAGAACTCGTTGCCCTCGGGGTCGCGCAGCACCTGGAAGGACCCCTGCTCGTCGGTCACGACCTCGCCCACACGCGCGGCGCCGCGCGCGACGACGGCCTCGGTGGCCGCGCTGATGTCGTCGACGCGCACGTCACCGTGGATCCGGTTCCGTCCGTCCTTGGGCGCGGGATCGGGTTGGAAGGACAGCCGGGGGCGTCCGACGCTCGGATCGCCCTCCACGAACGCCCAGCCGTCCGGCCGGGTCACCGCCTCACCGCCGAGCACGAAGGCCCAGAAGCGGGCGAGGGCGGAGGGGTCGGCGGCGTTCACGACCCATTGGTCGAGGTGTCCCACGGTCATGGCGGGACCCTACCGTTCGGCGCGGACGGCGCTGGGGACGGGGCGGGAGGCGTGGGCGTGGGCGGGGGCGGGGCGGGGGCGGGGGCCCC
>NZ_LGEC01000079.1 GCF_001279585.1 Nocardiopsis sp. NRRL B-16309 | reverse complement strand
CGATGCGCTTGTTGGCTGCGGCCAGTTCGCTCTTCTCGGTGCTGGTCAGGCCCGGGGCCAGACCTTGGTCGATACGGTCCTGGCGCCGCCAGGCGTAGATCGTCTCGGTGCTGATGCCCAGATCGCGTGCCACGTCCGCAACGCTGCGCCCGGCATGGACCAAGTCCAAGACCTTACGGCGGAACTCGGCCGGGTATCCACGACGTCCCACGATGCCCTCCTTCAAGGGTCACGTGGTCCTAGGATCCAGAAATCCGACTCCGAAGAACGCAGGACACACCAGAGCCTCCAATAAACCCGGCACGAGACACAGACCATCCGCTTCCTCAAACACGCTCGCAAGTACACGCGCCTGTTTGCCCTGTTCCACCTGATCGCCGTCAAGGGCCTCCGGCGCGGCGAGGCCGTAGGGCTGCCCTGGTCCAACACACGCATGGGGGATGGGGAGATCGACATCCGCACCCAGATCGTCCAGCTCGGATGGGAAACCCACACCTGCACACCCAAGAGCGCGGCCGGGGAACGCACGATCACCCTGGACCAGGACACCGTCCGGGTACTGCGGACCTGGAAGCGACTGCAGAACGAGGCCCGCCTCCAAGCGGGCCCGGACTGGAAGGACACCGGCCTGGTCTTCACCCGCGAAGACGGATCCGCCTGGCACCCCGCCCAGATCACCGACTGGTTCGCCCGGATCACCCGAGCCGCGTGCCTGCCACCGATCGGGCTGCACGGGCTCCGCCACGGGGCCGCCTCGATGAGCCTGGCCGCCGGCGTCGACGTCAAGGTGGTCTCCGCCGAACTCGGCCACGCCACCACCCACTTCACACAGGACACCTACCAGACGGTGTTTCCGGACGTGGCCAAAGCAGCGGCCGAGGCCACCGCCGCCATGCTCAAACCGGCAGCCAAGGCGTAGCCCACCGAGCCCGAGCCCCTGCTGCGATGCCCGGCACGACCAGGACAGCGGCGGGGGCTTCGCTGTGCACCCCACCTGGTGTGCTCGCCCCTCGCTCCGCGGTAGCCAGCAGGGCTCGAAGGCGGGGTTGTCCTGGCCGGTCAACCCGAGGAGTGGAGCGCGTCTCCCTGCCCGAGCCAGCAGCCCGGATCCCGTGCTGCTGCGGTAGAGTAGGCGCGGCGACGGCTGGGATCAGACCTCCGAGTCGCGTCGCGGGCCTCTAGCTCAATTGGCAGAGCAACGGACTTTTAATCCGTGGGTTCAGGGTTCGAGCCCCTGGGGGCCTACCATCGAAATCCCATTCTGAGGTTTTTACGCCCCTTGTGAGGCAGGGCTGTTTCAAAGTCGGGAACGTGAGGCATCAGCGCTGATCACACCCCCGTAGCGATCCGGCCGAAGCCCGCGCCAACTGGTAACAGAGTCCGCTAGAAGATCAGGGACTCTCGCATCTCTGGCTTTCAAGGGGACCCCGTTGCGTTCCCGGTCTGCCGTGCCCTTCGCTGGCCCCGCCCCGAGGGGGCACGCGCCCGCCTCGTCCCAGGCGACCATCCGACGGGTCCTGCTCGCCCCAGCCCGGCCCCGGCCGCCGCCTTGACCAGGCCTGAGGCCCTCCAGGGCGTGGCCGTGAACACTTCCACCGCCCCGGCGGTCCATCTGCTCGCCGCTCTGATCCCGGACCGCCACTTGGCCGCGCAGGTGCGGGTCTCCGCGGGCACCAACGAGATCGACGCCCTGCCCTTCCTGTTGGAGGGGCTGTACCTGGCTGACGTCGTTGTGACCGCCGATGCCCTGCACACCTGGCCGAACCTGCTGCGCATTCGGTCGAAGAGCTGGGCGCCCGCTCCGTGCTGATCGTCAGATGGAGCCGGGGCGGGTCGACGCAACCCGAATCGGCGCTCTGGTGCGGGGCTCTGGAGCATCGAGGCCTGGCACCACGTCAAGGACGTCTCGTTGGGTGAGGACGTTGCAAGGTCCGCTCCGGGCATGGGGCCGGACGACCTGGCCTCGCTGCGTGCCCTCGCCGTGGTGTTCCTGGGGCGTTTGAGCCGGGACACGCTGTCCGACGCGATCCGGTGAATGTCGCAGGAGGCGTTGACTGGCCGCTCGATGCGATCGATCGTCGCTGACCAGAGCGAACGTCACTGCCCACCGAGCATCAGCCAGCCCAGCTTGGTGCTGGGCCGCAGGACAATTCAACATCACGACGGCTGGTGAGGTCGGGGCTCGACGGTGTGTCAAGGCAGATCGAATGGGTCCGGAAGCGGACCCTCATCCTTGCGGCTTCGCGAAGTGTTCTGTTAGAAATTTGAGCAGCGGAGAGGAGAGCCAGATGTTTTCTGACGGAAGCAGTCGGAGTCCCATTGATGCGACTGGAGAAGATATCTACTGGCTCTCCATTCTGGGGACTTGTTTTCGGCTCATGGGTTCTTTTCCTGGTTTCGCAGACTACTCCCATGAGTTCATGAGGGCGTACTCGGAGATGCCCTCCGCGGTGTCGTCGGTCCCGGTCGATGTCCTGGTCGAGCAGAATTCGGGCTCAGCCGCCGAGGACGGACGATCCCGGGCCACCGTGGATGTCCACGCAAGCAAGCACCCGCACTGGTCGTTCGCCGCGGACGTGCTCGTGGAAGAGCCCCGCGCTGTCCGCTGGCAGGGACGTGGGGTGACGGTACGGCACGAGGGCGACCTGTCATGGCGTGTAGGCGTGGACCCCGACAGTGATCCTCGTTTGGTCGGTGAGGCCGTCTTCCACCTGCTTCGATCCATCGCCCTGTACCGCCGGGACACCGCCGCCGGTCCCCTCGTCCACGCGAGCGGTGTCCTCGACCGGCGGGGACGGGCGGTGCTGTTCAGCGGTTCCGTGCTCGCGGGGAAGACCACGCTGCTGACCGAGTCCGTCATCGGCCGTGGGGCCACCCCGCTGACCAACGACCGGGCCCTGATCCGCTTCTTCGGCACCCAGGCAGATGTCCTGACCTGGCCCTCCTACGCGAGTTTCTGTGAAGGAACGATCCTCAACTATCCGGCCCTGGCAGGGGCCGCGGAGGCCTTCGAACACGATGCGAACCCTGTCCGGACGATTTGCCACGACCGCCCGCTCGTCTCTGGGTTCGACAAGGACACCAAGCGCATCTACCCCATGTCCTGGTTCACTGACGCGACGGGAGCTTCCTACGCTGCGTCGGCGCCCCTCGGAACCCTGGTGATCACACGGCTGATCCCGGGTACGGGGCGGTCGGAGCTTCGTGAACTGGACCTGGGGACGGAAGCGGACCGGGGACGCGTCATCGACCTGTTCACCAGGGAGTGCTTCGACCAGGCCGAACCCTCGTTCCTCCCGTGGCACGGGATGTCGCTTCCCCGGTCGCCGTGGACGGCGGACCGTATCGTGTCGAGGCTGGAGACCGCGTGCGTACGTGTTCTGGCTCTCGAAGCGGAACCGGGGGACCTCTCGGTACTGGAGGAGATCCTTTGACCTCCGACCACGGTCACAACCGCGGTCCTGGCCAAGACCACGGTGCGGTTCTGCGCGTGCACTCCTCCTCGGAACCGACCACGCTGAACCCTTTGCGGCACGAGGCGAAGAACCTCGACACCAGTTTGATCAGCACCTGTGTGCTGCACGCGCTCAACTACGTGGACGCCGACGGAACCTACCGTCCGCAACTTCTCGCCCGGCCGCCGAAGGCGGAGGACGGCGGTCTCACGTACGCCTACCGCCTGCGTGCGGACCGCAGCTGGCACGACGGCCGACCGGTGAGCGCGCAGGACGTCGCCTTCACCCACCGGCTCATGATGGACCCGGGCAGCGGGATACCCGAGCGCGACGGTTACGACCTGGTCGAGGGCATCGAGATCGAAAGCGGCACGGAGTTCCGTCTGCGTCTGGCGCGCCCCTATCCGGGTTTCCGCGACCTGTTCACCTCGAGCACCGGGTCGATCATGCCCCGGCACCTGCTGGAGGGCATCGACTTCACCTCCGATTGGGACACCGCGCTCCGTCCGGCCTCCGGGCCCTTCAGGCTCTCCGAATGGCGCCGGGGGGAGTGCGTCCGGCTCCGTCGCAACCCGGGCTACCCGCACGCCGGCTCCGGGATCGACGGCATCGACTTCGTGTTCGACCACGACACGGACTCGCAGGTCGACGACGTCATCGCGGGAAAGGCGGACGCTGCCTTCCCGCCCCCGACCCCGGCGATCATCGACCGGCTCCGGGCCTCCCAGGTGAACTGGAGCTTCGGACCCGGGGAGAAGTGGGAACAGCTCTCCTTTCAACATCGCCACCCGCTCCTGGCCGACCGCGCGCTGCGTTCCGCGATCGCCTGGGGAATCGACCGCGACGCGCTCGCGTCCACCCTTCCCTCCCCCTCCGCCGAAGGGAGGAGCGCCAGGCTCGACAGCCTCGTCCGGCGGCCCCACCACCCGGACTACCGGCCCTCCTTCTCCCGCTACCGGCGTGACGTGGCCCGAGCGCGTCAGATTCTCCGCGACGCGGGGTACCGGCACCTGGCGGGTGCGCTAACGGCGCCGGACGGCACGCCCGTGCGGCTCCGCCTGATGGTGCCCGACACGGACGCGGCCCTATCGCTCAGGGCTGAGCTCATCGCGTCGTGGCTGTCGGAGACCGGTGTCGAGGTGGTCCCCACCCCTGTGGTGATGACCGAGTTCCTGCGGTCACTGCGGGCAGGCGACTTCGAGCTCGCCCAGTTCAGCTACTCGGGCAACCCGGATCCGATCGGCCACAACACCCTCTGGACCCACGACCCGGAGCTTCCGGACCAGGGACGGCCGCAAGGCCAGAACTACGTCAACTACCGAAGCCCGCGGGTCGCGGAACTACTCGGGCGTTCGATGACCGAGACGGACCCGGTCGCCCGCGCCGCGCACTTCGCCGACGCGGACCGGTTGATGGCCGAGGACCTTCCCAGCCTTCCCCTGCTCGTCCACCCGAGTTTCGCGGTCTGGAATCCGCTGCTGAGCGGCCCGGAACCGTACCCCTACCAGGCCGGAGCGTTGTGGAACGTGCACCAGTGGGTGCTCAGGCGCCACGACGACGCGGCCCCTGAACCTGTCCGACCGAGTGGGAGACGGAGGTGATCACGATGGCCGTTGTCGCCAACAAGCCGCGCCTTGAGAAGAAGAAGTAGGCGCAGTTGAGCGCTGGGTGCGGGTGGGGATCCGCCCGCACCCACGCGCCGGGCGCCCCAGACACAGCTGTAGAGGGCGGAGTTCATGGCCTCGGTGGAAACGGGCGAAGTGGTTTCGGGGATCTTCGACGACGATCTGGCGGGTCGACGGTTCGTCCTCGTGGAGAGGATCCCCGAGGACGTGGTGTCGGACCGGGAGCGGCTCCGAACAGCCGTGTCCGAGGCCAGGAGGGAACACAGCGGGGAAGACCTCCCCGTGCTGCTTCGGCGCGACAACGGCGCCACCCCGCCCGGCGAGTGGAAGCCGCACACGACCTATCTCGTACTCGACGGTACACCCGGACACGAACCACCACACGGGATCACCATCGGGGAGCGCCGACCGAAAGGTGGCGGCGCAGACCACGCCCGAGGATGGCTGCTGCAGGCGCTCCGGGCGAACTACGGGGACGGACTCGACCCCGCGGCCGCCTCACGGTGGGTCGACACCCTGTTCGCCCAGGACAGCACTTCATCCTTCATCGCCTTCTCCAGGGACGAGCCGGTGGGTCACCTCACCGTCGAGTACGGAGTACCCGACGCCTGTTCGGAACGGCCCACCACCGAGATCGTCGACGTGTTGATCGACCTCACCGACCGCACGGCCAAGGCCGCCGTGGAGCGCGCGCTCGTGGCGGCCGCCGCACGAGCCGCGGCCGAGCGGAACGAGCCGATCATCGGCAACGTCGTCCACCGGCCGGAGGCACCGGAGGACCCCACGCACAAGATCGTGTCGGTACTCGAATCCCGGGGTTGGTCCATCGCCTACCGCATCTGGCAATCCGGGGAGCGTCAGTGACGAACACGCAGACCGCCGACCTGACCGCGCGGTTCCACGGCCTCCTGGGTACGGAGCCCGACGATCCGTACTGGACGACCCTTCGCCGAGCCGACGGCCTACACCACTCGGTCGGCCACCTCCTGCTGTCGCTGTGGGAGTCGGACCACGACGTCGACCTCAGCCCCGCGGCGGAGGCGGTGCTGCTCCGTCAGCGGGCGCGGACCGAGGTCTACCGGGAGCAGGAACGCCGCCTGCGCGCCGCAGGTGTGCGCTTCCGGGTGGTCAAGGGGCAGAGCATCGGAGATCTGTATCCCGAAGGAATGTTCCGTTCCCAGACGGACATGGATGTCGTCGTCGACTCCCCCGACGGCCTCTGGGCCGCGGCCGAACTCGTCCGGAGCGGGGGAATGGACGACGAGGTCCACCTCACCTTGATCAACGGCGACACGACCGAACTGTACGTGGCACTGGTGCGCGAGGCGGAGGACCCCTTCTACGACAAGCCGCTGTCGGTCGAGGTGTCCACGGCCCTGCACTTCGGGGACCTGGACAGCGTCCCCCTGCGTTCCGGGGTCAGCGACGACCCCGTCGTGGCGAACATCCTCGCGGTGTGCGAGGAGCGGTTCCAGCGCAGGTTCCATCCTCGTGACGCGGTCGACCTCGATGTCCTCTCGCGCGCGCTGGGCCCCGGTCGACTGGGAACCCTGGTGGAACGGGCGGAGGCCCTGCGACTGTTGCCCGAGCTCCGGGAACTGACGGACCTGGCGGCCTCGGTGGGGCTCGCCTCCCCGCTCGACGACCTGGAGAGGCCGACGCCCGCCGACGTTGAGCGGGAACGGGAGCGTCGGCGTGAGGCACGTGGCGAGGCCGCCCCGGAGCTGCTGTTCGGAGTGCGGTTGACGACCGAACCGGTTACGGAGGCTTCCCGGTCACCGCAGCCCCTCGAACTGGAGGGACACCGGGTTCTCCTGTCCCCGCTGGGGGCCTTCCTCCTGGTCACCAAGCACAGTGTCGCCCAGGACCAGGCCGAGGCGGCCCTGGACGCGGTGCGTCGCCGCCTCAGGAGCGCGGGAGACCCCGGGGAACGGGTTTCACACCGAGAGGGGACGGAGAACTCGGCATGACGAGCGATGCGATCGAGATCACCGATCTGTGCCGGACCTTCCCCGTCGGAAGCGGGCGGCGGACCGTCAAGTACGCCTTGGACAACGTGAACCTGTGCGTCGCCCGAGGCAGCGTCCATGGACTCTTGGGTCCGAACGGCGCGGGGAAGTCGACACTCTCCAAAATCCTCGCGACCGTGCTGCTGCCCACATCTGGGACGGCCAAGGTCATGGGCGCCGACGTCGTCACGGAGACGGACCGCGCGCGGGGAGGGCTCGCCCTGGTCCTCGGCGGAGACAGGGGCCTCTACCAACGGCTGACCGCACGCCAGAACCTGGAGTTCTGGGCCACACTCCACGGGATGGGATCGCCACGCCGTGCCCGCAAGGCCATCGACGAAGTGGTCGAGCTGGTCGGTCTCTCCTCGGTGGACCAGACCGTGGAGCGATTCAGCCGCGGTATGAAACAGCGTGTCCACCTGGCCCGCGCGCTGCTGGTGCAGCCGGGGGTGCTGATCCTGGACGAGCCCACCATGGGGATGGACCCCGCCGCGGCGCATGCCTTTCGGCAGATCGTCGTGGACGTCAGCGGCAGCGGGACCACGGTCCTTCTGACCACCCACGACATGCGAGAGGCCGAAGCCGTCTGCGATCGAGTGAGTCTGATCAACGACGGCCGGGTCGCTTTCACCGACACCCCGGCGGAACTGCGGCGCAGGTCGGACGGCGAACAGAGGATCGAGGTCTTCGAGACACCGCCCGACGGTGAGTCCCGCTGCGACGAGCTCAGGGAGATGCCTCGGGTGCTGTCGGTCGAAACCCGGAGAGAGGGTGGATTCCTCGTGACGGTTGACGGCCGGGACGCCGTCAACGGGGTGTTGGCGGCTCTGGTGGGCATGGGCGTCCACGGTTTCTCCGTGGCCCATCCGACTCTGGAGGACGTCTACCTCCGTGCAGTGGGTGGGCGGGGGATGCATGTCGGCTAGCCGTTTCCTCCGCTCGGTCCGTGCGGCGCTGAGACTGGAGGCCATCATCCTCGGCCGGAACCGGCATGAGCTCGTGACCTTCGCGGTCATCCCGTTGCAGACGCTTGGCTTCCTCAGTGTCGTGCGCTTCGCCGGCCGCGCCGACCTGGACATCATCGCCGTGGTCGCCCCCGCGCTCATGGCGTTGTGGGTGAACGCCCTGTACACCGGCGGCGAGGTGGTGCGAAAGGACCGTGACGACCTGCGATTGGAACCGCTGGTGTCGTCGCGGGGGTCGGTCTTCGGCTACCTCGTCGGTCGGGTGGGGGCGGTGACGATCTTCTCTCTCCTGGTCTTCACCGAAGCGCTTCTCGTCGGCTGGCTGGTGTTCGGGGTCTCCCTGGAAATCAGCGCCCTGCACGTCGTCGCCGTCACCCTCGTGACCACGGCGGTCGCCACGACGGCGACGTCGATCCTGTTCTCCGTGGTCTTCGTCAACACGAGGAACCCGCACACCTATCAGAACGCGATGGGTTACCCCTTCTTCCTCCTCGGCGGCGTGCTGGTGCCAGTCACGCTGTACCCGGACTGGATTCAGGCGCTGTGCCGGGCGGTCTACCTGTCGTGGTCGTCCGACCTGTTCCGAGAGGCCTTTGGGGAGGGGCATGCCGACGGTTGGCTGTGGCGCAACGGGGTGATTCTCGGCCTGGCCGCCGTCACGCTCGCGGTCGCGGCCTGGATGCTCATGCGCACCCTGGACAACGCGCGGAGGGAGGGGCGCCTTGCTCTCACCTGAAGCCACCGGTCGGAGACGGCCGAGAGTGTGGGACGTTCTCCGGGCGGGCATCACCGTCGGAGTCGCGGATCTCACCAAGCGTTACACATGGATCACCTGGGGTCTCGGATGGCTGCTCCGAGGCTGTCTGGAAGTCACCTTCTTCGCGCTCATCGGGGTGCTGCTCGGCCGCGCTGACATCGTCACCTTCCTCGTCATCGGGCGCGGGCTCTTCCTGGCCTGTCTGGAAATGCTCCTGGTAGTCCAGACGGTCGCCTGGGAGAGGCAGGCGGGCACACTGCCACTCCTGATGATCTCGCCCAGCCGCGTCTGGCCGGTGTTCGTCGGACGCGCCTGCCAGTGGTTCCCGAGCGCGGTGGTGACGCCGATGATCGTGCTGCTTGTCCTCGGGCCCTTCTTCGGTGTCTCGTTCAGCCTGGCCGGCGCGGTGTTTCTGTTGCCCGCCGTACTCGTGACGGCCCTGGGCTCGTTCGGATTCGCCCTCACCGTCGCCGCGGTGTCCATGCGCTGGCCCGACGCGCGCAACCTGATCTCCAACTTGACGCAGCTAGTGATCGCACTTGGGTGCGGGGTGTTCGTCCCCATCACGTTCTGGCCGACCGTGGTGCAGTACGTCGTCCAAGTGGTGCCTCTGACTCACACCATTCAGGCGGTGCGTGACATCGAGGCGGGTGCGGGGGGCTGGGGACAGTCCGCCGTCGCGGCCGGAACGCCGCTGCTCATGGCCCTCGCGTTGGGCGCGGCGTGGTTCGTGCTCGGTGTGCTGCTGGTTGAGCGGCACGCGGCCACGGGGCGCGCCGACGGAAGCATCGACCTCGATGAGTGACCCCCTTTGAGACCACACGTTGAGAGGACATCCAAGCATGATCATCCGGAGCGCTCCGAACGAGCTGCGCAGAGGTGGCCTTCGCGCGAAGCTTGATCAGGAGGGGTTCGTTCGCCTGATCGAGGCGCACGACCCCCTCTCCGCGGTCGTCGGCGAGCAGACCAGCGTGATGCGCGGGCGCGGTGTGGAGAAGATCGAGTTCGACGGTTTCTGGTCGAGCTCCCTGACGGACTCGGCTCGCCGGGCCCTGCCCGACATCGAGCTGGTCGGCATCCGCAGCCGTCTCGAAAGGATCGCGGAGATCTTCGCGGTGACGGCCAAACCCCTCCTGATGGACGGTGACACCGGGGGCCGGCCCGAACACTTCGAGTTCGCCGTCCGAGACCTGGAACGGGCCGGGGTGTCCGGAGTCGTCATTGAGGACAAGACCGGGCTCAAGCAGAACTCCCTGCTCGGCACCGAGGTATCGCAGACCATCGCCGACATCGACGAGTTCAGCGACAAGATCGCCAGAGGCAGGGCCGCCAGGTCCGGCGACGACTTCATGATCGTGGCCCGGCTGGAAAGCCTGATCCTCGAACTGGGGATGGACGACGCGCTGAAGCGAGCCAGCGCCTATGTCGACTCGGGCTGCGACGCCATCATGATCCACAGCCGCAGAAAGGTGCCCGACGAGGTACTCGAGTTCGCGCACCGGTTCCGGAAGAGCTTCCCCGCCGTGCCGCTGGTCTCGGTTCCCACAAGCTACAACTCGATCAACGCCGAGCAGTTGCGGGAGGCAGGGTTCAACGTCGTCATCTACGCCAACCACATGCTGAGAGCGTCGATGAAGGCGATGTCCAGCGTCGCCGAGAGCATCCTCGTCCATGACCGGACCCTCGAGGCCGAACCGTACTGCTCGGACGTCAAGGACCTGCTGAACATCGAAGTGGAGACCCCGCGGACGGCGGCGCTGTGAACGGCGGCATCGCGAACGGGGCCGCTCCCAGGGGGATGGTGCTGGGGGCCTACCTCTCCTACGCCGCGGGACACCACGCCGCCGCCTGGCGCCACCCCCGGGCCATCGCCGACGGCGCATCCGACATCGACCACTTCGTCCGACTCGCGGCGACGGCCGAAAGAGGGCTCTTCGACTTCGTCTTCCTCGCGGATACGCCTTCGGTGTTCAACGACGACAGCCAGGGCCACGGAGGGCGGGTCGTCAGCCTCGAACCGTTCACGCTGCTGTCCGCGCTGGCCATGGTGACGCGGGACATCGGGCTCATCGCCACCGCCTCGACCACCTACACCGAGCCCTACAACACCGCTCGCCAGCTCGCCACGATGGACCACCTCAGCAGAGGGCGTGCGGGGTGGAACCTGGTGACCTCGTCCAAGGTTGCGGCGGCGCGCAACTTCGGTCTCGATGAGCACCCCGATCACGCGGCCCGCTACGAGCGGGCCAACGAGTACCTCGACGCGGTCACCGCCCTGTGGGACAGCTGGGAGGACGACGCCCTTGTCCGCGACAAGGGGTCCGGGATCTACTACGACCCGGACAAACGCCACGCCCCCCGGTTCCTGGGGCGACACATCCGGGTGGAGGGCGAGCTGAACGTCGCGCGCCCTCCCCAGGGGCATCCCGTGATCGTCCAGGCCGGTTCCTCCGAACCCGGGCTCGACCTCGCCGCACGGGGCGCGGACCTCGTGTTCACCGCGCAGTCCCGGATGCCCGACGCCGTCGCGTTCGCCAGCGGGCTCCGGGCAAGGACTGAACGTGTGAGACCGCATGCCCGTCCGCCGCTCATCCTGCCTGGCATCTCGCCCTACACGGCCGCGACCAGGAAGGAAGCGCTGGAACGCTACCGGTCACTCGAATCGCTGATCCACCCCAGCCATGGGGTCGGCATGCTCGGCGACATGCTCGGGGGACTCGATCTGAGCGGGTACGACATCGACGGTCCGCTGCCCGAGCTGCCGCGGTCGAACGGCAATCAGAGCCGACGCCGCCTCATCGAGGCCATGGCCAGGGACGAAGGGCTGTCGATCCGGGAGCTGTACCTGAGGCTCACGGTGTCACGCGGTCACCTCACCGTGATCGGCGACTACGACGAGGTCGCCGACGCCATGACCGAGTGGTTCCGCTCGGGCGCCGCGGACGGGTTCAACGTGATGCCCCCGGTACTGCCGGGCGACCTCGACGACTTCGTCGACCACGTCCTACCGCGTCTGCGGGAGCGCGGTGTGTTCAAGGAACGCTACGAACCGGGAACCTTGCGGCGCAAGCTCGGGCTCCCCCGCCCGGTCGCGGCTCACAGGGGCCGCGACCAGTCAATGATCACCGTTCCGGCCGAAGCCGGATGAACGAGGAGTACAGCATGCGAGACGACATTGTCCTTGAGGACACCACGCTCCGCGATGGTGAGCAGGCCCCCGGTGTGGCCTTTTCGGAGGACACCAAGGTCCAGATCTTCGACGCCCTGGTCGACAGCGGTGTGAAGTGGATCGAGGCGGGGATCCCCGCGATGGGTGGGCAGGACGTCGCCGCCATCAAGCGGATGCTCGAACGCCGTGACGAGGTCAACCTGATCGGTTGGAACCGAGGCGTTCTTGACGACGTGAAGTACACGGTCTCCCTCGGTTTCAAGGCGGTCCACATCGGTCTGCCCACATCCAACGTGCACCTCAAGAACAGTGTGCGCAAGGACCGCACTTGGCTGTTGGCCACGGCCAAGGACATGGTGAAGTACGCCAAGGACCAGGGGTGCTTCGTCTCCATCAGCGCCGAGGACATCGGGCGTACCGAGATCGGCTTCCTCCAGGAGTACGCCGCCGCGGTGCACGAAGCTGGCGCGGACCGCCTGCGGCTGTCCGACACCATCGGGATCCTCGACCCGGCGGGCTACGCTGAGCGCGTCCGCGCAGTGGTGGAAACCTCGGACATCGACCCCCAGATGCACTGCCACAACGATTTCGGCCTCGCGGTCGCCAACACGCTCGCGGGTCTGGCGGCCGGCGGACGCTACTTCCACGTCACGGTGAACTCGGTGGGCGAGCGGGCGGGCATGCCTGACTTCGCACAGATGGTCCTTGCCCTCAAGCAGTTCCACGGGGTCGACCTCGGGGTCGACCTGACCAAGCTCAAGGAGGTCTCCCGAATCGTCGCAGAGGCCTGCAACCAAGACGTCGCACCGTGGCAGCCGGTGGTCGGGGCCAACGTCTTTGCCCACGAGTCCGGTATCCACACCAACGGGATGCTTCGGGACTCCAGTACCTTCGAGCCCTTCCCTCCGGAACTAGTGGGTGGCGAGCGTCTGCTGGTCGTGGGCAAGCACTCCGGCCGCGCGATGATCCGGCACCTGCTGGAGGAGGAGGGCATCAGCGTCGACGACTCCCTGATCGACGAGTGCCTGGTGGAGGTCCGAGAGCTGGCGATCCGGAACCGGAGCACGGTGAGCACCCCGGATCTGGTCGACCTGTACAAGAGGATCTCCGCCTCGGCGAGTGTCGGGGTCTGACATGGCACGACACGCCTTCCCCCTCGTCAACCGAATCATCGCCGAGCATGCCGGACGCGAGTCCGTCGAGACGGGAGAGCTGTTGTTCGCCGACGTGGACAGGGTCTACGTCCAGGACGGGAACTCACCGACGATCGCGAGGCTGTACCGCGAGCACGGCCTTGACTCGGTCTTCGACCCCGACCGGGTGGCCTTCGTCTTCGACCACTCGGTCCTGGTCCCCAACCGGGACATGGCCGACCGGATCGGTGAGGCCGAGCGTTTCGCCCGCAACCTCGGCGTTCGTGTCTACGGGCGGGGCGCTGGCATCAGCCACCTGGTCGCGATGGAGGAGGGCTGGTTCGTCCCGGGTGACCTGGTGCTCGGTTCCGACAGCCACACCTGCGTGGGTGGGGCCCGGCAGTCCCTGGCCCTCGGGATGGGGGCGACGGACATCGCGGCGGCGATGGCGACCGGACGCACCTGGCTGAAGGTGCCAGAGACGGTGTGGCTGAGGGTCAGCGGAACACCGCATCCGGCCCTGCGCCCCAAGGACGTCCTGTTGGAGGTCCTGCGACGTTTCGGCAGCGAGACGTTCCTGTACCGGTCGGTGCAGTGGACCGGTTCCTGGGCCGAGTCGTTGAGCGAGGATTCCGCCGGCTCCGTCGCGAGCATGGGTGTGGAGATGGGGGCCAAGTGCGTCTTCCTCCCGCCTCGCCCGAGATCGAGCGAGGGTCTTCGGTCGACCGAGGCGGGGACCGACGACCTCGTGTACGACCTGGATGTCTCGGAGCTGATGCCGATGGTGGCATTGCCCCATTCACCGAGTGACACGGTCCCGGTCGACCGGTTGGCGGGCAAACGGGTGGACTACGTGTTCATCGGCACCTGCACCAACGGCCGGTTGGAGGACATCGCCGAAGCGGCCAGGGTGGTTCGGGGGCGTGAGATCGACCCGACGGTCCACTTCGTGGTGACACCCGGGTCGCGCGACACGTATCTCGACGCGGTCGCCGCCGGTCACGTCGACACGCTTGTCCGCGCGGGAGCACTGGTCACTCCGCCGGGTTGCGGGGCGTGCGTGGGCACACAGGGTTCGGTCCCCGAGACCGGGAGCACTGTGCTGACGACGATGAACCGGAACTTCAAGGGCCGAATGGGTAACGGCGGCGCCGACATCTATCTGTCGTCACCGCTGGTCGCGGCCTCCGCCGCACTGGTGGGGCACTTCCCCGACGGAGAGGAACTCCGGCTGTGACCACGTCTCACAGGGTGATGAACGTCCACGGTGTGATTTCCACTGATGACATCATCCCCGCCCGGTACAAACACATGTACACAAAACCCGAGGAACTCGCGCCGCACGTCTTCGAGCACCGGTTTCCGGGGATGGCGGGCGAGTTCCGTCAGGGTGACACCCTGGTCTCGGACTCGATCACCGGTATCGGTAGTTCACGTGAACAGGCCGTTTCCGCGTTGCTGGGCTGCGGGGTTACGGTGGTCATCGCGCCGAAGTTCGGGCGTATCTTCTACCGGAACTGCTGGAACCTGGGCCTCCCCGCCCTGGAGATGGACACACGGGAATTGGGAGCGGCGGAGAAACTCGAGGTCTCGCTGGAAGCCGGCGTCGTGAGCACCGGTTCGATCGAACTCGCGTTCACCCCCGTACCGCAGCTCATGGTCGACATGGTGCGGGCGGGCGGGATGCTCTCCTTCGTTCTCGCCGGGGGAGGACCGGTATCAGCTGCCAACAAAGGAATGCGAGCGTGAGCGTGCGGCAGAAGTTCGATGGTCTGTCCGATGACTACGACCTGCACCGGCCCCGGTACCCCGACGAGTTCTTCGCGACCATCGCGGAGGAGCTCACGTCGTTCGCGGAGGTGACGGTGGTCGACACCGGTGCGGGAACCGGGATCGCCCTGGAGGGGTTGGTGCCAGCGCTGGGCGGGTCCACTCGCTATCTCGCGGTGGACGTGTCCCAGGACATGGTCGACAGGGGGCGGAGGAAGTTCCCGGGCGTCGAGTGGACGGTCGGTGCGGCGGAGGAGTACCTGGAAGGGCTGACCCAGCGGGTGCAGCTCGTGGTGGCGGCCCAGGCCTACCAGTGGATGGACCGGAAGCGCTATGTGGCCGCAGCCCTCGCAGCGCTGGCACCGGGCGGTCTGTTGGCGATCATGCAGAACAACCGGGACCACACCTCCAGCGCGTTCCTCGACGCTTACGAGTCCCTGTTGGAAGTGCACAGTCCGGGTTACGGTCGCGGGTACCGCGACTTCGACATCAGGGCGGAGGTCGCGGCCGACTTCGAGCCTGCCGGTGGTCGGGTAGACACCCGTGTCGCGCGCTGGATCCGTTCGGTGCGGGTGGAGGACTTCGTCCGCATGTCCTCCTCCTCGACCCAGGTTCAGCGGGCTATCGCCAAGGAGGGCGAAGGCTTCCTCGACCTTGTTCGTGGTCTGTGCGAGGAGCACGCGCGGGACGGGTCGCTGGACGTCGCCTACACCTCGGAACTCTTTCTCGGAGTCCGTGGCTGATTCAGGGCACCGGTGCCGCGCCCGCTCCGACAAAGGCGGGCGCGTCTCCGGTCCATCCTCTACCGGATGGCTTCGGCCCTCTGCGGCACCCTGGGGAGAGGAGACCAACCTGGCAGGGGAAGTTATTCGCGACCTTGCGCTTCTCCAGCTCCGCGAGGCGGTGTGGAAGGGGGCCGATGGCCTCGCTTCGGCGTCTACATGCCGCAGGAGCCCTGCCTCCCCAGGTCGGCCTTGCGATCGTCTGCGACGATTACTCCCCGTACTTGAGTACGAAGAAGTGCTGGCGACTGTGCACGTGGGCGGCCAGCCCGCGTAGTCCGGGTATCGCTACGGCGCGTGCAGCACCGACCACAGGTCCTGGTAGGGGTGTTGTCACACACCGGCCTGACCCTCACCGAGACAACCGATAACACGGATGAAGTCTCAGTACTGGCCCCAGGGGCAACGGGGCCGGCACAACTCCTACCCGGTCGAACACGAGGGCGATCTCGGGGTTCTTCATGAGCGGGCACCCGTGCCGGTGCTGTTCACGGTCGCCAACGCGACCGCCATGCCGATGCCCGGCGCCTACTTTCCGTCGTCGACAGGGCGAGCGTTGCTTGAAACGGCACTCATTCCTGCCAGGTTCTCCTGAGAGCTGCTCCGTCTGCTTCCGATTCCGTTCGCCTGCTGAGGTGGGTCGACCTCAGAAACCCTCGGGCCGTCGTTGCGCCGCGATGATCGCGCTCTTCTCCGCTTTTGATTCCGTGCGGGTTGGTATGGATCGTCGGACGAGGTCAGATACGTTTGCGGGAAGCGCCTTCGGGTCGAGTTGGCCGCTCAGGGCTGCAAGGATAATCGCCTGGTTCTTGGTTTCGGTGCCGAATTTCTCCTGGATATTGTTCAGATGTCGGCGTAGCTGGCGATCCGTAATACCAAGCCATTCAGCGGCGGTTTTTTGGTCGGGGGCCGCCACGAGGTGAGAGATTATTCTGCGCTGCCTGTAATTCAGAGACGGGACTACATATTCGCCTTTGACTGAATTCAATGATATCCCCCGGCGCTGTTGATTCAACGTGCAATGATCTTCGATCGGGAGCCATGTTACATCGATTGATTCGGTGAACTCTGGAGCTTGTTCGGAGTGTAGTCACGCGCTTTTCATCAGTGCTGGTCACGTGAAGTAAACCTCCGGGTGGCGTCCGCTTCGGGTCACTTTGAATAACTCTGAGTAACGATCTGTTGCTCTCCAGGCGGCCTCGGCGTCCAGCGGGTCGGGTTCCGCGAGCGCTCTGGGGATGCGGATGGATGCGATGAGGTGCGGGGCGGTTCAGGTCGGGCTGGGGTCTGCCGGTGAGTGGAGCGCATTTTCGCAAGGTGCTCGGCGACCTCGAGGCGCGGATGAGGCTGACGAGCGCACATGGAGCGAAACCAAGGTGGAATGGGCGCCCGATTTGCGCAGTGCATCCGTCCTGAACTGCGGGTTTGTTGCGGGTAAGCGGTGTGATCACGCTTATCAAAAGTCCGCTGCTCTGCCAATTGAGCTAAGGCCCCGTGGCGGGCCCCAGGTGGCCTGGGGTCGGATCGCCAAGGCCCGAGTCTACCGGATACCACAGTAGGTACAGAGCAGGGGATTGGTCCGCGAAGGAGCGTTCTGGGTCGGGTTTCGATGGCGTCGTCGGGAGGGGATTGCGGGGAGTCGGTGGGACCGTGGCGGCGGGCGCGAACCCCCGCGCCAGCGTCGGTCGCGCCGTTCCCCGGTCAGCGCCGGCCAGATCTTCAACGGTGGTCCTGTCCACGGCCCGCAGCGCCGAGTCCACATGCTCTCGCCAACCTCGCGGATGTGCTGCTTTCAGCCACCGGAGCGTCCCCGCGCCCGCCAACGCACCCGGCGATCGCCCGGCCCCGGAAGCGGTGACACAGGAGTACGGGCCTGTGGAATTGCTGGTCTACCCCGCCTTGGATGGGACGATTCCGGTACCGCGTCCTACTCCTACGACGCGGACGACCCACCAGCGCAGCGGCATCGCACGTATTGCCACGTCCGCAGGGCGGGTCACCGTCAAGATCATCAGACCAGGGGTGGCGAGGTCCGGCCCTGCGCCGCTGTTCACCCACGCGCTCTTGCCAGGAGTCCCCTCAACGCCAGGTGCGCTCCCTTGAGAGGCCGGGTACGCAGGACGTCGGACAGTCGCTGGCCCGCGCCGGGGGACGGTCTCTTCGCCATGGTGGGATGCCATCATGACCAGGTGACCGCACTGCTCTGGGATGACGTCGTGGACCTGTTCGACCCCGAGCGCATGGGCTCACTCCCGGACCTGTGCGTCCCCGACGCCTCGGTGCGCGACTGGCAGAGCTTATTGGAGCTGGTCATCGAACGTGGGTGGACTCACCGGTACACCGACGACGGTGTCGTCGTGCCCTTACCCCCAGCGCACACCGTGTTGGCGAGATCTCCGTTCTCGGAGCTGCGGGTATGGCCGAGTGAGGGTGTGCTCGCGATCTTCCGTTTCTACTCACCGGATGAGATCGACTTCGACATGGACCTGCGCGAACTCCAGGGCCAAGGACGTCTGGACATCTTCTGCCACTTCGTCACGGCCATCGGGCGTCGCCTGGGCAAACCCGTCCTGATGCACCGTGAGGGCACCCGCAGTCCCTCGGTTCTCGGATTCGACGTCCGTGCGGATCGGGTGGTCCGCATGATCGAACCGATGTGACGTCGCGGCCGTTCGAGCTCAGGCAGGCCTTCCCTCGGGTTCCAGTTTCCGTCATCTCTTGCGATGCCCAAGGTGCGTAAGTGGCGTCGACCGTCCATCACAGCGCTGTGAGTGTGCCCCCGGATCTCCCAGGAGGTTCGTAGCGGCGCGGACTTCCCCGGCGGGCCCTGCTCCACCCTTCCGGGCGGAGCAGGGAGCCTCCTCAGGCTTCCTCGGTGACCTCGATGGCGGCGGCCGGGCAGACCGCGGCCGACTCGCGGACCAGCGCGTGCTGGTCCGGCCCGGGCGCGGAGTCCAGCAGGACGACGATCCCGTCGTCGTCGCGCTGGTCGAACACCTCCGGCGCGATCAGCACGCACTGCCCAGCGCCGCAGCACTTGTCCTCGTCCACGGTGACCTTCATACGTCTCCCTCTTACTCTTCTCGGCCGGACCCGCTCACCAGCGGACGGGCACCTCGCGCAGACCGCCGACGACCAGGCCGTCCACGCGCTCCAGCTCCTCGGATGGCACGGCGAGCTCCAGGGTGGGCAGTCGGCGCAGCAGGACCGTCAGGACGACCTGGAGTTCGGTGCGCGCCAGGGCCTGGCCCAGGCAGGAGTGGGCCCCCGCACCGAAGGCCAGGTGCGGGTTGGGGCTGCGCGTCAGGTCCATCTCACCGGCGCCCTCGAAGACGGACTCGTCGCGGTTGGCCGCGCCCATGCTGCACATCACGGTGGTGCCGCGCGGGATCACCTCGCCGGAGGCCTCGCCGTCCTCGGGCAGGTAGCGGGGCAGCCCGATGCCCGAGTTGGCGTCGAAGCGCAGCGACTCCTCCACGGCCGTGCGGACCAGCGACGGGTCGGCCAGCAGGGCCTCCCACCGGGTGCGGTCGGCCAGGAGCATGCAGACCATCTTCCCGATCATGTTCGCGGTGGTCTCGTGCCCGGCGACCAGCAGGCCGATCCCGGTTCCCAGGAGCTCCTGGTCGGTGAGCCCCCCGTCGGTGCCGGTCTCCTTGATCAGCTCGCTGAGCAGGTCCTCGCCCGGGTCGGCGCGCTTGGCCGTGATGTGCGCCGACATGTACTCGACGAACGCCCCCATCGCCTCGGCGTTCTCGCCCTGCGAGTAGCGCGTGAGGTTGAGCAGGGCGTCGGACCAGTAGGAGAAGCGCTCCCGGTCCTCGGCCGGCACACCGAGGATGTCGCAGATGACGTACACCGGCAGCGGGAAGCCCAGGCCCGCCTTGAGGTCGCTGGGCTGGCCGCCCTCGATCATCGCGTCGATGAGCTCGTTCGCGATGGCCTCCATCGACGGACGCAGCGCGGACATCCGCTTGGCCGTGAACCACTTGCCGACCAGCCGCCGCCACCGCAGGTGGCCCTCGCCGCTGTCGGGGACCATCGACGACATCTCGCTGTTGAACACGCTGCCCTCGGCCGACAGCCGGGCCGCGTCCTCGGCGTCGAGCCTGCGGGTGAAGCGGGGGTCGGACAGGACCCGCTTGACGTCCTCGTAGCGGGTGACGAGCCGGCCCTCGTCGCCGGTCGGGAACCTCATCCTGGCCACCGGGCACTTCTCTCGCAGGTCCGCCCACTCCGCGGGCGGTTCCAACGCCTCGTCGCTCCGCAGGGGGAAGTCGAGGACCTGGTCGTTCTCACTCATGGGGCTCTCCTCTGAACATGGTGTCGTCCGTCGTGGGTGTCGTCCGGCGTCGGGGTGCCAGGCGTGGGTGTCGGCGGGGGTCGGGGCCGTCTCCGTCGCCGCTCCGGGGCGCCCCGTCGCCACCCTGGGATCACCGCACGGAGGGTTGTGGCGGCCGGCGCGCGTCCGGCGGGGCGAGGTGCTCCTGGCGCAGCAGACGGGCCTGCTTGGGCATGTTCCAGCCGAGGACGCCGGTGACCCGGCCGCCCTCGGTGTACACGGCGACGAACCGGCGGTCGGCCGGGTCGCCCTCGGCGATCGAGACCTGCGCCCCGGGCGACGGCATGCCGTGGGCCTGGATCCTCGCGTCGTACTGGTCGGTCCAGAAGTAGGGGACGGGCGTGAAGGGGCGGTCGGCGCCGAGGATCGCGGCCGCCACGGCCTGGGCCTGCTCGACGGCGTTCGTGCGGTTCTCCAGGCGCAGTCGCCGGCCGAGCCCCTCGTGGAACCACGACGCGGCGTCGCCGACCGCGTAGATCCCGGGGGCGGCGCGGCACCGTGCATCGGTCTCCACACCGTCGCCGAGCGGGAGCCCGCTGCCCTCCAGCCAGGCGGTCGCGGGACGCGACCCGACGGCGGCCACGACCACGTCCGCCGACAGGACCTCGCCGCCGGTCAGGCGCACCCCGCTCACCCTGCCGCCGTCGCCGACCACGGACTCGACCGCCGTGCCGAGCCGCAGCCGCACCCCGCGCTCGGTGTGCAGGTCGGTGAGGACGCCGCCGACGGTGCCGCCCAGCTGGTCGGCCAGGAGCGTGTGACCGAGTCCCACGAGCGTGACGTCCAGACCGAGCCCGCGGGCGGTGGCGGCGATCTCCGCGCCGAGGACCCCCTCGCCGACGACGACCACCCGTGCGGCGGTGACCAGGTCGCGGCGCAGGGCCAGCGCGTGGTCAAGGCCGCGCAGGACGTGGGCGCCGGCGAGGCCGTCCTGGCCGGGCAGGACCACGGGCGCCAGGCCGGTGGCCAGGACGAGGACGTCGTCCTCCAGTGACCGGCCGGTGTCCGTGGTGACGGACCGGTTCCGGAGGTCGAGGGACACGGCGCGCTCGCCGAGCAGGAGTTCGGCGTTCAGCGCGGCCAGCTGGTCGGGGCCGCGCAGCCGAGCCCGCGACGGCTCCCACGCCCCGGACAGGACCTGCTTGGACAGCGGCGGCCGGTCGTAGGGAAGCCGGTCCTCGGCGTCGAGCAGCCGCAGCCGTCCCTGGTAGCCGCGTCGGCGGAGGGCCTCCGCGGTCGACAGCCCGGCGGCCGACGCTCCGACGATCGTGACGCCCGACGGCGGGCCGGGCCGCGTGCCCGCGTCGTCGTCCTGCTGGGGGCCTGCCCTCATCACACGTCCTCACTGCCGGGAGGCGCCGGAACCCGCTGCCGTGGCGCCCGCGTCACGTTAACCTACATCTGTAGGTTTTCCTACAAGAGTAGGTTAACCTGCATATGTAGGGATGGCATAAGCTGAGGAACGTGGTGGTGACGAGAGCAGACCGGGGCCAGCCCGTTGACCGGCGTGTTCGACGTACGCAGGCGGCACTACAGGGCGCGCTGACCGAACTCATCAAGGACCAGGACCTGTCCCGGGTGAGCGTCGCCGACGTCGTGAAGCAGGCTGGTGTGAGCCGCTCGACGTTCTACGACCACTACCGCGACGTGCACGAACTCTCCGAGGCCGCGTGTACGGCGGTGATCGACGAGGTGGTCGGCGCGATCCCGAGGCCCGATCCCGGCAACGCGCCGACCCAACTCCGACTCTTCTTCGCCAGCCTCGCCGAACACGCCGGTCTGTTCCGCGCCGTGCTGGGACCCCAGGGCAGCGCGCGCGTCATCGACCACCTCCGCCGCCGGACGACGGACGCCTGCCACACGGCCATGGCCGACTTCCTGGGCGGCCTCGGGTCCGCCTCTGGTTCCGGAGCCGTTCCCGATCCCGGCCCGGACTCTGACAGCGGATCCGGTTCCGGCACTGGCCCCGGCCCCAGCCCTGACACCGGAACGAGTTCCGGCTCTGGCCCCGCTTCTGACCCCACCCCTGGCTCTGGCCCCACCCCCACCCCCGCTGCCGACCGGAGCGCGGACCGGGCGGGCGCGCCGTACGACCTCGCGGCGGCGTTCATCGCGGGCGCGCTCATCTCCACCGCCACCGACTGGCTCCAGAACGACTGCCCGCGCACGCCCGACGAGATGGCGGCGCTCACCTGGCCGCTGCTCACGGCCCTCTACCCCGACGTCCGGTCGATGGCGGCGGAACCGGGTCCCGAGCAGGTCCGGACGCCGCTCTGGCGGTGACCGGCCGGCCGGTGGTGGGATGGGATGTGGGGCCGATGCCCGAGCCGGCAGGGCGAGCCGCCTTGGCGCCGACCGACGGGCTTGGTCTACTCGATGCGACCGACAGCGACGTTGTGGAGGAAGCCATGGCAGTGGTACCCGAGGACCGGCAGGACATCCTCACCAAGCCCTCGTACGGACACGTGGCCACGCTCGGCCCCAAGGGCGAGCCGCAGGTGAACCCCGTGTGGATCGACTGGGACGGGGAGTTCCTGCGGTTCAGCCAGACCAAGACCCGGCAGAAGGTGCGCAACCTGGGCAGGGACGCGCGGATCTCGGTCTCGGTGCAGGACCCCGAGAACCCCTACCGGTACGTGGAGGTGCGCGGGCGGGTGGACCGGATCGAGGACGACCCGGACAACGCCTTCATCAACGCGATGGCCAAGAAGTACCTCAACGAGGACGTCTACCCCTGGCACCAGCCGGGCGACGAGCGGGTGGTCGTGTACGTCCGCCCCGAGCACTCGACGAAGATGTAGACAGCGCGGCTTCGACGAACGGCTCCGCCCTCGGGCGGGGCCGTTCTCTTGCGCCGAGTGAAATAATTCATCTTGAGAAAGCTTGCAGAGCATGCAACAATCGTCGGTGTACGGGGGAGGAACGCATGGGGCTGCGTGAACGGAAGAAGACGGCCACACGCCGTGCCCTCCAGGAGGCGGCACTGGAGCTCTTCCTGGAGCGCGGCCTGGAGAACGTGACCGTGGAGGAGATCGCGGCCGAGGCCGACGTCTCCGCGCGGACGTTCTTCAACTACTTCGCCTCGAAGGAAGAGGCGGTCCTGGGCGACCTCCCCGTGCGCCCCGACGAACCGGTACGGCAGGAGTTCGCCTCCGGCGGCCCCTCCGGCGACTTCGTCGAGGACCTCATCACCATGCTGACATCGTTCCTGGTCAACACCGAAGACCTCGTCTCGCACCGGCGCAGGATGCGGATGCGCAAAGAACTCATGGAACGCGAGCCCCAGCTCGCCCGCGGCTTCTTCGGGCGCTTCCACACAGTGGAACTCGAAGTGGCCGCGGTCATCGCCGAACGGTGGGGCGACCCGCCGGAGGAGAACCGCTCGTTCGTGGTCGCCGCCGCGGCCATGGCGGTGATGCGACAGACCATGAAGCGCCTCCACTTCGAGGAGGGCGAGCAGGTCGCGGACGTCCGCGCGAAGCTCCGCGAAGCCTTCCAGAACCTCGGTGAGGCCTTCGGCCCCGTCCGTTGACCCGGAACGCCTCCCGAAGGCGAACGGAGTCCCATGTCCACACCCACCGCGCCACCGGCCGAGTCCGGCGTCGGCCGTTCCCGGCTGCGCTGGATCTTCCTGGCGATCATCCTCACGATGCTGCTGGCCGCACTGGACCAGACCATCGTGGCGACCGCGCTGCCCACGATCGTCGGCGAGCTCAACGGCCTCGAACACCTGTCCTGGGTCGTGACGGCCTACATGCTCGCGGCCACCGTCGGCATGCCCATCTACGGCAAGGCGGGCGACATCTTCGGCCGCCGCTACGTGTACATCTTCGCGATCGCCGTGTTCCTCCTCGGCTCGGTCCTGGCCGGGCTCGCTCAGGACATGACCCAGCTGATCCTCTTCCGCGCCCTGCAGGGCATCGGCGGCGGCGGGCTCATGATCAGCGCGCAGGCGATCATCGCCGACGTCGTCTCCCCGCGTGAGCGCGGCAAGTACATGGGCGTGGTCGGCGGTGTCTTCGGGCTGGCGTCGATCGCCGGCCCGCTGCTCGGCGGCTTCTTCACCGACCAGCTCGACTGGCGCTGGATCTTCTACATCAACCTGCCGCTGGGCGCGATCGCGCTGGTCACGGCCATCGTCACGATCCGGCTGCCCCGGCCGTCCGGCCCCAGGCCCAGACTCGACTACATGGGCACGCTGCTGCTGGCCGCGACGAGCGTGTGCCTGGTGCTGGTCACGAGCTGGGGCGGCCACACCTACGACTGGGCCAGCCCGCAGATCATCGGACTGGCGGTGGGCGCGGTGGTCGCCGCCGGGCTGTTCGTCCTGGTCGAGCAGCGGGCGGCGGAGCCCATCCTCCCGCTGCGGCTGTTCCGGGACCGCGACTTCGTGCTCACGGCGATCATCGGCATCACCGTCGGCATCGCGATGTTCTCCACCGTGTCCTACCTGCCGACGTTCTTCCAGATGGTCAAGGGCGCCAGCGCGACCGAGTCCGGGCTGCTGATGATCCCCATGGTGGCCGGAATGCTCACCAGCACCATCACCACCGGTCGGCGCATCTCCACCACGGGTCGTTACAAGCACTGGCCGATCATCGGCACCGCCATCATCATGGTGGGCCTGGTCCTGCTGTCGCGGATGGACACCGACACCACCTACCTCTACAACGGGTCCGCGATGCTGGTCCTGGGCCTGGGCGTCGGCATGGTGATGCAGAACCTCGTGCTCATCGTGCAGAACACCGCGCCCCGGCGCGATCTCGGAGCGGCCACGTCGGCCAACAACTACTTCCGCCAGATCGGCGCGTCCTTCGGGATCGCGGTGTTCGGGTCGATCTTCGTGTCCCGGCTCAACGACCGGATGGCCGAGGCGCCCGGCGGCGGAGTGGAGTTCGCGGGCGGCGAGGCCGGGATCAGTTCCATGACCCCGCAGATGCTCCAGTCCCTGCCGGATCCCGTGCGCGCGTTCGTCGAGCAGGCCTTCGCGGGGGCGCTGCCGCCGATCTTCCTCTACGCGGTGCCGATCGCGCTGGTGGGCTTCGTGCTCTCCTGGTTCATCACCGAGAAGCCGCTGGCGACGACCGTCGGCGCCGAGGACGGCGGCGAGTCCGGCTCGGGGGCGGGGGACGGAGGCGAGCCGCGCCCGGGTGTCGAGGCCGCCGACACGTCCCCCGGCACGTCGGTGGGGGCGTCGGCCGAGGCGTCGGCGGAGGCGTCCCCGGGGACGTCACCCGGGACGGGCAGGGGTACCGCCACCAGGTGAACGTACCGGGGAGCCGTCGGCGGTAGCGGCACCCGCCGTGAGGCCGCCGTGAAGTGCTCCGCCATGAGGTGCCGTCCGTGAGATGCCCCGCCATCAGGCGCATCGGCACGAGGCTGCCCGATGCCCCGCCATGAGGTGCCGCCCGTGTGGCGCACCGCCACGAGGCCGCCCATGAGGTGCCCCGCAATGAGGCGCCGCGCATGAGGGCCGCGCATGAGGTTCCCCGCCACAATGCGCTGCGCATGAGGCGCATCACCCGAGACCCCGTCCACGAAGCCGCCGGGGTGTGCCACACGCCTCAGGAACCACTCGCGCCCCCGTGCCGTCTCACTCGGTACGGGGGCGTATCGCCGCCCCCCACCTGCTCCCTTCCCTGGGGGTCGGGGGGATGTCAGGGGCGGCCCAGGGCTGTCCCCGATGGGAATCGTCGTGGTGAGGAGGCAGTCTGGAGATATGAGCGAGAACTTCACGACCAAGCGCTTCTGCCGCAGTGACTCCGACCGCTTCCTGACCGGCGTTTGCGGGGGCATCGCCGCCTACACCGGGATCGACGCCACCATCGTCCGCCTGATCTTCGTGGTCTTCGCGTTCCTCGGCGGCGGCGTCTTCGTCTACGTCCTGGCGTGGCTGCTGATGCCCGCCGAGCACGAGAAGCGCTCCCTGCTGGAGCAGATCATCCGCAACTTCCAAGGAAAGCCGAGCGAGAGCTGATGTGGACCCTGAGAGCCCACCCCGGGTGGCAACGACGCGACATCGACGCCCCGCGCGAGGAGTGCGAGGGTGAGGAGGCCCGCGACTCCTCGGCCGACGGCGGCCGGGACCGGTAGGTAGAGGGAACGCGGGACAGGAGACGGGCAGCGGGAAGCAGGAGGCGGTGCCGGCCACGCCCTTCGGGCGGCGGCGAGCCCCCTCCCGCCGGGGCGGCTCGGCGGGCAGCTCCCGCTAGGACGTGTATGGCGGATACTCGCCCTGCTGCGCGTCGCCCAGCGGCACTCTCACCGCGTTCTCATCAGTCGGCAGGGGAACCACCCCGACTCCCTCTTCGGCCTTGCGAGAGCACCACTGGCTGCACCGCTCGCGACGGGCAGCATCCACCACACGCGCCCTAGGACGCCTTCTCCGTCTGGTTCATGAGCGCGACGGTGTGGCCCGCCAACCGGGACCACGGCAGCGCCAGACCGGCCGCCAGGACGATCCCCGCGGCTCCGGCGCCGATGACGACGACGTTGGGGCCGAACGACTCGGCGAGGAGTCCCGCGAGCAGGATGCCCAGGCCCTGAGCGGTCTGCAGGCCCGCCGCGACCAGGCCGAAGGCCAGACCCCTGCCCTCCTTCGGGACGCACAGGACGAAGGCCGCGTTCGCCACGATCTGGTAGGAGCTGCACGCGCCGCTGACCGCGAGCGCCGTGATCATCAGCCACAGCGGGGGATCGAAGAGCCACAGCAGCAGGGGCACCGACGCGAGCACGGCCAGCGGGCCGAGCATGCGGATCCTCGTGGGCGGCGGAATCAGCCGGGTGAGCACGAAGCCGCCGACGAACGCGCCGATGAACGGACCCGCCATGATCAGCCCCGCGGAGGTGGGGCCGCCGCCGACCTGCTCCGCCAGCGGGCTGGCCAGCCCGTAGGGGATCATGTACAGGCCCGCGAGCCAGGCCATGAGCGCCAGGGTGCGCAGGCGGTCGTCGCCGAACACGAGCTTGGACCCGTCGCGGATCATCACCGGCAGCCGGGGGCGCTCGGAGGCCTCGGCCCGTGGTGAGGGCCGCGACCGCACGCCGAACAGCACGATGAGCGCCGCCAGGACGATCACGGCTCCGTTGGCCATGAAGGCCGTGTCGACGCCGAGCATGGCGGCGATGTAGCCGCCCGCGGCCAGTCCGGCCAGCGTGCCGATCTGCGTGGTGAGCTGGAAGATCGCCAGGCCCGCGACGTAGCGCTCGCCCTGGACGATCTCGGTCAGCAGCGCGGCGCGGGCGGCGGCGAACGGCAGTGTGGGCAGGACCGAGCAGAACAGCAGGGCCCAGACCGCCCAGAGCGGGACGCCCGGGATGCCGATCGCGAAGATCAGGGACGCGCGGAGCAGATCGCAGACGACCATCACGCGGCGGCGGGGGAAGATGTCGGCGACGCCGGACAGCAGGGGGCCGGCGATGAGCGGGGGCAGGAACGTCAGCGCCAGCGTGAAACCCGCGGCGAGGGGCGAGTCGGTCTGCTGGAACACCAGCGTCACGGCCGCGATGTTGAGCAGGTTGGAACCGATGGTCGACAGGGCGTGGGCGAGCCAGAGGGAACGGAACTCGCTGATGGCCATGACCTGGCGGTAGCTGCTGCGCCAGGAATCGTCCGGGGCATCCGAGGAGGGCGAACGGTCCTCGTCTTCGGGTGTGTGGTTGAGGCGCGGTTCGGCCACCCGGCACTCCCTAACTGTTACATGGTTGAAATCACGCTGTGTCGTGTCCCAATGACCAACGGTTCCGGAAGGACGGCCGTGTCGCAAGCCCGTTCCGGAAATTTGTGTCTGTTTCGTTGCTGCGGGTGAGGGGGATCGCCTGAATTCGGCGCGGAATCGAGTTCGGGAGCTATCTGGTGTTATCGCTGCTGGGAGCGGTGTTCTTGGGGTGATTGAGGTGATTGCTCCGCCGCTGGTTCCACGCGAACCGTTGTTGCCCGGACACGCTAGGAACCCGAAATGGAATCGGATTTCTTCAGGAACCGAGGCCCGTTGTGTGACGCACGGTCGCTCCTGGGGGAATGGCCGGTCGGGGTGTGGCCGAATCCGGGGAGCGTGGCCGTCCGCTCTCGTGGTCGTCCCCGGGCGGGTGGTCGCCCCGGCGGGTGGTCGCCGACCCTCGTCGTCTCCGGCCCGTGCGGGGTCGTGCGGGACGCGCGACCGTCCCCGAGGGCGTGGTTGCCCGCGGTCGCGGTCAGCCCCAGCCGAGGTCGCCGAGACGCGCGTCGTCGATGCCGAAGTGGTGGGCGATCTCGTGCACGACCGTCACCAGGACCTCCTCCACCACCTGTTCGGGCGTCTCGCAGAAGGAGCAGATGTTGAGCCGGTAGACGAAGATCTGGTCCGGGAGCACGCCGAAGTAGCCGTCCCCGCGCTCGGTCAGCGGGATGCCCTCGTAGAGACCGAGGAGGCCTTCCGGGGACTCGTCCTCGACCGTGATGACCACGTTGTCCATCAGGCGGGTCAGCTCCGGAGGGATCCGGTCCAGCGCGTCGGCGACCAGTTCCTCGAATTCTTCGCGTGCGATGTCCACCACGTCTGCCATTGTGCGGCCTCGGAGGGGCTCGGTGGGACGGCGGCCCCTGGCGCGGCGGATCGGGGGAGGCGAGGGGAGGACGGCGTGTCGGCCCCCGGCGAACGCTCCCGGTGGGCGGGGCGCGACGGCACAAAAGCACTCCGGGCGGGAGGAAGCGTTGGGAACGGGCCGTGTCACCGGCATGATGGGGGTGTGGTGTCTTGGGAAGCGATTCGTGCTTACGACTACCGTGGTGCCTTCAACAAGGTGCGCGCCGGGCGTGCGTGGCGGTGGGGCGGCGTCGCCGCGGCGGGCCTGGTCGGGGGCTGGCTGGGACTCGCGCTCGGTGGTGAGGTCGTCACTCCGATCGGGCCGGCCGACGTCACGCTCGGGCTGAGCCTCCAGTGGGACGGCGAGACGGTCGTCGACGTCCGCCCGCTGGGGCAGCTCGCCTTCGACACGCACGACGCGCCGCTGCGTCTGGAGGCGACCATCTCCGACATCCGGCTGTCGGCCGCCGAGGAGATGTTCGCCGACCCCGACGCCATCAACCGCATGGCGGCCGGTATCGGTTCGGACCTGCGCGCCGGCGTGATCTCGCTCGTGGTGCGCGCCCTCGTGGCCGCCACCCTGGGCGCCGTGATCATGGGACTGCTGCTGTTCCGGAGCGCGGGGCGGGCCCTGTTCAGCGGCCTCGTGTCACTGGTGGTGCTCGTGGGGTCCGGGGCCCTTGCGGCCTCGTCCTTCAACCCGAGTGCCATCGCCGAACCCCGCTACACCGGACTGATCGCCGGCGCACCGCAGGTCGTGGGCGGCGCGGAGGCCGTGGTCAGCCGGTTCAACCAGTACCAGGAACAACTCGCCGGACTCGTGGGCAACGTCGCGATGATCTACGAGGCCACGTCGACGCTGCCGGTGTACGAGGAGGACGAGTCGGTCGTCCGGGTCCTGCACGTGTCCGACATCCAGCTCAATCCCGCGTCGTGGAGCATCATCCGCACGCTGCGCGAGCAGTACGGGGCCGACGTGGTCGTGGACTCGGGCGACCTGACCGACCGGGGGAGCGCGGCCGAGGACGTCTTCGCCGACGAGATCGCCGACCTGGAGGTGCCGTACGTGTGGGTGCGCGGCGAGCACGACTCCATGGGAACGCAGCGCGCGGTCGAGTCCCAGCCGAACGCGGTGGTGCTGGACGAGGACACCGAGGAGGTGGCGGGTCTGACGTTCTACGGGGTCGGCGACCCCCGGTACACGCCGGACGCGACCCGGCTCAATCCCGACGAGGAGGCCGTGGCGGCGCTGGGCGAGGAGCAGGCGTCGTCGGTGGCCGAGTCCGACGCGGGGAACGAGGTCGACGTCGCGGTCCTGCACACCCGCACGCAGGGGAACGCGTTCGACGGGGTCGTCCCCCTTGTGCTGACGGGCGGCGACCACATGCGCTCGACCGCGCTGGGCGATCAGGGGACCCGGTTCCTCGTCCAGGGGTCCACGGGCGGGGCCGGATTGAGTGGGCTTGATCACGGCAGGGGAAGACCGACGCCGTACCAGGCGTCGGTGCTGTACTTCGACGTCGAGACCGGGCGGCTCCAGGCCCGCGACGACATCGACCTCGGCGGGATCGGGTTGACGTCGGCGCAGGTCGAGCGGCATATCGAACCGGACCCGGATCGGCCCGTCGGCGACGAGCCGGAGGAGGCCGAGGAGGATGCCACGGAGCCGGAGCGGACCCCGTAGGGTGGGGGTTCGCGCAGGTCGGCTCGGGGTGCCCGACGGGAAGAATCACTTTGGTGTTGGTGACGATCTCCCCTATGCTGAACCTGTCACACGGGCCCCCATCGTCTAGCGGCCTAGGACGCCGCCCTTTCAAGGCGGTAGCGCGGGTTCGAATCCCGTTGGGGGTACGGCGCGGTTCGAGCACTGTCGGACATCTGGCAGAATGAGTACCGCGACAACGCGCCAGGTCAATGCGACCGGGTGCGACAACAGAACAAGGTCCTGTGGAGCAGTTAGGAGTGCTCGCCACCCTGTCAAGGTGGAGGCCGCGGGTTCAAATCCCGTCAGGACCGCTGCGAGATCGAGAGATCGTCGCACGCGGCTAGGTAGCTCAGTTGGTACGAGCGTCCGCCTGAAAAGCGGAAGGTCGGCGGTTCGACCCCGCCCCTAGCCACAACCCACACACATGCAAAAAGGCCCCGCCACCTGCGTAAACAGGTGGCGGGGCCTTCTCGTGCGTTCACCGTCGACCAGCAGTACGCACTGGGAGTCGCCTCAGGCATGCTCGCCGACGAGTTCGCGGGGGTGTTCGACACCGAGACCATCGAGCGGTTCCTGCACTCCAGCTATGACCAGTTCGGGGACCGGGCCACCGTCGCCCAGTTCCTGCCGCTGCTGGCCGAGCGCTTCGCCCGCCAGCGGCTGAGCGCCCTGGCGCGGATCGAGAGCACGGTGGACGACGGCCGCCCCGTCGTGCTGTTCCTGTGCACGCACAACGCCGGGCGCAGCCAGATGGCTCTGGGCTTCTTCCGGCGTCTGGCCGGTGAGCGGGCGATCGCCTGGTCGGGCGGATCCGAGCCCGGGCAGGAGGTCAACCGGTCACGGTGGCGGCCATGAAGGAGGTCGGTATCGACATCGCGAGCGAGTTCCCCAAGCCGTGGACGGACGAGGTCGTGCGCGCCGCCGACGTGGTGGTCGGCAGGGGCTGTGGGCACGCGTGACCGATCTTCCCGGGCGAACGCTACGAGGAGTGGACCCTGGACGACCCGGCGGGCCAGGACATGGCCGCCGTGCGGTCGATCCGCGACGAGGTCGAGGAACGGTCCCGCGGGCGCCGCCGCGCCGACCGGCACGGGACGCGCGAGGGCCCGGCGCGCACGCGCCGGGCCCTTCGGGTCAGCGGTCGGCCCGCCGGCGGCCGGTCAGCTCTCCACCACCCGCTCGGGGGACTGTCCGGCCTCGGGAGCCTTCCCGCTGTCGCGGGGCCTGCGCTCGTGGTTGATCACGCCGTCGTCCTCGCCGGAGAAGAACCGGCGGCCGTACACGAGCAGGCAGAGGACGATGCCCACGGCGAAGCCCCAGGCGGCGCCGTTCAGGGCCAGGACTGCGCCGGTGACTCCGGCGATGCCCAGGTCGGTGCGGCTGCGCGCTTCGAGGATGCCGACCTTGACGCTCACGAAGCCCTGGATGATGAGCGTGAGGGCGAGTGCCACGCCCAGGACGGGCTCCACGAGCGAGACGATCGGCAGCAGCCACAGGCCGGTGTTGGTGCCCCAGCGGAACGAGCCGGCGCCGCCGAAGATGGACTGCATCGCGTCGCGGCCCTTCTTGTACCGCTCCGAGATGGCCACGTGCATGGCCGCCCACAGGGGGCCGCACATGGTGACGTCCGGGCCGATGATGCCCATGAAGGCGTTGCGCCCGCCGAAGATGACGTGGGCGCGGTTCGGGTTGTAGGTGACCTTCTCGTCGGTGCGGACCTCGGAGGCCTCGTCCAGGACGGCACGCGCCTGCAGGACGTCGCCGAAGACCACGATGTAGGCGGCGGCCACGGTGGGGACCGCGGTGAGCAGCATCATCGCCGGCGGGAAGCCCACGCCGAAGACGGTGTACTCCGTCCACAGGGTGACGAAGTCGGGCGTGGCGAAGCCCCATTCCAGGGTCGGCCACGGCGCCTCGCCGAAGAGCGGCGCGACGACGACGGCGAGCAGGATGCACGGCAGGATGCCGAGGCTGCCGATCAGCCGCAGCACCCGGCTGTGCTCCTGCGCCTTGGCGAAGCCCTTGGAGTACAGCAGGAGGAAGGCCAGGCCGACGGCGATCGAGATCGTCCACGGGAAGGTCTCGAACCGGCCGCCCTCGGCGAAGACGCTCTGCACCGCGGCGAAGCCGGCTCCGACCACGATTCCCGCGCGCAGCGCGTTCGGGATGAAGCGGACCACCTTCGAGGCCAGCCCGGTCACCCCCAGGGTGATCGACAGCACCGCGAGGACGAGCTGGAACGCGACCAGCGCCTGGACCCGCTCGGGGCCCTCGGGGAACTGCTGGCAGTAGACCATCAGCAGGGGGATGGCCGGGGTGATCCAGCCGGGCACGACCGGGTCGCCCAGCAGGTGGTGGAGGAGGTAGAGGAGGCCGTTGAGGACGACCACGGCGAGCGCGGCCTCGAACGGCATGCCGAGGAGTTCGGTCAGCAGCGGGATCGCGGCGAGGTCGACCGCGCACATGACCAGGCCCTGCGTGTAGTCCTGCCACTGGAACCTGTAGTGCACGAAGGGCAGGCGGACCTCGAACGGCCCCGCCTTCCAGTGCGCCGAAGCCGCGTCCGGCTGGGAGGGTGTCTGACTCATTGACCAGTGCTTTCGTGATCCCCGGGCACGGTCGCGCCCGGGTCGGTGGCTACTCGGGGGTCACTCGTCGAAGACGATGACCTGGCGGACGGCCCTGCCCTCGGCGAGTTCGTCCATGGCCTCGTTGATCTCCTCCAGCCGGATCCGGCGGCTGATCAGGTGCTCGACGGGCAGCCGGCCCTCGCGCCACCACTGGGCGAACTTCGGGATGTCGCGCGCGGGGACGGCGGAGCCCAGGTAGGACCCGATGACGGTGCGGGCCTCGGCGGTCATCGTGAGCGGTGAGAGCCGCGCCATGGCGTCCGGGCTCGGCAGGCCCACCGTCACGGTGCGCCCGCCCGGGGCGGTGGCGGCGAACGCGGTCTCGAAGGCGCGCGGGTGCCCGGCGCACTCGATGGCGTGGGCGGCCCGGACTCCCTGGTCGGCCACCTCGTCGGGGGTGTAGGCGTGGGTGGCGCCCAGCCGCCGGGCCAGGTCCAGCTTCTCCGGGAGCGTGTCGACGGCTATGACGTCGCCGGCCCCCTCGGCGACCGCGGCCAGCAGCGCGGCCATGCCGACCCCGCCCAGGCCGACGACCATGACGCTCTCGCCCGGCGCGGCGCGCACCGCGTTGAGCAGCGTGCCGCCCCCGGTGAGGACCGCGCAGCCCAGGACCGCCGCTATCTCGGCCGGGACGTCGTCGTCGACGGGGACCAGGGAGGCGCGGTCCACGACGGCGTGCGTGGCGAAGCCGGAGACGCCCAGGTGGTGGTGGACGGTCTCCCCGTCACGGGTGAGGTGGCGCGATCCGCGCAGCAGCCGGCCGTCGTTGTTGGCGGCGGTGCCGGGACCGCAGGGCAGCCTGCCGTCCGTCCGGCAGCCGTCGCACTCGCCGCAGCGCGGGAGGAACGTCATCACCACGCGGCGGCCGACGGAGATGTCGGTCACCTCCGGGCCGACGGCCTCGACGCGGCCGGCGGCCTCGTGGCCGAGCAGCATAGGGACCGGGCGCACGCGGTTGCCGTCGAGCACCGACAGGTCGGAGTGGCACACCCCGGCCGCCTCGATCCGCACCCGCACCTCGGTCGGCCCGGGTTCGGCGAGCTCCACCCGGGCCACGCTGACGGGGGTCGACTCCGCGTACGGGCGCCGCCGCCCGATCTGCTCCAGTACCGCCCCGGTGATCTGCACCGTCGTCCGTCCTTCCTTGTGGGCCTCCGCGAGGGTGGTCCACGGGTCGTGGGACCCGGTTCGCGCCAGCGTGTGGCGGGTGACCAGGCAACTTACGGAAACTTAACGTGGCGGTGACAGCGGACACGATGTGCTGGCGACCATTGATCCGAGTAGGTTGTGTGCATGGCGAACACCCTTCGGCGCTCGCGTGAGGACCTGCTGAGGGTCCTGCTCGACACCGCCACGGACCTCACCGCGCTGCGGGACGTGGAGGCCGTCCTCCAGGCGATCGTGCGCCGCACGCGCGCGATCGTCGGCGCGGACATGGCCTACATCAGCCTCAACGACCCCGAGCGCGGCGACACCTACATCCGCCAGTCCGACGGTGTGACCACGCCTGCCTACCGGGCCCTGCGGATGCCGCTCGGGGTCGGGGTGCTGGGGCAGGTCGCGACCGGCCTGGCGCCCTTCCAGACCTCCGGGTACCTGGCCGACACCTCGGTCGTGCACGACCCCGAGGTGGACGAGATCGTGCGGGCCGAGGCGGTCGAGACGATCATGGGCGCCCCGCTCACCGTGGCGGGCCGGGTGATCGGCGCGCTCATCGTGGCCGAACGGCGGTCCCGCCGGTTCGAGCCCGAGGAGGTCAGCTGCGTCGAGTCGATCGCCAAGCAGGCGGCGGTCGCGATCGACAACTCGCTGCGCTTCGAGGAGATGGCCCGCCGGACCGAACTGCTCAACGTGGAGCACCGGCGCAGCGCCGCCGAGCTGCAGCTGGCCACCCGGATGCTCGAACTCGACCGCAGGCTGCTGGACGCGGTGATGGTCTCCCCGGACGTCGACCGGGTCCTCACCATCGGCCGCGGCGCGCTCGACGACGACCTCCACCTGCGGGACGCCTCGGGCGGACTGCTCGCCACGACCGCGGACCGGGCGGCGGCCGAGGCCGTCCCCGATCCCGGCACCGCCGTCGCGATCACCGCGGCGGCCGAGACCCTGGGCACGCTGCACACGGGGTCGGTCCTGGACTCCGACGACAGGGCGCTGCTGGAGCGGGTCGCCGTGCACGCCGCCCTCGCGCTGCTCTTCTCACGCGCCGAGGAGGACGCCGACCTGCGCGGCCAGCACGAGCTGGTCGACGACCTGCTCTCCGGCGTGGACCTGCCGCACGACCGGCTGGAGCGGCGGATGCGCCGCTGGGGCCTGCGGTCCGACGACCGCCTGTGGTGCGTGTCCCTGGACGTGTCCTTCGCGGACGCGCGGCGGTGCCGCCAGGTGCTGCGCGCCGCGATCGGGCGGTCCGTGATGACCGTGCACGACGACCACCTGTGCCTGCTCACGGCCTCGCCCGGCTGGGAGGACGGACTGCGCGCCGTGTTCGAGGGCCACGGCTGGCCGCTGCGGGCGGGTGCGGCCGGTCCGGTCACGTCCCCGCGGGACCTGCCCGACGCGCACCGGCGCGCGTCGCTCGCCCTCGGGTCGCTCGTCACCCTCGACCGGGACGGCGTGCTCGACGGCGAGCGGCTGGGCATGGTGCACGCCCTGCTCGACCTGGCCCGCGCGGGCGGGCTCCCGGGCTCGCTCACCCGCGCGATCGACCCGCTGCTGGCCTACGACGACGAGCGGGGCACCGACCTGGCGCGTACCGCCTTCCACTACCTGGAGACCGACGGCAGCGTGGCGCGGGTCGCCGCACTGTTGCACCTGCACCGCAACACCGTGCGGCAGCGGCTGACCCGCATCGGTGTCCTGCTCGGCACGGGATGGGACGCCTCGCCGCGCCGTCTGGAGACGCACCTGGCGCTGCACGTGCGCGACGCACAGGTGGGTCTGCGCCGCCCCGGGGCCTCCGCGCCCCCCGGGTGAACGCGGGTCGTACGGCTGTGGTCCGATACGGGTGGTCCTTCGACGACACACCCAGGAGAGCGGTCCATGCCACCTTCCCCGAGCCGACGTCCGAGCGAGACGGAACAGCTCCGACAGCGGTTGGCGCGTCTGGAGGCGCGCTTCCACGCGCACGCCTACGACGCGGAACGGCTGCGGGCGGCCACGGCTCTGCTGACCGGGGGCACGGTCGTCGTGTTCCTGTCGCGCGCCCTGCCGTGGGCGAGTGACGAGAGTTGGGTTCCGTCGGGCGACGACGCCATGCTCACCTCCTTCCTCCTCTGGGTCGCCGTGGCCGCGCTGGCGGCGGTCGTCGTGCGCTACTTGCTCCGTCCGTCCCGCTTCTTGCTGGGGGCCGCCGTCGGGCTGGCGTGCGTGCCGCCGGCCCTCATGCTGGTCGAGTGGGCGATGGTCGCCGCTGCCGCCGACACCGCCTATGCCGACGACGTCGCCGACCCGGAGACCGGCCGGAGTGTCCTGCTCATGGTGCTCGGGTGCGCGGTGGTCGGCGGGACCGCCGCCTGGCTGCTCCAGGAGGAGCGGTCCTCCTGACCTGACCGGTCGATGGAGGCGCGCCCCTCAGCCGCGGATCTGGAGGCGGCGCTGGAGGAAGCGGCTCACGAGCGGGTTGGCGGCCATGCGCAGCGGTAGGTCGCGCAGCCACAGACCGAACCGGTCCTCGGGCGCGTACAGGCCCTTCACCTGGCGGCCCAGGCGCTGTTTGCGCTCGGCCTCCGGGCGGATCCGCCGCTCCCACGCGGCCAGGGCGGCCGGGAGGTCGTCCGGGTGTTCCTCCAGGGCGGTGCCCAGGGCGTCCGCGCCGCCGACGGCCAGCGCCGAGCCGTACCCGGCGAAGAGGGTGACGCACCAGGCCGCGTCGCCGAGCAGGACCACCCGGCCGCGGCTCCACCCGTCCACCTCCATCTGGCTGACGGTGTCGAAGTACACGTCCCGCGCCGCGGCCAGCTGCTCCAGCACCTGGGGTGCCACCCAGCCCATGTCCCCGCAGGCGCGCGGGATCGCGGTGTACGGGCCCTCGGCGAGTTCGCGGCCGGACTCCTCGGAGCGGTAGCCGAAGAAGGCCGCGGCCCCGTTCGCCCCCAGGTCGATGACGGCCAGGGTCCGGCCGGTGTCGGTGAGCGAGGCGGTGGCGCCGGGCGCCACGCCCTCGGGCCGGTGGTCGAGCATGAACACGCCCACCATGTGCCGCAGGTCGCGGCGGTACGCCGACTCCGGGCCGAAGACCTGGGCCCGGGTGGCCGAGTGCAGGCCGTCGGCGCCGATGAGCAGGTCGGCGGTGGTTACGGTGCCGTCGCTGAGCGTGGCGCGCACGCCGTCGGCGTCCTGCTCGACGCGTTCGACGGTGGTGCCGTAGGTGAACTCGGCGTGGTCGCGGACCCTGCGGTGGAGCACGTCCTCGATGTCGCCGCGCAGCAGGTTGAGGTTGCGCTCGCCCGCCAGGGCCCGCACGGTCCGGCCGGGGACGGTGAACGCCTCCGTCCCGTCCTTCCTGACGTAGACCAGGGCGTCGGGCGTGATGTGCCGGTCGAGCAGGTCGGGCAGGACGCCCATCCGCTCGGCGGCGTCGTAGCCGATCCCCGCGAAGGAGACGGCGTACCCTCCGCCTCGGCGCCGCGGGGCGCGCTCGACGACCCGGACGCGCCAGCCGGCCTGGTGCAGGCGCAGGGCCGCGGCCTGGCCGGCGATGCCGGCGCCGACGATGAGGGCGCTCCTGGTGCCGGACGGTCCGGTGTCGTGGGCGGTCATGGCGGTCAGCCCTTCTGCGGGGTGAGGCCCGTGGCGACGATGTCCACCAGCAGGTCCTGGATCCGGGGCAGCAGGGCGGGGTCGCCGAGCAGCTCCTTGTTGAGGGGCAGGACGAGGACCGCCTGGATCACGCCGAGGAGCACGGCGGGGTCGTGTTCGGGCAGCTCGCCCTCCTCCTGGTGGTGGCGGAGGAAGTCCGCGAGGGCCCGCGCCGGGTTGTCGGGCGAGGCCGTGAAGGCGGAGACGGACTCCGGATCGGCGCTGCCGAGCCGGCGCGTGACGGCGGCCATCTCCTCCGGGTGGGTCATGAGGCGCCGGTAGAGCGGGTCGGTCTCCAACCGGCGCAGGGTGGCGTGCAGGAAGCGCCGCAGGCCCTCGCGGACGTCCTCGGTGCTGAGCAGGGCCTCGTCGACGACCTCGCGCTTGACGTCGGCGGCCTGGCGCATCATCAGCTCCAGGTAGAGCGCCTCCTTGGCGGCGAAGAACCGGTAGAAGCTGCTCTTGGCGATGCCGGTGCCGCTGACCAGGTCCTCCAGGGAGGTCTTGCGCAGGCCCTGGGTGGTGAACAGCCGTTCCCCGTTGGCGAGCAGCCGCTCGGTGACGCGGGCGCGTTCGGCCTCGCTGAAGGCGGCGGGCACGGGCCGACTCCCTCCGGTCTCGGTGGCGGGGTGTCCCGCCGTCGTGTGTCTATTTGAACATAGTGGATTTTTGTTTTCAAGACGCGGCTCCCGCGTACGGAGCCGGATCCGGGAGACGCCGGGGGCCGCGGACCAGGTACTGGTCAGGTGTTGTTAGCCTTGCCTAACCAACCCTCTCCGTGCCGCCACGGTCGGCAGAGGCCCGGCCGTACCCCCGTCGAGGAGAACCACCGCATGACCGCCCTGTCCAGCCCCGTCCAGATCACCGCGGCCGCCCTCGTCGGCGCCGCCCTCCTCACCGCCTGCTCCGGAACCGACGCCGGGGACGACGGGCAGCCGGTCGGCGGTGGCGGCGACGGCGCCTTCCCCGTGACCGTCGACAGCGCCCTCGGCGAGGCGGTCATCCCCGAGGAGCCCGAGCGCGTCGTCACCTGGGGCTGGTCAGCGCAGGACGTCGTGCTGGCCCTGGACGTCGTCCCGGTGGCCATGCCCCGCAACGACTACGGCGGCAACGAGGACGGCGTCTTCGAGTGGGACGCCGACAGGATCGAGGAGCTCGGCGGCGAGCAGCCCACCCTCCTCTCCGGCGCGCACGCCGACGCGCCGCCGCTGGAGGAGATCGTCGAGGCCCGCCCCGACGTGATCCTGGCCCCCAACTCCGGCCTCACGCAGGAGGACTTCGACCGCCTCCAGGAGATCGCCCCCACCGTCGCCTACCCCGACCAGCCCTGGGCCACCACCTGGCAGGAGCAGGTCGACATCGTCGGCCGGGCGCTGGGCCGGGAGGAGGAGGCCGCCGCGCTGCTGGAGGACACCCAGGCGCAGGTCGGGGCGCTGGCCGCGGAGAACCCGGAGCTGGAGGGCACGACGTTCTTCTACGCCGCCGCCAACGAGGCCGACGTGCTCAACGTGTACCGCGAGTACGACCCGCGCGTGGAGATGCTCGTGGACCTGGGCATGGAGCCCAGCGCCAGCGTGTCCGAACTGGACGCCGACCCCGACGAGTCGTTCTTCTACTCGCTCAGCTACGAGAACCTGCAGGAGATCGAGACCGACGTCCTGGTGATGTACTTCGCCGACGAGGCGTCCCTGAGGGAGTTCACCTCCGACCCGCTGGTCGCCGCCATGCCCGCCGTCGAGGAGGGCCGCTTCGCGCCGATCGTGGGCGAGGACTTCGTCATGGCCAGCAGCGCCCCCACCGTGCTGTCCATCCCGTGGATGCTCGACCGGTACGTGCCCGAGCTGGTCGCCGCCGCCGAGAACGTCGAGTAGCGCGGAATCCGATGACCACCACCACCGGGGGCGGCGCCCGCACCGCCCCCGCCACCCGCGGGCCCGGGCGGGCGCGCTGGGCGCTCGGCTTCCCGCTGCTGGGCCTGGCCCTGGCGGTCGCCGCGCTGCTCAGCCTCGCCGTGGGGGCCAACCCCCTGCCGCCGGCCGTCGTGCTCGACGCCGTGCTGCGCTACGACCCGACCCTCCCCGACCATTTGGTCGTCGTCGAGAAGCGCCTCCCGCGGACCCTGGTCGGGCTCACGGCGGGCCTGGCCCTGGGCATGGCGGGCGCGGTGATGCAGGGGCTGACCCGCAACCCGCTCGCCGACCCCGGCCTGCTCGGGATCAACGCCGGAGCCTCGCTCTTCGTGGTGGGCGCGATCGGCCTCCTCGGCGTCACCTCGCCCGGAGGGTACGTGTGGTTCGCCTTCGCGGGGGCGGCGGTGTCGGCGGTGGTCGTGTACGGGGTGTCGAGTTTCGGCCGTGAGGGCGCGACCCCCGTCAAGCTCGCGCTGGCCGGTGCGGCGGTCACCGCCGCCCTGACCTCGATCGTCACCGCGGTGCTGCTCGTCGACCAGTCCTCGCTGGACCAGATGCGGTTCTGGCAGGTCGGGGCCCTGGCGGCGCGGGGGCTGCCGGTGGTCGCCCAGACGACGCCGTTCATCGTCGGCGGCGCGCTGGTCGCCCTCCTGCTCGGCCGCTCGCTCAACGGCCTGGCGCTGGGCGACGACGTCGCCCGCGGGCTCGGCCAGAACATCGTGCGGACCCGGATCCTGGCGGCCGTGGCGATCGTCGCGCTGTGCGGCGCCGCGACCGCGTCGGTCGGGCCGATCGCCTTCGTCGGACTGCTCGTGCCGCACATCGCCCGCGGCGTCGTGGGCCTGGACTACCGGCTCATCCTGCCCTTCAGTGCGCTCGCCTCGCCCACACTGCTGCTGGCCTGCGACGTCATCGCCCGGGTCGTGGCCCGGCCGGGCGAACTCCAGGTCGGGATCGTCACGGCGGTGATCGGCGCGCCCCTGTTCATCGCACTGGTACGCAAGGGAAAGGCGGTGCGGCTGTGATCACCACCCGTCCGGACGGCCGGGGCCGGACCGTCCGAGCCGTCCGCCGGAGCGGCACCCGGCGCGAGACGGCGGTCACGCTCGTCCTCGTCCTGCTGCTCCTCGGCGCGATGACGGTGGGAGTGAGCGTCGGTCAGGCGTCGGTGTCCCTGCCCGAACTCCTCGACCTCCTGACCGGGCGGGCCGACCAGGTCACCCGGTTCGTGCTGATCGAACTGCGGCTCCCGCGCCTGCTCACCGCGGTGGTCACGGGCGCCTGCCTCGGCCTGTCCGGGGCGCTGCTCCAGACCATCGTCCGCAACCCGCTGGCCAGCCCGGACATCGTCGGCATCACCCACAGCGCGAGCGCGGCGGGCGTCCTGGGCGTGGTCTACCTCGGCCTCAGCGGCCTGGCGCTGGCCGGGTTCGTGAGCCTGGGGGCGCTCGCCGCCGCGATGGCCATCTACCTGCTGGCCTGGCGCCACGGCGTGGCCGGCTACCGGCTGCTGCTCGTGGGCATCGGGGTGGCGGCCCTGTCCACCAGCGCCGTCTCCTGGGTGCTGACCCAGAGCGACATCCGCGACGCGCAGGTGGCCCTGACCTGGATCACCGGCAGCCTGGCGCGCGCCGACTGGCCCACCCTGAACCCGCTGCTGGGCTGCTTCGCCGTGTTGCTGGCGGTCCTGGTCCCGCTCGGCGGCCGGCTGCGCTCCCTCGAACTGGGCGACGACTCCGCCACCTCGCTCGGCGTGCCAGCCGAGCGCTCCCGGCTGTGGCTGCTGCTGGCGTCGGTGGGCCTGGCCGCCTCGGCGGTGGCGGTGGCCGGGCCGGTCGCGTTCGTGGCCCTGGTCAGCGCGCCGATCGCCCGGCGCACCGTCCGGTCGGGCCGCCTGGCGCTGCTGCCCGCGGCGCTGATCGGGGCGCTCATCATGCTCGCGTCCGACCTCCTCGCGCAGTTCACGATCCCCGACGTCACCCTCCCAGTGGGGGTCGTGACCGGGATCGTGGGCGCGCCGTACCTTCTCTGGCTCCTCATGCGGACCAACCGGTCCGGGGCAGGTGGTTGACATGACCTCGTCCGACACCGCGCGTACGGCGGACCCCGCCGCCTTCTCGGCCCTGGCTGCCGAGGACCTGTCGCTCGGCTACGGCGACCGGACCATCGTGGGCGGCCTGAGCATGGCCGTCCCGCCCGGTGTGGTCACCTCGATCGTCGGCGCCAACGGGTGCGGCAAGTCCACCCTGCTGCGGGGCCTGGCCCGCCTGCTGCCGCCGCGCGGGGGCCGCGTGCTGCTCAACGGCACGGACATCCGGACCCTGCCCACCCGCGACGTGGCCCGGACGGTGGGCCTGCTGCCGCAGAGCCCCGTCGCGCCGGACGGCATCACCGTCGCCGACCTGGTCGGCCGCGGCCGCTATCCGCACCAGGGCTGGTTCCGCCGCTGGACGAGCGGCGACGACGAGGCGGTGCAGGAGGCCCTGGAGGTGACCGGGACGCTGGACCTGGCGGATCGGTCGGTGGACGAGTTGTCCGGTGGGCAGCGGCAGCGGGTGTGGATCGCCATGACCCTCGCCCAGCGGACCGGCCTGCTGCTCCTGGACGAGCCCACGACGTTCCTCGACATCGCGCACCAGGTGGAGGTCCTGGACCTGCTGCTGGAGCTGAACCGGACGCAGGGGACCACGGTGGTGATGGTCCTGCACGACCTCACCCTGGCCTCGCGCTATTCCGACCACCTGGTGGCGATGCTCGACGGCTCGGTGTACGCGTCCGGGCGGCCCCGCGACGTGGTGACCGAGGACCTGGTCAGGGACGTCTTCGGGCTCGCGGCCCAGGTCTTCCCGGATCCGGTCACGGGCACGCCCAGCCTCTCGCCCCTGGTGCGCAATCCCGCGCACATGCCCACCTGAGACCGGAACCGGACCGGGCTCCGGGGATCTCCCCCGGTGACGCTGACACCCGAGCAGGAGGGAACCGAGGTATGGCCGAGAGGAAGGCCGAGGACGGCCCGGACGAGCTCCACCGGCTGCGCAACCGGATGGCCGCCCTGGAACAGCGGGTCGCGCACAACGAGGTGGGCACGCTGCACGCGCGGGTCGTGGCCGGCGGGTTGGGGGCGGGAGCCATGGCCCTGCTGCTGTCACTCTCCCTGCCGTGGGTGCGCGGCGGCGGCTTCGGGCCCTCGTTCGACGAGGACGGAGAACTGAGCCTCGGATCGTCGGCCCGCTCCGTGGGAACCGGGTGGGAGCTGCTGTCGACGGCGTTCGACGACGGCTGGTGGCTGCTCGTCACCGGGCTGGTCGCGGTGCTCCTGACCGCGGCCCTGGCGTTCGCCGGGCTGTTCGGCGCGCGGCGCGGCGTCCACGTCGCCGTCCAGGCCGCGGGGCTGACCCTGCCGGTCCTGCTCCTGCTGGCATGGCCGCACGGATCGGACCCCGAAGCCGGCGGCGGACCGATGATGGCCGCGGCCGCGGGCGTGGTGGTCGCCCTGGCGTCGTTCTGGGCGGTCTCGGAGATCGACCGCACCGCGGAGAACCGGGCCGTGTGGGAGCGGCTGGGCCGACAGGTGTGACCCGCGACGCGGCGGGATCCGGATCGCGCGGGTAGTGTCCGGACGCGTGAGCCACGTGATCGCCGCCGACGGCACCCGACTCTGGTACGACGTCCTCGGGGAGGGCGAACCCCTCCTGCTGTTCAACGGCCAGGCGCTCGACCACGAGATGTGGGAGGGCGTCCACACCGGCCTCGCGCGGCGGTACCGGGTCGTGCGGACCGACTTCCGGGGCACCGGCGGCAGCGACGCGCCGCTGGGGGAGCCCTACAGCCTGGAGCTGTTCGCCCGCGACGCCCTCGCGGTCCTGGACGCGCTCGGGATCGGCCGCGCCCACGTCTACGGCTTCTCGATGGGCGGCAAGGTCGCCCAGACCCTCGCCGCGCTGGCGCCCGAGCGGATCGGCGCGCTGGTCCTGGGCTCGACCGCGCCGGGCGGGGACCACGAGGTGGAGCGTCCCCGTTCGGCCACGCTGGCGCTGCGCCAGGCCGGTACGGCCGCCGGGGCGGACCTGATCGGCCCCCTGTTCTACACGCCCGAGTGGGCCGCCGCGCACCCCGACACCGTCGCCCGGATCCTGCCGCGCGGCCCCCTGCGCGCCCAGCGCCTGCACTACGGGGCCAGCACGGGCTACGACGGCTGGGACCTTCTGCCCGGCATCACCGCGCCGACCCTGGTCGTGCACGGGGAGGACGACGAGCTCACGCCCGTGGGCAACGCCGCGCTGCTCGCCGAGCGCGTCCCCGGTGCCCGTCTGTTGACGCTGCCCGGGATGCGCCACGGCTACCTGCACGAGGACGAGCCCGAGGCCACCCGGGCGGTCCTGGAGTTCCTGGAGGAGCACAGCGCGGCCGTGCGCGGTCGCGCGGACGATCCACTGCGCGCCTGACAGCGCCACCGGTGCCGCTCACACCGGCGGGACCACAGCGGCGGGGGCACACCAGCGGGAGCACCGTCGCGGGATCACAGCGGTGGAGGGAACTCCGTGCGCATGCGCTCCATCTGGCGGCGGTCGCGCTTGGTCGGGCGGCCCGCGCCGCGGTCGCGCCGCACGAACGGCACCGCCGCCTCCGGGGGAGGGGCGGGAGTCCGGTCGGTGTAGCAGCGCGCGGCGACCGGTGCGCCGACCCGCTTGGCCAGCACGTGCGTGACGTCGACGATGCGCGTGGTCCCGTGCAGGCGGACCCGCACCTCGTCGCCCGGCTTGACGGTCGTGGCCGGTTTGGCCGGGCGGTCGTTGACGCGGACGTGTCCGCCACGACAGGCCTGGGCGGCGTCCGCGCGCGTCTTGACCAGGCGCACGGCCCACAGCCAGCGGTCGACCCGCGTGGAGTCGGGGCCGGGCGGCAGGGGAGCCGAGGACTCGTTCACACCGGTTCCCTTCTGGAGAGAGGAGCGTTCTCCGTCACTCTAGGCGTGCCCGCTCGGGCGCCTGGTAGACGGGGCCTTCGCGCCCTCCGGTGGGCCCGCTCGTTCCTCACGGACCCACCTCCGGGCCCTCCAGGACCCGTCGGCGCCCTCGCCGTGCCTTCCTGGGGCCTCCGCTCGTGCCTCGCTTCGGCCCGACCACCCCCCTGGGGTCGGGGTCAGCGGGGCCGTTTCGGCTCGGGCGCCTGGTGGACGGGGCCTTCGCGCCCTCCGGTGTGCCCGCTCGTTCCTCACGGACCCACCTCCGGGCCCTCCAGGACCCGTCGGCGCCCTCGCCGTGCTTGCTTCGGGCCTCCGCTCGTTCCTCGCTTCGGCCCGACCACCCCCTGGGGTCGGGGTCAGCGGGGCCGTTTCGGCTCGGGCGCCTGGTGGACGGGGCCTTCGCGCCCTCCAGGACCCGTCGGCGCCGTTCCCCGGTACGAAGTACTCCGAAGTCGCGCTAGAGTTGTACACGCAGCGAGGTCCTGTGGAGCAGTTAGGAGTGCTCGCCACCCTGTCAAGGTGGAGGCCGCGGGTTCAAATCCCGTCAGGACCGCAGAGGAAGGCCCGGCGTCTGAGGACGCCGGGCCTTCGCTGTTGTGGGGAAAGTCGAGGGGGCGGTTGTGGTCTACCGGTACGCCACGGAACGGGCGGACCACTCGGCGCTGGCCAGCGGGAACGTGCTGCGGTCCGCGCCCGGGTTCCCCGGGTTCCCGGTGCGGTTGGCCAGCGAGCTGTTCCAACGGGGGTTGGCGCACGTTCCCCGGGAGCCGGTCCGGATGTGGGACCCGTGCTGCGGCAGCGGCTACCTGGTGACCGTGCTGGGGCTGCTGCACCGCGACCGGATCGTCCACGCGCGGGCCACGGACGTGGACCCCGACGCGGTCGCCCTGGCCGCGCGCAACCTCGCTCTGCTGACGCGCGAGGGGCTCGCCGAACGCGAGGAGGAGCTGCGCCGCTCCGCACTGGACTTCGGCCGGGCGGAGTTCGTCGGGCGGGCCGAGACCGCCGGAGCCCTGGCCGCGGGTCTGGCCTCGATGGGCGGCGACCTCCCGCACGAGACGGGCGTGGCGGACGTGTTCACGCTCTCGGAACCGGTCGAGGCCGACCTGGTGGTCACGGACGTGCCCTACGGCGACCTCACGCACTGGCGGGGCGAGGCCCCCGGCGACGACCCCATGGCGGCGCTGTTGGCGTCCCTGGGCCGGGTCCTGCCCCCGCACGCCGTGATCGTGGTGACCGCGCGCACGCGCCGGGTCGTCCTGCCTCCCGGGGTGCGCGCCCTGGAACGGGTGAAGGTCGGCAACCGCGCGGCCGTGCTCGTGCGCGCCCGCGACGTGGCGCCCTGACCGAGGCGCACCGCGGCCTTCGTCCACAAGCTGTGGGCGACGCACCGGACTCCGCACCGTGTGTGCTCCGACCCGGACGACTTATCCGCTCCGGACGCATACGACTCACTTCGCCATGATCGGCCACGATTGTCACGTGATGCGGTGTGGGAAGTGGGACTCCGCCACCTCGCGAGGCATATTCGTGAGCGGAGTGTGATGGGACGCCGACGACGGCCCGTCCCGTCCGCACGGCGCGGACACCCGACTCCGTGAGGAGGAGCGAGGATGACCGACACCACCACCAGCGCCACAGAGGGCACCGGGGGCACCGGCGCCGCCCGACGGTCCGACGAACGCGCTTCCCTGCGCGCGCACCGCGTTTCGGTGACGCGCCGGGCCGCCTCGGTCCTGCTGGGCTACCCGGACGAGTGCTTCTTCGACCGCTTGCCCCTGGTGGCCCGCGCGGTCGCCGGACTTCCGCGCGGTGCCGTGCGCGAGGCGCTCGACGAGTTCTGCGAGTACGCCACCACCACGCCCGAACCGCGGCTGTGCGAGCACTACACGGACGTGTTCGACCCGCGCCACCGCCGGACCCTGTACCTGACCCACTACTCCGACGGCGACGCGCGGCGGCGCGACCGCGACCTGGCCGAGGTCGCCGGTGTCTACGCCCGGGCCGGGTGGCGGATGGGCGCCGACGCACGCCCCGACCACCTGTGCGTGGTCCTGGAGTTCGCCGCGCGGGGCGACGCCGCCGCCGGGGAGGAACTGTTGGCGTGGTTCCGGCCCGCCCTGGACGTGCTGGGCACCGCCCTGCACGCCCACGGAACCGCCTACGCGCGCGTGCTCGACGCCGTCCGCCTCACCCTGCCCTCGCCCCGGGGCGGATTCGACGCCGTGTGACCGGGGGAGACGGCGGGGGCCGGGTCTCGACGCGGGGACGCGTCCACCACGACACGAAGGTCACACAGAGACGGAGCACCACGTGGAACTGTTCCCGGACTTCCCGCTCGACTCCTGGTACGACACCAAGCAGACCCTGCACCGCTTCGAGCAGATCGTCGGCAAGGTGCGGATGGAGCACAGCCCCCGCCGCAACCACTGGTGGCATGTGCCCTTCCACCTGACCGGGTCGGGCCTCACCACCCGGCCGATGGGGCTGGGCGACGGCAATCCGGTGTTCACGGTGGACTTCGACTTCGTCCGACACCGGCTGGTCGTGTCGACGCTCGACGGGCAGGAGGCCTCCCTTCCGCTGGAGGGTCTGAGCGTCGCCGACTTCTACCTCCGGTTCCAGTCACTGCTGGACGGCCTGGGGGTGGACGGGTCGATCTCGGTGGCGCGCCCCTTCGACCTGCCGGACTCCGACCGGCCCTTCGTCCAGGACCACGAGCACGCCACCTACGTCCCGGAGCACGCCACGCGGTACTGGCAGGTGCTGAGCCAGGTCAACCTGGTCCTGGAGGAGTTCTCGTCGGGCTTCTCCGGCAAGATCAGCCCCGTGCACCACTTCTGGCACACCTTCGACATCGCCGTGACCCGTTTCTCCCCGCACCCCGTGCCGCAGCCGAGGGAGGCGGGCGGACTCGTCCGGGAGGCCTACTCACGAGAGGTCGTGAGCTCGGGTTTCTGGTTCGGCGACGACACCGTCCCCGAACCCTGCTTCTACTCCTACACGGCGCCCGAACCGGACGGGCTGGCCCGGCAGCCGCTGTCCCCGGTGGCCGCGGAGTGGGTCGAGAGCGGGGGCGGGCACCTGGCGCTGCTGCGGTATGCCGACGTGCGCCGTATGCCGGACCCGCGCGCCTCGGTCCTGGAGTTCCTGGAGAGCTCCTACCGGGCTGGGGCCGCCCTGGCCGGATGGGAGATCTCCGCGCTGGCGTGCCCGGGAGGGGTCACCGACCCCTACACCGTCGGGGGGTGACCCCGTCCGGCTCCCGCCCGGGCAGGACCGTCCCGTCCCGGTTCGAGGTGTGTGCGCGGTCTCCGGGGGAAGTGGCATTCTGTGGGGCGCATGTACCCCGCACGCGCCGCGTGCGGGGCCGACGCACTGAGCGGAGATGGCCATGGAGCTGACGGTCGAGGACGCGCGGGAGCGGTCGAGGTTCGAGGTGAGCGTGGACGGGAACCTCGCGGGGTTCTCCGCCTACCACCTCATCGACGACGGGGTGCTGGCCCTGCCCCACGTGGAGGTCGACCCCGCCTACGAGGGCCGGGGCGTCGGCAGCACCCTCGTGCGTGAGTCCCTGGACACCATCCGCGCGCGGGAGCTGCGGATCGTGCCCATCTGCCCCTTCGTCCAGGCGTTCCTGAAGCGTCACCCGGAGTACGCGGACCTCGTCCACCAGGGCTGATCCGGGGCCGGGCGCGACGGACGCGCGTGGACAAGCGTGAGGAACCGCGACATAGTTCCGTATAACGGAAATATCACCAGAGGGGCAACGTCTGGACAAGGGTTGTCCAAATAGTGGTATGGATCCCTTCGCGGGGTAAGAGTGGGCGGTTGTCCCTCATCACTGAGCGAAGGAGCTCGACCACGTGATATCCGCAGACGCAGCACCCAACCTCAGCGCGAGTCTCACCGAGGCCATCGGCGGCGTCAACGACGTTTTCTGGGCCTGGATCCTGATTCCCCTGCTCGTGGTGGTCAGCCTGTACTTCACCTTCGGGTCCGGCCTGGTGCAGCTCCGGATGCTCCCGGAGATGTTCAAGGTCGTCGGAGGCCAGCCCGAGATCGCCCCGGACGGCAAGAAGGCCGTCTCCTCGCTCCAGGCGTTCATGATCTCGGCCGCGGCCCGGGTGGGAACCGGCAACATCGTCGGTGTGGCCGTGGCGATCTCCCTGGGCGGCCCCGGCGCGGTCTTCTGGATGTGGGCGATGGCGCTGATCGTGGGTGGTGCCAGCTTCGTCGAGTCCACCCTCGCCCAGCTGTACAAGGTGCGTAACCGCACGGGCTACCACGGCGGCCCCGCGTACTACATGGAACGGGGGCTCGGCCAGCGCTGGCTGGGCGTCCTGTTCGCGATCATCCTCATCCTGACCTTCCCGATGGTCTTCAACGCGGCGCAGAGCAACACCATCGCCGGAGCCGTGACCAACTCCTCCGACGCCCTGGGCACCGGCTCGGGCCTGTGGCTGTCGGCCGCCGTCGGCGTCGCGGTCGTCGTGGCCACCGCCCTGGTCATCTTCGGCGGCGTCCGCCGGATCGCGCACACCGCGCAGGCGCTCATCCCGGCCTTCGCGGCCATCTACGTCATCATCGGCCTGGCCATCATGGCGATGAACTACCAGGCCGTCCCGGGCGTGTTCGTGATGATCTTCGAGCACGCCTTCGGACTGCGCGAGTTCGGCGCCGCCGCGCTGGGCACGGTCATCGTCCAGGGTGTGCGCCGGGGCATGTTCTCCAACGAGGCCGGTCTGGGCTCCGCCCCCAACGCCGCCGCCAGCGCGTCGGTCACGCACCCCGTCAAGCAGGGCCTCGTCCAGACCCTGGGCGTGTACTTCGACACCCTGGTGCTGTGCACGGTGACCGCCTTCATCGTCCTGCTGGGCCGCGGGGACGAGCCGCTCGACGGGGGGCTGGAGGGCGATCTGGCCCAGCACGCGGTCATGGCGTCGCTCGGGCCGTGGGCGCTGCACCTGATGACCCTGATCCTCATCCTGGTCGCGTTCACCTCGGTGCTGGGCAACTACTACTACGGCGAGTCGAACATCGAGTACCTGACGCGCAACGAGGGCGTCATGCTCGGCTACAAGGTGGTCTTCCTGGCGGCCACCATGTTGGGCTCCCTGGGCTCGATCGACCTGGTGTGGACGCTGGCCGACACGACCATGGGCCTGATGGCCCTGGTCAACCTGCTGGCGATCACGCCGCTGGCGATGATCGCGTTCCGGTTGCTCAAGGACTACAACGAGCAGCGGCGTGAGGGCCGCGACCCGGTGTTCACGCGGGACCGCCTGCCGGGGCTCAAGGGCGTGGAGTGCTGGGACCCGGCCACCGAGGACGCGCACGTGTCCGAGGAGAGCCGGGCCTGACCCCGACGACCGTGACACGGGGGCGGATCCCTCGGGATCCGCCCCTTCTCGTGCCCGACGTGCGGAGAAGGCGTCAGAAGGGCCCAGGGGTGGGCGTTCGCGGGCAACCGTGTTCTTTCGGTCACGGCCAATGACCGCTAGTGTTCTGGATCACAGTCGTGGCGGCCAGTGTGTCTCGTCGAGGGAGTCCGATGTCCATCGTCTCAATCGAGCCCGCCACCGCCGAGCGGTGGGAAGATCTGGAGAACCTGTTCGGGCCGACCGGAGCCTACGGGCACTGCTGGTGCACGTTCTTCCGAAGACGGGCCAAGGACCATACCGCGAGCACCTCGTGCGAGCGGTCGAACCGGGGCGTGGACAACAAGGAGGAGTTGCGGCGGCTGACCCTCGACGGGCGGGTGCCGGGGCTCCTCGCCTATGACGAGGACGGCCCGTGCGGCTGGGTGTCCGTGGCGCCCCGGGAGGACTTCATCCGGCTCTCCCGCTCGCGCTCGCTGCGTCCGGCCGATCCGCGCGAGCCCGGCGTGTGGTCTCTGGTGTGCTTCTGGCTCCCGCCGCGCCGCCGCCGGCGCGGACTGGGCAGCCGCCTCCTGGAGGGGGCGATCGACTACGCCCGCTCCAGCGGCGCCCGGGTGCTGGAGGCCTATCCGGTGGACACCGCGGGCGGGCGCGCACCGAGCGCGGAGGTCTACACCGGGACGGTGGAGATGTTCCGCCGCGCCGGATTCACGCTGACCGGGCACCACCTGAGCGAGCGCGTGGTGGCCCGCCTGGAGCTCAAGGCCGAGTAGGACCGCCTCCGGACGCCGCCCCCACCGGCCCCGGATGGCGACGCGGTCGAGCCGCACCCCACCGGTCTCGATCGACCCCCGCCCCCCATCCCCCTTCGTCACGGCCCCCGCGGGATCCGGATCCGTCCGGACGCGACGGGGGCTTCTCTGTCGGTCCTTGGTACCCCCCTGGGGTACCGTGTGAGGCATGTCGCGGAGCTGCGGCGACGCGGCTTGACGTATTTATACCCCCTAGGGGTATAGTCGGTTCCAGGCGGAGCGGTCCACGACGGAGACCGCCACACGAACCAGGAGGCGACATGGCTACCGCTGTCTACACGGTCGACGGCATGAGCTGCGGGCACTGCGTGAACTCCGTGACCGAGGAGGTCACCGGGGTCGACGGCATCACCGACGTGCGAGTGGACCTGGAGTCCGGCCAGGTGACCGTCACCAGCGAGGGCGACGTCGACGACGCCTCCGTGCGCGCGGCCATCGACGAGGCCGGCTACGAGGTACGGGCCTGAGATGAACGCGACCACGAAGCTCGGGCTCTACGTACTGGGTCTCGTGGCCGTGTTCGCCGTGATGTTCGGGGCCGGCTCCCTGGCCGGTCCCGTTCTGCCGGAGCGGACGCAGGACACCGGGCACGCGGAGGACCAGGGCCACGAGGACACCGCCGGCCCGGACGGGGCGGGCGGCCACGACCACACGGACACGGAGCGCTGACGTGACGACCAGCAGAACCCAGGAGCGGTCGGTCGAACTGGCCATCGGCGGCATGACCTGCGCCGCCTGCGCCAACCGCGTCGAGAAGCGGCTGAACAAGCTCGACGGCGTCACCGCCAGCGTCAACTTCGCGACCGAGAAGGCACGGGTCAGCTTCGAGGGGGAGCCGACCGCCGTCGAGGAGCTCGTCGCGCAGGTCGAGAAGGCCGGCTACACCGCCACCGTCCCCGAGAAGCCCGGAGACCGGGAGGGCGGCGCGGAGATCGCCGAGGAGCCCGACCCGACCCGCGCGCTGCGCCACCGGGTCATCGTCTCCCTGGCGCTGTCGGTTCCCGTCATCGCCATGGCGATGGTCCCCGCCCTGCAGTTCACCTACTGGCAGTGGGCGTCGCTGGCCCTGGCCGCCCCCGTCATGGTCTGGGGCGCCCTGCCCTTCCACGTCTCGGCGTGGAAGAACCTCAAGCTCGGCACCGCCACCATGGACACCCTGGTCTCGCTCGGCGTGACCGCGGCGTTCCTGTGGTCGCTCTACGCCCTCTTCCTCGGCACCGCGGGCACGCCGGGCATGGTGCACTCGTTCGAGTTCACCATCGCCCGCACCGACGGGTCCGGCAACATCTACCTGGAGGTCGCCGCCGGCGTCACCTCCTTCATCCTGCTCGGAAAGTACGTCGAGGCGCGGTCCAAGCGCCGGGCCGGGACCGCGCTGCGCGCCCTGCTCGAACTGGGCGCCAAGGAGGTCGCGGTCCTGCGCGACGGGCGCGAGGAGCTGGTCCCCGTCGACCGGCTCGCCGTCGGCGACCTCTTCGTGGTCCGCCCCGGCGAGAAGATCGCCACCGACGGCACCGTCGAGACGGGCACCTCCGCGGTCGACATGAGCATGCTCACCGGCGAGTCCGTCCCGGTGGAGGTCGCCCCGGGCAGCGCCGTCGTCGGTGCCACGGTCAACGCGGGCGGCCGACTGGTCGTGCGCGCCTCGCGGATCGGCTCCGACACCCAGCTCGCCCAGATGGCGCGCCTGGTCGAGGACGCCCAGAACGGCAAGGCCGCCGTGCAGCGGCTCGCCGACCGGGTGTCCGGCGTCTTCGTGCCGGTCGCCATCATGATCGCGGTCGGCACCCTCGGCTTCTGGCTCGGCACCGGCGAGCCGGCCGCCGCCGCGTTCACCGCCGCCGTCGCGGTCCTCATCATCGCCTGCCCCTGCGCGCTCGGCCTGGCCACGCCCATGGCGCTGATGATGGGCACGGGCCGCGGCGCCCAGCTCGGCATCCTCATCAAGGGCCCCGAAGTCCTGGAGAGCACCCGCCGGATCGACACCGTCGTCCTGGACAAGACCGGCACCGTCACCACCGGCGCCATGGCGCTCGCCGCCGTCACCGCCGCCCGCGGGCAGGACGAGGACGAGCTGCTGCGCCTGGCGGGAGCGCTGGAGAACGCCTCCGAGCACCCTGTCGCCCGGGCGATCGCCACGGGCGCGGCCGAGCGGGTGGGGGCCCTGCCGGTCCCGGAGGACTTCGCGAACATCGAGGGCCTGGGCGTCCAGGGCGTCGTGGACGGCCGCGCCGTCGTCGTCGGCCGGGTCGCGCTCCTCCAGGAGTGGTCGCAGGACCTGCCGGAGGAGCTCGCCGACGCGGTCGGGGCCGCCGAGGCCCAGGGCCGCACGGCCGTCGTCGCGGGCTGGGACGGCAGGGCCCGGGGCGTGCTGGTGGTGTCCGACACGGTCAAGCCCACCAGCGCCGAGGCGGTCCGGTACTTCCGTGATCTGGGCCTGGTCCCGATCCTGCTCACCGGCGACAACAAGGCCGTGGCCCGCGCGGTCGCCGACGAGGTCGGCATCGAGGAGGTCGTCGCCGAGGTCCTGCCCCAGGACAAGGTCGACGTGGTCGCCCGGTTGCAGGCCGAGGGGCGCGTCGTGGCCATGGTCGGCGACGGGGTCAACGACGCCGCCGCCCTGGCCCAGGCCGACCTGGGCCTGTCCATGGGCACCGGGACCGACGTGGCCATCGAGGCCGGCGACCTGACGCTGGTCCGCGGGGACCTGCGCGCCGCGGCCGACGCGGTGCGGCTGTCCCGGCGCACGCTCGCGACCATCCGCGGCAACCTGTTCTGGGCCTTCGCCTACAACGCGGCGGCACTGCCCATCGCCGCGGCGGGCCTGCTCAACCCGATGCTGGCGGGCGCGGCGATGGCGATGTCGAGCGTGTTCGTGGTGACCAACAGCCAGCGGCTGCGCCGCTTCCGGCCACTCACCGAGCCCGCCCCCCGTGACCGGCCCTGACCCCAGCGGTCCCGTTCGCCGTCACCCAGGGGGTCCATCCGGGCCGAAGCAGGGTGAATCGCGCCGAGGGCGTCCGTTGAGGGTGGTGGCGGGCGACGCAGGGTGAATCGCGCCGAGGGCGTCCGTTGAGGGTGGTGGCGGGCGACGGGTGGGACAGGCGGTAGCGACGGCGAAGGCCCCGGTGTGAAGCGCCCTGGCCGAAGCGAGGCACGAGCGGAGGCCCGGGGCGAGCACGCGTGAAGCGCCCCGAACCTCTCGCTTCCCTGGCACGGGGCCGCTAGGGTTTGCGCGAGAACTCCGTGTAGTCAGGGGTTCTCGCGCACACCCGCGCGGCCCCCGCCGTGCCCGAGCCCTGGAAGGACGGCCCCTCCCGTCCCGACCACACCCCCAGTCGAGGTCCCGTGACATCTGGATGCCCCCGCGCAGCGCTCCACCACAGTGAGCCGCACCCCGACCCCTACGCCGTGTACGAGAAGATGCGCGCCGACCACGGCCCCGTGGTCCCCGTCGAACTCGAACCGGGCGTGCACGGGTGGCTCGTCACCGACTACTCCACACTGATCTCCTGGTCCAGGGACACCACGACCTTCACGCACGACCCCCGGCTGTGGAAGGACTACCGCGAGGGCCGGGTGGGCGTGGACTCCGGCCTCATCCCGATGATGGCGCCCCGCCCCAACGCCCTGTTCGTGGACGGCAGCGAGCACCAGCGCCTGCGCCGCGCCCTCACCGACTGCCTCGGCAGCGTGAGCGAGCGCCGCCTGTCCGAGACCACCCGGCGCTACGCCGACAGCCTGGTCGACCAGTTCTGCGAGCGCGGCGAGGCCGACGTCCTCAACGAGTACGGCCGCATGCTGCCCCTGCTGGTCATGAACGAGCTCTTCGGCTTCGACGAGGACCAGGGCCTGCGCTTCGCCTCCGCCATGCGCAACGTCTGGGCGGGCGTGGACAGTGAGCGCGCCAACGCCGAGGCCGAGCGGGCGCTGTCGGAGGTGGTCTCCACCAAGCACCGCGCGCCCGGGGACGACCTCACCACCCAGCTGCTCCAGCACCGCGCCGCCCTGACCGATGAGGAGGTGCTCCACCAGCTCATGCTCATCATCGCGGCGTCCAACGAGCCCACGGCCGACCTCATGTACGCGACCATCCGCGAGGTCCTCACCAGGCCGGGCGTGGTCTCCGGCTCGGACGCCCCGCTGTCGGCGGCGGCCCTGGACGACATCGTCAACGACGTCCTGTGGAAGGACCCGCCGATCACCAACTACCCCGTGCTCTACCCGCGGGTCGACGTGCCCGTGGGTGGCGGGCGCGTCATCGAGGCCGGGTCGCCGATCCTGCTGGGCTTCGCCGCCGCGGACCACTTCTTCCTCAAGGAGAACGCCGCGGAGATGGCCGAGACCAGCAACCGGGCGCACGTCGCCTGGGGCGCCGGCCCCCACCGCTGCCCGGCCATCGACGAGGCCACCACCATGGTGACCGTCGCCGTACGCGTCCTGCTCACCCGGCTGCCGGGCCTGTCCCTGGCCGTTCCGCCCGAGGAGCTGTGCTACCAGCTCACCACGCTGACCTGGTTCCCCGTGCACCTGCCCGTCCGCTTCACGCCGCAGTCCCCGCTCAGCTCCCCACCCGAGGAAGGAGAGTCGTGGACGCCGTCCGACTCGCCCCTGGAAACCTCCGAGCCCAGACCGAGCACCTCCGCGCCCTGGGGCCTGTCGTCCCTGTCGAGCTTCCTGGTGAGGTTGCTGCGTGGGTCGTGACCACGCACGCGGCCGTCAGCGACGCACTGGCCGACCCGAGGGTGCAGAAGGACAAGAAGCACTGGGCGGCCTTCAACGCCGGTGAGATCCCGCCGGACTGGCCGCTCATCTCCTGGATCATCGCCGAGAACATGCTCACCAGCGACGGCCCGGAGCACACCCGGCTGCGCAAGCTGGTGTCACGCGCGTTCACGCCGCGCCGGCTCGAAGGGCTCCGCGAGGGCATCGCCGTGCTGGTGGACGGGCTCCTCGACTCCCTGGCGGAGCGGGCGGCCGCGGCGGAGGACGGGGTCGTCGACTTCAAGGCGGTGGTGGCCCGACCGCTGCCGATGACGGTCATCAGCGACCTCTTCGGGCTGGACCAGGACATCCGGCCGAAGCTGCACGGGCAGGTCAACGCGTTCTTCGACCAGAGCATCGCACCCGACCAGGCCATGGCGACCTTCATGGAGATGTGGGCGCTGCTGACGGAGCTGGTCGCGGCCAAGCGCGCGGAGCCGGGCGACGACCTCACCAGCGACCTCATCGCCGCCCGCGACGAGGGCGACCGGCTCAGCGAGGACGAACTGGTGTGGAGCCTGGTGCTGATCATCAGCGCGGGCTACGAGACCACCATGAACCTCGTCGCCAACGCGGTGCGGGCCCTGCTCGGCCACCGCGACCAGCTCGACCTGCTGGTGGCGGGCGAGGTGGGGTGGGACCGCGCCCTGGAGGAGGTCCTGCGCTGGGACGGCTCCAGCGGCTTCGTCCCGATGCGGTACACGACCGAGGAGATCGACCTGGCCGGGGTGACCGTGCCCGCCGGTGAGCCCCTGCTCCTGGGCTACGGCTCCGCGGGCCGCGACCCCGAGCGCCACGGCGCCACCGCGGACCTGTTCGACATTACCCGCGAGGACACCGGGCACCTGTCGTTCTCCCGCGGGCGGCACTACTGCCTGGGCGCGAGCCTGGCCCGGATGGAGGTCCTGGAGCTGCTGCCGCGCCTGTTCGCGCGCTTCCCCGGACTCGACCTCGCCGTGGCCGACCAGGACCTGGAGCCGCTGCCGTCGTTCATCGTCGGAGGTGTGCGGGCACTCCCCGTGCGCCTCTCCTGACCCACCCGGGCGCGGGACACGCCCGGACGAGCCGGTCCCGCCGTCGGACGCGTCACAGCGCCCGCGGCGGGATCGCCGCATGTCAGGGGTGTTTCGTCCGGGTTCGCACCAGGTGGGGCACAGCATGGTCACCCGGGCGGGGAGCGTCGTCGGCCGGCGCGGCTCCTAGACTCGCTGGTGTCCCCCGCCGGTGCCCCTCCACCCGCCCCGGTCCCGCATGCCTGCCTCCCCTCAGAGGAATCGCACACTCATGAACAGTTCGGAAGCCGACCCCGGTCGACTCCTGGCCAGCCGCTACCGCCTGGAAGAGGTGCTCGGCACGGGCGGCATGGGGCGGGTCTGGAAGGGGACCGACACCCTCCTGGACCGGCCCGTCGCGGTCAAGGAGCTGACCACCCCCGCCAACCTCCCCCCGCACGAGATCGAGGTCCTGCGGACGCGCATGCTCCGCGAGGCGCGCAGCGCGGCGCAGCTCAGCCACCCGTCGATCATCACGGTGTTCGACGTGGCCGAGGAGGACGGCCGCCCGTGGATCGTGATGGAGCTCGTGCGCGGCCCCTCCCTGGGCGACCTCGTCAAGGCCGACGGCGTCATCGGCGTGGGCCGCGCCTCGGGCATCGGCGAGCAGATGGCCGCCGGGCTGGCGGAGGCGCACGGGCGCGGGATCGTGCACCGCGACGTCAAGCCCGGCAACGTGCTCATCGCCGGGAACGACCGCGCGGTGCTCACCGACTTCGGCATCGCCCACCTCGACGGCTCCACCCACCTGACCAGTACCGGGCTGCTCATCGGTTCACCCAGCTACCTGGCCCCGGAGGTCGCCCAGGGGCAGTCGGCGACCCCCGCCTCCGACCTGTGGTCGCTGGGCGTGACGCTCTACCAGGCGGTCGAGGGTGCCCTGCCGTTCGACCGGCCCACCCCGATGGCGACCCTCACCGCGATCGTCACCCAGGACCTGCCCGAGGCGGAGCGCGCCGGAGCCCTGCGGCCGCTGCTGGAGGCCCTGTGCGAGAAGCGCCCCGAGGACCGGCCGACGGTCGCCGAGGCACGGGCCCGGCTGCGGGAGGTCCGCGACGCCGAGGAGGCGGCCGGATCGGCGCCGGCCGTCGCCCCGACCCTGGCCACGACCGCGCCCGCGGACCTGTCCCGGGCTGAGGAGGCGGATGTGGCGGAGGCGGCGTCCGCCGCACCGAGCGGGGGCGTTCCGGGGGAGTCGACAGGGGCGGACGGGACGGCGGAGGCGGCGATGTCCGCCGGGACGCCCGCCGAGGCGTCCGCCGGAAGGCTCGCCAAGGGGGCCGCCGCGGTCGCCGGGACACCCGCTGGTCCGCCCGCGCCCTCGTCCGCGTCGGCGCGGGGCGCGGCCCGCGGTGGCCGGAGTGGACGGCGCGCCCTGCTGGTGGTGGCGGCCGTCCTCGTCCTCCTGGTGGCCGGCGCCACGGCCAGCGTCCTGGTGAGCATGAACCGGCCGGGGGCGGGATCGGACGCGGGACTGGTCGACGGCTCCCAGGAGGCGGGCGCCGACGCGGGCGGGGACTCCTCCGCCGCCGAGTCGGAGGCCGACGCCGCCGGGGGCGCGGGAGCGGACGACGCGGACGAACCCGTGGCAGGGGAGTCCGAAGAGGCCGACGAGCCCGAGGAGGTCGAGGAGTCGGACGACGAGTGGGACTTCCTGGTCCGCCACGACGACCCGAGCGGCTTCTCCGTGGACGTGCCCGAGGACTGGACCGAGGAGCGCCGGGACCACATGGTGTACTTCCACAACCCCGACGGCGGCTACCTGCTCGTGGACCAGACCGACGACCCCAACCCGGACGCCGGGGACGACTGGCGCGAGTTCGAGCCCTCCGCCCGGGACAGGTTCGGCGGGTACGAGCTGACGGGGATCGAGGACGTCGAGGCCGACTGGGCCGACGACTACGTCAGCGCCGCCGACTGGGAGTTCACCTACGACGGGAGCGGCGGTCGGATGCACGCCATCAACCGTGGCTTCCACACCGAGGACAAGGGCTACGCGCTGTTCCTCGTCGCGAGCAACGACGACCCCGAGGCCAACCGGGCGCTGCTGGACCGGATGTCGCGGACCTTCGAGCCGGCCGCCTGACGCACGCGCCTCCGACCGCGGTCCGGGGCACGCGCCCACTGGTGAGGGGCACCGAGTGGTCCGAGGGTGCGCCCGCAACGGTCAGTCGCGCGACCGACGCCTCAGAACCCCGCGCGCCCACCGGCTCGGAACACCGAGCGGCGCGTGAGGCCGGTGAACGCCTCCAGCGCCGCCGAGCCCGCCACCGGGTTGCCCTGGGATCCAGGCCCGGCCCCAGGCGGCCACGGAGTGGCGTCCCGGCACGATCGCCAGGGTGCCGCCGGCCACGCCGCTCCTACTCGGTGCCGTCCAGGAGCTGGGCGTCGTGGACCAGCAGTGCCACCTGCACCCGGTTGTTGAGGCCGAGCTTGGTGAGGATGTTCGACACGTGCGTCTTCACGGTCGGCACGCTGAGGAACAGTGTGGCGGCGATGTCGGCGTTGGAGCGGCCCTCGCCGACGGCGACCGCGACCTCGGACTCCCGGGTGTTGAGCGCCGCCAGCCGTTCCCGGGCCCGGACCGCGCGCTGGTCGTGCCCGGTCGAGGCCACCCGGTCGATGAGGCGCCGGGTGACGCTGGGAGAGAGCACGGGCAGGCCGCGGGCGACCCGGCGCACCGACTCGACGATCTCGTCCGGCGGGGTGTCCTTGAGCAGGAAGCCCGCCGCGCCGGCCCGCAGGGCCCGCAGGACGTGCTCGTCGGCGTCGAAGGTGGTCAGGACCAGCACCTCGGGCGGTCGCGGGAGGGCGCGCAGGCGCTCGGTGGCGGTCAGTCCGTCCACACCCGGCATGCGGATGTCCATCAGCACGACGTCGGGGTCGTGCTCCTCGACGAGCGCGAGCACCCCGGCGCCGTCCTCGGCCTCCGCGAGCACCCGGACGTCGGGCGCTCCGCCCATCATCATCACCAGCCCGACCCGCACCAGCGCGTCGTCGTCGACGATGACGACCCCGATCCGTCGGCTGCCCTGCTGCGGTTCGCTCATGAGGGCCACGGTAGCCAGGCCGAGAGCCGCCAGCCACCGGAGTCGGTCGGGCCGTGCTCCAGCCGCCCCGACGCCAGTGACACCCGCTCGGCCAGGCCGACCAGCCCCTGCCCGGCCCCGTCGCCGCCGGCCCGGTGGGCGGGCGGCGTGGCGGCGGCGTCGTTGACCACGTCCACGGTGAGCCCCTCGCCCGGGGCACCGGACACCCGGACCCTGGTGTCGGCGCCCGGAGCGTGCTTGCGCGCGTTGGTCAGGGCCTCCTGGACGATCCGGTAGGCCGTCCGCCCGACCCGGTCCGGCACCCGCCCCTCGTGCTCCTGCGACAGCTCGACACGCGAGCCGACGTCATCGGCCTCGGCCACGAGCTGGTGCAGATCGGCCATGGTCGGCTGGGGCAGCTCGCCCACCGGGGCCCGCAGGACGCCGATCACCTCGCGCAGGTCCTGGAGCGCCTGGTGGGCGCTCTCCCGGATGACCTTCGCCGAGCGCGCCACCTGTTCCGGCGGCGTGTCCGGACGGTACTCCAGGGCCCCGGCGAGCACGCTCAACAGGGAGAGCCGGTGCCCGAGGACGTCGTGGATCTCGCGGGCGATGGACTCCCGGACCTGGTGCTGGGCCTGTTCGGCGCGCAGGCGGGCCTCGGTCTCGGCGTGCACGGCCCGGTCGCGCAGGGACTCCACGAGCCGGCGGCGGTGGTGGACGGTCAGGCCCCAGCCCGTCACGGCCCCCAGGATGGCGGTGCCGAGCAGGAAGTCGACCAGGAAGGGCGAGACGGGGTCGGGGCGTACGACCGCGTGGACGGAGGCGGCTCCCACGGCGAGCACGAGGACGGAGAGGCTGACCTTCGGGGGCCGGTGCACGGCCAGGGAGAACAGGGCGATCAGCATCGCCCCGGACACCAGGGTCAGGACCGAGGAGAACAGGACCAGGACGACGGCGAGCTCGACGGGCCACCGGCGCCGCCACCACAGGCCCACGCAGGCGGCCAGCGCGATCACCTGCTCGGTGGCCGAGAGCCACAGCGGCAGGTCGACGGAGGGGTAGGGGGCGCCCTCCCCGTGCGGGGAGTCGGGGAACTCCAGCGCGAGGGCCAGACCGAAGCCCACGGCGAGGAGGAAGATGGTGAAGTCCACGATCCAGTCGCGCACGGTGCGCCGCCGCGGTCGGGCCCGGTCGGTGGATGCGTTCATCGTCCCGGAGTCTACGGCGCGCCCGGTGCCGGATCCGGCTCCGGAGGGGAGCTCGGTACCGACGTCGGACGACTCCCTACTTTGGTCGTGCCGGTCCGCGGCCGACCGGTCCTCCGGACGCCCGGGTCCACGCCCGTGGCCGATGTGCGCGGCACCGCCCGGGGCCTAGCGTCGGTGGCATGCGCAAAATCCTTCAGGGCCTCGGCCTGCTCGTGTTCCTCATCGGCGTCAGCGGTGCCATCGACCACCTCTGGTACCAGCCGTTCTTCGGTATCGTCCTCAACTCCTTCAACCGGCTGGTCGTGCCCAACGTCTCGTTCCTCCAGGAGTACGCGCTGTTCGCCAACCTGGCGGTGGCGGTCCTGGGCGGCGCGCTCATCCTGGCCATGGAGGCCCTGGCCCCCGAGCGCCGCGGGTGAGGAGCCCGTCGGGCGGAGCCGTCGGCCCGGCCGGGGCCGGACGCGCGGTCACCGCCCGGGGCCGAACGGGAGCGCCAGGTGTCCGGGATCGGTACGGTGGGGCCGATGAGCACATTGGTCACCGGGGCCACCGGGATGGTGGGCAGACGCGTCCTCGCGGAGCTGGAGCGGCGCGGGCTGCCCGCGACGGGTGCCTCGCGCACCTCGCCCACCCGCCTGGACTGGACGGACACCGCCAACTGGGGGGACGTCCTCAAGGACGTGGACCGGGTGTTCGTGGTGACGCCGGTCGGCCTCGGCCTGGGCAGCCGCGTGGGCGGCTTCCTGGAGCGCGCGGCCGAGGCGGGTGTGGACCACGCCGTCGTGATGTCGGCCATGGGCACCGAGCACGCGCCCTCCGACTCCGACCAGCGCACGGCCGAGATGCGGGCCAAGGAGCTGTTCGGCCGCTGGACCGTCCTGCGCCCCAACTGGCTCCACCAGGACTTCACCGAGGGCGTCTTCGCCGACCTCGCCCGCTCGCGCAACGGGCGCCTGGAGCTGCCGGTGCGCAAGAGGTCGGCGGTGAGCTTCGTGGACGCGCGCGACGTCGCCAACGCGGCCGTGGCAGCGCTCACCGGCGACCACCACGGCCGTGAGTACACGCTGACCGGCCCGCAGGCGCTGACGTTCCGCGAGGTCGTGAAGATGACCAAGGGCACGGACAGCCCCGTGTGGCGGTACAAGGCGATCGACGAGGCCGGGTTCTACTTCCGGGCGACCGACCGCGGGTGGGGCGACCGCTACGTCGACACCCTCAACGAGCGGTTCGCCGCCGCCAACGAGGGGCTGGCGGGCTCGGTCACCGGGGACGTGCGCGACGCGCTGGGCCGCGACCCCATCCCGATGGCCCGCTTCGTACGCGAGGCCACAGCCTGACCGGCCCGCGGGCGGGTCCGGCCAGGCCGTGGCGGGGGCCTACTCCTTGACGCCTACTTCTTCAGGAGCTGGCGGGCCATGACCATGCGCTGGATCTGGTTGGTGCCCTCGTAGATCTGGGTGATCTTGGCGTCGCGCATCATGCGCTCCAGCGGGAAGTCCTTGACGTAGCCCGCGCCGCCGAGCAGCTGCACGGCGTCGGTGGTGATCTCCATGGCCGCGTCGGAGGCGTAGCACTTGGCCGCGGCGCCGTAGAAGGCCAGGTCGCTGTCGCCGCGCTCGGACTTGGCGGCGGCGACGTAGACCATCTGGCGGGCCGTCTCCAGCTTCATCGCCATGTCGGCGAGCATGAACTGGACGCCCTGGAAGTCGGCGACGGCCTTGCCGAACTGCTTGCGCTCCTTGACGTAGGCCACGGCGTGGTCGAGCGCGCCCTGCGCGATGCCGACGGCCTGGGCGCCGATGGTCACGCGGGTGTGGTCGAGGGTGCGCAGGGCGATCTTGAGGCCCTCGCCCGGGGCGCCGACGATGCGGTCGCCGGGCACGCGCACGTTGTCGAAGAACAGCTCGCGGGTGGGGGAGCCCTTGATGCCGAGCTTGCGCTCGGGCTCGCCCAGGGAGAAGCCCTCGTCGTCGGCGTGCAGGACGAACGCCGAGATGTTGCGGCCGCGCGGGCCGTCGGGGTCGGTCACGGCCAGGACGGTGTAGTACTTGCTCACACCGGCGTTGGTGATCCAGGACTTCTGGCCGTTGAGGATCCAGTCGTCGCCGTCGGCGACGGCCTGGGAGCGCATGCTGGCGGTGTCGGAGCCCGCCTCGCGCTCGGACAGGCCGTAGGAGAACATCGCCGCGCCGCTGGCGACCTCGGGCAGGTAGCGCTGCTTGACCTCCTCGGAGGCGCCCAGGATGACGGGCATGGTGCCGAGCTTGTTGACCGCCGGGATGAGGGACGACGAGGCGCAGGCCCGGGCGACCTCCTCGATGATGATGCAGGTGGCCAGCGCGTCGGCGCCGACGCCGTCGTACTTCTCCTCGATGTGCGCGGCGTGGAAGTCGGTGGCGACCAGGGCGTCGTGCGCGGCCTGGGGGAAGGAGCTGGTCTCGTCCACCTCGGCTGCGTGCGGCGCGATCTTGTCCTCGGCGACGGAGCGTACGGCCTCGCGCAGCTCCTCGTGCTCCTCGGTGGTCTTGAACAGGTCGAAGTCGCTCATCAGTCTTCCCTCCCCGAGGGTGTCCCGCCCCTCGGCAGTTGGCACCGCGTGCCGGTGTATGGCATCCAGTGCCAGGGTAGGGGGTGAACGGGACGAAGTACACAAGACCGGGTCGGATACCTTCTGGGAGGCGTCGAGTGGACGCGGGGCCGGTGGAAGGGGTGAGCAGCGTGGGGAACGGTGTCCAGGAGCGGTCGGCCGGCCGGAACGGGCCGTCGCGCACGGCCACGCGCGACGTGGTGCTGGCCGCGGTCCGGCTGTTCACCGAGGACGGCTTCGAGAGCACCACGATGGAGGGGATCGCCACCGCCGCGGGGATGAGCCGGCGGAGCCTGTTCCGCCGCTTCGGCTCGAAGGAGGACATCCTCTTCGCCGAGCACGACGAGCTCTTCACGACCGTGGCCGCCTACCTGGAGGCGTCGCCGGACGAACCGCTGGAAGCGGTCTGCTCCGCCGCCCGCCTGGTGCTCCAGGGCTACCTGCGCGACCCCGAGGTGACCGTTCCGCGCTACCGCCTGGTGCGCGCCCATCCGCGGCTGCGCGACCGCGAGGTCGCCATGACCGCCCGCTACCAGGCCGCGTTCAGCCGGTTCCTGGCCGACCGGGAGGGTGCCGAGGGCCGCTCGCTGTCCGCGGGGGTGGTCGCGGCCTCGGTCATCGCCGCGCACAACCACGTGCTGCGGTCCTGGCTGCGCGACCCGTCGGAGGACGGGCGGCGGGTGTGGGCCCGGTTCGACACCGCGATGGACCTGGTCCGCCGCACGGCGCGGACGGTCCTGGCGGTGGAGGAGGAGCCCCCGTCCGCGGACAGGGTGCTGGTCGCGGTCTACCCGGGGGGCACCGACCGCGAGGCCCTGCTCCGACGCATCGGCGCGGCCGTCGAGCAGGACTCCTGACCCGGCCGAAGCGGGAAGGACCGCGCTTCCACCTGCACCCCAAGGGGTTGGACGTGCACACGCACCCCCGCCGCCGCACCCCCAGGGGGTCGAACGCGAGCAGCACAGCCTGCGGGCGGATCCCCAGGGGGTCCATCCGGGCCAAAGCGAGGAACGAGCGGAGGCCCAAAGAAAGCACAGGTGTGAGGGGCGCGCCGGTGCCTGCAGGAGGAGCCAAGCCGGAGCAGGGAGAACCGCGCCGGAGGCGTCCGTTGAGGGTGGTGGCGGGCGACGGTGTGGGAACGAGCGCAGGCGCAGGCGACGACGAAGGCCCCGGCGTGAAGCGCCCCGAACACAGGCGAAGGCCCCGTCTTCCGGGCGCGCGAGCGCCCCGCGCCGGGCGTAGGCTGGACGGGGCCCGGATCCGGGCCGACCAGTACACGAGGCGGGACGGGCAGCGAGGATGAGCGTGGACACGGCGGGCGCGGCGAGGCAGGAGGCCGAGGTCGCCCGGGAGGCGGGGCGTCGGCGGACGTTCGCGGTGATCTCGCACCCGGATGCCGGTAAGTCGACGCTGACCGAGGCCCTGGCGCTGCACG
>NZ_LGEC01000078.1 GCF_001279585.1 Nocardiopsis sp. NRRL B-16309 | reverse complement strand
CCTTTGGGACGGGGGCTTCGCGCCTTGCGGTGCACGCCCTCGTTCCTCGGGAGTGCACCTCCAGCCGCTCCAGGACCCGTCGGCGCCCTCGCTGTGCTTCCTGGCGCCCTCGCGAGCTCGGACGCGCACTCGGGGCGCCGGGTAGCCAACCCCCCGGGGCCCGCAGTCTGAACGGCCTACCTCCCACCCCCTGGGGTCGAGGTAGGCCGTTTCGTGCACGTCCAAGCCGCTCGCGGACCCTCCTGCGCAACGGCGCCTCCTCCCGAGGCGGGACGCGTCCGTTCCCTTCGGGTCGGGCCGCGGGTTCGCGTCGGGTCGTGTTCGGACGGCCTTCTCCCGGCTCGTGAGGAGGGCGTCCGACCGTTGGGCGGTGGTGCGCCAGCCGTCGCGCCCCCGGCGGTGACTATGGTGGGGGTACGCGTTGGGGGCGCGCCCATCCGTGCTGGTGGTCCGCGTCCCGGCGGAGCCCTGGCGAGGCCGCGGGGCCAACGTGGTCAGGGTTACCTAAGTAACACCCCGGTGTGGCTTGGCCTTTGAAGCTACCAGCCAGTAACATCTGGGTATCAGCACATCGCGGGCCGGTCCGAACACGAAAGACCGGACCCGCCGTCGAGTGACCGAACGGCATTCGGCATTGTTGGCAGTACGGGGCGCGCCAGCGTCCGCCCGCCTGACGGCGGATCATGCGAGTGCAGGGAGGTCGGCCACCGGCCATGAATATTGTCGTTTTGGTCAAGCAGGTCCCGGACACGGCGACCGAACGGAAGCTCAGCGACGCGGACAAGACGCTCGACCGCGCAGCGTCCGACGGCGTCATCAACGAGCTCGACGAGTACGCCATCGAAGAGGCGCTCCTGCTCAAGGAGAAGCACGGCGGCGAGGTCACCATCCTGACGATGGGCCCCGACCAGGCCACGGACTCCATCCGCAAGGCCCTGTCCATGGGCGCGGACAAGGCCGTCTTCGTCAACGACGACGCGCTCCACGGATCGGACGCGCTCCAGACCGCCTACGCGCTCGCGCAGGCCCTGGGCACCCTGGAGTTCGACCTGGTCGTCCTGGGCTCGGAGTCCACGGACGCGCGCACCGGTGTCGTCGGCGCGGCGCTCGCCGAGTACCTCGGCCTGCCGCAGCTCACGCTCGCGGGCAAGGTCGACATCGACGGCGGCGCCGTCAGGATCCAGCGTCAGACGGACTACGGCTACGACGTCGTCGAGGCGCAGCTCCCGGCGGTCGTCTCGGTCGTCGAGAAGATCAACGAGCCGCGCTACCCGTCCTTCAAGCTGATCATGCAGGCGAAGAAGAAGCCGGTCGACAAGAAGTCGGCCGCCGACGCCGGCATCGACACGGCCAAGGTCGGTCTGGCCAACGCCACCACCGAGACCGTCGACTTCGCCCCCGCGCCGCCGCGCGCCGCGGGCACGATCGTCAAGGACGAGGGCGACGGCGGCGCGAAGCTCGCCGACTTCCTCTCCGAGAAGAAGTTCGTCTAGGTCCGACGAGAGACTCAGGAAGGTTGAAGGATTATGGCTGAGGTCCTCGTCCTCGTCGACCACGTCGACGGACAGGTCAAGAAGGTCACCACCGAGCTGCTGACCGCCGCCCGCCGCATCGGCGAGCCCGCCGCGGTGTGGGTCGGCGACGGTGCCGAGTCCGGCAAGGCCACACTGGCCGAGTTCGGCGCGGAGAAGGTCTACGTCGCGTCGGCCGAGCTCAACGACTACGTCGTCGCGCCCAAGGCCGAGCTGCTCGCCAAGCTGGCGCAGGAGAAGTCGGCCGCCGCGATCCTCGTCTCGGCCACCGCCGAGAACAAGGAGATCGCCGGCCGCACCGCCGTGAAGCTGGGTTCGGGCGTCCTCACCGACGTCGTCGACGTCAGCGCCGAGGCCGTCACCGAGCACAGCATCTTCGGTGGCGCCACGGTCACGCACGGCCGTGTGACGACCGGCGTGCCGATCGTCGCGGTCCGTCCGAACTCGGTCGCTCCCGAGGCCGCGGCCGGTGCCGCCGCCGAGGAGGCCGTGTCGGTCGAGATCTCCGACGCCGCCAAGTCCGCCAAGGTCGTGGAGCGCGTCGTGCAGGAGCAGGGCGAGCGCCCCGAGCTCACCGAGGCCGCGATCGTGGTCTCCGGTGGCCGCGGCGTGGGCTCGGACGACTTCTCGGTCGTCGAGAAGCTGGCCGACTCGCTCGGTGCCGCCGTCGGCGCCTCCCGCGCCGCCGTCGACTCCGGGTGGTACCCGAACCAGTTCCAGGTCGGCCAGACCGGTAAGACGGTCAGCCCGAACCTGTACGTGGCTCTGGGCATCTCCGGTGCGATCCAGCACCGCGCGGGCATGCAGACCTCGAAGAACATCGTCGCGGTCAACAAGGACCCCGAGGCGCCGATCTTCGAGCTCGCCGACTTCGGCGTCGTGGGGGACCTGCACACGGTCGCCCCGCAGCTGACCGAGGAGATCAACAAGCGCAAGTAGTCCCACGCGCTTGCAGTACGACGCCCGGCCGGGTCGGACCCGGCCGGGCGTCGTGCGTCCCGGGGCCCGGAGGGGGCTCCTCGCCCCGGGCGGGGGTTTCCCGTGGTGGGGCGCCGGGTACACGGGTCGCACGCCGACTCCGAGCGGGGGAGCCATGAGCACAGCCGTGCGGGCCGGGCGCCGGACCGTGAAGGTGCGCAGGCCGGACAAGCCGTTGTTCGAGGAGGGCGGGGAGACCAAGGCCGACCTCGCCGAGTACTACGCGCGGATCGCGCCGCTGATGCTGGCGCAGGTCCGGGACCGGCCGGTCGCCCTGCAGCGGTTCCCGGACGGGATCGATTCCGGCGGCTTCTTCGTCAAACACCCGTCGACGCCCTCGTGGGTGCGCAGGGTCGAGACCGACAGCGGGCCGATGGTGGAGTGCCAGGACGCGGCCACCCTGGTCTGGTGCGCCGACCAGGCGGCGATCGAGGTCCACATGTGGCTGTCCAAGGAACCGAACCTGGGCATGCCGGACCGGATGGTGCTCGACCTCGACCCGCCCGAGGCCACGGCCGCCGGCTTCGAGGCCTGCAAGGCCACCGCGTGGGACGTGCGCGAGGAGCTGGACGGCCTGGGGCTGGCCGCCTACGTGATGACCACGGGGTCCAAGGGCCTGCACGTTCACTCCCCGCTGCGCCCGGAGTTCACCGACCAGGAGGTGCGCGACCTGGCCGAGGCGATCGCCGACCGGGTGGCCGCCCGCCGGCCGCAGGAGCGCACCACCAAGTTCCGCAAGGCCGCCCGGCGCGGTCGGCTGTTCGTGGACTACCTGCGCAACGGCCGCGACCAGCTCGCGGTGGCCCCGTACTCGGTGCGCGCCAGGCCGGGGGCACCGGTCGCGGCGCCGATCACCTGGGAGGAGCTGGAGGGCCTGGACTCACCGCGCGCCTTCTCCCTGGACCTGCGGCGCGAGGAGTGCCCGTTCGCGGGCATGGGCCGCCACGCCCGCTCGCCCCGCAAGGCCCGCGCCAAGCTGGGCTGACGCGAGGGCACGAGGTTTCACCGATGCGCGCCGTCCCTGGGGCGTGCACACTCGCGGGGACGCCCCCCGACGGAAGGCACCCCTCGTGAGCGAGCCCCAGGTACGCATCTTCGACATCATGGCCTGCGACGTCTACTGGGACTTCGAAGGCACCCCGCTCCCCAGGGAACAGCACAAGTTCCTGGTCTCCTTCCACCCCACGCCCGGGACGCCCACGCCCGAGCTCATCGAGTCCATCACCGCCCGCGGGCCCGGCGGGTACGAGGTGGCGTTCACGAACCAGCTCTTCACCAACGGCAACACCGACGGCTACATCTACGACCGCACGCTGGACTACTACTGGTACATGGTCAACCTGCCCACGGGGTTCCTGCCCGAGGGCGAGTACACCATCGAGGTCCGGGCGACCGACGGCACGGTGCAGAGCCGGACGCGCCACCAGGACATCGGTGCCTCACGTCGGCTGGTCGACCACTACGAGGCCCAGCGGGACCGGCTCCTGGCGTCCTTCGGGCCCTCGGGCGGAGCGGTCCTGGACACGGTTCCCTCGGACGGCGAGCTGCGCTGCTCGTGGGAGACCCTGGAGCGGACCGGGGGACCGGACGCCTTCTACATCCACCGCCTGTCCAAGGGCGGGTCGGCCCGCGAGTTCGACACCCAGAACCTGACCTGGTGGGACAACATCTTCATCCAGCGCCTCAGGGGTGAGGAGCGGGCGGGGCTCAACCGCTCCGAGGTGACGGTGCGGGCCGACCTGGAGGCGGACACCACCTACGCCTACTTCGTGGAGATCACCGACGCCAACGCCCAGGGGGAGACCAACATCTGCGTGTTCCAGCCGCACCAGGTCTTCGCCACCCCGGCGGGCGTGGCCGCCGGAGTCTGACCCCGACCCGGGCACCGGCGCTCGGGACAGGGCCGGCGCCGTCCGGTCGGGCACGTCAGGGACATCCTGTCCGAGTCATGTTCTCTGTGTTCCTGATGTCGTCCCGCGATGACTTCGCCCATGTGGGCCAGGGAAATCGTGTCTTTGTCGAAGTACTCGGAGTGGGCGTCTCCGAGCGGATTCGTGACACGTCCTATTCCGGTGCGCCCGTGTCCCCGGTCGGACGTCCGGATGGGCGCTGGCGGCCGGTCGGGCCGGACACGGGAGGAAAGCACGCGGTAGCCGATTCGGGTGGTGTCCGTGGCCCGGACCGACCGCGTCAGTGCTTGCGGAGGACCAGGAGGAGGTTCCAGGTGACGACCTCGCGCAGGAACGGCACGTGGACGATCGGCCGCATCCAGTCGGGCAGGTAGCGCGGCCGGATGTCGACCGCGGTCACGTCGCCGCGCCCGCGTGCCCAGCGGATCATCTCCTTGGCGTGGGCGGCGTACATGCTGCGGCCGAAGTCGTTCTTGGGCCGGCGGCCGTGCCTGCGCGCGAAGCGCTCGGCGGCGTAGGAGCCGCCGAGGTAGTGCCACGGGGAGGTCTCGTGGCCGCCCCACGGTGAGAGCCACAGCGTGTACGACAGGTAGACCAGGCCGCCGGGCCTGGTCACGCGGACCATCTCGTCGGCCATCCGGGTCCGGTCGGGCACGTGTTCCAGGACGTTGGAGGAGAAGCACACGTCCACCGAGCCCTCGCGCAGCGGGAGGTCGAGCGCGCTTCCCTGGATCGCGTGCAGGCCCGGGTCGCGGCCGTGCAGGCGCATCTCGTGGGCGTCGGCGTCCACGCACAGGCAGCGGGCCCCGGCGTCGCGCAGCGCGTCGGCGAAGTAGCCGGGGCCGCCGCCGACGTCCACGACCAGGCGGCCGTCCAGCGGTGTGTAGGAGCGCAGCTGGGCCACGGTGTCGCGGGCCAGCGTCCCGTAGAAGAACGCCGGGTCGGTCTGCTCCCTGCGGAAGGCGGAGAACAGCCCCACCGAGCGCCCGAGGGTGGCGCGGAAGGGGACGGTACCGTCGGACCGGGTGCCGAGCGCGCTCACGCGGCCTCCTCCAGGGCGACGTAGTGGCGCAGGTGGCGCCAGTGGTCACCGCCCCAGTACTCGTCCGAGGCCAGGATCCGGCCCGCGGGCACGAGCGCGGCGATCCGCTCGGTGGCCAGCGTGTGCATCCGCATCGGGGCCGGGTAGCGCAGGATCACGCGCTGGGCCAGCGCCACCAGCGGCCACGGCGCGTACCGGAAGACCAGGCCCTTGAAGGTGCGCCGCTCGGACTCGGGGACCCCGAGGACCAGCGCGCCGCCCGGGCGCACGACACGGGCGAACTCGCGCAGGTAGCCCTCGGCGAGCTCGGGCGGCAGGTGCTGGAGGACCAGGTCGGTGTAGACCAGGTCGAAGGAGTCGTCCTCGAACAGGGACAGGTCGGGGCGCTCGTTGAGGTGGAAGGTGATCCGGCCGCCCGACCGGTCCAGGCGGCGGGCCTCCGCCAGCATGGGGGCGGAGATGTCGACGCCGTCGACCCGCTCGAAGTGCGCGGCCAGCGCGTTGGACAGGCGTCCGGCGCCGCAGCCGAAGTCCAGGACGCGACCGCGGGCCGGACGGGCGCCCAACTCCTCCAGCCGGGCGAGCGCCGGGTCGATCTCGGCGCGGCCCGAGGCGAGGAACTCGTCGTCGTCCCAGCCGCCGCCGCGCTTGCCCGGGTCGACGCACACCGCCCACAGCGGCTCGGCGGAACCCAGCCGGGTCCAGTCCCGGCGTACCTGTTCGAGCCCCACCGGCCTCACCTCCACGGTTTCTGAAGCTTGTTCTCGTTCCGAGCGAACGGAACTTCACGGCCTGCGATAACGGTCAAGGGCAAAACTGGAACGTGTTGTATTCTGACATCCCTTGTCTGGCTTGGCCAACCTATGGCGTGGAGAGACCGATGCCCCCTGCCTCCGCCCTCGCGCTGGGACGCGACCGGGTCCTCCTGGTCGCACTCCTGCTCATCGCCGCCGCGGTGGGACTCAAGGTCTACCTGCTCCAGGCGTCCTACTTCGTCGAGGACGACTTCCTGTTCTTCGCCGGAGCCCACGCCACGGACCTGAGCCCGGAGTACCTGTTCGGTCTGCACAAGGGCCACCTGATGCCCGGCGGGCTCTTCCTGGTCTACCTCCAGACGGCGTTCTGGCCCTTCGACTGGTGGGTCAGCGCCGGGATCATGCTCGCTCTCCAGACGGCGGCGCTGCTGGGCTTCCTGCGGCTGGTGTGGGAGCTGTTCGGCCGCCGCTGGGCGCTCCTGGTCCCCGTCACCGTGTACGCCCTGGCTCCGCTGACCGTTCCCGTCCTGGGGTGGTGGTCCGCCGCGCTCAACGCGGTGCCGCTCCAGCTCGGCATGGTGTTCGCGCTGCTGTGGACGGTCCGCTACCTGCGCACCTCGGACCGCCGGTTCGCGCTGTGGGCGGGGATCGCGGTCGGGTTCGCGATGCTGTTCAACGTCAAGGCGATGTTCCTGCCGGTGCTGCTCTTCGCGATCGCCGTCGCCGTGCTGTACCCGGGCGGGCCGATCACCGCCGCCCGCCGCGCCTGGGCGCTGCACCGGTCCTTCTGGACGGCGATGGCGGCCCTCTTCGGCGCCTACACCGTCCTGTACATGGTCCGGATGCGCGCCGGGGACGGCGGCGAGGGCGCGGGCGTGCCGGAGTACGGCCCCGCCATGGCCCTGCTGCGGGGACTGCTCACCGAGGTCTTCCCGGTCGGGGCCCTGGGCGGCCCCCTGGAGTGGTCGCCCGTCACGCCGACCGGTGGGCTGATCGACGCCCGCGGCGAGATGGTGCTGGTGTCCTGGGCCGTGTTCGGCGTGATCGTGCTCGCCAGCCTGTGGCTGCGCCGCCGCGCGTGGCGGGCCTGGACGGTGCTGCTCGGCTACCTCGTGGTCGTGGACGTCGTCCCGACGATCGTGGCGCGCGGACGCTTCCAGGAGGTGGCCGCCGCCGACCCCCGGTACGTGGCCGACGCCGCCCTGGTCTTCGCGCTGTGCCTGGCCCTGGCCTTCCTGCCGACCCGTGAGGAGCGCGCCCGCGCCGCCGTCGGGCAGGAGGTTCCCGCGCCGGTTCCGGGACGCGGCACCCGGGTCACCGCCGGGCTGGCCACGGCGGTCTACGCGGGCGCGGCGGTGTACTCCACCGTCGCCTACGCCGACACGCTCAGCGGCGACCGGCTCCAGTGGTACCTGGACACCGTGCGCGTGGCGCTGGACGACGTGCCGGAGGAGGGCGGGCTCTACTCCCGTCCGGTCCCGGAGGACATCGTCCTGGAGTGGAACGGGCACCGGCGGATGAGTTCGTACGTCCTGGCTCCGCTGGCCGATCCGCACACGGCCGAGCGGATGGGCTCCCCGGAGCAGTCCGACCGGGCGTACGTGTTCAACGACGGCGGCTACCTCGTCCCGGCCCGCCCGTCCGACGACAGTTACGTGTTCGGCCCCGCGGCGGGCGAGGAGTGCATCGAGTCCTGGGACGGCCTGATGGCCTGGCCGGTGAGGGCGGACGGCGGGCCGCCCCAGATCGTCACCATCGGCTACACGGCCGAGGACCCGACCGAGGTCGCCGTGGCGCTCGGCGACGACTGGATCGACGTGGAACTGCCGGCCGCCGAGGAGAACGGCACCTGGTACGTCCCCGTGGGCGCGTTCGGCGACCAGCTGGCCCTGTACACCTCGGCGGACGAGGTGTGCGTGAGCTGGGTGTCGATCGGCACGATGGCGCCGACGGTGGAGGGCAACCCGTGGGAGGCGGACGCGGACGACGGGGCCGGGGAATAGGCGCTCCGGCGGCGTCCGCCGAGGCGGCGCGAACCCGGGGCCCACGCGTCGGGTGTGCCGGAGTCGTGCGCTCGCGTCGGCTCAGCCTCGTCCGTGCGCGCCGATCCGTCCTCGTTCGTACGCGTCGGCGCGGCCTTGTCCGCTCGCGTCGGCTCGGCCTCGTTCAGGCGTGCCGACCGGGTGCTCCGCCCGCGCCGACCTGGGATGGTCCGCCGGGCGCCGGTGCGGGTGCCGAGCCGGGGCCGTGGTGCCGCGACCACCGCCGGGAGGGCTCCTCCACCCACCGGTGCGTGGCCATGGCCAGCAGGACCGTGCCGATGGTCACCGGCACCGCGTCCAGGAGGAAGGACCCCGTGAAGATCTCCTGGCCGGTGAAGTCGCGCCACAGGTAGAGCACCACGAACTGCCAGAGGAACACCCCGTAGGAGATCCGGGCGAGGAACTGGACCGTCCGGTGCCGCAGCAGCGAGTCCAGCCACCGCCCGTCGGTCCAGGCCCCGGCCCGGCGCAGGGGGAGCGGGGCGGACGTGGGGCGCGGCGCCAGCGCGGCGGGGGCCAGGACGAGGAACGCGAAGCCGATGCCGGTCGCCGTGCCCAGCGCCGAGCCCCAGATGTCCCCGGCGCCGATGAAGCGGCCGCCCGCGGCCGGTGTGGCGTTGAGCGCGAAGAACGCGCCCGCCGCCAGCCAGCAGATCCCCGGGGAGGCGGCGATCGTCCGGCACAGGCGCCGCACCGGTCCGTCCGGGCCCGGTTCGCGGTGGGCCCACTCCGACAGGACCGCCAGGGCCATCCCGGCCGCGAACAGGCCCAGCGCCCGGGGCAGCCACGCGTGCATGTACTCGCGCGACTCCGGATAGAACTGCGGCACCAGGGCGGCGAAGCCCAGCACGACCAGGGCGGCCAGGCCGATGAGCAGGCGCCGGCCGCGGTCGTCCACCGTGGCGCCGCGCCGGGCCCACAGCGACAGCGCCAGGGCCAGGAGCGGCAGCAGCAGGTAGAAGCTCACCTCGACGGAGAGGCTCCACATCTGCCCCAGACCGTACGGCCCGGTGCCGAGCCAGGGCGGGTCGGTGTTGAAGGGGAAGGCCAGCGTCAGCACCTCCAGCCAGTGGCGGAGGTTCAGGTCGGCACGCGAGTGGAGCAGCAGCGCGGTCACGGCCACCACCCAGTAGGCGGGGAAGACCCGCACTGCGCGGCGCCAGAGGTAGGGGAGGGCGCGCGGGCCCCGGTCGCCGTCCAGGACGGCGCGGGCCCACGGCCGGAAGAGCAGGACCCCGGAGAGCGCGAAGAAGAGGGGCACCGCCAGGTCGAGGGAGCCGAGCAGTCCGCCGACGACACCGGGCGCCAGGGAGTCGCCGGTCTCGGTGGCCACATGGAAGAAGAGGACCATCAGGGCGGCCGCGGCGCGCACGCCGTCGAGGGTCTCGTGGCGGCCGCCGACCTGGGGCAGCAGGCGGTCCGCGGTCGGGGAGAGGGTGCGCTCCATGGGGCCTTCCAGCGCGGGGGCGAGTCGAAACGCGTCTCACTAGAACGTGTTATAAAAATTCAGACACGCCCTGGTGACGTCGTTCACTACTGGGCAGTACTCTACCGGAACTGAAGCTAGTTCCACCCGCCCCCGCTCACCCCGATCCGATCCACCCAGTTCCAGATCCAGAACCGGACTCTCATCCGCCCAGGAGGGCACATGCGCCGTACCGTTGCGGTCGTTCTCATCGCGCTGGGGGTCTTCTTTCTCGCCTTCGCACCCATGATGCGCACGTGGATGTCGAGCTCCCTGATGAAGACTCCTCTGGACTACTACAGTCAAACCGTCAACGAAGGAGAGGTCGACTACTTCAACATCGAGGACGTGGAGGCGGTCGAGAACGCCCAGGTGGAGGCGCACTCGACGATCCGCGCCGATGTGGCCTCCAGCACCGACGACACCGTCGTCTGGGACCAGTTCACCTGGATCAAGGACGCCGACACCGACTTCGGCATCTCGTCGACCAGCCGCCGTGCCGGGCACGACCGGGTCACCGGCGAGGCGGTCGACTGCTGCGACGCCATGATCAACGACGAGGCCGCCACCCAGACCGGCCTGCTGTGGAAGTTCCCCTTCTTCCCGGAGCAGCGCGACTACGACTTCTTCGAGACCACCGTCCAGGAGGTCGTCCCGATGGAGTTCCAGGACGTCGAGGAGATCGAGGGCGTCGAAACCTACCGATACGTCCAGACCGTCGAGCCGACCACCGTCGGCGAGCGCACCATCCCGCGCTCCGTGGCGGGCCTGGAGGGCGACGGCGACATCACCGGCGAGGAGCAGTTCTCCATCGTGCGCACCTACTGGGTCGACGCCGTGACCGGAACCCCGATCAAGGTCAGCGAGGACCAGCACCGGGTCGTGGTCTACGAGGGCGAAGAGGTCCTCACCCTCCTCAGCGGCGAGCTCACCTTCGACGAGGCGAGCGTGCAGGACAAGATCGAGAGCACCGAACAGGGCCGGACACTGCTGCCCCTGCTGCGCACCACCATCCCGGTGGCGTCGCTGATCGTCGGTGTCGGCCTCATCGCCATCGCGACCGTCCTCCTCATCGCGGGACGTACCCGCACCGACTAGGTCGTGTTCTTTGCGGCATTCCGGGCTCGCGGCCGCCAGGCCGCCTCTCGCCGCGCCTCCGCGGTCGTGCAGCACGACCAGGCTGAACGTCGCACATCGTCTCGTGAGAGAGGGCCTGACGACCGCTCGCTCACCCGAAGGCCTGCGGAAGAACACTCCCTGGACGTGGATCCGCGGGCGACCCCCAGGACACCGCACTCTCCCCCGGCGGCCGACCGCCGGTGCATCCCCCCGGTGTACCGGCGGCACGGCCGTCTCCGGCAACGACTTCGACGGGAGCGGACATGTCCTCACCAGTGGACCACCGGCGGACCCGGCACGACGCGACCGTGCCCGCGGAGCCCGCCACATCCAGGGAACCCGCGGCACCCGCGACACCGGTGACGCCTGCGTCATCCGCCACACCTGTAACACCTGTGGCACCCGCCGCATCCGCCACGCCTGTGGCACCTGCGTCATCCGCCACACCTGTGGTACTCGCGTCATCCGCCACACCTGTGGCACCCGGGTCGTCCGCGTCACCCGTGGCACCTGCGTCATCCGTGACGCCTGTGGCACCCGAGGGGCCCGCCGAGCGAGTCGCCTCCGGGGAACCTTCGGACCCTGGCCCGGAATCCCAGGCCGCCCGCCCTCCCCGCTCCTCCCAGACCGCTCGCCTCCCCTGGTCACCGCGCTCCCCACGGACCACCGACTCCCCACGGGCCGCCCGCTCCCTCCCACTCGCCCTGCTGCGCGCCTGCCGCCCCCGGCAGTGGCTCAAGAACCTCCTGGTGTTCGCCGCCCCGGCGGCGGCCGGAGCGCTCGGCCAGCCGTCGGCCCTGGCCGCCTGCGCGGTGGCCTTCGTCCTCTTCTGCCTGGCGGCCGGGGGGACCTACCTGCTCAACGACGTCAGGGACGTGGAACGCGACCGCGCACACGAGCGCAAGCGCGACCGCCCGGTGGCCTCGGGCGAGCTGCCCGTCCCCGTCGCCGTGACGGCGGGCGCCCTCCTGGTCGCCGTCGTCCCGCCCGCCTCCCTGCTGTTCGGCGAACCCCGACTGACCGTCCTGCTCACCTGCTACGTCGTGCTCACCCTCGCCTACACGCGCTTCCTCAAGGACGTCGTCGTGTGCGACCTGGTCGCGGTCTCGGCCTGCCACGTCCTGCGCGCCGTCGCGGGGGCGGCGGTCGTCGGCGTCCCGCTCACCACCTGGTTCGTCATCGTCGTGTCCCTGGCGGCCCTGCTCGTGGTGGTCGGCAAGCGGGAGGCCGAACTGCGCGCCGCCGACGCCGCCGCCGAGACGGCGCCCGCCGGTCCCCGCGCACCCGCGCCCCCGGCGGCCCGCGAGACGCTGCGCGGCTACTCCGTCTCCTACCTCACCCAGACCCGCACCACGGTCTCGGCCGCGATGATCGTCACCTACTGCGTGTGGGCCCTCGAACCGGCGGAGCACACGGCCTTCCACGCGGTCAGTATCGTTCCCTTCATCATGTTCGTGCTCCGCTACAACCTGCTCGTCGACCGCGGCGTCGGCGAGGAGCCCGAGGAGGTCGCCCTGCGCGACCGGCCGCTCCAGGCCGTCCTCACCGCCCTCGTGGCCCTGGTCGGTCTGGGGATCTATCTGTGAACCGTCCGACGCTGCTCACCGGGTGGGGCCGCACCGCGCCCACCGCCGCCCGCGTGGTCCGTCCGCGCACCGCCGCGCAGGTGGCCGACGCCCTCGCCCAGGCCGGACCGCGCGGCGCCCTGCCGCGCGGCCTCGGCCGGTCCTACGGCGACGCTGCCCAGGCCGCCGGCGGACTGGTCCTGGACTGCCGCGAGCTGACCGGGCCCGTGCGGCTCGACGCCGACCGCGGCACGGTCACCGCGCCCGCAGGTACCGCCCTGGGCCGACTGGCCGCCCACCTGCTGCGCCGCGGCCACGTCCTGCCCGTACTGCCCGGCACCGGGTACGTGACGCTGGGCGGGGCGATCGCCGCCGACGTCCACGGCAAGAACCACCACCGCGACTCCTCGTTCGGCGCCCACGTGCGCTCCCTGACCCTGGTCACGCCCGACGGCCGTACCCGCGTGCTCGGTCCCGCCGGCGCGGACGCCGACCTCTTCTGGGCGACCGTCGGCGGCATGGGCCTGACCGGAGTGGTCACCGAGGCGACCGTGGCGGTCCGCCCGGTGGAGACCGCCCACATGCGCGTGGACACCGACCGCACCGGCGACCTCGACGCCACGCTGGAGCTGATGTCGCGCCACGGCGACGCCCCCTACTCCGTGTGCTGGGTGGACCTGCTCGCCCGCGGGCGAGCCCTGGGCCGGGGCGTGCTCACCCGCGCCCACCACGCCCGGCCCGCCGACCTCCCCCGGGCCCTGCGCGCCGATCCGCTGCGGCTGAACCCGTCCCCCCGGCTGTCCGCGCCGCCCTGGGCGCCGTCCGGGCTGCTCAACCGCTGGACGGCGGGGGCGTTCAACGCCGCCCGCTTCCACGGGGCGCCGGAGCGCCGACGCGGCGAGCCGCAGCCGCTGCCGTCGTTCTTCCACCCGCTCGACGCCGTTCGGGGGTGGAACCGGATGTACGGGCCGCACGGCTTCGTCCAGTACCAGTTCGTCGTGCCGTTCGGCGCCGAGGACGTGCTCACCCGGATCGCCCGGGACCTGTCCCGCGCGGGCACGCCGTCCTTCCTCGCCGTACTCAAACGCATGGGCGAGCCCACAGCGGGACCGCTCTCCTTCCCGCGACCGGGCTGGTCGCTGGCCATGGACCTGCCCGCCGCGCTGCCCGGGCTCGCCGGCCTGCTCAACGGCTTCGACGAACGCGTGCTCGACGCGGGCGGGCGCCTCTACCTGGCCAAGGACAGCCGTGCGCGGGCCGAGACCGTGCACGCCATGTACCCCGCTCTGCCCGCCTGGCGCGAGGTCCGGGCCAGGGCCGATCCGGCCGGGGTCCTGGTCTCCGACCTGGCCCGGCGCCTGAGGCTCGTGTGAGCGCGGGCCGGGCGCCGGTCCCTTGGACCGACCGGGCCGCCGACGCTTCCACCCGAAGGGACTCTCCATGACTGGGCCACGCCGCCCTGCCGGAACCCCGGTTCCGCACCGCCACGACCCGAAGGACCGCCATGCGTGACTCCGTGGGCTCGGTACGGACCGTGCTGCTGCTCGGCGGCCGGAGCGAGATCGGGCTGGCCGTCGTCGAACGGCTCGTCCGCGACGGCGCCAGGGAGGTCGTGCTGGCGGCGCGGGGCGGGACGGCGGCACCCAGCGTCCTGACCGCTCTGGGAGCCACCGTGCACTCGCTGGAGTTCGACGCCCGCGCCCCCGACACCCACACCGCGACGGTGGAGCGGGCCGTGGGCCTGGTGGGCGACCTGGACGTGGTGGTCGACTCCTTCGGTGTCCTGGGCGAGCAGGCCGACTACGAGGCCGACCCGGCCTCGGCCGCGCGCGCCGCCGCGGTGAACTACACGGGGCACGTGTCGGTCGGCCTGGCCGTCGCGGCGCGGCTGCGCGAACAGGGCCACGGCGCCCTGGTGGTGGTCTCGTCCGTGGCCGGGGTGCGCGTACGCCGCTTCAACTTCGTCTACGGGTCGGCCAAGGCCGGGCTGGACGGCTTCGCCCAGGGCCTGGCCGACTCCCTGCACGGTTCGGGCGCGCGCGTCCTGGTGGTGCGCCCCGGCTACGTACCGACACGGATGTCGGCGCACGTGGAGCCCGCGCCCTTCCCCGCCACCCCCGGGCAGGTCGCCGACGCCGTGGCGGCCGGGCTGCGCTCGGGCGCCACCACCGTGTGGGCGCCGCGCGTCCTCCAACCGGTGTTCGCGGGGATGCGGCTGATGCCGCGCGCCCTGTGGCGCCGACTCGGGCGCTGAGTGGGGGTCGGCGCCCTCGCTCGTGTCTTCTTCGGGCCTCCGCTCGTTCCTCGCTTCGGCTCGGGCGCCTTGAGGACGGGGCCTTCGCGCCTTCCGGTGTGCCCGCTCGTTCCTCGCGGACCCGCCTCCAGGCCCTCCAGGACCCGTCGGCGCCCTCGCTCGTGTCTTCTTTGGGCCTCCGCTCGTTCCTCGCTTTGGCCGGGGCGCCCTGAGGACGGGGGCCAGGCTCACTCGTGGGAGTCGGCCGCCTGCCGGGAGGCCGTCGGGCGGTCCAGTTCCTCGTTGCCGACCGGGTCGACGTCGTGCGCCACCGGGCAGCCCGCCGGGAACGTGCCGATCCGGTTGACGTCGTACCCCTGCGGGTAGCTGCGGACGTTCGGGTTGTTCTCCGCCCACAGCGGCTCCTCGCGCGGCTTCATCCGCCGCACCACCCTGGCGCGCAGCTTCAGTGCGAGGTCGGCGGCCCGGCGCCAGGCCCGGCTCGGCGGCTCGTAGCGGAAGGTCTCGATGAGCGAGTCGTCGAGGATCGCCATGGAGAACGCCCGGGCGGCCCCCGCCAGGCGCGGCGGATAGAACGACACCATCAGGTCCAGGGTCGAGTCCGAGACCCGGCGGCCTCCCTCGGTGTAGGCGAAGTGCTCGCGCTCGTAGCCGTCCATGAGCTCACGGAAGCCCTCGTAGGTCTCGGGGACGTCCTTGATCCCCATGTAGCGGCCCAGGCGGCGGTAATAGTGCGTGATCGCGGAGATCTCGTGCTCGGAGAGGCGGCGCCAGCCGTAGCCGTAGTCGTTGAGCCAGCGCACCGGCATCACGACGAACGTGCTGAGGACGTACCGGTAGTCGTCGTTGGAGATGTCGTAGGAGCGGTGCATCTGGTTCATCCGGCGCAGGGCGTCGCGCCCCGGGCCGGGCTCGAACCCGTGCTGGACCATGTTGCCCAGGATCAGCGCGGTGTCGTCGTAGCGCTTCTGCGTGCTGCCGGTGAACTCGTCGGTCTCGCCCAGCAGGCCGCCGATGCTGGGCACGGCGTAGGTGCGGTACAGGGCGATCCCCAGGGCGCGTCCCATGTCCCAGGGGAACTCGTGGGACTGCAGGATCTGCATGATCCGCACGCAGTCGGCCTCGGCGTCCAGGCGGTGGATCTCGTCGCGGAAGTCGAAACGCTTCATCGGGGTCCTCGTTGAGCGGGGCGGGGCGGGAGGGCGGAGGGCGCGGTGTTCTCGGCCGCCGGCGCAGGGCGCGCGGCGCCCGGCGGGCGGGGCGGCGGACGCTACCGCTCGGCGGCGTCCTCGGCCGCCGGGGCGGCGGACGTGCTCGCGACCGCCTGGCCGGGGGCGGGCACCCGGGCTCCGGTCCCGGGCACCTCCCGCGTGGCCAGGTCGTGCGGCACCGGGCAGCCCTGGGGGAACGTGCCGATCCGCGACGGGTCGTAGCCGTCCGGGTAGTTGCGGATGTTGGGGCTCTGCCGGGCCCGGCGCGGTTCCACGCGCGGGCTCATCCGCCGCACCGCCTTCGCGCGCAGCCGCAGCGCCCCGTCGGCCAGCCGCCGCCACGCCGCCGAGGGCTCCGGGTACCCGAACGCCTCGATGAGGCGGTCGTCCAGCAGCGCCTTGGTGAACGGGCGCACCAGGGGCCGCTGCCAGGCCGGGTAGAAGTCCACCATGAGGCCGAGGGTGGCGTCGGAGACCGCGCGTCCGCCGTCGGTGTAGGCGAAGTTCTCGCGCTCGTAGGAGTCGAACAGGTCGTAGAACTCCGCGTAGGTCTCGGGAATGTCCTTGATCCCCATGTGCTTGCCCAGGCGGCGGTAGTAGTTGGTGCTCGCGGCGATCTCGTGGTCGGTCAGCCGCCGCCAGCCGTAGCCGAGGTCGTTGATCCAGCGCACGGGCATGACGACGAACGTGCTGAGGACGTACCGGTAGTCGTCGTTGGAGATGTCGTAGGAGCGGTGCATCTGGTTCATCCGGCGCAGGGCGTCGCGGCCCCGGCCCGGCTCGAACCCGAACTCCATGATGTCGTTGAGGATCAGCGCGGTGTCGTCGTACCGGTGCTGCGGGCGCTCGGTGAACTCCTTGGTGTCGGCCAGCAGGCGGCCGATGCTCGGCACGGCGTAGGTCCGGTACAGCGCCAGCCCCAGCGCCTGCTCGAAGTCCCACGGGAACTCATGGCTGCCCAGGATGAGGACGATCTCCCGGCACTCGGTCTCGGCGTCCATGGCCGCTATCCGGTCACGCCACTCGAACCGCTTCATGGAGAACTCCCGTCACCTTCGTTGCGCCGCCCGGTCGGACGGCGGTCTGCGCTGCGAACCGTCCGGTGGTGGAACGTTTCACGGGCCGAACTTTACCTGGAAGCCCCGTGTGTACAAGGGTTCCGGGCCCCGGCGGGCTGCCTCCGGGGCGGGGGAGACCGCGGTGGGGGGAGGATCGCGTGGCGCGCGGCGGAGGGCCGCCACGGCACGGGTCAGGCGGCCATGCGCTCCGCCACCAGGTTGACCAGCGTCAACAGGACCTCCTTGGACGACTGGCGCTCGCGCGCGTCGCACAGGACCACCGGGATCCCCGGGTCCAGGCTGAGGGCGTCGCGCACCTCCGACGGCTCGTAGGAGTGGGCGCCCTCGAAGCAGTTCACCGCCACCACGAACGGCACGCCGCGCCGTTCGAAGAAGTCCACCGCCGCGAAGCAGGTCTCCAGGCGGCGGGTGTCGGCCAGCACGATGGCGCCCAGCGCGCCCTCGGAGAGCTCGTCCCACATGAACCAGAACCGCTCCTGGCCGGGCGTGCCGAACAGGTACAGGACGAGGTGCTCGTTGATGGTGATGCGGCCGAAGTCCAGGGCCACCGTGGTGGTGGTCTTGGCCTCGACGCCGGACAGGTCGTCGACGCCGTAGCTGGCCTCGGTCATCACCTCCTCGGTGCTGAGCGGAGCGATCTCGCTCACCGATCCGACCATCGTCGTCTTGCCGGCTCCGAATCCGCCCGCCACCAGGATCTTGAGCGCGGACGGGACCGGTGCCTGGGTGTCGTCAGAGTCGCTGGATGCCATCGAGAACCGCCTGGAGTACGTCCCGGCTGACCGGGCTCTTTGCCGTGTAGGGTGCGCGCGCCAGGGCCAGGCCGCGGTTGAGCAGGTCGCTGAGCAGGACCTTGACGACGGCGACCGGGATGTCCAGGTGCGCGGACACCTCGGCCACCGACTGGGGGCGTCGGCACAGCTCCAGGATCCGGAGCTGCTCCGGTTCGAGCGCCATCTCGTCGATCTCGGCCCGCTTGGCGGCGATGACCACGCTGATCATGTCGAGTTTGACTGAGTCGGCGTGGTCGCGGCCCTGGGCGATCACGTACGGGCGGACGAGGGGGCCCGCTTCCTCGGCCCCCGCGGGAACGGACGGGTCGTCCGCCCCGCCCGGTCGTTGCTCGTGGTTCGCTGGCATAACCGTCCCCTATCGCGTGGATTCCCCGGTCGCGCCCTCGTGCCTGGGTGCTGCGTCCAGGTACCGTCCCACCTGGTCGACCAGGACGTTCATCTCGTAGGCGATGAGTCCGACGTCGGCGCTCTCCTCGGCCAGGACGGCCAGGCAGGCGCCGCGTCCCGCGCCGGTGACGAACAGGTAGGCGCTCTCCATCTCGACGACCGTCTGGAGGACCTCGCCGCCGCCGAAGTGGCGGCCGGTGCCCCGCGCGAGGCTCTGGAACGCGGAGGCGACCGCGGACAGGTGCTCGGCGTCCTCCTTGACCAGGCCGCGGGAGCGGCCGATCAGCAGACCGTCGGCGGAGAGAACGATGGCGTGCCGCGATCCGACCGCTCGTTCGAGCAGTTCGTCGAGCAGCCAGTCGATGTCCTTGGTTCCGGTGCTATCGGGGGTGCTCGTCACGGTGAGGCGTCCTTGTCGGTGTCGTCGGTCTGCTGCTTGCTCTCGCGCCGGCCCCGGTCGGTGCCCTTCTGGAAGGCGGACATGTTCTGGCGCAGGCGGGCCAGGCGGTCCGAGGAGGCGGTGGGGTCGCCGGAGGGTGTGGCACCGGCCGCCGGGCCGCCCAGCACGTCGCCGCCGGTGTCGGCCGCGAGCTGCGGTGCCAGGTTCTCCTGCGGGCGCCGCTTGGGCAGGGGCGGACGCCCGCCGCCCGCCTCGACCATGGTCGGCGCCCGGTCGGCGGCCGTGTCCGGCGGTGTCGTCGGCGCGCCGGCCGCCGGGCGGCGGGTGGGGAGCGGTGTCCGGGCGGTCGCCGGGGCCGGGTCGCCGCCCCTCGCGGGGGTGCGCCGGGGCAGCGGTCCGGCGCCGTTGACAGGGGTGCGCGCGGTGGTCCCGTCGTCGTCGCCGGGGGTGGCGGAAGAGTCGTCGCCGGGCGTCGCGGACCCGTCATCGGTGTCGTCCGCGCCGGACCGGTCGACCGGGTCGGACCACCACTCGTCTGTGCCGTTCTCGTCGTGCCGGTCGGCGGACCCCTCGTCGGTATCGTCCGCGCCGTGCCGGCCGGCGGACCCGTCCCCGGCGTCGCCCTCGCCGGACCGGTCGCCGGACGGGTCGCCGGCCCCGCCGAGTGCCCCGTCCTCCTCGGACCGGTGGCTGGTCCCGGCGGCGTCGTCGCGGTCACCCGTGCCGGTCTCGTCCCACGGGTCGGCGTCCGGCACGGCCGTGGGCGCGGGAGCGGCGGAGAACAGCGACGCCAGGCCGGTGGGCGGGGAGGCCGGGCCGCCCGCCGCGCCGCCGCCGTCGGTGGTCGCCGTCTCGTCGGTGACGTCGGCCGGCGGGGCCACCGACGTCAGCACCGGCTTGGTGCCGTTGCCGCCGGGCGCCGGCGCCTCGATGGCGCCCCGCGAGCGGTCGACGATCTCGCGGACCTCCCAGATGTCCTCGTCGCCGTCCTGCCCGGGAACGGGCCGGCGCTCGCCCGAGATCAGGCTGTGGGGCAGGAGCACGATCGCCTGCACACCGCCGTACGGGGACTGGCGCAGGTGGACCTGGATACCGTGCCTGTGCGCCAGGTGCGAGACCACGAAGAGGCCGAGGCGCATCTTCTCGTTGAGGCGCATCACGTCGAACTCGGGCGGGTCGGCCAGCAGCGCGTTGGCCGACTCGAACTCGCCCTCCGTCATGCCCAGGCCGCGGTCCTCGATCTCGATCGTCACACCGTTGGGAACGTCGTCGCTGCTCAGGCGGACCTGGGTGTGCGGCGGCGAGAACATCGCGGCGTTGTCGACCAGCTCGGCGACCAGGTGGATGACGTCGGCGACGGCGGGGCCGTTCAGGTGCACGCGGGCGATCCGCTCGCGCTTGACCCGGGTGTAGTCGCCGGACTCGGAGATGGCGCCGCGCAGGACGTCGATGAGCGGCATCGGCCGGTGCCACGTGCGGCCCGGCGCCTCGCCGCCCAGGATCAGCAGGTTCTCGGCGTTGCGGCGCGAGCGCGTGGCGAGGTGGTCGAGCTTGAACAGCTGGGCCAGCTGGTCCGGGTCCTCCTGCTCGCGCTCCATCTTGTCCAGCAGCCGGAGCTGGCGGTGGACGAGCGTCTGGCTGCGGTGGGCGATGTTGAGGAACACCCGGTTGACGCCCTGGCGCAGCTCCGTCTGCTGGACCGCCTCGTCGACGGCGGCGCGCTGGGCGGAGTTGAACGCCCGGGCGACGTCGCCGATCTCGTCGTCGGAGGTGGTCAGCTGGGGGACGGCCGTGTCGGTGTCGACCGCGTCGCCCTCGTGCAGGCGGCGCATCAGCGCGGGCAGGCGCGTCTCGGCCAGGTCGGTGGCTCCGTCGCGCAGCTCCAGCAGGCGGGCGGTGAGCAGGCGGGCGGAACGGGTGGCCAGCAGGAAGGCGACCGCGGTCACCGCGGCGACGCCGAGGCTGCCCAGGACCGCCATGAGGACGGCGCGGTTGGCGTCCTCGCGGGTCAGGGACGCGGCGTACAGGGCCTCGTCCTCGCCGATGTCGGTGAGCTCGGAGAGGACGTACGAGTAGTCCTGCGCCCACTGGTCGGCGTCCACCGGCAGGGACAGGTCCTCGACCGTCTCCTCCTGGAGGGTGATCGGATCGGTGACGGTCTCCGTCTCGATCTGGCGGTGGACGATCCGCTGCTGCATCTCCTGGAGCCGGGTGTACTCGGGGCTCTCGAGCAGGGCCGTCACACGCTCCTGCTGGCCGTCCCCCTCCAGGTAGGGGGCGGTGGCCTCCAGGAAGCCCTGGTAGGACCCGACCAGCCGGCCGAACTCGTGCTGGTCCTCGTGGCCCAGCTCGTCGGTGGCGAAGGCCCGCGCGAGCTGGGCGTCGCTCTGCGCGAACAGGTCCACCGCGCGGAACAGGGTCGTGGCGGTGTAGGCGGGGCTGACCGCCGAGCCCTCCGTCCCCTCCCGCGTCTGCGTGTCGAAGGTGTCGGATCCGGCCAGGATCAGGGAGTTGTAGTAGGTGAGGACGTCGGCCCGGGAGGCGGACCCGTCGTCCACGGCCGCGCGGATGTCGCCGATCTCCGAGTACTGGCGGTGCAGCTCGCTGATCCGCGCGGCGGTGCCGTCGGGAGCGAGGTCGACGAACTCGAACAGCTCGTCGATGACCGCGCCCATCGACCCGTCGGAGAGGGCGCGGGACTCGGCCAGCTCCCGCTGCAGCTCCTCGTCCTGGCGGTTCTCGATGTAGGCGATCGTCTGGGACCGCTCCTGCATGACGTTCACGAGACCGACCGCGGCGGGGGCGATCATGTCCTCGGTGGCCTTGGCCTGGATGACCTGGAAGACGGCGTTTCCGGCGAGGGCGACGGTGAGGACCAACCACAGGGCGATCAGTGCCGCCACGGGGATCATGACCATGGTGCGGAGCCGGGCGGTGATCGTCCGCCTGCGCCGCTCGGGTGCTGCCTGCACGGTTCTCCTGTCGATCCGCGTCACGAGTGTTCCTCGGGGGCCGGGGGCGGCCGCTGGTACGTGGGGGGAGGGCGCGCGGCCCGCGCGGGGGCGGGGCCGACCGCCCCTGGGGGCCGGGTCCGCGTGCGGGGTGGTGACGCGGACCTACCGCAGGGTAACCACTCGCGTCCCCGCTCGGCGTCGCGGGTCGGCGCCTAGGGTGCGGCGAGCGGTCCACCGCTCCGCGGCGCGTCGCTGGCCACCGCCCCCGGCGGACGCCCGCGGCGCGGATCCCCGCATCGTGGAGGGGGCACCCGACGAACACGCCCTGGCACGCGGAAGGTGTGCGTTCCGCGTGCTGAGGCAGTCTGCCATGTTGGGCAGATATGTCCAGTCATCAGGTGGTTACTCACGAGGTAGGGCCACTGCAGAATAGGACAAACGTCATAAGAGTCAACAGGGGGTGTGGCGAGTTTCGCTTCGGAAGGGGCACACGGAGGCGGAATTCGCTGTTTCGGCCCGCCGCCCCCGCTCGGCGTACTAGCGTTGCGGCGCGGAGTGGGCGGGTTCCCGGGGCCGAGCGGCCACGACGGGCGGTCCGTTCCCGCGCCCGATCCCCGGCGGCCGCGCCATGCGGTACGCGGTACCACTTCTCGGAAGGAGGAGGGCGCCCGACCCCAGCACGGCCGGACCGGCCTCGGGGGACGCGCGCCCCAACCCACTGATGGGCCCACCGTTCGGCGGAGGACAGGCCGCCATCGACGTGGCGGTCGCCGCCGTGCCCCTGCTCGTGGTCATCGGCGCCGCGCTCTACCTGCGCGGCCAGCACCGCCGCTACGGGCGCCAGCACGGCTGGCCGGGACGCCTCACCACGGCCGCGCTGGCCACCGGTGCGTGCCTGGCCCTCTACGCCGTCTGGCCGCTGCCCGCCAACGCCGACGGGCTGTGCGCCCTCGACCCGTCCGTGGCCGGCGCCCGGCCGGACTCCGCCCTTCCGTGGGCAGCCCCCGCCGACACGCCCCGCGCGATGGCCCTGGCCTTCGCGCTCTTCCTCCCCGTCGGCGTCCTGGCCCGCTGGCGCTTCCGCCGCGGCTGGGCGCTCACGCTGGCCCTGGGCACCGGACTCGCCGCGGCCGCCGCCCTCCTGCGCGCCACCGGGCTGCTGGGGCTGTACCCGTGCGCGTACGCGGACACCTCCCCGGCGCTGGTCGCCCTCGGCGCCGCCGGGACCCTCACCGGCTGGCTGCTCGCCCGCTGGGTCCTCCCGCTGTGGCCGAAGGGGCCCGCGCGCGGATGGCCCGCGGCCCTGCCGGACCGCCTCGTCCCCGACCTCGGGCGGCGGATGACCGGCGCCCTGCTGGACCTGGGCCTGTGGTGGTACGGCACGGCCGCCCTGGTGGCGCTCCTGCGGGCCTACGAGGTCGTCCGGCCCACGGCCGTGGACCAGGTCCGCGTCGCCGCGCTGCTCGGCTGCGCCGCCGTCTTCGCCCTGGTCCTGCCGCACCTGCGCCGCGACCGCGCCACGCTGGGGGCCGCCGCCGTGCACCTGGCGCTGACCTCGCCCGCCGCGCCGCGCTCCGCCGCACGGTGGCGGGTCCTGGTGCGCACGCTGCTGCTCCAGGTCCCGGTCGCCCTGCTGCTCGCACTGGGCCCGGCCTGGGCCGCGCTCGCCGTGGCCGCCCTCCACGGGAGCACGGCGGTGGTGCGGCCGGACCGGGCGGGCCTGGCCGACCTGGTGTGCGGGGTCCGGGTCCGGACCCGTTCGGTCCTGGACGGCGGACTGCCCGACCGCCTGGTCCGCTACGCCGCGCCGGCGGAGTACGCCGGTGCGGGCGTCAGCTCCACGCCAGGTAGCCCAGCAGCAGGCCGATGAGCACCAGGAGCGCCCCGAGCCCGCCGAACATCACCCGCACGTAGCGGGAGAGCCAGGGGCCCGAGACGATCCGGGCCTGTTCGGGCGCCTCCGGATCGTAGGAGACGGTGACGATCTCCCCGGACCGGGAGGCGGTCCAGCCCGAGCTCTCGTGCTCGGCGTGGATCTCCAGGCCGTCCTCGGTCCGGAACTGCACGACCATCCGCGAGGCGGTCGACGTCTCGTGGTAGCCGATGATCCGGGCCTTGGCGCGTATCCCGTGGCGTACCAGGCGCAGTTCCAGGCGGATCTCGCGCGTGACCGTCCACAGCAGGACCACGCCCGCGAGAACGGGGATCAGGGGGTAGAACTCGGCCATCGTGGGGGATGTCCTCTCGGGAGGTCTCTGGAACGCCGGGACGCTAGGACGGCGGGGTCGGCGGCGGACCGACCAGACCGTCCGCCATGTGAGCCAGGGTGGCGTGGATGTCCTCGATGGGGCGCTCGGGCTGGAGCGTGCGCCAGTCCAGGGCCACGCTCACCACCATGCCGAACAGCGCCGAACCCGCAAGGGCGGTGTCCAGATCCGGCCGGACCAGTCCTTCGCGCACGAGGTCGTCCAGCAGTGCGGTGATCACCCCGATCGCCTCGGTGCGGATCTGGTGGACCGCCGTGTACCAGGCCCGGTTGGTGCGCCAGGCCTCGGCCATGAGCATCCGGGCCAGCGCCTCGTGGGCACCGATGAACACCACGCCGGCGCGCAGGACGCCCGCGAGCGCCGCGCGCGGCGGTACACCCGCGTCGGGGGCGGGGACCGCCTCGGCCAGGGTCTGGGCCAGCCTGGTCACGCCCCACTCCATCAGGGCCGTGTACAGCTCGCTCTTGCCGCCGAAGTTGTAGTAGACGGTGCCCTTGGCCACCCCGGCCCGCTCGGCGATCTCGTCGACGGTCGTGGCGTCGTACCCCTGCTCGGAGATCAGCGTGATCGCCGCCTCGAACAGGCGCTGGCGCGTGGCCTCGCGGCGTCTGCTCATCGGGCGGTCACCGCTGGGGGTGCGCACACTCATCTGGGGGTTGGACGACCCGTCCCTCGGGGCGGGTGCGTCCGTCTCCTTCCTACGACTCGTCGCCGGCCGGCCGCCGGCCCGTGGACCGCGGCGGCCCGGCGGCGCGGTGTCCGTGCTCCGGTCCACGCCGGTCGGCGCCCTCCCACGCTACCCGCGCGCGGTCGCACGGCCGGCGCGGCCGCTCCCGCCGTCAGAGCTTGAGCGCGGGGTAGAGGGCGCTCATGGTCCAGGTCCTCTTGCGTTCGACCGCCACCCACGTGAGTAGCAGGGGAACCACCAGCCACAGCGACATCACCCCGAAGGCCTGCCACACCAGGGCCATCTCCCCGCCGCCGATCAGGTGGCGCATCGCCGTCACGGCCCAGTGGAGGGGCAGGTACGGCCCGACGGCCTGGAAGAACCCGGGGCTGGTCTCGATCGGATAGGTGCCTCCGGCCGAGGTCAGCTGCAGGACGAGCAGGGCCAGCGCGATCACCCGCCCCGCCGCGTTGAACTGGACGTTCAGGTACTGCACCGTGGCGGTGAAGGCGGCCGAGGTCAGCAGCAGGAACGCGATCATCAGCGGCCAGCGCTCCGCCTCCAGGTCCAGCAGCAGGTGCAGCGCCGTCAGCATCACCGCGACCTGCCCCGCCCCCAGCAGCAGGGGGACCACGCGTCCCGCCAGCGCCACGCGCCAGGAGGCGGCGGTCGAGGACAGGGCCCGGGAGGACAGGGCGGGCAGCACCATGAACACGACCATGGCGCCCACCCACAGCGACAGCGGCACGAAGAACGGCGCGAACCCGGTGCCGTAGTTGGGGGCCTCGTTGTCGATCTCGGTGTCCAGGCGGACCGGCCGACTCATCATGTCGGCCGCCGTGGTCCGGCCCCCGTCGGAGTACGTGGGGATCTCGTCGACCCCCTCGGACAGGCCCTCGGCGAGCTCGTCCGACCCCTCGGACAGGTCGCCCAGCCCGTCGTGCAGGTCGCCCGCGCCGCCGCTCAGCTCGCCCAGCCCCTCGTCGAGGTCGGCGGCGCCGTCGGAGGCGTCGCTGAGCCCGTCGCGCAGCGTGCGGGCGCCCGAGGCGATCTCCGACAGGCCCTCGTCCAGCTCGTCGACCTGGTCGCGCGCCTCCTCGGCCTGGTCGACCATGCCCGGGAGGTCCTCGGCCAGCCGCGCCGCGTCCCCGCTCAGCTCCGAGGCCTCCTCGGAGGCCGTCCGGATGTCCTCGCGGTTGTCGTTGACGTACTCCGCGGTGGACAGTCCGACGCCCAGCGCGTCCTGGACGTCGGTGAGCAGCGTGTGCAGCTCCGGCTCCTCGGTCTCCAGGTCGGGATGGGACTCCAGGTACTCCGCCAGGCGCTGGTCCACCGCGGTCATCCCGGTGGTGTCGATCTCCTCGGGCAGGGCGTCCAGGGCGGTGGACAGGTCGCCCGCGATCCGCGAGACGCTCCGCGCGCGCTCCTGGAGGCCGGGCAGGTCCTCCTCCAGCTGGGGGAGGACCTCGTCGGCCACCTCGTCCAACTTCTCGACCTGGGTGGAGACCTCGTCGGAGGCCGTCGTGGCGCCGGTGGCCAGCTCGCGCGAGCCGGTGTAGAGCTCGCCCAGGCCGCTGCTGAGCGAGCCGGCGCCGGTGTGCGCCTCGTCGATCCCCGTCGACAGGTCGCCCGAGCCCTCCTCGGCGGAGTCGGCGCCCCCCGCCAGCTCGTCGGCGCCCTCGGCGGCCTCCTCGGTGGAGCCGTGGATCTCGTTGAAGCCGAGGAAGATCTCGTCGAGGTAGTCGCTGATCGCCGACTCGGCGGCGGCCTCGCGGACCTCCTTGAACGCCGCCCCGGCCAGGGACCGGACGATGTAGCTGTTGGAGTCGTTGTAGTTGGCCACGAGCATGGCCGGGACGGGTTGCTCCCGGTCGCGCGAGGGGGAGGTCAGGTTCTCGCTGAACCGGGACGGGATGGTCAGCGAGACGTAGTAGGTGCCGTCGGCCACGCCCCGGGCGGCCTCGTCGGCGTCCACCAGCCGCCAGTCCAGGTCCGCGCCGTCCATGAGGGTGTCGGCGAGCTCGTCGCCCGCGGCGACCTCGCGGTCGCCGACCTCGACCGGGACGTCCTCGTTGACCAGGGCGATGGGCAGGTTCTCCATCCGGCCGAAGGGGTCCCAGAAGGACCACAGGTACATGCCGGAGTACAGCAGGGGGATGATCAGGAGCGCCGCCAGAGCCGCGGTCGGCAGCGGTGAGCGCAGGAAGGACCGCATGGTGAGCAGCCCGAGGCGGGGCACCGCGAAGGGGCGGTAGCGCGGCCTGCTCGGGGCCTCCGCGCGTTCCTCGACTCGGCCCGGCTCGCTTCGTGCCTGTGCCTTCTGCGGCCTCGCACGCTCGGCGCGCGGGAGTCTACGCCTGGCCACGGGTGGAGTTCCCTTCCGTCCGGTGGTGGAGGAGTTCGTCGAGGGGGATCGGATCCGGAGCCGCGTGCCTGCCGCGCGCGCCGTCCGTCCCGTCGGGGGAGGCCGCCGCGTGGGCCCGGTCGTCGGAGCCCTGCGGGATGGGGAAGGGTCCCTGCACGTCGCGGTCCAGCGCGCCCGGGTCCTCGACCAGGGCCGTGGGATCGGCGCAGGTGGCGATCACGGTGAGCCCGGCCGCCGCGAGGTCGCGCAGGGTCCGCCACATCTCGGCCTGGCGCTCGCGGCACAGTCCGGCGTCGACGTCGTCGACCGCCAGCAGCCGGGGTTCGTTGACCAGGGCCAGAGCCGTGCCGAAGCGGCGCCGTTCCAGCATCGTCAGCTCCTTGACCAGCGTCGACCGGTCCAGGTCGCCGAGCCCGACGGCCGCCATGGCCTCGTCCGTGGTGCCGCGCGCGGCCGGGCGCATCCGCAGCAGCAGGCCCTCGGCCAGGTGCTCGCGGACCCGGAGCCGGTCGTCGAGGTCGTTGACGCCCTCCATCAGGCCGAGCGCGCTGATCCGCCGCGCCTTGCGTGCCTGCTTCGGCAGGGAGAAGCCGTCGACGTGCAGCGTGCCCGAGGAGGGCTTCATCCGGCCGGTGAGCGTGAGCAGCAGGGCGCTGCGCCCGCCGCCGGAGTCGGCCTGGAAGACGGTGAGCGTCCCCGGCCTGGCGGTGAACCCCACGCCCGAGTAGACGGTGCCCTCGCGGGTGCCGAGCGTGACGTCCTCGGCGTGGACGCGAGCTCCGGTGGCCCGACGCATGGTGATGGCCTCCCCTCTTTTTGAACTGACCAGTCAGTTCAAAAGCAACAGTACTCCCGGGAGCCCCTCCGCCGAGCGTTGGGGACTGTGTGCTCCGGCACAACGCAACGCGCGCGGAGCTGCCCTGCTTTTTACGCGCGCGAGAGGGCGGCCGGGTAGACGAGGATGGAGCGGACCGGCCGTGACTGACGGAGGGAGACGGGATGTCGGAGATCGCCGAGCGCGTCGGGCGTGTCCTGGACGACCCGGGGCTGTGGCCGCGGGAGCCGAAGGAGGCCACCGCGCTGCAGCGCGAGATGGCGGGCCGGGTGCGCGAGGAGCCCCTGGACGTCGACGCCGTCCGCTACGTCGCGGGGCTGGACGTCAGCTACGCCAGGGACGACTCGGCGCTGGCCGCGGCGGCCGTCGTGCTGGACGTGCGGACGATGGAGGTCGTGGACTCCGCCGTCATCTCGGCGGAGCCCTCGTTCCCCTACATCTCCGGGCTGTTCGCCTTCCGGGAGTCGCCGCCCGTCCTGGAGGCGCTGGGGCGGCTCACGGTCACCCCCGACGTCTACCTGTGCGACGGGTTCGGCCTGGCCCACCCGCGGCGGTTCGGGGTCGCCTGCCACCTGGGGGTCCTGCTGGACCTGCCGGTGGTGGGATCGGCGAAGTCGGTGCTCTACGGCAAGCACTCCGAGCCGGGCGGCGAGCGGGGCTCGTGGACGCCCATGGTCGCGGGCCGCTCGGAGGTGGTGGCGGACTCCGCGGCCCTGGCCGCGGAGGGCGCGGAGGTCGTCGGCCGGGTGCTGCGCACCCGCGCCGGGGTCAAGCCGGTCTACGTGTCGGTGGGCCACCGGGTGGACCTGGCCGGCGCCGCCGAGCTGGTGCTGCGCCTGTCGCCCAGGTACCGCGTGCCCGAACCCGTCCGGCACGCCGACCGCCTGTGCGGCGAGCACCGCAAAGCGGTCCTCGCCGCCCGCGCCGACGCCCCCTAGCTTCCGGCGGCGAGAGACGCAGACCGTTCCGCACGAAAGCGGCCTGCCTCGACGGGTCGAGGCAGGCCGTTCAGTCCTGCGAGGCACGAGCGGCGGCCCCAGAAAACACTGGGCTCTACCAGCTCGTCGGTACCGGACGTCCCTCGTTGTAGCCCGCGGCGCTCTGGACGCCGACGACCGCGCGCTCGCGGAACTCCGCGAGGGACGTGGCGCCCGCGTAGGTCATCGAGCTGCGCACGCCGGCGATGATCTGGTCGATCAGGTCCTCCACGCTGGGCCGCTCGGGGTCCAGGTACATGCGTCCCGTGGAGATGCCCTCCTCGAACAGGGCCTTGCGGGCGCGCTCGAACGGGGTGTCGTCGGCCGTGCGCAGCCGCACCGCGCGGGCCGACGCCATGCCGAAGCTCTCCTTGTACTGCAGGCCCTGGGCGTCGCGCATGACGTCGCCCGGCGACTCGTAGGTCCCGGCGAACCAGGAGCCCACCATGACGTTGGACGCGCCCGCGGCCAGCGCCAGGGCGACGTCGCGCGGGTGGCGCACGCCGCCGTCGGCCCACACGTGGGCGCCCAGCTCGCGCGCGGCCTCCGCGCACTCCAGGACCGCGGAGAACTGCGGGCGGCCCACGGCCGTCATCATCCGGGTGGTGCACATCGCGCCGGGGCCGACGCCGACCTTGACGATGTCGGCGCCCGCCTCGACGAGGTCGCGGGTGCCCCGGGCGGTGACGATGTTGCCCGCCACGATCGGCACGTCCGGCGCGAGCCCGCGCACCTTGGCGACCGCGGCGACCATCTTCTCCTGGTGGCCGTGCGCGGTGTCGATCACGAGCGTGTCCACGCCGGCGTCCAGCAGCTCGGCGGCCTTGCCCGCCACGTCGCCGTTGATGCCGACGGCCGCCGCGATCCGCAGGCGGTTCGCGTCGTCCACCGCGGGCGTGTACAGGGTGGAGCGCAGCGCGCCGGTCCGGGTGAGCACGCCCACCAGCCCGCCCTCGGCGTCGACGACCGGGGCGAGGCGGTGCCGGAAGTCGTGCAGGATCCCGAACGCCTCCTGGGGCTTCGTGCCGTCCGGGATCGTGAGGAGTTCGGTGGACATGACGTCGCGCAGCTGCGCGAAGCGGTCGACACCGGCGCAGTCGGCCTCGGTGACCACACCGAGCGGGCGGCGCGCCTCGTCGACCACGATCACGGCGTTGTGCGCGCGCTTGGGCAGCAGGTTGAGCGCCTCGCCGACCGTGCTGGCCGGGTTGAGCGTGATGGCGGTGTCGTAGACGAGGTGGCGCCGCTTGGTCCAGGCGACGACGTCGGCGACCACCTCGAACGGGATGTCCTGCGGTATGACGGTGATGCCGCCGCGCCGGGCGACCGTCTCGGCCATCCGGCGTCCGGCGACCGCGGTCATGTTCGCCACGACCAGCGGGATGGTGGTGCCCGTGCCGTCCGGCGACGACAGGTCGACGCTCAGGCGCGACCCCACGGCGCTGCGGCTCGGAACCATGAACACGTCGCTGTAGGTGAGGTCCTGCTGCGGGACCTGGTCGTTGAGAAAGCGCAATGCCTCTACCTCGGTCGGGACCGATGGGGGTGGACCATCCGCTGCTCCCGCACGCGGCCGCCTGTTGATCCCCCTCTTACCAGTCAAGTATGCCGTCACCGATTAGGTCGGGCGACCTCCGATCTGGCATGATGACTCGATTCCCGCCTACCCGGCCCCTTCCCGTGTCCTCGGTCTGTGCCTGAGCGCGATCTGACGATGGCCTGTGGGAACGGGCACTCCTGGAGATCCCGAATGTCGCGTTTCACGTTCGAGCAAGTCAAGGAAGAGACCTACAAGCCCAGGGACGCCTGGTGGACGGTCTTCCTCGTCGACCCGCTCGCCGGCCGCCTCGTGGTCTGGACCGCCAACCGCACCAACCTGACGCCGAACCAGCTCACGCTCGGCGCCGGTGTGCTGGGCCTGGCGTCCGCGGTGTGCTTCGCTCTGCCGGGCTGGCAGGTCCCCGCCTCCTGGGCGTGGCTCGTGCTGGGCGGACTGCTGTTCCACCTCAGCTTCGTGCTCGACTGCATGGACGGCAAGATCGCCCGCCTCAAGGGCAACGGGACGGTCTTCGGGGGCTGGGTGGACTTCGTCTTCGACCGGATCCGCTTCTTCGGCTGCCTGATGGCGCTGCTGGTCGGGCAGTGGGCGGCCACGGGGAACGTCGCCTACCTGGTCGTGGCGCCGGTCGTGGTCTTCTTCGACCTGCTGCGCTACCTCAACGCGACCCAGGTCGCCAAGACGCGCAAGACGATGCGGCAGGCGCTCGCCGAGGCCTCGGGCGACGAGGCGCAGATCCGGGCGGCGGCGGTCGGTGACGATGACCCCGAGAACGAGAACGAGAACGAGGACGCGGACGCCCCGGCGCGCCCGGCCGCCGCGGGCGGCGGCTCCCTCTACGCGCGCGTGCGGGACTCCCTGCTCCGGCACCGGGTGCGGCCGCACCTGTTCAGCGGCATCGAGTTCGAGATGTTCGTGTGCGTGGTGGCTCCGGTGACCGTGCTGGTCTCCTTCCTCACCCCGCTCGACAACCTCATCATCCCCGTCGCGGTGCTGTCCTGCCTGGCCCTGGCCTTCTTCGAGGTCGTCCTGGTGCTGCGCCTGTGGCGGGAGACGCGGCGCTTCGAGGCCCGCCGCCGGCAGATGGCCTCCTCCGTTCCGGTGGCGGCCGGCGAGAGCTGATCCCGTTCGCGCGAAGGCCCCCGGGCGCCCTCCTTGGAGGGACCCGGGGGCCTTCGTCGTGTTGCTCCGACCTGGGCCCTGGACCGTTCGGGAGCCCCGGGGTCAGGACTTCGGCCCGGCCGCGAACCCGGCGCCGGCCCCGGCGGCCGGGGCCCCTCGGGCCGTCTCGCGGCTCGGGACGTCGTCGCGCAGGAGCCACGTCAGGCGCGGTTCCACCGCCCACGACAGGGCCGCGCGGACCCACGGGGTGCACAGCAGCAGGGTGAGGCCGATCGCGAGGGCGATGGACAGGACCAGGCCCACGGCGCCGTCCACCCGCTCGTACCAGGGCGAGGCCTTGAGTACCAGCAGGGCCACGGAGTGTCCGAGGTAGATGAAGAGCGTGTAGGCGCCGAGTGAGGTGATCCACATCTGCCGCTTGGGCGTGAGCGCGAGCACGGCGATCGTCATCACCAGCGCCAGCCCCATGAACGCCAGCCGGATGCCCATGCTGGGCATGATCGGGTCGATCGCCCGGTCGGTGAGGCTGTCCTTCCAGAGCAGCCAGTCCCGGCTCAGCCGGTCGGAGATGGGCACCGCGAGCACCGCCGTCGAGACGAGCACGGCCACGGACAGGATCCGCACCCAGACCCGGTCGAGGTGGGCGAAGTGCTCCCGCCGCAGGCTCAGGCCCAGCACGAAGAACGGCAGGAAGCTGAGCACGCGGCCCAGCGCCAGTGTGCCGCCGCCGAGGTCGGTGGTGGAGGCGAACACCGAGATGAGCACCGCGATGGCCACCGGCCAGCGCAGCCGCTGCCACACCGGCACGCTCAGCCGCCACATGAACAGCGCCACCAGGAACCACAGCGTCCACGTCGGCCTCAACACGGACAGGGACTCGGGCAGTCCGCCGCGTTCGACGCCGTAGATCGTCTGGTGGATGGCCCAGAAGATGAGGTAGGGCACGGCCAGCGACACGACCAGCTTCTCCACGCGGCGCGACGAGGCGTCGAAGGACCGTGAGAGGTAGCCGCTGATCATGATGAACGCGGGCATGTGGAAGAAGTAGATCCAGTAGTAGAGCGCGCTGGCGGGCTCGAAGTTGCGCACCGGCTGGATCGCGTGGCCCACGACCACCAGCGCGATCAGGATGAACTTGGCGTTGTCGAGTCGTGCGTCACGTCCGGGGGCGCTCTCGGACACCGGACCCCCGGGGCCGGTCGGCCCGGTGCCCGGGATCGGCCCCGACCCTTGCTGATGGGACGCTGAACTGACGGTTGATGAGGCCACGAACGGTCTCCGAGACGACGGGTGCGGTATGACGGTGTGCGCTGGGCCCACGGCCTGGGCGGATGGGGCGGCGGCCGACGGGGGGTGTCGGAACGCTCGGTCGGTGCCGCGTGGCGACTGAGCCCGGGGAAGGGCACCGAAGGTCGGATGAGTTCGACTCGTGCGTCGTTACCCTACTGAGACATCGTGGAGCACGCCAGGGTTTTCTCCAAATCGGAGGCGGCCCCGTGGCGTCGCTCACCCCCGCGCAGGGCGCCGACCACCAGGGGATCGTAACCCATGGGTGCGGAGCCGTGCGCCTTGGGTGACCATGGCGGTGTGGGGCGGCGACGGTCGCGCCGATAGGCTGCACCCAGGTCGAGACGTCGGGCAGGCGTCGGCCCAGTCGAGAACGAAGAAGGCGGTGGAAACCGTGCCGCACGCGGTGGACCCCAACCGTGCAGCCCAGCACGGGAGCGTGGTCATGCGACTCCTCGACGAGATCTTTCCGCTCGTCGAGGGGTTCTATGTCGACCTGCACAAGAATCCGGAGCTCTCCCACTCCGAACATCGCACCGCCAGCGGCGTCGCCGAGTGGCTGACCCGCACGGGCTACGAGGTCCACAAGGGCGTCGGCGGCACCGGTGTGGTCGGGATCCTGCGCAACGGCCCGGGCCCCACGGTGATGCTGCGCGCCGACATGGACGCCCTCCCCGTGGAGGAGCGGACCGGTCTGCCCTACGCCAGCACGACGCGCGCGACCGACGACGAGGGCAAGGAGGTCCCCGTCATGCACGCGTGCGGCCACGACGCCCACACCGCGTGCCTGGTCGGCGCGGCCGACCTGCTGTCGGAGTCCCGTGAGGAGTGGACCGGCACCGTCATGGTCGTCGCCCAGCCCGCCGAGGAGACCCTCGACGGCGCCCAGGCGATGCTCGACGACGGGCTCTACGAGCGCTTCGGGCGCCCCGACGTCATCCTCGGGCAGCACCTGGGCCCGCAGCCCGCCGGACTCATCTCCCACCGGGCCGGTGTCATCCTCGGCGCCGCCGACTCCTACCGGGTGCGCGTCTTCGGCGAGGGCGGCCACGCCTCCCAGCCGCACACCACCATCGACCCGGTGCTCGTCGCCGCGCACATCGTCACGCGCCTGCAGGGCGTGGTCTCCCGGGAGATCAGCCCGAGCGAGATGGCCGTCCTCACGGTCGGGCGGATCCAGGCCGGGACCAAGGCCAACATCATCCCGGACGAGGCCTACCTGGAGGTCAACACCCGGGCCCTCAACGACAACGTGGCCCGGCAGCTCGAAGCGGCCATCGAGCGCATCGTCCGGGCGGAGGCCGCGGCCTCCGGCGCCACGCGCGAACCCGAGGTCGAGCGCTTCGAGGGTGCGGGCATCACGGTCAACGACCCCGCCTGCACCGCCGAGGTGGCCGCCGCGCACCACGCCTACTTCGGTGACGACTACGTCATCCACCTGCCCGACCCCTTCCCGGGCACGGAGGACTTCAGCTGCTTCGGCCTGCCCGCCGACCCGCAGCCCATCCCGTACGTGTTCTGGTTCGTGGGCGCCACCCCGCACGACGTGTGGGAGGCGGCTCCGGGGGACACGCCCTACGAGAAGATGGGCAACGTCCCCAGCAACCACTCGCCGTTCTTCGCGCCCTCCCGCGAGCCCACGCTGCGCGCGGGACTCGCCGCCATCACCGTCGCGGCGCTGTCCTACCTGGGCAGCGAGCGGTCCGCGCCGGCGGCGGAGGCGCCGCCCATGGGGGGCGCCTACCAGGACCAGTCCTACGACGCGGCGCCCGAGCCGGTCGGGGACCCCTTCCCCGTCCACGACGCCCCGCCGCCCGCGGAGCAGGTGCCGGCCGACTCCTTCGGTCCGCCACCGGGCGACCCGGCTCCCCCGAGCGGCTACGGCCCGGTGCCGGCGGACGCCCCGCCCGCCGACTCCTACGACCCGCCGGCGCGCTCCTACGGCCCGCCCATGGGCGAGCCGTACGAGCCGCGGCCCGAGAGCGGCGCGGCGCAGGACTCCAACGACGCCTACGACAGCGCGTTCCTGGCCTCCTCCTGGCCCGAGCCGGGACAGGAGGACCCGGCCAAGTCCACTCACGAAGCCGACATGGACGCCGTCATCGGGGAACAGGACGAGGAACTGCGCGAGGAGTGGCGCAGCGAGAAGGCGGAGGAGTCCACGCTGTCGGCGGACATGGCCGCCATCCTGGACGACGACCCGCAGGGGCCGCCCCAGGGGCCGCCCCCGCAGGGGCCGCCGCACGGGCAGCCCTCGGGACCGGCGTTCGGCGGGCCCCCGCCACGGGGCGACGCCCACCAGGCGCCTCCGCCCGGACCCGACGACGACCTGCCCGACTCCGAGTACCGCCTGTGACCCCGGATGGGGATCATCACCCGGCGCTGGGGTGATCCCCATCTGGCGCGGGACCTGCGCCATCCACTGGAGAACAGGCTCCTGGTCGTGTGCGTGGCCGTCACCCTGCTGGCCGTGGTGGGCGCGGCCAGCCGCGCCCACGCCGGAGAGCCGGGCGAGCCGCTGCTGCTGTTGAGCATCCCCGCGCTGGTGTACTTCGTACGCGGACAGCTCTTCGCCCGCCAGCGGATCAACGGGGTGCGCATCACGCCGGACCAGTTCCCCGAGGCGTACCGGATGGTCGCCGAGGCCGCGGCGGTGTTCAACATGCGCCGCGTGCCCGAGGCCTACGTCGTCCTGGGCAACGGTGTGCTCAACGCGTTCGCGTCGGGGCACGGCAGCCGGCGGTACGTGGCCGTCAACAGCGACCTGTTCGAGGTGGGCGGCCGCCTCGCCGATCCGGACGCGCTGCGGTTCGTCATCGGCCACGAGGTCGGCCACATCGCCGCCGGGCACACCTCGTTCCTCCGGCAGTTCGGCATCTCCGTGGCCAACGTCATTCCCGGTGTGGGCACCACGCTGAGCCGTGCGCAGGAGTACACCGCCGACAACCACGCCCACCTGTACTGCCCCGAGGGCGCGCAGGGGCTGCGCCTGTTCGTGGCGGGCAAGTACCTCTACACCGCCGTCGACTTCGACGCCGTCGCCGAGCGCGCCCACACCGACACCGGGTTCTTCGTTCTGCTGGTCAACCTGCTCTCCAGCCACCCGGTGAACACGTTCCGGTTCGCGGCGCTGGCCGACCGCAGCCGGCCGGGGCGGGTGTTGTAGTTGTTCGGGGCTGTGTTTTTTTGGGGCCGCCGCTCGTTCCTCGCTTTGGCCCGTGCTCGGGCGCCTTTGAGACGGGGCCTTCGCGCCTTGCGGTGCACGCCCTCGTTCCTCGGGAGCGCACCTCCAGCCGCTCCAGGACCCGTCGGCGCCCTCGCTGCGCCTCCTTTTGGCGCCCTCGCAAGCTCGGACGCGGGGCGCCGAGTAGCCAGTGTTCTTCGTCGTCGACTTGCCTTGCTCGCAGGCTCGCTGCGGCCCCGTCTCCTCCTGCAGAACACTGGCGCGCCCCTCGCGAACCCCCCTGCACACCGCATAGCTGAACGGCCTACCTTTCATCCCCGGCGGACGTGGCAGGCTGAACTGCCTACCTCTCAGCCCCCGGGGTCGAGGCAGGTCCTTCGTGCACGTTCGACCCCGCTTGCGGGCCCCTGGTCTGAACGACCCCAGGGGGCCCGATGGCGGGCGCTTACGCGGGTTGGGCGGGGAGGCGGGCGGCGACCTGGGGCGGCAGCGTCTCGTGGCGCAGGTAGTTCCGGGTGAACACGCCGGTGCCGTGGGAGATCGAGCGGAGTTCGACCGCGTACCGCGTCATCTCCAGGGTGGGCACCTCCGCGCGGACCACCGCCCGGCCCCCGTCGGCGGCCTCGGTGCCGACCACGCGCCCGCGGCGGGCGGACAGGTCGCTCATCACCGCGCCGAGGTAGGACTCGTCCATCTCCACGGTGACCTCGTCCACCGGCTCCAGCATCGAGAGCTTCGCGGCGGTCGCGGCGTCCCTGAGCGCGAGGCGGCCCGCCTTCTGGAAGGCCATGTCGGAGGAGTCCACCGAGTGCGCCTTGCCGTCGTAGAGGGTCACGCGCAGGTCCACCAGCGGGTACCCGGAGTCCACGCCCTCGGCCATCTGCGCGCGCACGCCCTTCTCCACCGAGGGGACGAACTGGCGCGGCACGACGCCGCCGACGATCTCGTCGACGAACTCAAGACCCGAGCCCGACTCCAGCGGCTCCACCCGGATCCGGCAGACGCCGTACTCGCCGTGGCCGCCGCTCTGCTTGACGTTGCGGCCCATGCCCTGCGCCGGGACGGCGAAGGTCTCGCGCAGCGGTACGCGCACCGGGCCCGTCCGCACGCGCACGCCGTGGCGGCGCTCCAGCCGGTCCAGGGCGGCGTCCAGGTGGGCCTCGCCCAGGGTCCACAGGACCATCTGGTGGGTCTCCGCGTTGACCTCGACCCGCAGCGAGGGGTCCTCGGCGACCAGGCGCGCCACCGACTGCGAGAGCTTGTCCTCGTCCGAGGCGGAGGCGGCGCTGACCGCCACCGGCAGCAGCGGCTGCGGGAAGCGCCAGGGCGAGACGCGCAGCGGCCGGTCCCGGTCGGAGATCGTGTCGCCCGTGCGGGCCGAGGGCAGCTTCGAGACCTGGCACAGGTCCCCGGCGACCACCTGGCCCACCGGCCGCGCGTCCCGGCCCAGCGTGACGTGCAGCGCGCCCAGGCGCTCGTCCTCACCGCTGCGGTCGTGCTCGTCGGACCCGGTCATCCCGCTGGGCACGCCGTGGCCGTGCAGGTGGACGGGGCTGTCGGAGGTGAGCGTGCCCGAGAAGACGCGCACGGTGCTGACCCGCCCGACGTAGGGATCGCTGGTGGTGCTCAGGACCTCGGCGACCAGCGGGCCGTCCGGATCGCAGGACAGGCCGCTCACCGGGCGCCCGTCGGGTCCGACCACCTCCGGGAAGGCGCGCCGGGTCGGGTCGGGGCACGACAGCGGGAGCTCGCGCAGCAGTTCGCGCACGCCGACACCGCGGGTGGGGCTGAGCGCCAGCACGGGATGGAAGCCGCCGGCGGCCACGGCCTGCTTCAGGTCCGCGATGAGCAGGTCGGGGTCGAGCGCGCCGCCCTCCATGTAGCGCTCCATGAGCGCCTCGTCCTCGCTCTCGGTGATGACCTCCTCGATGAGCGTCTCCCGCAGCGGGCCGGCGGCCTCACGCAGCCAGCCGGGCACCGGGCGCGGCTCGGGGCCGGCTCCCGAGTCCCCGTCGGAGTAGTCGTAGTAGCGCTCGGAGACCAGGCCCCACACGCCCACCACACGGCGGTCGTCCCCGGTGCCCTCGACCGCGGGCACGTAGGCGGGGTGGACCCCACTGCCGAAGGCCTCCTGGCACTGGGCGACGACGTCGTCGTAGTCGGCGCGCGGGTGGTCGATCTTCGTCACGGCCACGGCGCGGGGCATGCCCACGGCGGCGCACTCCTGCCACAGCACACGGGTGCGCCCGTCCACGCCGTCCAGGGCGGAGACGACGAACAGGGCGGCGTCGGCGCCCCGCAGCCCGGCTCGCATGGCGCCGATGAAGTCGGCGTATCCGGGGGTGTCGAGCAGGTTGACCTTGACGTCGCCCACCATGACCGGGTTGACGGTGAGGTGGACGGAGCGCTTCTGGCGGATCTCGATCTCGTCGTGGTCGCTGACGGTCGTGCCCTCCTCCACGCGACCGGGCCGGGGGATCGCCCCGGCCGCGAAGAGCAGGGCCTCGACCAGGCTCGTCTTCCCGGAACCCGTCGGACCCACGAGTGCGACGTTGCGGATGTCCTGGGGCCGATCGGCCCTCGGTACGACTACGGCTCGATCTACCATCCCTGCTGCCCAGCCCTTCGACGCGTTCGGGGCGGCGTACGGGGTGGCTCGTGCCACCGCCCGCGATGTGACCTGTGACACTCTCTACGGTCGCTGTTCGCCACCCCGTCCACAAGAGGTCATCGGGTCCGGAATCCGTCATGTGCGCAATGCGGGCTTTGGGAGCCCTACTATTGCCCCGTGCCTTGGTCGGAGACTCTCCCTCAGTTCAGCCTCGCCGGGACCCTGCTGACGGTCCTGCTCCTCCTCTTCGCGGCGTTCGGCGAGCCCTTCCTCGGTCGGCTCGCGTTCGCCCGCCTGGCCCGCAGCCGCCACGACGGCGGGCGCGCCCTGCGGCGCCTGTACGCCGTCACGGTGGCGACCCATGCCCTGTGGGGCGTGCTGGTCCTCGCGGTCCTGCTGCTCTCGCCCGGACTCGGCGCCGGTGACCTGGGCCTGCGGTTCCCGGCGGCGTGGGGGCCGATCGCGGGCGGTGCCGTGGGCGGACTCGTCGCGCTGGCCGTGCTGTGGACGCTGGCCAACGGGCTGCCGTTCCGGCGGTCCGGGCGGGGGAGGAAGGGCGGCCGCAAGGGCTCCGGGCACCGGGGGAGCCGGGCGTCCGCCGCCCCCGCGGCCCTGCCCGAGCCCGGACGGCACCCCCAGGGGCTGCTCGTGCCGCGGACGACGGTCGAGCGCCTGCTCGCCGGGGGCGCGGCGGTGACCGGCGGCGTGTTCGGGGAGCTGCTCTACCGGGGACTGTTCATCGTCCTGGTGGCCGGGATGGGCGTGCCGCTGTGGATCGCCGCGCTGCTGTCGGTGCTGCTGTTCTCGGTCGCCCACGTCTACCAGGGCTGGTGGGGCCTGGTCAGCGCGGGAGCCTCGGGCGCCCTGTTCACGATCCTCTACCTGGGAACCGAGAGCCTGTGGGTGCCGATGGCCGTCCACGTGGCCCTGAACCTGCGCTCCCTGGTCTTCCCGCCCGCCTCCGCCCGTGCCGACCTCGGCGACGAGGGGTACGAGGACGAGTACGACGACGGCGGGCCTGACCACGACGACCCGGGCTATGACGAGCGGGGTTACGACGAGCGGGGCTATGAGGACCACGGCCAGGGGGAGCGGACCCCCGGCGGGCAGGCGTACGACGCCCACGCCCAGGGCGGGCGGCGGTACGACTCCCACGGTTATGACGAGCGGGGTGATCAGGCCCCCGGCGGGCAGGAGTACGACTCCCACGGGTATGACGAGCGGGGTTACGAGGATCGCGGCCACGGGGAGCAGGGCCCCGGCGGGCAGCAGTACGACCCCCACGGACACGACGGCCGGGCCTACGACGGCCACGGCCACGGGCCGGGACCGGCGTACCCGGACCAGCCCTACGGCGTGCCCGCTCCGCAGGCGGACCCGCGCCCCTACGAGGAGCGCTACGGCGACCGGGCGGCCGATCCGCATCCGTACCCGCCGGGTCCCGGCTCCCCGTACGGACAGCCGTCCTACGGCGAACAGTACGAGCGGACCCGGCGCGACCGCCCCTGAGCGCCGTCCGCGCCCGCGACACACCGGGGCCGGACGCCCGCGCCCGGGGCGCGTCGGGCAGGATGGACGGGTGTCCGACGCTATCGACCATCCACTGTCCCGCTCCCAGGACCGCCGCTTCTGGCTGACGACGTCCGACGGCGTCGGCATCGACGCCGTGCTGCGGCGCGGTGCCGAAGCGCGCGACACGGCCGTCGTCCTCGCCAACGGGTTCACCGGCACCTACCGCAACCCGGCCACGCGGGCGATCGCCGAGGCCCTGCTGCCGGTCGGCGACGTGATGACGTTCGACTTCCGCGGCCACCACGGCTCCGGAGGACACAGCACCCTGGGCAACGACGAGATCCACGACCTGGAGGCCGTCGTCGCCCGGCTGAGGAGCCTCGGCTACACGACGGTGGCCACCGTCGGCTTCTCCATGGGCGCGGCCGTGGCCCTCCGGCACGCCGCCCTCCTCGGCGGGGTCGACGCGGTCGTCTCGGTCAGCGCCCCCAGCCGCTGGTACTACCGGGGCACCCGCCGGATGCGCCTGCTCCACGTCGGCATCGAGCGCACCGCCGGGCGCTTCTTCCTCGCGCGCATGCGCAAGGTGCGGGTCACCGACCGCCGCTGGGACCCCCGACCGGCCGAGCCGCGCGAGGTCGCGGGCCGGATCAGCCCGACCCCCGTGCTCGTGGTGCACGGCGACGCCGACACCTACTTCCCCGTCGCCCACGCCACGGCCATCCACGAGGCCGCGGGCGAGCCCCGGGAGCTGTGGATCGTCCCGGGCATGGGGCACGCCGAACGGGCGGTCACCCCCGAGCTGTCGGCGCGCCTGCGCGACTGGCTCCGGGAACGGGTGGGGCCCTCCGGGGGCTGAGCACGGGGCCGCGGGGGACGGCGTCGACAGCGCCGCCGCGGTCAACTACAAAGGAGGGATGACCCGACCCCGTACGCCTTCCTCCCGCCGCGGAGCGGGCGCCCAGGACACCTCCCACGACGGGCTGCCCGGCCTGGGAGGTCGGGGCTTCGCGCTGCTGATCGCGGCGACCGCGGTGGGCCTGGTCGGGTTCGCCGCCGTGCTGCCGCTGGTCCCGCTCTGGGCCAGCCGGGGCGGCGCGGGCGAGTTCGGCGCCGGGAGCACGACGGCGGCGTTCATGCTCACCACCGTCCTCACCCAGCTCACGATGCCCTGGATCCTGGAACGGGGCGGCTACCGGTGGGCCTTCCCCGTGGGCTGTCTGATCATGGGGCTGCCCACCCCGCTCTTCGCCGTGACCGCCGACCTGGCCCCGCTGATCGCGGTCTCCGCCCTGCGCGGCGTCGGTTTCGGCATGGTCAGTGTCGCCGGAACGGTCCTGGCCGCGCGGCTCGTACCGAACGAGCAGGTCGGCCGCGCCACCGGGTACTACGGCCTGGCCGTCGGCCTGCCGCAGGTCCTCATCCTGCCCGGCGGGGTGGCACTGGCCCTCCAGATCGGCTTCGACGCCGCGTTCTGGATCACCGGCGCATGCTCCGTGCTGGGAGCCGTACTGGCCGCGGGCGTCTGGTTCGCCGACGGCGGGCGCAACCGGTCGGCGCTGCGGTCGGCGCCGCCCCACGGCGGGGCGGGCGACGCCGGGCCCGTCGGGCTCCCGCTCCTGCTGGTCCTGGCGGCGCCGCTGGCGATCATGCTCGTGGCCGCCACGTCGGCGAGCACGGTCATCACGTTCCTGGCCATCCCGCTGGAGCAGGCCGCGTGGCTGGTCAGCGGCACACTGGCGGCCCTGGCGCTGGCCGTCGTCGCGGGCCGGTGGACGGCGGGGACACTGCACGACCGCCACCGGCGCGCGGTGCTACTCCTGCCGGGCATGTCCGGTGCGGTCCTGGGCCTGGCCCTGGTGACCGCGGGGCTGTGGACCGTCGGCGGGGACGACACGGTGCCCGGACCGGCCGCCGCGGCCCTGGTGCTGGCGGGGGCGGCCCTGTTCGGGCTCGGGTTCGGCGCCGTGCAGAACGAGACGGTCATGCTCATGCTCAACCGCGCGGGTCCCGCCGGGTACGGACGGGCCAGCGCGGTGTGGAACATCGGCTTCGACGCCGGTTCGGGCGTGGGCGCGATGGGCATGGGGCTGGTCATCCAGCTCATGGGCTACGGTCCGGCGTTCGCCCTGCTGACGGTGCTGTTGGCCGGGGCCCTTCCGCTGGCCCTGACCGGGCGCGGGCGCCCCGTGAGGTAGGGAGCAGACCGGGCCGAAGCGAGGGACGAGCGGAGGCCTAGGGCAGGCACGGGGAGGGCGCCGACGGGTCCTGGAGTGGCTGGAGGTGGGTCCGCGAGGAACGAGGGCGTGCACCGGAAGGTGGGAGGGTCCCGTCTTCAAGGCGCCCGGGCCAAAGCGAGGAACGAGCGAAGGCCCGAGGCAAGCACAAGTGAGGGCGCCGACGGGTCCTGGAGTGGTTGGAGGTGGGTCCGCGAGGTACGAGCGGGCACACCGGAAGGCGCGAAGGTCCCGTCTTCCGGGCGCCCGAGCCCCCTCCTAGTTGACCGACGAGATGTGCACGTGGTCGTAGTGGTTGGCCGTCGCGCCGCCGCGGTCGTTCATGAACACCCACTGGCGGTTGCTGCGGTGCCAGATCCGCTGCTTCCAGATGACGTAGTCCACGCCGAGGCGGTCGGCGTTGTCGATCGCGTACTGGGCGATCTGGTCGCCGAGGGAGTTGTTCTCGGCCGAGGGGATGGCGCCGCCGGAGCTCATCATGAAGTCGCAGGCGCGGCCGTCGCCGTGGTCGTCGGCGCTGGGCCGCCAGCAGCCGACGGGGTAGGGGGCGCCGTAGGCCATGATGATCTCGTCGCGGATCCCGGCCATCCGGGCCGTGGTCGACTCCCAGCCGCCGCCCATGGCGCTCTCGGGGATCGTGCCGTTGCCGGGAGTCTCGGGGATCTGCGACTCCTCGTACTCCTCGATCTCCGCCTCGACCTCCTCGCGCTGCTCCTCCAGGGAGTCGACGAGTTCGACGGCCTCCTCCAGCTCCTCGGTGAGCTCGGTCGTGACCTCCTGCTGCTCGTCGCGGGTCGCGATGAGCTCGGAGATCTGCTCGGACTGGCTCTCGCCCAGGTAGGTCAGCGTCGCGGCGTCGGAGAACATGTTCTCGGGCTCGCTGGAGAAGACGACCTGGAGCGCCGGGTCGAACCCGTTGTTGTTCTTGTACTGGGCCGACGCGATGTTGGAGACACCCGACCGGGAGCCCTCCAGGCGCTCCTCGATCTCCTCCAGGTCCTCCTCGGCCTCCTCGACCCGGTCCTTGATCTCGTTGTACTGCAGGAGTTCGCCGCCGTAGGACTCCTCCAGCTCCTCGGCGCGCTCGTTGAGCGCGTCGATGTCGACCTCGTCGTCCGGCTCGGCGTAGGCGGCTCCGGGCACCGCGAGCAGCAGCGCCAGGGAGACCGCGCCGACGGACAGCGCGGCCCGGCCGGTGCGGGGGACTCGGGATCGAGGGCTGGGTGTCATCTTCTGCTCCGTGGACGGTCTGAGCGCATTCGGTGGGCCGACGGCGAGACGAGGGGGTGCCGTGGGGCGGGAGATACTCAGCAGACCTTACGAGATCTTGGCGTTACATGCCTAGTACGTGACTCGCGGGGGACGGATCCGAAGATACCCGGAGTCGGTGACCGCACGGGGCCGGACGGGCGGAGCGGTCGGCCCTCAGGCGGTCCCGCCGAAGGCGCTGGGCAGCTGGACCCCGGCGGGCTCGGGTGCCTGGGCCGGCATGAACCAGTCGGAGCGGCGGACGTCGCGCAGGGCCCGGCGCCGGGTCTCGGGGTCGAGGCGGTCGAGGTAGAGCATGCCGTCCAGGTGGTCGGTCTCGTGCTGCAGGCACCGCGCCATCAGGCCGGTGCCCTCGACGGTGACCGGTTCGTTGCGCAGGTCGACGCCGGTGACGACGGCGCGCACGGCCCGGCGTGTGGGATACCACAGCCGCGGGACCGACAGGCAGCCCTCCTCGTCCTCCTGCGTCTCCTCGGACAGCTCGGCGATCTCGGGGTTGATCACGTAGCCGACGCGGTCCTCGACGTTGTAGCTGAACACGCGCAGCCCCACCCCGATCTGGGTGGCGGCGAGCCCGGCGCGACCGGGGGCGTCCACGGTGTCCAGGAGGTCCCGGACCAGGGCCGCGGTGTGCTGGTCGAACTTGGTGACGGGCGTGGTCCGGGTGACGAGGACGGGGTCGCCGAACCGGACGATGGGGCGCATGCTCATGCCCCACAGAGTAGCCGGGCCGGGGGAGGTTGACACCGGGGTGCGCACGGCCGGGCGCCGCCTCCGGGCCCCGGCCCCGCGCGCGGGTCAGGTCGAGACGGCCAGCCCGGGGCGCAGCGACTCGTCCAGCACCATCTCGATGTAGTCCAGGGCGGCCCGGCGGCGGGCGAGGGCGCTCTCGTACAGCGAGGGCGCCTGGACGCCGCGGCGCACGCGCAGGCACTCGTTGACGATGCGCTGCCAGCGGTCGGGGAAGGCGTGCAGGGCGTAGGAGCCGGCGCAGGACTTGGAGGTGATCTCGCCGGTTCTGAGCGTGAAGTGCAGGCGGCTGACGCTGAGCACGCTCCAGGAGGGGGCGAGCGAGCCCAGGGCCGCGAGTCCGCGCGGGGTCACGAGCCGTCCGGCCCGTTCGCGCCAGCGGCGCCAGTGCTCGTCCAGGGAGCCCAGGGACCAGGCCCGCAGGCTCTCCGGCTCGTCCCACACGTCCAGCTCGACCGGGTGCGGGCCCCGCACCGGGACGCCGCGCTCGGCGAGGATGTGCCAGGTGGCCGGGTTGACGTCGGAGCTCGCGCGCTCGCGGAAGCGGCCGCCGACGACCGAGGGCAGGGGGCCGCAGGAGGCGGAGTCCTGGGCGAGGTGGTCCCAGGTCACGTGGACGCCGTTGAACTGGGGCCGCGGCACGTCCGCGCGGGTACGCGCGTGCGCGCGGCGTAGCTGCTCGACCTCTCGGCCGCCGGGGGTGCGCGCGGTGACGATGACGAAGTCGACGTCGCTGGTGTGCGGGCGGAAGTCGCCGAGGGCGACGGAACCGGTCAGATAGAGGCCTTCGACCAGGCCGGGGGCCTCCTGGTCCGCGTTGGCGAGGAAGGTCTGGGCCAGCGTCTGCACCCGAGGGTGGACGGCCATGCTCACTCCAGTCTGATGGTGGGTTCGTGCGCGCGATCCGGTGGTGGGGAGGACCGGATCACTGTGGCTGCGGCTGGGCCCTGAGCCTGGTGAGGCTGCTGGGGCTCTCGCCTCCTACCTCCAAGTTTGGGCGGGTGCGCTGGTGATGGCAAGTGATCACGCCGGACTTGCATCCTGTCTCCCCACGTCATGTGGTGTGCGGCTATGGCGGAGAGGGGGAGCCTACACCCTTGACAGACGTGGGCGGGGTGTGCAATGGGGTCCGCTCGGGCGCGTGAAGGCGGGCCGGGGTGCGCGGGAGGACCATGGGGCCGATGGGACTCCGTTCCCTTTTCCGGGCGGCTCGTGCCGTTCCGTTCACGCGCGGTGCCGGAACCGGTCCGCGTGCCGTGCGCAATCCTTCGCACGTGCATGCGCACGGTTCTTTGCATGCGATTCTTTTGCCACGGCTTTTCCCTAGAGAACTTCGTGACAAAACGGACCGTGTTCGGCGTGCCATTCCGAGTGTGGCGTCCGCCATGTTCTACCGGCCGGTAGCACCTTGCCCGTGCGGGGTCCGCGCTCGTGTTCGCTGGTCAGGATCCTGTCGGCGCCGCCGCGCGGAACGGGCTTCTCCGGCCGCCGCGGGAAGGCGGTGCACGGCACAGTCCGCGGATGTGGACACGCCCCATCTTTTCGGCGATTGTTATGATTCACCAAGCCTCCCCCTGGTGATACCCATCACAGCCATTGTTCGTTGTTTTCATCCGTGTAACACGAGAGCACCCTCCTGAAACTGTGCCTCATTACTCTCTGGGGGGAACGGCAGATCTCGCAGCGATTCCAAGGAGCCGGAATGGTCCCGACCATGGTCCTCGTAGCCGACGACTCGCGTGACGCCCACAGACGGGAGGCCCTGTGCGGCCTCGCGGCGGCGGTGGCCAGCCGTGGAGAGGTCCCCGTGACCGCCGCCTTCGGCAGCCCCGACGAAGTCACCGCCACCATCCGCTCCGTCGAGGGCCCCAAGGTGGTCGTCCCGGCGTTCGTCGCGGGAGGCGACGTCGCGAGCGCCCACCTGCTCACCCGCATCGGCCTGGGCCGGCTGGAGAACGTCTGCCAGACGGCCCCCCTCGGCGCGGTCCCGTCCATCGTCGCCGACCTCGCCGGACGCCTCGGCGAGTCGGGATGGAGCCGTGAGGACGGCGTGGTCCTGGCCGCGGACGGTACCACCGGTACCGAGGAGCGCCAGGTGGTCATGGACGTGGCCCGGATGCTCAGCCGCCGCCTGGGCTCGCCGGTCCAGGTCGGGTACCTGCGCACGTGGGCGCCCTCCGTGTTCGACGCCGTCGACCGCCTGCGCCGGGACGGCCGGGAGCGGGTCGCCGTGGCGGCCTGGCGCCTGGTGGACGGGCCCGACTTCGAGCTGCTGCGCGGCCTGGACGTCACCGCCATCACCGCGCCGCTGTGGCCCTCCGAACTGGTCGTGGACACGCTCCTCGCCCAGCACCGGGCGGTCAAGGGTCGTCTCGCCTGAACGCGCCCCGGCGCCGCTCGCTGGGCGCCGGAGCGCGGAAACCGCGGTGCGAAGCGTGCGCCCACCGTTACCGGAGGTGCCGGGATGGGTAGGGGTCCGATGGGCGGGAACTCCCCGCACCCAGACTGTGGCACCGTGCCGCGCCGCCGACCGCGCGGAGTGGTACGGGCCGGGAGCGGCCCCAAGTCCCGGCCCTGGACCTCTCGTCCCGGCCCGTGCGTCCTCGCGACCGGGCGGGCTCCCCGTGCGGTCGCCGCCAACGGACCAACGCGTCGGCCGTCGGCGTCAGGGGTCGGACCCGGCCAGGCACCGACGCGCGCGACCCGAAGGTGGAACTCATGAACGACGTCACAGCGCGGTTCGTCGACGACCGGCAGCGCCGACGTCTGGAACGGCGCTTCGGCGCGCACGTCGGCGAATGGCTGACGGAGGTCCCCTCGATCGTGGAGAAGCTCGCCGCCGAATGGGGGGTGACGGTCGAGGGGCCGGCCCCGCACGGACGCACGTCCGTGGTGGTCCTGGTCAGCCGTCCCGACGGGAGCGAGGGCGTGCTCAAGCTCTGCCCGGACAGCGGGCTGGCCGTGTCCGAGGCGCGGCTGCTCCGCATGTGGGCGCCCTCGCACCGGGTCCCGGAGGTGTGGGGCGTGGACTCCGACCGCGGCGCTATCCTCATGGAGCGGGTCGACGGCGAGACCGTCGCGGCCACCGGGATGGTCCCGGCGATGGAGACCGTCGGGTCCCTCATCGCGCAGCTGCACGCCGTCGAGGTCCCGCGCTCCGAACTCATGGAGCTGCGCCCCCTCACGTCGCGGGTGCAGTTCATCTTCGACATGTGGTCCCGCGAGCGCGCCGAGGGACCCGCCGCCGAGATCGTGCCCGCCTCCGTCATGCACCAGGGCCTGTGCCGGGCCCGCGACCTGGCCCACGGCGAGATCGGGGTCGTTCCCGTGCACGGCGACCTGCACCCGGGCAACGTCATCGACGGCGGCCAGCGCGGACTGGTCGCGCTGGACCCGCGCGCCTGCGTGGGCGACGGCGCGGTCGACGCGGTCGACTGGACGGTGTGGCAGGCCAGCAGCCTGCGGGAGGTGGAGCGCCGGGTGGACGTGCTGTCCCGCGTCATGGACGTGGACGGCGACCGGCTCATGGCGTGGTCCCGCGCCTTCGCGCCCTGCATGGTCGTCGCCAAGGTCAACCGCGGCCAGACCGGAACCGAGGAGTTCGACGTCCTGATGGAGATGGCCGAGGGGAGCGCCTTCGCCCGCCGTTAGGCGGCGTTCTCCGCTGCGTTCCGGGCTCGCGGCCGCCAGGCCGCCTCCCGCCGCGCCTCCGCGCTCGTGAAGCACCGCCGGCCCGGGCCGGGGTCGGCGCCGGGGCCGGGGCCGTTCCGAAGCGCCGGGATCAGGCCGGGGTCTCGAACCGGTAGCCGCGGCCGGCCTCGGTGATGAGGTAGCGGGGATGCGCGGGGTCGGGCTCCAGCTTGCGGCGCAGCTGCGCCATGTAGACGCGGAGGTAGTTGGTCTCGCTCTGGTAGGAGGGCCCCCACACGTCGTGGAGGAGGCGGCGCTGGCTCACCAGCTGCCCGCAGTTGCGGGCGAGGATCTCCAGGATGTGCCACTCCGTCGGGGTCAGCCGCACCTCCTCGCCGTCGCGCAGCACGCGCTTGGCGCCCAGGTCGACGGTGAAGCACGAGGTGCGCACCACCGGCGCCTCCTCCGAGTGGACCGACCGGCGCTCGGCCGCGCGCATCCGCGCCAGCAGCTCGTCCATCCCGAACGGCTTGGTGACGTAGTCGTCGGCGCCCGAGTCCAGGCAGCGCACCTTCTCCCCGGCCGAGTGCCGTGCGGACAGGACGATGATCGGGACCTGCGACCAGCCGCGCAGCCGCTGGATGACCTCCATGCCCTCCATGTCGGGCAGCCCCAGGTCGAGCAGGACCACGTCCGGGTGCCGATCGGCGGCCAGCCGCAGCGCCGCGGCCCCGTCCGCCGCGGTGTCCACGTCGTGCCCGCGGGCCCTCAGGTTGATCCGCATCGCCCGGATGATCTGCACGTCGTCGTCAACGACCAGAACCCGCATCGGACCTCTCCTCGCCTGCCTCGTTCGGATCCGCCGCCTTCAGCGTGAACACCATGGTGAGCCCGCCGCCCGGTGTGTCCTCCGGCGTGAGCGTTCCGTGCATCGCCTCCACGAAACCACGGGCCACCGCCAGCCCGAGACCGACCCCGGTGCCCTGAGGCGCGTCGCCCAGGCGCTGGAACGCCTCGAACATCCGGTGCTTGCCCTCGTCGGAGACTCCGGGCCCCCGGTCCGCCACGCGCAGCTGCACGTTCTCGCCGTGCGCGCTGGCCGCGACGAGCACCGGGCTGCTGGGGTCGGGGTTGTAGCGGACCGCGTTGGTGACCACGTTGGCGATCGAGCGCTCCAGCAGCCCCGCGTCGGCGCGCACCCGCGGCAGGTGGTCGGGGACGTCCACGGTGACCGAGTCGTGCGGCAGGCCCAGGAGCGTGACGGGCACGACCTCCTCCAGGCCGACCGCGCGCAGCCGGGGGCGGACGTTGTCGGTGTGGACCCGGCTCATGTCCAGCAGGTTGTCGATGAGCCGGTTCAGCCGGTCCGTGGACTCCTCCACGGTCTCCAGGAGCGCCTCACGGTCCTCGGGGTCGAGCTCGATGTCGGTCGCGCGCAGCGTCGACAGGCTCGCCTTGATCGAGGTCAGCGGTGAGCGCAGGTCGTGCGAGACGGCCGCCAGCAGCGCGGTGCGGATGCGGTTGCCCGCCGCCTGGCCGCGCGCCTCGGCCGCGTCCCACTCCAGCCGCTGGTGCTCCAGGGCGATGCCGATGTGCGCGGCGAAGGCCCGCAGGACCCCGCGGTCGGCGGCGGGCAGCACCCGCCCCCGCAACGCCAGGGTCAGGGTGTCGGAGATCGACACCTGCACGTCGGCCTCGTCCGGGGTCTCGCACGCGGGCGCGCCCACGCTGTGCACCACCCGCCATCCGCCCTCGTCGCGCTGCTCCAGCAGGGTCGCCGAGCGCTGCGCGAACGTCTTGCGGATCCGCCGGAGCAGGGCCTGGAGGGGTTCGCTGCCGGAGAGGACGCTTCCGGCCAGCAGTGTCACCGCCTTGGCCTCGGCCCGCCCGCGCGCCGCCTGGGCCGACCGGCGCGCCGCCATCTCCACGACCACGGCGACCAGCGTGCCCACCAGGGCGAACGCGGTCAGCGCGAGCATGTTGTCCAGCGACACCGGCGGTCGGCCGTGCAGCGGTGACAACACGAACGTGAGCAGGAGCGCGCTCAGTACGGCGGAGGACAGGGCGGGCCACAGGCCGCCGACGGCGGCGGTGGAGACGGTGATGAGCAGCAGGAGCAGCGCGTCCGAGGCCGCGCCGACCCCGCGCAGCGGCGGCACCGTCAGGACCAGGGCCAGCAGGAACGGGGCCACCACCGCCAGGGTCCAGCCCGCCACCCTGCGGTGCGGTCCCAGGCCGCGTCCCGGCGGCGGCAGCGGCCAGCGTCCGGTGCCGACCTGCTCGTGGGTGACGATGTGCACGTCGATGTCGCCGGACTCGCGCGCCACGATGGTGCCGACCCCGGGACCGAACACGTACTGCCACGCGCTGCGGCGCGAGGAGCCGAGGACGATCTGGGTGGCGTGCACCCCGCGGGCGAACTCCAGCAGGCCGGTGGGTACGTCGTTGCCGACCACCTGGTGGTAGGTGCCGCCGAGTTCGGCGAGCAGCCGGCGCTGGCGCAGGAGGTCGTCGGTCGGCGCCTGGGCGATGCCGTCGGGCGGCACCACGTGCACCGCCATGAGATGGCTGGGCTGGGGGTGGCCGCCACGCGAGCGGGCGGCGACCCGGGCGGCGCGCAGGATGAGGGTCTCGCCCTCGGGGCCACCGGTCAGGGCCACGACGACGCGCTCACGCGCCTCCCAGGTGCTGCGGATCTTGTGCTCGCCGCGGTACCGGGCCAGGCCCTCCTCGACCCGGTCGGCGGTCCACAGCAGGGCCAGCTCGCGCAGGGCCGCCAGGGTGCCCTCGCGGTAGAAGTCGGCCAGCGCCGCGTCCACCCGCTCCGCCGGATGGATGTCGCCGTGCGCCATCCGGCGGCGGAGCTCCTGGGGCGTGAGGTCGACCAGCTCGATCTCCGTGGCGGCCCGCACCACCCGGTCGGGGACCGAGCGCAGGGGAGGAGCGCCGGTGATCTGCTTGACGACGTCGTTGAGGGACTCCAGCTGGTGGATCCCCACGGTGGACACCACGTTGATGCCGGCCGCCAGCAGCTCCTGCACGTCCTGCCAGCGGGCGGGGTTGGGCGATCCGGGGGCGTTGGCGTGCGCCAGGTCGTCCACGATCGCCAGGGCGGGGGCGCGGTCGATGACGGCGGCGGTGTCGACGGCTCCGGAGGGCAGGGTGGGGATCGTCTCCAGGCCCTGGAGCAGGGCCTCGGTGCCCGGACGGCGGTGCGTGTGGGCGACGGCGACCACGGTGTCGGTGCCGCCGGACGACCGGCGGTGCGCCTCGGCCAGCGCGCTGTGGGTCGTGCCGACCCCGGGCGCCGACCCCAGGTAGATGCGGAGCTTGCCTCGTGCCACGGATCCATTGTGGATCCTCCGGGGGAGCACCCGGGCCGCCGAGTCCCCGTGGACACGGGAGCCCGTGCTGATCCTGTGCCGGGGCTTCCCGGGATACTGGGAGCCGCAGCACCGGCGCCGTCGGTGCGCGGGTGCCCGCCATCCCGGGCGCCCGGAGGCCCGCACACCTGTGAAGGAGGCGCGGGGCGCGTTCCGTGACACGGGACGTCCGCCGTGACAACGATGACCCATTCCCCCGACGACGGACCCTTCCCCGGGCGACCGGGCGAACCGCCGTTCCCCGGCCCGCCCGGTGGCCGGACTCCCCCTTGGCACCATCCGGGCCCGCCGCCGCGGCTGGAGCCGCCGGTTCCCGGGCATCCCGTCCAGCCCGGGCCGCACGGATCGAACGAGCGGCCCGGCCCTCCCCTGGCGGGACGGCCCTCTCCGCCGGCGGCCCAGCCCGGTGCTCCGGGCGGACCGCCGCCCCCGTGGCCCCCGGTTCCCGGGTACCCCGCCCATCCGGGGCCGCCGACCCGCGGCCCCCGTCGGGGCGTGTGGATCGCCGTCGCGACGACGGCCGCGCTGCTGGTGGCGGCCGGCACGGGCCTCGCGGTCCGCTACGTGGCCGACGCCCGCCCCTACGCCGCCCTGCCGTCGTGCCGGGACCTGCTCCCCACCGACCTCCTCGACGCCGTCCCCGGTGCCGACCGGCCACGGGCGCAGGGCGACTTCCTGCCCGTCGAGGACACGGGATACCACGGCGCGGAACCGGACGACGGGTACATGGGAAGCCTCGAGTGCATGGTGTCCGACGGAGCCGGCGACCATGTCCTGGGCGTCTATGCCGCCCTCTACGACGCGGAGGAGGGCGCGGACACCGTCGAGGACCGCAGGGAGGACATCGGGGACGGGATCGCGGACCTGGAGCGGGGGCGCTTCGGTGAGGACCTGCTGGACGGGGACGTCGTCGCGGACGTCCTCGCCTGGGACGCGCTGTCGGCCGGAGACGGCGGCTACGCGGTGGTCACGGAGCTCAGCGGTGCCGAGTGGGCCGACGCCGAGGTGTTCGCCGAGGCCTTCTTCAGCTCGGCGAACGTCACGGTCTCGGTCAGCTACCCGCAGGAAGGCCGCTTCGACGAGGAGGAGATCGTGGCCTTCCTCGACGGGTTCACCGGACGGGTGGACCAGCAGCTCTCCCGGGAGGGCGAGCGCGCGTGACACCCGCCGACGCCCTCGGCCCGCACTCGGCCCGCGCGTCGGCCCGCGCGTCGGGCCGGGCGCGGGCCCTCCGCGGTCATTCCCCGGGGGCGGGGATGAGCTTGCCCGGGTTCAGGACGCCGCGCGGGTCGAGCGCGCCCTTGGCCGCGCGCAGGACGTCCGCTCCCAGCGCGCCGATCTCCTCGGCCATCCACGGCCGGTGGTCGGTGCCCACGGCGTGGTGGTGCGTGATGGTCCCGCCGTGCGCGACGATCCGCTCCGAGGCGGCGCGCTTGGCCCGCTCCCAGCGCTCCAGGGGCGCCGATCCCGCCGCGGTCGCCACCGTGAAGTACAGCGAGGCGCCCGTGGCGTAGGTGTGCGACACGTGGCACATGACCACGGCTCCGCCCTCGTCGCCCTCCAGGGCGGCGGTGAGCGCGTCCGACACGGCCGCGTGGAGGGGCAGCAGGTCGGTCCAGCTCGCCGCGGTCTCCAGGGTCTCGGCGAGGATGCCCGCCGAGAGCAGGGTGTCGCGCAGGTAGGGGGCGGAGAAGCGGTTCTCCCGCCAGTGCGCCACCGGCTCCGGGCCGAGCCGGGTACCGCCCTCGGCCGCCAGGACGGCGCCGACCGCGGCGGCGCGCGCGTCCACCTCCGCCTCCGTCCCCTCGAAACCGACCACGGCCTGGCAGCCGGGCGTCGCCTCGCGACCGCCCAGGGCGGCCCCCACGAAGGTCTCCGCCTCGTCCAGCACCCGCGCCATCGTGGGGCGCGTGTCCGACTGGGCCACGGCGCGCAGGGCGGCGGCCCCCGTGCGGAGGTCGGGGAAGGACCACGCCTCGTCCAGGACCCTCTCCGGCCGGCGCCGTACCCGCACACCCACCTCGGTGATCACGCCCAGGGTGCCCTCCGAACCCAGCAGCAGGTGCCGCAGGTCCGGACCCGCGGCCGACGCCGGAGGACCGCCCGCCGCCAGGGTGCCGCGCGGGGTCGCCGCGCGCAGGGACACCACCATGTCCTCGAACCGGCCGTAGCCGGACGAGGCCTGGCCGCTGGACCGGGTGGCGGCGTACCCGCCGATGGTCGCGTACTCGTAGCTCTGCGGCATGTGCCCGAGGGTGCAGCCGTGCTCGGCCAGCAGGGCCTCGGCCCGCGGGGTCCGCACGCCCGCGCCCAGGACCGCGGTCATCGAGACGGGGTCGAAGGAGACGAGCCGGTCCAGGCGCCGCAGGTCCAGGGCGACCACGGCGTCGAAGCCGCCGCGCAGCGGGGTCAGACCGCCCACCACGCTCGTGCCGCCGCCGAAGGGGACGACGGCCACCCCCTCGGCCGAGCACACCTCCAGCAGGCGCAGGACCTCGTCGTGGTCGGCCGGGTACAGCACCGCGTCCGGGGCGGGCTCCGCCGAGCCGGCGCGGCGCCGCAGGAGGTCGGGGGTGCTCTTGCCGCCGCAGTGGCGCAGGCGCGTGGCGTCGTCGTCGGCCAGGTGGGCGTCGCCTGTGATCGCGCCCAGCCGCGCGCGCACCCGCGGGTCCAGGCGCGGCGCGGGCAGGCGGACCTCCGCCTCGGGAACCGGCGGCATGTCCCGGGGGCGGGCGCGCAGGACCTGGGCGATGAGGTCGCGCAGCCCCGGGTCGAGGGAGCGGGCCCGGGCGGGGTCGCCCCAGCCGAACCAGCTCATGTCCGGGGCGGTACCGGCCGAGGGGGCGTTCGTGTCGTCGTGAGCCATGCTCTACAGTTTTACACATGGCGTCAAAACGTAACGTTGAGGACCGGATCATGGACGCGGCCCTGCTCTGCGTCGAGTCGTTCGGGGTGCGCCGCACGACGCTGACCGACGTGGCCCGCCGCGCCGGGGTGAGCAGGCCGACCGTCTACCGCCGCTGGCCCGACGTCACCGCGCTCGTCGCCGACCTCCTGACCCGCGAACTCCGGCGGATCCTGCTCGCCCAGGAGGCGTCGGGCGGTGGCCCCGAGGGCGAGACGGTCCGCGCCCGGCTGGTCCGACACGCCGTCGGCGTCGCGCGCGAACTGCTCGCCCACCCGCTGTTCACCCGGATCGTCGACACCGAGCCCGAACTCCTGGCGACCTACACCTTCCACCGCCTGGGCGCCAGCCACCGGGCCGCCCTCGACGTCGTGGAGCCGGTGGTCGCCGAAGGCCAGCGGGAGGGCTCCGTGCGCCCCGGCGAGCCCGCCGTGCTGGCGCGGACCGTCCTGGTGACCGTCCAGGGCACGGTCACCTCCCGACGCCTGTTCGCCGACCTCCTCGACGAGGACGCCCTGGCCGACGAACTGGCCACCCTGCTGGACGGCTACCTCGCCGGGCCCGCCGACCGGGTGTGACGTACGTGCGGCAGCCGCACTCCGCCTCCACCGGGCCCCGGGGCCCTCCTGCCGAAGCGGCCCCCTCGCCTCCCTCCGCCACCCGCCCTCCGTCAGAAAGGCCGTGATCCCGTGCCGGTGCACCCGACCCAGCCGACCTCGCTCAACGCCGCCCGCCGCCGCGCCGACCTCGCGCGCCTGGAGGAACACCCGGAGGTGGACGTGCTGGTCGTCGGCGGCGGGGTCACCGGGGCCGGAGCCGCCCTGGACGCGGCCTCGCGCGGCCTGTCCACCGTGCTCGTGGAGCGCTACGACCTGGCCTTCGGTACCAGCCGGTGGAGCTCCAAACTCGTCCACGGCGGACTGCGCTACCTCGCCCGGGGCCAGTTCGGCATCGCCTACGAGAGCGCGCGCGAACGCGACCTGCTGATGACCGTGACCGCGCCCCACCTGGTGCGGACCCTGCCGATGGTGATCCCCGTCCACCGGGACACCCCCGCCGCCCACGCACTGCTGATGTGGGCGGGCACCGGGATGGGCGACCTCCTGCGCCGGGCCGCGGGCACGCGGTCGGCGGTCCTGCCGCCCCCGCGCCTGCTGACCCCCGCCCAGACCCGCCGCCTGCTGCCCGGCGTGGCCGACGAGGGGCTGCGCGGCGGCCTGCTGTCCTTCGACGGCCAACTGGTCGACGACGCCCGGCTCGTCGTCGCCCTGGCCCGCACGGCCGCCGGACACGGCGCCGGGGTGATCACCCGCTGCTCCGCCCAGAGCGTCACCGCCGACGGCGTGGTCCTGCGCGACGAGCGCACCGGGCGCCTGGTGCCCGTACGGCCCCGCGCGGTCGTCAACGCCACCGGCGTGCACGCGGGCGAGCTCGACCCGTCCGTGCGCCTGCGCCCCAGCCGCGGCAGCCACCTGGTGGTGGACTCCGCGGCCCTCGGCGGTCCCCGGGCGGCCCTGACCGTGCCCGTCGACGGCGGTACCTCGCGGTTCGTGTTCGCCCTTCCCCAGGCGGACGGCCGCGTCTACGTCGGACTGACGGACGAACCCGTGGACGGCGCTCCGCCGCACGTGCCCACGGCGCCCGAGGACGACGTCGACTTCCTGCTCGCCCAGATCAACCGCGCGCTGCGCACCCGGCTCGGCCGCGACGACGTGCGCGGCTCCTTCGCCGGTCTCCGGCCGCTGCTGGAAGCGGACGGGAACAGCGCCGACCTCTCGCGCGAGCACGCCGTCACCGTGTCCGCGCACGGCACGGTCACCGTGGTCGGCGGCAAGCTGACCACCTACCGGGCGATGGCGGAGGAGGCCGTGGACACGGCCGTGCGCGAACGCCGGCTCAACGCGGGCCCCTGCCGCACGCGCGACCTGCCGCTGGTGGGCGCGGCCGGCCGCGCGGAGCTGGCCGACCTGGCGGCGCCCCGGCGGCTGGTTGCCCGGTACGGCGCCGAGGCGCCCGCGGTGCTGGCCGAGGCCGGGGCGGATCCGGCTCTGCTGGAGCCGGTCGCGTGCGGGGTGACCGGGGCCGAGCTGCGGTTCGGTGTGCGCCACGAGGGAGCGCTGGACGTCGACGACCTCCTGGAGCGCCGGACCAGGGTCGCCCTGGTGGAGGCCGACCGCGAGAGCGCGCGGTGCGCGGCCGAGGCCGCCCTGGCCGACACCGTGTGAGGAGTGCGGGCCCGCCGCCGGTCCGCGTTCCGCACCGAACGGACACCCCGGGCCCGCGGCGGAAGGGCACCCGACCCGCGGCGGAAGGCACCCCGGCTCGCAGAAGAAGGACAGCCCGGCCCGCAGCGGACGGACACCGGGCCCGCACCGGAAGGACATTCGGTCCCGCGCCACACCCGCATCCCCTGTCCCGTAAGGAGATCATCGCGTAAGGTCGTAGCGGTCGCTCGTCGCCTCCCCCGTCGGCGTAGGACGCTCCCCCAGCCGGCCCCTCCTCCGGTGTGCCCGGCCACCCGCTCCCGCCCGCCACCACCCCCGACCGTGAGTCACGGGCTCCGGTCGTCGCCAAGGAGTCATCCATGCCCACGCTCGTTTCCGTACCCACGCTGGCCCAGGCGGAGGGCTCCGTCCTCCCGGGGGTACCGGACGAGTACCGGCACTACTTCAACGGGCGTCCGCCCGTGCCCTTCACCAAACGGCACTGGGAGTTCCCCGGCGAGCCCGCGAGCGTCCCGCTCGCCCGCGCCTTCCTGGACACGTGCGCGGCCACCCGGGACAGCGAGTTCCGCTACGTGTTCGCGCTCCTGGGCACCGAACTGGCCACCAACGCCATCCGGCACAGCCGGTCGGGGGAGGAGGGCCAGACCTTCGTACTGCGGGTCACCCGCGGACCCAACGGCCTGACCCTGGTCTGCCGGGACAGCGGGACCCCGAGCCGCGCGGCGGCGGGGGAGGACGGCCCCCTCAGCGCCGGAGCCCTGGCCGGAGACCAGCTCACCGCCGAGAACGGGCGGGGCCTGGCCCTGGTCGACAGCTTCGCCAGCGCGTGGGGCGACAACGGCCATCCCAGCATCCGCAAGGTGTGGTTCCACCTGGCCTACGACCTGACCGGGAGTTCCTGGCCCGCCGCCTGACCCGCCGGAGCGACGGCGGGGGAGTGCGCAAGGAGCGGGGCAGGGAGCGCACGCGCGCGGCCCTTGTCAGGGGATCGGCGGCGTGCCACCATACCGACCAGTAGGCACTGAGACGCAGATCACGGAGCGGCGCGACTCCGCGCGTCCGCGGCGCCGCACACCCCCGTCCCCCGCAGCCGCCCCCGGCGGCCCCACCCGAGGTGGCCCCCTTGGACTCCAGCATCGCCACCATCGCGCTCCCGGCGGCCCTGGCCGTCATCATGCTCGGACTCGGGCTCAGCCTGACGACCGCCGACTTCGTCCGACTCCTCCGCGTTCCCGGCACGGTCGCGCTCATCCTGGGCTGCCAGATCGTCGTCCTGCCGCTGCTGTGCCTCGGCCTCGTCCTGGCCTTCCAGCCGCCGCCGGCGCTCGCGGTCGGGATGATGCTGCTCTCGGCCTCGCCGGGCGGTACCACCGCGAGCCTGTACAGCTACCTCTTCCGCGGCAACGTCGCGCTCAACATCTCGCTGACCGCGCTCAACTCCCTCACCGCCATGGTGACCCTGCCGCTGATCACCAATCTCGCGCTCGCCCACTTCATGAGCGACGGCGACACCCTCGGACTCCAGGCCGACAAGGTCCTCCAGGTCTTCGCGATCATCCTGATCCCCGTCGCGGTCGGCATGGTGCTCCGGGCCAGGGCGCAGGCCTTCGCCCTGCGCATGGAGCGCCCGGTCAAGGCCGCCTCCGTCGTGGTCCTGGTCGGCGTCATCCTCACCGCCGTCTACCAGGAGCTCGACAACATCGGCGACTACATCGTCGCCGTGGGCCTGATGGTCGTGCTGTTCAACCTCGCCAGCCTGGCCATCGGCTACTGGGCTCCGCGCGCCCTCGGCACCGGCCGCCCCGAGGCGATCGCCTCCTGCATGGAGATCGGCCTGCACAACACCACGCTGTCCCTTGCCATCGCGCTCAGCCCCGCCCTCCTGGGCAACACCGAGATCGCGATCCCCTCGGCCGTGTACGGCGTCCTGATGCTCTTCACCGCCGCAGCCACCGGGCTCCTGCTCAACCGCCGCGGGGTCCGCGACGACGCCGCCAGGCAGGCGGCTCCGCCCGTGCCGTGACCTGTGTCCCCGGAGGTGACCGGCGTCCACGGAGGTAACCGGTGTCCACGGAGGTGACCGGTGTCCACGGCCGTGACCGGTGTCCCCGGCGACCCGGGTCCCCGACGGTGACCGGCGCTCCCGGCCGTGACCGGTCGCGCGGTGCTCACCTGCGGTCGAGGTAGGCGAGCACCGCGCGCACCCGCCGGTGACCGGTGTCGGTGGGCGCCAGCCCGAGTTTGGCGAAGACGTTCCCGATGTGCTTGTGCACGGCGTTCTCCGTGACCACGATCCGCTCGGCGATCTCGCCGTTGCCCAGGCCCTCCGCCATCAGTGCGAGGACCTCCTGCTCGCGCGGCGTCAACGACTCCAGCGGATCGCGTGGACGCCGGGTCAGGAGCTGCCGCACCACCCCGGGGTCCATCACCGTGCCGCCCCCCGCCACCCGGTGCAGCGCGTCCACGAACTCGCTCACCCGGCCGACCCGGTCCTTGAGCAGGTAGCCGACCCCGCCGCGCCCGTCGGCCAGCAGCTCACCCGCGTAGTCCTGCTCCACGTACTGCGACAGGACCAGCACCGGCAGCGCGTCGTGGCGCCGACGCGCCTCGATCGCCGCGTGGATCCCCTCGTCCCGGAAGTCCGGCGGCAGCCGCACGTCCACGATGGCCAGGTCCGGCCGGTGCCGCTCCACGGCCGCCGCGAAGGCCTCCGCGTCCCCGGCGATCTCCGCCACCTCGAACCCGCGCGTGGCCAGCAGCAGCTCCAGCCCCGCGGACAACAGCACGTTGTCCTCGGCGATCACGACCCGCACGGCAGCTCCACCTCGACCTCGGTCGGCCCGCCGACCGGACTCGTCACCCGGACGGTCCCGTCCAGTGCCGCGACCCGTCGGCGGATCCCCACCACACCGCTGCCCCGGCTCTCGTCCACACCGCCCGTGCCGTCGTCGTGCACGACGACCCTCAGGGCATCGTCCTCCCTGGCCAGGCGCACCGTGATCGCGCCGGCGCGGCCGTGCCGGACCGCGTTGGTGACCGCCTCGGTCACCACGAAGTAGGCCGCCGTCTCTGCTGCCAACGGCAGCGTGCCCAGCTCGCCGGCGTCGAGCCTGGTCGGCACGGTGGTCCGGGCGGCCAGCGCTCGCAGAGCCCCCACCAGGCCGCGGTCGGCGAGGATTGGCGGGTAGATGCCGCGGATGCAGTCCCGCAGCTCCTCCATCGCCTCCTCCGTGCCCGTGTGGGCGTCCCGCAGCAGGGCGGCCACCCGCGGGTCGCCCTGCACCGCCTCCTCGGCCACGCCGAGCTGCATCGCGATGGACACCAGCCGCGCCTGGGTGCCGTCGTGCAGGTCGCGCTCGATCCGGCGCAGCTCCGCGCCGTGCGCGTCGACCACGTCGGCGCGCGTGCGGGTCAGCTCGTCGACCCGCCCGGCCAGCAGTTCGGCCTCGGAGGGGGCCAGGAGCCGGAAGTTCATCCGCGCGTGCGCCCTGGCCAGCGGCGACAGGACCAGGCCGCCCAGAGCCGCGGAGGCGCCCAGCTGTGCCGCGATGCCGGTCAGAGCCGTGCCCCAGCCGGTCACCGGTGCGCCGAACGCCTGCAGCTCCTGGCCCGGGGGCATGGCCCACCAGAACGGCAGCAGAACGGAGGTCGCCGCCAGCCCCGCGGCCAGGAGCGCGACCAGTCCGGCCGGCACGCTGGAGAGCGGGAAGAGCAGCAGCCACACCAGGTCACGGCGAGTGGAGGGCGCCTTGGTCAGGGGCCCGAACCGGCTCCGGTCCGGCGCGGGACCGCGGTCGGCCGGCAGGCCGAGCAGCCGCGCCGCGCGGCCGTGGTGCAGGTCCGCCCACGCCCGCACGACCCCCAGCCACCGGGGCAGGGCGAAGTACCCGAGGCCCGCGACGACCACCGTCAGGGCCACGGCGACGGTCAACGGCAGCATCACCATCGAGACCATGCCGGCTCCCAGCCCCACCAGCAGGTACCCGCAGGCCCTTCGAGCGCGCTCCCAGACGTCCCTCATCCTCGTGCCCCTCCTCGTCCGCACCGCCGACGCCGGCGGCGCATCCGACATTCTGGGCCATGCGACCGGGGCCGGACACTACAGCTGCCTACCGCTTCCGCCGACCGCGGCGGATGTCTGCGCCCTGGTGCAGGCTGGACCCCATGCACCGCATCCCCGCGCAGAACCTGAGCCCGGCCATGGACGTACCGGACCGGGCCGCCCTGCCCCTGACCGGCGACGAACGCACGGTCCTCACCGCCTACCTGGACTGGCAGCGCGCCACCCTGGCGGCCAAGTGCGACGGGCTCACCGCCGAACAGCTGTCCGCCCGCGCGGTCGAGCCCTCCGGCCTGAGCCTGCACGGACTCGTCCGCCACCTGGCCGACGTCGAGCGGTGGTGGCTGCGGATCCAGTTCGCGGGCGAGGACCTGCCGCTGCTGCACTACTCCGACGAGGACCCCGACCACGACTTCGACGGACTGGACGGGGACCCGGAGGAGGACATCGCCCTCTGGCGGGCCGAGACCGAGCGGGCCAGGGCGGTCACGGACGCCGCCCCCTCCCTGGACGCGACCGGTACCGAGTCCCGCACCGGTGCCCCGATCCAGCTGCGCGTCGTGCTGGTCAAGCTCATCGCCGAGTACGCCCGCCACCTCGGCCACGCCGACCTCCTGCGCGAGCGCGCGGACGGGCAGACCGGGTTCTGACCGTGATGGCTCCGGACCCCCACTGGGCCCCGCCCGGAGCGAGCCCGCGAACCCGGGCGACCGGGGGCCGGTCCTCCTACGAAGGCTCCGCGTCCCCCGCCGCGTCGGTGCCACCCAGTCGGCGCAGCAGGTCGGCGAGGGAGTCCGCGGCGCCCGCGTGCCCCGCGTCGGCGGCCCGCCGCAGCCACGTCCGCGCATCGTCCGTCCGGCCCTCGTGCCAGGCGAAGATCCCGACGTTGTTCATCGCCACGGGATTCCCGGCGTCGGCGGCTCGCCGGGACCAGGAGTCGGCCTCCCGGAGGCGTCCAAGCCGCCAGAGGACGCCGCCCAGGTGGGCCATGGCCGGAACGTGCCCCGCCCACGCCGCCTCGCGGTGCCACACCTCCGCCTCCTCCAACAGGCCGGAGTTCATACGCAGGCCTCCCATGGTGTCGAGGGCTCGCAGGTTTCCGGCGGTCGCCGCCGCGTGGAACCACTCCTCGGCCTCCTCGGTCCTGCCCTGGGCCTGGAGCAGGCAACCGAGACGGTAGGCCGCCCCGGTGTGCCCGGACTCGGCCGCGCGCCGGCACCAGGCCTCGACGTCGGCCGTGCCGTCCGGCGAACCGTACCGCGAGGCCCTGAGGAGGGCCGCTCCCGCAAATCCCGCGTCCGCACCCCGTTCCAGCCACGAGCGCGCCTCCGCGCGCCGGCCCTGTGCCCAGCGCAGGCAGCCGAGGATGGCCATGGCCAGCGGATTTCCCGCCTCGGCCGCACTGACGCAGGCATCCTCGTAACGCGCGTCGATCAAGGTCGGGGGCCGCACGACCGTCTGCCCGGCCGTGTTCATGGTGGCGTTCTCCAGGTCCGCGGCCGCCGCCAGTTCCTCCGAGGACAGCGGTCTCGCGAGCATGACGAGTTCGAGCATCTCCAGAGCGGATCCGCCGTCCACGAGTGCGTCGAGCCGCTCGACCGCTGCGAGGAATTGCTCCTCCGGCCCATCACGCCCACTGCGGGCGACCAGTTGCACGGCGGCCACGATGTCTCCGGAGTCCGCGCGTTCGCGCACGAGGGCCCACAACTCCGCGGTGGTCGGGCCGTCGGGGTGCTGGTCGCTCATCGGGTCTCCCTGGGGATTGTTTTCGACTAGGACGGTCCCGACCGTGAGGGAGTTCCGTGTCATCCGGGGTTCGGTGTCCCCCGGGTGGACACCGGGAGTGTCCACCCGGGGCCGATGCGCCGGACCGGGCCCGAGCATGGGCGCATGATCGACATCCGCGGACTCACCAAGCGCTGCTCGACGTCGGCGGTGCCCACCGGGCGCGCACCGCCCGCTCCCACCTGGCCTGGATCGCCCGGGCCAATGGACTCCCTCCCGCGCGGGTGGGCGAGGTGCTGGAGCGGGTGGGCCTCGAACGGGCCGCCCGGACCCGGGTGCGCGCGTTCTCCCTGGGCATGGGGCAGCGATTGAACCTGGCCGCCGCGCTGCTCGGCGATCCCCGGGTCGTCGTCCTGGAGGAACCCGTCAACGGCCTGGACCCGGAGGGCATCCGGTGGATGCGCTCCCTCGCGCGGGGCCTGGCCGACGAGGGCCGCACCGTGCTGCTCTCCAGCCACCTGATGGACGAGATGGCGCGGATCGCCGACCACCTGGTCGTCATCGACCGGGGCGGACTCGTCGCCGAGGGCGCCGCGCTGGCCGGGGCCGCGCTCCTGATGGTCCTGGCGACCGTGCCGGGCGCCTTCGCCGCCACCCAGGCGGGCCTGGGCGACCACGGCGTGTCGTGGTCGGGGGTGTGGGACGGGCCCGCGCCCGCCTACACGGCCGGGGCGGTCCTGTACTGGGTGCTGATCGCGCTGCTGTCGGCCGGGGCCACCGTCATCGTCCGCAACGCGGTCGTCCCCCTGGCCGGGCCTCGTGCCGACCGCCCCCGCCCAGGGGACGGTTCCGCGGACCCGCTCCGGCTCCGCTCCGGACCCGCTCCGGCTCCGCGGATCCGCTCCGGCCCCGGCTCTCTGGGGCCGGGGCCCGGGCGGGGATCAGCCCTCGTCCTCTTGTTCCCCGTCCTGCGCCTCGTCCCCGGTCAGGGCGTCCACCGCGACGGCGACGCTGATCACCAGGGCGGGGTCGCCGCCGATGTCGTCGCGGTGGGTGTTGACGTCGACCGCGTAGGTGTCGCGGATCCGGAACCACTTGCGGGAGACCACGGCCACCGTGCCGTGGTCGTCGCTGATGACGAACTCCTTGTCGAGCATGTCACCGGTGACCTCCCAGTCCGGGCCGTCCTCCACGTCCACGAGCAACTTCTCCCGCAGCGGGTTGAACAGGCGCCGGCGCACGGTGGCCACGGTCTCGCCTCCGCGTTCGATCCGCATCTGGTCGCGGATCTTGAACATCTTCTCCCGGATCGTCATGAGCTCGTTGCCGTCGGGGTCCTTGAGCTCGAAGGTCGTCCGGAGGCGCATGGCCTTGCCGTCGACGAGGAAGACCTTGTTGTCCTCCTCGTCGGTCACCCAGTAGTCGTCACCGATGTCGAAGACGCGTTCGCGTACGAGGAATCTCATGCCCCGAAGCTAGAGCACCCGCGCACGCCCCGCCAGGGCGGATCAGCCGTCCCCACGGGGGATCATGGGACCCCGCCTGTCTTGGAAAGGGCTTACCAAGAGATACTGGTGACGCCGGCCGCGCGCCGGCGGTCGTGATCCCCGCACCACAGGAGTTCCTCTGTCCTCCGAGCCAGCACAGCCCGGCCCGCCCGCACCCGCGTCTGCTCCCGACGCCCGCCCGCGCGGGGCCCTGCGCATCGTGGCGGCCTCCGCGCTCGTCATGGCGCTGAGCGGCCCCGGACAGACGACGGGCATCTCCGTCTTCGTCGACCACATGATCACCGATCTGGACGTCAGCCGTTCGGCGGTCTCCCTCGCCTACATGGTGGGCACGCTCGGCGGCGCGCTGGGCCTGCCCTGGATCGGGCGGGCGGTGGACCGCTTCGGCGTTCGGCGGGTCCTGGCGTTCGTGGCCGCGGGCTTCGGTTCGTTCCTGCTGGGCCTGGCGTGCGTCCAGGAGGTCGTCGGGCTGACCGTCGGCTTCGTCGGGGTCCGGGCCCTCGGACAGGGCGGTATGACCCTGATCGCCACCACCGCCGTCGCCATCTCCATGACCAGGAACCGCGGCGCGCTCCTGGGGATCACCAGCTCCGTGGGGGCCGCCGGGATCTCCTTGTTCCCGCTGCTGGCCGAACGCCTGATCGCCCTGGTGGGTTGGCGCTACACCTTCGCCGCCGAGGCCGTGCTGGTGTGGGTGATCGTCGTCCCGATCGTGGTCTGGGGGCTGCGCGGCGTCGTTCGGGCCGAGCCCGCGCCGGAGGCTTCCGGTGCGGACGGTGCGACGGCGGCGCCGGCCCCGGAGTGGCCGGTGCGCGCGATCGTGCGCACGTCGGTCTTCTGGGCGATGGCCGCCGCGGTCGCGTGCAGTGGGCTGGTGTCCACCGCGGTTTTCTTCCACCAGATCTCCGTGCTCGGCGAGCAGGGGCTCACCGCCACCCAGGCCGCCGCCAACTTCCTGCCGCAGACCGTCGCGGGACTGGGGGCCGCGCTGCTGTTCGGCGCCGCGGCCGACCGCTACTCGCCCAAGCTGCTGCTCAGCTCGGCCATGGCGCTGCACGCCCTCGCACTGGTGCTCCTGCCGCTGGTGGGCCCCGGACCGAGCGCGCTCGCCTACGGGGTCGCGCTCGGGTCGGCGGCGTCCGGGGCCCGGGCGGTGGAGAGCGCCGCGCTGCCCTACTACTTCGGGACCGCCCACCTCGGCGCGCTACGCGGGCTGACGCAGTCCATCGTGGTCGCCTCGACGGCGGTCGGCCCGATCCTGCTGTCGCTGGCCTACCAGTGGGCGGGGTCCTACCGGCCCGGGCTGACGGGCCTGGCGCTGCTCTGCGCGGTCGTGGCCGTCGCCGTCCTCTTCGCTCGCCGCCCGCGGCCCCGTTCACACGAGGGCACACCCGGGCCCGGGGACGTGGAAGGCGTGCCCGGCGAGGGCGGAGCGCGGGAGCCCCGGGCGAGCGACTAGCGACGGGGCGCCCGTTCGTGGGGCGAAGGTGTGAACATCCGAGGAGTAGGTCCACTTTCGTCACTGTGGGTCATGGCGAGGGCGGAAGGGCCCCAGCTCGCGCAGTCGGCTCCTGACAGGAGAAACGGGCTCCGACTCGGCCCTTGTGAGAGTTGTCTCAGTCGCGCAGCGTGACACCAAATCTCACGTAACGGTAAAGTTTGACCTGTTGCCGACCGTGGCCATCCCACGCGGCGACACCCCTTTCCTCCCGGCCGGTTCTGACGGACACGGTCGGGCACGCGGCGACGAAGCCGCGCTCCCGGGGCACCGCAGGTGCCGCACCGGGACCGACACGAGCACCGCCGACACACAGGCACACGCCCGCTGTCCGCGCGCCGTCGCCGTTCCACCTGACCTGATCACCGCGGTCCTCGCTGTGGGCTGCCCGACACCAGATGGGTTCCATGAATCTGCCGGTGAAGACCCGACGAGGGTCACTGAAGTCCCGCATCCCCGCCCCCGCCCAGATCCGCGCCGACGTCCTGGCCGGGCTGGTCGTTGCGCTGGCGCTGATCCCCGAGGCCATCGCGTTCTCGCTCATCGCCGGGGTCGACCCGCGCGTGGGCTTGTACGCCTCCTTCGTCATGGCGGTGTCCATCGCGTTCCTGGGCGGCCGTCCGGCGATGATCTCCGCCGCCACGGGCGCGATGGCCCTGGTGGTGGCGCCGCTGTCGATCGAGTACGGCGTCGACTACCTCATCGCCGCCACGATCCTGGCCGGACTCATCCAGGTGGGCCTG
>NZ_LGEC01000077.1 GCF_001279585.1 Nocardiopsis sp. NRRL B-16309 | reverse complement strand
TCGAATCCCCATAGCTCCACGGACTCAGGACGACCCTGCTCGGGGGCCTTCGGCCCCCTCGCCGGGTCGTCCTTCGTGTTTCCCGGGGGGAGACCCCCCCGAACCCCCCGAACCCCCCGAGGCACCCCCCTGCGGCCGGGTCGCGGCGATCGTCGGGGTGGGTGGGGCGCTCTCTTACAACGCGAGGCTGCGCCTCGGGGGTTGTCGTTGTGTCGCCCAGGGTCCACTCGACTCCGAGGCGACCCTGCTCGGGGGACTCCGTCCCCCTCGCCGGGTCGTCTCGTTGTTCCTCCAGGGGGGCGACCCCCGGACCCCCGCTTCTCCGGCGGGCGATCCCGCTCGCGCGTGACGGTCCTCGGTCCCGGACCGGGCGGCTGCTCCCCGTCTGCGGAGGAGGTCCAATCGGTTGCATGCTTCGCGGCACAAAAATCTTCCCCCGATGTGGGATGCCGTCAATCCGCAGTTCACAGCCATGATGTGCGTGTGAAACACGAGGCGCTCTTACAAACGGTTGCATTAACACCCCTTGACATGGAAAGCGCTTTCTCTACTCTCGGGAGTGAGCTACCCCACTCGCTCATCCCCTAGGAGTCAACAGTGAGACGAACCACCACGCGTCGACTCGTGTCGACGCTGGCCGCCGCGGCCCTGGTGACGGCCGGTATCGCCGTGCCGATGTCCATGGCATCGGCGCAGACCGGCAGCGCCACCGGTTTCGCGACCCAGAACGGCGGCACCACCGGCGGCGAGGGCGGTCAGACGGTCCAGGCCTCGACCGGTACCGAGATCCACCAGGCCCTGTGCGAGCGGGCCAGCAGCAGCACCCCGATCATCATCGAGGTCTCGGGAACCATCAACCACGGCAACACCTCCAAGGTGTCGGGCGACAGCTGCGACACCGCCGACGACGTGATCGAGCTCAAGAGGATCAGCAACGTCACGATCGTCGGCACCGGTAGCGGCGCCGTGTTCGACGAGCTGGGCATCCACATCCGGGAGTCCAGCAACATCATCATCCAGAACGTGACCGTCCAGAACGTGAAGAAGTCCGGTTCCCCCACGTCCAACGGCGGTGACGCCATCGGCATGGAGGCCGACGTCCGCAACGTCTGGGTCGACCACGTGACCCTGCAGGCGCAGGGCGGGGAGTCGGAGGGCTACGACGCCCTCTTCGACATGAAGAACAACACCCAGTACGTCACCCTCTCCTACAGCATCCTGCGCGACTCCGGCCGCGGCGGCCTGGTCGGTTCCAGCGAGAGCGACCTCTCCAACGGCTACGTCACGTACCACCACAACCTGTACGAGAACATCGACTCGCGCACGCCCCTGCTGCGCGGCGGCGTCGGGCACACGTACAACAACCACTTCGCGGGGATCGAGAAGTCCGGGATCAACTCCCGGGCCGGGGCCAGCGCGAAGGTGGAGAACAACTACTTCGAGGACTCCAAGGACGTCCTGGGCACCTTCTACACCAACGAGAGGGGCTCCTGGGAGGTCGCCGGCAACGTCTTCGACAACGTGACCTGGTCCAGCGAAGGCGACAAGAACTACCCCGCCGGGCCGAACCCGCAGTCCACCACGTCGGTGAGCATCCCCTACCCCTACGAGCTCGACGACGCCGGCTGTGTGCCGGAGGTGCTGGCCCAGACCGCGGGAGCGGGCACGGGCAACCGCGTCTCGGACGGCGACTGCGAGGCGGCCGACCCGGACCCGACCGACCCCGAGCCGACCGACCCCGAGCCCACGGACCCGGAACCGACGGACCCCGAGCCGACCGACCCGCCGGACGGCACGAACCTCAGCATCGGTGCGGGTGCCGACGGCCATCTCGGTCAAGTGGGACTCCGACACCACGGTCTCCGCCATCGACATCCGCGAGGCGGCCGGGGCCGAGGGCAACATCGGCTCCTGGCAGGTCGTCGAGCACGACACCGGCGAGGTCCTGGCCACCGGCAGCGGAGCGGGCGCCATCTCCTTCGACCCGGTCTCGCTGCGCAAGATCAACTTCGAGGTCACCGGCTCGAACGGCACCCCGCGCGTCGCCGAGTTCGAGACCTACGCCGGCTCCTGACCGGAGCTCCGCCGTCGCCGCGTGGCCGCCATCGGGCGCGGCGGGACCGGTCCGTGGCCGATCCGGCGAACGCGACCGCGACCGGCTGGACACCGACCGGTCCGCCCCCACCCCGGGGCGGGCCGGTCGGCCTTCGCATCTGTGGAGGCCGACCTGTGCCGCGCTCGCCGGACCCGGCGCCCGGCAGGCACGCGTGCGTCGGCGCGGCCGTTCACGACGACCCGGCGCCGAAGGCGAACAGGAACCCCAGCCAGACCAGGCCGAGGATGATCGTCACGCGCTGCACCAGGCCGGCGCGGGCGCTGCACCAGGCCGGCGCGGGGCGCGTCGTTCTCCCAGGCCCGCCCGAAGAGCCCGGTGCCGACCGCGGCCGCCACGCCGACGATCCCCGACCCCCACTGCCAGACCGGGTCCGACAGGGCGAACGCGGCGACCAGCGGCGTTCCGGGCAGGAGCAGGAAGACGACCCCTCCGGCCATGTCGTGGAGCCGGTGCGCGCGGGACTGGTCCTCGGGGGTCGTGTCCGGGGTGCCGGGCGGGTAGCCGCGCATCGGGTCCATCCGGAAGACCCCCGACGCGGTCAGGGCGAGGCCGAGCGCCGCGATGGCGAGGGTGAGCGGCACGCTGCCGAACGCGCCGGGGACGGCGACCGCGCCCGCCGTGATCAGCAGCCCGCACACGAGGAAGTCGGCGGTCTGCACCCACCCCCGGGGGCCGAGGGCCAGGGCGCTGACCGGTTGCCGGACGGGGTGGTAGCCGGGCCGCGTGAGGCCGTCGAGGAGGAAGACGGCGTTGAACAGCCAGGCCCCGGCCGCGCCCGCCCACAGGAGTGCCGTCACAGGGGGAGTTCCGTGTCAGTGACCGTCCGCATGGCAGGCACACTAGAGCGACCGCCCGCCCGTGGCAATGCCCCCGCGGAGGGCGGGATCAGTCGTCGGCCGAGTCGTGGTGGCGCTTCCAGTCGACGTAGCCGCCCTTGAGGCTGCGCGCGCTGCGCCCGGCCTCGCGGAGCAGCCGCACCGCGCGCGGCGAGACCACGCAGTACGGCCCCTGGCAGTAGGCCACGATCGTGGTGTCCCAGGGCAGTTCGGCCCACCGGTCGGCCAATTCGCGTGAGGGCACCGAGACCGCGCCGGGCAGGTGCCCCTCCTCGTACTCCGCGGCCGACCTCAGGTCCACCAGGAGCACCTCGCCGCGTTCGACCATGCCGTCCAGTTCGGCGTGGGTGACCGCGTCGACGCTCCCCTCGGGCCCGAGGTGCTCCTGGATCTCCTGCCGGAGGTCGGGCATCCGCGCCTCGGCGAACTCCTGGAAGCGGCCCAGGAAGCGGGACACCTCGGAGTCGCGCAGTGAGTAGTGGATCCGGGTGCCCTCCCTGCGGGTCGCCACCAGGCCCGCCGCGCGCAGCTGCTGCAGGTGCGAGGAGGTGTTCTTGAGCGGGAAGCCGCCCCGCTGGGCCAGCTCCTCCACCGTGCACTCGCCCTGGTCGAGCAGGTCGAGCAGGCGCAGGCGCACGGGGGCGGACAGAGCCTTGCCCAGGTGGGCCAGGCGTTCGTAGACGGGTGCTTCGGGGAACTCGGTCATGGCCTCACTCGTACTCCGGCAGATCGCCGCGCAGGTAGGCGATGTAGCGTTCGGCACCGCGCCGGACGACCTCCTTGGCGCCGGTGTGGATACTGGGCTCCCACCAGCCGCCGTGGATCGTGTCGAACTCCAGCGGTTCGACGGCGGCCACGACCCGGCGCACGAGCCGTTCGGGCATCGGCAGCCGGTTGGGCGCGCTGAACATGAAGGTGATCCGGTCGCCGCCGGGGGTGACCATGATGGTGTCCCCCGTGAAGAGCGTCCCACGCCCGTCGGCCAGGTGCAGGACCGCACTGCCGGGGAAGTGGCCGCCCGTCTGGACGACGGTCAGGCCGGGCAGCGGCCGGTGCTCGCCGCTCCAGGCGCGCACCCGGTCCGAGGACCGCTGGAGCCAGGACACGTCGGCCTCGGGCAGGTCGATGCTCGCGTCGAAGAGGTCGGCCCACTCCACCGCCGCGCCGTACATGTGCGGATGGCTGGAGGCGACCACGGAGACCCCGCCCAGGCGCTCGACCTCGGCCACGGCGGCCTCGTCCAGGAAGCCCGGCGGGTCCCACAGCAGGTTGCCCGCCTCGGTGCGCACCAGCACGCCCCGGTGGCCCACGCCCACTCCCGGTTCGGCGCCGAGGCCGGTGACCGACTCCTGGACGGGGCGCAGGACCAGGCGCATGCCCTCGGCGGCGAGCTCGGTCCGGGTCGCCAGGCGGTGACCGGTCGGGGGTACCCACTGCCGTTCGTCCTCGCAGAGGGGGCAGGCGGCGGGGGCCGTGGGGGAGGGGTCGAAGTCGGCTCCGCAGGTGCGGCAGACCCAGAAGTCGGCGATCGGTCCGGGTGCGGTGTGGGGGCTCATCGGGTCCGCCTTCTCTTCGTCTAATCTAGCGATCGATAGAATAGAAGAATGGGAGTGCGGTGCGCAAGGCGCGCCTCCGGGGACCGGGGCCGAGGACCCGGACGGGCACCACCGAGGGAGAAACACCGGCCGGGGTCGATGACCGCGAGCGCCGATCGTGGTCTGTAGGGAGAGCGCGGCCGAGAGGGCCGTCCGACATCCCGGGAGATCGACATGCGGCTCAGCGTCCACACCTTCCTCAGCCTCGACGGGGTCATGCAGGGCCCCGGAGGGCGCGACGAGGACACCAGCGGCGGGTTCACCCGTGGAGGCTGGGTCGTACCGTTCGGCGAGGACGAGGTCTTCGAGCGCGTGGTCGGAGGGGAGTGGTTCGCGGCGGCGGAGGAGATCCTGCTCGGCCGCACCACCTTCGAGATGATGCGCGGCTACTGGCCCCAGGTCACCGACCCCGACAACCGCGTCGCCACGGTGCTCAACACCCATCCCAAGCACGTGGTGAGCACCGCGCTCGACGAGGCCGACGCCGGGTGGGGCGACACGTCCGTCATCCCCGGGGACGTCGAGGAGCACGTCCGCGCCCTGAAGGAGCGCCCCGGCGGGGAGCTCCAGGTCCACGGCAGCCGGCGGCTGGCCCGGACCCTGCACCGCGCCGGGCTGGTCGACGTGTTCCGGCTGCTCGTCTTCCCCGTCGTGGTCGGCCAGGGCAAGCGCCTCTTCGACGAGTCCTCGCTCCCGGGCGGCTTCCGGGTCGAGTCCGGCTTCGTCAGCGGCGGGGGCGTGGTCGCCCTGAGCCTGGTCCCCGACCCCTCCGTCGACCTCGGAACGCGGGACGAGTTCAGGGTCGTGGACGGTCGCGAGACCATCGGCTGAGCCGGTGCCCCGGGCGGCACGTCACTCGCGCGGCCGCACCTCGGTGACCTCCTGCAACAGGCCCCAGGTGAAGTCCGCCACGTGGCGCCCGCCCTCCGGGTCGGTCAGCAGCAGCCGCCAGCGCGACGGCGCGGTGCCCTCCAACGGGGTCGAGGGAAGGGCACGGGCGACGTCGTCGATCACGCAGGTCCACGGCCGCAGGTCCCCGATGCCGCGCAGGACGGGCGCGGGCGAGTCCGGCGGCCGCACCAGCCACTCCTGGACCACGGCCCCGCCCGGCGCGGTGACCACCTCGAAGCACAGGTCGGGCCAGAGGGAGAGCGGCCACCGCCGCGCCTCGCACGACAGGTCGCCCACCGCGACGGTCCGCCGCCACGGCGCGGGGCCGAGCACCGCGGCGTGGCGGGCCGGCCCTTGCCTACCCCGGACGGCGGCCTGCCACCGTCGGTTGGCCTCGCGCATCTCCGTGCGCGAGGCCCCCAGCCTCCGGACCGCGTCCTCGACCAGCTCGGGCCGGACGTCGGCCATCCTGCGCAGCAGCACCAGCTGGAACTCACGTTCGCCCATGGTGGGAACCCTAGGGCGTGTGGCGGACGATCGCCCTGTCACACGGCAGCGCGAGCGCCGACCGGACACTCCCTAGCGTCGCGCCACGTCGCTCCCGTCCAGGTCGGCGACGTCGCGGCCCAGCAGTTCCGCGGTGATCTGGAGCTCGGCCAGGAACGAGCGCAGCACGTGCTCCACCCCGGCCGCGCCGTCCACGGCCAGGCCGTAGACCCACGGGCGGCCCAGCAGTACGGCCCGGGCGCCCAGCGCCATCGCGACCGCCACGTCCGCGCCGGAGCGCACACCCGAGTCGAAGAGCACGGTCATCCGCTCGCCCACGGCCTCGACCACCTCGGGCAGCGCGTCCAGGGCCGCCATGGAGTTGTCGATCTGGCGGCCGCCGTGGTTGCTCACGACGACGCCGTCCACGCCGATCCCGGCCAGCTCGACCGCCTCGTCGGCGCGCAGCACGCCCTTGACCAGGATCGGAAGATCCGTCCAGGCGCGCACGCGGGCGATGTTGTCGGTGCTCAGGCCCTTGTCGGCGAACGATCCCAGGAAGTGGAACACGGCCTCGGTGAAGACCCCGCCGGGTTCGGGGTCGTCCTTGAGCCGGGACCGGAAGACCGGGTCGGAGAAGTAGGTGGCGGTGCCCTGGCTGCGCAGGAACGGCAGGTGGCCCCGGGTGAGGTCGCGCGGGCGCCACCCCAGCCGCTTGGTGTCGGCCGTGACGACGATCGCCCCGGCGCCCGCCGCCGTCGCGCGCCGCACGAACGACTCCGCCAGCTCGTCGTCGCCCGGCCAGTACAGCTGGTACCACCAGGAGTCCACCGCCTCGGCGACCTCCTCCATCGGGGTGGAGGAGGCGGTGGACAGCACCATCGGCACCCCGACCGCGTTGACGCCCTCGGCCACGGCCAGCTCGGCGCGCTCGTGGACCTGCTCCAGCACGCCGATCGGCGCGGTGAGCAGCGGGGTCGCGTACGGCGTGCCGAAGAGCGTCACGCCGAGGCCGCCCTTCCCGTCGGCTCCGGGCCGCAGGCTGCGGGGGCGCAGGGCGTAGCGGGAGAAGGCCTCGACGTTGGCCCGGGCGGTGCGCTCGCGTCCCGCGCTGCCCTCGACGTAGCCGAACGGGCCGGGTTCCATGGCCTGTTCGGCCAGATCGCGCAGGCGTTCGTGGTCGTAGGGCAGCCGGGGGAGGACGCCGTTGGTCGCGTCGGCGTAGACGAGGTCCTGGTACTGGGCGAAGTCGCTCATGGTGGCCTCACAGGCGCGGTGCGCCGGGGACGGGAGCGCCCGGTCGGCGCTCGGGGGAGGGACGGCGGACCGGGGTCGCGGGGGCGGCCCGGCGCCCCGGGGTCCTGGAGCCGTTCGCGCCGGCCGGCTCCGGCCGGATCGTACCGCGCCCCCGGTCGTCCGGGGAGGGCACCACGGGATACGCCGCTCGTGACGGACGGCGTCCACGGAACACGCCCTAGGAGACCGGCTCCGTGTCGGCGGCCGCGGGCGCGAGCCGTTCGGCGCCACCGATGCGCAGGGCCGAGATCAGCTCCCGGTAGAGCGCGTCCGTCGCCAGCAGCTCCCCGTGCGTCCCCGTGGCCCGCACCCGCCCCCGGTCCAGCAGGACGATCCGGTCGGCGTGGATCACCGTGGACAGGCGGTGCGCGATGGTCACCACGGCCGCCCGGCCGGCGTGGCGGCGCACGGTCTCGGTGACCGCCGCCTCGGTGATGGCGTCCACCTGCGAGGTGGCCTCGTCCAGCAGCAGGACGTCGGGAGTGCGCAGCAGGGCCCGGGCGAGGGCGATCCGTTGGCGCTGGCCGCCGGACAGGGAGGTGGCGTCCAGCGGCGTGTCCAGCCCCTTCTCCAGCGCGTCGACCTTCTCGGCGAGGCGGACCTCGTCCAGCACCCGGCGCACCTCGTCGTCCGTGGCGTCGGGGTTGGTGAACAGCAGGTTCTCCCGGATGGTGCCGGGCACCACGGGCGCGTCCTGCTCGACGTAGGCGAACCGCGCGCGGATCTCCTGCGGCGACCACTCGCGGTAGGGAGCCCCCTCCAGGGCCAGGTGGCCGTCCTCGGGTTCCAGGAAGCGCAGGAGCAGGGAGAAGACGGTCGTCTTCCCCGCACCGGACGGGCCCACGACGGCGGTGTGGCCGCGCCGGGGGACGGCCAGGTCCACCCGGTCCAGGGCGGGCTCGGCACCCGGCGCGTAGCGGGCGGTGACCCCGCGCAGCTCCACGACCGGACCGTGGGCGTCCACGGCGGGGGAGCGGCCCCCGCGGGAGTCGGCGACCGGTTCGAGCGGGATCGACTCCACGTCCCGGATGCGCCGCGCGGCGGCGATGCCCGACTGCAGGGCGGTCACGCTCTGGGAGAGTTCCGTGACGGGGGACATGAGCGTGAACGCGTACAGCAGGAAGGCGATGAGCGTGGACACCACCATCTCGCCGGACCCGACGCGCAGCGCCCCCATGCCGAGGATCGCGATGATGGCCAGCTGGATGCCGCCGAAGGCGATGGTCCAGGCGACCGCCTCACGCCTGACCGAGCGGATCCCGTGCCCGGCCGCGTCCTGGGCGTGGCCGAGGATCCGCGCGCCGAGGCGGTCCTCGGCGCGGCTGACCTTGACCGTGCGCAGGGCGCGCAGGGACCCCTCCAGGATCCCGCCCATGAGCCCGAGGGAGTTCTGCGCCTGCTCCTGGGCCCTGGCGATGGAGGGCATCAGGGTGAGGAAGAGGAGGGTGACGACGAGCACCGCGGTGAGCGTGACGCCCAGCAGGACCAGGTCCAGCACGCCCATCATGACCAGCGTTCCGACGAGCAGCACGCCGCCGTTGACGAGGCTGATGATGCTGCTGGAGGCAGCCTCGCGCAGCAGGACGGTGTCGGAGGTGGCCCTGGTGACCAGTTCGCCGGACGGGCGGCGGGACAGCGGGACCAGGGCGGCGCGGAAGTAGCGGCGCACGAGAGAGGTGCGCGCGTCCAGGACGACCTTCTCCGCGACGGTGCCGAGCACGATCCAGTGCCAGACGCCGAAGACGGAGCCGAGGACGAACAGGCCCAGGAGCAGCGCGACGGGCACCGCCAGGCCGCCCGCCTCGGAGACGGTGTCCAGGACGAGTTTGATCACCATCGGGTTGGCGAGTTGGAGCGCCGAACCGAGCAGGGCCAGGAGCAGGCTCAGCGCGAGTGCGCGGCGGTGCGGCCGCACGAACGACCAGAGCACGCGTGTCTGTGCGAAGCGAACAGGATCAGTGGTTGCCGTATATGGACCTGTCATGGGTAGAAGTAGGTCATAGGTGACCGATTTTTGTCAAGCAAAGACCGACAAGATTAGGATGGCGCGTATGGCGAAGAGCGTGACGGCAGAGGAAGAGACGAGGACGCGCGCCCGGACCCGTCGGGCGATCCTCGAAGCGGCGGTGCGGGTGTTCGGCGACAACCCCAAGGCGCCGCTGTCCGAGGTGGCCGAGACCGCGGGCGTGGCCCGCAGTACCCTGCAGCGCTACTTCCCCGAACGCGCGGACCTGACCTGCGCGCTCGGCGACTACGCCGACGAGCTCATCCGGGAGGCCACCGAGCGGGCGCGTACCACCGAGGGCACGGCGCTGGAGGCGTTCTCACGCCTGGCCGCGGAGTACTTCGCGCTGCAGAGGGTGGTCATGCTCGCGTTCGGCAACGAGGACCACACCGAGCCGCCCTCGGAGGAGGAGTGCGGGCCCGCGGACCTGGCCGTGTTCGATCTGGTGGAGCGGGGCCACGAGGAGGGGACGATCGACCCGAGGATCACGCCGCTGTGGGCGCAGCAGCTCCTGTGGGCCGGGCTGTACGCCGGTTGGTCCTACGTGGCGGTCGCGCGCGTGCCCGCCTACGAGGCGCTCAACATGTGCCTGCTGTCCCTGGTCAAGGCCGTGTCGAGGGAGCAGTCCGGCTGAGCGGCGCGGGGAGGAGCGCCCCGGGCGCCTCGGGGCGCGGGCTCACAGGTAGAGGCCGGTGCCCCGCTCGGGGGCCTCGTTGGCCACGGCGTGCACGTCGCGCTCGCGCAGGATGACGTAGCGCTCGCCGTTGAGTTCGACCTCGCCCTGCTCCTCGGGGTCGAAGAGCACGCGGTCGCCGGTCTTGACGTGCCGGGCGCCGGTCCCGGCGCCGCAGACCTCGCCCCAGGCGAGCCTGGTGGCCAGCTTCACCGTGTCGGGGATGACCAGTCCGGCACTGCTGCGCCGCTCGCTCTTGTCCGGGACCGACTTCACCAGCAGGCGGTCGTGGAGCATCTGGATTTCAAGCTTGGATTCGGGCACCACTCCAGGGTATTCGGACCGGAACCCGACTATCGACCGGACCGCGATGGACGACCCACTCCCGGGTTCCGGTAGAGTATTGCCATCGCCGAGCGGGGGAACCGCCCGGCACACCTCGAATCCCCATAGCTCCACGGACTCAGGACGACCCTGCTCGGGGGCCTTCGGCCCCCTCGCCGGGTCGTCCTTCGTGTTTCCCGGGGGGAGACCCCCCGAACCCCCCGAGGCACCCCCTGCGGCCGGGGTCGCGGCGATCGTCGGGGTGGGCGGGGCGCTCTCTTACAACGCGAGGCTGCGCTTCGGGGGTTGTCGTTGTGTCGCCCAGGGTCCACTCGAAGACGGGACGACCCTGCTCGCGCTGACGCGCTCGCACGGGCCGTCTCGTCTTTTCTTCTGGGAGCGAGACCCCGGACGCCCGCCGCTCCGAGACGACTCTGCTCGCGCGTCCTCGCGCTCGTCGGGTGTCTCGTCGTTTTCCCAGGACGACGCCGGAACGCGGTGCTCGGACACTGTCGGTTCCCGGGATCGGTCCATGTTTCAGCGGGCGGGGATCGGCTAGGGGACGCAATGGGACCCAGTCGAGAGAAGGGGGAAGGACATGGCCAGGACCGTGGCGGACGTGATGACGAGCCCTGTCCGGACGATGGCCCCGGAGGCGACGCTGCGCGAGGTCGCCGAGGTGATGCGCGAGTCCGACGTGGGCGATGTGATCCTCGCCGAGGGAGACCGCCCCGTGGGCGTCGTGACCGACCGCGACATCGTCGTGCGCTGTCTGGCCACCGGGGGCGACCCGGAGACCCAGAACGCCCGTTCGATCTGTAGTTCGGCCATCGTGAGCGTGCCGCCGCAGAGCGGCGTCTCCGACGCGGTGCGCAAGATGCGCGACGACGCCGTGCGCCGCCTGCCGGTGGTGGAGAACGACCACCTCGTGGGGATCGTGACCATGGGCGACCTCGCCGTCGAGACCGATCGGGAATCCGCGCTGGCCGACGTCAGCGCAGCCGAACCCAACCGCTGACCGGACCGTCCCGCGCACGGCACCGCCCGTGCGCGGGGGCGACCGGCCGGTCGGGGCGACCGTACCGGGAGGTCGGGGAGCTCACACGATCCCGGCTCCGGCCTGGTCAGCCCACGCCCTCCCTTCCGGTAGACTCTTCCCGTTGCTTCACGCGGGGCTATGGCGCAGTTGGTAGCGCGCCTCCATGGCATGGAGGAGGTCTGGGGTTCGAATCCCCATAGCTCCACTCGAAGACGGGACGACCCTGCTCGCGTTGACGCGCTCGCACGGGTCGTCTCGTCGTTTCTCCTGGGGGGCGCCCCCCAGACCCCCGCGTCTCCGAGACGACCTTGCTCGGGGGACTCCGTCCCCCTCGCCGGGTCGTCTCGTCGTTTCCGGGGCCGTCCACGGTGTGGGCGGCCTTCGTGCCGTCCGGAGCCCGGCCCCGGAGGGCGCCGGACGGCCGTCGACGACCCGCGCGAAAAAAAGTTCTCCCGACGTGTCGAATACGGGTCTTCCCGTTCGACGAGTGGGGGAAAGCGGCCCACAAGAACCTGGGAGAACATCATGCGCACCCTGATCATCAGTTCGTTCGTGTCCGTCGACGGCGTCGTGGAGGCCCCCGGCGGCGAAGCCGGCTACCGCAACGCCGGTTGGACCTTCAACGCCCTGGAGATGGACGAGAAGGCCTTCGAGATCAAGGGGCGTGAGCAGCAGGAGGCGGGCGCACTGCTGCTGGGCCGTCGCAGCTACGAGGCGTTCGCGCCCGTGTGGCCCACGATGGAGGAGTTCGCCGAGTACAACGCGATGCCCCGCTACGTCGTGTCCACGACGCTCGCCGAGGAGGACCCGCGCTGGCCCGCCACGATCCTGCGTTCGCTCGACGACGTGGCCGCGCTCAAGCGGACCGAGGGCGGCCCGATCATCGTGCACGGCAGCGGCGAACTCGGCGCGGCCCTGGCCGACGCCGGGCTGGTCGACCGCTACCACCTGCTCGTCTACCCCCTGCTCCTCGGCGCGGGCAAGCGCCTGTTCAGCGAGACCGACAAGGACCTGACCAAGCTCGACCTGGTCGAGCACGCCGTGTACTCCAACGGCGTCCAGAAGCAGGTCTTCGACGTCGTCCGCTGAAGGACCCTCCGGTAGCGGATCCTTCGGGCCCGAGCCGGCCGGACCCGTCCGGCCGGCCCCGGTCCACGCGGGGAACCGGTTCCACGGTGGGAGCGTCAAAGCAGACATAACCCCAAACACGAGACATCCGGGGGCGTTATGCGCAGTCTGTGGAACCTGATCTCCCTCCCGCTCTTCCAGCGCCGCGACGAACCGGCGTCCTCGATGACCTGTCGGCGCTGCCGGAACACGGATCCGGCCCCCGGCCGCGTGCCCGCTCCGGCCCCCGCCGCTCCGCGGTCGGTCCGGGAGCCCTTCTCGGCCGCGGAATGGGACGAGGTGGTCCGGGCCGCCGCGATCGACAAGGTCGAGCAGGTGCTGGCCGACAGCTACGCGCTCCTGGCCGAGCAGACGCCCCTCCGGCCCGCCGATTCCCCGGACCTGGCGCACGTGCGCCGGATCCGCGCGGTGCTGACCGTGCTCGCCGAGGACCTGGGGCCGCGCGGGCGTGCCGCGCGGCCCGACCAGCGCGACTGGATCGACTCCGAACTGCTGCCCGCCGTACTGCGGGCCGAGGCCGAGATCGGCAGCGTGGTCGCCGACTCCCGCTGAGGCGTGGCCGCGTCCGCGAGGTGAGGACGGGCCGGGCCGCCCGGGGCCCGGCTTCGTCCGCGATCGGCCTGTGGACGACGCCGATGCTGTCCTCCCCGGCCGGTACTGTCGATGCGTGGCAGATCTTCCCGACGTTCCCACCCTCCTCGACGCGGCCGTCCGCTCCCTGGGCGGCACCCGCCGTGAGGGCCAGACAGAGATGGCCGGCGCCGTGGCCGACGCGGTCGACCGACGCGAGCACCTGGTGGTCCAGGCCGGTACCGGCACCGGCAAGTCCCTGGCCTACCTCGTACCCGCGGTCAGACACGCCATGGCCCACGAGACCACCGTCGTGGTCTCCACCGCCACCATCGCGCTGCAGAACCAGCTCATCAACCGGGACCTGCCGCGCCTGGCCGCCGCGCTCGCTCCGCTGCTGCCCCGGGAGCCCACGTTCGCGGTGCTCAAGGGCCGCCGCAACTACCTCTGCCGCAACCGCCTGCAGACCGCCGACGACGAGGCCGAGGACAGCGAGCTGTTCGACCCCCGCCAGCTGTCCTCCCTGGGCCGACAGGTCGCCCGGCTGCACGAGTGGTCCGAGGAGACGGACAGCGGCGACCGCGACGAGCTGGTGCCCGGCGTCAGCGACCTGGCCTGGCGGCAGGTGTCGGTGGGCGGCAACGAGTGCGTCGGCGCGCGGGTGTGCGCCTTCGGCCAGGACTGCTTCGCCGAGTTCGCCCGCGAGGCCACCCAGGGCGTGGACATCGTGGTCACCAACCACGCGATGCTCGCCATCGACATGTCCCAGGGCCACCACCTGCTGCCCGAGCACAACACGATCATGATCGACGAGGCCCACGAACTCGTCGACCGCGCCACCTCCGTGGCCACCGGGACGCTCACAGAGCGCTCCGTCGGCACGGCCGCCAAGCGGGCCGCTCGGCTGGTCGAACCGGGTATCAGCGAGCGCCTCACCGAATGCGCCGACGGGCTCGCCCTGATGTTCACCGACGCTCCCGACGGGCGCCTCGACCACATCGACGACGGCCTCGCGGGGGCGGTCGCGGCGGTCCGCGACGCCGCCTCCGCCTGCGTCACCGCCATCGGCCCCTCCCCGGGAGAACAGGACCCGGACTCCGCCACGGACCGCAAGCTGGCCCTGGCCGCCCTCGGCGAGGTCCACGACACCGCCGTGCGCGTCCTGGAGTCCTTCGAGCCCGCGCTGCGCGACCGCACCGACATCGTGTGGCTCACCAAGGCGCCGTCCCGGCCGCCCTCGCTCAGCGTCGCCCCGCTCGCCGTGGGCGGACTCCTGCGGGAGAAGCTCTTCGGGGACCGCACCGTCGTGCTCACCTCCGCCACCCTCACCCTCGGCGGCTCCTTCTCCGCGCTGGCCCACCAGTGGGGCCTGGGCCGCGAGGTCGCCGAGGAGGCCGCGGCCGCCCTGGCCCCGCGACCGGAGTCCGCCGCCGACACCGACACGAACTCCGGCGACGACAAGGCCACCGGCGACGACGCCGAGGACGGGCCGCACCGCGCCGCCGGGGAGCCGCGCTGGCGTGCCCTGGACGTCGGTTCGCCCTTCGAGCACGCCCGCAGCGGCATCCTCTACGTGGCCAAGCACCTGCCCCCGCCCGGCCGGGACGGGCTCGCCGACGCCTACCTCGACGAGATCGCCGAACTCATCGAGGCGGCCGACGGGCGCACACTCGGGCTGTTCTCCTCGATACGGGCGGCCCACCAGGCCACCGACGCGCTCCGGGAGCGCCTGGAACACCCCATCCTGTGCCAGGGTGACGACTCCACCGGTCAGCTGGTCAGCCGCTTCGCCGACGACGAGCGCGCCTGCCTGTTCGGCACGCTCTCGCTCTGGCAGGGCGTCGACGTCCCCGGGCCCTCACTGTCCCTGGTGATCGTGGACCGGATCCCGTTCCCGCGCCCGGACGACCCGCTCGCCTCGGCGCGCCAACGCGCGGTGGGCGCGCACGGGGGCAACGGCTTCCTGGCGGTCGCGGCCACCCACGCGGCGCTGCTCCTGGCCCAGGGCACCGGGCGGCTGCTGCGCTCGACCGACGACCGCGGTGTCATCGCCGTCCTGGACCCGCGTCTGGCGACGGCGCGGTACGGGGGATTCCTGCGCGCGTCGCTGCCGCCCTACTGGGGCACCACGGACCCGTCCGTGGCGCGGTCCGCGCTGCGCAGACTCTCCGGCCGGGTCACACCCGAACCGGCTTAGAGAGTCTCCCACCGGGGCGACGTGCGGCGTTCGGCCCCGGTGCTGCCGCGCGAGCGCGGAGGCGTGCGGAGAGGCGGCCCGGCGGACGCGGGCCCGGAACGCTGCGTCCGGAGGTCTACCCGCGGGTGCGGTAGCCGAAGAGGCGCACCGCGTACCCCGGGGTCTTCTCGTCCTCGGACTCCTGGATGTACCAGCGGTCGTCGTGGTCGCCGACCAGAAGCTCGTTCCACATCATGTCGATGAGTTTGAGCCGCGAGACCACCGAGGCCTCGGGGTCCAGCACGATCGAGTAGGCGTGATCGGTCAGCCGCTGGGTCACCATGCCCACGGACTGCCCGTCCCAGATCGCCGGGACCGGGGCGTGGCCGATGTCGACCCCGCACAGCCGTAGCTGCTCCACCTCTTCGTCCAGTGCCTCGGCGGCCAGGGCGCCGTCCAGCCGGAGGGCGTCCTCCAGCTCGTCGCGCTCCTCGTCGGCCCGCAGGTAGGCGTGGTAGGTGCGGTAACCGCACGCACGGCACTTGCGCCACACGACACACCGGGCCAGACCGTAGGCGGACTGCGCCTCGCCCACGCTCTGGTAGTCGCTCACCACGCGCTTCATGCCGCATTCGCAGCACAGGGCTGTGAGATCCTGCTTCATCAGCGTCCCCCTCCCAGGCGAGTATGCGACGGAATGCCCCTGTGAGGGAACCCGTTCGGAGAGGAAGTCGCGGCAAGGTGTCGTCATCAATGCCCAAAATGACGCGGTCGCGGGTTTCGGGCAGCACACGGGCGCGGGGCGGACGTGTCCGGACTCACTCGTCCAGGGACAGTCCCCGCTTGTTGCGCGCGCTCCAGTCACGCATGCGCTGCGGGTACCCGACGATCTGGACGTCGTAGGCGGGGGTGGCCAGGTTCCGCGCCACCTTGCGGATGACGTCCGGTGATCCGCACCTGCGGCGGATCCACTCGCCGTCGGTGGCCACGGCCACGGCGGTGGTCGTCGTGGCGAAGGTTTCGGGCTCGACGAAGAACTCCACGCCCACCCGGCTCTTGGCGAACTCGATCAGCGCCTTGATGTCCGAATCCTCGGACGCCCGGTCGAAACGCGCCTTGCCCTTGCGGTTGGCCTTGCGGAGTCCGAAGCGGTCTCGCCATCCCATCGGTGTTCCAGTCCCTCTGTCGCGGCTCGCGGAACCCCGCCGGGGGCACCATCGGTGGAACAGAGTCTATCGGTCCGCGTCCACCCCGGATCGGCCGCTCAAGCCCAGCGCCGCAGCGGTTTCCCGCGTTCCCCGGACAACTCCGTCACCACGCTGCTACGTTCTGTTTCCACACGGTAGTACAGGGGGAGAGAACATGCCGATGTGGACATGGGCGGGAGAGACCGGACGCCGTCTGCGGGCCGCGGGCCAGGAGGAACTCGCCGACGCGGTGACGAGCCTGCCCGTCCTCGCCGAGGCCGGGGAGACGGTACGGGTGGAGGCGGTGGCCCGCTCGGCGCTGCGCCGGGCGCGGCGCCTGGTCGCCGAGGCGGGCGAGGCCGGGGCCCCGGCGGTCCTCGGGCAGGCGACACTGCACTACTTCGCGCACTGGCCGCTGGCCGTGCGGACCGGGGCGCTCGCCGAGGGGAGCCGGGCGCTCGACCAGGCCGCGGCGGCGGCCGCCGAGGAGCCCGACCCGCTCGCGCACGGTCCGCTGCCGGTCTCGGCCCTGCACACGCTGGTCGCCTGCCACGCCAACGTCGACTCCCGGGGGACGACCGACCTGCGCCGGGAACTGCTGTCGGCCCGGCGGCTGGCCGGGTGGGAGCGCACACCGGCCTGGCCCGCGTTCACCCTCGCCCGGGTGAACCTGCTCGTGGACGAGGACGCGCCCGACCGGGCCGAGGCCGAACTGCGCCGCTACGAGCACACCGCCACGGGCGCGGCCCTGTTCGGTGCCGAGGGAGTGCTCACCCTGGTGCGCGCGCTGCGCCACCAGGACAAGCACACCGAGGCCCTGGAGGCGCTCGACCGGATGGAGGCCGAACTCTCGCTCGGCGAACCGGTCGACCCGCGCCGCACGGCCCTGCGGCGCACGATCCGCTTCGAGCGGTCCCGCCTTCTGTCCTGGCTGGCGCGCATCGGCGCCTGCGACCCGCGCGAGGCCATCACGGTCCTGCCCACCGTCGAGGAGGCCGAGGCCTTCCCGCGCCTGCGCCCCGCGTGGACCGAGTCCGTGGAGAACCTGGTGTCCCTGGGCTCGGTCCGCAACGACTGGCGGCTGGGCGTGCGCGTCACCACCTGGTCGCGCTACTTCGAGCGGGTCGGGGCGCCCCGGCGCGGCGCCGAACTCGCCCTGGCCGCCACCCGCCTCGCCACCGGGCGCGGCGCGCACTGGGTGGCCTCCTGCTCCGCGCAGCGGGCGGAACGCCTCATCGGCGAGCTGACCCGGACCGAGGAGATCTTCGGCGATCTCGCGGAGGCCCGCGCGCTGGTCGGCGGCATGCCCCCGGTCCAGCCGCTCGCCCCCGCGGACCGGATCCTGGAGTTCCTGCGCGCGCAGCCCGTCGAGGAGATCAACCCCGAGCAGCAGGCCGAACAGGTCAACGCGGCCCTGGCCGCGATGCCCCACGACACCCCTCTGCTGGCCGCCCTCGGCCAGGTCGGCCGGACGCTCATGCTCTCCGACGCGGCCACCGCGCCCCAGTGGCGGCACGTCCGGGAGCAGCCGGGCGACCAGCGCGCGGCGCTGTCCCTGCTGGAGACCCTGCTGCACGACAACGACACCGCGGGTGTGCGCACCCTCGTGCGCACGCTCGCCGCGGGCGCGCTGAGCGGTGACGACTACAGGGCGGAGGTCGGCGCGGCGGCCAGCGCGCGACCGGCCGGATAGGCCAGGGCGGCGGCGGGCATCGGCGCGGGACGGCCACCGGCCAGGACGCGCACGGTGCCCGCCGTGTCGCCGAGGGGGACGTCGCCGATCCGGCGCAGCGTCTGGGCCGCCACCGCGTCGGCGGCGCTGTACAGCGACACGTCGCCCAGCGCCTCGGTGATCCGCGCGCCGACCAGGTCGTAGTGCGTGCAGCCGAGCACCACGCCGCGTACCGCGGGGGTCAACCCGGCGGCGTAGTCCACCGCCTCCGCGAGCGCCGCGGGATCGGCCGACTCGACGGCCTCGGCCAGACCCGCGCAGGCCACGGGGGTGACGTCCACCCCGTCCGCGAACGTCTCGATCAGACGGCGCTGGTACCGGCTCCGCGTCGTGGCCACGGTGGACCACACCGCGATCGGTCCGCCCGCGGCGGCCGCGGGCTTGATCGCCGGCACGGTCCCGATCACGGGCACCCCCGGCTCGAACTCGGCGCGCAGCGCGTCCAGTCCGTGCACCGACGCGGTGTTGCACGGCACCACGACCGCGTCCGCCTCCGCGCCCCGTGCGGCCCGCGCCCCGGCCAGGAGCCGACCGATCACCTCGTCCGACGTCCGCAGCCCCCAGGGCATGTGGTCGGGATCCATGGACAGGACCAGATCGGCGTCGGGCCGCGCGGCACGCAGGGCCGCGGCGGTGGAGAGCATGCCGATTCCGGAATCAATGAGAACGATGCGCACGAACCCCGATCCTAGCCGGACCGCTCACCGGGCCCGCTGATCTCGCGGTCCCCGGCCACATGCATCGAGGTTCCCGGCCACATGGACCGTGTCTCCCGTCTACGCGCATCGCGGTCCCCGTCTACGCGCATCGCGGTCCCCGTCTACGCGCATCGCGGTCCCCGGCCACACGCATCGTCGTGGTTCACGGCACAACCGGCACGGGAATCCCACGGCTCCCTGGAGAAACCGCAGGCCCGCCGTCACCACCGTCCCCATCTCTTCGTTCTTCGGTCAAGACACGTCACAAATGGGGTGGCACAAGACCGTTACCGATAGGTAGAACTGAGGGGATCGGCCCGTCCCGGCGCGTGTGGCAGTGCCGGGCAGGCAGTGCCGGACCGAGGTCCGGTGCCGGCTGATCCACCTCGTGCGTCACTCGTGCCGACACTGGAAGAGCTGGGATGACACCTCACCAACAGGGAACGAGCAAGCGCGCCCCCGCCGGAGCGCGGTCCGGCTTCGCCGAGCACATCGCGGCGGTCCAGCGTGTGCGCCGCGACTTCCGGGCGCTTCCCGAGGGCGCCCCCGTCCGGCTCGCCAAGCCCACGTCCAACCTCTTCCGCTTCCGGGAGCCCTCCTCGGCCCCCTCCCTCGACGTGTCCGCCTTCTCCGGCGTCATCTCCATCGACCCGGTGGAGCGCCTCGCCGACGTCGGCGGCATGACCACCTACGAGGACCTCGTCGCCGCCACGCTCCCGCACGGACTGATGCCCACCGTCGTACCGCAGCTGCGCACCATCACCCTGGGCGGCGCGGTCACCGGGCTCGGCATCGAGTCGTCCTCCTTCCGCAGCGGCCTGCCCCACGAGGCGGTCCAGGAGATGGAGATCCTCACCGGCTCGGGCGACGTCGTGACCGCCACACGCGACAACGAGCACAGCGACCTCTTCTACGGGTTCCCCAACTCCTACGGCACCCTGGGCTACAGCCTGCGCCTGCGTATCGAGCTGGAGCCGGTCTCCGCCTACGTCAACCTCCGCCACCTGCGCTTCTCCGACGCGGGCGAGTGCATGGACGCCCTCGCGCGGATCTGCGCCGACGCCGAGCACGACGGACAGCCGGTCGACTTCGTGGACGGGGTGGCCTTCGGCCGCGACGAGCTCTACCTCACCGTCGCCCGCTTCACCGACCAGGCGCCCTGGGTGAGCGACTACACGGGCAACGACGTCTACTACAAGTCGATCCCACGCTACTCCGGCAACGGGCCCGGCGACTACCTCACCACCCACGACTACCTGTGGCGCTGGGACACCGACTGGTTCTGGTGCTCGCGCGCCTTCGGCACGCAGCACCCCCTGGTGCGGCCGCTGTGGCCCCGCGCGCTCAAGCGCTCGGACGTCTACCGCAGGCTCGTCGCCTGGGACCGGCGCACCGACTTCTTCCGGCTCCTCACCCACTACCGCGGCAAGCGGCCCCAGGAACCCCTCATCCAGGACATCGAGGTCGGCGTCGAGCGCGGCGCGGAGTTCCTGGACTTCTTCCACTCCGAGATCGGCATGACGCCGGTCTGGATGTGCCCGCTCAAGCTCAGCGAGCCGCGTCGGCCAGGCCACGGCGGGGACGGCGAGCACGTCTGGCCGCTCTACCCCCTGGAGAACGACCGCCTGTACGTGAACTTCGGTTTCTGGGGTCTGGTCGACATGCTCCCCGGCCAGCGCCGGGCCCACCACAACCGCAGGGTGGAGGAGGAGGTCGCCCGGCTGGGCGGCCACAAGTCCCTGTACTCCGACGCCTTCTACACCGAAGAGGAGTTCTGGAGCCTCTACAACGGAACGGCCTACGCGGGCCTCAAACAGGCCTACGACCCCGGGGGGCGCCTCCTGGATCTGTACGCCAAGTGCGTGGGCAACCGCTAGCGCGCGACCGCCGGCCGGGGCCCGCAGCCGGAGCACACCGGGTCGGGCGGCCGAGCACACCGCAGGAGACCAGCAGCGGGAGGCGACCCGACGGGATGGGCCGCATCCACGAGAGGAAGGACGAGAGCATGCGGCTTGCGGAGATCTTCGAGAGGGTCGTCGGCCCGGACGCCCCCATCCGGTTCACCGCCTACGACGGCAGCCGAGCGGGGGATCCGAACAGTGACGTCGCCCTGCACGTGCGGACGCCGGTGGCGGTGAACTACCTGGCCCAGTCACCCAACGCCGTCGGCCTGGCCCGGGCGTACGTGTCCGGCCACCTCGATCTCGAAGGGGACATGTACAGCGCCCTGCGCAGAATGTCGGACTTCGCCTTCGCGGAGGGCGTCAACCTCTCCGCCCGCGACATCCCCGGGATCGTGCGGTCGGTGGGCTGGGTCAAGTTCGTCAACCGGGTGGCCCCGCCGCCGCAGGAGGTGACGCAGGGCCGGCTCGCGGGCCTGGGATGGCGCCACTCCAAGCGGCGCGACGCCGAGGCCATCCACCACCACTACGACGTGGGCAACGACTTCTACGAGCTGGTCCTGGGCCCGTCGATGACCTACACCTGTGCCGTCTTCGACGAGGCCGACGCCGCGCCGGAGCGCGTGGGCGAGTCGGCGGGCGGGGCGAAGGGCTCGGCCGGGGAGGGCGGCAAGCGGGCGCTCGGCGCGCTGGAGAGCGCGCAGTTCCGCAAGTACGAGCTGGTCTCGCGCAAGCTCGGCCTCCGCAGGGGCATGCGCCTGCTGGACGTGGGCTGCGGCTGGGGCGGCATGGTCATGCACGCGGCCCGCGAACACGGCGTGCGCGCCCTGGGCGTCACCCTGTCCAAGGAGCAGGCGGAGTGGGCGGCCAAGCGCATCGCGCAGGAGGGCCTGACGGAGCTGGCGGAGGTCCGCCACATGGACTACCGGGACGTGCCCGACGCCAGCTACGACCGCATCAGCTCCATCGGCCTGACCGAGCACGTCGGCGCCCGCAACCTCCCGTCGTACTTCGACTCGCTGCACGCCAAGCTCGTCCCCGGCGGCCGGTTGCTCAACCACTGCATCACCCGCCCGCGCAACGACCTCAAGCCGATGGACACCAAGGGCTTCATCAACCGGTACGTCTTCCCCGACGGCGAACTGGAGGGGCCCGCCGAGATCCAGCTCGCGATGAACGACGCCGGTTTCGAGATCCGCCACCAGGAGAACCTGCGCGAGCACTACGCCCTGACCCTGCGCCACTGGAGCGCGAACCTGGACCAGAACTGGGACGAGGCCGTGGCCCTGGTCGGCGAGGGCACCGCCCGGGTGTGGCGGCTCTACATGGCCGGCTGCGTCCTGGGCTTCGAGCGGGACGTCGTGCAGCTGCACCAGATCCTCGGCGTGAAGCTCGACGGCGCCGACGCCCACATGCCCCTGCGCCCGGAGTTCTGACGCGCCGGAGGGGCCGCGCCGGAGGCGTCGGTTGAGGGTGCCCCTTCCTCGCGAAGCGCCCCCGGGGTGGTGGCGGGTGACGGTGGGGGTCTCTGCGCCGGAGGCGTCGGTTGA
>NZ_LGEC01000076.1 GCF_001279585.1 Nocardiopsis sp. NRRL B-16309 | reverse complement strand
CCGGAGGCGTCGGTTGAGGGTGCCCCTTCCTCGCGAAGCGCCCCCGGGGTGGTGGCGGGTGACGGTGGGGGTCTCTGCGCCGGAGGCGTCGGTTGAGGGAGGCCCCTTCCTCGCGCAGCGCCCCCGGGCGGCGGTGGGTGACGGGCGGGCTTCGGCTCGTCGCGCCCCGCGGCCCCGCGCTTGGCGGCATGATGGAACCGCACGATTCGCACAGCCACGTGAAGGGACTCGTCCGTGTCCTCTGACGACAACGCACCCCGGGGCGACCAGACACCCGCGTCCGACCTGCCCGACCACGTCAAGGAGACCGCGATCGCGCTGGTCGGCGCCTACGCCGACCACAACCGCGACGAGCTCGACCGGGTCCTGCCCCGCGCCGAGGCCGATTCCGCCATGCTCACCTCCGAACTCAAGGTCATCGCGGCCTTCCTCAGCCGCAGGGTGCAGCAGACGGGCGTGGTGTGGAAGCCCGCCGACTCCCGCGAGGCCGTGGCCCGCACCGTCGCCGAGATGCTCCCGCCCGAGCTGGAGTTCGCCGTCTCCACCGCGTGGGAGGCACACTCGGTGGGCGAGGAGGAGGTCGCCGAGCGCTTCACCCGGGGCGACCCCATGGTCTACGTGCACATGCTCGCCGCGTTCAGCGCGGCCATCGGCCTGGCGGTGTACAAGCGGGCCGAACTCGTCTCCATCCTGCGCCAGGTGATGGGGCTGAGCGAAGGGGACTGACCGGCAGGTCAGCGGCGCCGGGGCCGCCGCGGCGCGCCGGTCCCCTAACAGGTGAGACACAACGTGCAGTGGTTTACTTCACAAGTGGCGGTTCCTTACGTAGGTTTCCTACAACCCCCAGGGGACCCTCGAAAGGAACGGGAGGCGCGCCGATGGCTCGCAGCCGCACACACAAGTACGTTCCCCTCCCCGCCGCCGCGGTGGCCCTGACGCTCGCCGTGACCTCCTGCGGATCCGGCGGTTCCGACACCGACGCCCTCCAGGTCTGGATCATGCAGGGCACCAACCCCGACGAGACGGCCTTCTTCGAGGCGGCCAACGCCGCGTTCACCGAGGAGACCGGCATCGAGGTCGAGGTGGAGTTCGTGCCCTGGCAGGACGCCCACGACAAGATCTCCACCTCGATCGCCGGCGGCACCATGCCCGACGTCGCCGAGCTGGGCAACACCTTCACGCCCGGTTTCGCCGACGCCGGGGCCCTGCACGACCTGTCCGGGTACGTCGACGACACCTCCCGGTACATCCCCGGCCTGATGGAGATGGGCGAACTGGACGGGGGCGTCTACGGCGTCCCCTGGTACGCCTCCATCAGGTCCGTCGTCTACCGGTCCGACCTCTTCGAGGAGCACGGCCTGGAGGTCCCCGAGAACTGGGCGGACCTGCGCGGGACCGCCGTGGCCCTGTCCGAGGCCGAGGAGGACATGACCGCCTTCCCGGTCCCCGGCGACGCCCAGTACTCCGTGATGCCGTGGATCTGGGGCGGGGGCGGCGAGATCGCCGTGCAGGGGTCCGACGGCACGTGGGACTCCACGATCGACACCGACGAGGGCAGGGCGGGGATCGAGTTCTTCACCGGCCTGGCCCTGGAGGACGGCGTCTCCTCCACCGGCGCGGTCAACTGGAACGAGATCGACGTCATGGAGGCGGTGGCCGACGAGGAGGCCGCCATGGCCATCCTGGGCAGCGCCAACCCCAAGGCCATCCTGGAGGCCAACCCGGACCTCGAAGGACGGATCGACTCCTTCACCCTGCCCGGCCGCGACGGGGGCCACATGCCCTCCTTCGCCGGCGGCTCGCTGCTGTCGGTCTTCGAGGGCACCGGGAACGAGGAGGCGGCCCAGAGCTACGTCGAGCACCTCACCGGGGACGAGTTCTCCGCCCGCTGGGCCGAGGAGACCGGATTCTTCCCGGGCACGGTCGAGGGCGTGGACGCCTTCTCCGCGTCGGCCGACCCCATCCTGGAGCCCTTCGCGGTCCAGCTCAGCGACGCCAGCCGGGGCCTGCCCGTGACGCCGGAGTGGAGCCGGGTGGAGTCGGAGAAGGTCATCGTCGCCATGCAGCAGGACATCCTCAACGGCAACGCCACCGTGGACGAGGCCACGGAGACCGCCGCCGCGGAGATCGAACGCATCCTCAACGGGGGTTGAGATTGGGTACGCCGCTCGGGACGGGCACGCGGGACCGGGAACCGGAGACCCGCGCCCCGGCGCCGCGGCCGCGGCCCCCGGGCGCCCGGGGCGCGCTGCTGACCATGCGCCGGCGGCGCGCCCTCCTGCCCTGGGCGCTGCTCGCGCCGGCGCTCGTGGTCATCGGGCTGCTCCTGCTGTTCCCGCTCGCCCGGATCGTCTGGCTGTCCTTCCGCGAGTACGGGCTGCGCGAACTCGTCTCCGGCGAGTCGGCGTTCGTCGGTGCCGCCAACTACCTCACCCTGCTGACGGACCCGTACCTGTGGCGGGTCGCCATGCTCAACACCGTGGCCTTCGCGCTTGTGGCGGTGGTGGCCACCCTCGTGCTGGGCACCCTCGTGGCCCTGCTGCTGTCGACGCTGCGGCCGGTGGCCCGGGTGGCCGTGGTCTCCTGCATCATGGTGGCCTGGGCGATGCCCGCGGTCAGCGGCACCTACGTGTGGATGTGGATCTTCGACGTCGAGAACGGCGTCGTGGCCAGGGCGCTGATGGCCATGGGAGCGATCGGCCCCGCGGGCCACAACTGGTTCGCCGACCGCCTGTCCTTCTATGGGATCGCCACGCTCAACGTGGTCCACGGCGGGTTCCCGTTCGTGGCGGTGACGGTCCTGGCCGGGCTGCTGACCGTGCCCCGCGAGCTGCACGAGGCCGCGCTGATCGACGGGGCCGGGGCGTGGAAGCGCTTCTGGCACGTCACCTTCCCCGTCCTGCGCCCGGTGTTCGCCGTGGTCACCGTGCTGTCCACGATCTGGGACTTCAAGGTGTTCGCGCAGATCTACCTCATGCCCGGCGGGGACGTGGGCGGCTCACAGATGCTCAACCTGGGCGTGTGGGCCTACGTGCGCTCCTTCAGCCACAACGACTACGGCCTGGGCTCGGCCATCGCCGTCCTGCTCTCGCTGCTGCTGCTCGGCGTCACGGCGGTCTACCTGCGCGTGCTGTTCCGGGAGGACGAGCTGCGATGAGCTCAGTGCAGCCCCTCGATGAGCTTGGCCCGCACCCGGCGCCAGTCGACCGAGCCGAGCGAGCGTTCGTTGAGGTCCGCGCGGACGGCGCCCATGGTGCGCAGGTCGAAGTCGCCCAGGGACCTGCCGTCGTCGTTGTCCCGGTTCACCAGGTTGTCCACGTACACGAACAACCGCTGACCGCTGTGGTCGTCCAGGGCGTGGCGCACCGCGCTGTCGCGGAAGCGCGCGTCGTAGGGGATCCAGCTGATGATCACCTCGGTGGGGGAGGGCCCGGCCACGTCGTTCACGGCGTCACCCCGTCCCCCTGGTCGACACGGTCATCGTTCCCTCTCCGACGTCGGCGCGCGGCGCTTACCCGGACTGGACCGGAGTCTAACCACCCCCGCCCCGCGGCGGGCAACCAGGTGAGCGAGTGAGGAGCAGCGTTGGACACGACGACCGCGGCGGCCGCCGCCGACCGGGGGACCTCCCGGCCCGAGCGTGACCGCCCCACCCGGCGCGGGCGCGGACGGGCGGCCCGGCGGGCCGCGGCGGCGGCCAAGGCCGCCGGCGTCGCGGTCCTCCTGCTGTTCACGCTCTTCCCCGTCTACTTCATGCTGGTCAGCGCTTTCTCCGACAGGTCGACGGCGAGCACCGGGACGCTGCTGCCCACGGACCTGACCGTCGACAACTTCGTCTACGTCATGACCGAGGGCGACTTCGGCCGCTACATGCTCAACTCGCTCGGTGTCGCGGCGGTCACGGTGGCGGGCGCGTGCGTGCTGGCGCTGCTCGCCGCCGTGGCGGTCGCGCGGTTCCGGTTCCGGATGCGCACGGCGGTCCTGGTCATGGTGCTCGTGGTGCAGATGGTGCCGCTGGAGGCGCTGGTCATTCCGCTCTTCCTGCAGGTCCGTGACCTGGGGATGCTCAACACCCTGCTGGGCCTGGGGGTGGTCTACGTCGCCCTGTCCCTGCCGCTGGCGGTGTGGATGATGCGCGGCTTCGTCGCGGCGGTGCCCGCGGAGGTGGAGGAGGCCGCCTACATCGACGGGGCCTCCTGGCCGCGCATGTTCTGGTCGGTCCTCTTCCCCCTGGTGGCCCCGGGGCTGGTGGCCACGGCCATCTTCGCGTTCATCATCGCCTGGAACGAGTTCGTGCTGGCGCTGACCTTCATGACGCGCAGCGAGAACTACACGGTGGCGGTCGGGCTGCGCCAGTTCTTCGGCCAGTACGCCAACGACTGGGGCCACGTGATGGCCGCCTCCACGCTCATCACCCTGCCGGTCATGGTCTTCTTCGTCCTCGTCCAGCGCTGGCTGGTCTCGGGCCTGGTGCAGGGGGCCGTCAAGGGCTGAGGGCGTTCCGTGGACGGCCGAGGCGGGGCTCGCGGCGGTACCCATCGTGCGCGGGGCACGGGGCGCCCGTCGCGCGGCGGAGCACGCCCGTGTCCGTGCGGCTCCGGGGGAGGGGTCGGGCCGGCCCCGCCGGGAGGAGGGGTGGGAGGGGCCGGCCCGTGACCGCGCGCCCGAGGGTCGCGCGCGGTCGGGATCAGCGCAGTTCGCGCTTGAGGATCTTGCCCGTGGCGGTCATCGGCAGTTCGGTGCGGAACTCCACGGAACGCGGGTACTTGTAGGCGGCCAGGCGCTCCTTGGCGAACTCGATGATCTCCGCCTCGGTGGCGTCGGCCGAGGCGTCCTTGATCACGAACGCCTTGACCTCCTCGCCGTGCGTGTCGTGGGGCACGCCCACGACCGCGGCCAGGCTGACGGCCGGGTGGGTCATCAGGACCTCCTCGATCTCCCGCGGGTACACGTTGTAGCCGCCGCGGATGATCATGTCCTTGGACCGGTCGACGATGAAGTACATGCCGTCCTCGTCCCGGCGGGCGATGTCACCCGTGCGGAACCAGCCGTCGCGCAGCACCTCGGCGTTGGCCTCGGGGCGGTTGTGGTAGCCCTTCATCACGCAGTGCCCGCGCACCGCGATCTCGCCCTCGTCGTGGACCTCGTTCCAGTCGGGGTCGATGAGCTTCATCTCCACGCCCCACACCGGCAGGCCGATGGAACCGGTCTTGGCCAGGACCTTGGGGTTGTTGAAGGAGACCACCGGGGAGGTCTCGGACAGGCCGTAGCCCTCCTTGATCTCCACGCCGAAGGTCTTCGTGAAGTCCTCGGCGAGCTGGCCCGGCAGGGAGGCCCCGCCGGAGGCGGCGTCGACCATGTTGCTCGCGATCTTCTCCAGGTCGTAGGCGCCGGGCTCGGCGGCCTGGACCGCGTTGAGCAGGCCCCAGTACATGGTGGGCACACCGGCGAACCCGGTGACGCCCTCATTCTCCATGAGCCGGAGCGCCTCGTCGCCGTCGAACCGCGGCATGAGGACGAGCGTCCCGCCCCGGTACAGCGGACCGTTGAGCATGACGGTCTGGCCGAAGATGTGGAACAGCGGGAGCACGGTGAGCGAGACGTCGCGGCCGTCGGGGTGGGCGTTGACCACGCGGGCGGAGATGACCGCGTTCATCAGCAGGTTGTTGTGCGACAGCTCCGCGCCCTTGGGCCGGCCCGTCGTGCCGCTGGTGTAGATGATGACCGCGGTGTCCTCGGCCCCGGTCTGCACGGTCTCGAACTCGCCGGGCTGGCCCTCCAGGGCCTTCCACAGGGTCTCGGCACCCTCGATGGTCGACTCGGTGGCACCGGGCGTCGCGGGCAGGTCGATGTAGGTCTCGCAGGAGTCGACCTGGCCGAAGGCGTCGAACGCGCGCTCGCCCAGCGGCAGCTCGGGGCTGCCGGTGAAGGCGAAGAGCGCCTTCGCCCCGGAGTCCTCCAGGTGGTAGGCGATCTCACGGGGAGTGAGGAGCACGTTGAGCGGGACGACCACCGCGCCCGCCTTGAGGGCGCCGTAGTAGACGAAGGGGAAGTACGGCAGGTTGGGGCTGGCGAGGGCGACGCGGTCGCCGGGGCGCACTCCCCGGGACACCAGCAGGTTCGCGACCTGGTTGGCGATCATGTTGGTGACCGCGTAGTTCAGTCGCAGATCGCCGAAGACCAGGCAGTCCTTGTCGGGGACGGACCGGGCGCCGTCCTCGAGCAGTACGGACAGGTTGAGCATGGGGCCTCCCGCTGGCACGTGGGCAACGGACCCAGCTGTGGCCTGGGTCGCGTGTGCTGCATCACTATTTACGGCAGGGTAACAAACCGAGCGGTCGGTGTGGAGTGCTCGGGGGTCGGTAAAACCACCGATCTTTCCGTCACTCTGCGTGTCCGCCGTGGAACCCGTGCTCCGCGCAAGCCGTGCCCGTGGTGACCGGCCAACCGCTAACCTGGGTCCAGTACACCCACACCGGACAGGAACTTGCAGCGATGACAGCGGTAGACGGCGACCAGACGACGGGCGACACCTACGACGCCCGCGCCCTCCAGGACAAGTGGCAGGCGCGCTGGGCCGCTGAGCTCCCGTTCCAGGCCGAAGAGGACCCCGGCGACACCCGGCCCCGCTCCTACATCGTCGACATGTTCGCCTACCCCTCGGGCGACCTGCACATGGGTCACGCCGAGGCCTACGCCATCGGCGACGTGATCGGGCGCTACCGCTTCCAGCGCGGCGACAACGTGCTGCACCCCATCGGCTGGGACTCCTTCGGCCTGCCCGCGGAGAACGCGGCGATCAAGAACGACTCCCACCCCGCCGAGTGGACCTACGCCAACATCGAGACCCAGGCGGCCTCGTTCCGGCGCTACGGCATCGGCGTCGACTGGTCGCGCCGCCTGCACACGAGCGACCCCGAGTACTACAAGTGGAACCAGTGGCTGTTCCTGCGCTTCTTCGAGCGCGGACTGGCCTACCGCAAGGACGGCGGGGTGAACTGGTGCCCCAAGGACCAGACGGTGCTCGCCAACGAGCAGGTCGTCCAGGGCAAGTGCGAACGCTGTGGCTCCGACGTCGTGCGCCGCAGCCTCAACCAGTGGTACTTCAAGATCACCGACTACGCCCAGCGCCTGCTGGACGACATGGACCAGCTGGACAACGGCCGCTGGCCGGACGAGATCCTGGCCATGCAGCGCAACTGGATCGGCCGCTCCACCGGTGCCGACGTCCACTTCAGCATCGAGGGCCGTGACGAGCCGGTCACCGTCTTCACCACGCGCCCCGACACCCTGTACGGCGCCACGTTCTTCGTCGTGGCCGCCGACGCCGAGCTGGCCGACGAGCTGTGCGCTCCCGAGCAGCGCGAGGCCTTCGACGCCTACCGGCGCGATGTGGCCAAGCTGTCCGACATCGAGCGCCAGGCCACCGAGCGCCCCAAGACCGGCGTCTTCCTGGGCCGGTACGCGATCAACCCGGTCAACGGCGAGCGCATGCCGGTCTGGGCGGCCGACTACGTGCTGGCCGACTACGGCCACGGCGCCATCATGGCCGTTCCCGCCCACGACCAGCGCGACCTGGACTTCGCCCTGGCCTTCGACCTGCCGGTCAAGGTCGTGGTCGACACCGGCGAGCCCGACCCCGCCGAGACCGGCGTGGCCACCGCGGGCGAGGGCACCCTGCGCGACTCCGGCCCGCTGGACGGCCTGGAGAAGTCCGCGGCCATCGAGCGGATCATCGAGGTCATGGCCGAGCGCGGCACCGGCGCCGGAACGATCAACTACCGCCTGCGCGACTGGCTGCTGTCCCGCCAGCGCTACTGGGGTACGCCGATCCCGATCATCCACTGCCCGGAGTGCGGCGAGGTCGCCGTTCCCGACGAGCAGCTGCCGGTGACGCTGCCCGAGCTCAAGGGCGCCGAGCTGGCCCCCAAGGGCGTCTCGCCCCTGGCCGCGGCCAAGGACTGGGTGGAGGTCGACTGCCCCTCCTGCGGCGGCCCGGCCAACCGCGACACCGACACCATGGACACCTTCGTCGACTCGTCCTGGTACTTCCTGCGGTACTGCTCGCCGCACGACGACAGCGCGCCGTTCGACACCGAGGCCGTCAACAAGTGGGGCCCGGTGGACCACTACATCGGCGGCAAGGAGCACGCGACGCTGCACCTGATGTACGCGCGCTTCTTCACCAAGGTCCTGCACGACATGGGGATGGTCTCCTTCACCGAGCCCTTCCGCCGGCTGACCAACCAGGGCCAGGTCATCAACGAGGGCCGGGCGATGTCCAAGTCGCTGGGCAACGGTGTCGACCTGGGCAGGGAGATCGACGCCTACGGTGTCGACGCGGTCCGGCTGACCATGCTGTTCGCCAGCCCTCCGGAGGAGGACGTCGACTGGGCCGACGTGTCGGTCACGGCCGCGCAGAAGTTCCTCAACCGCGCCTACCGGGTGATGTCCGAGGCCGGTGCGGCCAGCCGCCCGGGGACGGACCCCGCCGCGGGCCACGTGGAACTGCGCCGCGTCACGCACCGCACGATCGACCAGATCACGACCCTGGTCGAGTCGCGCCGGTTCAACGTCGCCATCGCCCGCACCATGGAACTGGTCTCGGCCGCCCGCCGGGCGATCGACTCCGGCCCCGGCGCGGGCGACCCCGCGGTGCGCGAGGCCGCCGAGTTCGTCGCCGTCGCCCTGTCGCTGTTCGCGCCCTACGTGGCCGAGGAGGGCTGGGAGAAGCTGGGCCACGTCGGCACGGTGGCCGTCGGCAACTGGCCGGAGGCCGATCCGGCACTGCTGGTCCAGGACGAGGTCACGTGTGTCGTCCAGGTCCAGAGCAAGGTGCGCGACAAGCTGACGGTGGCGCCGGACATCGACCCGGCCGAGCTGGAGCGCCTGGCCCTGGCGTCGGAGAAGGCACGCAACTTCATCGGTGACAAGCAGGTCCGCAAGGTGATCGTGCGCGCACCGAAGCTGGTGAACATCGTCGTCGGCTGACCCGTTCCACGGTGGCGGTCGCGCACGGCGGCCGCCACCGGCGCGCACGGGTACGGGCCACGACCGACAGTGAGGCGGTGACCGGGTGTCCGGAAGGACCCGCGGGGTACTGGTGCGGACGGCCGTCGCCGTCGGGGGAGCGGCGGTCCTGTCGGCCGCCGCGATCGGCGGCGGACTCTGGCTGGCCGCGGACGACCCCGACGTGCCCGACAGCGGCGACGTCCACGTCTCGACGCCCGGGTGCGGTGTGCTCACCGACGAGCAGGTGGCCGAACTCCTGCCCGACGCCGTCCTGGAGTCCGCCGAGAGCGGGCCCCTGGACGGCGGCGAGAACACGGCGTGCACGTGGACCTCCGCGGGCTCGGCGTCGGAGGACCCCGAGACGCTGCGGGTGGACCTGTCGGCCGTCTTCACCGACACCTCCGGTGAGACCCCGGTGACGGGGGACGAGGCCGCGCAGGCCGGGTACGAGGCCATGGTCCCGGCCCGCGGCGAGGACGTGCCGCTGACCGAGGACGTCCTGGCGAGCGTGTGGCGCGGCCAGGCTCCGGGTACCGCCGAACTGGCCTTCCGTACCGACAACCTGGTGGTCCGGGTCTCCTACGCGGGCGCCGCCGACGGCCTGGGGTTCGACGAGGCCCGCGACCGCGCGGTCGACGCCGCCGAACACCTGGGGGAGGCCCTGTGACCACCTCCGGCCCCGGCCAGGACCCCGACCCGGACGAGGGCTCCGGCCCCGACAGGCCTTCCGATACCACCCCGCCCCCCGCCCCGGGCTCGGGCACCAGCGAGCAGGTGCCTGGGCGTGACATGAGTTCCGACTCGGTCCCGGGCCGCACTGAGCAGCCGATGCCTGGGCGGGACCCGAGTTCCGCCCCGGGCTCGGGCTCCAGCGAGCAGGTGCCGCCGAACCATCAGGCGGGCCCGCACTCGGGCATGGGCCCCAGTGGGCACGCGGGGCCCGCCCATGACTCGGGTTCTGGTCCGACTGGGGGTCCCAGCGAACGTCCGCGGCCCGGCCATGGTGCCGGTCCCAGTGGACACGCGGCGCCCGGCCACCAGACCGGTCCCAGCGGACACGCGATGTACGGCCATCAGGCGGGCTCTGGTCCCGGGGCGGCCGGTCGGCCGGGCTACCGGCCCGGTGACGCCTTCGGCCCCGGGCCCCACACCGGCCCCGGCCCTTCCGGTTTCGGTCCGGGTTACGCCCCGGGGAGCGGGCCCGGATTCGGCCCCGGTCCCGGTGCGGCGCCGGGGACCGTGCCGTCGACCCAGCCGCAGAGCCGGGGCTGCGCCGTCGTCGGCGTGATCGCGGCCGTGCTCGCGGTGGTCGCGCTCGTGGCGGGTGCCGTCTGGTTCGTGGTCAGCCGGGACGTCCTGGAACCGGGCGACTTCGAGGCCGCGCCCGAGTGCTCGATCGGGGAGACCGGCGCGCTCGACGACCTGGTCCCCGGGCACGAACTCGAGGTCGACGAGCCGATCGGCGGCGCGCAGGAGACCTTCGGCAGCGGTCGCCAGTGCCGTTGGGCCACGCCCGGCGGGGAGGGCAGCGCCGTTCCGGCGACCGCCACACTGGTCACGGTCGTCTCACCCGATCCCGGGGGAGTGGACACGGCCGCCGACAACCTGGACTCCTCCGCCGGGCCCGACCGCGAGGCGCTGGACGGGATCGGCGACGAGGCGTTCACGTGGGTGCGCCCCGGCGCCTTCGACGTGGGCTGCGCGGGTGTGCGCGTGTCCAACCTGTACGTGGAGACCTGCTACAGCTCCGCGGCCGACTACGAGGCCAACCTGTCGATCGACGGGGAACAGGCCGTGGAGGGCGCCGTCGGCTTGGCCGAGGACGTCGTTGCCGCTCTGCCCGACTGACGCCGACCCGCGGGCGCCGTCACCAGGCGGTGTCGAGGAACTCCTCCACGGCGGGGGCGACACCGGGGTCGAAGGGCCGGTCGGCGTCGAGCACTGTGGCGCCCGGTTCGTCCCGGAACTCGCGCAGGACGTGGTCCGCGTCGGGCAGGTCGACGCGCCGGGCGTCGGGCAGTCCCGTCATCAGCCGGTCGACCTCCTCCTCGGAGACCTGGGCGTCCTGCTCGCCCCACAGCACCAGCACGGGAGTGCCGGCGGGCAGGTCGGCGGCCAGATCCACGGGGTCGAAGGAGTCGATCCAGGCGAGGAAGTCCTGGTTCTGCGGGGTGTACACCCCGAAGGAGTCGATGTCGTCGTCCAGCTCACGGCCGGCGCGGACCTCGGCCCGGCCGTACCGGGCGTCGGAGAGCAGCGCGCGGGTCCGGCCCTCCTGGAGCTGTCCCGAGGCCTCGGCCCGGCGCACCTGCTCGGTGATCTGGCGGTCGATGAGGTCGAGGTAGCGCGTGCCGGGAGGAGCCACCAGGATCCGGGCGGGGTCGGCGTCGACGATGTCGTGGGCGCGCAGCGCGTACAGCGCGCCCTCACTGTGCCCGACGACGACCGTGCGCTCGGGGTCGACCTCCGGCTGGGCGACGAGCTCCGCGTAGGCCGCCGCGACCTCGTCGTCGAAGACCTCGTGCTCGACCGGGGCCTCGGGGTCGATCTCCTCGGCCGACTCCCCGCTGCCGAGCTTGTCGTAGCGCAGGGAGGCCACGCCCGCCTCGGCCAGCACGCGCGCCAGGTTCAGGTTGGTATCGGCCTCCGGGCGCAGCGGGCTGTTGCCGTCGCGGTCGGTGGGACCGCTGCCGGAGATGAGGAGCGCCCCCGGCATGGGGTCGGACGCGCGCAGCGGCAGCGTCAGGGTCGCGGCCACCTCGCGGCCGCCGCCCTCGAAGGTCAGCTCGCGCTGGGCACCGTCGCTGCCCGGTGGCTCCACGGACGTGTCGTCCCCGGTGGCGCAGGCCGAGGCCAGGACCAGGGTCAGGGCCGCGCTGCCGGCGGCCAGGGCGAGACGGGCTCCGGGCGCGGGGGAGGAGGAAGGTGTCGGCACGTGCTCAGGGTAGCCGCCGGCACCCGCCGGACGACCCCGGCCCGGGAAGCCGGGCCGGGAGTCGGTCAGACCCTGCGCATCACGGAGACGACCTTGCCGAGGATGGTGGCGTTGTCACCGGAGATCGGCTCGTAGGCGTCGTTGCGGGGCATGAGCCACGCGTGGCCGTCGGCGTCGCGGCGCAGGACCTTGACCGTCGCCTCGTCGTCCAGCAGGGCCGCCACGATGTCGCCGTTGTTGGCGTCGGGCTGCTGGCGCACGACCACGAGGTCACCGTCGGTGATGGCCGCGTCGACCATGGAGTCGCCGACCACGGTGAGCATGAAGAGCCGTCCCTCGCCCACGAGCTGCCGGGGGAGGGCGAGCACGTCCTCGATCGACTCCTCGGCCAGGATGGGGCCGCCGGCGGCGATCCGGCCGACCAGCGGCACCGCGGCGGCGCGGGAGGGGTCCAGGTCCTCGGGGGTCACGGTCCGACCGGTGGCCGACCCGGGGCTGCGCAGCTCGACGGCCCGCGGACGGTTCTGGTCGCGGTACAGGTAGCCCTTGCGCTGGAGCACCTTGAGCTGGTGCGCCACGCTGGACGGGCTGGACAGGCCGACCGCGTCGCCGATTTCCCTGATGGAGGGCGGGAAACCCCGTTCGCGCACGTAACGCTGGATGCAGTTCAGGACGCTCTGCTGGCGCGCGGTGAGTTTGGGGGTCGCGGACGCGGGCCCGCCCGATTCCCCCACGGGTGCCAGAACGGTGGTGGAATCTACGGTTCCGGGATTGTCCTCCGGCACGGCCGGGCCTCCTCGGCATTCGGTTCGGTCAGGGCCTGCTTGCGTGTGTCCACCACCGGCGGGGCGATCGCGCCGACCCGGGGTCCACGTGATGGCGAAACCGGTGTGAAATCAAGGTCAACTTTAGTCGTTGCGTACGGTGATATCAAACAAGCGTTCGAGTCTGTGGGCCATTCCTTCCGATGGGCTATTAGCGGCCCAATTCCGTCCTCGACTTACGTGTCTACACGCGTTCGCCCCGCCGCGCCCCCGGAATGAACCGACCGGGTCCCCGCCGGCCGGCCCGCCGCACGGTGTGGGACTCGTCTCCACCCCGGCCCGCGCGGGCGGGAACCCCTGGTCCGCCGGGCGTTCCGGCCGTGCGGCGGCGCCGTGTCACGTGGGGCGCGGCCGCCGTCGCCGCTATCCTTGCGGAGGTGCCGAACGCCCCTGGGGGGCGGTCCGCAACCCCCGTCCCCACTCTCCGTGCCACCTCGGCCGCGCCTCCGTGCGGCGGCCTTCGCCGTGTGCGCGGACACGCGCTCGGCAGGGTTGCGGGCGTGTCCGCTGGGGTCTAGGTTCGACCACAACATCTGGTGCGGCTGTTGGGGCGCTTGTCCAGAAGTTGTGGTTTAGTAGAGGTACGGGTTGTCGGCGAGGGAAGGCAGGTGAAGCAGGATGCACTGTCCGTTCTGCCGCCATCCGGACACCAGGGTGATCGACAGCAGGTCCACCGACGACGGCGCGGCCATCCGCCGCCGCCGCTCCTGCCCGGTGTGCGAACGCCGCTTCACCACCCAGGAGACCGTCCTTCTGATGGTCGCCAAGCGCTCCGGGGTCACCGAACCCTTCAGCCGCACCAAGATCATCGCCGGGGTACGCCGGGCGTGCCAGGGCCGGCCCGTCTCCGAGGACGCCCTCGCCAAACTCGGCCAGAAGGTCGAGGAGGAGATCCGCGGGCGGGGTGTCGCCGAGGTCCCGGCCCACGAGATCGGCCTGGCCATCCTCGGGCCGATGCGGGACCTGGACGAGGTCGCCTACCTGCACTTCGCCAGTGTGTACCGCGGGTTCGAGAGCCTCGCCGACTTCGAGGCGGAGATCGCCAGTCTGCGTGCCGACCGCGAGGCGGACTCCCGGTCCGACGCGGCCGCCGCCCCCTGACCCTCCGCCGTCCGCGCGACGGCCACGCACCACAGCCCCGCGGGTGGCCCTGCCATCCCGCGGGCGACTCGTCACCCACAACGCAGCGCACGGCCGCACCGACCGTGCTCACGAAGCTTTCAGGGGAACTGCCGCAATGACGGAAACCACCAGTGGACCAACGGGACGCAAGGGCAAGGGGAGCCGCAAGGGGCTGAAGATGAAGCGCATCTTCACCACCCCCGGAGTGCACCCCTACGACTCCCTCACCTGGGAGCGCCGCGACGTCGTGATGACGAACTGGCGCGACGGCACGGTCAACTTCGAGCAGCGCGGCGTGGAGTTCCCCACCACCTGGTCGATGAACGCCACACAGATCGTCACCAGCAAGTACTTCCGCGGCGCCGTGGGCACCCCCGAGCGAGAGTGGAGCCTCAAGCAGCTCGTGGACCGGGTCGTGGGCATGTACACGCGTACCGCCGTCGAGCAGGGCTACTTCGCCACCGACGAGGACGCTGAGATCTTCGACCACGAGCTCAAGTACGCGCTCGCCAACCAGCTCTTCAGCTTCAACTCGCCGGTGTGGTTCAACGTCGGTACGGCCTCGTCCCAGCAGGTCAGCGCCTGTTTCATCCTCTCCGTCGATGACACCATGGAGTCGATCCTCGACTGGTACAAGGAGGAGGGGATCATCTTCAAGGGCGGCTCCGGCGCGGGTGTGAACCTCTCGCGCATCCGCTCCAGCAAGGAACTGCTCTCCTCCGGCGGCACCGCCTCCGGCCCGGTCTCCTTCATGCGCGGCGCCGACGCCTCCGCCGGGACCATCAAGTCCGGCGGCGCCACCCGCCGCGCGGCCAAGATGGTCGTCCTGGACGTCGACCACCCCGACATCGAGGAGTTCGTCGAGACCAAGTCGCGCGAGGAGCACAAGATCCGGGCGCTGCGCGACGCCGGGTTCGACGTGGACCTGGGCGGCGCCGACATGTTCAGCGTCCAGTACCAGAACGCCAACAACTCGGTCCGGGTCTCCGACGCCTTCATGCGCGCCGTCGAGACCGGCTCGGAGTTCGGCCTGACCTCCCGGACCACCGGCGAGGTCGTGGCCACCGTCGACGCCAAGGACCTGTTCCAGCGGATGGCCAGGGCGGCCTGGGAGTGCGCCGACCCGGGCATCCAGTACGACGGCACCATCCAGGACTGGCACACCAACCCCGAGACCGGCCGGATCAGCGCGAGCAACCCCTGCTCGGAGTACCTGAGCCTGGACGACTCGTCGTGCAACCTCGCCTCGATCAACCTGCTGAAGTTCCTGCGCGAGGACGACTCCTTCGACGTCGAGCGGTTCACCCGGCTCACCGAGCTGGTCATCACGGCGATGGACGTCTCCATCACCTTCGCCGACTTCCCGACCGAGAAGATCGGCGACACCACCCGCGCCTACCGCCAGCTGGGCATCGGCTACGCGAACCTGGGCGCCCTGCTCATGGCGACCGGCCACGCCTACGACTCCGACGGCGGCCGGGCCGTCGCCGCCGCGATCACCTCGCTGATGACCGGTACCGCCTACCGGCGCAGCGCCGAGGTCGCGGGCGTGGTGGGTCCCTACGACGGCTACAAGCGCAACGAGCAGGCGCACAAGCGCGTCATGCGCAAGCACGCCGCGGCCAACGACGACCTGCGCACGGTCGGCACCCTGGAGGAGCCGATCCACGCCGCCGCCACCCGCGAGTGGGCGGAGTGCCTGAAGGTCGGTGAGCGCAACGGCTGGCGCAACGCCCAGGCCAGCCTGCTCGCCCCCACCGGCACCATCGGCTTCATGATGGACTGCGACACCACCGGTATCGAGCCGGACTTCTCGCTGGTCAAGTTCAAGAAGCTCGTCGGCGGCGGCTCCATGCAGATCGTCAACCAGGCCATCCCGCGCGCGCTGGCCAACCTGGGCTACCAGGACGAGCAGTCCGAGGCGATCGTGGAGTTCGTGTCCGAGCACGGGCACGTCGTCGACGCCCCGAGCCTGCGCCCGGAGCACTACGAGGTGTTCGACTGCGCCATGGGCCGCCGCTACATCAAGCCCATGGGCCACGTGCGGATGATGGCGGCCGTGCAGCCGTTCCTGTCCGGCGCGATCTCCAAGACCGTCAACGTGCCCGAGGACGCCACGGTCGAGGACTTCCAGCACATCTACTTCGAGGGCTGGAAGCTGGGCCTCAAGGCGCTCGCGGTCTACCGCGACAACTGCAAGGTCGGCCAGCCGCTGTCCATCAGCAAGTCCGAGAGCACCGCGAAGGACGCCGAGGAGCCCGCGGCCGCCGAGGTCGCCCGGCCGGTCCGCCGCCGCCTGCCCAAGAAGCGCCCGAGCGAGACCACCTCGTTCTCCGTGGGCGGGGCCGAGGGCTACATCACCGCCGGCTCCTACCCGGACGACGGCCTGGGCGAGGTGTTCATGAAGCTGGGCAAGCAGGGCTCGACCCTGGCCGGCGTCATGGACGCGTTCTCCATCGCCATCTCCATCGCCCTCCAGTACGGGGTCCCGCTGGAGACCTACGTGGAGAAGTTCACCAACATGCGCTTCGACCCGGCCGGCATGACCGACGACCCGGACATCCGCATGGCGCAGTCCGTGGTGGACTACATCTTCCGCCGTCTGGCCCTGGACCACCTGCCCTACGAGGAGCGCGCGGCGCTGGGCGTGCTCTCGGCCGCCGAGCGCCAGGCCCAGGTCGCGGGCGAGGACCCGGCCCAGGTCGCCACCCAGGTGGAGTCCTACGCGCAGTCGGCGGCCACCCACGGGGCCGAGGCCGCGGCACCGGCCGCGCGGGAGAGCGAGGTCCAGGCCAAGCCGACCGAGGCGCACTCCACCGCCGAACTGATGGAGAGCACGCAGGGCTTCGTCGCCGACGCCCCGCTGTGCGTCACGTGCGGGACCAAGATGCGGCCCTCGGGCAGCTGCTACGCCTGCGAGGGCTGCGGCGCCACCAGCGGCTGCAGCTGATCACGGGCGTTTTCCGGTAGGCCGCACTGGAGCGGGGGCCCGCTGTCACCCGGGACCTCGCTCCAGGACCGGTGAGCCACGCGCGGCCTCGGTGCGACTCCTCGACAGTGCAGGTACGTCGCGTACTTGACGTACGTGTCTGCCGGTGGCAAGCTGGGAGCACGCCCCGATGGAGGTACCGCCATGACGACCGTGCACTACGACAGCTACACCGAAGCCCGCACGCACCTCAAGGCACTCCTGGACGCGGCGGAGAGCGGTCGGGTCGCCACAGTACGCCGTGAGTCGGCCAGAACCGCCGTTGTGGACGTTGAGAGACTGCGCCACTACCTTGCGACAGTCACTTTGTCGCGTGCGCAGGTGGTACCTGAGGCCGAAGGCTGGTCCGTCTTCATTCCAGGACTACCTGTTGCCGCGGACGGAGCCTCCTTCGAGGAGGCCCTCACCGAAATGGTCGATGCCCTGCGAGAGTACGCGGAGGACTGGCAGGACCACCTGCTGGACGCGCCCAACCATCGCGAGAACTGGGGTCTCGTCCAGTTGATCAGTCTCAGCGACGATGAGCAGCTGCGCGACTGGCTGGTGGGGAAGGCGCGGTGACCTGGCCGCGACCCACACGCGCGCATCACGACCGCTTCTGCAAGACGGAAGGGTGGCGTCGGGTACGAAACGCCCGCGGAGGCACAGGCACCCATCACCTGACCTACGAACTGCATCTGCCGGATGGTCGGATTCTGAGGACGCGGGTGTCCTGGCCTGTGGATCGGACCGACTACGGCAGGGGGATGTGGGCGCATATCCTCCGGGACCAACCAACTCGACGTCGACGAAGCCACGTTCTGGGCGTGTGCTCGGGACGGGGTTCTTCCCGACCGGGGAGTACCCCCACCGCCCTCGGAGGCTCTGCCCGCTGATCTCGTCTACCTGTTGATCTCCAAGCTCGGTCTCGATGAGACCGAGATCGCGGGGATGAGCAAGGAGGAGGCGGTCGGCAGGCTCCAACGGCACTGGACCGGGGACGACTGAGACGGGTGGCTCGGGGAATACCGCGCCTCCCGAGTAAGTGCACTGCGCCAGTATCACGGGCGGTCGCCGCGGCCCCAGTGGGGGAGCAGCGGCGTGAGACGTGGCGGCCCGGTGTCCACCGGGCCGCCACTGCCTTGTGCGCGGCACCAGCGGAAGTACGTGACGTACTTGACGTCCCACGTACGAGCTGGGCCTGCCTGACGGCCGGATCCCGCGGACCCGGGTATCCCGGGCCGACGGGCCGGACCGACTACGGCAGGGGGATGTGGGCGCATATCCTCCGGGACCAACTCCCAACTCGACGTCGACGAAGCCACGTTCTGGGCGTGTGCTCGGGACGGGGTTCTTCCCGACCGGGGAGTACCCCCACCGCCCTCGGAGGCTCTGCCCGCGGACCTCGTCCACCTGCTCATCTCGAAGGTCGGCCTTCCCGAAGCCGAAGTCGCGGGAATGACGAGGGAGGAAGCGGTCGACCGGCTCACCCGGTACTGGACCGAGGGCGGCTGACCACCCGGGCCGTCGGCCCGGGTGGTCCACACCTGTGGTTGGGCGTGTCGGGGAGCGGGTAATCCCTTCGGCACCGACGTGCCGGTGGAAGGTGGACGCATGCTGATTGCCTCGATCCTGCGATCGAAGGGCTCCGACGTGGTGACGGTTCCGCCGGAGGCGACCGTCGCGCAGTTGCTCACCGAGCTCGCCAGACACAACATCGGCGCGGTCGCCGTCGCCGAGGGGGACGCCCTCGTGGGCATCGTCTCCGAGCGCGACGTCGTGCGCGGGCTGGAACGGGCCGGTACCGTCCTGCTCACGGCCCCCGTCGCCGAGATCATGACCGCCGACGTCCACACCTGCACCACCGACGACACGGTCGAGGACGTCAGCGAGGCCATGACCCTGCGCCGATTCCGACACGTGCCCGTCCTGTCCGAGGGCCGCCTGGTCGGCATCGTCAGTATCGGCGACGTGGTCAAGAGCCGGCTTCGGGTCCTGGAGGACGACCGCGCCCAGCTGGAGGCCTACATCCACGGTGGGGGCGGCTGAGCCCGCGAAGGTCTCCGGCGCGGCTGGAGGCCTGCATTCACGGTCGACGGAGCTGAGGCCCCGGTATCCTTCGCCCGGCTGGACGCCTGTATCCACCGTCGACGGAAGCTGAGCCTTCGGACGTCCTTCGCCCGGCTGGAGGCCTGCATTCACGGTCGACGCGGCGGAGGCCCCGGCATCCCCGCCCGGTTGAGCTTTCAGCCGTCCCACCGGTCAGCTGGGTCCCTCAGCACCTCCCGGTCGGCTGAGTCCTCAGTCGTCCCCGCGGTCGGCCGAGGCGACCGCGACGGCGGCCGTCGCCGCCGTCACCCCCAGCACGGCGGGCCAGGCGCCGATCTTCTTCGCCAGCGGGTGCGACAGCCCGAAGGCCCCGACGTACACGCTCCCGAGGGCCAGCGCCGGTCCCAGGCCCGAGCGGCGGCGGCAGGTCTCGACGGCCGCCACACCGCACACGGCCAGGACGGCCCCGCCCAGTGGCCGGTTGCCGGTGGCACGCGCCACCGAGTAGCCGCCGATCAGGCCTGCGGTCGTGCACACGGCGCTCGACAGTGCCGACATCGTGGTCTCCCCTCTCGTCCCCGGCCGGGGGCGTGTGCCCGCGGAACACGCCCCGCGACCGGTGGTCTGCTGTGCGACCGAGGCTAGCCGCGCGCCCGGGGTCCAGCGCCCTCCGGCGCGCCGGAGGATTCATCGTCACGCTCAGGACACGGGGCATGGGTTTCGGACCAGACTCGTGCCAGAGTTGGTGCTGACCGGTACCTCGGCCTTCGGGCGCGACACGGTCCCCACCTGGAACCGCAGCCGTGTACGACGCGTCGAAGCAGACAGTTCCCATCTCCCGCTAAAGGAGTCCATCACCCATGTCGTTCGCGCAGACCGTGCGCGGTGCGGCCGGCGCCGTCGCCCAAGGGGGCGACCCGCGCCAGGCTGTGACCGACGCGCTCCAACAGGCCGCACCACAGGCCGCGTCCGAGGGAGGTGGCCTTGATCCGCGCGACTTCGTCGCCGCGCGCGAGCAGGGCAACTCCATCGGCACCCGGATCGAGCAGCGCACCACCTCGCTGAACAACGCGGGCGAGGCGCTCAACAGCAGTTCGCACGAGCGGGACCGCGGCGGACCGGTCCACGTGATCTGCCCCATGGTCATCCCGCGCGGGCGCACGTTCCTGACGATGCTGCCCGCCATCGCGCTCGTGGTGATCGGCCTCCTGGGCTCGTTCGCCGTCCTGGTCCCCGCGGCCATCTCCGGCGCCAACCCCCTCATCAACCCCTTCTTCGGCGTGCACTACTGGATCATCACCGCCGGTGTGGCCGCCTTCATGTGGTGGCGCCAGGGCATGGTGATGGTCCCCGAGGGCTGCGAGGCCATCGTCACCCGCTTCGGCAAGCGCGAGAACAACTTCGCGCCGGGCCGGGTCACGCTCTTCAACCCCTGGAAGCGCGTCTCCTACATCGTCAACACCACGCGCGAGTACCCCTTCAACGCGCCGATCCGCTCCGCCCCCACCAAGAGCGGCGTGCAGGCCTCCGTCGACCTCTTCGTCCAGTTCCGGATCACCGACGCCACCAGCTTCGTCTACACCCTCGGCGGCGTGCACGGCTTCCAGGAGAAGCTCAACAACGCCATCAGCGAGACCACCCGCAGCCTCATCTACGAGCAGGAGGCCTCGGCGATCTACGACATGGTCGGCGAGAGCACCCACGCCCTCCTGGACCAGCTGAACAAGCAGTTCGGCGGCATTGTGCAGCTGACCAGCGCCAACATCACCCACGCCGAGCCCTCCAACCAGGAGTACCGGATGGACCTGGCGGCGCCGGAGATGGTGCGTGTGGCCAAGGACGCCTACACCTTCGAGTACGAGCTCCAGCTGCGCAAGGAGCAGAACGAGGGCGACCTGAACAAGGAGCTGGCCACCCTCAACGAGACGCTGTCGGCGATCCAGGCCGACATCGCGCAGTACCAGGCGCAGATGGACACCGCCCTGGAGCGCGAGACCAACAAGGCGCGCGCCTCCGCGCGCCAGCGCTTCGTCGAGGCCGAGTCCGAGGCCAACGCCAACGCCGCCCTCCTCCAGGCGCAGGCCCTGGACATCCGCGCGGTCAGCGCGGCCGAGGCGCCCGAGATCCTCGACTACCGCTTCCGGGAGGCCGTCCTGGAGAAGCTGGAGGGCGTCGCCGACAGCCTGCCGCAGGTCCTGCGGATCGGCTCCGGGGACGGCGCCAGCGTCGACTACCTGCGCATCGCCCAGGAGATCATCGGCCAGGCCGACACCGTCCTGTTCTCCGCGGAGGACATGGACGCCGTCCGCTCCCGCCTCGGCGACATCCGGGCCCGCATCGGTGAGCGCGAGCAGGAGATCCGCGCGCTGGTCGAGGACGCCGACACCAAGGCCAAGCGTCCCGGCAGCGAGGACCCGGGCGAGGACCTCGTGGAGGAGATCCGCCAGTCGGTCTCCGAGCAGGCCATCGACGAGCGCCTGTCCGAGGCCGCTCCCGAGTCCGACCAGGGCCAGGCACCCGCGGACGCCCCGCCGCCCGGCGGCCCCGCCCACCCCCACCAGGACCCGCCCCTGCCGCCGTGGTCGCAGCGCGGCCCCGAGGGTCCCGGCCCGATCCAGGGAGGTCAGTAGATGAGCCAGTCAAACACCGGCGGCGGCTCCAGCATCAAGGAGTCCCTCGCGTCCTGGGGCGACCTGGCCGGGCTGCTGCGCGGCGGTGACCAGGGAGCCATCGTTCCCGTCGTCATCCCGCGCGACACCCGCGGACTGCGCTGGACCGTCCTGGTCTGGTTCGGACTGTTCGCCCTCACCTCCGCGCTGATGATGACCATCAACTCCGTGACCGCGGGCAACACGGTCACGGAGTTCACCTACACCGCGCTGTCCATCCCCACGCTGCTCGTGGGCCTGCTGAGCATCATCGTCGCCGGACTCTGGTGGTGGCGGGGCTCGATCGTGGAGATCGAGGAGGGCACGCACGGCATCCTCACCAAGTACGGAGCGATCGTGAAGCCGATCGGCCCGGGCCGCCACTACCTGTGGCACCCGTGGTCGCGGGTGGACTTCGTGGTGGACACCCGCACGGAGATCCCCTACACCGCACCGGTCCTGGCGTGCCCCACGCGGGAGAACGTGCCGCTGAAGTCGATCGAGTTCTTCCTCAAGTTCCAGATCATGGACCCGATCCGGTTCGTCACGATCATCGGCGCGAGCAACTTCGACCTGGTGCTCTCCAGTGCCGTGCAGGACGCCATCCGCCAGCGCAGCCGCCAGGTGAACACCGAGTCCGCCTACGACCTGCGCGGATCCAACGTCGAGGACATGCGCCGCCTGCTCAACAACATGCTGGAGAAGTACGGTGTGCGCATCACCGGCTGCAACATCCCCGACGTCCAGCTGCCCAACCAGTACCAGCAGCACCTGGCCACGCGGGAGCGGGTCGCCAAGGAACTCGTCGCCTACGAGCAGGAGTGGGAGCTGACGCGCAAGCGCCGCATCGACACCCTGCTCATGGACATCGAGCGCTCCAAGAAGACCCGTGACGCGAAGATCGTCGAGGTCAGCGCCTCCCTGAACAAGGCGCGCAAGGACGTGGCGCAGATGCTGGAGGAGCAGGAGACCGAGGCGCAGCGGGTGCGCTACGAGATCGAGACGCGCGGCCGGGCCGACCTGGTCGCCGCGGAGAACGAGGCCAAGGCGCAGCAGCGCCTGGCCACGGCCTACCGCGACAACCGCGCGGTGCTGGAGTACGAGCTGGCCCGGCGCCGCCTGGACGTCGGCGCCACCCTGGCCGAGCATGCGCCGCGCCCGGTCGTGGTGCAGACCGAGGAGGGCGCGGGCGACAGCTCGGCGCTGTCGACACTGCTCACCGCCCAGCTTCTGCCCCAGATGATGAACGGCTCGGGCGGCTCCCGTCGGTCCCTGGCCTCGGGTGCGAACGCGCAGGAGGCCGTGGACTCGGTGCGGGGCTCGGTCGCCGCTGCCGCCGGGCGCCAGCAGGATCTGGCGGAGGAGTACCAGCGCCAGCAGGAGTCCGCGATGCGCCAGCAGTTCGAGCGCGGTGAGGGGTACGGCCAGAGCGGCCGCCGCTGATCCGCCGCAGTGCGAGCACGAGGGCCCGCGACCGTTTGGACGGTCGCGGGCCCTCGTGTGCGGCGCGGCTTCCTCAGCCCGTGGGGGAGAGGGCCGCGTAGCCCGCTCCGATGTCGATCCCGTTCCGGGCCGCGATCTCCACCAGGTCCTCGATCTCCCCGACCTGGGCGTTGGCCAGGTCCTCGTCGCCCACCGCGTGCGCCCGGCGCAGCGCGGTCAGCGAGTCGTGGATGCGCAGGTGGAGGGTGAGCATGAACTCCCGCATGGATCCGCTCCTCAGCATTGGCCTTCGGCAGGGACGGGGGGTCCCTCCGGGGGGATGGACACCAGGTGTACAGGTCCAAGGTGAGAGCAGTACGTGAACGACACAGCCCTCGGCAAAGGCCGCTTCCAGAGCACACCAGGAGCCCGGCCCCGTGGGGCGGGAGGTTTCCGTCGGGCCAGAGGCCGACCGCCCGACTCACGGACGCGCGGGGGGGCGTGGACCCATCGACCAGCCCGGGCCGCCGGCGGTCCGCTCAGGGGCGCGCGACCGCCCGGGCCCCAGTGGTCCGGAAGGACAACGACCCAGCAGAACACCGAGGCCCCGGAACTCGGTCGCTAGTGGTCGACCCAGACGTACCAGTCGCCGCTCACGTGCTCGTAGACCTTCGAGCCGTGCCCGGGCACGAACACGCCCTCGGGGATCTCCTCGGGGCTGTGGGCCAGACCGGACTGGCTCAGCAGGCCCGCGCCCTCGATGGCGAAGTAGGAGATCTCCTCGCCCGTCCCCACGCCGCTGCCCACACTGTGCACCGGGTACAGGCCGGTCCACTCACCGTTGCGCGGGATGGTCGTGGGGTCCTGGACCTCACCGGCGAGCGCGAGCAGGTCGTCGGCCGAGGCACCGACCCTCGCCTGGAGGGGAACGTCGGCGACGGAGAGCCCCAGGGCCAGGGCCGCGATGATCGGTGCGGACACCCAGCGCAGCCAGTAGTAACGGATCATCGGACGCGCGACGGCGAGCGCGATGCCCAGGCGGAGCGCGCCCATCCCGGCCAGGAGCAGGCCGGCGCCCAAGCCGACGAGGAACGAGGGGAGGTGGCCGCCAGGGACGCTGTCCTCATAGAGCAGCACCAGCCCTGCCACCGTGCACGCGGGGATGTAGAGCCGTCCGGGCGGTCGGGAGGCCCAGCTGATCAGGCGCTGACCCGGCGTCGGCTTCTCCGCCATCGCGATCAGTTTGGCCACAGACCCCTCGGAAGCGGGATCGGAGGCAGCGGCGGACATGATGTTCCCCCCACCGAATCCATGTCGGGTGGACGCGGCCCGAGGGCACGCAGCGGGGCGCGCAGGGGCCGGGTCAGAGTTGATGCGGCCGTCGAAGCGCGGCCTCACCGACAGGATAGAGCAGCGGCGGAGCGTGTTCGGGGCGACGGGCGGAATCGGCGCGGTCGGCGACGGAAACCGCCCCCGGGGCAGGACGGGGTGCGGAAGCGGGCCGCGGCACCCTCGGAGCCAGAACGAGGTAGTCCCACGACCACCGGCCGCCGCCCACCGCCATGAGCACGCACACGGCCGTGACCAGCCCTGTCGCCGCCCACGAACCGAACGGTGCCGCCTCCTGGGTTCCGGCCGCGAGCGCCCCCACCACGGCGGCCGAGGCCAGCAGCGGCCCCACCATCCACGTGAGCAGGCCCACGGCGAAGGAGATCGACAGCGCCACGAGGACGGCCGGAAGGAGCGCGGCGACCAGGGCGGCGGCGGGGACCCCCGACGCGGCCAGGTGCTCGGCCACCAGCGGCCCGCGGCCGCGCAGTGCGAGCCCGTACTCGGCGAACATCGCGCCCACGCCCACGCGGGTGACGGTGGACACCACGTCGTAGAGGCGGCCCCGGAGCATCCGGAGCACGCCCGGCCGGGGCCGGGGGTACGGCGTGGAGCGCTGCATGTCCATGTCCTCCGGAGGGCCCGGCACGGCTGGTTCGACAAGCGGAAACTACCGAACGTGACGACGCATGCACGATCGTCGCGCACGGTGAGTCGCGCAATGGTCTCCCGATTCACGCGGAAGCACCCCCGCGCCCGGCCGCGCCGGTGGGTGTCGGTTGAGGGTGGTGGCCCGCCCTTTGGCGGAGCCCCCGGTGGGCGATGGAGGGTGACGGGCGGGTGGGGCCGCGCCGGTGGGTGTCGGTTGAGGGCGGTAGCCCACCCTTTGCGGAGCCCCCGGTGGGCGATGGTGGGCGGCGGGCGGGCTTAGGGTGGAGCCGTGTCGACCTCCGCTGAATCCGCCGTCCCCGCGCCCACGTTCGAGGTGGAGGAGGAGCTGCGCGCCCGCGGCGCCCGGCTGATCGCCGGGGTCGACGAGGTCGGGCGCGGAGCCTGGGCCGGCCCCCTGCTGGTCTGCGCGGCCGTCGCGGGGGTCGGGGACCCGCCGCCCGGACTCACCGACTCCAAGCGGCTCACTCCCAGACGCCGCACCTCCCTCGCCGAGCAGCTGCGCCCCTGGGTCGCCGACCACGCCTTCGGCTGGTCTGAGCCGGCCGAGATCGACGAGGTCGGCATGACCGAGGCCCTGCGCCGGGCCGCGCACCGCGCCCTCGGATCGCTCTCCACCCGTCCCGACGCCGTCATCCTCGACGGCAAACACGACTTCATCGGCCGTCCCTGGCGGGTCCGCACCCAGGTCAAGGGTGATCTGACCTGCATCAGCGTCGCGGCGGCCGCGATCCTGGCCAAGGTGCACCGCGACGCGCTCATGGCCGACCTGGCCGGGGAGCACCCCGCCTACGGGTTCGAGAGCGGCGTCGGCTACCCCTCGCCCGTCCACCGCGCGGCCCTGGCCGAACTCGGGCCGACCGCGCACCACCGGATGAGCTGGTCCTACCTCGACGACCTGCCCAAGTGGCGCCACCTGCGCAAGGCGCGTCCCGTTCCCGACGGCCAGCTGCCCCTGCTCTGACCCGGGCGCAGGGCTCGTCGGCGCCCGGAGCGCCCGGCGGGGCGCGCCGACACGCCGCCCCGCACTGGACATCCGGCCCCACTGGGGGCAAAGCTGTGCCTGTGGACGTCGGCCCCCCGACGCCGTTCGGCCCCCGCCACCCCGCCCCGGAGAGCCGACCGCCCACGAACCCCCACGCAGGAAGGGGCCATATGACCCGGGACACGCGCTCGGCCGCCGCCACGGAACCGGGGCGCTCCTCCGGACTCGACAGGCTGCGGGTCCTGTACCACCGGGTGCCCCTGGGCCGCCGCCTGGTGGCGGCGCTGGTCCTGTGCACCGTCGTCGCCGTCGTCACGGTGACCCTGGGCGGCAGCGTGCTGGGAACGGTCACGGGCACACTCCTGCTGCTCATGGTCCTGGCCGCGCTGATGCGGTCGGTCGACACCTTCGTCACCGTGCTGGTGTGCGTGGTGTGGCTGTCGGTGACCGTGCCGCTCTTCCAGATCCCCCTCCCCGGCGAACCGGTCGTGCTTCTCCTGGTGCCGGTTCCCCTGCTCGTCGTGCTCGCGGCGTCCCGCGTCCGTGAGTTCCCCGCCTGGCACACCGCGGCGCTCGCCCTCACCGCCGGCCTGATCGCCGGGTTCTCGCTGGCCCTGGTCGGGATGGTCGTGGAACCGGTGTCCGCAGCCTGGGGCGTGGCCCTGCTGTACGCCGCCGCCGGGGCCTGCGTGCTGTGGCGGCTGGCCGCCTCCCGCCAGATCACCAAGGCCGCCGACGACCGGCGCACGGCCGACTCCTCCCCGACCGCCCGACGCGCGGCGCCGACCGCCGCCCGTCCGGTCCGCGCCCGCACGGACGGCGTGCCCCGCCCCACCCGAGGCCGCGACGGCGGCGGCGCCGAGGACGGGGACCCGGTCCCCGTGGACCAGGCGCTGGCCGAACTGGAGGACATGATCGGCCTCGACCCGGTCAAGCAGCAGGTCCGCGGGATCGCCGCTTCCATCGAGGCCGCCCGGCTGCGCGCCGACGCCGGGTTCCCCGTCGAACGGCCGCTGCGCCACCTGGTCTTCTCCGGGCCGCCCGGTACCGGCAAGACCAGCGTGGCGCGCACACTCGCCACGATCTTCCACTCCTTCGGCCTGCTGCCCACCTCCCGGGTCGTGGAGGCCCAGCGCGCGGACCTGGTGGGGGAGTACCTGGGCGCGACCGCCATCAAGACCAACGAGCTGGTCGACCGGGCCCTGGGCGGGGTCCTGTTCATCGACGAGGCCTACTCCCTGGTCAACGAGGGCGACGGACAGGCCGACCGGTTCGGCAACGAGGCCGTGCAGACCCTGCTCAAGCGCGCCGAGGACGACCGGGACCGACTCGTCGTCGTGCTCGCGGGCTACGAGAAGGAGATGGACGCGTTCCTGGCCTCCAACCCCGGCCTGGCCTCACGGTTCGCCACGCGCATCACCTTCCCCAGCTACACCGCCGATGAGCTGACCCGCATCGCGGAGTCGCTGGTCGCCCAGCGCGGCGACGTCCTCGACCCCGAGGCCGCCCGGGCGCTCAGGCACGGATTCGACCAGGCGGTCCGGCGCGAGGCCGTCGACGACCTGGGCAACGGGCGCTACGCCCGGTCGGTCGTGGAGAAGGCAGCCCAGGCACGCGACGTGCGCGTGGTCACCGCGGGAGTGGACGGGGGAGCGCCCGCGCCGCGCCCCGAGGCCGAGGACCTCATCACCGTGCGGGCCGCCGACGTCACCACCGCCCACGCCGAACTCACCGCGCGGCTGCCGGGGTTCGGGGAGACGCCCGGCATCGAGGAGGCGCTGGCCGAACTCGACGCCATGATCGGCCTGGAGCCGGTCAAGGAGCAGGTCCGTTCCATCGTCGCCCAGCTGCGGGTGGCCAAGCTCCGAGAGGAGCAGGGGCTGCGCAACCAGGCGCCCATGCGCCACTTCGTCTTCACCGGGCCCCCGGGCACCGGTAAGACCACGGTGGCCCGGGTCCTGGGCCGCGTGTTCTCCGCGCTCGGCCTGCTGGGCCGGGCCGAGGTCGTGGAGGCCCAGCGCGCCGACCTGGTGGGCGAGCACCTGGGCGCGACCGCGCTCAAGACCAACCGGTTGGTGGACCGGGCCCTGGGCGGCGTCCTGTTCGTGGACGAGGCCTACTCCCTGGTCAACCCCGGCTACAGCGGCGGCGACGCGTTCGGGGCGGAGGCCATCCAGACCCTGCTCAAACGGGCCGAGGACGACCGGTCGCGACTCGTGGTCGTCCTCGCCGGGTACCCGGCCGAGATGGAGCGCTTCCTGGCCTCCAACGCCGGGCTGTCGTCGCGGTTCAACGTGCGCGTGCGCTTCCCCTCCTACAGCCCCGACGAGCTGACCGAGATCGCCGAAGCTGTCGCGGCCGGCACCGGCGACGCCTTCGACGACACCGCCAGGGAGGACCTGCGCAGCATCTTCGCGCACGTATGCGCGGAGGGATGGATCGACGAGCTGGGCAACGGGCGCTTCGCCCGGTCGCTGTTCGAGAAGGCCAGCTCCCACCGCGACCTGCGGGTCTCCCAGGAGGTCGGCGCGTCGGCGACCGCGGCGGACCTGACCGTCGTCACCAGCGCGGACGTGCGCCGGGCCTACGCCGACGCCACCCAGAGCAGCTGACAGCCGAGCGCGTCCCCGCACGCCCTCGCGGGGCGCCGAGCGCAGGGGGCGGCCACCGCCGCGGACGGCGTTCGGACACGGCCGCGGGGTGTGCGGACACCACCTGGGCAGGCGGGGCGAGCACCCTGGGAGGACCGGCGAACCGGCTGCTAGGGTCCCGACTATGACCGCTTCCTCCTCATCATCCGCGTCCCCCGTCACCCAGGCGCTCATCCTCGCCGGAGGACAGGCCACCCGGCTGCGGCCCTACACCGACACCCGCCCCAAGGCGATGGTGGAGGTGGCCGGACGGCCCATCGTCGACTACCAGCTGGAGTGGCTGGCCGAGCACGGCGTCGAGCAGGTCGTGGTGTCGTGCGGCTACAAGGCCGAGGTCCTGCGCGAGCACCTCGACGCCCGGTCGGGCGGTCCGGAGATCACCCTCCTCGTGGAGGACGAACCGCTGGGCCGGGGCGGAGCCCTGCGCTACGCCTCCAGCGGTCTGCGCGACCAGGACGCGCCCTACTTCGCACTCAACGGCGACGTGCTCACGTGGTTCCCGCTGGACGAGTTCACCGCCCACCACCGCGACCGCGGCGGCGCCGCGACCCTGGCGCTCGCCCAGTTCCGCACCACCTGGGGCATCGTGGACGTGGACGACCAGGACCGGATCGAGGGGTTCACGCAGAGTCCGCTGCTGCCCGTGTGGATCAACGCCGGGGTCTACCTGTTCGAGCCGGAGATCACCCCGCTGCTGCCGACCAAGGGCGACCACGAGTCCTCCACCTTCCCCGACCTGGCCAAGGAGGGGCGCCTGACCGCCTACCGCATCGACGGCTTCTGGCGCGGTGTGGACACGGCCAAGGACGTCAAGGAGGCGGGCGCGGAGATCACCGCCATGCGCGAGGCCGGGTGACCACGGGTCCTCCCATGGTCGGACGCGCCCTGTTCGGACCCGGGCCGGGTCGGTATCGTCACGGTCGTGACAAGTGACGGTTTCATCCTCCCCAGCGCCCCCAACTTCCGTGATCTCGGCGGTCTCCGATCCGGCTCCGGCCGGACGGTCCGCCACGGCCTGCTCTACCGGTCCGACGCCCTGCACTCGGTGAGCACGGAGGACCTCGCCGTCTACCACGGCCTGGGCATCCGCCAGCTCGTCGACCTGCGCACGCCCGTCGAACGGGAACGGCTCCCCGACCTCGTCCCGGACGGCGCCGAGTACGCCGTGGTCGCGGTCCAGGGCCAGGACGCCGCCGGTGCCAACTTCACCGACACCCTCGCCGACCCCGAGGCCGCGCGCGCCATGTTCGCCGACGGCGCCGCCGAGCGGTTCATGTACGCGGTCTACCGGGAACTGGTGGCCGACGACGAGGCCCTGGCCGGGTACCGGGAACTCGTCGAGCGCGTGGCGACGGGTCCCAGCTCCCTCGTCTTCCACTGCAGTGCCGGGAAGGACCGCACCGGTTGGGGCGCCGCGGTCGTCCTGGGACTGCTGGGGGTGGACCGCGCCGACATCCTGGCCGACTACCTGGCCAGCAACGAGCGCCAGGCCAACACCGACGCGTGGATGCGGCGGCTCTCCGTGGACAGCGGCCTGGCCTGGGACGACGTCGCACCGATGACGCGGGTGCGCGCCGAGTACCTGGAGACGGCCTTCGGCCACGTGGACGAGCTGTTCGGGTCCTTCGACCAGTACGTCGCCGACGGTCTGAAGGTCTCCGAGAGCGTGGTGGAACGGCTGCGGGACCGGCTGCTGCGGTAGTTCTCCGGGTGACGGGGCGGGTCAGAGGGAGTCGAGGCGGCGGCGCAGGTCTGGTTCGTCGCGGGCGGCGCCGAGGACCTCGCCCAGGGCGGCGAGGACGGTGGGCCGGTCCACGCCGCGGTCCAGCATGCGGCGGGCGGCGGCCCACAGGTTGGCGGGCCGCCCCGTCCACAGGCGCTCGGCGAGGCGTTCGTGCCGGTCGAGTTCCCGTTCGCGCTCGGGGTCGTCGACGGTGACCGGCCGGTACCACCGGTCGCGGCCGGTGGAGTGGCGGCCGCTGTGCGGCGTGGCGGCCTCGTACTCGCCGTAGTGGTCCAGCCGCAGCAGCGCCCGGCGTCCGCACGCGGTGGCCGGGTCGAACTCCTCCGGCGCCCACAGGACGAGTTCGCTGGCCAGGAGGGGGAAGGCGAACATCCGGCGTGCGAGGGCGGAGAAGTCGCCGTCCGGCAGCAGGCGGCGGATCGCCTCCTGGCGCAGGCCCAGCGCGCGGGCCGGGTCGCGGTAGGTGCGGGTGAAGGCCGAGGTGGCCTCCCACAGCGCGTCGAGGGTGGCGCCCACGGCCACCTCGGGCAGCCGCGACCGGGCACCGGCCCAGCGGATCCAGGCGGCCAGCACGTGCGGCATCGCCTCCTGCTCCTCCTGGAGGAGCACCACCCGCCCGGGCAGCCAGTGCAGCAGGAACGACTCGACCTTGCGCGGACTGATCCGCATGGGTCTGCCCCCGTCGACGTCGCAGCCGTGCGCGATGATGTGGTCGACGCAGCGGCTCGCGGCGTAGGAGTCGGACAGTTCGGCGGCCTCGTCGGAGGCCAGGAAGCGTGCGGCGAGCACCGCTCTGCGGTCGCGCCGCCAGACGGGGACGGGCGCGACGCACACGCCCTCGGGCGGCTCGGGCAGCGCCAGGATGCGGGAGGCGGCCAGCGCGAAGTGCGTGGCCAGGGATCCGCGCGCGAGGTCGGCTGGGGTGAGACCGACCAGTTCGACGGCGGGGCCGCCGGAGTCGGAGGAGGCGCCAGCCACCACGCGGGACGTGCGATCCAGTGCCCGGACCAGCCGTGCGCGGGCCTCGGTGAGCTCCAGCTGCTCGAACCGGGCGTACTCGTCCGCCTCGGCGCGTTCCCGGCACTGGGCCAGGAGCTGGTCGACCTTGGTCGTCACCCAGGCGTCGCGCAGGACCCCGCCGCCGTTGTGGTCGACCACGAGGATCAGCGCGTGCTCGGGCGGTACCGCGCCGGCGTCGTCGGGGGCGTCCCGGCTGAACACGCAGACCACGTCGTCGGTGTCGCCGAACTGGTCGCCGTTGACGTAGGCGGCCACCGGCGTGACCGCGCCGAGCTGGTCGGCCCAGGCGGGCATCTGCAGCCCCTGCTCCTTGAGCGCGATCATCCCCTGTTCGGCGAGCTCGCGCTGCTCGGCGGAGGTGCCCAGGGCGGTCACCGCGGCCAGGACCGCCAGGCCGGCGGGCCGACCCGAGGCGGTGGCGTGGGTGATGAGCCCCTCCCCGAGCAGCCGCTCGACGTCCACTCCCGGCAGGCGTTCGCCCCACCAGGCACCGAGCATCTCGCTGAAGGCCAGTTCGGCGTCGAGCGGGTGCCGCATGGCCAGGAGTGCTCGGGCCGCGCGCAGCATCTCGTCGAAGACCGCGTCGGGGACCGGTGGTGGACCTGAGGGTGTGGGCGGTGTAGGGGAGGGCACCACCTGAGCGTATGACAGCCGGGGCCTTGGCCGATCCCGCCTGTGGACGACGGCGCGGTCGGGGCGGCCCCGGGCGTCAGAGGCGCGGGCCGGGCCGGGGCGGGGGCACCGTGCGGTGTCCGGTGATGAGCGTGCCCGTGCGGCGCGGAGGCCGACGCACCTCGTGCGAGGGCGGGACCGAGTTCACCAACGCCTCCAGGTGTTCGCGGGCCACGCGTTCGACCAGGTCCGGGGTGACCGTGATCCCCAGATGCTCGATGCAGTTCCACGTGTCGCTGACACAGCGCTCGACGCGTCGGCGGGGCAGCCCGCTGAACTCGTCGTGGAGCCGTGCCGAGATCTTCGGCAGATCCTGGACAGGGAAGGTCTGGAGCATTCGTGCTCACACCCCTAGGTGATGGTGGCCGGACGGAGACCTTCACCCATTCCACTTGTTCTGGACTGACTGTCAACCCCTCTTCCGGCGCGCGGTGGATAAAACCTGGGGGAGATGCCGTTTACTCGACCCCCACTGTTACCGCAGGTCAACAAGGAGAAAAAGGGCAAGTCGGACATCTTGCGGGCCAAAAGCATGTGAGAGCGGTCAAACGGAACAGGGTCGACCAACGCCCGCAATCACGAGAAATCGTGTCCGTGGAACGACCGCATGACTGTTCCCCGGCCGCCGCGTGGCCTACCATTTACCTTCCACGTCCACGGACGGCCCCCGCCGCGACGGCAGCCCCGCGCAGCGGGTGTGTCCTATGCTTGAGCCGTGACAGTGGCCGAGAGGAGTCATGGAGTGTGACTCCCGAGGGCCCTGGAGTCCCCCGACCGCAATCGGCGCCATGGACGGATGAGTGCCACGGGCGGACAGGGGCCGTCAACGGCGGGCGTACGGTCCAGGCAACAGCCCCAACGAAACACGGGTGGGGAATCCGAGGGTCCCGGAGGTGTCGAGCAGTTGAGCGCCGAGACGTCCATTCCGCCACCCCGGGTCAGCGGGGCGGAACTTCCCGACGCGGTGAAATCCCTTCTCACCGACGCGCCGATCGGGTTCGCGCTGATCGGTCCGGACGACGCGTTCGGCACCATCAACCAGCGGCTCGCCGACCTCGTCGGACTGGCCCCCTCCCAGTGCCTGGGCCGGCGCCCCGAGGAGCTGGCCGGAAAGTCCCCCTCCGCCGTCGGCGCCGCCCTGCTGCGCACCGGTCCGGCCGCCGCCCGCGAGCACGGCCGCTCCGTCCGCGAGCGCCACCGCACCCCGGACGGCGAGGTCTGGGACCTGACCTGGTTCCCGGTGACCTCCCCGGACACCGGAGACGTGCACGTCGCCCTCATCGCCGCCCGTGACCACGAGGGCGGTGCCACCCGCCGCGAGGAGGAGCGCCTGCGCGCCCTCCTGCAGGCCGGCAACCAGATCGTGTGGACCGCCGGGGCGACCGGCGAGGTCCACGAGGACTCGCCGCAGTGGCGCGCCATCACCGGCCAGGACCTGGAGTCCTACCTCGGCCGCGGCTGGCTGCAGGCCCTCCACCCCGACGACCGCGAGCGCGTCGAGATCGCCTGGGGCGACGCCGTCCTGGACGCCACGCCCTTCGACGCCCTCTTCCGCGTCCGCACCCGCTCGGGCGGCTACACGCACTACCGGGCCCGCGCCAACCCGGTCAGCGACGGCGTCCGCACCACCGAGTGGATCGGCACGCTGGTCGACGTCACCACCGAGCGCGAGGCCGACGAACTCCGCCAGCGCCTCAACCACCAGCTCAGCGAGGCGGCCATGCGGACCGCCCGCCTACAGCAGGCCACCTCCGACCTCGCCGAGGCCCTCACCGTCGCCCACGTCGTCGACGCCATGTCGGACATCGGCCGGTCCGGCGTGGGCGCCGACCACACGTCGGTCGTCCTGCTGGACCGCGACCGCCTCCGGCTGCGCACGATCGCCGCCGAGCACGCCCACGACCTGCCCCGGCACACGTTCCCGCTGGACCACCCCGACGTCGCGGCCAGAGCCGTGGCCGACCGCGCGCCGCGGATCGCCGCCGGCCCCGCCGAGCTCTCGGCCCTGTTCGACGACGCCCCCGAGGTCGCCGAACTCCTGGACACCACGCCCGAGCGCTCCTGGGTGGCCCTGCCGATGATGGTGGCGGGCCGACCCATCGGCGCCCTGCGCTTCGCCTTCGCCAGTCCGCGCGAGACCACCGACGAGGAGCGCGTCTTCCTGGAGGCCCTGGCCGGCCAGTGCGCCCTGGCCATCGGCCGGGCCACGCTCTACGAGCGCGAGCACAGCACCGCGGAGGAACTCCAGCACAGCCTCCTGCCCGAGGACCTGCCCCAGGTCAGCGGGGTGCGCCTGGCCGCCTACTACCGGTCCGGCTCCCAGCACGTCCAGGTGGGCGGCGACTGGTACGACGCCTTCCCGCTGCCCGACGGCCGCGTGGCGGGCGTCCTGGGCGACGTCATGGGCAAGGGCATCCCCGCGGCCGCCGGGATGAGCCGGATCCGCAACGCCCTGCGCGCCCTGGCCTACTCCATGCCCGAACCGGCCGATGTTCTCACCGGGCTGGACCGCATGTTCACGGCCACCGAGGGTATGGACCAGGTCACCACGCTCGTCTACTTCGTCCTGGACCCGGTCACGGGCCAGCTCGACCTGAGCAACGCGGGCCACCTTCCGCCGCTGGTCGTGGCCGGCGGCGCCAGGCCCTCGCTGCTGGACAGTGAGCCCGACACGCCCTTGGGAGTCACCTCGGAACGAGGCCACCACAAATTCTTCGTCCAACCCGGTAACACTGTCGCCCTGTACTCCGATGGACTGGTTGAGAACCGTAAACGGTCCGTCGCCTCGGGGCTGGACGAGCTGGTCGAAGTGGCCTCGTCGGCACCGCCGGAGGTGGTGGGCGATCCACAGCTCATGCTGGAGTACCTTGTTGAGAGCATGCTCGAAGGGTATGAGCAGGACGACGACGTCACACTGCTCGCTGTTCAGCTACCGGTGATCGATTCCGCGTCGGAGCGGTAGACCGTACGAACAAGTCCATTGCCTTGCCTACAGTGAAGAAGTCGTTCCGCCCCGCGACGCGGGGCTGAGCCCAGCGCATACGCTTGGTAGACAAACGGCTTCCCCGCCCCAGTGGGGACGATCCCAGGCCGCAGGTGGGAGAGGGTGCCGTGCCCGGTCCCGGCCAGGCGGACCACCGGGTCCGACAATCTCGCCACACGTCCGTTCGAGAGGTGTTTGTGTCATCTGCCAGTTCGACTCGCTCGAAGCAGTCCGAGTCACTGCAAGAGCCCGTCATTCAGCAGCTGATCGAGCGTGGGCGGTCCCAGGGCTTTCTTGAGCCCGAGGACGTGCGCCGTGCCTTCGAGGAGGCCGAAATCCCGATGTCGCAGGCGCAGTCCGTGCTCCGCAGCCTCGCCAAGGAGGGCGTGACCGTACTCGTTCCCGAGTCGGCCTCCTCGCGGCGCAAGGCTCCGCGGCGCAAGGCCGCGGCCACGCGGTCCACCTCGACCAAGTCCGCCGCGGACGCCGCGTCCCCGCGGGCGGCCAAGCCCGTGCGCGCCGCCGCCGCGCAGGAGCAGCCCAAGACGGTCACCGCCGTCGTCGACTCCGCCGAGGCCTCCGAGGGCCCGAAGGCGGCCAAGAAGGCGGCACCCGCGAAGAAGGCGGCCCCGAAGAAGGCCGCCGCCAAGAAGCCCGCCGCGGCCAAGGCACCCGCCAAGAAGACCGCCACCGCCAAGAAGTCGGCCAAGAAGGACCTCGAACTGGCGCCCACCGGGGAGATCTCCGAGGAGCCCCTGGACGACGACCTCGAGCACACCGGTGCCGAGCTCGAACTGGTCGAGGACACCGGCGACACGTCCGACAAGGACGCGGTCAAGCCGGCCAAGCCGGAGGCCGTCGGCGCTCCCGCCAAGTCCGACAAGAACGACGACTCCTTCGTCCTGTACGAGGATGACGACGACGCGCCCGCCGCCCAGGTGGTCGCGGCCGGCGCCACCGCGGACCCGGTCAAGGACTACCTGAAGCAGATCGGCAAGGTTCCGCTCCTCAACGCCGAGCAGGAGGTCGAGCTCGCCAAGCGCATCGAGGCCGGCCTGTTCGCCGAGGAGAAGCTCGCCGAGGAGTCCGAGCTGCTCACCTTCGAGCTGCGCGACGAGCTGGAGTGGATCGCCGAGGACGGCGGCCGCGCCAAGAAGCACCTGCTGGAGGCCAACCTGCGCCTGGTCGTGTCCCTGGCCAAGCGCTACACCGGCCGCGGCATGCTCTTCCTGGACCTGATCCAGGAGGGTAACCTGGGCCTGATCCGCGCCGTCGAGAAGTTCGACTACACCAAGGGCTTCAAGTTCTCGACCTACGCCACCTGGTGGATCCGGCAGGCGATCACCCGCGCCATGGCCGACCAGGCCCGCACCATCCGTATCCCGGTGCACATGGTCGAGGTCATCAACAAGCTGGCCCGCGTGCAGCGCCAGATGCTCCAGGACCTGGGCCGCGAGCCCACCCCGGAGGAGCTGGCCAAGGAACTCGACATGACCCCGGAGAAGGTCGTCGAGGTGCAGAAGTACGGCCGCGAGCCGATCTCCCTGCACACCCCGCTGGGCGAGGACGGCGACAGCGAGTTCGGTGACCTCATCGAGGACTCCGAGGCGATCCAGCCGGGCGAGGCCGTCAGCTTCACGCTGCTGCAGGAGCAGCTGCACTCGGTGCTGGACACCCTGTCCGAGCGCGAGGCCGGCGTCGTGTCCATGCGCTTCGGTCTCACCGACGGTCAGCCGAAGACTTTAGACGAGATCGGCAAGGTCTACGGGGTCACCCGTGAGCGCATCCGGCAGATCGAGAGCAAGACGATGTCGAAGCTCCGTCACCCGTCGCGTTCGCAGGTGCTCCGCGACTACCTGGACTAGGACGTCTTCCGTGGACGCCGCCCACCGCGCAGCCGGGCGGGTGTCCGTGGAACGTGTCCTCGGGTCGCTCCAGGTGGTTCACGACTCACGATGACCTCTTCCGTTGGGCCGCTCCGATCGCTCGGAGCGGCCCAACGGCGTCCGGTGCCCCATGGGCTCACGAGTGTGGCGACGCCCGCGTGTCCCTCGCCCAGGTGGCATGTCCCCGCGTGTACCAGGGATTCCCTGTCGTCCATCCGACACGGCCATGCTGCCGCACCGCCTGTAGGTGCGGCATAAAGTCGCGATACTGATTCGTTATGCGCCGCGGCGTGGCCGCTCAGCCCTCGCGGATGGTCATGCGGCTGATCGCGTCCCCCTCCACGGCGAAGGTGAAGGAGCTCAGGCCGTTGGCGTGGTGGGAGCGCCAGTCGCCGACGACGGTGACCTCCGACCCGTCGGTCCGGCACTCCTGCGGGGTCAGCACACCCCGGGCGCCGATGAACTCCTTGTCGCTCCAGGCCTTGATCCGCTCCCGCCCGACGAACTCGCGGCCCCAGTCGTCGACGACGCCGTCCGGTGTGAACGCGTCCAGGAAGGCGTCCTCGTCGTGGCGGTTGACCGCGGCGACGAACGAGGCGACCGGTTCGGGAACGGGTGTCTCCAGGCGTGACTCGGGCATGGTGGTCCTCTCGGTACGTGGTGACTCGCCCCGACCCTAGGCTTCCCGGTCACCGACGGTGAGAAGACCCGCCGTGCGTGTCGCCGTCAGTCGCGGACGACGACGTCCATCACGCGCGCGGTGCCGGGCCGGGTGGCGGGCGGCAGCTCCACGGTGTGCCCCAGGTCGCGCAGTGCCGCCACCAGCTCCTCCGGCGTGGCCGCCTCGACCCGTTCGGCCAGCAGCGCGCGGGCGATGTCGCCGCGGGTGGCCTTTGCCATGTGGCTGACCACGCTGCGCCGCGCGGTCCCGTCCACGACGCGCTCGCGCAGCACGCGCACGGCGACGGTGCGCTCGGCGGTCGGCCCGGTGGGTTTGAAGGCCGCCGCGTAGGTGGCGGAGCGGCAGTCGACCAGCAGCCGGTCCTCGGCGAGCGCGCCGAGGGGTGCGGCCATCGCCCGGCGCCAGAAGGCGCCCAAGCCGCCCAGCGGCGGCAGCTTCACGCCCATGGACAGGCGGTAGGGCGGCAGCGGGTCGGTGGGTCCGACCACGCCCCACAGCCCGGAGAAGACCAGGACGCTCTCACGCGTGCGGTCGGCGTTCGGGGAGTCGAGCAGGTCCGGCAGGCCGAGACGGTCGTAGAGCACGCCGGTGTAGAGGTCGGCGGCCCGCAGGGTGGGCGCGGTCGCCAGGTCCAGGTTGCGTTTGAGCGCCTCGGACTGGCCGGCCGACAGCCCCAGCACCTCCAGAGCGGTGTCCTCCGGCCCACCGCACAGCTCGGTCAGCGCCGCCACGGCCCGCGCGCGGGCGGGAGCCAGCTCGGGGAGGGTGAGCGCGGCGGTGTCCAGACGCGGCCCCTCTCCGGCGGTGGCCTTGCCCTCGGACGGCGGCAGCAGGATGAGCATGGTGCGGACTCCCGGACGGGGCGGTGGAGACAACGGACGGTGGCCGACGGGGCGGCCGGGGCGTGTGCGGTGGGTGCCGCGCGTGGGGACGGCGCGAGGGGTCCCCGAGGGTGGCTGCGGGCGGGTCGCGCGGCGGACCGTTGCGGCACCGGACGTGCCGGACCACCGGACGTGCCCGGGCCCATGGTACGGCCTGCTCGGAGCGGGGGCGGGCGGGGTCGCGCGGACTCCGGGGTGGGATCATCCGCAGGCGGGTGTCGGCCGACGGGGGCCGACCGGGAACGGAGGGGACGCGACCCATGCGCGAGTGGTCGGAGCGGATCGCTGCGGACTGGCCGCCGGCGGAGGTGGAAACGGAGGCGGGGTGGCGGCTCGGCTACGGCGGCGGCGTGACCTTCCGCGCCAACTCCGCCTACGCGCTGGACCCGGCCGCGCCGGGCCCCGTCTCGGCGGTGGAGCGCTTCTTCCACGCACGGGGCGCGCCCGCCGCGGTGCAGATCTGGCCCGGGATGGCCGACCTGGACGCGGAACTGGCCGAACGCGGCTACACGGCCCACCGGCCTGCCCTGGTCATGGTCCGCGGGATCGGGGACGCCCGGGCGCCGGGAGAGGGCTTCGAGGTGCTGGCGCGGCCGGACGCGCGCTGGCGGGGCCTGTGGCCGCACGAGACCGCCGACCCGCGCGTGGTGGAGGGCCAGCACCGCATCATGGACCGAGTGCCGGTCATGGGCTACGCCGTGGAGACCGCGGGGAGCGCGCGCGGGTGCGCGGCTCTGGGGGAGGGCTGGGTGGGCGTGTACAACATGCTCACCGACCCGGCCGCCCGTGGACGGGGCCTCGCGGGCGGGATCATCGACACCCTGCTCGCGTGGGGCCGGGACAAGGGGGCGCACAGCGCGTACCTGTTGGTGATGCCGGACAACGCGGCGGCTCTGCGGGCCTACGAGCGGGCGGGATTCGCCGAGGTCACCCGATACCACTACCGGGTCCGCCCGAGGCCGGAAGGATGAGGCCTTGGCCACTGGGCCCGAGTCGGACCCCACGAGGTTCGGACCAGAACGAGCCCGCCCCGGACCCGTACGAGGCCTCTACCTGGGCGTGAGGGCCCGCGCCGGGGCCTGGGCGTGCGCCCGGCGGCCGTCCGCGTGCCACGGGTCCGGAACGGCGCCAGGGGGCGCACACGGCGACGGCGGCGACCCCGAGGGGCCGCCGCCGTCGCCAAGCCTGTTCAGTTGTGCCTTTCGGGTTCGTGGCTAACGCTCTTCGGAGCCCTTCGCGCTCTCGGTGAGCTTGTGGGTCTCGTCCTGGATGTCCGAGGCGATCTTGCGCAGGGAATCGTCATGCTTGCGCATGTGGTGCGCACAGAACAGAAGTTCGCCACCGGAGTTCAACAGCACCCGGACGTACGCCGGTGCACCACAGCGGTCGCAACGGTCAGCAGCCGTCAGCGGCTGGGTGGGGGCAAGGGTTCCAGTCACTTCGCCATCCTCAATACTCGGCGTTAGTCACCTCTGACAACATCTAACCCGACCCAGACGTTCCCAACCGAGTCCCGTGTACGCCGACAGCGGAATCGGCCGGATTGGTCGCTCGAAGGGGTCGTTTGGGGTCGGATCGGCGGGACGTCCGTTCTTGCTCTAGTTGTACCCCTCGTCCGGCGTCGGCATCCGCGGAAAACGGGAGTATCCAGGTCGCATCCACCGGAGGTGGTAGTGTCGCGCGGGGTGGGACCAGTCCCGAACCGCCGCCCCTGTCGGCGGACCCGGTTCCGGGCGAGCCCGGCGACGACGCCGGACGCAGTGCGGGCGGGCCACCGAAGACCGCCCGTTCCCACGACGCGCGAGGGCCACGCGCCGCCGCGCTCGTCCCCATCGTCGGTGCGGCGCGGTACAAAGGGCACCCACCGCATCAGAGCCACGCAGGCCCCCAAGACGCAGGAGATGTCCGAGTGACCGCCTTGACCGCAGCCGTCCACGACCCCGGGGACTACTCCGCCCGGCACCTGTCGGTCCTCGAAGGGCTCGAGGCGGTGCGCAAACGGCCGGGTATGTACATCGGGTCCACCGACAGCCGGGGCCTGACCCACTGCATGTGGGAGATCATCGACAACTCCGTCGACGAGGCCCTGGGCGGCTACTGCGGCCGGATCGACGTCACGCTGCACACCGACGGATCGGTGTCGGTCAGCGACGACGGCCGCGGCATCCCGGTGGACGCCGAGCCCAAGTCCGGCCTGTCCGGTGTCGAGCTGGTCATGACCAAGCTCCACGCGGGCGGCAAGTTCGGCTCCGGCTCCTACACCGCCTCCGGCGGCCTGCACGGCGTCGGCGCCTCGGTCGTCAACGCCCTGTCGGCCCGGCTCGACGTGGAGATCGACCGCCAGGGCCGCACCCACGCCATCAGCTTCCGCCGCGGGATCCCGGGCCGCTTCGCCGGGGCCGGGCCGGACGCCGAGTTCACCCCGGTCTCCGGGCTCGAACAGGTCCGCAAGGTCGCGGCCAAGATCACCGGCACGCGCATCCGGTTCTGGCCGGACATGCAGATCTTCCTCAAGGACGCCGAGATCGCCCGCGAGTCCCTCCTGGACCGGGCCCGCCAGACCGCGTTCCTGGTCCCCGGCCTGACGATCGCCGTGCGCGACGAGCGCGTCGAGGGCGAGGCCGCGTTCGAGGAGGAGTTCCGCTTCGACGGCGGTATCAGCGAGTTCTGCACGTTCCTGGCACCCGACGAGCAGGTCAGCGACGTCCTGCGGATCCAGGGCAGCGGCAACTTCACCGAGACCGTGCCGGTCCTGGACGACGCCGGGCACATGGTGCCCGCCGACGTCGAGCGCCGCCTGGACGTGGACGTGGCCCTGCGCTGGGGCACCGGCTACGACACCACCGTGCGCTCGTTCGTCAACGTGATCGCCACGCCCAAGGGCGGCACGCACCTCAACGGCTTCGAGCGCGCGCTGGTGCGGATCATCAACGACCAGCTGCGCACCACCAAGCTGCTCAAGGCCAACGACGACCCCGTCACCAAGGACGACACCCAGGAAGGGCTCACGGCGGTCGTCACCGTCCGCCTGCCCGAGCCGCAGTTCGAGGGCCAGACCAAGGAGATCCTCGGGACCTCGGCGGCGACCAGGATCGTCTCCCAGATCGTCGGCAACGGGCTGCGCGAGTTCCTGACCACCACCAGGAAGGCGGAGAAGGCCAAGGCCCGCCTGGTGCTGGAGAAGGTCGTGGGCGCCGCCAAGGCGCGCCTGGCCGCCCGCCAGCAGCGGGAGACCCAGCGGCGCAAGAACGCTCTGGAGAACTCCGCGCTGCCCGCCAAGCTGGTGGACTGCCGCAGCGAGGGCCTGGAGCACAGCGAGCTGTTCATCGTCGAGGGAGACTCGGCGCTGGGCACCGCCAAGCTGGCCCGCGACTCCGAGTTCCAGGCGCTGCTGCCGATCCGGGGCAAGATCCTCAACGTGCAGAAGTCGTCGGTCGCCGACATGCTCAAGAACGCCGAGTGCGCCGCCATCCTCCAGGTGATCGGCGCCGGCTCCGGCCGGACCTTCGACATCGACGCCGCCCGCTACGGCCGGATCATCCTCATGGCCGACGCCGACGTGGACGGCGCGCACATCCGCTGCCTGCTGCTCACGCTCATCTACCGGTACATGCGCCCGATGCTGGAGGCGGGCCGCGTGTTCGCCGCCGTGCCGCCGCTGCACCGGGTCGAGCTGACCAACGTGCGGCGCAAGCGCGGCGCCAAGCCGGAGGACCGGTACATCTACACCTACTCCGACGCCGAGCTCCGGCGCACGCTGCTGGACCTGGAGAAGCGGAAGCTCTCCTGGAAGGAGCCCGTCCAGCGGTACAAGGGTCTGGGCGAGATGGACGCGGACCAGCTGGCCGAGACCACCATGGACCCGCGCTTCCGCACGCTGCGCCGCATCCAGGTGGAGCAGGCCGAGGAGGCCGCGAACGTGTTCAACCTGCTGATGGGCAACGAGGTGGCGCCGCGCCGCCGGTTCATCCAGGAGGGCGCCCAGGAGCTGGACGTGGCGCGCATCGACGCCTGACGCCGCCCGTTCGCGGGGCCCGGCCGGAGCACCCGGCCGGGCCCCGCGCGTGTCAGGGGCCGGGCGGGTGCCACAAGCCGTCGGCGAGCAGGCGGTCGATCGCGTCCCGGTAGGGGGCGGGGTCCAGCCCCTTGTCGGCCACCCAGGCGTCGTCGTAGTAGCTGTGCTGGTACCGTTCGCCGCCGTCGCAGATCAGGGTGACCACGCTGCCCCTGCGGCCCTCGTTGAGCATCCTGGCGACGAGGTGCCACACGCCCCAGAGGTTCGTCCCGGTCGAGCCGCCCGCGGACAGCCCGGTGCGGTCGGCCAGGTGGCGCATGGCGGCGATGCTCGCGGCGTCGGGCACCGGCATCATCAGGTCGATGACCGACGGCACGAAGCTGGGCTCCATGCGCGGTCGGCCGATGCCCTCGATGCGTGAGGGCATGCCGGTGGCGTAGTCGGACGCGCCGGTCACCCAGCCCGGGAAGAACGCGGAGTTCTCCGGGTCCACGACCGCCAGCCGGGTGCGCAGGCGCCGGTAGCGCAGGTAGCGGCCGATGGTGGCGGACGTACCGCCGGTCCCCGCGCCGACCACGATCCAGTCGGGACACGGGTAGCGCTCCATGTCGAGCTGCTCGAAGATCGACTCGGCGATGTTGTTGTTGCCGCGCCAGTCGGTGGCACGCTCGGCGTAGGTGAACTGGTCCATGTAGTGGCCGCCGGTCTCGGCGGCCAGCCGCTCGGCCTCGGAGTACATCGCGGGCGGAGAGTCCACGAAGTGGCACCGGCCGCCGTGGCGCTCGATGAGGGCGATCTTCTCCGGGCTCGTCCTGCGCGGCATCACCGCGATGAACTCCAGCCCGATGAGCTGGGCGAAGTAGGCCTCGGAGACCGCGGTCGACCCCGAGCTGGCCTCCACGATGGTGGTGTCCTGGGTGATCCACCCGTTGGCCAGCCCGTACAGGAACAGCGACCGCGCCAGACGGTGCTTGAGGCTGCCGGTGGGGTGCACCGACTCGTCCTTGAGGTACAGGTCGATGCCCCACTCCGGCGGCAGGGGGAAGACGTGCAGGTGCGTGTCGGCCGACCGGTTGGCGTCCGCGACGACCTTGCGGACCGCTTCGTCGGCCCACGAGCGGGCGCTGGCGCTGCACCGGTCCACCCAGACGTCGTCGGAGGGCTCGGGGCTGTCAGGTGGTTCGGGTGGCATGTGCGCCAGCGTAGCCGCTCACCTGGGGCGCGGCCCCTCCCCGTCGCCCGCCCTAGTCGAGGGAACCGCCCGACATCACCGCGTGCATCCGTCGGTAGGTGGACGCCTCGTCGTGCCGGTTCTGCCGCTCCAGCGTGCGCGCCAGCGCGATGTGGGCCCAGTTGTCCACCGGGTCCAGCTCGATGATGCGGCGGAACGTCCGCTCGGCCTTGTTGAGCTGCGCCGAATGGAAGTACGACAGGCCCAGCAGTTCCAGCAGGGAGCGGCTCTCGGGCTCGTCCTCGACGATGGGTTCGAGCGTGCGCGCGGCGTAGATGGGGTCGCCCAGCTCCAAGAACATACGGGCCCGGTTGAAGGTTTCGTAGGTGCTCTCTTCCACGGTGCTCCTCTCGACGGCGCCGGCCGTCCCGGATCACAACGGCCACGGGGATGGCCGCATTCCCAGAGGGACTGGGAGGGGCGGGCGCGCGGTGCGGCATCGCGCCGCGCCGCCGCCCTCACAGAAGAGATCCCCGATCACGGGAGCCACGACACCCGCCGGAGCGGATCCCGTGGTGGAGGAGTGCCCGGTACCGGCCCCGGTCAGGCGTCCACCGGTGCGATACGGCCGGTGTCGACGTCGTAGACCGCGCCCGCCACCGGCAGGCCCGCGGGCAGCAGCGGGTGGTGGCGGATGCGCTCCAGGTCGTGCCTGAGCGCGCCCAGCTGGTCGCTGTTGGTGTGGAACTCCAGGCTGCGGGTGTCCACGCCGTACTCCTCCTGGATGAGGTCGTGCACGACGTCGTCGCTGTCCACGGAGGCCATCTTGCAGCGCGTGTGCGGCAGGACCAGCACGCGCTCCACACCGAGCAGGTACACGGCCAGGACCAGGGTGCGCAGCGTGTCGTCGGTGACGCGGGCGCCCGCGTTGCGCAGGATCTTGGCGTCGCCGGGCTTGAGACCGAGCATGTCCAGCGGCTCGATCCTGGAGTCCATGCAGGTCACCAGGGCCAGACCACGGGCGGCCAGCGGCTTGAGGCCGCTCAGGGAGAACTGGGCGGCGTAGTCGTCGTTGGCGGCGAAGACGTCCGCGAAGTCGTCGTGGCCTGGCGTGCTGTGCGCACTCATGGGTGGTCGCTCCCTCATCCTCGTTCCCGGCTGTGCCGTGCACATGGAACCAGGTCCGTGTGCACGGCACGTTTCGGGGTGCTCAGGTACCCGACCCCGGAGCGGTGATACCGGAGTCGGTCTGTCCACTGCCCACTGTAGTAATCGCACGTGGGAGCGCGTCGCCCGACCCGTCCCGACGCTCGGTCAGGTCCGGCAGGCGCACCGGCTTGCCGTCCGCGCGCGAGGCCCGCGCCGGGGCGCGGCCCACCCAGGCGAACAGCAGCGTGTCCTCGCCCTTGAGGAAGCGGTGGCAGCGCACACCACCGGTGGCCCGGCCCTTGACCGGATAGGCCTCGAACGGCGTGACCTTGGCCGATCCGGCCTGGGTGCCCTCCAGTGCGGTGGACTCCCCGGCGACGGTGACCACCACCGAGTCCTCGGGCAGCGGGACCGCGCCGAACCACAGCACGTGCGCGCCCTCGGCCAACCGGATGCCGGCCACGCCCCCGGCGGGACGGCCCTGCGGGCGCACGGCCGTGGCGGAGAAGCGCAGCAGCTGCGCCTCGGAGGTGACGAAGGCGAGGTCCTCCTCGCCGGTGGAGAGCTGGGTGACGCCGACGACGCGGTCGTCGTCCTTGAGCGTGATGACCTCGAAGTCGTCCTTGTTGGGCGGGTAGTCCGGGGCGACCCGCTTGACCACGCCGGCCCTGGTGCCCACGGCGAAGCCCGCGCCGGAGGAATCCATCGCGACCACCGAGACCACGCGTTCGTCCTCGTCGAGCTGGACGAACTCCGACACGTGCAGCCCCGCGGCCAGGGGCGGCCGCTCGGTGCCGTCGTCGGGCAGCTCCGGCAGCTCCACGACCGGGACGCGGATCATCCGGCCCAGATCGGTGACCAGGCCGATGTCCGAGCGCGAGGTGGTGGGCACGGTCACCGTCACCGCGTCGTGCTTGGTCCGCAGGCCCTCGTACACGCGGGGCACGGTCGCGCCCTTGCTGCGGCCGATGTTGCCCTCCACGCCGAACACCACGTGGCAGGGCTGGTCGGCCATCTCCAGGGGGATGACCGCGCTGCGCGCGGCGCCGTCGCTCTCCCGCAGCTGGGTGCGGCGGGGGGTGGCGTACTCCTTGGAGACCTCGCCCAGCTCCTTGGAGACCAGGCGGCGCAGCTTCTTGTCCGACTCCAGGATCGAGGTGAGCTCGTCGATCTCCTTGTTGAGCTTGTCGCGCTCGGTCTCCAGCTCCAGCCGGTCGTAGCGCGTCAGGCGGCGCAGCGGGGTGTCCAGGATGTAGCGCGCCTGGATCTCGGAGAGGTCGAAGGCGCCCATCAGGGACTCGCGGGCGGCGGCGGTGTCGTCGGCCTCGCGGATCAGGGCGATCACGCGGTCGATGTTGAGCAGCGCGACCATGAGGCCGTCGACCAGGTGCAGGCGCTCCTGGCGCTTGGTGCGGCGGTGCTCGCTGCGCCGGCGGACCACGTCCAGGCGGTGGTTGACGTAGACCTCGAGGAGTTCGCGCAGGCCCAGGGTCTGGGGCTGGCCGTCGACGAGGGCGACGTTGTTGATGCCGAAGGACTCCTCCATCGGCGTGAGCCGGTAGAGCTCCTCCAGCACGGCCTCGGGGTTGAAGCCGTTCTTGAGTTCGATGACCAGGCGCAGCCCCTGGTTGCGGTCGGTGAGGTCCTTGAGGTCCGAGATGCCCTGGAGCTTCTTGGACTGCACCAGTTCCTTGATCCGGCTGACGACCTTCTCCGGCCCCACGTTGTAGGGGAGCTCGGTGACGACCAGGCCGGTGCGGCGGGCCGAGACCTTCGTGATGGAGACGGTGGCCCGTGTCTTGAAGGTGCCCCGGCCGCGCTGGTAGGCGTCGCGGACGCCGTCCAGGCCGACGATCGTGCCGCCGGTGGGCAGGTCGGGCCCGGGGACGAACTCGGTGAGCTCCTCCAGCGTGGCGTCCGGGTGCGCGATCAGGTGCCGCGCCGCCGCGATGACCTCGCCCAGGTTGTGCGGGGCCATGTTGGTGGCCATGCCGACCGCGATCCCGGAGGAGCCGTTGACCAGCAGGTTGGGGAAGGCCGCGGGCAGGACCTCGGGCTCGGTCTCCTGGCCGTCGTAGTTCGGCTTGAAGTCGACGACGTTCTCGTCGATCGACGAGACCAGGAGTTCGGCGGGGCGTTCGAGCCTGGCCTCCGTGTACCGCATGGCCGCGGGGGCGTCGTCGCCGCCCAGGGACCCGAAGTTGCCGTGCCCGTCGACGAGGGGGACGCGCATCGCGAACGACTGGCTCAGCCGCACCAGGGCGTCGTAGATCGCGCTGTCGCCGTGGGGGTGCAGGCGTCCCATCACCTCCCCGACCACGCGGGCGCACTTGACGTGGCCGCGGTCGGGCCGCAGCCCCATCTCGTTCATCTGGTACAGGATGCGCCGCTGGACCGGTTTCATACCGTCGCGCGCGTCGGGCAGCGCGCGTTGGTAGATGACCGAGTAGGCGTACTCCAAGAAGCTGCCGCGCATCTCCTCGGAGACGTCGATGTCGATGATCTTCTCGGCGAGATCCTCGGGGGGACGGGAAGTAGTACGGGCCATGTCCGTCATTGTGGCCTGTGCCAGGGACTGAATCGTACCGGGGCGCGTGTTCCGGGCCGTGTGAGTCGTGCGTCGAGGCGTATTCGTGACCGCCGGGGCGGGCGCGGCCCCCGCCCCCGGAGAGGGGAGGGGGCCACGCCTTCGTCGCGGGGTCCGGGCCGGTGCGACCCGGTTCCGGCGTCAGTCGGTGAAGGGGATCGTGAGGGTGGCGCCTCCCTCGGCCCCGGCCCTGACCACGGAGGGCTCGTCGCCCAGGGCGCTCCACAGTTCGACGCGGACGGACCCGCCGTCCATGTCGCCGAGGGAGCCCTCGTCGCCCGCCAGGCCCTGGCCGTGCGTGTACTCCTCCCAGCCGTCCAGGTCGTTGGTGGCGAAGTAGCGGTAGGTCTCGACGCGGTCGTCCGTGCCGTCGCCGTCCAGGTCGTAGGACACCCGGGCCTGGACCGCGTTGCCGATGCCGGTGCCGGAGTCCACGGGCAGGGAGAAGGCGGTGGAGCCGCCCGTGTGCGAGCCGGTCAGCCCGTCGGCGGTGAGGACGACGCGCTCCTGCGGGGGCTGTCCGTCCTGGTTGGCGCCTCCGGCGGAGGCCACGGTGATGTCCTGGGCCGAGGCGTCCGGCGAGCCGGAGAGGCCGGTCGGGGTGAGGTGGAAGGTGCCGTCGCCCACGTTGCCGTCACCGGGGTCCGGGTCGCCGGGGTCGTCCGGGTCGTCGGGGTCTCCTCCGCCGCCCTCACCGGTGGTGGAGGCGAGGGAGCGGGGCTCGACGGACAGTTCGACGCCGTCGGAGAAGGTGACGGTGATCGGCTCTCCGCCGGGATTGAACGCCGTGTGGGTGCGCTCACCGCCGTTGTCGAAGACCGCGTAGTGCGCGGTGTCGGCGGTCACCGAGACGTCCACGGTGCCGACCTCGGCGAGCGTGGACACCCACTGGTAGGTGTGCGGCTTGGACTCGCCCGCCTCGGGCTCGTAGTCCGCCCACTGCTGCTCGAAGTGCTCCAGGGCCCGGGGGCCGTCGGACAGGGCCAGGTGGGCCCAGTGCACGTCCCGCCAGATCTCGGGCTCGCGGCCGAGCCGGTCCACCAGCGACTGGTGCAGCCGTCCCGCGTGGTCGGGGTCGTATCCGAGGTAGAGCGAGCCGGCGGTGATGGGCAGGTAGTTGATGCCGTAGTGCTCCTCGTCACCGCCGTCCCACCAGATCCGGTAGTCGGCGCCGTCGCCCCACACCATGGCGGCGATGTCGTGCGCGTAGTCGTCGGGGAAGGCGTCCCCGCCGTGGTTCTGCCAGTAGCGCGACACCGTCGAGGCCTGCGTGGTGTGCAGGTACACGCCCAGGTCGCGGATCTCCTCGTCGCCGGTCAGCGAGCCGAACAGCGCGGTGGCGGCGGCGAAGTGCATGCCCTCGGAGGAGGACTCCTGGTTGTTCCCGGCGGCGAACCCGGCGTGCCCGGAGGCCCAGCCGTGTCCGGCGTAGGGCGAGAAGGAGCGCAGCCGCGGGAACATGTCGCTGTCGGGGGCGGTCTCGGCGACGTCGCGGATGAGCAGGCGGACCATGCCGCCCCAGGCGTCCTCGGCGGCCCAGCCGCTGTCGTAGCGGGCGACGACGGCCGCGGCGGAGACGAAGTAGCCGTAGTGGAAGTCGTGGTCGTTGAGCTCGGTCGCGGCACCGAAGGAGTCCGGGTAGCCGAGCATGGTGCCCCACCGGTCGTCGTAGTGGAAGCCGCGGTCCCCACCGGGGGACAGCCAGGCCTCCAGACGACCCTTGACCAGGGCCAGGAGTGCGTCGCGCGCCTCGGTGTGGCCGATCGAGTCGGCGATGGGCACGAGCTGGGCCAGCCTGCCCAGGGCCTTGCCGTCCCAGTAGGTGTCGCCGGGGGAGGGGAAGTGCTCCTCCTCGGCCACGACCGCGTCGATGAGCGCGCGCATCCGGTCGTGGTCGGCGGAGTCCACGGTGGGCAGGCTGGGCAGGACGCCCTGGGTGGTGAGCTCGGTGGTGAAGGACGCGCCCTCCACGACACGCATCTCGCCTCGCGGCGAGGCGTAGGCCAGGTCGGTGACCGGTGTGGTGGCCGCGTGCCACTGGTGGGGGTAGAGGGCCGTGAGCGTGCCGTCCTCGGTGCCCTCGCGGGGCTCGGTCTCCAGCCGGTAGGTGCTGGTGAGGGTGGCGTCGGCCTCCGAGTAGTCGTACTCCACACGCGAGTCGGTGACGAAGGAGTAGGCGTAGGGCGCGAAGGTGTCCAGGTCGGACCGCGAGGGCAGCACCGCGACGGAGTAGTAGCCGTCGGCGCCGGTCGCGGCGGTGAAGGTGTCGCCCGAGCGGGTCCAGGCGGTGTCGGAGGGCGCGAAGAGGGCGTAGTGGCGACCGTCCACGCTGGCGCCGACCACGGACCCGTCCTCGTGCCAGACGTCCGGGGACCCGGAGAAGGTGACCTGGGCGTCGCCGCCCGCGGTGTCGGCGTAGGCGAAGGGCAGGCCTTGGCCGATGGTCACGTCCAGGGAGCGCCCGCCGCCCTCCCAGCTGGGCGTGACGGTCCAGTCGCCGTTGCCGGCGACGCGGGCGTCGGGGGAGTCCAGGCCCTGGACGCCCATGGTCAGGTCGGCGACGGCCGGGTACTCGTACTTGAGCCCGTCGCCGACGATCCGGTGGTCCTCGGTGTAGCCGACCTCCAGGCCGCCGGCACGGGCGTGGAAGGCGAGGGGATGGGCGAACAGGTTCTCGCCGTAGGGGTTGTCCGGGTAGCGCTGGAAGATCAGCGACGACCACCACTCGTTGGTGGGCGCGGGGCCGTCGAACTCGGGGGTGACCTTGGGGGCGACCGGACTGCCGTTGAGGTCCGAGGCACCCGGTGCTCCCGCGGGCAGGCCCTGCGTGTAGCCGCCGGAGCCGACGGGGACCTCGTCGGCGGCGGCGGAGGGTGGCAGGGCCGTGGTGCCCGCGGCGCAGACCAGCGCGGCCACGGCCGCGAGGAGGCCGACGCGCGCCGTGGGGCGCGCTGTGGGGGGACGGGAGGCGTACATGCTGCTCCTTGTGGGAGGCGCTTCGGTGTGTTGCCGCGCCGAGGCTTGGGAGCGCTCCCAAGCCCCGGTCACTGTTAAGAGTGTTATCTATTTCACATCGCGGCGCAATCCGGGGGGCACGACACGTTACCGGCTTGTTGTCATTGCGCGGTTACTTTGGGTACCCGGTTCCGCGAACGGGCCTGTGGACGGCGGCCCGCGGCGCCCCCGGCTCTGATACCAAGAGAGGCATGGCCTCCATCCCGCCTCTGCGCGAACGCGCCGAGCACCACCTGCGTGCCCTGGCCGGGGACTCCGCCCGGCTCCGTGACGACCAGTGGACCGCCATCCACGCGCTGGTCGCCGAGCACCGCCGTGCCCTGGTCGTCCAGCGCACCGGCTGGGGCAAGTCCGCCGTCTACTTCGTGGCCACAGCGCTGCGCCGCGCCGAGGGCGCCGGGCCCACGGTCATCGTCTCCCCGCTGCTGGCCCTGATGCGCAACCAGATCGCCGCCGCCGAACGCGCCGGCATCCACGCGCGCACCATCAACAGCTCCAACACCACCGCCTGGGAGGCCACCTACGCCGACGTGGCCGCCGGCCAGGTGGACGTGCTCCTCGTGAGCCCGGAACGCCTCAACAACCCGGAGTTCCGCGACCGCGTCCTGCCCAGGCTCGCCGCCGGAGCGGGCCTGGTCGTCATCGACGAGGCGCACTGCGTCTCCGACTGGGGGCACGACTTCCGGCCCGACTACCGGCGCATCCGCTCGCTCCTGCACGAGCTGCCCGACGGCATCCCGGTCCTGGCCACCACCGCCACCGCCAACGAGCGCGTCACCCGCGACGTCGCCGAGCAGCTCCAGTCCGGCGGCGGCGAGACGCTGGTCCTGCGCGGCCCGCTGGAACGGGAGAGCCTGCGGCTGGCCGTCGCGGACCTGCCCGACCCCACCGCCCGGCTCAGCTGGCTGGCCGAGCAGCTGCCGCGCATCGAGGGCTCGGGCATCGTCTACACCCTCACCGTCAGCGCCGCGCTGGAGACCGCGCGCTTCCTCGCCGAACAGGGCATGGAGGTGCGCGCCTACACCGGGCAGACCGACCCGGAGGAACGCCGCGACGCCGAGGACGCCCTGCTGGGCAACCGGGTCAAGGCCCTGGTGGCCACCAGCGCGCTCGGGATGGGCTTCGACAAACCCGACCTCGGCTTCGTCATCCACCTGGGCGCGCCGCAGTCGCCCATCTCCTACTACCAGCAGGTGGGCCGCGCGGGCCGCGGTGTGAGCCGGGCCGAGGCGGTCCTGCTGCCGGGGCGGGAGGACACCCAGATCTGGGCGTACTTCGCGGGACTCTCGTTCCCGCCGGAGGCGACCGTGCGGCAGACGCTGGAGGTGCTGGACGCCGAGGGCGGCCCGCTGTCCACCGCCGCCCTGGAGACCCGGGTCGACCTGCGCCGCACCCGCCTGGAACAGATGCTCAAGGTGCTGGACGTGGACGGCGCCGTCCAGCGGGTGCGCGGCGGCTGGACGTCCACGGGGCGCCCGTGGTCCTACGACGCCGACCGCTACGCGGCCGTGGCCGAGGCCCGGGAGCGCGAACAGCGCGCCATGCTCGACTACATCGCCACCGACACCTGCCGGATGGAGTTCCTCCGCCGACAGCTGGACGATCCCCAGGCCGAGCCCTGCGGGCGCTGCGACGTGTGCACGGGGGAGTTCTGGCCCACCGAGGTCGACCCCGGCCACCGCCAGGCCGCCGCCGCGCACCTGGACCGCCCCGGCACTCCCATCACGCCCCGGCGCCAGTGGCCGAGCGGGATGGACACGCTGGACGTGCCGCTCTCCGGCAAGATCAAGGAGGACCTGCGGGCCTCGGAGGGGCGCGCGCTGGCCCGCTTCACCGACGTGGGCTGGGGCAACGAGCTGCGCCGCCGCCTGGCCGAGGACGCACCGGACGAACCCGTCGATGAGCGCATGCTCCAGGCCGTGGTGCGGGTCCTGGCCACCTGGGGCTGGGAGCGCAGGCCCGTCGGCGTGGTGGCGATGCCGTCCACGACCCGGCCCAAGCTGATCACGGACCTGGCCGCCCGGCTGTCCGAGCTCGGCCGCCTGGAGCCAGTGGGCACGCTGGACTACCGCGTCCCGCCGGGACCGCGGCGGCACAACAGCGCGATGCGCCTGGGACAGGTGTACTCCGCGCTGACCATCACCGACGAGCTGAAGGAGCGCCTGGCCGACCTCCAGGGCCGGACGCCCGGACCGGTCCTGCTGGTGGACGACTACGCCGACACCGGGTGGAGCCTCACCGTGGGCACCGCCCTGCTGCGCAGAGCGGGCGCCCCGGAGGTGCTGCCGCTCACCCTCGCCACCAGCGGAGGCTGACCACGGTCACGTCAACCCTGCTCGACACCATCGAGGGTGTGCGGGTCGGTGGACCCGTTCCTGGTCGAACCCCTTGCCCGCATGGTGATCCGGCCGGGCCAACCGGTGGACGACCGCGCCATGTCGAACCGTTCCGCACGGTGCGCGAGCGGTCGACGCACGCGACCGGCGTCGACGCGCTGCCCGGACCCGGGGCCACCCCCGGGTCCGTTCTGGATGAGTCATTCCACGTGGTGCCGAGTCTGATTCCCTCTGGCCACAACGGAAGTCAAATCCGCCCAAATTCGGACGAATAAGAAACGCTCTCCGAACTGCGAATAGACCAGCTCCCCGAAAAAGAAGGAAATTACCTCTCGGTAGAGTCGTCTTCTGTCCTGAACATGCCCTAATCTTTTTGGCATACACAACCGAACAAGCGGAGGCCCCGCGACGCTTCCTTGCGTCCGAGGCCGTGGCCAGCAACGTTCCCCTTTAACCAAAGGATTGCCGACATGGGTCAGTGTAGCCATGCCGTTCTCAACTACGCCATCGCCCTCCTCCGGGCCCTGTTCACTCCCGCGCGCGGGCGCCACTCCGCCGCCGTGCGTCGGCGCCGTTCCACCCGGGCCCGCCGATACGCGCCCGTTCCGGACCCCGCGTTCACGCAGGTCAGCGCCCCCGTGGCACCGCGTCCGATCCCGCGTCCGGCGCCGCCCCGCCAGGACCTCCCCGCCGAAGACGTCGCCCTCGTGCGCGGCTACTACCGGGCCTTCGAGGACGAACGCGAGACAGCGCGCGTGCAGGCCGAAGCGCTCGCCCGCCTGGATCGCTGGACCAACCGCGTTCCCTCCGGTGACCTGCTGGCGCCCGCGCCAGCGCCCCGCGTACCCGCCGACGATCTGGGCGACCTCCGTGGTGCCACCCGCCACCCGGTCGACCGGCAGCGGGACCTGGCGGTGACGGCCTGATGACCGTACTCACCGCCGAACCGCGCCCGTCCGTCTTCTGGGAACACCGTTCCTACCCTGGCGATCTCGCCAACCTGCACCAGGTCCGCGCGGACCTCGCCACCGACCTGGCCGGATTCGACCCCGACCTGGTCGACACCCTCCAACTCGTCACCAGCGAGCTGTGGGCCAATGCCGTCAAGTACACCGACTCAGGCCAGGACGGCGGTGAAGTCATCCGCGCGCTGTCCATGCCCGACGACCGCACGTTGCGCGTTTCGCTGAGCGACTGCGGGGGGCGTGGCGGCATTCCCCGTATCCCCACCGAACGCACTCCGGATGAGTGGGAATGGTCGGAGTGTCGGCGCGGTCTGCTCCTGGTCGAGAGCCTGTCCACCGCCTGGGGGCACTTCCGCCTGGCCCCGTGGGCCGATCTGGGCACCCATGTCTGGGCCACCTTTGCCCTGGGTCCCGGACAGGTCCCGAAGAACCTGCGCTCCTACGTTTTCACCCGCTGAACGCCCGCGCGCCCGCCCTTTTCGGTTCTGGGGCGGGCGCGCGGGGCCCTACTCGCCGTACTCCGGAGTCAACCGGTTCGCGGCCGCGGCGTCGCCGCGAACTGCACAGCCGGGGCCTGCGTACCCTCCAAGTGCGCGGAAGCCTCACGTCGGCGGGCCAGCCGCTCCTCCCAGTAGCCGACCCGCATCCACGGCAGCACGTCCTCGCGCACACGCGGCGGCTTCGGGGCCGAAGGCCGCAGGTCGGTGACGCTCGCGAAGTAGTGGTCGAGTTGGCGCAGGGCCGTGCGGTTGATCCGGTAGGGGAGAGACACCAGGTGGCGGCTGCTCAGCCCTTGACGCTGGGCGGTGCCGACCCGTGCGGGGACCTCGTACCGCCACGTGTCCAGGTACGGGTACACACGGATCGCAGCGGCCACCGTGTCCCCGTCCACGACTCGCAGGTCCACCGCCCACGGCGACCCGTCGCTGGTGGTTTCCGCGACCGGGTCCAGTCCGATCTGTTCTGCGGCCTTCATGATGCGCAGGATCGTGCGCGCCGTTGCGGTGGCCATGTGTTCCTCCGTGGTCGTGGTGGGGCCGAGCCGGGGAGAGTTCGCCCGGCCCCAGGTGTGCGCGGGCCCACCGGGCCGTTCTCCGGGGCGGGGCCGCCCCCCGCTCTCCCTCCGGGAGTTGTGGTGTGGTGGCCCGGACCCCGCCGGTGAGGCGGCGGGCCGGGCAGGTGCGGCAGGCGAACCCCCAGGGCACGGTGGAGGGTGCGTGCCCGCCGCACCAGATCAGAGGAGTGTCGCCCGCTCGAAGAACGCCAACACCGTGGTGGGACCTCCGGCGCACCCGTCCCACTCCCAGTACAGGGCGGCGTCCTCGACCAAGCGGAGCCCGTTGCCACCGGGGCGGGTGGGGTCGAGGCGGGGAATCGTCGGGAAGGTGAGCGGCTGGTCGGGTCGGGGCCCGTTGTCGGTGACGGACAGGACCAGGTGCAGCGGCTTGTGCTCCAGCTCGACACGCACGGTGCCGCCAGGAAGCCCAGACGCGGAGTGAACCAGCGCGTTCGTCACCAGCTCGGAGGTGACCAGGGCGACCGGACGCGACAGCGACGGGACGCTGCGGGTGGCGCCGGCTGCCCACCGGCGGGCGGCGCCTACCTGCCGGAGGTCGGAGCCGAGCACCAGGCCGCTTTTGGTGGGGGTTCCGCACATTCGCCGAGGTAGATCGGCGGGCGGAGCGTTACACTTCATGACGTCTCACCTCGGATGCGTCGGGGTGTGGCCTTACGCCTCGGAGCCGCCGTCAACCGGCACCGGGGCGTCTTTTGTGTTCGGGTCCCGCGACCTGAGTGGCAGGGCAGGCCCAGGGATCACTACTATCCAGAACCAGCAACTGAATCCCTATAGCTACAAATGAACTGTCGGTTTAAGGAGAATCGGGTAGCGCCTGTTGTGATCTTGTAGTTGACTTGTCGTATGGCACAGAAGGTGTATAAGCAATGGGTTCCCTTCGGTTACGAGGTGCGACGAAACCGCTCTGAACTGGGGTTATCTCAACCCGAGCTGGGGAAACTCATCCGAGTCAGTGGTGGCATGGTCGGCCACATCGAAAGGGCCGTTCGCGTAGCGGGTCCATCGACCGCATCCGTGAAATCGGGAAGGACCTGGCGAAATGACTGAATTGAGCTGGCACAAGTCCAGCTACAGCGGTGGCAACGGCGGCGACTGTGTCGAGGTGGCCGAGGGCGCGGCCACTGCGGTTCGTGACACCCAGAACCGGGAGCTGGGGTACCTGACGTTCCCCGGCGGCGAGTGGACTGCCCTCCTGGGCATGCTCTCCACGGAGTAACCGCAGCACGAACGAGTCGGCCCCTGCCAGGCGACGTGGCAGGGGTCGACTCTGTGTCGTGCGGGCCCAGGCTACCCCGGAAGGGCGACACCACTCAGGGGACCAAAGACCGTGTCGGTGGGCCGAGACGTACCCCAACGAGCCCGCCGTCCAGACCCAGCACAGGGCACCACTCACTCCTTGAGGTGCCCGTGCCACGCTCTCGCGGCGTCCAACATGGCCCCCAACCACTTCTCCTCAGGCCGGAGCTTGGCGAACCACTGGTGCATCCGGACATCCACCACAGCGAACACCCTCAGCTCCTCCTCTGTGGCGACCTCCCACAGGTTTGTCTGGGACACCCATGACTCGGCTGACTCCGGGGTGTGCCCGGCCGACACCAGCTGAATAGCCAGGCTGCTCGGCATGACCGCCGCAGAGGCGCGGGTGGGCCACTCCCAATCCACCACCCAGCTCCGGCCGGTGAGGTCGACAAGGACGTTGTGGCCATGGAGGTCGGCGTGAGTGAACGCGTCGCCCCGCAGGTGTGGCTTCTCCTCGTCAGTGGCGAACCGATCCCACCTGGTGTCCTCCCACTCTTCGGCGACCTTGGGTAGCCCGAGATCAGTGATGCGGTTGACCGCCTCCACAACAGAGGGAAGGTCCCCGGAGCCGGGGGTGAAGTCCGTGGCGCGGGCGTCCAGAGCGTCCGTCCCGATCACGAACCACGCCTTGTCTTCGACCTGGAACCGAAACCGGGGGGCGGCATCCCCCAGGTGCGGCCCGATGGCGGCCTCTCGGTGCGCGGCGTCCAGGTTGCCGCCTGCCTCGTTCGGAGTGGCCTTGATGAAGAACTGACCCAGCTCGGCTTCGACCACAGCGGTGGTCGCCACCCCGAACCCGTCCGTCACCGGCTTCATGGCGCGAACTGGTCCGGTGTGTGGGGTGATGAGTTCCTCTAAGGCCGTCATCTGCGTTTGTCCTGTCACGTTCGGGGCCTACACCCGGACCTAGGAGTACCTGGGGAGCAGTAGTCGTCCGGGCCGCACGGGATCGGGTTTGGCGGTGCAGGTTGCCGAACACTCCTGGCGCACCTCGCTGATCGCGTCCGTCAGCGCGTCGATGGAGGGCGCCGATCCGGCTCGGACCGCGCTGATCGCGACATGGCACGACACCGGGGAGACCCGCAGCGGCGATGTCAACCACCTCGGAAAGAAGTACATCGACGGTTCAGCGGACCCGTGTGCTATCGCCGAGGACCAAACCGAGGGGATGCCTGCCGCGCTGGCGGAGATGGTGCGTGGCGCGGTCGCGGAGTACGAAGCACGCGGACCCCTGAAGCGATATGCGCGAAGGATGCAGACAAGCTGGAGTGCCTTCTCCAGGGCGTCGAGTACAAGGCACAGGGGCACGGGTCGACACAGCGGTGGATCGACAACCCGCGGGCACGGCTTAAAACGAAGAGTGGTCAGGCATTGGCGGATGCGGTGCTGGCCGGGGAACCAATGGACTGGCTGCGGGGCGCGATGGGGAGAGGTAGTCCGGCGTCGGGTGTGAGGTCGCGGACGTCCTGGAGCTTGCCCGTGCAAGTCAGGGCGCGGTGGTGGACCCGACCCACCGCAGGTAGTCCTGTGACCCCTGCACGATCGGTGTTGCCACCACCTCAGGGTTCTTCCACGGGTGGTGGCCGATCAAGTGGGTTTCGATGTCCGGGTACCGGTCGGCGCGGGCGTAGAACACCAGCTTGAATTCCTCGCCGACACCGAACTCGCCCAGGTGCCAGAACACTGATCCCACGGGGCCGATGACCTGTGCACCCGCCGCCAGCTTCGCCTCCACCACACCTTTCGCGAGTTCGACGGCTTGGTCGTGGGTCTCGGTGGCGGTCGATACTTGCACGTAGTCGCTGCTCATTGGGCTCTCGATCTGGGGTCGGGGGTGTTCCTGATGGTGGGGTTACCCCGGATCGGCGGGTTCGCACCGTCGCGGGACGCCGCCGGATATTCACAGGTTCGAGTTGGGGTGGCGGGGGCAGCGTTCGCGGTGACTCTGGAGGGATGAGGGTTGGTCGGGCCGCACCCATTGGGGGATGAAGGCCGACCGATCTGGTGAGTGTCGTGCGCGCTCCAGGGGCGACACACGAAACCGGACCCCACCACGTGGAGTCCGGTCTCGTGTCGAGTGCGTGCCGCCCAGCCGAGGGGACGGCCGAAGGTGCGGTTAGCGGATGCGCTGGCCTCTGGGGGCTCCGCGACGCACCGGCTGGCCCTCGCCCAGGTCCGGGCGGGCGCCGGGCTGGTGCAGGGCGCGGGCGGCGAGGTGGTGTCCGCGGCCCAGCGCCTCTTTGGGATGGCGCCCGGCCAGCCACGCGGGCAGGAAGCCCGCGATGAACGCGTCGCCGGCGCCCACGGACCCCGGACGCGGCTCCACCGGCTCGGCGGGAGCGGTCACGCAGTCCTCACGCGTCTTGGACGCCCACAGCCCGCCCTGGTCGCCGAGCTTGATCACGACGTTGGGGAACCAGGCGGTGAGCACCTTGGCGGCGGCCTCGGGCTCGTCCCGGCCGGTCAGCACGCGGGCCTGGTCGACGTTGGCGAACAGCAGGCGGGCGCCCTGCGTCCAGTCCAGGAAGTTCTCCGCGCCCGCGCGCTCCAGCGGGGCGTGCGAGCCGCCGTCCACCGAGATGGACATGCCGCTCTCGCGGGCCATCCGCAGCGCCACCCGCGCGGCGCGCCGGGAGTCGGCGTTGATCAGCGTGTAGCCGGACACGTGCAGGTGCCCGTCGGGACCGAACACGTCGCGCGGCAGGTCCTCGGGCTGCAGGCGCGAGTTCGCGCCGGGGTCGCTCAGCATGGTGCGGTCGCCCCGGTGGGTGATCATCACCACGCACGTCCCCGTGGGGCGCTCCGGATCCATCACCATGCGCGAGTCCAGGCCGTAGCCCATGAGTTCCATCTCGCGCGTGCGCCCGGTGATGTCGGAGCCGCGGCGGCCCACGAACGTGGTCTCGATGCCCTCCACCGCCAACCAGGACGCGATGTTCGCGCCGGACCCGCCGCCGTACATCGTCACCGACGCGGGGGTGTCGCTGCCGCGGGCCAGAGGGTGGAACGCGCGTGCGACGGCATCGGTCATCAGATCACCGATGACGACCACTCGAGTCATTTCGCCAACCACCGCCGAGGGTTGAGATCTTGCATGCCAGCACGACGTTAACAGGTGAAGCGTCAGCGGCGTGTAACGAACTGACAGCGCCATGGACACGTGGGACGCCGTTCCGGCGGGACGCGATCGGTTCGCGCGTACCCGCCCCGCGGAGCCGGGGTTCCCCTTCGAGGGCCCATCGTCGTCTAGTCTCGCAGTCGTGCAGTCCTACCCGAACCACTGGGAAGCCGACGTCGTCCTGACCGACGGAGGCACCGCGCACCTGCGCCCCATCACTCCCGACGACGCCGACCTGCTCCGCGAGTTCCACTCACGGCTCTCACCGGAGACGATCTACTACAGGTTCTTCGCGCCCTACCCCAAACTCTCCGACCGCGACGTCACCCGGTTCACCTCGGTCGACTACGAGGACCGCGTCGCGCTGGTGGCCACCATCTCCGACTCGCTCGTGGCCGTGGTCCGCTACGACAAGGTCGCGCCGGAGGAGGCCGAGGTCGCCTTCGTCGTCGAGGACGGGCACCAGGGCCGCGGGCTCGCCTCGGTGCTCCTGGAGCACATCGGCGCGGCCGCGCGCGAACGCGGCATTCGGCGGTTCATCGCCGACGTGCTGCCCGAGAACCGGCGGATGATCAACGTCTTCCGCGAGGCCGGGTACACCGCGCAGCAGACCTTCGACGAGGGCGTCATCCGGCTCACGCTGGACATCCAGCCCACCGACGACTCCACCGAGGTCATGCGCGCCCGCGAACAGCGCGCGGAGTCGCGCTCCATCGCGCGCCTGCTCTTCCCGCGGTCGGTCGCGGTCATCGGTGCGAGCCGCACGGCGCACACCATCGGCCAGACCGCCCTGCGCAACCTGCTCACGGGGGAGTTCCAGGGACCGGTCTACCCGGTGCACCCCGAGGCCAGGGCGGTCGTCGGCGTGCGCGCCTACCCCTCGGTGCTGGACATCCCCGACGAGGTCGACCTGGCCGTCGTGGCCGTGCGCGCCGAAGCGGTCGCCGAGGTCGTGGACCAGTGCGCGGAGAAGGGCGTGCACGGCCTGGTCGTGGTCAGCTCCGGGTTCGGCGAGATCGGGCCCGAGGGCCGCGCCCGCCAGGACGATCTGGTGCGCACCGCGCGCGCCGCCGGCATGCGCGTGGTCGGCCCCAACTGCCTGGGGATCGCCAACAGCGACCCCGCGGTGGCGCTGAACGCGACCCTGTCGCCCGACCTGCCCCCGCGCGGCCCCATCGGCTTCTTCTCCCAGTCGGGCGCCCTGGGCCGGGCCATCCTCCAGCGCGTCGCCGAGCGCGGCATGGGCCTGTCCACGTTCGTCTCCGCGGGCAACCGCGCCGACGTGTCCGGCAACGACCTCGTCCAGTACTGGCAGGAGGACCCGGCCACCGAGGTGGTCCTGCAGTACCTGGAGTCCCTGGGCAACCCCCGCAAGTTCACCCGCCTGGCCCGGCGCCTGGCCAAGCAGAAGCCGGTCGTGGCGGTGCGCAGCGGCGGGTCGGCGCAGGCCACCCCGACCGGGCACGCCGCGGGCGGGCTGGCGCTGCCCGACTACGCCGTCACCTCCCTCTTCCAGCAGGCGGGCGTGGTGCGGGTGGACGACATCACGCAGATGTTCGACGCCGCGCAGGTGTTCGCCTACCAGCCGCTGCCCGACGGCCCGCGGGTGGGCGTCATCGGCAACTCCGACTCCCTGGAGCTGCTGGTCAAGGACGCCGCCGTCCGCCAGGGCCTCAAGCCGCACGAGCCGGTCAACCTCGGTCCCCAGGCCACGGCCGAGGACTTCGACCGGGCGCTGGAGGCGATGCTGGCCGCCGAGGACGTGCACTCGGTGGTGGTGGTCTTCGTCCCGGCCCTCCAGCCGATCGGCGACGACGTCGCCCGCGTGCTGCGCGCCCGGGCCAAGGACTCCGACAAGCCCATCGTCACCACCTACCTGGCCCGCCAGGGACTGCCCGAGGTGCTGCGCCAGGTCGGGTCCAACGGTGAGACGCTGCGCGGATCGGTGCCCTCCTACCCCGCGCCCGAGGACGCCGTGCGCGCGCTCGCCCACGCCACCCGGTACGCCCAGTGGCGCAACCGCAAGCCGGGCCGGCACCCCGAGCTGCCCGACATCGACCGGGCGCGTGCCCGGTCCAGCATCTCCCGCGCGCTGGCCAAGTCGCAGGGTTCGGGACAGGACATCGCGTGGTTCGGCGGGGAGCGCCGCTACGACGAGGAGACCGCGGTCTCCAGCGAGGACGCCCGGGACCTGCTGGCCAGCTACGGCATCGCCGCCTACCCCGACCTGCCGGTCTCCTCGGCCGACGAGGCCGTGGTCGCGGCCGGGGAGCTGGGCTACCCCGTGGTCGTCAAGGCCGACGCCCCCGACCTGCGTGTGCGGGCCGGCGGCACGTTCGTGCGGGCCGACCTGCGCACCCCCGAGGACGTGCGCAGTGCCTACCTGTCCCTGCACGACAGGTTCGGAGCCGAGGCGGAGCTGGTCGTGCAGCGCATGGCCGCGCCCGGGGTGCCCACGGTCGTGCGCGCGGGCGACAACCAGTCGTTCGGCTCGGTGGTCTCCTTCGGCCTGGCCGACGTGACCGCCGAACTGCTGGACGACCGGGCCTTCCGCCTGGCTCCGCTGACGGACATGGACGCCGCGGACCTGATCCACGCGGTACGGGCCGCGCCGCTGCTGTTCGGGCTGCCCGCCGGTGCCACCTCCCTGGCCGAGCAGCCCAACGTCGAGGCGCTGGAGGAACTGCTCATCCGGGTCTCGCGCCTGGTGGAGGCCTTCCCCGAGATCGGCTACGTGGACCTGGACCCGGTTCTGGTCAACGCCACGGGCGCGCACGTGTTGGGGGCGCGCATGTGGCTGCGCGAGGCGCCCGAGGTCCGCCCCGACGCCGGGCCGCGACGACTGCGCGGGGTGACGTTCTGATCAGGAACTGGTCGACCCGTTTCACATCCCGGTCGCGAAGTGTCGCGGGAAGGAGGCAGGATAGGGGTATGAGGAAAACACGCGCCGTGTCCACCGACTGGCGGCTGGAGATCGAACGGAGCGGCTACTACCCCGCGCTGGTGATCGACGCCGTCGCCACGGCTCTGGGCGACGAGAGCGCCGAGGCGTTCATCGTCCACCACGAGGCGACCTTCGACCCGGCCATGGAGATGCGCCGGCACATCACGGTGATGGTGTTGACCGCGACGCGCCTGGTGGTGTGCCACACCGACGAGCATCCGCCCACCGAACCGGGCGGCGCCTCGCACGCCTCCACGACCACCGACTGCATCCAGCTGGGCAACATCCAGTCCGTGGCCCTGACCAGGGTCGTGCCGAACCCGGCCCAGTACACGCCGGGGAGCCTGCCCAGCGAACTGGTGCTGAGCGTCAACCTGTCGGTCAACTGGGGCGCGGTCGCCAACATCGACCTCGAACCGGCCGCCTGCGCGGACGAGACCTGCGAGCTCGACCACGGCTACACCGGATCCATCACCGCCGAGCCGCTCACCCTGCGCGTGAGCGAGGCCGCCGACGGTGCCGACGCCGTGGCGGCGATGCTGGCCTTCGCCGACTCGTTGTCCACGGCGACCACCCGGCGCTGAACCCGGCCGACACCGGGGCCGGAGGAGCCCTCCCCGGCCCCGGCCGCCCCCGTGCCCCGGGGGTTCGGCCCCTCGTGTCCGCTCGTGTTACACAGGGTCGTCCGACCGTCACGCGGTCTTAACGAACCGGCTCCGTACACCCGTGGTGCCGTGACGCTCCGTCCGTCTAAGGTTGAAGCGGTTTTGTGTACACCGCCACGAACGAGGCGGACCCGGCCACAAGCCGGGCACGTCGCGTGCCCCTCGGGTCGCGGAGGGTCTGCGGAGGGCGCACGGGTTCCGCGGGAGGCGCCGCCGGCCGACGAGCTCGTCGGCGGGGCGGGCCGACGACGGCGAACCCCGTCGCGCGCGCTCACAGGTCCCCCGCGAGCCCGCGAGCGCGTCACAAGAAAGGCAGCCTGCGATGACGCAGCACCCGTCCCCGACCCCCTCCGGCGACCGGACCCTGGTCCGTCTCGACGTCGACCGAGCCATCGCCACCGTCACGCTCGACTCCCCGCGCAACCGCAACGCCCTGTCGGCCCGACTGCGCTCGGAGCTGTCCGCGGCCCTGTCCGAGGCGATGGCCGACGACGAGGTGAGGGGCGTCGTCCTCACCGGTACCGGTCCGGTGTTCTGCGCCGGAGCGGACCTGAAGGAGGTCGGCGCCGCCCTGGAGGGCCGGGACGTCGAGCCGGCACCCGAGCTGCCCGAGATCTTCGAGCAGATCATGGGCGCGCCCAAACCGGTGATCGCGGTGCTCAACGGCGCGGCACGGGCGGGCGGGATCGGCCTGGTGGCCGCCGCCGACATCGCGCTGGCACCCAAGAGCGCCACGTTCGCCTTCACCGAGGTGCGCATCGGCGTCGTCCCGGCGATCATCTCGGTGCCGGTGTCCGCGCGGATGCACTCGCGCCAGTTGAGCCGGTACTTCCTCACCGGTGAACTGTTCGACGCCTCCGCGGCGGCCAGGGCGGGGCTCGTCACGCAGGCCGTCCCTGACCGGGAGATGGCGCACGCCGTGGACGCGGTGCTCCAGGGCCTGCGGGGGTCGGCGCCGCGCGCGCTCTCCCGGACCAAGGAACTGCTGGGCGAGCTGGGCGCCGGGGCGCTGGCCGCACCGGACCGGCGCAAGGAGGCGTTCGCCCGGATGGGTGAACTCTCGGCGGAGTTCTTCGGCGGGGAGGACGCGGCCGAGGGGCGGGCGTCGTTCTTCGAGAAGCGCCCGCCGCGCTGGGCCCAGTAGCCGCCCTCAGGAGCCGCCCCCAGGAGCCGATCCCGCGTCCGTCCCCGCGCCTCGCGGGACGGTCGGTCGTCGGACGCCCGGTGGCCCGGGCGTCCGACCTGTGTGCCCCGGGTGCGCACGCACCTCCCGTCGGGCCACAATGGTCTGGTGAGCTACTCCGGAGATACGAGGGTCGGCGGCCCCGCCGACCTGCGAAAACTACCGCACCTGACGATCGCCAAGCTGGCCGTCGGCCCGATGGACAACAACGCCTACCTCCTCACCTGCAGAGCGACGGGCGAGGCCGTGCTCATCGACGCGGCGGCCGAGGCCGACCGCGTTCTGGAGCTGATCGGGGAGAACGGCCTGACCAGGGTCGTCACCACGCACCGCCACCAGGACCACTGGCAGGCCCTCGCCGAGGTCGTCGGCCAGACCGGCGCCCGCACCGTCGCCCACCCCGACGACGGTGACGAGCTGCCGGTCTCCGTGGACGAGCCGGTGGTCCACGGGGACACCGTTCCGGTCGGGGACTGCGCCCTCACCGTCATCCACCTTCGGGGGCACACGCCCGGGTCGATCGCGCTGCGCTACGACGACCCCGGAGCACGCACCCACCTGTTCACCGGCGACAGCCTCTTCCCGGGCGGCGTCGGCCGCACTGGGTCCGACGCCGACTTCCGCTCCCTGCTCGGGGACGTGGAGGAGCGCGTGTTCGGCCCCCTGCCCGACGACACCTGGGTCTACCCCGGCCACGGCCGGGACACCACGCTCGGCGCCGAGCGCCCCAGCCTGGCCGAGTGGCGCGAGCGGGGCTGGTAGCCGCTCGGGCCCGGCGTTCAGGCGCCGAAACAGCAGAAGCCGGACCGCCCGAGGTGGAGGGCCACCGCCTCGGGCACCGGCGTCCCCGCCACCAGCGCCCGGTGGAAGGCGCGCATGGCCGCGCCCGTCGCGGCGTCCTCGACCGGTACGGGGCTGGCCACCACGGTGCGCGTGCCGCGTGCCAGCAGCGCTCCCACGAACCCCGACGGCAGACCGGGCGCGGTGGCGAAGCCGCGTCCGCTCCAGCAGGTCGACAGGGTGACCACGGCCGGTGCGGCGGGGGCGTCCCGCAGGTCGCAGGCGAGCAGGGGGCCCTGCGGCAGTTCCACGGACGCCAGGAGCGGCGCGTCGTCGGGGACGCGGCCGTGTGCGGCCAGGTGCACGAGGTCGGCGCGCCCGAACCCCGCCAGCACGTCCTCGGGGCTGGTGCGCGCGCCGGTGAGCACGTGCGCCGAGGGATGCAGCCCCGCGAGTTCGGCGACCTCGGTCCGGGCACCGGCGGGCTCGGTCCCGGCCACGAGCAGCACCCGGCGGGGTGTCGGGGCGGGGGCGGTCCGCTCGGCCCAGAAGCGGGCGGTGGGCACCAGCGACAACGTGCGTCCGCACAGGGCGGGCAGCATGCCCCAGGGCGGGTCGCCCAGCGCCGGATCGGCGGCCACGACGAGGGCGCGGTCTCCCACCAGCGACAGGACCGGTGCCAGCAGCGCGTGGACGGTGTCGCCCGCGGACGTGGGCGCCCCGTGCGAGCGCGGTGCCTCGTGGGCGAAACGGGCCAGGGCCCGCGCGGCGCGGCGGAACGGTCCCAGGGGTCGTGCCCGCACTCCCGTGGACGTCGTGACGATCGCGACCAGGTCACCCGACGCGCGCACCAGGTGGACGAACGCCCGGTCCGCCAGGCGCTCCACCAGCGCGGGGACCACCGGCGCCGCGGGGCGGTCCGGACGCGCGGCCGGACCGGAGGTGTACAGGGCACGCCAGCGCTCCGACTCCCACCGGCGCGCGCCGACACGCGGATCGGTCCCCCGCGCCAGCGCGGCGCGGTAGCGCTCGGTCAGGGCGAGCAGAGCCGCGGAACGGGGTGCGTGCGGCCCCGGGACCAGGGGCGCCGCCCAGGTGCGGCCCAGGTCCGCCCATTCCAGGGCGGCGGCCGCGTCGCCGTGCAGCAGCGCGCGCTCCAGACCGGCCCGGACGACGTGGGGGTCCGCGGCGGCCGGGCCCGCCCACGCCCCGGGAGCGGTGTCGCTGCCCCGGGCCAGGGCCCGCAGGGCGCGGTGGGCCGTGCCATCGCGGACGGGTGCCTCGGGCGCGACCAGGGGAGCGCGCAGCGCCAGGGCGACCTCGGCCCACTCCAGGGGGCCCGCGGACCTGGCGGCGTCGATCGCCTCCGGCGCACCACCGTCCCCGGCCACAGCGAAGGCTTCGGGTGCGCCGGTCACACCGGCACCGGCGGCCAGGCTCGGCCCGATGGGGCTGGGGGAGCAGCGTTCGGGTGTGTCGGGAGTGACCCGAGAGCCGGGGGCACTGGTGTGGGCGACGGCGCCGGGCGTGGCGAGAGTGCCGGTGGCGTCCACGGTTCCCGGGGTGCCGGGCGTGACGGCGGGACCGGTCGGTCGGGAGTTCCGGCACGCGCGGTGGGCCATGTGCTCCAGGCGAACGGCGAGGCGGTGCCAGAGCGAACCCGTGCCGTTCGATCGCCGGACGCACCGGATGAGCTCGACCGCCCGGGTCGGCGATCCGTCGAGCAGGCGCAGCTTCGCCTCGACCAGCAGGGCCGCGGGCGCCGCGGCGCCGTCGTCGCTCCAGGCCCCCTCGTGGAGGGCGGTCGCCGCCTCCTCCACCAGCCCCTCGGCCAGCAGGGCCTCGGCGAGGTCGACGTGCAGGGCGTCGCGCCGGTTGGCGGGCAGGCGGTGGCGCAGGTCGAGGAAGGTCCCGATGGCCGACACGGAGTCGCCGCGATGCAGCGCCAGGCAGCCCTGGTTCTGTCGGACGACCAGGTCCATGAGCGGCAGGCGCCGTTCCTGGGCCAGGGCGCGCGCCTCGCGCAGGTCGTCGTCGGCCGGTCCGTAGCGGCCGCACAGCGTCTGTGCCAGGCCGAGGTTGGCCAGCACGCCGGGGACGACCGGGGCCGACGCGGTGATGGGGTGGCCGCGGAGCCGGGCGCGCGCGTCGGTGAGCAGGAAGACGGTGTCCTCGAACCGGCCGTGCTGGGCGAGTTGGACGCCGTGGGCCACCCGGCGCAGCAGCGCGTGCCCCGAGCCGGGTTCGTGCGCGGGACGCGCGGAGCGGTGGAGGGAACGCCCGCGGGTACGGGACGCCGGTGAGCCGGGCTGGGGGGTGGATGGCACGTCCGGCCGCCTTTCGGGGGTGGGTCGGTGCTCGGCGGGCCCTGGTGGGCGACCCACTACGGAGAGTGGCGCCCACCGGCCAGGTCCCAGTGAACAGCAGTGACCCGGGGCGGCGGCAGCGTTGAGCCCGGATTCGGGTCCGATCCGTGGGCACGAAGCGGGGCGAAGACCGGCAAAACCGGGCGGGCGCGACCGGGTTCGGGGAGGACCCGAACACCCGATGGGCGCAACCGCATCTGTGACTCGCAGGGTCAGACCGTGAACCAGTCCGTGATCACCGGGGCGCGGCCCGGACGGCGCACCTCCAGGCTGAGCGGGCCCCGGTCCAGGCCCGTGACGGCGAAGCGCCCGTCGGCTCCCACCCGCACGCCGAACGAGCGGCCGGGCCGCCGTACCCGGAGGTCGGCCTCGTCCACGTGGCCGGTGAGCTGGCCGTGCACGGTGCGGTCGACCGACCCGCGCGGGCCGCGCGCGGGCGCGAGGACCTGGACGGCGAGTCCCAGGTCGTCGTGGTCGAACCGCAGCGACGCCGTGACCGGCTCGGGGTCCGCGCGCGGTGCGCTGGGCCGGAGGGGCGGATGCTCGGTGAGGCCGGCCAGGTCGGCGCCGTCGTCGCGGCGGTCGAAGGCCGCCAGGGCGGCGGCTCTGCCGTCGGTGTCCCTCGGGGAGTCGGTGCGGTCCATCACTCGGGGCCCTTCATGACGCGGCGGAGGGTGCGGATGATCCGGCGCCGGTGGTTGGCGGCGGCCCGCGGACCGCCGCCGTGGACCCAGGCCGGTGCGGGCGTCTCGTCCAGGTAGTGCAGGACGGCGATCCTGTCGCGGGTGTCGGTGAGGCGGCGGATCGCCCGGTGGAGCTCCTCGTGCCGCTCGCGTTCCAGATACGCGGACTCCGGATCCGGGCCGTCCGCCGGAGCCAGATCGGCCAGCATGTGCGGGTCGACGGGGCGCTGGCGCAGCGCGTGGCGGCGCTGGCGGGTACAGGCGTCGTTGGTGACCCGGCGCAGCCAGGCGCGGAGGCGGTCCGGCTCGCGCAGTCTCGGCAGGTACTGGTTCAGGGTGAGCCAGACGTTCTGCACCGCGTCCTCCCGGTCGGGAACGGAGAGGCGGTAGGAGCGCGCGATCGCGTTCACGAGCGGGAGGTGCCTGTCGACGATGAGCTCCCAGGCGCGGGCGTCACCGGCGCACGCGCGTCGGACGAGTTCGGCGTCCCCGGGTTCGAGGCCGTCAGAATCCAGGCCGGTTGTGGCCGAAATCGGCAAGAGATGGGGCGATTGATGCCCGTTTTGTGATAGAAGTACGATTTCCGGGGAGGGAACGACCGTGTGGATGGTCTCGTGCGACTGGTCTGGCAATCCCGCCCCCACTATGATCGGACTCCCTGTCCGTTCTGGGGCTCACGCTAGTCTCTGGGGGTTCCGGTCGCGGAGGGAACGCTGGAAAATACCAGCGTGAACGATGATTCCCGAGGTGCCCTTGGGGCACAATGGGGCAAAAGGTATCCAGGCGGGTATGCAACCTTCTCGTGATACGAGGGCGTCGGGGAAGCGCACTCGTTCGTATCAGGAGGTTCGGTGTCCGCACGTGGCGTCTTGTACGTCCACTCCGCGCCCGCGGCGCTGTGCCCACATGTCGAGTGGGCGGTCGCGGGCGTCGTTGGAGTACCCGTGAAACTCGACTGGGTCGCTCAGCCGGCGGCACCGGGCCACCACCGTGCCGAGCTGAACTGGCAGGGCAGGCCCGGAACCTCGGGGGAGATGGCCTCCGCGCTGAACTCGTGGCAGCGCCTGCGCTTCGAGGTGACCGAGGAGGGATCGCCCGGGTTCGACGGCGTGCGCTACAGCTACACGCCGGCCCTGGGCATGTTCACCGCCGTCACCAGTGCGGCCGGTGAGGTCCTGGTCCCCGAGGCGCGCCTGCGCCGTGCCGTGGAGGAGGCCGCTGTGGGCGGTACCGACCTCGCCGAGGAGATCCATCGCCTCACCGGGCGCCGCTGGGACGAGGAACTCGAACCGTTCCGCTACGCCGGCGACGGCGCCCCCGTGCGGTGGCTGCACGCGGTGGGCTGACCCGGCCCGCGGTCGGCCGCTGGGGCGGACTGGTCCGCGCTCGGCCGGGAGCGCCGACCCGGCCGGAAGGTGCGCCCGGGCCGCCGCTCCGGTCCGGTTCGCGGCGCCACGCGGTCGTCCGCCGGGGCGGTTCGTGCACGCAGTGGCGGGCCCGCGCGGCCCGCTCACCCGCACGTCCCCTTACCGGCACGTCCTGCTCATCCGGGCGGGGGCTCGCCCTCGCTCGGCCAGATCGCCGAGGCCAGCAGGACGGCCGCCCAGATGCCCAGCGGGACCAGGGGCCAGTACGGGACGAACTCCCCGCTCATCACGCTGACCACCGCCCACACGGTGGTCAGGACCACCGCGATGCCCAGCCACCAGCGCCACTCGTCGGTCCACTCGCTCCAGGACACGGAGAGCGCGGGCGCCCGCCACCGAGGACCGGAGTCGTCGTCCGCCACGGGCGGGAGTTCGGGGGCGGGGGCGCGCTCGGGCCGGGTCGGCAGGTCGCCGGTCAGGACCTCCAGATCCCCGAGGAAGACCGACCGCAGGGCCAGACCGACCCGCAGCTCGTACTCGTCCTGCTTCAACCGGCCCTCGACGAAGGCCGTGGCCAAGTGCTCCAGGGTCGCCTCGCGTTCGGCGTCCGAGGCGCGTACGCGGTCCAGCGGCAGACGTCCGTCGTTCACGTCCCCACCCCCAAGGCGGCGTCGGTGACCACACGGTACGCTTCACGCCACGCCCACGGAAGAGGAACGCGAGACCCGTCGCGCGGCGGTCAACCCGCCAGCCAGCGGGCCACCGCCCGGCCGGTCACCGGGTCGGCCGCGCCCACCAGCCCCGTGTGCTCGTAACCGTCCCGGTACCCGAAACCCGTGCCGTCCAACCGGGTGAGCCGACCGCCCACCTCCTCCAGGACCAACCCCGGCGCGGCCACGTCCCAGTCGCGCACGGGCACGTCCTTGACGAACAGGTGCGCGGAGCCCTCGGCGATCAGGCAGAGCTTGAGCGAGATGCTCCCGCTCTCCAGGTACTCGCCGTAGCCGAAGTGCTCGTACACGCGCCGGGCGATCCCGTCCGGCGCGGACGTGTTGTCGGTGAGCACGCCGCGCCCGGGCGGAGCCGCCTCGCAGGCCGGCAGCGGCATCCCGTTCCGGCGCGCGCCCTGCCCGCGCACCGCCGTGTACAGGGTGCCGCTCTCCGGGGCGAAGACCGCCGACACCTCCGGCCGCCCGCCGATGACCAGGGCGGCCTGGGTGACGTAGCCGGGGAAGCCGTGGACATAGCTGGCCGTGCCGTCGATGGGGTCGATCAGCCAGTACCGCGTGGGCCGCTCCCGCGCCAGCGACCCCGCGTCCTCCTCGCTGATCACGGGGATGTGCCCGTCGATGGCGGCCAGCCGCTCCGAGAGGGCGCGATGGGCCATCGCGTCCGCCCGCGCCTTGAACTGGCTGCCCTCCCAGACGCCGCTGCGCGCGTCGGCACTGGGGCGCCACTCGCGCAGCAGGCCGCCGACCTCGATGACCGCCTCGGCCACCGCGTCGCGCAGGGGGTGCGCCCGGCTCATCGGGCACGCACCGCGACGCCGGACGCCGGGTCCGTCGAGCGCGGTCGCGGGGCGGGGTCGTCGCCCCGTGCGACCAGCGGTACCGTCGGGGCCGGGGCGAGTCCGTGGGAGGCGAACTCCTCCTCGCTGATGAACTCGTCGGTCCACCTCCGCACCATCGTCACGCCCTCGCGCCAGGTGTCGGTCAACCGGGGGCCGTCCGTCACCGCCTGCCGCAGCAGCCCGGCCACCTCGTCGACTCCGGCGGCCACGGTCAGGGCCGCCGTGGAGGAGAAGCGCGGGTTGATCTCGAAGACGCGCGGTCGGCCCTCGGCGTCGAGGCACAGCTGCACGTTGAACGGGCCGTCGGCGCGCAGCGCGGACTGCACCGCGCGGCAGGTGCGCTCGACCTCCGCGTGGTGCCGCGTCACGGCGTACTTGGTGACGCCGCGCTTGAGGAGGACCTCCTTGGGGACCACGGCCTGGACCCCGCCGTCCCGCCACACCACCACGGAGACCGTGAACTCCGGGCCGGTGACGCGCTCCTGGACGATCAGTTCGTCGGCGCGGTAGCCGCTCGCGGCCACCGCGGCGGGCACCTCCGCCAGGGCCCCGACGAGTTGGACGCCGCGGCTGCCGCGCCCGCTGCGCGGCTTGACGACGAACCCGCCGGACGCGTCGTCGGCCACGACGTCGGCGGGCGGGGGGTCCGAGGCGGACCAGGTGCGGGGGATCCCGATCCCGGCCGCCGACAGCTCGCGCATGAGCACGTACTTGTCCAGACAGGAGGCGACGAACCCGGGGCGGGGGAGCATGACGCTCAGGCCGTCCCCGTCCAGCTCGCCCACCGGCAGCAGCTCCTCGTCCACCAGAGGGACGATCGCGACGGCCCCCTCGCTCTCGCACAGGGCGCGCATCCGGGGCAGGAACGCCTCGCTGTCACCACGGGGCACGAGGTGCCCGCGGTCCGCGAGGTACAGGCCGGGGGCGGCGGGATCGATGTCCGTGGCCACGACACGGAAGCCCTGTTCGCGCAGGTGGAGGATGGTACCGGGGGTAGGGGCCGAACCCGCCGTCGTCACCACTACGGTCGGTTTCCTCGCAGGCTGATGTGACACCAGTGAACCCTTCCAGACGTGGGAGCGGGCCGGTTCGGTCGTATTGGACCGAGCCTAGACCTCGGTGCGCCGTCGCGGGGGGAGTTGGCCGGTTCCGGCTGTTCGGTGAACCGGGCGACGGGCGCTCGCGTGGTCGGGCGCCTGGTGGACGGGGCCTTCGTGTCTTCCGGACCCGGGGGTGAGGGCAGGCTGAACGGCCTACCTCTCACCCCTGGGGCTCGTGGGCCGCTGGTGCGCGTTCGGCCCCCTGGGGGCGCCAGGGGGCCGGGGCGGCTACTTCTGTTCGTAGAGGCCGGTGATGATGGCGCGGCCCAGGGCGTGCTGGAAGAGGTTGAAGCCCAGGAAGGCCGGGCTCGCCGAGTCGTCGATGCCCAGGCTGGGGACGTCGACGGCGTGGACCGCGAACATGTAGCGGTGCGGGCCGTGCCCGGGCGGCGGGGCGGCGCCGACGTAGCGGTGGCCCCCGGCGTCGTTGCGCAGGGTCACGGCGGACTCCGGCAGGCCGGAACCGTCCCCGGCGCCCGACTCCAGCGACGTCACGTCGGCCGGGATGTCGGCCACCGCCCAGTGCCAGAACCCGCTGGCGGTCGGCGCGTCCGGGTCGAAACAGGTGACCGCGAAGCTCCGCGTCCCCTCGGGGAAGCCGCTCCAGGACAGCTGCGGGGAGACGTCCTGGCCGCCGGCGCCCATGATCCCGCTGACCTGGGGCGTGGACAGGGTCCCGCCGTCGGTCAGATCTGTGCTGGTCACGGTGAACGACGCGACCTGGGGGAGGAAGTCGTAGGGGGAGGGTGGCGTGGCCACGGAAGGGCCCTCCTTCGTGTGTCGGGTGCGTACTGCCCTCCGAACATATGCCGCTGTGGCCCCGCGTGTCTCGCAGGCACGGCCCGGATCGGGACTCACCCGTGGGCACGCGGAGGCGGGGACGGTACGGTCGTGCCGACGGCGAACAAGAACCGGATTCGGTATCCGGGCCACCGACAGGAGTCGACATGACCACGCGCTGGGGCATCACCATCCCGCTGGACGGCGTTCCGCTCTCGGAGCAGAGGGCGCTCATCGAGAGCCTTCCCGATCTCGGCTACACCGACGCGTGGTCGGCCGAGGCCAACGGGACCGACGCCTTCACCCCGCTCGCGCTGGCCAGTGTGTGGGCACCGAGCCTGCGACTGGGCACCGCGATCGTCCCCGTCTACACCCGGGGGCCCGCGACCCTGGCGATGTGCGCGGCCACCCTGGCCGCCGCCGCGCCGGGCCGCTTCAGCCTGGGTGTGGGCACCTCGTCCAACGTCATCGTCGAGCGCTGGAACTCCATCCCCTTCGAGGAGCCCTTCAAGCGCACCCGCGACACCGTGCGCTTCCTGCGCGCCGCGCTGACCGGGAACAAGGTCAAGGCCGACTACGACACCTTCTCCGTGCAGGGATTCACCCTCGGCGCGGTGCCCGAGCAGGCCCCGCCGCTGTTCGTGGCCGCGCTGCGACCGGGCATGCTGCGCCTGGCCGGGCGCGAGGGGGACGGGGCGATCATCAACTGGCTCTCCTCGGAGGACGTGCGCACGGTCGCGCCCATCGTCCGGGAGTTCGGCGAGGACAAGGAGATCGTCGCCCGGATCTTCGCCCTGCCCGACACCGACGCGGAGACGGCCCGGGGGATCGGCCGCTGGGCGATCTCGGCCTACCTGAACGTGCCGGTCTACCGCGCCTTCCACGAGTGGCTGGGCCGCGACGAGCTCACCCCGATGTGGAAGGCCTGGGACGAGGGCGACCGCAAGGGCGCGGTCGCGGCGATCCCGGACTCGGTGGTCGACGACCTGATCATCCACGGCCCCGCCGAGTACTGCCGCGAGCGGATCCGCGCCTACGCGGAGGCGGGGGTGACCACACCCGTGCTCGCCCCGCTGCCGCGCCCCGGCCAGGACCCGGCCGCCGTCGTGCGCGCGCTGGCACCGAAGGACTGATCTCACCGGGGACGGAGCCGGATCGGTGCGCACCGAACATCCCGACCGTCCGGTATGTCCCCTGGGTGCGGGCGGCCCCGGTTCCCGTGAGGGGGCCGGGGCCGCCGTCCGCGCGACCCCGCCCGATCGGGCCGCGATCCCGGGATCCCGCACGGGCCGTCCGCGCGGCGCGCCGACGGCCCGTGCGGGGACCGGGTGTCAGGGCTTGCGGGCGACCGCGCCGAACTCGTCCATCTCGCGGGGCTCGCCGACCTCGCCCCGGTCGGGGCGCCACAGGGGGATGGAGACCACGCCCGGCTCCACGGGTTCGAGTCCGTCCAGGAACCGCGCGAACTGCTCGGGCGTGCGCAGCGAGATGGGGGCTGAGGAGGAGGCGTTCCACTGCCGGACCGCCTCGTCCATGGCCTCGCCCGTCACCGCGTTGGTGGCGTGCGTGACGACCAGGTGGCTGCCGGGGGGCAGTGCGTCCATGAGCCGGGCGACGATCTCGTAGGCGGAGTCGTCGGGGATGTGGAAGAGCACTCCCAGCAGGGTCAGTGCCACCGGCCGGTCGAAGTCCAGGGTGCGGGACGCCTCGCGCAGGATGGTGTCCGGATCGCGCAGGTCGGCCTCGACGTAGTCGGTCCGGCCCTCGGGCGTGCTGGTCAGCAGAGCGCGGGCGTGTGTGAGCACCAGCGGGTCGTTGTCGACGTAGACGACCCGGGACTCCGGTGCCGCCGCCTGGGCGACCTCGTGGGTGTTGTTCGCGGTCGGCAGCCCCGTACCCACGTCGAGGAACTGGCGGATGCCGCGCTCCGCCGCCAGGTAGTGGACCGCGCGGCGCAGGAAGGCCCGGTTCTGCAGGGCCATCTCACCGATCATCGGCAGGACGGACAGGATCTGGTCGCCCATGGCGCGGTCGGCGGGGTAGTGGTCCTTGCCGCCCAGCCAGTAGTCGTACACGCGCGCGGAGTGGGGCTCGCCCGTGTCGAGGAGGCGGTCGACCGCGGAGGGGTCCTGGGGAGTCGGTGGCATGCTCGCCTCTCTGGAGGGATGAGGGGCACCAGGATAGGTGACCGGGTTCCACAACCCCTGCGGGGCAGGGGCTCCCGCGTTCCCGGGCTGGTCCGCGGCGGATCCCGGGCGGCCCCCGGGCGGGTCGACCGCGGATTCACAGCGGGCGCAGGCGCGTGGCCGCCGCCGCGCGCAGTCCCGACGTGAGTCCGTCCAGCAGCGGTGAGCGCAGGTTCCACCGCTGCCAGTACAGCCGGACGTCGACGGGGCGCTCCGGGGCCAGGCTGATCAGCGCGCCGCGCTCGATCTCGTCCAGGCACTGCTCCTCGGGGACCATGCCCCACCCGAAGCCCAGGAGGACGGTCTTGGCGAAGTCCGCCGAGGCCGGGATGTAGTGGCGCGCCCCCTGCGGCTCCCTGCCGGTGACCGAGCGCACGAACGCGTTCTGGAGGTCGTCCTTGCGGTCGAAGTTGACCACGGGGGCGCGGTCCAGGTGGGCCGGGTCGGCCCGGCCGCCCATGTGCGCGTCGGCGAAGCGCGGGCTGCACACCGCGAGGTAGCGCATGGCGCCCAGGCCCTCCACCACGCAGCCCTGCACGGCCTCCGGCGTGGAGGTGACCGCCGCCATCACCGTCCCCGAGCGCAGCAGGGACGTGGTGTGCTCCTCGTCCTCGCGATGGATCTCGTAGACCGCGCCGAGGTCGTCGGGCAGTTCCGCCAGCGCCTCCAGGAACCAGGTCGAGAGGCTGTCGGCGTTGACCGCGAGGGGGACCGCGACCCGGCCGCCCTCGCCGTCCCCGCGCCGTAGCTCGGCCTCGGCGTCCTCGTCGAGCAGCAGCACCTGGCGCGCCAGGCGCAGCACCACGTTCCCGGCCGCGGTGGGGACGACGGGGTTGGTGCGCTGGACCAGCACCTTGCCGGCGGTCTGCTCCATCGTGCGGATCCGCTGGGAGACCGCGGAGGCGGTCACGTGCAGGCGCCGCGCGGCGGCGTCGAAGGTCCCCTCGTCCACGAGGGTGGTGAGTGTGCGCAGGTGGTCGAACTGGAAGGCCATCTTAAGCCCTGCTTCATAGATCTAAGAAACTTTAGCTTTACTGTATACGCGTCCGCTCCTAGTGTTCTGGACGTGAACGACTCCCTTCTTCCCGCCCTGCTCGGCCTCGGGACGGGCCTCGCCCTCATCGTGGCCATCGGCTCCCAGAACGCCTTCCTGCTCCGCCTCGGCATCGACGGCCGACCGCGCACCGTCCTGGCGGTGGTGATGGTCTGCGCCCTGTCCGACGCGGTGCTGATCGGGGCGGGCGTGCTGGGGGTCGGTGCGGTGATCGAGGCCGCTCCCGCCGCGGTGACCGTGGTCCGGTTCCTGGGCGCCGGGTTCCTCGTGGTCTACGGGGTGTTCGCCGCGCGGCGCGCGCTGCGGCCGGGGAGCATGGCGGTCGACGGGGGAGCACAGGGGATCGGCACCAGGGCGGCCGTCGTCACCGCCGTCGCCCTGACCTGGCTCAACCCGCACGTGTACCTGGACACCGTGGTCTTCCTCGGCTCCGTGGCCAACCAGCAGGACGGGGACGCGCGCTGGTGGTGGGTGCGGGGAGCCGTCACGGCGAGCTTCGTGTGGTTCTTCGCCCTGGGCTTCGGCGCGCGGCTGCTGCGCCCCCTGTTCGCGCGTCCCGGCGCCTGGCGGGTCCTGGACGCGCTCATCGCCTGCGTGATGCTGACCCTGGGCGTGCGCCTGGCCCTGGGCCATTAGGGCGTGTTCCGCGGACACTCGCACTAGGACCCGCGGCACACCCCGCTCGGCCCGCCTGCGCCCGGCGTGATCCAGGGGGCCGCCCCCGACCGGGGGTTCGCGGTCCTCGGCGGCCTGGTCTCCGGGGCGGCCGTCGGCGCGCTGGTCGCCCTGGCCGCCTGGTCCCGGACCGGGCCGCCCCGGTCCGGGACCAGAGGAAGCGGAGTCAGTCGTCCGCCGGGCCCACGGTGATGGTGTCGGACTCGGCGCGGGACACGCACGGCATGAGGAACGACGCGCGCTCGGCCTCGGACAGGTACAGGTCCCGGTGCTGGGCGGTGCCCGACACCAGGCGCAGCCGACACGTGCCGCAGGTCCCGCTCCGGCAGGAACTGGGCACGTCGGCCCCCTGATCGCGCAGGGCGTCGAGCAGGGTCTGCCCGGCGCCCACCTCCGCGGTCCGCCCGGTCGGGGCCCAGGTGGCGCGGAACGGGCGCGCGTTGCGCGTGGCGTCCACGCCGGCGAAGTCCTCGAAGTGGATGCGGCTCGGGCGCCAGTGCATCGTCAGGGCCCGCACGTCCTCCATGAGCGGACGCGGCCCGCAGCAGTACACCCGGGTGCCGTCGTCCGGCTCGGCCAGGTGGGGCCACAGGTCCAGACGACCGGCCGCGGCGCTGTGGTGCAGCACGACCTGGTCGGACAGCTCCGGGCCGCGCAGCTCGGCGAGGTAGGCGGTCTCCTCCTCGGACCGGGTCAGGTAGAGCAGCCGCACGGAGCCGCCCTCGGCCCGCAGCCGGTGGAACATGGCGCGCATCGGCGTGATCCCGATACCGCCCGCGATGAGCAGGTGGCGCTTGGCCGGGAGCAGCGGGAAGTCGTTGCGCGGCGCGCCGACGGTGAGCGTGTCGCCCGGCTCGGTGCCGTCCACGAGGGCCACCGACCCGCCGCGTCCGGCCGGGTCGCGGGCGACGCTGATGGCGTAGACGTGCTCGTCGCCGTCGGTCAGCGAGTAGCTGCGGACGGCCCCGCCGGGACCGCGCACGTTGACGTGGGCGCCGGGCGTGAACGGCGGCAGGGTGCCGCCGTCGGCCGCGCGCAGCTCGAAACGGCAGATCGACGGTGTGAGCATCTCCTTGGCGGAGATCCGCACGGACAGGTCGGGCCGGCTCATCGCGACTCCTCCAGGATCGTCACGGCGTCGCCCGGCCGGACGGTGCCGCCCGCCACGACCTCGGCGTACACGCCCATCTCCGAGTTCCCGTACTCGGCCATCACCAGGCGGGGGACGCTGAGGTCCCGACGCGCGCGCACCGGGTCGACCTCGGTGGCCGCGCAGCGCTTGGTGCGCAGGACGCCGCGCAGCCGGACCCCGCCGACCGTGAACTCCCGGCCGACCAGGTCGCGCTCGGCGAAGGGCGCCAGCCCGTCCACGTACAGGTTCGCGCGGAACCGCCGGGGATCGACCTCGGCACCGACGCGCTCGCCCAGGTCGCGGACCGAGGCCAGGTTGATCAGCGACACCGCGTTCATCATCGCGTCGGAGGAGACCGACACGTCGGTGAACCGGCGCCCCTCCTCGTGGGCCAGCACCGGGCGGGTGCCCTCGGGCAGGTCCAGGACCCGGGCGAAGAACGCCGTGGCGTCGGCCACGCCCTCCGGGTCGTTCAGGTCCGCGGCCAGCACCTCGTGTCCGCGCACCCACACCCGCAGCACCCCGGTCCCGGTGTCCAGGCGGGTCCGCAGGCCGGCCAGCCGTTCATCGACGGCCAGCATGTAGAAGCGGTCCTTGGGCAGGGGCGTGCGCAGCCCCGGCGCGTACCCGCCCTCCGGGCGGGCCAGCGCGAGGACGCGGTCGTGGGGGAAACCGTGTCCGGCCGTCAGAACGACCTCGTCCAGGGACTGCGCGCTCAGCCCCTTGACGGGATGGACGTCGAGTCCGGTGACGTGTCCGGGCACCGTGCCTCCTCGGGCTGTCGTTCGACCGGCGGGCCGTCGGGGCGCCCGCCGCGGGGATCGAGCCTACCGAGGCCCGGAGCGGGCCCGTGCCGCGCGGGGTGGGGACCGGGGCGCGCACGGGCGCGGCCCCCGGCCCGGCCGGGCGCGCGGGGGCGCTACCAGCTCGACTTGGTCACACCCGGCAGTTCGCCGCGGTGCGCCATCTCCCGGAAGCGGATCCGGGACAGCCCGAAGCGGCGCAGGTGGCCGCGGGGCCGGCCGTCGACCGCGTCCCGGTTGCGCAGGCGCGTCGCGCTGGCGTCCCGGGGCTGGCGGCGCAGTTCGGCGGAGGCGGCGTCGCGCTCCGCGTCGCCGGTGTGCGGGCTCTTGATGATCCGCTTCAGCTCGGCCCGCCGCTCGGCGTAGCGCGCCACCACGATCCTCCGCTGCTGGTCGCGCGCGATCTTGCTCTTCTTCGCCATCTCAGACCTTCTCCCCGCGAGCACGGATCTCGGCGACCACGCGCTCGATGCCGCGTGCGTCGATGACGCGCATGCCCTTGGTGCTCAGCTTGAGCCGGACGAAGCGGTTCTCGCTGGGCAGCCAGTACCGCTTCGACTGGATGTTGGGGTCGAACCGGCGGCGCGTCCTGCGGTGGGAGTGCGAGACCGCGTTCCCGAAGGACGGGGCCTTGCCGGTCACCTGGCAGACACGGGACACGTGTTCCTCCTTTGTGTGGTGTGGCCTCGGTCAGGAGTTCCTGGACGAGGCGGTGGACGGGTAGGGGAGCAGCGCCATCTCGCGGGCGTTCTTGACGGCCGCGGCGATCAGCCTCTGCTGCCGTGCGGTGACGCGGGTGACCCTGCGGCTGCGGATCTTGCCCTTCTCGGAGATGAACTTCCGGAGCAGGGCGACGTCCTTGTAGTCGACGTGGTCGGCGTCGCCCAGGGGGTTGGCGAACTTGCGCGGGGCCGGGCGCTTGGCGGCGCGGCGGGGTGCGGCGGGCATGGCGGGACCTCTCAGAGTGCGTCGGCGAAGGGGTCGGAACGCAGGGGCTCACCGGCCTCGTCGTCGGTGAGCAGGCACGAGTCCAGGAGGGCGACCAGGCGTTCCGCGTCGAGGTCGACTCCGGTGAAGGCCAGGTGCTGGCGGCGGTCGCCGACGGCCGGGTCCCAGTCCAGCTGCGCGGACGCGCGGCGCGACTCCGAGACCATCTCCATGGCGGCCTCCGGCAGGGCGTCCAGCCACGGCCCGCCGCTCTCCAGGAGGAGGGCGTCGCTGTAGGCGTCCCACACCAGCAGGGTGTCGGTCCGGCCGGCGAGCCAGACCCGGCCGCGGCTGCGCAGTCCGGCCGCCACGATGTGCTCCAGGGCCTCGTGCAGCCGGGCGGGGTGCAGGGGCCGCTTGCGGGTCCAGGTGAGCGTGCGCACCCGAGAGTCGTGGCGGTCGGCGTACTGGGCCCAGGCCGGATTGAGGCGGTTGGCGGCGTGCTCGGGGTCGAAGCGGCCGTGGGTGAGGTCGGCCAGGTCCGCGTCGGGGGCGGCGACCAGCGCGGCGGGGTTGAGGTGCTCCAGCAGGGAACGGGCCTCGGCGCGGTAGAGCTCCCCGTGCAGGGCGAGCACGGTGGGGTACTCGATCTGGTGGGCGAGGACCTCGGCGACCGTGCGCTCGTCCTCGACCGCGATGTCCAGTTCCCGGTCGCCCAGGTCGTCGTGCCCGGCCAGGTCGGGCAGGAGGCGCTCGGAGTCCACGGCGGTGATGACCGCGGCCAGGTGGAGCGCGGGCTCGGAGGCGATGGCGTCGGCGACGGACCGGGGTTCGATGCTCTCCCAGGTCTCCACCACGCACAGCGTGTGCTCGCCCGACTCGTTGAGGCGCAGCAGGGCCGGGACGAGGTCCTCCCGCAGGGTGCAGGAGGCGCACAGGTGGTCGAGTTCGACCTGGCTGTGGTCGACCGGGCCCCAGCGGTCCCGGATGAGGCGCAGGACGACGCCCTCGCCGATGCGGTCGAAGTCGTGGTGGACCGCCACCGATCCCGGTACCGCCGTGATCAGTTCGTCCACCGTGCGGGCGCGTGCGGCGCGGTGCAGTCCGGAGACCACGGCCACGCGCATGGAGCTCGGCGGTTCCATCGGCCATCCTCCCAAGTTCGAAAACGATAATCATTATCGTAACCCATGCGGGGAGGCTCCGCGAACGGCGGCGGCCCGCCCCCTCGGAGGGAGCGGGCCGCGTGCGGGCGGGGTTCGGGCGGGGCGCGGGATCAGCGCCGGGGGTAGCGCGGTCTCGGGACCTCCACCTTCGACCAGTCGATGTCCGACCCCAGGTAGAAGCCCGGGTAGGTCGGCTGGTTGTACGCCGTCTGCTGCCAGGCGACACCGGTCCGGTACTGCGGGTCGTGCATGAGGGTGTGCAGCTTGCGGTCGGTGACCTCGGTCGAGGAGTACACCCGCAGGGCCGAACCGTCCTCGGTGCGCACCAGCAGCTCCTCGCGCCAGTCGCCGAACACGTCGGCGACCAGGGCCGGGTTGCCCTTGGTCCAGTTGTTGGTCCGGGTGCCCTCGGCGGTCAGCAGCGTCCCGCGCCGCCAGTCGTCGATGGTCGGGGTGGACGGGTCGGTGGCGTCCGACCCGTTGACGATCTGGGTGGTCATGTCGGCCGCCCAGCGGATGCTCATGTTCGTGCCCGGTGTGTCGGTGCCCAGGTACTCGCCGTCGGCGGTCCACAGCCCCGCCTCGACGTCGTCGCCCGGCGGCATCGACGACCACGCCTCGTAACCGGGAAGGTCGGGGTCGATGTCGCCGACCATGCCGCGCCCGGTGTCCACACCGGTGTAGCCGCCGAACAGCACCTCGCCCGTGGCGGCGTCGCGCATCGCGAAGCCGTACGGGGCCCATCTGCCGCCCTCGTGCACCCCCCAGATCCGCGGGCCCTCGTGGTCGGGACCGAACACGCCCACGTGCAGGGCGTCGCCGTGGCCGAGCTTGCCCTGCTCCCCGGGCGTGGCGCTCCCCGGCGGCATCTCGTCGTAGGACGAGTACAGCAGGGAGCCGTCGTGGTCCAGGGTCGCGCTGCCGTAGACGACCTCCTGGCGGCCGTCCCCGTCGACGTCGGCCGTGCTGAGGGAGTGGAAGCCCTGGGTGGTCAGCGTGCCGTACTCGGGGTCGGTGCCCTCCACCCCGTGCGGGGCGTCGTCGAACGGGTTGTCCATGGGCGCGTGCCCGCTGTCGGCCGTCCAGCGCTCGCGGATCTTGCGGCCGTTGAAGTCGTAGGCCACCACGGCCGTGCGCGTGTAGTAGCCGCGGGCGAACACCGCGGAGGGCCGCCGGCCGTCCAGGTAGGCCACGCCGGCCAGGAAGCGGTCGACGCGGTTGCCCGGCTCGATGCGGCTCATGGCGTAGTCGCCCCACAGGAGGCCGTCGTCACCGCGCGCGGGCGTGTAGCGGACGGTGTCCAGCTCGGCGCCGGTCTCGCCGTCGAACACGGTCAGGTACTCGGGGCCGTCCAGGACGAAGCCCTCGAACTCGCGCAGCTGGTTGCGCCCGCTGCGGCCGGGAGCGTACTCGTCCATGAAGTGGTCGGCGAGGGCCTCGGCGTCGGTGCGCGAGAGGGGGTAGTCGTGGGCGGGTTCGAGGCCGAAGGCCTCCTCCAGGGTCGCGGGCCAGTTCCCGGCGCTCACCTCGGGGTGCTCGTGCCACTCCTGGAACATCCCGACGACGTGCTCGTAGTAGTCGTCGGCGCTCATCCGGAAGTCGTCCTGGTGCGTGTAGCCCGCCCGGACGTCCGCCCTGGGCATGGTCACGTACTCCTCGGAGGCGACCTCGCCGTCGGCGCCGTAGGTGAGGGTGCGCGTGCCGGGCGCGGTCTTGAACATCAGCTCCGAGCGCCCGTCGCCGTCGAGGTCGTAGACGAGGAACTGCGTGTAGTGGGCACCCGAGCGGATGTTGACGCCCAGGTCGATCCGGTGGAGCAGAGTGCCGTCGAGGGCGTAGGTGTCGATGTAGGTGTTGCCGGTGTAGCCGACCTGCGAGACGTCCTTGGAGTTGGTCGGGTCCCACTTGACGACGTACTCGTAGGAGCCGTCGCCGTCCACGTCGCCGACGGAGACGTCGTTGGGGCGGTACTCGTACTCCTCGCCGGCGGGGGTGGTGCCGCCCTCGGGCTTGCTGAGCGGGAGGTCGAGGTGCCCCTGCGCCCAGGGGTCGGCCGTGGCCGAGGGCTCCTGCTCCCGCCCGTCCACGACCGCAGCGACGCGGTACTCGGAGTCGGCGTCGCCGTCGGGGTCGAGGGCGTTGGTGCTGTCGGTGACGGTGGCGACGCGGGTGCCGTCGCGGTAGACGTGGAAGTCCGGCCCGTCCAGGCCGGTCGCGGTGTGGCCGGCGGCCTCGTGCGCGAGCAGGCGCCAGCTGAGGAAGACGCCGTCCTCGGTGGAGACGGCGACCAGGCCGCGGTCGAGTTCTTCGAGCTGGACCTTGGGGCCGCCGCGGCCGGGTCCGTTCGGGCCGCCGGGGGCCTGCGGGGCGGTGGGCGCGGTCGCCGCCGAGGCGGCGGTGGTGGCGCCGGTGATGATGAAAACGATCGAAGCGACAGCTGCGGCTACGGATCTCGTGGCGGAGTTCTGACGGGTCGAAGTTCGGGGGGACAACGTTCAACCTCCTGGTATCAGGGGAGACCAACCTGACATGGCAAGCGCTTTCCGTCAAGGTAAAACGTTCGCATTGATGACCGTTCCGGCTGTCGTGAGACGTGGTGAGCGCTGGATTAATTCCGTTGAGCGGAATTAAAACTCTGCATTATGGACACCCCGGTGGGTCAGCGCGCACGGCCGCGCGATACACAGGTGGCATGAGGATCAGCATCTCCTGGGGCGGCGGATCCGTGACCGCCGACCTCGACAGCACCCCCGCCTCCGAGGACCTGTGGGCCGCGCTGCCCATCGAGTCGTCCCGCGGGAAGGACTGCGCCGCAGGCGTCCGTTGAGGGTGGTGGCGGGTGACGGTGCGGGCACCTGGGGCGAGGAGGTCTACTTCGACGTCCCGGTCCAGGCCGACCGGGAGGACGGCGCCACCGACTCCGTCGAACCGGGCGCGGTCTGCTGGCTCGCCGGGGCCGCCCTCGCCCAGTCGTTCGGGGCCACGCCGCTGTCCCAAGGGGCGGAGAGCAGGCTCGCCAGTGCCGCCAACGTGCTCGGCCGTGTGGACGGCGACCACCGCGTGCTGGCCGTCGTCCGCGACGGCGACACCGTCCGGGTCGACCGCGCCTAGGCAGCCCGTCGAGGCCGCGTCGACCGGCCGGATGTCCCGGCCAGTGGCGGTCCCGGCCGGATGTCCCGGCCGGTGGACGGCGCCCGGTGTGCTCGTCGGTGGGGCCGGTCGGCGACGACCCTGGCCGGTGGGCCGCTGGCGGCGGCGCCTGCCGTGAACGGTTCCCGGCGCCGGTGACCGGTCGCACCCCGGCCGCCGGGTTCCGCCCGACGGTGCCCGAGGCCCCGGTCTGGTCGCGCTCCCGGCCGGTGGCGGCCTCGGACCCTCGCCTCGTCCTGGCGCCCCGGCCCAGGTGTCCGGCAGCCGCGTGACCACGGACTCCGGCATGAGCGCCGTTGACGCCGTACCTGCCGGTCGGTAACTTCGGGGGGCGCGAACCCCCGTCCGCGTTGAGAGGAAGGGTCTGCCCATGCCCCGGATCGACACGGTCCACGACGAGGTCACTCCCGCCGCCGCCCGCCGGGCGTGGGCCCACGTCGAGCCCTACCACAGCATGATCTACTTCGCCCCGGAGGCGTCCGAGGCCTACGCGGACCTGGGGCTGAAGGGCTGGGCCCAGTACTTCGCGCCCCGCGCCGCGGCCCTGGGCGCGGCCTCGGCCGAGGTCGTCACCGCGGCCTTCTTCAACTTCCACCCGGACGCGGTCCGCGCCGCCATCCCCGGCGCCTGGGAGGTGGCCGCGCCCGAGCAGGTGCTGGCCGCCCGCCTGTCCGCCGCCGACGCCGCCCTGCGCCGGATCCTCGGCACGGTCGTGGAGTCGCCCGAGGTCGCGCGCGCCGCCGAACTGGCCCGCCGCGCCGCCGAGGCGGCGGCCGACGACGTCAGCGGGCGCCCGCTCTACGCGGCGCACGCGACCCTGCCCTGGCCCGAGGAGCCCCACCTCGTGCTGTGGCACGCCCAGACCCTGCTGCGCGAGTACCGCGGGGACGGCCACGTCGCCGCGCTGCTCACCGCCGGCCTGAGCGGGCTCGACGCCCTGGTCACGCACGCGGCCGCGGGTGGGGGCATGCCCGCGGAGATGCTCCGCACGCTGCGGAAGTGGTCGCAGGAGGAGTGGGACGCGGCCGCGGACGGACTGCGCGAGAGCGGATGGCTGGCCGAGGGGCCCGAGCTGGCCCTGACGTCCGTGGGCGCCCAGCGGCGCGCCCGGATCGAGGAGATCACCGACAGCCTGGCGCTGGCCCCCTACACAGCCCTGGGGGCGGAGGGCTGCGCCGAACTGGCCGAACTGGGCCGCCCGCTGTCCAAGCCGCTGGTCCGGGAACTGATGCCGTGGGCGGCCGGGCGCCGGAAGTAGCCCGGGTCCGGGGAGCAGGGAGACGGCGCCGAACCCCTCCGCGACACCGCGGGCGGGTTCGGCCGCGCGCGGGTCGGGTGCGGCGCCGTCGCGGGTACACCACGGTGTGCGCCGTCGCGGTCGAGCGACCGCGCGGACCCGACGAAACGGAGCCCCGATGACCCACAGCACCGCGTCCCCGGCCACGCGCGGGGAGTGGTGGCGCAGCGCCGCCGTCTACCAGATCTACATCCGCAGCTTCGCCGACGGGAACGGT
>NZ_LGEC01000075.1 GCF_001279585.1 Nocardiopsis sp. NRRL B-16309 | reverse complement strand
GCAGACCCATCAAGGCCAGCGAGGTCACGCTCTTGCCCGAGCCCGACTCGCCCACGATGCCGAGGGCGCCGCCCGCCGGCACCTCGAAGGACAACCCGTTCACCGCGTGGACGTCGCCGTCCATGGTCGGGAACGTCACCCGCAGGTCGTCCACCCGGACGACGGGCTCGGTCGAGGCCATGTCAGATTCCTTTGATAGTGCTGCGCCGGAGGCGTCCGTTGAGGGTCGTGATGGGCGACGAGTGGGCTGGGGCGGTGGGGCCGGCCGCTGTCGCGGCTAGCCCGCGATCCGCACCCGCGGGTCGACGATCGGGTAGAGGAGGTCGACGACCAGGTTGCAGAGCACGATGAAGAACGCGCCCATCAGGGTGACGCCGATGATGACGGGAAGGTCCTTGGACACGATGGCGTCGATCGCGAACTTGCCGATGCCGTTGAGCGAGAACGTGGTCTCGGTCAGGATGGCACCGCCCAGGACCAGGCCGATGTCCAGGCCGAAGATCGTCACGATCGGCGTGAGCGTCGGGCGCAGCGCGTGCTTGAGGATGACCCGGCGCTCGCTCAGGCCCTTGGCCCGGGCGGTACGGATGTAGTCCTCGCCCAGTGTCTCCAGCATTCCCGCGCGGGTCTGCCGGGCGTACTGCGCGGCGTGCAGGAAGGCCAGGGTCACCCAGGGCAGGAACATGACCTGGAACCAGCTGATGGGGTCCTCGCTGAGGGGCACGTAGCGCGGGACCGGGAAGAGGTTGGTGCTGTGCACCAGGAAGGCCAGGGACAGCAGACCGGTGAAGTAGATCGGCAGGGACACGCCGACCAGCGCCAGGGACATGGCGATCCGGTCGAAGACGCTGCCCTTCTTGACGGCCGACAGGACCCCGACCGCGACGCCGCCGACGACCCACATGACCGCCGCGCCGGCGGCCAGGGACATCGTGACCGGGAGCCGGCTGACGATCTGCTCCAGGACCGGGGTGTTCGTGGTGAAGGAGTAGCCCAGGCACGGTGCCGCGCACTCGATGGTCTCGCGACCGAAGGTGAACTCGGCGCCGAAGAGCAGGTCCTTGACGAAGTTGTAGAACTGGACGGCGATCGGCTGGTCCAGGCCGAGCCGTTCCACCGTGGCATCGAGCGCGGCCGGGGTGGGGGCCTTGCCCACGTACATGGCGGCCATGCCATGAGGGGTCAGACCGGCCCACTTGGGCAGGACGAAGAAGATCCAGAAGGTCACCATCGTCACGATGGCGAGCAGCAGCACGCCCGCGCCCAGGCGGCGAAGAATGTAGGTCAGCATCGCGGTCGGCGGCGGGGGTGTCCACGGGGCCGTGGATCCCCCGCCGCCTTCACCTGCCTTGTCGTACTAGTTCGGAACGTGGCCGGTGGGACTAACCGCGGTCGACACCCAGGGCCATGTAGTCGTACATGGCGTAGCCGGGCTGGAAGTAGACGTTGGTCAGCTCGGTGGAGCGGTAGTACATCTGGCGGTCGAAGACCACGGGCAGGATGGCGGCCTGCTCCATCACCAGCGTGTCGATCTGGTTGTAGATCGAGGCGCGCTCGTCCGGGTCCTCGGTCCGCATGGACTCGGCCCAGAGCTCGTTGATCTCCGGGTCGTCGATCTCGGCCATGTTGTAGTTGCCGGTCTCGACGATGGCGGCGCCGTCGGTGATCGGCTGGGCGAAGCCGTAGCCGGTGGCCCAGTCGGGGATCCAGCCGGAGACGCTCAGACCGATGTTGTTCTCACGGACGAAGTCACGGGAACCGGCGTACTGCCCGTAGAAGTCACCGGCCGGGTAGAGCTCGATGGTGGCCTCGATGCCGACGCGGCTCAGGGACTCCTGCAGCGCCTCGGCGGTCTGCACGTCCTTCTCGCGACCCTCGCGGGCGGCGATGACGGTCTCGAAGCCGTCCTCCTCGCCGCACTCCTCCAGCTTGGCCTCCGCGGACTCCAGGTCGCCCTTGTTGTCCTCGGAGGGGTACAGGTCGCTCTCCGGGTCCGAGCCGGGCAGGGCCGGCGGCAGCAGGTTGGTGGCGATGTCGCCGCCCAGCTCGCCGCCCCAGGCGCGGTGCATGCTGTCGCGGTCGGCCGCGTACATGATCGCCTGGCGGCAGGCGACGTTGTCGATCACCGGCGTGTGGATGTTCACGTAGCGCAGCGCGCCCGAGTACAGGTTGTCCATGTTGGGACGCGCGGACTCGTCGCCGGCCAGGCGGCTGTGCATGGCCGGGCCCACACCGGTGCCGCCCAGGTCGACGTCGATGTCGCCGTTGATCAGGCGCTCGTCGACCTCGTCCTGGCTGAGTCCGAGCGTGACCTCGATGTTGTCGGGCAGCGCGGAACGGAGCGTGTCGGTCTCGGGGTCCCAGTGCTCGTTGCGCTCGAGCTTGAGGCCCACGCCCGGCTCGTACTCGCCGTCGAACTTGTAGGGGCCCGAGGAGACGACCTTCTGCTGGTAGAGCTCACCGCGGTCCGCGTCGACCGGCACGGGGGCCGTCTGCGGCATGATCAGGATGTTGGGGAACTCCGAGAAGCTCTCCTTGAGCTTGAAGACCAGGGTGTGGTCGTCCGGGGTCTCGATGGCGTCGAACTCGCCGAGCGGGTCCGAGGACTCGAAGACGTTGAACTCCGGGTCCGCGTCGAGCTTCTGGGCGAAGTAGCTCGGGCCGTTGGCCAGCGTGCCGCCGTTGAAGTCACCGCGGATGATGCCGTACTTGATGTCCTCGGCCGTGATCTCGGAGCCGTCCTCGTACTTGAGGCCCTCCTGGATCTGCACGGTCCACTCGGTGAAGTTCTCGTTGGGCTCGGGCATGCCCGCGGCCGTGTCCGGGACCAGGTCGGTGGCGTTCTCGCCCGGCTCGTTGTTGTAGCTGAGCAGGGTGCGCGCGTAGTAGCGCGAGAAGTTCCAGCTGAACCCGTAGTAGGTGTTGCCGGGGTCGACGGAGTCCCAGTCCTGCGCCATCGCGTAGCGCAGGGTGCCGCCGGTGGCGTCCGAGGCGTTGACGATCTCCGTCTCGGCGAGGTTGAAGCCGGCGCCGTCGGCGCTGCCGCCGCCGTCGGCGCTGTCACCGCCGCCGCAGGCGGCCAGGAAGATGGATGCGGCCGCGCCGAGCGCGACGAAGCCGAGGGTGCGTTTCCTCAAGGGAGTACCTCTCTACCGAACCTGATGGGGATGAGTGGACCCGCGAGTTGATCCGCGTCCGTTCGGGGATGGGCGAGCGCCCCGCCCCGTGCCGACGTGGGTCAGTCCGAGGTCTTGGGGTCGAAGGCGTCGCGGAGGCCGTCACCGAAGAGGTTGAAGGCCAGCACGGTGATGAAGATGGCGAGGCCGGGGAAGACGATGAAGTACGGGCCGTTCTGGTAGAACGGGATCGCCTCGGACAGCATCTTTCCCCAGCTCGGAGTGGGCGGGTTGATGCCCACACCGAGGAAGCTCAGCGCCGCCTCGAACAGGATGTTGGTGGGGATGAGCAGCGTGGAGTACACGATGATCGGCGTGACCAGGTTCGGCAGGATCTCCTTGACCAGGATGTGCCGGTTGCTGGCGCCCAGGCTGCGGGCCGCCTCGACGAACTCGCGCTCGCGCAGGGAGAGCGTCTGTCCGCGGACGATGCGGGCGATGTAGGGCCAGTTGAAGAACCCGATGATGAAGACGATGACGCCGACGCGCAGCCCGTTGCCGGTGAGGCCCAGCATGCCGTCGGGGATGACGCCCACGAGCGCGATGGCGAACAGCATGAGCGGGAAGGCCAGGAAGATGTCCATGGCCCTGCTGATGACGGTGTCGACCCAGCCGCCCTTGTATCCGGCGATGATGCCCATGACGGTGCCGATGGCCACGCACAGCAGCGTGGACAGGAAGGCGACCAGCAGGGAGATCTGCGCTCCGTAGAGCAGGCGGCTGAAGAGGTCGCGCCCGGTGGTGGGCTCGACGCCCAGCCAGTGGTCGGCGCTGATGCCGCCCCACGGGTCGGTGACCGGGAAGCCGGTGACCGGGTCGGTGGGGTTCTCCGGGTCCTTGTAGGGCAGCCGGGTCCCCGCGTCGATGAGGTCCTGGTGGTACTCGGTGGGCGGGTAGCCGAACCACTTGACCAGCAGCGGCGCGAGCGCCGCGGCCAGGATGAGCAGGGCCACGACCACGCCGGAGACCATGGCGACCTTGTCGCGCTTGAGCCGCTGCCAGGCGATCTGGCGCAGTGACCGGTTGTCCGAGTCGCCGTGCCCGCTCGCGGGCTTCGCGCCGGAGTCCTCGACGTCGCTCGCGGGCGGATCCGCCGATTCGGGGGCATGCGAGGGCGCGCTCATCAGGCCACCACTCTCCACTCATACGCTTCGGCCGAGAGGAGGGCGGGAACCCGCGCATGAGCCCTGGAGGGCGTGCCCCTTGAGGGGACTCACGGTGGGAGCCTGCCGGGTCTCGGCGCTGGCTGGCATAGGCGTCAGGTCGGCGGGGGCGGGAAGGTGGTCCGCCGCCGCCGGTTCCGGCTGAGCGGTGTGCCCGGACTCACCCTGAGGTGTTGGGCACATCCCGCCGCCTGAACGCCCGGGCTGTTACACAGCGACCAACCTACTCGCGGATTGGACACCTATCGTCCAATTTCCGGCCATGTAGCTAAATCGTGACAAAGTATGGCAAAAAACTCATAATCCACCAAGTAGGCCATACTTCGCATTCATCCCACGACCGAGCTGACCTGGTCGGATGTACCGAAGGTCGCGTCCGTCACCATACGTCCGGTGACATGACGACTTGTCCACGAAAGCCGGATGCTATGGCAGGTGCTATGGCCGTGGAGGGCGTTCGTTACCGGCCCTCCACACAAAGAAGACCCGGCCGTAGCCGGGTCCATCGGAGGTACCATCACCGTCACTCAGAGTGACATATCAGCCTTCTCCGGGCGCCGGAGTGCGGGGTGGGCCGCCCGCCCTGCCCCGAGCACACGCCCGAGCGTGCGAGGGCGCCGGAGACACACCTACTCGATACCCCTCTTGCGTAGCAGGTCCTCGATGTCGCCCAGGTCGGAGAGGTCGTCGCCGCCGGACTGCTTCGGCGGCTCCTTCGAGCCGACCTGTCCCGCGGGTGCCGCGGCCGGTCCGGCGGACTTCGCTCCGCCTGCGGCCTTCGCGCCCCCCTCGCCGTTCTCGGCCGCCCCGCGCGGGGCGGTGCCCACACCGCGCACGCGCATGAATCCCGAGACCACGTAGAGGACCACCGAGACCCCCACCATGGCCGCACCCGCCCAGACCAGCGGGTTGAACACCAGCCCGGCCACGATGCCCACGAGACTGAGGACGAACTGCCAGATGGCGTTCATCAGCCCGAGCAGGCCCGCGGCCAGCGGAAGCAGGGACCACGCCACACCGCGCAGACCCGAGGCGGCGCCCTTGCGGCGCCAGACGAAGAAGGTGATGAGCAGCCCCACGATGGTGAGGGCGGCTCCCAGGGAAAGGCCGGCGGTTGCTGTGAGGTCGTCAGGCATGGCACCAGTCTCCCATCCGGCGCCGCTCCGCACATCAGGACGATCCCTTAGGGCGAGCCCCCTGGCCCGGCGCCTCGCTCCCGGAGCCCTCGCCCGGTCTCCCCCTCGTCCCCACGCTACCCGCGGCCCACGCGCCCTCACAGGGCTCCGCCCGACGGCTGTGAGGTACCGGACACGCGTGGACGGCGACGCGCGGCCCTCCAGCGGACCACAGCGGCGGCCTCCGCCCTAGTGTGATCGGCAGGGTCCCCCTACAGCCACTCAGGAGTCACGCAGATGAGCACGCAAGCGCAGATCGGTGTCACCGGCCTCGCGGTCATGGGTCGCAACCTCGCCCGCAACCTGGCCCGGAACGGCTTCACCGTCGCGGTCCACAACCGCACCGCGGCCCGGACCGACGCCCTGGTCGCGGAGTTCGGCGAGGAGGGCGACTTCGTCGCGGCCCGCACGGCCGAGGACTTCGTCGCCGCGCTGGAGCGCCCGCGGCGACTGGTGGTCATGGTCAAGGCCGGGGAGCCCACCGACGCCGTCATCGACGAGTTCGCGCCCCTGCTGGAGTCCGGCGACATGATCATCGACGGCGGCAACGCGCACTTCGCCGACACCCGCCGCCGGGAGCGCCGGCTGCGCGAACAGGGCCTGCACTTCGTCGGCACCGGCATCTCCGGCGGCGAGGAGGGCGCCCTGCACGGGCCCAGCATCATGCCGGGCGGCTCGGCGGAGTCCTACGCCGTGCTCGGCCCCATCCTGGAGCGGATCGCGGCCAAGGCCGAGGACGGCACCCCGTGCGTGTCCCACGTGGGCCCCGACGGCGCGGGCCACTTCGTCAAGATGGTGCACAACGGCATCGAGTACGCCGACATGCAGCTGATCGGCGAGGCCTACCAGCTGCTGCGCGACGTGGCGGGCTACACCCCGGGCCGGATCTCCGACATCTTCCGCACCTGGAACACCGGCCGGCTGGACTCCTACCTGATCGAGATCACCGCCGAGGTGCTCGCGCACGTGGACGAGCGCACCGGGCAGCCGTTCGTGGACGTGGTCGCCGACGCCGCCGAGCAGAAGGGCACCGGCCGCTGGACGGTGCAGACCGCGCTCGACCTGGGCGTCCCGGTCTCCGGTATCGCCGAGGCGGTCTTCGCCCGCTCCCTGTCGGGGCACGTGCCGCTGCGCGAGGCGTCGCGGTCGCTGGAGGGGCCCGTTCCCAAGGCGCTGTCGGAGGAGGAGGCCGCCGCCTTCGCCGACCGCGTCGAGCAGGCGCTCTACGCCTCCAAGATCATGTCCTACACCCAGGGCTTCCACGAGATAACCGCGGGCGGCGAGGAGTACGGCTGGGGCATCGACCCGGGCGCGGTCGCCGCCCTGTGGCGCGGCGGCTGCATCATCCGGGCCGCGTTCCTGGACCGCATCCGCGCCGCCTACGACACCCGCCCCGACCTGCCGAGCCTGCTCTCGGACGCCACGTTCGCCCGTGAGGTCGCCGAGGCCCAGGACGACTGGCGCGAGGTCATGGTGGCGGCCACCCGCCAGGGCGTGCCCGCTCCGGGCTTCGCCGCCGCGCTGGCCTACTACGACTCGCTGCGCGCCGAGCGCCTGCCCGCCGCGCTCGTCCAGGGCCAGCGGGACTTCTTCGGCGCCCACACCTACCGGCGCACCGACCGGGAGGGCTCGTTCCACACCCTCTGGGGCGGTGACCGCTCCGAGGTCGAGGCCTGAGGCACGCACCGGGGGCGGGGCCGCGCGCGGTCCCGCCCCCGGTGTCACGTATGCGCGCGATCCGATGACGAAGAAGTCCAACCGGTTCGTGCTCGGCCCGCTGTCACGCGTGGTCACGCGTGCGCGCGCGATCCGGTCGCGCGCCGGGTCCTCAGCGGTCGGCCACCAGGGACTCCAGCCACTCCACGTCCACGCCCACCAGGCTGTCGCGGAAGACCACGCCCTCGCGCGGGGGGATCACGACGTGGTCGGGCACGGCGACGGTCACGCAGCCGGCGTCGGCCGCGGCGGTCACGCCGACCACGGAGTCCTCGAAGGCCACGCACCGGCGGGCGTCCACGCCCAGGCGGCGGGCGGCCCGCAGGTAGGGGTCGGGGTCGGGCTTGTTGGCGGCGACCTCGTCACCGGCCACGGAGTCGTCGAAGCTCTCCAGTCCGATCCCCCCGATGGCGGCCTCGACCAGCTCGCGCTCGGTGGAGGTGACCAGGGCGACGGGGATGCCCGCCTCGGAGACCGTCCGGACCAGCTCCTTGGCGCCCGGTCGCAGCCGGGCCCCGCCCTCCAGCTTGCTCCGGAACTTCGCGTACAGCTTCCGGGCGACCTGGCGCGGGGCGAGGTCGGCGCCGGTCAGGTCGATGATGTACCGGGCCACGGGCTCGGCCGCGTTGCCGACGTTGCGGGCGTGGTCCTCCTCGGTCCACACCCCGCCCAGCTCGGCGACCAGCTCCGACTCGGACTCCCCCCACAGGTGCTCGCTCTCGATGAGCGTGCCGTCCATGTCCAGCAGGACCGCCTGGAGGCGCCTCCCGGTCTCGGCCGCGGACGCGTCTCTGTTCAGCGTGATCGGTTCGCTCATGCGCACGGCGGTGCCCGCGGGCCGGTCGGCCACGGGTGGCACCACGCACTCCCCTCCAGTGTCGGGACTCCCCCGGTCGCCCTCGGGGCGCTCAGGCATTCCTGTGTTCCTGTCGTCCACCCGTCTCCCGACGACGCCCGTGGGGCGCTTCGCGGGGGGTGGGGGCCTCCGCCCTCGGCGGAAAGCCTCCGGTTCCGGTTCCTTCCCCATCGTCCTGGTCCGGCGGCACACGGCCAGTGAAGCGCGACCGTCGGTGCGGCGACCGGTCGGCGAACTCTGGGCGCCACGCGGCCCGGCTCCGGCTCCACCCTCATCGTGGGGGGCGGAGCCGGCCGCGTCGACCCCCGCCCGCCGCGTGGGAGGCGGATCACACGAGGTCAGACGTTGAAGTAGGTCGCCTCGGGGTGGTGGATGACGATCGCGTCGGTGGCCTGCTCCGGGACCAGCTGGAACTCCTCCGACAGCGTCACGCCGACGCGCTCGGGCTCCAGCAGCCGCATGATCTTGGCCCGGTCCTCCAGGTTGGGGCAGGCCCCGTAGCCCAGGGAGAAGCGGGCGCCCCGGTAGCCGAGCTTGAAGAAGGCGTCCAGCTCGGCCGGGTCCTCCCCGGCGAAGCCCAGCTCGGCGCGCACCCGTGTGTGCCAGTACTCGGCCAGGGCCTCGGTGAGCTGCACCGACAGTCCGTGCAGCTCCAGGTAGTCGCGGTAGGCGTTCTTCTCGAACAGCTCCGCGGTGGCGCGGCTGATCGCCGCTCCCACGGTCACCACCTGGAAGGACACCACGTCCAGCTCACCGGACTCCTTGGGCCGGAAGAAGTCGGCCAGGCACAGGTGGCGGTCGCGGCGCTGGCGCGGGAACGTGAAGCGCGTGCGCTCGGTGGCGCCCTCCTCGTCCAGCACGACGAGGTCGTCGCCCTCGCTGTAGCAGGGGTAGTGCCCGTGCACGACCGCGGCCTCCAGCAGGCCGTCGGTCTGGATGCGGTCGAGCCACATCCGCATGCGGGGCCGCCCCTCGGTCGCCACCAGCTCCTCGTAGGTGGGGCCGTTCCCGCCGCGGGACGCCTTGAGCCCCCACTGGCCCATGAAGGTGGCCCGCTCGTCGAGGAAGGCCGCGTAGTCGGCCAGCGGGATGCCCTTGCTGATCCGGTCGCCGAAGAACGGCGGGACGGGCACCCGGTTGTCGGTGGCCACGTCGCTGCGGGCGGGCATGTCCTCGGGCTCGGTCACCTTCAGGGTGGCGCCCTTGCGCACCCGGCGCTGGCGCAGCGCGGGCAGCTCGGCGCCCTCCTCGCCGCGCTTGACGGCCATGAAGGTGTCCATCAGGCGCAGGCCCTCGAAGGCGTCCTTGGCGTAGCGGACGTGGCCCTGGAACATCTCCGCCAGGTCCTGCTCCACGTAGGAGCGGGTCAGGGCGGCGCCGCCCAGCAGCACGGGGAAGCGCTCGGAGATGCCCCGGGAGTTCATCTCCTCCAGGTTCTCCCGCATGATCACGGTGGACTTGACCAGCAGGCCGGACATGCCGATGACGTCGGCGCGCTCGGCCTCGGCCGCCTCCAGGATCGCCGAGACCGGCTGCTTGATCCCGATGTTGACGACGTCGTAGCCGTTGTTCGACAGGATGATGTCGACGAGGTTCTTGCCGATGTCGTGGACGTCGCCCTTGACGGTCGCCAGGACGATCCGGCCCTTGCCGTCGTCGTCGGTCTTCTCCATGTGCGGTTCGAGGTAGGCCACCGCACCCTTCATGACCTCGGCGGACTTGAGGACGAACGGCAGCTGCATCTGGCCGGAGCCGAACAGCTCACCGACGGTCTTCATGCCCGCGAGCAGGGTCTCGTTGACGATGGCCAGCGCGGGCTTCTGCGACAGCGCCTCGTCGAGGTCGGCCTCCATGCCGGCCATCTCGCCGTCGATGATCCGCCGCTCCAGGCGCTCCCAGAGCGGCAGCGCGGCCAGCTCCTCGGCGCGCGAGGCGCGCATGGCCTTGGCGTCCACGCCCGTGAACATGTCGATGAAGCGCGAGAGGGGGTCGTAGTCGTCCGTGCGCCGGTCGTAGACCAGGTCCAGGGCGACCTGGCGCTGCTCCTCGGGGATCTGGTTGATCGGCACGATCTTGGAGGCGTGCACGATCGCCGAGTCCAGGCCCGCCTCGACCGCCTCGTGCAGGAACACCGAGTTCAGCACGATGCGGGCGGCGGGGTTGACGCCGAAGGACAGGTTGGACAGGCCCAGGGTGGTCTGCACGTCCGGGTAGCGGCGCTTGAGCTCGCGGATGGCCTCCAGCGTCTCGATGCCGTCGCGGCGGGTCTCCTCCTGCCCCGTGGTGATGGGGAAGGTGAGGCAGTCGATGATGATGTCGCTGGTGCGCAGGCCCCACTCGCCGGTGATCTCGTCGATGAGGCGGGTGGCCACCCGCACCTTCCACTCGGCGTCGCGGGCCTGGCCCTCCTCGTCGATGCACAGGCCGACCACGGCGGCGCCATGCTCCTTGACCAGGCGCATGATGCGCTGGAAGCGGGAGTCGGGGCCGTCGCCGTCCTCGTAGTTGACGGAGTTGATGACCGCGCGCCCGCCCAGCGACTCCAGGCCCGCCTCCAGGACGGCGGGCTCGGTGGAGTCGAGCATGATCGGCAGGGTGGAGGAGGTGGCGAAGCGGAAGGCGAGTTCGCGCATGTCGCGCACGCCGTCGCGGCCCACGTAGTCGATGTTGAGGTCGAGCAGGTGGGCGCCGTCGCGGATCTGGTCGCGGGCGATCTCCACGCAGGCGTCCCAGTCCTCGGCGAGCATCGCGTTGCGGAACTTCTTGGAGCCGTTGGCGTTGGTGCGCTCGCCGACCGCGAGGTAGCTGGAGTCCTGGCGGAAGGGGACGCTCTGGTAGAGCGAGGACGCCGAGGCCTCCACCAGGGGCTTGCGCTGCCTGATCCCGCGGCCCTGGACGCGCTCGACCACCTGGCGCAGGTGCTCGGGGGTGGTGCCGCAGCAGCCGCCGACCATGCTGAGGCCGAACTCGGTGGTGAAGGTGTCGTGGGCGTCGGCCAGCTCGGCGGGCGTGAGCGGGTAGACGGCGCCGTTGGCGCCCAGCTGCGGCAGGCCGGCGTTGGGCATGCAGGAGATGGGCACGGTCGCGTGGTGCGAGAGGTAGCGCAGGTGCTCGCTCATCTCGGTGGGACCGGTGGCGCAGTTGAGGCCGATGACGTCGATGCCGAGCGGCTCCAGGGAGGTCAGCGCGGCGCCGATCTCCGAGCCCATCAGCATGGTGCCGGTGGTCTCGATGGTGACCTGGGCGATGATCGGCACGTCCCGGCCCAGGGCGCGGCGGGCGCGGTCGGCGCCGACGACGGCCGCCTTGACCTGGAGCAGGTCCTGGCAGGTCTCGATGAGGATGGAGTCGGCGCCGCCGTCGATGAGGCCGCGGGCGCACTGCTCGTAGTAGTCGCGCAGGTGCGCGTAGGGGGCGTGCCCCAGGGTCGGCAGCTTGGTGCCGGGACCCATCGAGCCCAGCACGTAGCGCGGCTGGTCCCTGGTGGAGTAGGCGTCGGCGGCCTCACGGGCCACGCGGGCGCCGGCCTCGGCGATCTCGTAGGTGCGGTCCTCGATGCCGTACTCGGACAGGCCGCCGAAGTTCGCGGAGAAGGTGTTGGTCTCGACACAGTCCGACCCCACGGCCAGGAAGGCGGCGTGGGTGTCGCGCACGATGTCGGGCCGCGTGACGTTGAGGATGTCGTTGCAGCCCTCGTGCCCCTGGAACTGGTCGAGGTCGAGGTCGTGTGCCTGGAGCATGGTGCCCATGGCGCCGTCCGCGACGATGACACGCTGGGACAGTGCTTCACGGAAGTTCAGGCGAGCGCTCATAGTGCACAACTCTAGTCTCGGGGCACCGCGGGAACCCAGTCTGTTCCCGGCGGGTGCGGCGCTGGATCGACCCCCGGTGCGGGCGGGTCGGGACGTCCGGGGACAGCTGTGTCCTGGGCGTTCACTGCTGGCGAGGCTACCTCATGGCCAGTATCGCCAGTTGAGACAACCGTCCCAAAATTTGTCAGGTTCCGGGCTCGGGGGGCTGCCGGGTCCCACGGTTTCCCGGGCGGCGCGCCACCCCATAGGGTGGAGTGCGTCCGCGGCAGGAAGGGGCCACCGATGATCAAGCTCGCACGCGAGCTCGTCGAGCCTGTCATGGTGGCGGCGTTCGAGGGCTGGAACGACGCGGGTGAGGCGGCCAGTCTGGCCATCGAGCACCTGGCGGAGCAGTGGGACACCTATGACCTGTGCGAACTGACTCCGGACGACTACTACGACTTCCAGGTGACCCGGCCGAGGCTGACGGTCGTGGAGGGCCTGGCCTCCGCGGTCGAGTGGCCGACCACGACAGTGAGAGTCGCCACTCCCCCGGGTGCCGAACGCGACGTCGTTCTCGTCACCGGTCCGGAGCCGAACATGCGGTGGCGGTCCTACACGGCCGACCTGCTGGCGATCGCCCGCGAGCTGGGCGTGCGGCGGGTGCTCATGCTGGGCTCGCTGCTGGCCGACGCCCCGCACACCCGGCCGATCCCGATCACCGGGATGGCCTCGCCCGTCGAACTGGGCGAGCGGTACGGCCTGGAGGCGACCACGTACTCCGGACCGACCGGGATCGTGGGCGTGGCCCACGAGACCTTCGCGTCGGTGGACGTGGAGACGGTCTCGCTGTGGGCGGCGATTCCGCACTACGTCGCGCAGCCGCCGTGCCCGAAGGCGACCCTGGCGCTGCTGGCGTGGGTCGAGGACTACCTGGACGTGCGCGTGCCGCTGGGCGAGCTGCCCGAGGACGCCGTCACGTGGGAGGCCAACGTCAACGAGCTCACGGCGGAGGACGAGGACATCGCCGCCTACGTGCGCGGCCTGGAGGAGGCCAAGGACACGGCCGAGCTGCCCGAGGCCTCCGGCGACGCGATCGCGCGGGACTTCGAGCGGTACCTGCGCCGCCGCGACGAGAGTTGACGCGCGCCCACCGAACCACCGGGCCCCGGAGACCGTGCGAACGGCCTCCGGGGCCCGTTTCGTGTGCGTGGAACCGGTTCCGGGCCCGCGCGGGGCCGTGGTCCGGTCTCGGCGTCAGCCCTTCTTCTCGGCGGCCTTCGCGGCCTTGGCGGCCCGCTTGGTCTCGCGGACCTCGGTGAGGGACTGCTCGTCGACGATGTCGGCGACCGAGCGCCGCGAGCCCTCCTCGCCGTAGGGCCCGGCGGCCTCGCGCCAGCCCTCGGGCCGCACGCCCCGCTGCTTGCCGAGCAGGGCGAGGAAGACGCGCGCCTTCTGGTCGCCGAATCCGGGCAGGGCCTTGAGGCGGCGGAGCAGTTCCCGCCCGTCGGGGTCGCCGGAGGTCCAGACCCGCTCCGCGTGCCCGTCGTAGTCGCTGACCAGGGCCGCGCACAGCGCCTGCACCCGCTTGGCCATCGAGGAGGGGAAGCGGTGCACCGCCGGGGTGCGCCCGAAGACCTCGGCGAGTTCCTCGGGGTCGCGCCCGGCGAGGTCGGCGGCGTCCAGGGAGCCGAGCCGGTCGGCGATCTTCCTCGGCCCGGCGAAGGCCACCTCCATGGCGACCTGCTGGTCCAGGAGCATGCCGATCATGAGCGCCAGCGGCTCCCTCGACAGCAGGGCGTCGGCCTCGGCGTCACCGGTGATGTGCAGCGTGTCGTTCATGCCCACGATCCTGCCACCGCCGCCGCCCGTACCCGCCCGCGACGAGCCGGGGACACCGGTCCCCGGGGCCTCAGTCGCGCAGGTCGCGCCACTCCTCCGTGGCCAGGACCGCCGCCCACGCGCCGGCGACGCGGGCCAGGCCGCGCCGCACCTCGTCCACCACCGCCGGGGCCAGCGGCACCGCGCCGTCCGGGTCGGGCTCCATGCGCACCGTCACCCGCAGCCCGTCCAGCACCTTCTGCCCGCGCGCGACCGCCTCGGGGTCGGTGTCCGACCCTCCGTCCAGGACCGCGCGGATGCCGTCGCGCAGCGCGACCGCCTCGTCGAGGTCGGCCAGGGTGATGGGAATGGCCCCCTCGGTGACCAGACGGTACTTGCGCAGGAAGCGGGCCAGGTCGGCGCGGTCGGCGAGGTGCCCCTCCGCGGAGACGAAGTCCTTGATGAGTTCGGCGGCCCGGCCGGGCCGCGTGGGGGTCGTCATGCAGGCCATGACACCACGGTTCGGCCGCCGATACAGGAGAACACGGTACTCGGTGGCCACCTGTGGCCACCGAGTGCACGCGAAGGGCCGGAACGGCTCCGCTTCCTCGCGGTGTCAGGCGTCCACGAGCTCCTGGACGCCCTCGCGGTCCATCGGCAGCCCCAGGGCCTTGAGCCGGACGGAGAAGTTGGCGACCGTGCCGGCCCAGATGTCGTCGTTGTCCAGCAGCGCCCGCAGGTAGGCCTTCTGGACCGCGGTCGGCTCGTGCGGGGCGCCGTTCCCGGGTGCGCGGGAGAAGGCCAGGTCCAGCAGCGGCCCGCAGTCGGCCTCGGCCGTGTAGGCCGACGACAGCGCGGCCATCCGGCGGTGGACGGGCAGCAGGCGGGCGGCGTCCTCGGGGCCCGCCCGCTCGGCGAGGGTCCGCACCAGGGTGAACCTGACGTGGCCGCCGAAGGCCGCGGGCCGGTTCCCGAACCACTGGTCCGCCTCGCGCGGGTCCTCCAGAGCCTCGACGAGGACACGGGTCGCCCGGGGGTCGCCGCTCAGGGCGGGGGCGAGCGCGGCGCAGGCGCGGATGGCCGGGTCGGCGTGGGTGAGGAACTCGGAGGTGTCGCCGCCCGCCTCCCCCTTCGCCAGGACGATGACGGCCGCCTCGTCGCGGGTCTCGGCCATGTCGGCGGCCCCGGACAGGTCCAGGTCCAGCCCGCCCAGGGCGGCGACGGCCGCGGCGGCCTCCACCGCGCGCGAGCGCAGCAGGGCGTCCGGGCAGGTGAGCAGGGGCTGGACGGCGTCGCGCAGGACGGGCGCGGCGGCGCGCAGGTCCACCACGGCCTGCCACGTCAGCGCCTCCAGGGCTGGCTCCTCCCACACCTGCTCGTCATCGGCTCGGATCGCCCCGAGGACGCGGTCGCGTTCGGACGGCGACAGCCGGGCGCGCTCGGCGAGTTCTGCGTCGGTGCCCGGGATGGCGGCGCTCTCGGCCGTGTCCCGGAGGAAGCCCAGCAGCGCGGCGCGCAGCGGTTCGCGGCCGGCCCCGGCCTCCGGGTGCGGCCGGCCCGTGTCGGGGCGCTCCAGCAGCCCGGCGACGAACAGGACGGTCGGCACGGTCGCCGGGTAGAGCGTGCCCTGGTGGAGCATGGCGCTGTACAGGTAGTCCAGGCTCCGCGTGAGTGTGTCCGGGTCGTCGGCGAGGAGCCCGGACAGTCGCCCGGGCGCGTCCCCGGACACACCGTAGGCGTGGAAGGTCCGGTCCCAGTCGGTGGTGTGGAGTACGTCCAGTCCTGTCTGCATACGCGCATCCTGCCAGCGGGCACCGTCGTTCCATGGGCGTGCCTACCGTCGGCCCGGCGCGCCGGACGAGTACTGTCGTCTCCTCCGCCCCTGCCCCGTCACAGGAAGGTCCCGCCGATGTCGATCTCCCGGCCGCCGACCACACCGATGCGCAAGGCCCTGTTCCGGGCGCCGATCTGGATCTACCGGCTGGGGCTGGGACCGCTGATGGGACGCCGCTTCGTCCTGCTGACGCACAAGGGGCGCACGACCGGCACGGCCCGCCAGGCCGTCCTGGAGGTGATCGGCTCCAACGAGGCCACCGGCACGGTCCTGGTGGCCTCGGGGTACGGGCGCCGGTCGCAGTGGTACCGCAACATCCTGGCCGAGCCGCGGGTGATGTTCCAGGTGGGCGCGCGCCGCCACCGGGGCCGGGCCACGCCGCTCCCGCCCGAGGAGGCGGGGAGGGCGCTGGCGCACTACGCCCAGCACCATCCCGCGGCCGCGCGGGCACTCCTGGGCGGGCTGGGCTTCGAGGTGGACGGCTCGCCGGAGTCCTTCGCGCGGGTGGGCGCCGACCCCGAGGGCGTCCCGATCGTCCGGCTCGCGCCGACCGACCCCCCGCGGTCGGACTTCCCGGACCTCTCGGACCGGTAGGCACCCGCCCCCACCGGGGCTCGGTCCGCGAGGTCCGCCCCCGGGCGTGAACGGCCCGTCACTGCGGGGGTTGACGGAGAGCGCGAGGGCCCGGATAGTTTTCGGGAGCGCTCCCATACGGCGGCTCCCACCGCCGGGCGCGCTGGGGCCGCCCGGTGGCACACCGGCTCCGCCGGCGCGGCGCCCGGACGATCCCCACCCCCGCAGCCGGGAAAGGTCCAGGCACGTGACCAACGAACGCAAGAACCCCCTGGCCAGGGTGAGCGGCATCCTCGCCGCCACCGTCCTGCCCCTGTTGGCGGCCCTGCTGTGCGCCGCCCCGTCGGCCTCGGCCGCCACGCTGACCGAGATCGACGACTTCGGCTCCAACCCCAGCGACCTGCGCATGTTCCTCTACGTCCCGGACAGCGTCGCCGAGGATCCACCGGTCCTCGTCGCGCAGCACTGGTGCACCGGTACCGGGCCCGTCTTCCACGCCAACACCGAGTACGCCGCGCTGGCCGACCAGTACGGCTTCATCGTCGTCTACCCGTCCGTCACCCGCAGCAGCCAGTGCTTCGACGTCTCCTCCCCGGAGGCCCTGCGGCGCGACGGCGGCAGCGACCCGGTGGGCATCCGCTCGATGGTCGACTACACCGTCCGCACCCACGACGCCGACAGCGAGCGCGTCTTCGTCACCGGCGTCTCCTCCGGCGCCATGATGACCAACGTGATGCTGGCCAACTACCCCGACGTGTTCGCGGCCGGATCGGCGTTCGCCGGGGTGCCGTTCGGCTGCTTCGCCACCACCGACGGCTCGGGGTGGAACAACGAGTGCTCCAACGGGCGGATCGACCGCACCCCGCAGGAGTGGGGCGACCTGGTCCGGGACTCCTACCCCGGCTACGAGGGCCCGCGTCCGCGCATGCAGCTGTGGCACGGCAGCGAGGACGACGTGCTGCACTACGCGAACTTCGCCGAGGAGATCGAGCAGTGGACGAACGTCCACGGCCTCGGCACGGACCCCGCCGCCACCGACCGGCCCCAGCCCCACTGGGAGCGGACCCGCTACGGCTCGACCGGTGACCAGGCGCCGGTGGAGGCGATCAGCGTGGAGGGCGTCGGACACAACGTGATCACCTCCGGCATGGCCGCCCACGTGATCACCTTCTTCGGCCTGGACCAGGACACCGGCCCGGGGCCCGGACCCGACCCGGACCCGGTCGAGGGCGAGTGCCGGGTCACTGCCTCTGCCAACGGGTGGAACACCGGCCTCACCGCCGCGCTGACCATCACCAACACCGGCGACGCGCCCGTCGAGGACTGGTCCCTGGAGTTCACCCTCCCCGGGGGGCAGAGCATCGGCTCCGGCTGGAACGCCACCTACAGCCCGAGCAGCGGGACGGTCGTGGCCACCCACGTCGCGCACAACGCCACCATCGCCCCGGGCGCCGAGGTGGGCATCGGCTACCAGGCCTCGCACACCGGCGACGCCGGTGCGCCGACCGGCTTCACCCTCAACGGAACGGAGTGCACCACGGGCTGACTCCGGCCCGGCGCGGCTCCGCTCCGGCGGGGCCGCGCCCCCGGATCCCGGTCCCGGACCAGGGAGGGCCGGCCCGGGGAGAGCCAGGCCGGGGAGCCGGACCAGGGTTCCGCGAGCCGCCGTTCACCGCGTCCCCGCCTCCGAGTGCTCGGTCCACGGTGGCGGCGGCACCGCCGGACGGGACGACCAGCGCGTCCTCCCGGGTGAGCGAGCCATCCCGTCCCCCGACGCCCGGAGGAGGGGGCGCGTCGCGCGCCCGTTCCTCCGAGGGCGGAGACCGCGCGGGCTCAGCCGACGGCGCCCAGCGCCACCGTGCGCGATCCCGTCGCGAACCCGCCGAAGGACTGCTCCCAGCGCTCCCCCGGCCAGTAGTAGGTCACCCGGCCCTCCGCCGGTCGGTAGTCCGCGGTGTACAGCGTGCCCAGACCCTCGTCGTAGGCGATCATGTACAGCGGCGGCCGCAGCATCGCCGCCACGTCCGCGCCCGCGGCGCGCACGCGCTCCAGCCGCTCACGGGTTCGGGAGAACCGCTCCTGCCCCTCGGGCACCGGCGCCATCTGATGGTTGGCCGCGCAGGCGTCCGGCGCTTCGGTCAGTGCGATGTCCGGCCCCGTGTACACGGTGACAGCGCGGTGGGAATCGGCCAGAGTGAGGTTCTGGGCGGTGCTGACCGGGATCGTCCGCAACCGGCCGAGCGCCTCGGCCACGGTCGCGCAGGTCTCCAGCAGGTAGCGCAGGACGAGGGGGACGGCGAACCCGGGACCGTGGACGAACCGCCCGCCGAACGTGAGCGAGACCGCCAGTCCGGCGTCGTTCATCCCGTCGAGCAGGCCCCAACCCGCCTCCTGCGTTCCGATCACCGGGCGCAGGAAGCGGGAGTGCGTGATCGTTCCCTCACAGCGCTCGGGCGCGAAGTCGTAGTTGCGCAGAAGCCGGCCCGCGCCGCCGGTCTGGGTGCAGCCGGCGAAGGACGTCCGCATGTTCGCGAAGGTGAGGAAGGAGTCGCCGTCCGGCCGGTCCAGCTGGGCCGCGAGCCGCTCGCGGACACCGACCAGCTCCGGCATGTGCTCCGCGAACAGTTCGCGGCCCCGGGCCGCGTGTTCCGGCGTCCGCCGCTCCGGGTCCAGCCACCAGGACAGCTCCGGCCACCGGGAACGCGCGTAGTCGGCCCAGCGGCCGTCACCGCCGTCGCCGACCTCGATCGCCCTGAACGTCTTGCTGTGGCCCATGACCGCCCGCTCCCTCGCCCGCACCGCCGTGTCTCCGGACGATCCAACCCTGTTCCGGAGCGGCGCGCCAGACCCTGGAGAGGCGCCTTCGGCGCGCCCCGCATCCGCCGAGCGGACCCCGGGCAGGTCACCGGCGGCGCCGGCCTCTACACTCTGACCCCAGATGACGGCTTCGTCCCGAATCACGGGCCCGGAGCCGTCGCCTCCCCCTGCCGGTCACGGCGCGCCGTGCGCGCCCCCAGGGGAAGGTCGCACCGCTCCCGGGAGAGACGACCACGCATCCCGCCCCGGACCGGAGCCAGGACCGACGCCGCCGCGCTCCGCGGTGCGCCATGCCCGGGATCATCCGATCACCCCGACACCGGTCGGCGGCAACGAGGCCGTCCGACCAGGGAACCGACCCATGAGTCACGTGCCCGACCCCCTCCAGCACCGATCCTTCGCCATCGTCGGCGACACCAACCTGGCGCGCCGGGTGTGCGCGTCGCTGCGCCAGGAGGCCTACGCCGTCCAGCACCTCGCCCGGCCAGGGGACGAGGAACTGCGCGAGGCGATGGCCGCACCCCACGACGCCGTGGCGGTGCTGCTGCACGACGACGCCGCCGCCCTGCGCTACGCGCTGGCGATCGCGCACATGTGCGCCGACGTCCCGATCGTCGTGACCGTCTTCGACCGCACCGTCGCCGACGAGCTGCTCCGGCTCCTGCCGCAGTGCCATGTCACCTCACCGGCCGATCTGGCCTCCCCCGCCCTGGCCGGGCCCTGCGCGGACGCCGGCGTCGCCGCGCTCCACGGCCGGGCCGGACGCGGTCGAGCGGTCCGGCTCGACGGGACGGGCAGGCCCCGCGCCGAGGACTGGACACGTCGGCGCGCGGGCTGGCGGGCCTGGTGGAGCCGCCTGGCGAGTCAGCTGCGCTCGCACGACGCGGGCACCCGCCTCATGCTCGGCGGGCTGACCGGGATACTGGCCTCGCTGCTGGCCGACTGGGTGTGGCTGCTCGGCCTCGGCCATCCCCCCGCCGAAGCGCTCTTCGACGCCGCCCGCGTGGTCTCGACCGTCGGCCCGGCGACCGACGTGCACTCCACCGCCTACCAGCTGGTGTCCAGCCTGCTGATGCTCGGCACGATCGTCTTCACCGCCATGTTCACCGCGGGCCTGGTCGAGCGCATGCTCGGCCCCCGGCTGGTCGGACTGATCGGGCCCCGGACCGTCCCCCGGTTCGGACACGTGATCGTCGTCGGCATCGGACAGGTGGGGCTGCGGCTGTGCTGCGAGCTGCGCGGCCTGGGCATCCCGGTCGTCGGCGTCGAACGCGACCCGCACGCGCCGAACGTGCGGCTGGCCCGGTCCCTGGGCATCCCGGTGGTGACCGGGCACGGCGGCGACCGCGCCGTGCTCGAACGACTGCACCTGCGCCGCGCCCGCGCACTGGCCGCCGTCGGCTCCGACGACCTCGACAACATCACCGTGGCCATCGCCGCCCAGGGCGTCTCACGGGACACCAGGATCGTCCTGCGCGCGGGCGAACACGAGGCGATCGCCGAGACCCGCTCGCTGCTGCCGCTGGGCACGATCCGCGACGTGACGAGTCTGTCCGCCGCCTACGTGCTGGCCCGGCTCCGGGGCGTCCCGGCCACCGGCGTCATCGCGCACGGCCACGACGTGTCCGTACGCCTGCCCGACGGCCGCTTCGCGCCCTGGCCGCTGGCCGCGCGCGAGGGCTGCGCGCACGTGGAGACCGCGGTCCCCGCCTGAGGCCCCCGCCCGGTGGTCGTGCCCGGGTGCAAGGCGTTCCCGCCCGCCGACGACGGCGCCCGCGCGTCGTCGGGGGGCGGGTGGACCTGACGGGACGTCACTCGAACCCGCGGGGCGAAGCCCCGCACCGGAGGTCCGGCGGTCGTCCCCCAGAGAAACGACGAGACGAACCGGCGAGCGCGGTCACGCGCGAGCAGGGTCGTCTCGTCGTCGGGTGGGCGCCGCCTGATCGGAGACTAGAGTTCCACGCCCAGGAGGGTGTCGATGGTGGCGCGGGCCAGGGCGGGCGCGCCGGTGTCGGTCCCGCCCTCGGTCAGGGCGGCCACCGCCCACGCGTCGACCGCGTCCAGGGCGGCCGGGGAGTCCAGGTCCTCGGCCAGCGCCGCGCGGACCGTCGTGAGCAGGGGGCCGGCGTCCGGTCCCGAGCCCAGGGCCACGGCGGAGCGCCAGCGCTTGAAGCGCGCGCAGGCGATGGGCAGCTCGGCGTCGGTCCACTCCCACGGCGAGCGGTAGTGGTGGGCCAGCATGGCCAGGCGGATGACGGCCGGCTCCACGCCCTGCTCGCGCAGCTTGGACACGAACACGAGGTTGCCCAGGGACTTGGACATCTTCTCGCCGTTGAGCCCCACCATGCCCACGTGCAGGTGGTGGTGGGCGTTGGGGCCGCCCGTGGTGCTGCGGGTCTCGGCCGCGCCCATCTCGTGGTGCGGGAAGACGAGGTCGCTGCCGCCGCCGTTGAGGTCGAAGTTCGGGCCGAGCCGGTCCAGGGCGATGGCGCTGCACTCGATGTGCCAGCCGGGGCGGCCGCGGCCCAGCGGGCTCTCCCAGGCGGGCTCGCCCGGGCGCTCGGCGCGCCACAGCAGCCAGTCCAGCGGGTCCTTCTTGCCGGTGCGGTCGGGGTCTCCGCCGCGTTGGCCGAACAGCTCCAGCATCTCCGCGCGGTCCATGCCGCTGATCTCGCCGAACCCGTCCGCCTCGGCCACGGAGAAGTACACGTCGCCGTCGAGGTCGTAGGCGGCGCCGGTGTCGCGGATCCGGGCGGCCAGGTCGCTGATGAGGTCGACCGACTCGACCACCCCGACGTAGGAGGTCGGGGGGATGATCCGCAGGGCGGCCATGTCGTCGCGGAACACGTCGATCTCGCGGTGGGCCAGATCCCGCCAGTCCACGCCGATCGCCTCGGCCCGCTCCAGCAGCGGGTCGTCGATGTCGGTGGTGTTCTGCACGTAGTTCACGTGGTGCCCGGCGTCCCGCCACACCCGGTTGACCAGGTCGAAGGTCAGGTAGGTGAACGCGTGCCCCAGGTGGGCGGCGTCGTAGGGCGTGATGCCGCACGCGTACATGCCCGCGCGCGGGCCCGGATCCGTCTCCCGTATCCGACCGGCGGCCGTGTCGTGGATCCGGAGGGGGCCGCCGGTACCCGGCAGGGAGACGATGTCAGGCGCAGACCATGAACGCATACCGGGAAGACTATCCGGACACCCGGTCGGCAAACGCCCCCGGGACGGTGCGCGGGCCGGGTGATGATGACCCCACACGCTCCGGGAATAGCTCAGCGGTGGGCGGTGGAGTCCTCGTGGGTGCGGCCGATGAGGAAGGCGCCGAAGACGGCCGCGGCCGTGCATCCGGCGGCCAGGACGACGTTGCCCAGCCGCCAGTGCAGCAGCGCTCCGCTGACCGAGACCACGTACAGGAGCCAGTAGGCTCCCGTCTCCATCAGACCCGTCGCCCAGCCGGATCCCGTTCCGCCGTCCGATTCCCTCATGGCCACCCCTGCTTCTGAGCGCGTGCCGCGCACGCGCGTCCGACGGCGTTCGCGCCGTCCCTCAGGAGACGCCCCGGTCACACAGGGGGTTGACAGTGTCACCATGTCGGACGCGTCACGGCCGCGCCGCCAGCTCCCATTCCAGCTGGTCCAGGTCGGCCGCGGCGAGGTCCCGGGCGCGGGACAGGCCGGTGTCGCCGGCGGGGGCGAACTCGACCAGGTCGGCGCGGACCGCGCGCAGCTGGGCGCGGGCACGGCGGGCGGGGGCGGGGGCCGCCTGGCCCGCGCCCGGGACGGGTTCGACGGACGGCCGACCGGTACCGCCGACCTCCTCGAAGGGGGTCCGCAGCGTCCACTCCCACTCCCCCGCACGCGCGGTGGGGGCCGCGTGGACCAGGACACCGACGTACTCGGCTCTCTCCTGGCGCAGGCGCACCCAGCGTCCGACGAGGGCGGCGGGGTCCGCGAAGGGGCGGGCGGTCAGGGTGTACGGCTGGTCGGTGGCCGGAATGGCGTTCATCGGGGGTCCTTCCGAGTCGGGTCGGGATCACGTTCGGGACCGCCTTCGGCACGGCCCCTCATGGATACGCTCCCCCACGCCGCATATGACGCGGTTTCGGACACGGATTCCTACCCGTTTCCGAGGCCGACCCACGGACCGTTCCCATCCGTGATGTCACGGTTGTCCGGCCGTCCGTTCAGGACAACGCGAGAAGCGACCGGCCCAGTTCCGCCTCGGCGTCGTCGGCTCCCAGCAGGACCCCGTGCAGCTGCGCGTCGGCGGCGTGCACGAGCAGGGCCGCGGTCCGCGACGGGTCGGTCCCGCCGTGCCCGCAGCGGACGAGGTGGCCGGCCAGCTCCGCGGCCAGGGCGGTCCGCAGCGCCTCCAGCCGGGCCACCCCCTCGGGCGCTCGCGGGGCGTGGGCGCTCATCAGGGCGTGCAGCCGGGGCCGGTCGCGGTGCAGGTCGACCACCGCGGCGGCCATGAGCCGCACCGTGCCCTCCCAGTCGGGCCGCTCCCGCTCCAGGCGGTCGGACAGCTGCCGCAGCGCGTCCTCGGCGTCGTCCAGGTGGCGCTCGGCCAGGGCGTAGAGCAGCGCGTGCTTGTCCGGAAAGTACTGGTAGAGCGTGCCGACCGAGTATCCGGCGCGCTCGGCGATGCGGTTGGTGGTCGCGTCCAGGCCCTCGCGCTCGAAAACCTGAGCAGCCGCCTCCAGGAGGGTCGCGACCGTCAGGCGCGACCGCAGCTGGCGCGGGGTTCTGCGCGCGGTGCCGATGGCTCCTCCAACGCGAGTTGTCACGACCGTCGGGGACGTCGAGGATCGTGGCCATGGACGATCACGATCCCTACACGGCCCACATGCCCGCGTCGCTGCGCCCGAACCCCCGGCCCGCCCGCGTCTCCACCTGGTGGCGCCGTCCGGGGGCCGAGGTCCACGTCGAGCGGGTCGGCGACCCCCGGGCACGGCACCGGATCGTCCTGCTGCACGGGGCCGGCGGCCACGCCGGGCTGCTGTGGCCCTACGCGGCGGCGGTCGCCGCCCGGGGCGCGCACGTGGTCGTGCCCGACCTGCCGGGTTACGGGCGCACCCGGGTGCGCCGCCCCGGCGCCGTCCGCTACGCGGACTGGGTGCGGCTGACCGCCGACCTGCTCCGGGCCGAGCGCGCGGACCACGACGGCCCGCTGAGCGCCGTGGGCGCCAGCCTCGGCGGGATGCTCGCCTTCGACGCGGTCACGCGCACGGGCGCGGCCGACCGGGTGGTGGCGACCTGTCTGCTGGACCCCCGCGACCCCGCCGCCCTGCGGTGCATGTCCCGGTTCCCGTGGGCGGGCGGAGCGGCGGTGGCGCTGCTGCGCGCGCTCGCCGGACCGCTGGCGGGGATCCGGATCCCGATCCGGTGGCCGGCGAAGATGCGGGCGATGAGCAACCGCCCCGCGCTGACCAGGGCCGTGGCCGCCGATCCCCGCGGCGGGGGCACGCGCGTGCCCCTGGGCTTCCTGCGCGACTACCTGGAGTCGGCGCCCGCGGTGGAACCGGAGCAGGCGGCGTCCGTCCCCGTGGTCCTGGCGCATCCGGCGCTGGACCGCTGGACGCCGCCCGCCGTGAGCCGGGCGTTCCTGGACCGGATCGCGGCGCCCACCCGCTACGTCCCGTTGGTGGGCTGCGGCCACCTGCCGGTCGAGGAGCCGGGGGTGAGCACGCTGGTCGACCTCCTCGCCGACACCCCGACGCGGTGACCGGCCGCACGCTCCGCGGGTGGCGGTCCGGGGCGGCGGGCACGGCCCCGGCCGCGCCGCTGCGGGTGGTGGCCGGGCCGCAGCTGGGACGCCCGGTGCTGCTGGGGCCCGGGGTAGGAGGCGTGCGGCCGCGCCGCGTCGCCAGGCTGGGGAGGTGCCGGGGCCGCCGTCCTCCGTCCGAGCGCGATCGCGCCGAGCCGGAAGCCGATGCCGCGGCCGGGCCCATGGTCGCGTCCGACCAGATCAGAGGTCGATCATCCGCCAGGCCCCCGGATCGGCGGGGGTGTCGGTGAAGGCGTAGCGCACGGTGTGCGAGTCCAGGGCCAGCAGGGTCACCGAGCCGGTCGCCCACACCAGGCCGTCGCCCAGGTCGGCGTGGGCGATCAGCCCGGAGGGGTCGCCCGACTCGTCACTGCCGGCCGAGCGCGGCCTGGCCAGCGCGGCCTCGGTCACCAGGTCCGGCCACCGGCCCCAGACCTCCGCCGTCCCGTCCCGTTCCGCCAGCGGCGACGGGTCCGGCCGGGCGGCGGCGAACTCGGGCGTGTGCCGCACCGCGCGCGGGTCGGCCGGGTCGAGCCCGGTGTTGACCACCGTGCTCACCCCGACGGGTACAGGACCTGAGTGCAGCCGCCGCCCGTCCCAGCTGTGCAGGTCGGCGTGGCCGGCGTCGGCCACCAGCAGGTGGAAGGGCGCGTACCGGGCCAGGTCCTCGTCGGCGAGCGGATCGCGCGCGGAGACGGCCAGGGCGTGCAGGGGCAGGTCGCCCCGGCTCGCCGGGTAGCTGCCCTCCCACGGCATCCGCCCGTCCCACGGCCAGCCGTTGAGCAGCGCCGCCACCCGCGGGCCGGTCGGGTCCACGGCGAGCCAGGTGCCGCCGGCCAGCCGGTCACGGCCGCCGACCACGGAGGGCTGGTCCGGCCAGTGGCGCCCCGGCCCGTCCCAGGGGCGTGAGCGCATCTCGTCCCTGATCGCGGTGATCACCAGCGGTGTGTGCGCCGCGGGATCGAAGCCCACGATGACCGTGCACATGGTGCCCCTCACTGTCGTGCCGCGGTGGCCGGTGCGGCCCGGAACCGGGACCGCACGGTCCTCCTTCCATGAAACCGCACCCGCACGCGCCCCGCCGAGACCGGGGTGGGAACCCCCGCACCCCATAGGCCCCGCCCGAAACCGGGCCCGGGCCGCCGCGCCCCGCGCTCCCCGGGTGCGGGCACCACCCGCGTCCGGGGGCGGGCGCGCCCGACACCCCCCGCGGAGTCTTCTAGGCTGGGGCGTGCCTCGCATCGAGGCCACACCCGTGTCGGGAGCCTCCCGTGTACCCCGCTTCCCGTCCTACCTGTCGCAGCCAGGAGAAGTGCGTGCCCGAATCATCCGACCGTCCCTCCGACCGGTCCGCCGACCGGCCCGGCGACGGCCGCCACGGCGCCGACGCCGACTCCCCTCCCCTTCCCGCCGCGTCGGCCCCGACCATCACCGGCGACCGTCCGGACGACGGCCCCCGGGACCAAGCCGAACCCTGGACCGAACAGGGGCTGGCCCGCGCCGAGGTGGCCGAGCGGATCGCGGCCGGCCGCACCAACGACGTGCCGGTCCGCGCCAGCCGGAGCGTCGCCCAGATCGTGCGCGGCAACGTGTTCACGCGGATCAACGCGATGATCGCGGTGCTCTTCGCGATCATCGCCGTGATCGGCCCCGTCCAGGACGGACTGTTCGCGCTGGTCATCGTCATCAACACGCTCATCGGCATCGTCCAGGAACTGCGCGCCAAGCGCACCCTGGACAAGCTCGCGATCGTCAACGCCGCACGGCCCCGGGTGGTGCGCGACGGCGCGACCGTGCGCGTGGCCGCGCAGGAGATCGTCCTGGACGAGATCCTGGAGGTCGGAACGGGGGACCAGATCGTCGTCGACGGCGTGGTCACCTCCGTCAGCGGTCTGGAGGTCGACGAGTCCCTGCTGACCGGCGAGGCCGACCCGGTCCTCAAGCGCCCCGGCGACACGGTGATGTCGGGCAGCTTCGTGGTGGCGGGCACGGGCCGCTTCCGGGCCACGAAGGTGGGACGGCACGCCTACGCCGCCCGGCTGGCCGAGGAGGCCAGCCGGTTCTCGCTGGTGCGCTCCGAACTGCGCTCGGGCATCAACCGCATCCTCACCTGGATCACCTACGCGCTGTTCCCGATCGGCGGCCTGCTCGTCTACAGCCAGCTGTTCATGGGCGGCCAGGTCGCCCTCGACGAGCCGGTCGCGGGCGGGCAGATCTCCGGCCCGCTCGCCGACGCGCTGCGCGGCATGGTCGCGGCCCTGGTGTCGATGATCCCCGAAGGGCTCATCCTGCTCACCAGCATCGCCTTCGCGGTCGGCGTGATCCGCCTGGGCCGGCACCGGTGCCTGGTCCAGGAACTCCCGGCCATCGAGGGCCTGGCCCGGGTGGACGTGGTCTGCACCGACAAGACCGGCACGCTCACCGAGGCCGGGATGCGCCTGGCCGAGATCCGCGACCTGGGCGGCGGCCCCGACGGCAACGGAGCACCCGCGACCTCCCCCACCCGGGTGCTGGCCGCGCTGGCGGGCAGCGACCCCGACCCCAACCCGAGCATGGCCGCCATCGCCCAGGGCTGCGCGGCCTCGGGCGACCCCGCGCCGGACTGGCCGGTCACCGCGCTGGCGCCCTTCTCCTCCGCCCGCAAGTGGAGCGGCGCGAGCCTGCGCACGCCCGCCGGGGAGGAGCACTGGGTCCTGGGCGCGGCCGACGTCCTGGCCTCCACCGACGACCCGGCCGCGGCCGAGGCCGCCCGACTGGGCGCCCAGGGGCACCGGGTGCTGCTGCTCGCCCGGACCGGTGAGCGCGTGGACGCCGAGGGCGCGCCGGGGTCCGTGCGGCCCGTCGCGCTGGTGGTCCTGGACCAGCGGGTGCGCGAGGACGCCGCGCCCACCCTGGACTACTTCGCCGAACAGGGCGTGGACGTCAAGATCGTCTCCGGCGACCACGCGGCCTCGGTCGGCGCCGTGGGGCGCGAGCTGCGCCTGCCCGGGGCCGACCGGCCCGTCGACGCCCGCGACCTGCCGGAGGACGCCGACGGCCTGGCCCGCGAGGTCGAGTCCCGCTCGGCGTTCGGGCGGGTCACCCCCGAGCGCAAGCGCGACATGGTGCGCGGGCTGCGCGACCGAGGCCGCACGGTGGCGATGACCGGCGACGGCGTCAACGACGTGCTGGCGCTCAAGGAGGCCGACATCGGTGTGGCGATGGGGTCGGGCAGCCCGGCCTCGCGCTCGGTGGCCCAGCTGGTGCTCCTGGACGACCGGTTCGCCGCCCTGCCCAGGGTGGTCGCCGAGGGCCGACGCGTCATCGGCAACATCGAGCGCGTGGCCAGCCTGTTCCTGACCAAGACCGTGTACACGATGACGCTGGCCACGATCGTGGGCCTGCTCGCGGTGTCCTACCCGTTCTTCCCGCGCCACGCGACCCTGATCAACGCGGTCACGTTCGGCATCCCGTCGTTCTTCCTGGCGCTCGCGCCCAACACCGACCTGGCCCGGCCGGGGTTCGTCGGGCGCACCCTGCGGCTGGCGATCCCGTCGGGGATGGTGGCGGGGCTGGCGGCGGTGACCACGTACCTCCTCGTGCTGGGCGGTCGGACCGTGCCGGACCCGGCCGACCGCACCGCGGTGGTGATCACCCTGTGCGCGACCACGCTGTGGGTGCTGCTGCTGGTGGCCAAGCCGTACGTGTGGTGGAAGGTCGTGCTCGTCGCGTCGATGGTGGGGCTGCTGACCACCATCATGGTGACGCCCCTGGGCCAGTGGTTCTTCGACCTGGACGTCAGCGATCCGACCAAGGTGCTGACCGGTCTGGCGGTGGCGGGCGTGGCGATCGTCGCGATCACGGTGATCCGGGTGGTCGACGACCGGATGACCGCGAAGGCGCGGCGCGGAGCCGATTCTGACGAACCCGCGTCAAGCCCGGCGCCGACGGGGTGACCGGGGGCGATCGCGCGTTTACGCTGGCGGGTGACCACGGCGCTTGGCCCGTCGACCGATGGGGACTCGTCGATCGCGCTGATCGCGCCGCCGGGACGTCACGCGGCGGGGCGCGTCTCCACCGCACACGCCCGAGGAGGGCCGTGACACCGCAGCACCCCACCGGACGCGCCCGTGTCGGCCTGGCCCTGCTCCTGGGCCTGCTGTCGGTCCTGGGGCCGGTCAGCATCGACATGTACCTGCCCGGGCTCCCGGCCATCGCCGACGACCTCGACGCGGCCGCCTCCGTCGTCCAGCTCAGCCTCACGGCGTGCATGGTGGGGCTGGCCGCGGGCCAGGTGGTGGTCGGCCCGCTCAGCGACGCGCGCGGGCGGCGGGGGCCGCTGCTGGTGTCCCTGGCCCTGTTCGTGCTCTCGTCCCTGCTGTGCGCGCTCGCGCCGACCGCGGGCACGCTGGTGGCGGCGCGCTTCCTCCAGGGCTTCACCGCCTCGGCCGGGCTCGTGCTCTCGCGCGCGGTCGTGCGCGACGTGTTCAGCGGAGGCGACCTCACCCGGTTCTTCGCGGTCCTGACGGCGATCACCGCCGTCGCCCCGCTCGTCGCGCCCGTCATCGGCGGCGGGATCCTGTGGCTGCCCCTGGGCGGGTGGCGGGCCGTGTTCGTCTTCCTCGCGGTGCTCGGCGCCGCCGTCACGCTGGTCGCCGCGCTGGGGCTGGGTGAGACCCTGCCGCGGGAGCGGCGCGTGCCGGGCAGTGTGGGCGGGTCCCTGCGGTCCATGGGCGCGCTCCTGCGCGACCGGGGCTTCTTCGGGTACGCGCTCGTGGTCGGGCTGCTGCACGGCGGGAGCTTCGCCTACGTGGCGGGGACGCCGTTCGTGTACCAGGACCTGCACGGGGTGTCGGCGCAGGCCTTCGGCGCGCTGTTCGCCGTGAACGGGCTGGCCATGGTGCTGGGCAGCGCGTCGGTCGGGCGCCTGAGCGACCGGTGGTCGGAGCGGGCGCTGCTGCGCGCGGCGGCCGTCGCGGCCGTCGTGTCGACCGGGGCCGTGCTCGCGGCGGCCCTGGTCGGCGCTCCGCTGGCCGCCCTGGCGGTGCCCCTGTTCGTGTACATGGCCGCGATGGGCGCGACGCTGGCCTGCGGCTTCGCGTTGGCGATGCACGGACAGGAGCGCCGGGCGGGTGCCGCCAGCGCGCTGATCGGGGCGTTCCCGATGGTCGTCGGCGCGGTGGCCGCTCCCCTGGTCGGTCTCGACGAGACCACGGCCGTGCCGATGGGCGCCGTCCTGTTCGGCTCCGCCGCCCTGGCGCTGCTGGCCCTGTGCGCGCTGACCGGCACACGGGCGGGCACCGGCGCGGGAGCGCGGCCCGCGGCGTCGCGCGACCGGCGCCCCGGTGAGCGCGAGGAGTAGCGGACACGCGGGGACCGGCCGGCGGGCTCGACCTGGCCGGGACCGCTCTCACCCGTGCCACTCGCAGAACAGCACCGTGGCGTCGTCGTCGAGCCTGCCGTGGTGGTAGTTCATCAGGGCCTGGACCAGACGCCGCAGCGTCTCGGGGACGGGCAGCCGGTCCGCGTCGTGGCGGATCACGAAGTCGACGAACCTGTCGAGGCCGAACTCGCGTCCCTGGGCGTCACGGGCCTCGATCATGCCGTCGGTGTACAACAGCAGGCGGTCCCCCGGCTCCAGCTGCTCGTGGCACACCGTCACCGGCAGTCCCAGCTCCGTCCCCAGCGGGTGCGAGGGCTCGCACTCCAGCTCGTGGGCCTTGCCGCCCCGGATGAGCACGGGCGGCAGGTGGCCGCAGTTGACCCAGGCCAGATCGCCGGTGGCCATGTTCAGCTCGCCCATGACCGCGGTGGTGAAGCGGGTGCGTGCGAACTCCTCGGTCAGCATGGTCTCGACCGCCCGGGGGATCGCCTCCAGCTCGGTGCCCCTGCGGCGCTCGTTGCGGAACACGCCCACCGTCAGGTTCGCGAGCAGGCCGGCGGCGTTGTCGTGGCCCATCGCGTCGAACATCGCCAGGTGGGCGATGTCTCCGGACAGCGCGTAGTCGAAGGCGTCCCCGGCGTTGTCATAGGCCGGTTCCGTGGCCGCCGAGATCGTCACCCTCGTGTTGGCGAAGGTGCTGGGCGGCATGAGCGACCACTGCATCTCCGCCGAGACCGACATGGGCCTGGTCCGGATGAGCCGGGCGTAGGCGTCGCTGTTGGCGCGCTTGTCGACCACCAGCAGCCCGACCATCGACGCCAGGATCCGCATCGCCTCGAAGTCGGGCTCGCCCTCGTTGGCCACGTGCAGCACGCCCAGGCGCTCGGTCCCGTCCAGGACCGGAACCCAGCAGCGGTGGCCCCGGTCGACGCGCACGGGTTCGCCCTTGGTGTAGGCCAGGCCCGCCACCGTGCCGTCGACGCGCATCTCCGCGCCGCCGCGGTGGGCGTCGGGTCCCTCCCCGGTCACCTCGCGCAGGAAGCGCTCCTGCCGGTCGGCGATGAAGAGGCGCGCCTCGGGCAGGCCCGCCCGTGCCGCTTCGCGGGCCACCAGGGCCGGGAGTTCGGTGAACGAACTCCGATGGCTGGCGAGCGCCAGCGTCGCCACGGCCGTGTCGATCCCGCATGGTGTTGACATGCTGTCACCTGGGATTCCGTTGGGTCCTGTACCTTGCGCACTACCCGTCACGGCCCCGCACTCACGTCATCGGGGCCACCGTGTCCGCCGTTATCGCCCGCCCGCCTGACCGGGCCGCCCCGGGCAGGGGCGCCCCCGTCCGAGCGTCGGCCCGCACGCGACGAACACCGCCGGGACCACGGAAGCTCTCCGCCGAGCGAGCGGCATACGCGCGGCTCATGGAGCAGGGCTACGGCGACACCCAGGACTGCCGGGCCCGGGGTCCCGACCGCGGCGCCGCCCCGCCCCTGCGCCGCGCGGGGCGGACACGGATCCGCCGTGCCCGCCCCGCGGTCCGCGCCGTCCGACCGCACGATCCCTACAACGGCGACCCGAGCACCTTCCCGGCGTCAGTCACGAGGGCGGCCAGGTAGTCCCCGGCCCCGCCGCCGGAGGCGAGGCGGGCCGCCTGCCCGGACCACAGGTTGAGTCGGTCCGGTCGGTCGAGTTCGGCGGCCCTGGCCCGGATCGGCAGCATGAGGTTGTTCTGCGCCGGATAGGGCGGGACCCGGTCCTCGGCGTCGGCCATGCCCCGCACCAGCGCGTTGGCGATCCCCCTGGCCGGGCGGCCGGAGAAGAGCCGGGTGAGCACGGTGGTCTGCGCCCGTTCGGATCCGAGTGCCGCGCGATGGACCGCGCTCGCGCCCGACTCCCGGGTCCGCAGGAATCCCGTGCCCACCTGCACACCGTCGGCGCCCAGGGTCAGGGCCGCGGCGAGGCCGCGCCCGTCGGCGACACCGCCCGCCGCGACCACGGGGACGGGCACGGCGTCGCTCACCTGGGGAACGAGGGAGAAGGTGCCCACGAGCGACTCGCGGACGGGGGCGAGGAACGAGCCGCGGTGCCCGCCCGCGTCACTGCCGGAGGCCACGATCACGTCGCAGCCGGCCTCGTGGAGGGCCCGGGCCTCGGCGACCGTGGTGGCCGTGCCGACGAGCGCCGCCCCGATCCGCCGGGCACCCTCGACCAGCCGCCGGGGCGGCGGACCCATCACGACGCTGATCACCGGCGGCCGGGCGCCCAGGACCGCGTCCAGCTGGGCGTCGAAGTCCACCCGGCGGTTGACGGCTTCCAGGTCGGGTGGCGTCAGATCGAACTCGGCGTAGTGGGCGGCGAGCCGGTCGGTGTGCGCGGCCAGCGCCGCCTCGTCCGGGACGGGCCGCTCCTCCTCCGCCCGCGGGATCCACAGGTTGACGGCGAACGGCGCCGACGTGGCCGCGCGGATCCGGTCCACCAGGGGCCCGATCCGTTCGGGGGCCATGGCGTGCACGCCGTACGACCCCAGTCCGCCCGCGTCGGAGACGGCGGCGGTCAGGCCGACCGTGGACAGCCCACCGCCGAACGGCCCCTGGATCACCGGGTAGCGGACACCGAGGGCGTCGGTGAGGGCCCTCCCGGGAGTCGGACCGGGGCTCACGCCGCCACCGCCGCGCGCCCGCGCACGAGGTGGGCCGCCATCGTCGCGACCTGGGCGCCCAGGTGCTCGGCGGTGCGCAGGTCGCTCTCGGCCGGGGCCAGGTCGGGCCCCAGGTCGGCCGGGGACTGGGCCATGGCGCCGGTGAAGCCCCCGAGGCGGTTGAGGTCCTCGCGGCTGCCCTGCGTGGAGTACTCGCCGCCGGGGGCCAGTCCGAGCGGCACCCAGACCATGCCGTGCTGGGCGGCGAACACCGCGAGCGCGCTGAGCGTGGTGTCCTTGTTGCCGTTGACCCCGGCGGAGTTGGTGAACCCCGCCGCGAGCTTGCCCTGCCAGCCCCGCTCCTGCCAGATCGGGGCCGTGGCCTCGGCGAAGCCCTGGAAGGCGGCGGAGGGACCGCCCATGTAGGTGGGCGTGCCGAAGACGATCGCGTCGGCGGCGTCGAGCGCGGCCCACAGGGCGTCGTCGGCGGCGGTGAGGTCGTGGAGCGAGGAGCGGGCGCCGTTCGTGCTCGCGGCTCCCCGGGCGACCGCCTCGGCCTGGCGGGCGGTGTGGCCGTAGCCGCTGTGGAAGGCGACGGCGACTCGTACGTCGTGCATGGGGCACTCTCTCCCTTGGTCGGGTGGGCTCGCTGCCCATGGAGAGCAAAGTAGACGACCGGTCAACTATTTAGCAACCCCGGCCATGGCACTTCCGGGCGAATAGTTGACCGACCGTATACTCTCGGCCCATGGGACGGACGAGCGACGCGAGGGAACGCATCCTGGACTCCTCGCGCAGACTCATGCGCACGCGGGGCTACACCGCCCTCGGCGTCGCGGAGATCTGCGCCGACGCCGGCGTGAAGAAGGGCAGCTTCTACCACTTCTTCGACTCCAAGCAGGCCCTGACCGTCGAAACGGTCGCGGAGCACTGGGCGGAGGAGCGCCGTGCGCTGGAGGCGGCGGTGACCGAGACGGCGGAGGACCCCGTCGGGCGGCTGCGCGCCCTGGTCGAGTGCCTGGTCGGCGGCCAGCGCACCGACCACAGCGAGTCGGGGACGATCCACGGCTGCCTCTACGGCAACCTCGCCCTGGAGCTCAGCGGGCACGAACCGGACGTGCGCAGCCGCCTGGCGGGGGTGTTCGAGGAACAGGCCGCCATGGTCGCCCGCATCATCGCCGACGCCCAGGAGGCGGGCCTGGTCGGATCGGCGACCGGGGCCGACGCGCTGGCGAGGTCGATGGTCGCGCAGATCGAGGGGACCGTGCTGCTGGCCCGGGTACGCAACGACCCCGCCCTGCTCGACGAGATCTGGCCGAGCGCCGAACGGCTGCTGGGCCTGGCCTGACCCCCGGGACGCGGGCACGGCGCGTCGGACCGCCGGTCACCGCGGATCGGACCCGCGGCACGCGGCGGGGGAACCGGGCTCTCGTGGCATCCGTCGGATACCTGTGACAGGACCGGCCCCGGGGCCGCCACCGGCTCGGGACGGCGGTGGAGGAGAGCTATGCGGCAAGAGACAGCCAACGCGTTCACGGTGGGACCCGATTCCAGGACCTATCGGGAGGAGATGAAGCGCCCCCGCACGATCGTGCTCCTGGTCATCGCGCTCATCACTCTCGTGGTCGAGTCCGCCGCCGCCTGGTACTCCTTCGAGCAGGACGACCCCGGATCCGGTGTCGTGGGCGTGATGAGCCTCGGCGCCTTCATGATCATGCTCTGCGGCGTGCTTGTCCTCTGCAGCATCTTGTTCTACCGCAACAGTCGGCTGGTGCTCACTCCGGAGGAGATCGTCCACCGGAACTGGCGGGGGCGTACGCGCAGGCTGCCCCGGAACCGGATCGCCGGGGTCTCCAAGGCGATCTACGCGGAGGACCCGAGCGGGGTGAAGAACGGGGGCGTGCTGACCGTCATCGCCGACACGGACGGCCGCACGATCAGCTTCGGCACCGGAGGCTGGCCGGAGGAGGAGTTGGCGGAGCTGTGGCAGCGGCTCGGCGCGCCCTGTGAGCAGTGGCTGGCCCCGGAGGCTCCACCGATGAAGGAGTTCCGTCGGCGCAACCGCGTGCGGCTGCCCCTGTACCACGCCCACTTCCAGGGGTTCATGATGCTGGTGGGCACCGCGATCACATTTCCGCTGATCGTGGTGATCATGGCCGTGGCCTCCGCCTTCGGCTGACAGCGGAACGGTGTTCGGCGCCCTGGCACCGGCACCGGAGGCAGTCAGTCCTGGGGACGGTCCGGGCCGTCGGAGCGCTCGGGTTCGAACTGGCCCTGGATGACCCGGCCACCACCGGATCCGCCCGAACCGCCGGTTCCGCCCTTCCCCGGGTCGCCGCCGGGGCGGCGTCCGAACGGGTCCCCCGGCCGTCCCTGGCCGGGAATCCGGACGCCCTGGGCGGCGAACTCGTCGTTCATCCGCTCCTGCATCCGGCGCATCCGGCGCTGGGCCCACCCGGCGAACGCCCACCGCAGGGCGGGACGGGTGACCGGCATGACCAGCAGCAGCCCCAGGAACGCGGTGACGAAGCCGGGCACGACGAGCAGCACGCCGCCCGCCATCAGCATGAGGGGGTCGAGCAGGCCGCCGCGCGGCGGCTCACCCGTGCGCATGGCCTGGTCGGCGTCACGGAAGGCCCTGGTCCCGGCCCGGCGCAGGAGGAACACGCCCAGGACGGTCAGCGAGACGAGGACGGCCAGCGTCCAGGGCACCCCGATCCATCCGCCGACGACGATCATCAGCCACACTTCCACGAACGGAAGGGCCATCAGCGCCAACACGGCCAGCAGCGGCATCGTGAACCATCCTCAACTCAAGGGCGGCGGGGTTCTGTGGGAGGAACGCTCCCGCGTCCCCTATCGTTCCCCGCCACGGGCGGACCACCCCTGGCGCGCGGCCCTCAGCCGCGCGCGCGGCGACGCGTGACGACGACGGCCGCGAGCACCGAGGCCACCCCCAGGGCACTCAGCACCGCCTCCGGGGCCGCGCCGAGGCGGGTGCCGAGCGTGTGGCCGTCCATCGCGGTGATCTCGGCCACGTGGACGTCGGGCTCGGCCTCCGGCGACTCGTAGGCGACGGTGCCGTCGGGGTCGACGACCGCGCTCACCCCGCTGGTGGAGACCACCACCGCCGAGCGGCCGTGCTCGACGGCGCGCAGCTGGGTGATGGCGAGCTGCTGCTGGGTCTGGCCGGTGAAGTTGTAGTTGGCGTTGTTGGTGGGCACGACGATGATCTGCCCGCCCGCGGCGACCGACTCGCGCACCGGCGGGTCGAAGGCCACGTCGAAGCAGATCCCCACGGCCAGCGTGGTGCCCGCGACGTCGACCGCGCCGGGCTCCGTGCCGGGGACGGCGTCGGAGCTGACCTGCTCCAGGCGCTGCACGAACCGGGTGAAGAAGTCGCGGTAGGGGATGTACTCGCCGAAGGGCACCAGGTAGCGCTTGACGTAGACGTCGCCGGGACCGGTCTCGGGATCCCACACCACGCTCTGGACGTAGCGGGTGCCGTCGTCGTTGAACCGGCTCATCCCCCACAGCAGCGGGACGCCGATGTCCCGGGCGGCGGCGGAGATGACCTCCTCGGCCTCGGGGTCGCGGAACGGGTCGATGTCCGAGGCGTTCTCCGGCAGCAGGACCATGTCGGGCCGCGGTTCCTCGCCCGCCCGGACGGCCGCGGCGAGTTCGTGGACGCCGTCGGCGTGGTTGCGCAGCACCTGCATGCGCTCGCCCAGGATGGACATCTGGCCGACGCCCGGGACGTTGCCCTGCACCATGGCGACGGTGACGGTCTCGGCGGGCGCGGGACGGGCCACGGCGGGCGCCAGGGCCCCGCCCGCGAGCACGGCGGCGGCGACCAGCACCCCGACGGCGGCCGAGGCCGCGCGCACCCGGGCCGGGGCCGTCGCGGACGCGGCACGCAGCACCGACCACAGCAGCACGCCGCCGGTCAGGGCGACGGCGAAGGACACCAGCGCGGACGACCCCAGGGCGGCGTACCCGACGAAGGGCGTGTCGGGCTGGGCGAAGGCGAGCTTGCCCCACGGGAAGCCGCCCAGCGGCCAGCGGGCGCGCACGGCCTCCTGGGCCACCCACAGCGCGGCGGTCCACACCGGCCACCCGGGCAGCCGCAGGGCGAGCGCGATCCCCATCGCCATGGGGAGGAAGTAGACGGTCTCGGCCCCGGCGATGGCCAGCCACACGTCGACGCCGAAGATGTCCTGCCACCGCACGAGCGGCACCATGAGCGTGGCCCCGGAGAGCGCGCCCAGCCAGGCGGCCCGGCGCAGCCGGACCCCGGCCACGGCGAAGGCGAGCAGCGCGGCGCTGAGCGGCCCCAGCCACCACAGGCCGTAGGGCGGGAGCGCCAGGAGTTGGGCCAGACCGGAGCCCACCGCGGCCAGGACCCGCCACAGCAGATCGAAGCGTCCCCAGCGGTGGCCCAGGAGGGCCACGGTCGCGGGTGCGGGTGGTACCGCGGCCGCAGGTCCCCTCCCCGCCGTGCTCGACGCGGGTCTGTCGGAGCGCGGGGACTCGCCCTGCTCGGTGTGCTCGGCGACCACCTGGGTAGCTCGCTTTCCGCTGGCGCGTGAAGATGCTGGCGGTTAGAGCATATGGGGGGACGCGGAAAAGGCCCGAGCCACCCTTCGGACCGGCTCCGTCCCGTCGGCGGCGAGCTCGGAAGACCGTTGTCTACTGGATGTTCGGGCCTTTTCCGGGTCCAACCCCCCGCCCGGTCGCGGTACTCCTCCCCTCACCCGATCGCAACCGCACCTGGCGTGTGATGCGGCGTCAGATCGGACGAGCGGGGGCCGCACAACCGGTCCGTCCAGTGCTGGACTGGTCGTTAGGTTACCCAGACTCCCCGACCTCGTGCCTCAACCCGGCGGCCGTGTCGTCGGTGCCGTGTCGTGGTGGTGAAGGGGAGAAAGTGAAGAACCGTCGGACAGGCTAACGCACCTGGGCCCGCCACGCCAGCTGAGCGTCGGGGGTTTGTGTCTGACCACAATCAGATCGATGCTCCGCCAACTCTGGACATTTCGATCAAGATCGTGTCTGATGTGATCAATGAAACTTCCTGGTTCGATCAACTTCGGAACCAGGGCGGTGAACAGGGGTCGTCGGCCACGAGACCCCCTCACCGCGGACCACGAACCAGCGGGAGCTGACCAACCATGGCGGAGATCGTCCTCGACGGCGTCGACAAGATCTACGGCGGCAATGTCAAAGCCGTCAACGACCTCAACCTCAAGATCGAGGACGGCGAGTTCATGGTGCTCGTCGGCCCCTCGGGCTGCGGCAAGTCCACCGCGCTGCGCATGATCGCCGGACTGGAGGAGATCTCCGACGGCACGCTGCTCATCGGCGACGAGGTCGTCAACGACCGTCCGCCGAAGGACCGCGACATCGCGATGGTCTTCCAGAACTACGCCCTCTACCCCCACATGAGCGTGGAGCAGAACCTGGCCTTCGGCCTGAAGCTGCGCAAGGTCAGCAAGGCGGAGATCGCCCGCCGCGTGGGCGAGGCCGCCGAGATGCTGGGCCTGGAGCCCTACCTCAAGCGCAAGCCGGGCGCCCTCTCCGGCGGTCAGCGCCAGCGTGTGGCCATGGGCCGCGCGATCGTGCGCGAGCCGCGCGCCTTCCTCATGGACGAGCCGCTGTCCAACCTGGACGCGAAGCTGCGGGTGCAGATGCGCGCCAGCCTCAACCAGCTGCACGAGCGCCTGGGCGTCACCACCGTCTACGTCACCCACGACCAGATCGAGGCCATGACCCTCGGCGACCGGGTCGCGGTCATGCGCGACGGCCGCCTGCAGCAGGTCGACACCCCCAAGCGCCTGTTCGACGCACCCAAGAACCTGTTCGTGGCCGGCTTCATCGGCTCCCCGGCGATGAACTTCGTCGACGCCGAACTCACGCGGGACGGTGAGGGCGCGGTGCTCGCCTTCGCCGAGCACAAGCTGCCGATCCCGGCGAGCGTGCTGGACAGCCGCCCCGGGCTGCGCGACTACCTGGGCCGCAAGCTCATCCTGGGCATCCGCCCGTCCGACTTCAGCGACGCCGAACTCGACGGCAACGGCGACCCGCGCATCGACGTCACCGCCGGTGTGACCGAGGAGCTGGGCACCGAGATCAACGTCATCTTCAGCGTGGACGCCCCGCCGATCCGCCACGAGGACGCCGCCGCCCTGGCCAAGGACGCCGCGGGCGACGAGGAGGACAGCGCCGACTCGACGTTGCCCCTGAGCGAGAACAAGTCGCAGTTCACCGCGCGGGTGAGCCCCCGCAGCTCGGTCAAGCCGGGCCACACGATCAGCCTGTCGGTGGACGTCAGCCAGCTGCACTTCTTCGACCACGAGAGCGGCCTGGCGATCGGCCACCCCGACAACGTCTAGCCCGACCGGGCTCCCGGGGCCGCCCCCGACCGCCTCCCGGCGGCCGGGGGCGGCCCCGTCCGTGTGAGGCCCGTTCGGCGTCTGGGCGAGGAGGACACGGAGCCGACCGCGGCCCTGCCCCGAGCCGCGACGATGGCCCGGGCCGTCCCTGAGGCGCCCCCGCCAAACCTGACCTGGCGGTGACACTCGCGTGCCATGGGGCCAGGGACCCTTGCCTTGACCGTCGCGCCGCCCAGAGCCAAGCATGTGATGGTGCGCAACCGAGCCCCCGGAGCCGCCCTCGTCCACGATCCCGCCTCCGTCCTGGACACCCTCCACGGACGGGCCGTGCCCGATCCCTACCGCTGGCTGGAGACCGCCGACTCCCCCGAGACGATCAACTGGATCGAGGAGCGCGGCCGCGAGTACGAGCGCGAGGCCGCCACCTGGCCGCTGCGCGGGCGTCTGGCGGAACGGATCCGCGCGCTGGTGGACACCGACCTGTGGACCCCGCCCGTGGTCCGACCCGGCCGGGTCTTCGCCACGCTGCGCCCGGCGGGCGCCGAGCACCCCCGGCTGGTCGTGTTCGACGACGACGGCCGGGGACCGCCGCGCACCGTCTTCGATCCCGCCGCGCACGACCCCAGCGGACGTACCACCCTCGACGCCTGGGAGCCCGACCCGGACGGCCGCCTGGTCGCCCTGCAGACATCGTCCGGCGGAGTCGAACGCGGCGGACTACGGGTGCTGCGCACCGACTCCGGTTCCCAGGTCGGGCCCGCCGTCGCGGGCGTGCGCTACTCCCACGTCGCCTGGCTGCCCGGGGAGGGCCCGGCCTTCTGCTACGTCCGCCGCGACGGCGCCCAGGGCGTGCGCGGAGTGTGGCTGCGCCGGGTCGCCGACGGCGCCGAGACCCTCGTGCACGCGTGCACGGCACCCGACACCGTGCCCGGCGTGCGCGTGCTGGGCGGACGCTGGCTGCTGGTCACGGAGAGCCACGGCACCGGGCACCGCACGGACCTGTGGCTGGCCGACCTCGGCGCACGCCCCAGCCGCACCCGCGGCCCGCGGCTGAGCGCCGTGCAGGTCGGGGAGGACGGCGAGACCGAGGCCCGGCTCGGGCCGGACGGGCTGCTGTACCTGCGCACGACCCTGCGGGCGCCGCATCGTCGGATCTGCGCGGTCTCCCCGCACGAGCCCGGTGTCGGGCACTGGCGCGAGGTCGTGGCCGAGGAACCGGGCGCCACGCTGGACGCCTTCACCCCGTGTGCCGGTCCGGGCGGCCCCGCCCTGTTCGTGGCACGCACCCGGCTGGGCATCAGCGAGGCGGCTGTGCACGACGCGCGCACGGGTGCGCGCCTGTACGCGGTGGACCTGCCCGGCGAGGGCATGGTGTCCACACCCGGGGACGCCCCGGACGGGACGGTCCACTTCGGGTACGCCGACGTGGCCGTGCAGCAGCGGGTGCTTTCCCTGGCCCCGGGCGACCCGGTGCCCCGCCCCTGGCCCGCCCACGGGGACCGCCCGGGGAGCGGTGACCCAGCACCCACGCTCCCCATGCCACCGCGAGGCCCGAACCCGACCCCGACGAACGACGACACGGCCACGCCCGCGCCCCATGAGCCCCACGGCACCAGAGCGGACCACGCGTCTCGTCCGCCCCACGAGCGGCACGGCAACATTGCGGACCGGGCGGCTCGCGCTTCCCGCGAGTCCCACAGCATCGTCGCGGACCGGGCGGCTCGTGCTTCCCACGAGTCCCATGGAACCGGTGGTGCCGGCGCAGGCCCGCACGGGTCCTCCGTCCGGCGTACGGTCCTGTGGTGCCGGTCCCAGGACGGCACCCGGGTGCCGATCAGCGTCTTCACCCTGCGCGAGCACCCCTGCCCCGAGGGCGCCCCCGAGCCACCACCCGTGCCCGGCCCGACCATCCTGCACGCCTACGGCGGCTTCGGCCGACCGCGCCAGTTCGGGTTCAGCGCCACCGTGCTGGCCTGGCTCCAGGCCGGGGGCCGCTACGCCGTCGCCCACGTGCGCGGCGGCGGCGACGCCGGGCGCGACTGGCACCTGCGCGGGTCGGGGCGCGACAAGCCGCGAGCGGTGCAGGACCTGGTGGCGGCGGCCGACGCCCTGGTCGGCGCGGACGTGTGCGCACGCCACCAGCTCTGCCTGTCCGGCGGCTCGGCGGGCGGCCTGCTCGTCCTGGCCGCCGCCGCGGCCCGGCCGGACCTGTGCGAGGCGGTGATCGCCTCCGCTCCCCTGGCCGACATGGCCCGGTTCGAGCGGCTGGGGCTGGGCCGGATGTGGACCCGCGAGTTCGGCACCGCCGCCGACCCCGACGACTTCGCCGCGCTCATGTCCTACTCCCCCTACCACCGGGTCCTGGACAGAGCCGTCCACTCGCCCGGCCACCGCTATCCCGGCATCCTGCTCACCGGGTTCGCCGGGGACACCAGGACCGGCGCCGCGCATCCGCGCAAGATGTGCGCGGCGCTGCTGGCGGCGGCACGCCACGGCGACCGCCCGCCGGTCCTGCTGCGCTACGAGCGCGACGTCGGCCACGGACCGCGCGCGGTCGGCCGGGCGGTCGCCCTGGCCGCGGACGCCCACGCGTTCGCGGCCCAACGAACGGGGCTGCTGCCGCGCTGAGCGCGGTGGCCGCCCTGCCAGAGAAGGTAACGGCACACAGAAAGTGAGGTGCGGTGCGCATGGACCCCATCGAGGTTGAGGTCGAGGACCTGGCGGAGGTCACCTCCCGCGACATCACCGCGGGCGGCGACAGCGACGGAACCGACGGCAGTTCCGACTTCATCTGATCCCGGCCCGTCCGGTCCGGGCCCCGGGGTCCGGACCGGACGGGTCCCCCCTCGTGGAAGGACCGCCGTGACCGACCCCGGCCAACTGTTCACCGGACCCCTGAGCGACGTCGTGGGCCGGGAGGCCCTGACCACCCGCCTGTCGGAGGAGTTCTTCTTCGCCGAACTGGGCGCCGGCGCCGTCCGCTCCCTCTTCACCTTCGACGATCTCAACGACGTGCTGACCACGTGCTCTCCCGAGCCGCCTCGGCTGCGCCTGCACCAGGACGGCTCCCCCGTTCCGGTCGACCGCTACACCGCGGGCGCCACCTCCTCGCGCACCGCGCGCCGGATCGTGCGCCCCGAGGCCCTGTACCGGGAGCTGCGGGCGGGAGCGAGCCTGGTCCTGGACAGCGTCGACCGGATGCACCCCGGTGTCGGCGCGGCGGCCGACGACCTCATGCGGCTGGTCCGCGAGCGCGTGCAGGCCAACCTGTACCTGATCTGGGGCGAGTCGCGCGGATTCGACACCCACTGGGACGACCACGACACGATGATCGTGCAGCTGGAGGGCACCAAGCACTGGAAGGTGCACGGCCCGGGCACGCGCGCGTTCCCGATGAAGGACGACACCGACCACGCGCACACCGCGCCCGTGGACGCCGACGGCCGGACGCACACGATCTGGGAGGGCGTCCTGCGACCCGGCCAGATCATCCACGTGCCGCGCGGGTGGTGGCACACGGTCACCGGCACGGGCGGTGTGAGCATGCACCTGACGTTCGGCTTCACCCGGGCGACGGGGATCGACTGGGCGAACACGCTGGTGCGCCGACTGTTCGAGGAGGAGACCTTCCGCCGCGACCTGCCCCGCTTCGCCGCACCCGACGAGCGGCGCAAGCACCAGCACGCGCTGGTGGCGCGGCTGCTGGAACTGGCCGAGGCGTGGGACATGGACGAGGTCCTGGCCGAGCGGGACGCGCGCTTCCCCCGGCGTACGTCGTTCGCGCTGCCCTGGGCCGTACAGGACGACCCGCCGCCGCCCGGGGCCCGGGTGGAGTTCGTCCCGGTCCTGCCGCCGCCTCTGGAGCACGAGGACGGCCGGGTGGCGGTCTCGGTGTCCGGCAAGCGCTACCGGCTCCCGGCCGTGGCCGCGCCGGTGCTGGAAGCCCTGGCCGAGCACCGGGTGCTGACCGTGGCCGACCTGGCCGAGCGCGCCGGGACCCCGGCCGAGGAGACCGCGCGGGTGGTCGCGGCCCTGGCTCGGCACCACCTCGTCCTGATCCGCTGACCCGACCGGAACACCCCGCGTCACGCGCCCCGAGCGTCCCCGTCCTTGGCTCGGACGTAGGCATCGATCCCGTCGAGGATGCGTTGGAGGCCGAAGTCCAGCCCTTCGGCGGGGCCTCCGGGCTGCCCGCCCTCCGGCGGGGGCGACGCGGGCTCCTGGTCCAGGACTCCTTCCTCCAGCATGCGGCTGAGGGTGGGGAACCGTTCGGGCGTGACCACCGCGCGCAGGGCCCGGGCGTAGTCGCGTTCGCTCTCGGGCAGGGTGGTTCCGGCCTCCGCCGCGGCCCGGCCCATCTCGACCTCCATGCGGATGGTCTCGCGCAGCGCGGCGGTGATCAGGAGCAGCATCTCCAGGGCCTCCCCGGAGCGCAGTCCGGCCCCGACGAGCTCGCGTAGTCCGGCCTCCATCCACCGCAGGCCGTTGGGGCCGCTCGGGGGCCCCGAGAGCTGGACGAAGACCATCCAGGGATGGGCGCGGTACCGGCGGGTGGTCGCGTCGGCCCAGTCCTCGATGCCGGCGCGCCAGTCGCCGTCCTCACGCGGTTCGGGCGGCGCGTTCCCCGTGGCCGCCTCGCCCATCAGCGTGAGCAGGTCCTCCTTGCTGTCCACGTGGCGGTACAGCGACATCGTCGTGTAGCCGAGTTCCTTGGCCACGCGCTGCATGGAGACGGCCTCCAGTCCCTCGGCGTCGGCGAGGGCGACGGCGGCCCCGACGACGGCCTCCCGGCTGAGCTTGGGCTTGGGGCCGCGCCGGGGCGAGGCGCGCGGTCCCCACAGCAGGTCGATCTCGCGCGCCATCCGGTTCGGTTCCTGCTGTCGCATGTGCCACCACGTCGTCGGGATCGTCGTTGACACCCATCCTAAATCTGTGTATTACTTAAACAGTAAGGCGTATGGGATATACAGTTTAGGCGGTACACACCATGTCCGAGCCGATCGAACCCGTCGCGGCGATCAGGGCCGAGGGGGTGGGCAAGAGCTACGGGGCCACCCGCGCGCTGGACGGACTCGACCTGACCGTGCGCGCCGGCACCGTCTACGGCCTGCTCGGCCCCAACGGGGCGGGCAAGACCACCGCCGTGCGGGTGCTGGCCACCCTCCTGCGCCCCGACTCCGGACGCGCCGCCGTCCACGGCCACGACGTGGTCGCCCAGGCCGACCGGGTCCGCGCCCGGATCGGGCTCACCGGCCAGTACGCCGCGGTCGACGAACTGCTGACCGCGCGGGAGAACCTCGTCATGTTCGCCCGCCTGTACGGCTATCCGGACCGGGTGGCCCGCGAGCGCGCCGAGGAGCTCCTGGCGCGCTTCGACCTGGTCGGGGCCGCCGACCGGCGCGCCGACGGCTACTCCGGCGGGATGCGCCGCCGGCTGGACCTGGCGGTCAGCCTCCTCCAGGACCCCGACGTGCTGTTCCTGGACGAGCCCACCACCGGCCTGGACCCGCGCAGCCGCCTCCAGGTCTGGGAGTCCGTCCGCGTCCTGGTGCGCGCGGGCACCACCGTGCTGCTGACCACCCAGTACCTGGAGGAGGCCGACCGGCTGGCCGACCGGGTGGCCGTGATCGACCGCGGGCGGGTCATCGCCGAGGGCACCCCGAACGACCTGCGGTCCCGGGTCGGCGGCGACCGGCTGGACGTGGTCGTACGCGACCCGGCCGACCTGGACGCCGTCGCCGACCTGCTCGGCCGGGCCCTGGGCGTCCGGCCGACCATCGACGCCGCCGAGCAGCGGGTCAGCGCCCCCGCCGCGGACCGTATGGACACCCTGACCCGCGCCGTGCGCGCGTTGGACGGCTCCGGCGCGCGTGTGGCCGACGTCGGCGTCCGCCGCCCCAGCCTGGACGAGGTCTTCCTGGCCCTGACCGGCTCGGCCGCCCCGGCCGACACCGCGGAGGTGGCCGCGTGAGCAGCGCCGCACACACCACGGCCCCGGGTCCGGGCACCCTTCGTTCCAGGCCCCGACGCGCCGCCGGGCCGCGCAAGACGTGGTCGGACACGCTCGTGCTGACCCGGCGCAACCTGCGCCACATGGCCCGTGACCCCTTCGAGCCGGCCATCGCCCTCACGATGCCGGTGATGATGCTGCTGCTCTTCGGCTTCGTGTTCGGCGAGGCCATGGCCCCGCCGGGCGCCGAGGACTACCCGGCCTACCTGGTACCCGCCATGCTCGCGATGGTCATGGTCTACGGGATCGCGGGCACGGCCGCGGGCATCGCCCGCGACACCGCGCGCGAGGTCATGGGCCGGTTCCGGTCCATGCCGATGGCACCGGTCTCACTGCTCGGCGCCCGCGTGCTGTCCGACATGCTGCGCGGCGCCGTCGAAGTCGTGCTCCTGCTCGGGGTCGGACTCCTCCTGGGCTGGCGGGCGGAGGACGGGGCCGCCTCGGCGGCGGGCGCCGTCGGCGTCCTGCTGCTGTTCCGGCTGGCCCTGGTGTGCCTGGGCGCGTTGCTGGGCCTGGTCATGCCCACCGCCGACTCGGTGAGCATGGTCGTCTACCCGCTGGCCTTCCCGCTCACGATGCTCTCCACGAGCTTCCTGCCCGCCCAGGCGATGCCCGCCGCGCTCGCGCCCGTCGCCGAGTGGAACCCGCTCTCGGCCGTCGTCACGGCCACCCGTGAGCTGTTCGGCAATCCGTCCCTGCCCTCGGACGCCTGGCCTGCCCAGCACGCCCTGGCGCTGGCCCTGGCCGTGTCCACGGCCGTGGTGCTCGTGGCCGCGCCCCTGGCCGTGCGCCGGTTCCGGTCGCTGGACCGCTGACCCGGACCGGCGCCCGCGTCCGTCCGCCCACTCGCCCGGTCCCCGACCGCCCGACCACCGAGGACCCCCTCGTGCCCACGAGCACCGCCGCCACCGCGCCTGAGCGCGTCCCGAACCGGAGGCTCCCGGGCCCGCGCTGGTGGACGCGGCCGTGGAGTGGCGGCTCGAGTACCGCCGCCCGCGCCGCGGTGCGCGCCGAACCGGCCGACCGGCCGCCTGAGGCGGGGCACGGCGGCCCGGGACGCGGGCCGAGCCCCGCCCACCGGGCCGACCCCCCGCCCGGACCAGCCCTTCTCCGCCCCAAGGAAGCGTCACGACACGCCGATGATCATTGCGGTCCGCCAAATCGTTAGGGTAGCCTCACTTAAGAGGCGCAGATGAAACCGTCACACCGGTGGTCACTGCGACCGCACCCACCCCGGTACATGACGGCTTCACGCGACGAAGGGCAGGTTCCGTGGTGACTCCTGATCCGCTCGACGCGATCCGTGACGCGTGCGCGTCACTGCGGTTCGCGCCCCTGCCGGACCTGGTCACGTCCCAGGACCTGCGCCGGAGCGCCTCGGGTTCCCTGCAGCGGCACCGGGCCGACGTCCTCGCCCACGACGGCTCCCTGCCGGTGCTCTTCGACAAGCTGCGCACCGAGCACGGACCCGGCCACCGGCTCCCCGCCGCGACCGGCTTCCTGCGCGCCACCCTGCGCGAACCGATCTTCCTGCTCTCGGCCTCGCTCTACCTCACCGGCCGGGCACCGCTCCTCATCCCGCAGTCCCTCGTGCTGCCCTGGGACACCGAGCGCTGCCGTTTCGGCACTCCCGCGGTGGTCGACACGCGGCTGGCGGTCCTGCCCGACGACCCGGCCGCCGACCGGCCGGACACGGTGGTCGCCCGGGACGAGGACGACTTGCTCAGGATGGCCGCCGAGGGGTTCGTGGCCACGGTCGGTCCGCTCGTGGAGGCCCTGCACGCCCACTCCAGGGCCGGGCGCCGCACGCTGTGGGGCTGGGTGCTGGACACCCTGCACTTCTACATGCTCAACCCCGCCCGCTACCTGGGCCGCGACGCCGAGCAGGCCTGGGACCTGGCGTCCCGCCTCGGCGACGCCGTGGTGGCGGCGGGCGCGGTCACGCGCAAGCGGCCCCGGCTCTTCTCCTTCGCGCCCGAACACCCGCAGGGCACGTGGGCGGTGCGGGGGACGTGCTGCTTCGACTACAAGGGCGACCCCGAGCACGGGTTCTGCACGACCTGTCCGCTCAAGTGCGACAGCGAGCGCCAGGAGACCCTGGCGGAGTGGCTGCGCGACCCGGCGCTGGCCCCCTGACCGGACGCGTCCCCGGACGCCCTACCGGAACTCCACGCCGACCAGGATGAGCATCAGGACCGACACCACGGCGCTGACGAGCATCACGACCAGTAGCACCCCGCAGCCGATCCCGACGATCTTGCCCCAGGGCGTGGACTTCTCCTCCGGCTGCCCGTAGGCGTAGGACCCGTACCCCGCCGACGGGGTCCCCTGCCCGTATCCGGGCCCCTGGACGTAGCCCGGCGGCTGGCCGTACACTCCGCCCGGCTGGCCGTACACCCCGCCCGGCTGACCGTACTCGGGCGGCTGCGTCCAACCGGGCTGCGGTCCGGTGGGCGATCCCATCGGCGGACCCGTCTGCTGTCCGGCCTGCGGGCCCGTCTGCTGGCCCGCCTGCGGACCCATCTGCGGTCCGGGCCGGCCCGGACCGCTCCACGGCTGCCCGATGGGCGGAACCGAGCCCGGTCCGGCGCCCGGTTCGTCCGCCTCCCCGTAGCCCGGCGCGTATCCGGCGTGCTCGAAGCCCGCCTGCGACGCGCCGCTGGGGCCCTCGGAGCGCTCGCCCGTGATCGGCTCGGGCGGCGCCCCCGTGGGGTGCTCACCCGGCGCGAAGCCCCGCGGCCGCTCGTACGGGGGCCCGGCCTGCGCGGAGCCATGGGGGTACTCGTGCGGTGGCTCGCCCGGCGGCTGCGGGCCGCCCTCCATAGGGTCCCCGGGGTCGCCCGGCCGCCACTCCTCGGGCGGACGGTGGTTCACCGGGTCCGCTGACGCCCCGGACCGTTCCTCGGGTCCTTGCTCGGGCTCTCGATCGGTCACTGGGACCACCCCTCACGTCCGGCGACTGCGCCCACCCGGGCCGGTGGGCCCCAGGGCGCGTTCGGCGGACACCCCCTGCCGCGCGTCGGCCCGGCGGCGCTCCCGCCGCGTTCCCACCAGTCGGCGGACACACGGGGAAGACGTCTACTCCGGCCTCGCCAGAGCACCGCTGCCTGACCCGATCGCGCCGGACGGCACCCGCCACACACGCCCTACGTTGGAAGGTAACCGCGCGCGGGCGCGTCGCACAGCAGCTCCCGGGGCGTTTCCGGTAAAGCTCCGGCCGTGTTCGGCGGGCGGCGGCTCAGATCCCCGGCGCCGTGCGGCGGCGGGCCGCCAGCACGCGCAGGGCCAGAACGAACACCGGCACGGTGAACAGGGCCGCGAAGAGGTTGAGGCCGCCGAAACCCGTCTGGGCCAGCACCACGCCGGACAGGGCACCGGCCGCGGCGCCGCCGAGGTTCATCAGCAGGTCGCTGACTCCCTGGACCCGCGGACGCACCTCCGGCGCCAGCGACTCGGCCAGCAGCGCGGTTCCCGAGACCAGGCCGAGGGACCAGCCCAGGCCGAGCAGGACCAGCCCGGTGGCCACCAGCACCTCGTCGTGTCCGGCCGTGCCCGCCACGGCGGCCGCCACCAGCAGCACCACCTGGCCGGACAGCAGCACGGGCAGCCGTCCGCAGCGGTCGGTCAGCCAGCCGACCACCGGCGACAGCGCGTACATCCCGGCGATGTGCAGGGAGATGGTCAGTCCGATCACGGTCAGGGCCGCCCCGTGGTGCGACATGTGCACCGGGGTCATCGTCATGACCGCGACCATGACCGTGTGGCTGGCGACGATGCCCACGACCGCCAGCAGCGCGGCGGGGGTGCGGCCGACCACGGCGAGCGCGCCGGGCACCGACAGCGTGGCGCCCCCTCCGGTGTCGGGTCTCCCGGCCGCGCGCGAGGCCGCGGCGACCGCGGCGGTGGCCGTCCTCAGCGGGTCCGGGCGCAGCAGCGCCATGGTGAGGACGGCGCCGAGGACGAACCCGGCGGTGGTGAACAGCGCCGGGCCCAGCAGCTCCGGCAGGCCCAGCGACCGCGCCACCCGCCCGCTCGGCCCGATGAGGTTGGGCCCCACCACCGCGCCGACGGTGGTCGCCCACACCACGACCGAGAGGTCGCGGCCCCGGCTGCGCTCGGAGGACAGGTCGGCGGCGGCGTGGCGGGCCTGGAGGTTGGTGGCGGTCCCGGCGCCGACGAGCACCATGCCCGCGAGAAACAGGACGAACGAGCCCAGCACGGTGGCGCCGATGACGACCGTTCCGCCCACGGAGCCGAGCGCCCAGCCCAGGGCCAGCCCCGGACGGCGGCCGTGGCGGGCGGCCAGGGACGCCAGGGGCAGCGCGAACACGGCGGCACCCAGGGTGATCATGGTCGTGGCCATCCCGGCCCAGGCGTCGGACCCGGTCAGGTCCTGCGCGATGAGCGCGCCCACGGCGAGCATCGCGCCCATGCCGATCCCGCCGACGACCTGGGTGAGCATGAGCGAGACGACGGTGCGCCGCTGCAGACGGGCGCGAAGGTCCTCGGTCAGGATCTCGGTCGGCGGGGTGGTTCCTGTGGACACGGGGGAGACCTTCCGATTCATCGGTTATGGGATGAATCGTAGCCTTTCGTCACCGACGGCCGTAGCGCCACCTCAGGTATCCGTGCTCGCGCTGCTCGCGCTCGACCTGGCGCATGTGGGTGTAGAGGAGGTGGGGGTCCTCGGCGCTGATGACCACGCCGCCGCGCGGGATCACCGGCCAGCAGGCGTACGAGGCGTCGGCTCCTCTCCGAACCCCCACCGATCATGGCAACGAGAACCTGGCTGTTCCCCTGGAAGGGGCCGGGATGACCACGCGGGCATGCGGGAGCGAGGCGACCCGGACACCCTAGGCGCAGGCTGCGTCGACCTGGCGCACCGTAGGCTTCGGATACCGGCCGAGAAGAGACGTCTCGCACTCCGCGGCGAGGAGAGCCGTGCGCACGTTCGCGATGAAGATGCGCTCGGCATCCTGGACGGTGCTCGCCTTCACACCCATGCTGATGGTCAGTGAGCGCTTGGTCAGATTGCCGGCAGAATCAGGATCGACGATGCCGTCATCCTGCTCCTCGAGATCGAGCAGGGTATCGAGGATCCGGTCAGCGAAGGCGTCGAAGTCGTCGTCCTCGGCGGTCTGGAACACCAAGTCGGCCGTGAGGTAGGTGAGGGTATCCATCACGCGTCGTCACTCCAACATGTCGCGCGGCGCAACTGGCCGATGAGGTTCTTCAGGTAGTTTGCCCCTGAAGGACTGAGCTTAACTGTCTTGAAGTGCTTTTCCGGGCACGGACAGTACAGCTTGAATATCTGCTGCCTCGTTTGACGGTCCACCCTTTGGACTCTGCCGTCCGTAGGACGTCTTCATACTGCGGCTTCGGGTGTTTGGGTCGGACCATGCAACTTCCCAGCTCAGACGGGGGGCGCGTGGGGAGGCAGACGGTCGGTCCGTCCACAAGGATAAGCCGCATAGTAGGTGAGGCGGAGCCGCAGGAAGGTGGCTTTGCCAACTCGTGATCAATACTCGCGATTCTGACCAATCATTGAATCGTCAGTTTTGATAGCCAGCGGCTATCCGGCTGCGGACCAGGTTGTCGCCCGAGGCATGGCAGGAGTGCGTCAGACGGCTCGCCGGCCCGCTGGAATACACGTCGTGGACGCGGATCCCCCAATGGCGCCATGAGGTCCGGGTGCTCGTCCTGGTACAGGGCAGGACAGGCCCGCTGACGTGCGCTGCCACGACCTCCGCCGTATCGGTGTGAGGCGGCTGCGTTCGTCACCGGCGGCCGTAGCGCCACCTCAGGTATGCTCGCGCTCGACCTGGCGCATGTGGGTGTAGAGGAGGTGGGGGTCCTCGGCGCTGATGACCACGCCGCCGCGCGGGATCACCGGCCAGCAGGCGTACGCCCAGAACCGGCGGGTGTACACGCCCCAGAGGACGACCCAGGCGCCCTGCTTCTGCCATTCGATGTGCTCGGCGACCAGGCGCCGCTCCTCGTCCCGTGTGTCCATGCCTTCTCAGGGCATACCCGGCACCGGGGCCGCCGAGCAGGCCGGAACCGGCCAGGGAACGGGGGTGGCGGCCGTGCCCGCGCGGGTGCGGGCGCGGGCAAGGCCGCGAGGATTCAGCGCCCGGAGACGAGCGTGCTGCCCGGGATCGGCTCCGCGGGGTCGTTGCCCAGGGCGACCACCTTGTTGTCGGCGTCCACGTGCACGATGTGCTGGACGTGCTCGGCGCGCTCGGCCTCGGTCACCTGGGCGTAGGAGATGATGATGACCAGGTCACCGGGGCTGACCAGGCGCGCCGCGGCGCCGTTGATCCCGATGACGCCGGTGCCGCGCTCGCCCGTGATCGCGTAGGTGACGAGCCGGCTGCCGTTGTCGATGTCGACGATGTGGACCTGCTCACCGTCGACGATGTCGGCGGCCTCCATCAGGTCGGCGTCGATGGTGACCGATCCGACGTAGTGCAGATCGGCCTGCGTGACCGTGGCGCGGTGGATCTTGCCGTTGATAAGGGTGCGCAGCACTGATCGAGCCTCGTTTCCGATGCGTGGTGGCGACTACAGGCCCCGGTGCGGGGTCCCGTGCGTCCACCATGATGACCTCTCCCCCGGTCCGCTTCGACCAGTGGGTCCCACTAACGGCCCAACGCCCCGTTCGTCCCCCGTGTTCCGGTGCCGCGCGCGCGGGCGCCGCCGACCGCGCGGACACGGTCGGCGGCGCGTGGGAGGAGGCGGGCGGAGAACGCTCCCCCGCACCCCGGTCAGACCAGCAGGGAGACCAGGCACGACTCCACGTCCGCGCGGCGCGGCGGATCGGCGCCCTCGGTCGTGCAGGCCAGCGCCCCAGCGGCTGCGGCGAAGGCCAGGGCGTCGCGGACCGTGGCCGGGTCCGGTGCCGCCGGGCCCCGCGCCAGCACGCCCCGTTCGGACAGGCGGGCCAGGACCGCGGCCCCGAAGGCGTCCCCCGCCCCCACGGTGTCTCGGACGTCGACCCGCACACCCGGCACCCGCACCCGGTCGCCCCAGTGGGACGACAGCGCCACCGCGCCATCGCCGCCCCTGGTGAGCAGGAGCAGGTCGAGTTCGTGGCGCACCACCCACCGCTCGGCGACCAGCAGCGGGTCGCGGCCCGGCTCCAGCCAGGCGATGTCCTCCTCGCTGGCCTTGACCACGTGCGCGACGTCCATCCACTCCGCGGCCTGGCGGGCGGCCTCGGCCCGCGCCACGCCCACCGCCGGGCGGGCGTTGACGTCGTAGAACACCGTGGTGCGGTCCCGGTGGGCGCGGGCCCACGCGCGCAGCCGCCCCGCGCCGGGTTCGAGCAGGGCCGCCAGGGAGCCCACGTGGACGGCCTCGGTGCCCGCGTCCAGGTCCGGCAGCTCCTCGGGCCGCCACTGCCAGTCGGCGGTGCCCTGGAGGTAGAAGCCGTAGTCGGCGCCACCGGAGGCGTCCAGCGCCAGCACCGCCAGCGTGGTCGGCTCGGTCGCGGCCACCGCCAGCCGCAGGTCGACGCCGCGCTCGACCAGGTGGGCGCGGATCTGGCGGCCGAAGGCGTCGCCCGACAGCCGGCACAGCAGCGCCGGGTCCGAGCCCAGGCGGGCCAGGGCGACGGCCGCGTTGGCCGGTCCGCCGCCCGGCACCGCCCGCCACCGGCCCGCGCCGGGCTGGGGCACCAGGTCCACGAGCGCCTCGCCGCACACCACGATCACGGCGCGGCTCCCGGGGCCAGGGCGCCATCGGGCAGCTCGGCGGGGTCCAGGGCCCCGGTCATCACGGCGACCGCGTCGGACATGCCGCACCCCGACGGGTCGAGCGTGGCGACCCTCCGGCCCAGGCGCTGGACATGCACCCGGTCGGCGATCTCGAACACGTGCGGCATGTTGTGGCTGATGAGGATGACCGGCAGCCCGCTGTCGCGCACCCGCAGGATGAGGTCGAGCACGGCGCGCGACTCGCGCACGCCCAGCGCGGCCGTGGGCTCGTCCATGATGACGACCTTGTTGCCGAACGCCGCCGCCCGCGCCACCGCGACCGCCTGCCGCTGCCCGCCCGAGAGGGTCTCCACCGCCTGGTTGGGGTTCTGGATGGTCCTGATCCCCAGCTCGTCGAGGTGGCGGGCCGCCTCGGCGCGCATCCGGGGCCGGTCCAGCATGCGCAGCACCGAGCCGAGCACGCCCGGTCGGCGCAGTTCCCGGCCCAGGAACAGGTTGGTCGCGATGTCCAGGGACGGGGAGACCGCCAGGCTCTGGTGGACCGTCTCGATGCCCGCGTCGCGCGCGGCGATCGGGGTGGGCAGCCGCACCGGGCGCCCGTCCACGAGGATCTCGCCCGCGTCGGGGACGATCGCCCCGGACAGGGCCTTGATGAGGCTGGACTTGCCCGCCCCGTTGTCGCCGATGACGGCGAGGATCTCGCCGGGGTACAGCTCCAGGTCGGCTCCGTCCAGGGCGGTCACGCCGCCGTACCGCTTGACCAGGCCGCGGGCTTCCAGGACCGGCTCGGCGTACGCATGCGGGGCCGGGGTGTCGGCGGTACCGGTGGTGGTCTGGTTCATCGTCGGGCCTTCCTGATCCACTGGTCGAGGGACACCGCGAGGATCACCAGGACGCCCACGGCGAAGTTCTGCCACAGCACGTCCACCCCGGCCAGCGAGAGCCCGTTGCGGCACACGCCCACGATGAGCGCGCCCATGACGGTGCCGATGATCAGGCCCCGGCCGCCGAAGAGGCTGGTGCCGCCGAGGACGACGGCGGTGATGCTGTCGAGGTTGTCCATCATCCCGGCCTGCGGGCTGGCCGAGGCGATCCGGCCGATGAGGATCCACGCGCCGACCGCGTACACCAGCCCCGCCACCGCGTACACGCTCAGCAGGATCCGGTCGACCCGGACCCCGGCCAGGCGGGCGGCCTCCCGGTCGTCACCGGTGGCGTACACGTGGCGGCCCCAGCGGGTGCGGTGCAGCGCGTAGGCGAGCAGCGCGCAGATCGCCAGCATGAGCAGCGATCCGTAGGTCAGCCGCATCCCGCCGACGGTGACGACCTGCCCGGTCCACAGCAGTACCTGGGACATGTCCGTGCCGCGCACGGTCTCGCTGCGCGAGAACCACAGGTTCAGCGCGAAGAAGATGTTGAGCGAGCCCAGGGTGACGATGAACGGAGGCAGTTTGACCCGGGTCACCAGCACCCCGTTGAACAGTCCGCACGCCATGCCGCAGGCCAGTCCCACCAGCAGGGCGAGCGGCCCGGGCACGCCGAAGTCGGCGGACAGGCGCCCCATGACGATGGAGCACAGCACCATGATCGAGCCCACCGACAGGTCGATGCCCATGGTCAGGATGATGAGCGTCTGCCCGAGGGCGAGCGTGCCGATCACGGCGGTCTGCTGCAGGATCAGCGAGATGTTGGCCGGAGCCAGGAAGTTCGGCGCGACGACCGAGAACGCCACGATGGTGAGCAGCAGGACGCCCGCCGGCCCCAGAGTGGCCTGGGCGTGCAGGAGCCGCTGGGCCCGGTCCACCAGCGTGGGCGGCCTGACGTCCTCGACCGGAACGGTCGGTGGCGGCTGCGGATCGGAGGTCGGTACCCGCGAGGTGTTCGGTGTGGTCACGGTGGTTCAGTGCTTCCTTCGTGTCGTCGCGTGCGTGGGTGCGGGTCAGCCCCAGCAGTTCTCCAGGCCCCAGGCGCTGTCCTGGCTCTCCACGCCGTCCATCGGCTGGTCGGTGATCAGTTCGACCCCGGTGTTGACGAAGTCCAGGCCCTCGGTGGGCTCGGGGGTCTCGCCCGAGGCGGCGTGCTCGACGACGGCGTCCACGCCCTGCGCGGCCATGTCCAGGGGGAACTGCATGGCGGTGGCGCCCAGGATCCCGCTCCCGACGTTCTCCACACCCGGGCAGCCGCCGTCCACCGACACGATCACGACGTCCTCGGCCACGCCCGCGGCGTCGAGCGCCTCGTAGGCCCCGGCCGCGGCCGGCTCGTTGATCGTGTAGACGAGGTTGATGTCGGGGTCGCGCTGCAGGAGGTTCTCCATCGCGGTGCGCCCGCCCTCCTCAGCGCCCTCGGTGACGTCGTGGCCGACGATGCGGTCGTCGTCCTCGTCGCCGATCTGGCCGGGGTCGGCGATGTCCACGCCCAGGCCCTGGAGGAAGCCCTGGTCGCGGGCCACGTCGACGGCGATCTGGTTGGGGTTGAGGTCGAGCATGGCCACGCGCGGGTCCACGCCCTCGGCCTCGAAGTGCGCGGCGGCCCACTGGCCGATGTACTCCCCGGCCAGGAAGTTGTCGGTGGCGAAGGTGGCGTCCACCGCGTCCTGGGGCTCGGTCGGGGTGTCCAGGGCGATCACCATGATCCCCGCCGCGCGGGCCTGGTCCAGCGCGGGCACGATCGCCTCGGAGTCGTTGGGGGTGACGAGGATGCCGTCGGCGCCGGCGGCGATGAGGTTCTCCACCGCCTGGACCTGGGACTCGTTGTCGCCGTCGTAGTCGCCAGAGAAGGACTGCAGGGTCACGCCGTGCTCGTCGGCCGCCTCCTGCGCGCCCTCCTTCATCTTGACGAAGAAGGGGTTGGTCTCGGTCTTGGTGATGAGCCCGACCAGGACCTCGCCGTCGTCGGCCCCGGCGTCGGAACAGGCCGCGAGCGAGAGCGCGAGCCCGGTGCCCGCGGCGGCGGCCAGTGCCCTGCGGGTCCATGGTGCGTGCGTCATTGGGGGACTCCTTCGTCGGCGTCCCGCTGCCGGCGGGACGAGGGGGCGTGCCTCGTGACGCCAGTCACCGAGACAACGATGTCCCGAAAGTTTCAACGAGACATCGTCGGTATGTCAACCCCCGCAATCCGCTGAGTTCAGCGAGCCGAAGGAGAACGCGGACTCCGCTTGACAACGTTGACTCGCTCCATGCAGGGTGATCCACACCACCGACTCCCGGTCACCCACCGATCACCCCTCGGAGCGCCCCGCGGACGGGTCAGCGCCGACTCCCCCGCACCAGGGCGCGGTTCGCGGTGGGCACGACGGGAGTCGAGATCGGAGACCCCCTCATGCACCGACCACCGCTCCCCCACCCTCCCCGCGGGCCCCGGCGCCCGGCCGGGACCACCGCACGGACGGCCACGATCGCCCTGGTCACCGGCGCCGCCCTCACCCTCACCGGCGCGGCCGCGCCCGCGGCCGCCGAAACCGACCACCCCCACCGGCCCCGGATCCACTTCACCCCGGCACAGAACTGGATGAACGACCCCAACGGGCTCATCCACCACGACGGCGTCTACCACCTGTACTTCCAGTACAACCCCGAGGGCGACCGCTGGGGCAACATGTCCTGGGGGCACGCCACGAGCACCGACCTGCTCACCTGGGAGGAACAGCCGCTGGCCCTCCCCTACACCGACGACGAGCACGTCTTCTCCGGCGGCATCGTCTTCGACGAGCACAACACCAGCGGTCTGGGCACCGCGGAGAACCCGCCCCTGGTCGCCCTGTACACGAGCGCCTACACCGGCGCCTCCGAACGGCCCGGCATCCAGGCCCAGTCCGCGGCCTACAGCCTCGACGGCGGCTACACCTGGGAGCGCTACGACGGCAACCCCGTCCTGGACATCGGCTCCGGCGAGTTCCGCGACCCCAAGGTGTTCTGGTACGAGGAGGGCGGCTACTGGGTGATGGCCACGGTCGTGGCCACCGAGCACACCGTCCACTTCCACCGCTCAGACGACCTCCTGGAGTGGGAGTTCCTCAGCGACTTCGGGCCCGCCCACGCCGACGGCGGCGTCTGGGAGGTCCCGGACCTGTTCGAGCTGCCCGTGGACGGCGACCCCGACGACACCCGCTGGGTGCTCATCGTCAACCTCAACCCCGGCTCCGTCGCCGGGGGCTCGGGCGCCCAGTACTTCGTCGGCGACTTCGACGGCACCGCGTTCACCCCCGAGCGCCTGGTGGAGACCGGGCCTCCCGACGGCGAGGTCTTCGCCGGCTTCGAGGACGGCTACGGCGGCTGGGAGGTCGTCAACGACCTCGACGGCCTGGGCGGCGAGGGCCCCTTCGGCACCGAACCCGCCGCCGGAACGCTGGACGGCCAGCACCCCGTGACCGGATACGAGGGTGAGCGCCTGCTGAACAGCTTCGTCGGCGGCGACGCCCCGCGCGGACACGCCACCTCGCCCGAGTTCACCATCGACCGCGACTTCGTGAACCTGCTCGTGGGCGGCGGCCACCACCCCAGGACCGGCGGGGGCGGCCACGCCTCGGTCGACCTGGTCGTGGACGGCGAGGTCGTGCGCACCGCCACCGGCCAGGACAGCGAGAGCCTGGACTGGGTCTCCTGGAACGTCGCCGACCTCGTCGGGCACACCGCCCGGCTGCGCGTGGAGGACGACGCCACCGGCGGGTGGGGGCACGTCCTGCTCGACCACGTGATGTTCTCCGACGACCCGGTACCCGGCCTGGCCGACTACGACTGGCTCGACTGGGGCCGCGACTACTACGCGGCCGTCTCCTACAACGACACCCCCGACGACGCCCGCGTCACCATGGCGTGGATGAACAACTGGCAGTACGCGCAGGACACGCCCACCTCCCCCTGGCGCGGCGCCATGGCCCTGCCCCGGCAGCTGGAGCTGGAGACCGTCGACGGCCGCCCCCAGCTGGTGCAGAACCCCGTCGACCAGCTGGAGTCGGTCTACGGCGACCCCGTCTACGAACGCGACCGCGCCCCGGTGCACGCGCGCGGTCTCGACCTGCCGCCGGCCGAACCCGGCCAGGCCTACCAGATCGAGCTGACGCTGCGCCCGGGCCGGGCCGGGGAGATCGGTCTGCGCGTGCACGAGGGCGCCGACCAGGCCACCGTGGTCGGCTACGACACCGCCGCCCAGGAGCTGTTCCTGGACCGCACCGCGTCCGGGAACACGGGCTTGCACCCCGCCTTCCCCAGTCGCAGCACGGTCCCGCTGCCCCTGACGGACGGCGCCCTGCGCCTGCGCGTGGTCGTGGACACCTCCTCGGTCGAGGTGTTCGCCGACGGCGGCCGGGCCACCCTGACCGACCTCGTCTTCCCCGACCCCGACGCCACCGGCATCTCCGTCCGCGCCGACGGCGGCACGGGCTCGGTCGAGGACGTGGTCATCCGTCCGCTCGGCCCCGATCCGAACGGTGCGGCAGAATGAGTCCGTCCCCCCGCGTACCCGGACGGCGGTGAGCGCCGGGGCGGCACCCCCATGGTGCCGCCCCGGCCACGCCCGGGTGCGCCGCCACGGTGTCCGGAGAGTAGATGCAGGTGTCGGTGAACCAGAGAGACAGTGACCAGCGGACCGCGACCGGAGAGCCGGCGCGCCGGGCGACCATGCGCGACGTCGCGGCGTTGTCCGGGGTGAGCATCAAGACGGTCTCGCGGGTCATCAACGGCGTCTCCACCGTCTCCGACGACCTGCGCGACCGTGTCACCCGCGCCATCGCCCAGCTCGACTTCCAGCCCAACCTCGCCGCCTCCAGTCTGCGCCGCACCGACGGCGCCACCCGGCAGATCGCCCTGCTACTGGAGGACGTCGCCAACCCCTTCTCCGCCACGCTGAGCCGGGCGGTGGAGAACGTGGCCCGCGAGCACGACACCCTGGTGTTCGCCGGAAGCCTGGACGAGGAGCCCCAGCGCGAGTTGGAACTGGTGCGTGCCGCCACCCTGCACCGGGTCGACGGGATCATCATCGTCCCGGCCGCCCCGGACCACGGCTACCTGCACCGCGAGATCCGCACCGGCACGCCGGTGGTGTTCGTGGACCGGCCCCCGCGGGGGCTGGCGGCCGACGCGGTGCTGGCCACCAACACCGAGGGGGCCCGCGAGGCCGTCCTGCACCTGGCCGACCACGGCCACAGCGAGATCGCCTTCCTGGGCGACGAATCCTCCATCACCACGGTCGGCGAGCGCCTGACGGGCTACCGCCGGGCCCTGGCCGAGCGCGGCCTGCCCGAACGCCCCGGCCGGGTGGCCCTGGACCTGCCCGACCCCGGGAGCGCGGCCCGGGCCGTGGCCGCCATGCTCGACTCCCCGCACCCGCCCACGGCCCTGTTCACCGCCCAGAACCTCGTGACCATCGGTGCCATCCAGACCCTCCAGGAGCGGGGACGGCACCAGGACGTGGCCGTGGTGGGCTTCGACGACTTCCCGCTGGCCGACCTGCTGGCGCCCCGGGTGACCGTGGTCGCCCAGGACGTGATGCGCATCGGCACGCTGGCCGTCCAGCGCCTCTTCGAGCGCATCTCCGGGGACGACGGGGCGCCCAGGGAGGAGCGGGTCCCCACCTCGCTGATCGTCCGCGGCTCCGGGGAGATCCCGCCGCCCGGCCACTGATCCGGCGGGACCCTCCGCCGGAGCGGGAACAGCACGATGTCGCAGGGGTGGCCGGGCCGGGGGCGGTTGATGCGGCCTTCGCGCCACCACGGGCCGCGGACTAGTGCCCCCGGCACCGGCACCCGCTCGGCCGGGCCGGGGGCGAACCCGCCCCGGGCCCGGTGGGACGGCCTCGGCCGCGTTCCTAGGTGAGCGAGGTGTAGGCCACCACGCCGCGCCGGACGAGGTCGGACGCCCGGCGGGCGTTGGTGCGCACCTCCGGGTCACCGGAGGCACCGGCGATCTGGCCGAGCATGTCCACCAGCATCTTGGCCGTGCGCACGAAGTCGCCCGCGGGCATGTCGGCCTGGCGCAGGATCGCGTCGAGGCGGTCGCCGCGCGCCCACCGGTGCGCCGTCCACACGAACCCCAGGTCGGGCTGGCGCAGGAACGACACCCGGTGGCGCGACTCCACCTCGTGCAGCTCGCCCCACAGCCGCACCATCTCCGCCAGGGTCTCCTCGATCCGCCCGCCGGGCAGCCGCGGATAGGCGTCGTCGTTGCGCCGCGCCTCGTAGACCAGGGAGGCCACGCACGCGGCCAGCTCGGGCGGCGTCAGGTCCTTCCACACCCCCCGGCGCAGGCACTCGGCGACCAGCAGGTCCAGTTCGGAGTAGACCTTGGCCAGCCGGCCGCCCTCCTCCGAGACCGTGTCGCCCGACAGGTACTCCAGGTCCTCCAGCACCCCGCACACGCGGTCGAAGGTGCGCGAGATGACGTGCGAGCGCCCCTCGACCCTGCGGCGCAGGGCGTCGGTCTCCTTGGCCAGCCGGAAGTAGCGCTCGGCCCAGCGGGCGTGGTCCTCGCGCTCGGCGCACCCGTGGCAGGGGTGCTCCCGCAGTTGCGCGCGCAGCCGCCGCACCTCGGCGTCCTCGCCCTGCCCGCGCGGCCTGCGCTCGACGGCGGGATCGGTGCCCTGCTCCTTGAGCTTGGCGCGCAGGGTCGAGGCCAGGTCCTGGCGCGAGCGCGGGGAGCGAGCCGAGAACGACTTCGGGACGCGCATGCGCCCCGAGGCCTTCACCGGCACGGTGAAGTCGGTGGAGTTGATCCGCTTGACCTGCTTGTCCACGGTCAGCACCAGGGGCGCGGGCGGGTCGTTGCGCAGGCCCGGGTCCAGCACGACGGCGTGCCCGGAGAAGCGGCCCGAGGGGATGCGGATGATGTCGCCCGTGCGCAGCAGCTCCAGGGCCTCCAGGGCCTCGTCGCGGCGCTGGATCGACCGCGTCCGCGACAGGACGGCCTCGCGGTCGCTGAGGGCGCGGCGCAGTCCGGCGTACTCCATGAAGTCGCCCAGGTGGCACTCGGCGGCCCGCGCGTAGCCCTCCAGTGCCTCCTCGTGCTTGCGCAGCTGCTTGACCAGCCCCACCACGGCGCGGTCGGCCTGGAACTGGGCGAAGGACGCCTCCAGCATGTTCCGGCTGCGGCGGCGGCCGACCTGGCCGACCAGGTTCACCGCCATGTTGTAGGAGGGCTGGAAGCTGGAGTTGAGCGGGTAGGTGCGCGTTCCGGCCAGGCTGGCCACCGACTCGGGGTCGGTACCGGCCTGCCACACCACCACGGCGTGGCCCTCCACGTCGATGCCGCGGCGCCCGGCCCGCCCGGTGAGCTGGGTGTACTCCCCCGGCGTGAGCTGGGCGTGGGTCTCGCCGTTCCACTTGTCCAGCTTCTCGATGACCACGGTGCGGGCGGGCATGTTGATGCCCAGCGCCAGGGTCTCGGTGGCGAAGACCGCGCGGATGAGCCCGCGCGAGAACAGCTGTTCCACGACCTCCTTGAACGCGGGCAGCATGCCGGCGTGGTGGGCGGAGATCCCCGCCTCCAGGGCGCGCAGCCAGGCGTCGAACCCCAGCACGGTGAGGTCGGCGGCCGGGATGTCGGCGCACTGGGACTCCGCGTACTCGCGGATCTCGGCGGCCTCCTCCGGCGTGGTCAGGACCAGGCCCGAGGCCAGGCACTGGCGCACGGCGTCGTCGCAGCCGGCCCGGCTGAAGATGAAGGTGATCGCGGGCAGCAGGCCCTGGTCGTCGAGCTCCTCGATCACGGTCGGCCGCTGGGGCGGGGCGAACCGCGAACGGGGCCGCGGCGTGCCGCCCCGCGCCCGCGACTGCGGGTGGCGGCGCCGGTCGGCGAGCTGGGTGACCCGCGCGTCCTCCTCGGCGAACCGGGTCAGGCTCGGGTTGATGTGCAGCGTGCGCCCGCCGACCTGGATCTCGCGGGGACGCCCGCCGCCCTGGCGGCGGCGTTCGCGCTTGCGTTTGCCCTTGCGGCCCTCCGGCCGCTCCTCACGGGTCTCGTCGGTCTCCTCCGCCACGTCCACGAACAGGTCGTGCATGCGGTGGCCGACCATCACGTGCTGCCACAGCGGCACGGGACGCGTCTCGTCGACGATGACCGTGGTGTCCCCGCGCACCTGCTGCAGCCACTCACCGAACTCCTCGGCGTTGCTCACGGTGGCGGACAGGGCGACCATGCGCACCGACTCGGGCAGGTGGATGATCACCTCCTCCCACACCGCGCCGCGGAACCGGTCGGCGAGGTAGTGGACCTCGTCCATGACGACGTAGGCCAGCCCGCCCAGGGTCGAGGAGCCCTCGTAGAGCATGTTGCGCAGCACCTCGGTGGTCATCACGACCACGGGCGCCTCGCCGTTGACACTGTTGTCACCGGTCAGCAGGCCGACCTGGTCGGCGCCGTACCGGCGGACCAGGTCGTTGTACTTCTGGTTGGACAGCGCCTTGATGGGCGTGGTGTAGAAGCACTTGGTGCCCTCACCCAGGGCCAGGTGCACGGCGAACTCGCCGACCACGGTCTTGCCGGACCCGGTCGGCGCGGCCACCAGGACCCCGTGCCCCTTCTCCAGGGCCTTGCACGCCCTGACCTGGAAGGGGTCGAACTCGAACCCGTAGAGGCCCTGGAAGGCCTCGATCGCGGCGCTGGAGGCGCTCTTGCGCCGACGGAAGGCGGCGTACCGCTCAGCGTGACTACTCATAGGGCACCCAGCGTCTCAGATCTCACGCCTGTGATCCTATGCGGGACGCCGAGTCCGGCGGTGTGGGCCGCCGCACCCGCAGTGCCCGGCGCACCCGGTTCGCTGGGGCGTGTTCCGCGGGCGCTCGCCCTAGGCCAGTTCCAGCAGCTCGACCGACTTGGGGACCACTTCGCACTCCAGGCGCGGCGGACCCACGCGCTCGCCGTCGGCGTAGGCCGCGCCCGCCTCGCCCTCGATGGTGACCGTGCGCCCGCGCTCCACCACGATCTCGTCCAGGCTCGTGTGGCTGCCGTTGAACACACGCGGGAACAAGCGCAGGAACCGGCCCAGCGGCGCCTGGCGGGCGAAGACCACGTCGATCAGCCCGTCGTCGGGGACGGCGTCCGGGCACACGTGCATGCCGCCGCCGTAGGCGCTGGTGTTGCCGACCGCGACCAGCATGCCGGGCTCGGCGATGCGGCGCCCGTCCACCGTGATCTCGAAGTCGATGGGGGTGAAGGAGCGCAGTTCGGCCAGGAGGCCCACGAGGTAGCCCGCGCGGCCGATCCCGAACCGGAAGCCGTTGACCCGCTCGTTGACGCGGGCGTCGAAGCCGCACGCCAGCACGCTGAGGTAGTGGCGCCGGGTGCCGTCGGCCAGCCTGAGGCGCACGCAGTCCACCGACCGGGCGCGCCCGGCCAGGATCGCCTCGGCGGCCCGGCGCGGTGACAGGCGGCGCGAGGAGAAGGCTCGGGCGATGTCGTTGCCGGTGCCCGCCGGGATCACCGCCAGGGGGACGCCGCTGCCGACGACGGCCTGCAGGGCCTGGTGCACGAGCCCGTCGCCGCCCACCGCGACCAGGGCGTCGGGCCGGTCCGCGACCGCCAGGCGGGCCAGCCGCCGGCTGTCCGCGGCCGAGTCGCCGCTGTAGACGAACACACGGGCGCCGGCCTCGCGCAGCGCCTCCTTCAGCCGTACCGCGGTGACCGCGGCGCGGCGCCGACCGGAGGCGGGGTTGACCAGGAGGGCGATGTGGGGGGTCATGGAATGGGGACCTTGCTAACACGGGTGCGGGGATGTGCGGACGCGTGGAGGCCGCCCGCACCGCCCCGCGCCCCGGGTGTGCGTCAGGACCGGGCGTCCTGGCCCTGCTCCTGCTCGGCTTCCTCGCGCTGGCGGCGATGGTACTCCTCCATCGCCTCCGGCGTGTTCAGCGGGGAGGGCACCCAGGCGACGTCGACCTCGACCTCGCGGTTCTGGATACGGCGCTCCTCCTCGGTGAGGTACTCCTCGGGGATGTCGAACTCACCGTCGCGGGCCCCCAGGACGAAGGCCTCCCACTCCGCGGGGGTGAAGAACAGCGTGCCCTTCTCCGGGGCCTTGCCGTCGCGCACGGCGCGGAAATCATCGTCGAAGCGGGCCACCTCGACGACCGCCTCGGAGTCGTCCCTGGACAGCGAGGAGCGCATCCACACCGCGTGCGTGGTGTCGTGCCACTTCTCGTTGCCCATCGCCTCAGGAGGGAGCTCCCGCTTGGCCTCGGACCGCTCGCTCATCGTGCTTCCTCTTCCCAGTCACCGGACCGGCCCGGAGGCCGTTCTCCGGGCCCGTGGGCCCTACGGTCGCCCACTGCGCCCGACCCTAGCGGCTCGTGCCGCCCCCTCAGGTCCGCTTTCCGGTCTCCGGTTCGGACTCGGTGTCCTCCAGCGGCGAGAGCTCGTCGTCGAGTTCGGAGATCTCGTCGTCGTCCAGGTCGGCGTAGGGGTCGTCGCGGCGCTTGCGGCGGTCGTTGAGGAAGGCGAAGACCTCGGCGATCTCGAAGAGCAGCACGAGCGGCACGGCCAGGGCCAGCATGGAGATCGGCTCGGCCGGGGTGATGATCGCGGCGATGGCGAACGTGGCGAAGATGATGACGCGCCGCCACTTGGCGATCACGGCGTGCGGCAGAACCCCGGTGAGGTTGAGCAGGGCCACCAGGAGCGGCAGGACGAACCCGAGGCCGAACATGCCCATCATGACGACCATGTAGTCCAGGTACTCCCCGATGGTGAGGAACGTCAGCGCGTCCTCGGGCAGGAAGCCGAACAGCATGGTCAGGGCGAGGGAGGTGACGTAGTAGGCCAGCACCGCGCCGCCGATGAACAGGACGGCGGCCAGCGGGGCGAAGATGTAGGCGTACTTCTTCTCGCGGCTGTGCAGGGCCGGGGCGACGAACGCCCACAGCTGGTAAAGCCAGAACGGGGCGGAGACCAGGGCTCCGACGAACGCCCACACCTTGAACGCCACGAAGAAGGCGTCGAAGGGGCCGGTCACGATGAGCGAGCAGCCCTCGGGGTCGACCGCCTCGGACTCGGGCAGCGAGCAGTAGGGCGCCTTGAGGATCTCCCAGACGATGTCGTAGACGAAGTACCCGACCACACTGCCGAGAACGAGGGCGATCATCGCCTTGGTGAGGCGTCCGCGCAGCTCGCGCAGGTGCTCCATGAGCGGCATCCGGGCCTCTGGGTTCTCCCGGCGTCGTGCCGTCATCGTCCCGTCACTTTCCTGTCTCCTCGGGGCCGCGCGCGCGGCCACCCCCTCACAACCGTCCGGCGCGGCGCTCCGCGGCGCCGCGCCCGTAGGGCCTGGCCCTGTCGGCTCCTACCGCCCCTGGCCGCCGGACACCGTCCGCGCCCATGGGCGGTGCCGCTCAGTTGCCGTAGGTGTGGCGGGTGGGCTCGCCGGACTCGTGGACGATGCGCTGGCCCGCGGGCAGCTGCGGGTAGCCCTGCTGCTGCTGGGGGGCGTCGGTGGGCGCGGCGGCCTGGGGGCCCTGCTGCTGCCGTCCGGCCTGCTGCTGCGTGTCGTCCTCGGTCGACTCGTTCTCCTCCTCGACCAGGCCCTTGCTCTCGGCCTTGAGGATGCGCGCGCTGCGGCCGAGGGAGCGGGCCAGCTCCGGAAGCTTCTTGGCTCCGAAGAGCAGCACGGCCAGGATCACCAGGATGGCGATGGTAGGTCCGTTAAAGGGTCCCATGGTTCAACCTCTCTCTGGGGCGCGACCAGGCGCCTTCGATGGTACGCGCATGCGCCGCGGGGCCGTCACGCCCCCGCACCGCTCCGGCGGACGCGCTCGCGCAGGGCGGCGCTGCTCGCCTGGTATTCGCCCGACGCCCGGTTCACCTGTACGGACAGCTCGCGTGCGGCGCGGTGGACGCGCAGCGCGAGCACGCCGATGGCGGCTCCGGTCAGAACCACCACGAACAGGACAGCGAGGACGATCACGAATTCACCATATCCCTTCCGGCATGACCTACACCCCGCGCCTCCATGAACATGTGCGCCTCACTCCGGCGACGATGTGGTTTCGACCAGGGAAACCGGCGTTCGGGCCGGTCGGTAGTGCTCCAGGGTCCGCAGGGCCTCCGCCCGCACCTCCTCCGCCAGAGCAGCCGGAGCCACCACCCGGCACTCCGGTCCCAGGTGCAGCGCCAGCCGCGCGACCCAGGCGGGGGCGGGGGTGCGCAGGGTCGCGCGGACACCGCCTCCCTCGCGTTCGAGCACCGACTCGCACACGTAGTCCTCGGTCACCCAGCGGGCGGAGGGCTCCAGGTCCAGGGTGACCAGGGCGTCGCGGTCCGAGCGCTGCAGGACGCCCCCGGACAGGTCGCGGCGGCCCACCCCCTCGGGGACCTCGGCCGCGTAGGGCAGGACCGTGAGCTCCAGTACCCGGTCCAGGCGGAACAGGCGTACGTCCTGGCGCAGACGGCAGTACCCCTCCAGGAACTGGTTGCCGTCCTGTACGACCAGCCCCATGGGGTCCACCTCGCGCTCGGTGACCTGGTCGAGGTAGCCCGACAGGTAGCGCAGGTGCAGCCGCTGGCCCGACTCCAGGGCGTCGGCGCAGCGGCGCTGGGTCCGGGCGACCTGCTCGTCCATGTCCAGGCGGACCTGCACCGCGTCCACCAGGGCGCCCGCGGCGGCCCCGGCCGCGGCCCGCAGCTTCTCGCCCACCCGCTTGAGGGCGCCGCCTTCCAGCCCCTCGGCCTCGGGCAGCGCCTCCAGCAGGGACACGCCCACGACCAGGCTCGCCGCCTCGTCGGCGGTCAGCCGCAGCGGCTGCGCCAGGGTGTCGGCGTTGCCGAGGATGATCTCCCCGGTCTCGCGGGCCGCGTCCAGGTCGACGTCGATGAGGTCGCCGGGGGTGTAGCCGGGCAGGCCGCACATCCACAGCAGCCCCAGGTCGGCCACGACCTGCTTCTCACTGAGCCCGAAGTGGCGGGCCACCTCCTCGACCCGCAGGTCGCGGCCCAGCGCGTAGGGCACGAGCATGAGCAGGCGGCGCAGCTGGTCGGAGGAGCGCGGGCCGCGGGCGGGCGCCACCGCCTCGGTCCGGGCGACCGCGTCCTCGGGCTCGCCCGGCGCGACCTCGTGCGCGGCGGTGTCCGCCAGGTGGGCGGCGACCGCGTCGCGGGCGTCGGCGGGCTCGACCAGTTCGGCGCGCGAGCCGAAGGAGGCCACCGCCCGCACCAGGTCGGGAGTGTCGACGTAGGGGTAGCTCAGGGTGTCCCACCCGCCGCCTCCGCCGTCGCGCTCGCCGGGCACCACCCGCAGCGCGCGGCGGCGCAGTTCGTGCGCGGAGTCGGTGCGCACCCGCACGGTGGCCGAGCGCTCGGGCTCGGCCCGCTGGGTCGCCACCACCGAACGCAGGTCGACCCCCTCGGGCACCTGCACGTCGGGGCCGCCGCGCAGCACGTCGACCTCGCCCTGCACGCGCCCGAGCCGGAAGACCCGGCGCGCCCCGCGGCGGCGGTCGTGGCCGACCACGTACCAGTGGCCGTGCTGGTTGACGATGCCCCAGGGTTCGATCTCGCGCCGCTCGGAACCGGCCTGGCCGGGCTTGCGGTAGTCGAAGGCGATGGGGCGGCGGTCGCGCACCGCCTGCCACACCGGGCCGAAGGAGGGCTCGTCGGTGCGCATGGCCGGGGTCAGCCCGGGCGCGGCCTCGGTGTCGACCGGGACCCCGGCCGACCGCAGCTTGAACAGGGCGTTGGCCGCCGCCTCGCCCAGCGAGGCGTGCCGCCAGGCGCGCGCGGCCAGGCCCAGGACCAGGGCCTCGTCGGGCAGCAGCTCGATCTCGGGCAGCTCGTAGTCGCTGCGGGAGATACGGTAGCCCTCCTCGCCGCTGACCGCGTCACCGGTGCCGACCTGGATGGGGATGCCGCTGTCGCGCAGCTCCCGCTTGTCGCGCTCGAACATGCGCTTGAACGCCGACTCCGACTCCGCCTCGGCGTAGCCCAGTACCGTCTGCCGGATCTCCTGCGCGGTCAGATGGCGGCGCGTGGACAACAGACAGATGACCAGGTTCAGCTGGCGTTCCGTTTTCCTGCGCGACATCGCCCGCACCCTTCTCGACACTCGGTGGACGACCGGCCGGACACGCGAGGGCGCGTCGTCCCGACACCGGCTCAGCATCGAAGGTACCGTGCCCAGCATGATCCGGTGGCGCCGTGGAGAAGTCCGTCAGATCCTGCCCTCCTGGCCGGGGGTGCTCGTGTGCGAGGTGGACGTCCATCCCCGCGGGGACGACGACCCCGCCCCGCGGCGGTGCCGCGCGCTGGCCTACCCCGACGTCGTGGGCCGCCCCGAGGCGGGCGACGGGGTGCTGCTCAACACCGGTGCCCTGGACCTGGGACTGGGCACCGGCGGATACGCGCTGGTCGTGGCCGTGCCCGACCGGCTGCCGCCCGACCGCGAGGGCCCGGGGCACCTGGTCAAGGCCCGCTACACCCCGCTGCAGACCACGGTCCTGGGCACCGACGAACAGGACTCGCCCCACCACGGCCGGCTCCGCGCGGCCACGGGGGTGGAGGGGATGCCCGTGGTGGTCGCCGACCTGCACTCGTCCCTGCCCGCGGTCGTGGCGGGCGTCCGTGCCGAGGCCCCCGCCGCCCGGATCGCGTACGTGATGCTCGACGGCGGAGCCCTGCCCGCCGCCTTCTCACAGCTCGTGGGGGCTCTGCGACAGGAGGGGCTGGTGTCGGGGTGCGTGACCACCGGCCAGGCCTACGGCGGCGACCTGGAGGCCGTCACGGTGCACTCCGGGCTGCTCGCCGCCCGCCACGTCCTGGGCGCCGACCTGGCGGTGGTCTGCCAGGGGCCGGGCAACCTGGGCACGGGCACGCCCTGGGGGTTCTCCGGGGTGGCCTGCGGAGAGGCCGTGAACGCCGTGGGGGTCCTGGGCGGTCGGCCCGTCGCCGCCCTGCGGATCAGTGAGGCCGACCGGCGCGAGCGCCACCGCGGGGTGTCCCACCACAGCCTGACGGCCTTCGGCCGGGTCGCCCTGGCCAGGGCCGACGTGGTGGTCCCCGCCCTGCCCGGGCCCTTCGGCGAGCTCGTGCGCACCCAGACCGCCGCGCTGGGCCAGCGGCACGCGCTGGTCAACGTGGGGGTGGAGGGGCTGGAGGACGAGCTGCGCGCCCTCCCGGTGAAGGTGTCGACGATGGGCCGGGGACTGGAGGAGGACCGGCCCGCGTTCCTGAGCGCCGCCGCCGCCGGCCGGCACGCCGCCCGCCTCCTCGCCCGCCCCGGCCGCCGCTAGTTCCGGAGAGCGCGCCCACCCACCTGCCGCACGTCCGCTCCGGCCACACGCCGTCTCCGTGGCCAGCGGTCGACAGGAGAACCATCCGGGCCCGCGCTGCACCACAACGGCGAAGCCGCACAGGAGGAGCACTCCTTCATCGGCCTCGCGGGAGCACCACTGGATACTCCCGCCCGTCGCCCGCGACCCGCCTTGACGGGCCTCTGCCGGGGGACCCGCGCCCGTCGCCGCTCCACGGGGCGGCGGCCCGGAGGCGTCCTGGCGGCTCAGGCGCGCAGCAGGTTCTCCGGACTGCGCGCCTGGCCGGGAACCGGCGCGCGCTGGGTGGCGTCGAGCATGTGCGACGAGGGCGCGTCGAAGAAGGCGCCGGGCCGGAACATGGCCAGCGAGGTGGGCTCGGCCCGCACGCCCTCGTCCACGCGCAGGGCCTCGGGCACGAACACCGTCCCGTCCCCGCAGGTCACACCCCACGTACGCCCCGGACCCGCGGCGACGACCTGCCCGGGCGCCCCGCCGGGAACGGACTCGTCCAGCCGCCCGGAGCACAGCGTGATCCGGGCGCCCCCGAACATCCCGAAGGCACCCGGATAGGGCTCGGCCAGGGCGCGCACCATCCGGTCCACGTCCCGTCCGGCGGCGGTGAAGTCCAGGTGGCCGTCACTGGGACGGCGCCGCGGCCACACCGACGGGTGCCCCGTCTGGCGCCACCGCGGCGCGGTACCGGCCAGGATGTCGTCCAGGTGGCGGACCAGCAGGTCGGACTGCAGGCGCGCCACCAGGCCGTACAGGTGGGTGGCGGTCACGTCCGGGGCCAGGTCGAACCAGGTCTGGTCGATGATGTCGCCGGTCTCGGGCTCGGCGTCCAGGTGCAGGAGTGTGACCGCGCTGGCCCGGAAGTCGCGCAGGATCGTCCAGGTGATCGGCGCCCGCCCGCGTCCGACCGGCAGCGGCGTGGGGTGCAGGCCCACCGCGCCCAGCGGCAGGGCGGACAGGACCTGTTCGTGCACGATCTGCGACCAGCCCGCCACGACCATCAGGTCGATGCCGTGGGTGGCCAGGGCGTCGCGGGACTCGTCGGAGTTGATGTCGGCGACCCGCACGTGCGGCAGTCCGTGGTGGCGGGTCACCGCCTCGTAGTCGGCGTATCCGGACCGGTGCGCGAGTTCGGCCGGGTAGGACAGCACCAGGCTCGGCGGCCTCCCCCTGGCGCACAGCTCTTCCAGTGCGTCGATGCCCAGGCTCAGCCCGGACACATAGCAGTAGCGACGCTGGTCGGCCATGGGCTCCCCCTCGCTCCGGGACCGTTTGCCCCGACTCTACGCACCCGTTCCGGCACGCCGCGGACCACCGGCGGCCCGGGCGTGTCCGCTCCCGGGGAACACCGAACGCCCGGCCGGGGCGGCCCGGCCGGGCGTGGTGTCGTTCTCGCGCGGTGCCCACGCGCGGGGCGGGGCGCCGCGGCGGCTACTCCTCCGTGCTCTCCTCGGGGCTCTCCTCCGAGTCCCCGTCCTCCGAGGCCTCCTCGTCGGTGGCCTCCTCGTCCGCGGCTCCGTCGGAGGGCTCGGCGCTCGGCTCCTCGGCGGGCGGCGGGTTGTCCACCGCTCCCAGGACGTCGATCACGAAGACGAGGGTGCCCACGGGGCCGCCCATCGCCTCCTCCTCGGTCTCGCCGTAGGCCATGTCACCGGGGACGACCAGGAGCAGGCGGCTGCCGACCCGCTGGCCGACGATGCCCTCGTCCCAGCCCTCGATGACGGCGCCCGCGCCGATCGTGGTGTCGAACGGGTCGCCCGCCCGGCTCCACGTGGAGTCGAAGGGCTCGTGGGCGCCGCTCTCGTCGGCCTCCCAGCGCACGCCCGTGTACTGGACGATGATCTGCTGGCCGTCCTCGACCTCGGCGCCGTCGCCCTCGATGAGGGGCTCGACCACCAGGTCCTCGGGCGGGTCGGTGTCGGGGATGGTGATCTCCGGCTGGCTGTGGCCCTCCTGGACCACCTCCGGCAGGTCGCCGCCGCCGTCGGTGCTCTGCTCGCCGGGAACGACCGCGCCCTTGTTGAAGCGGTCCATGATGTCGAGGACCAGGACGCTGGCGCCCTCGGGGGCCGGCTGCCCGGCGGCCTCGGCCTGGGTGCGCTCCTCCTCGGTCAGCGGCGGGAAGACGAACACCGCCCGGCTGCCGACCGGCTGGTTGACGATGCCCTCGGTGATGTACTCGGGCATCTGCTCCATGCGCACGAGGTCGGGCGCGCCGGTCTCGTAGCTGGACTGCCCCTCCACCAGCTCGCCCTCGCCCGGGGCGGTCCACTGGTACTGGGCGACGTTGGCGATGAGCAGGTCGTCGTTGCGCACCAGCTCGTCCTCGCCGGATCCCTGGCTCACGATGCCGGAGAGCTCCTCGTCCGGCGGCTCGTTGTCCGGGAAGGTGACCTCGGGTGCCTCCCCGACATCACCGGTCACCTCCGGAAGACGAGGGTCGAGTTCCTCATCACCCATGCGGAGGAAGGCGGGAGTGCGCCACTCGTCGGGGATGGATCCACAGCTTGAGACCGCCAGCGCAAGGGCGGTCAGTGGCACCGCGAGGGCGGCAGCACGTCGGTGCATGAGTCACAACCTCTGATTTCCGGCTCAGGACAGAGTCACACTACCGAAAAGAGGGAGTTCGGCCACCCTTGACCGTGCTGGGCCCCCGCCGCTGGCCCCTCCGGACCCCGCCGGTGGGACGGGGTCCGGGGTCCGTCCGCCGGTCACATCCCGGCGATGAGCTTCTCCACCCGTTCGTCCACCGACTTGAAGGGGTCCTTGCACAGCACCGTGCGCTGCGCCTGGTCGTTGAGCTTGAGGTGGACCCAGTCCACGGTGAAGTCGCGGCGCTGTTCCTGTGCGCGGCGGATGAACTCGCCGCGCAGCCGGGCCCGGGTCGTCTGCGGGGGCACCGACTTGGCCTCGAAGATCTTCAGGTCGTTGACCACCCGTTCCATCTGGCCGCGGTTCTGCATCAGGTAGAACAGGCCGCGGTCGCGGTGGATGTCGTGGTAGGTCAGGTCGAGCTGGGCCACCCGGGGGGAGGACAGGGAGAGGTCGTGCTTGTCGCGGTAGCGCTCCAGCAGCTTGTACTTGGCCACCCAGTCGATCTCCCGGGAGACCAGGTCCAGGTTCTGGGTCTCGACCGCCTCCAGGGTGCGCTGCCACAGGTCCAGGATCCGCTTGCCGACGGCGTCGGTGCCGTGGCGGTCGACGTAGCCCTGGACCTTCTCCAGGTACTCGCGCTGGATCTCCAGGGCGCTGGCCTCGCGGCCGTTGGCCAGGCGCACCTTGCGCCGGCCGGTCATGTCGTGGCTGACCTCGCGGATGGCCCGGATGGGGTTCTCCAGGGTGTAGTCGCGCATGACCACCCCGGCCTCGATCATCCGCAGCACCAGGTCGGTCGAGCCGAGCTTGAGCAGCGTGGTGGTCTCGCTCATGTTGGAGTCGCCGACGATGACGTGCAGTCGGCGGAACCGCTCGGCGTCGGCGTGCGGCTCGTCGCGGGTGTTGATGATGGGCCGCGAGCGCGTGGTCGCCGAGGACACGCCCTCCCAGATGTGCTCGGCCCGCTGGCTGACGCAGAACAGGGCGCCGCGCGGGGTCTGCAGCACCTTGCCCGCTCCGCAGATGATCTGGCGGGTGACCAGGAAGGGGATGAGGACGTCGGCCAGGCGGCCGAACTCGCCGTGCCGGCCCACGAGGTAGTTCTCGTGGCAGCCGTAGGAGTTGCCCGCCGAGTCGGTGTTGTTCTTGAACAGGTAGATGTCGCCGGCGATGCCCTCCTCGTGCAGGCGCTGCTCGGCGTCGACCTGCAGCCCCTCCAGGATCCGCTCGCCCGCCTTGTCGTGGGCCACCAGGTCCAGCAGGCTGTCGCACTCGGGGGTCGCGTACTCGGGGTGGCTGCCCACGTCCAGGTACAGGCGGGCCCCGTTGCGCAGGAAGACGTTGCTGCTGCGCCCCCAGGAGACCACCCGCCGGAACAGGTAGCGGGCCACCTCGTCGGGCGACAGCCTGCGCTGCCCCCGGAAGGTGCACGTGACTCCGTACTCGTTCTCCAGCCCGAAGATCCGTCGTTCCACGCGGACTCACCAACTTCCCGTCACCGGGGTGCGGACGGCGGGGCCTCGCCGTCCGCACCCGCGCCGCGACGCGTCCCCGCGCCGCATCGTGATCATTGTTCGCAGGTCACTCGTTGGCCTCGTCCTCGGTGGTGTCACCGCCGCCGGAGGAGGTACGGGCCGCCGCCTGCCCCTCCTCGATGAGGCTGGTCAGACGCCGTCCGTGGATGCGGCGGAACTTGCGGTGCTCCCTGGAGCGCTCCAGCACGGCGACCTCCAGGTTGGAGGCCTCCAGTTCACGTTCCTCCCCGTTCTCCCTGGCCAGCGCGTGGGTGGCCGTGTTGAGGGCCGCGCTGAGGGGGGCGTCGGCGGCGAAGCGGTCCTTCAGGACGGTTCCGACGTGGTCGGAGGAGCCGCCGACCGCCACGAAGCCCTGTTCGTCGACGATGGAGCCGTCGAAGGTGATGCGGTAGATCTCGTCGTCGGCGGCGGTGTCCCCGACCTCGGCGACGACGATCTCCACCTCCCACGGCTTGAGGCTCTCGCTGAAGACGGTGCCCAGCGTCTGGGCGTAGATGTTGGCGAGCTGGCGCCCGCTGACGTCGCGCCGGTCGTACTGGTACCCGCGCACGTCCGCGAAGCGGACGCCCATCAGGCGCAGGTTCTCGAACTCGGGGTAGCGGCCGACGGCGGCGAAGCCGATCCGGTCGTACAGTTCGCTGATCTTGTGCAGGGTGCGGGACATGTTGTCCGCCACCATGAGGATGCCGCCCTCGTACTGCAGGACGACGGCGCTGCGGCCGCGCGCGATGCCCTTGCGCGCGTAGTCCGCCTTGTCCTTCATCTGCTGTTCGGGGGCGACGTAGAACGGCATCGACACCGCGGATCGTTCCTTCGCTACTCGGGGAATGTCTGGTGTGGGGCGGGATCCGTGGTCAGCTCAGGCTGGCGGTGGGTCCGTCGGGGTCGGTCGCCCGTCCCTCGACCACCTCCGTGGCCAGCCGGGCGACGTCCTCGGCGGGGATCCGCCGGTGCCCGTCCTCGGTGATGACATCGATGAGCGGGAAGATCTTGCGGTGCAGGTCCGGTCCGCCCGTGGCGGAGTCGTCGTCGGCGGCGTCGTAGAGGGACTCCAGGGCCACCTTGATCGCGGTGGTCTCGTCCAGGTCGTCGGTGTAGAGCTTCTTGATCGAGCCCCTGGCGTAGACCGAGCCCGATCCGATGGAGTGGTAGCGGTGCTCCTCGTAGCGCCCGCCGACGGCGTCGTAGCTGAACACCCGCCCCTGAGCGGTGTTCTCGTCGAATCCGACGAAGAGGGGGATCATCACGAACCCCTGCATGGCCAGACCCAGGTTGCCCCGGACCATCTGGGCGAGCTTGTTCGCCTTGCCCTCCAGGGTGAGCGAACGGCCCTCCATCTTCTCGTAGTGCTCCAGCTCGACCTGGTACAGGCGGGCCATCTCGATACCGAATCCGGCCGACCCGGCGATCGCCACGGCCGAGAACTCGTCGGTGCGGAAGACCTTCTCCATGTCGCGGTTGGCGATGACGTTGCCCTGGGTGGCCCGGCGGTCGCCGGCCAGGAGTACTCCCCCGGGATAGGTCAGGGCGACGATGGTCGTCGCGTCAGGGGTGAGGTGCCCGGCCGCACCGCTCTCGGGGAGCCTGTGCCCGGGCAGCATCTCCGGGTGGACCGATGTGAGAAACTCCGTGAATGACGAGGTTCCCGCACTCATGAACGCGGCGGGCAACCGTCCGCCCTCGAACCCTGCGAACACGCGACTCCCTCCACTCGCGCCCCACCCCGGCATGGGGGCGGGTGGGGCGCCTGTTGTCCTTGTCTACGACGGCCGAGCGGTGCGCCCGGCCGTGGAACCGACCCTAGTCCTGTGCGCAGTGGGGCTGGTGGTGCCCGAGTGCGCTGTCAGCGAACCACCGCGGGCGGCTACTGTCCGCCCTTCTGGACGAACTGCCGCACGAAGTCCTCGGCGTTGCTCTCGAGCACGTCGTCGATCTCGTCGAGAATGTCGTCGACGTCCTCGTCCATCTGCTCCTTGCGTTCCTGGACGTCCGCCGCGGCCTCGGTCTCCTCGACCTCTTCGTCGCGGCGTGAGGCGTGCTTCTGACCGCCGGTGTCCTTCGTCGCCATCCTCGCTACCTCCCGTTCGGGGCTCTCGCCCTTATCTTGGCCCAACCACGAGCGGCTCAACCCACTTCCCGGGGCCCGATACCCGCAAGTTACCTCGTGGTCCCCCGCGTGCGCGCGCACTCGGACCGCACCGGGACCGCCTCCCCGGCCGGCCACGGCGCTCAGTGGCCGTCGCGCTCCGAGCAGGCGAAGTGGTCGGGCCCTCGGCCGTGGCGTCCGTACCCCGGTCCCTCCCCGCCGCCCCGGAGCCGACGTCCCGGAGCTCGTGGGACGGGGGCCGCCCCCGCCGCGCCGCCGCGGCGCGGACCGGCAGATGTGCGCTGTGCGCACGCGCAGCAGCCGCTCTGTACGGGCCCCGCTGTCAAGCCCGAGGCGCCCGATCCCTGTCCGACGCACCCCGGCACGGCCCGCGCGGCGGTCGGCCGCACCCCTCTGACCTCAGGTATGACGGCGGTGTATCCATGAGGTCACGAAAGGTACCCGGTACCACTGGCCGCATCCGGCCACGAAGATCCCCTTGCGCACACGCCTTGCTCTCACTGCGTCACTACGCGCACTCGATAACGCAAGGTCAACCGAGTGATGGCTACGAGTAGTCATCACCATAAATCCAGTGACCCGATGACCCCACCTGGAACTGCATGGTTCTACTCATTGCGGGGCTTTCGCCCACCAAAGTGTCGACCTAAGGTGGTGAATCGTTTACCGGATGTATCGGTGAATATCGGGAGCGAAAGGAACTCGCTTCCGATAAGGGGACAGCGCCCGACCCAGGCGAGGTCCCCGTTCCCCCGCCAATCCCCCTTGGAGAGTAGGGATCAATGCGACCCTCCCCCGTTATCTCCGCCATCGGAACCGGCGCCCTGGCGTTCGGTCTCGCCCTCACCATGGCACCGGGAGCCCTCGCGGCCCCGGCCGCCGCACCACAGGCCCCCACCCCCGACGACACCGCCTCCACCATGATGGAGGCACTGGCCGCGGACCTCGACCTGTCCACCCCACAGGCAGAAGAGCTCCTTGAGGCCCAGGAGGCGGCACTGGACGTCGACGCCGAGGCCACCGAGGCCGCGGGCGACGCCTACGGCGGCTCCCTGTTCGACATCGACACCCGAGAACTCACCGTCCTGGTGACCGACGCCGACGCCGTGTCCGCGGTCGAGGCGGCCGGCGCCGAGGCCACCGTCGTCACCCACGGGATCGACGGCCTCGAAGACGTCGTCGAGGACCTCAACGCCGCCGACGCCCAGGAGGGCGTCGTGGGCTGGTACCCCGACGTGGAGAGCGACACCGTCGTCGTCGAGGTCCTGGAGGGCTCCGACGCCGACGTCGACGCCCTCGTCGAGGCCGCCGGCGTGGACGCTTCCGCCGTCCAGGTCGAGGAAGTGGCCGAGCAGGCCGAGACCTACGCCAACATCGTCGGCGGTCTGGCCTACTACATGGGCGGACGCTGCTCCATCGGCTTCCCCGCCACCAACAGCTCCGGCCAGGCCGGGTTCGTCACCGCCGGCCACTGCGGCAGCGTCGGCACCCGCGTCACCATCGGCAACGGCACCGGCGTCTTCGAGCGCTCGGCCTTCCCCGGCAACGACGCCGCCTTCGTCCGCGGCACGTCCAACTTCACCCTCTACAACCTGGTCTACCGCTACAACTCCGGCGGCTACCAGTCCGTGACCGGCACCTCCCAGGCGCCGATCGGCTCGGCCGTGTGCCGCTCCGGCTCCACCACCGGGTGGCACTGCGGCACCATCCAGGCCCGCAACCAGACCGTCCGCTACCCGCAGGGCACCGTCTACTCGCTCACCCGCACCAACGTGTGCGCCGAGCCCGGTGACTCCGGCGGCTCGTTCATCTCCGGCACGCAGGCCCAGGGCGTCACCTCCGGCGGCTCGGGCAACTGCTCCTCCGGCGGCACGACCTACTACCAGGAGGTCACGCCGATGATCAACTCGTGGGGCGTGAACATCCGCACGAGCTGACCCGGCCCACCCCGCACCATCCCCCGACGTCCCCGTCCGCGCCGCACGCGGGCGGGGACGTCCCCCGTTCCCCGGTCGGCGCTGTTCAGCCGGTCCCGTGCACGACCTGCCCGTCCAGGACGGTCAGCCACGCGCCCACCGTGCGCAGCCGGTCGGGGTCCACCGCCTCCACGTCGGCGTCCAGGACCACCAGGTCGGCCAGGTACCCCGGCCGCAGCGCCCCCAGACGGTCCTCCACCCCGAGCGCGTGGGCCGCGTCGAGGGTGTGGGCGCGCAGCGCCTCGTGCAGGGTCACCGCCTGGTCGACGCCGATCTCCAGCCCCTCCCTGGTGGTCCGGCACACCGCGTTGGCCACGGTGTCCATTGGACGCAGGCTGGAGACGAAGGAGTCGCTGGACAGCACGGGCCGCAGCCCGAGGTCGATCTCCTCGCGCATGGGCTGGAGCCGGTGCGCGCGCTCGCCCAGCCGGCGCAGGAAGTCGCCGCCGCTGTCGTGCAGGAAGTTGGGCTGGTTGACCGGGATCACCCCGTAGTCGGTGAAGCGCCTGGCCTGCTCCGGGGTGGGGTGGCCGCAGTGCTCCACGCGCGGGCGCGCGTCCGGTCCCGAGACCCGGGCGGCCGAGGCGATCGCGGCCAGGGTGTGCTCCATGGCGGCGTCGCCCTGGGTGTGGATCGCGACCTGCCAGCCCTCGCCCGCCGCCCGGGTGACCAGGTCCACCAGGCGGTCCGGATCGTGGTAGAGGCTGCCCGCGAACTCGCCGTGCTCGCCGTAGGGGACGGAGAACTTCGCCGTGCCGCCGAGCAGCGTGCCGTCGGAGTAGAACTTCATACCGGTCAGGCGCAGCCAGTCGTCGCCGAAGGGGCTGGCGAGCCCGGCGCTGGTGAGCGCGTCCAGCTGGTGCGACAGGGGCATGCCGAAGGTGCGCAGCGGCAGCGTCCCCGCCGCGCGGGCGGCCCGGTACACACGCAGCTCCCGGGCGGAGACCTGGGGGTCGCACACCGTGGTCACACCGGCGGACAGGTACGGGCCCGCGGCGTCGGAGAGCCAGCCCAGCAGCTGGTCGGCGGGCAGGGCGGTGTGGAAGTTGGGGCCGTGGCAGCCGATGTCCACCGCCAGCGGCAGCAGCAGTTCCATCGCCGAGTCCAGGACCATGCCCGTCAGCCGGCCCGCCTCGTCGCGGACGAAGGAGCCCCCCGCCGGGTCGGTGACGTTCTCGGTGATCCCGCTCCAGGCCAGCGCGGCGGAGTTGACCACCGCCTGGTGGCCGGAGACGTGGTAGACGATCACCGGGTGCTCGTCGGTGGCCTCGTCCAGGTGGCGGCGGGTGGGCCGGCCGCCCGGGAACTTGGCGTCGTCCATGTGGAAGGCGCGGATCCACTGGCCCGCCGGGGTGCGGGCGGCCTCCTCGGCGACCACGCGCACCAGGTCGGCGGCGCTGCCCACCCGCGGGTAGCCCGCGTCCACGGCCGCCAGGGACTCGGCCGTGGACAGCAGGTGGTTGTGCGGGTCGATGAACCCGGGGAGGAGGGTGCGGCCGCCCGCGTCCACCTCCACCGCCCCGGGCCCGGCCGCGGCGCGGGCCTGCTCGGCGGACCCGGCGAGGCGGACCCGTCCCTCCCGCACGGCCACGGCGGCGGCCCGGGGGTTGGCGTCGTCCATGGTCAGGACGTTGGCGTTGTGGATGAGCAGAGCGGACACGGGCGAGTTCTCCTCCTCGTGGCGGGTACCGCCGGCGGTCCGGCGGCGGGGACATCGGTCAGGCGGCCAGCAGTTCGGCGTCACGGTGGCGCGGCGCCCGGCGCAGGCACACGATGCTCACCAGAGCCATCACGACCAGGAGTCCGACGACGGGCAGGATGCTGCCGGTCGCGGCGTACAGCGCCGTGCAGACCAGCGGCGAGAGCCCGCCGAACAGGGCGCCGGCGACCTGGTAGGCGATCGAGATCGCCGTGTAGCGCACCCGCGGCGGGTACATCTGGGCGAGCACACGGGCGATCGGCCCGTAGACGGTGGCCATCGCCAGGCGCATGACGCACAGCATGAGCAGGATCAGCGCGGTGCTGCCGGTGGACATGACCAGGAACTGAGGCAGCGCGAGGACGGCCACGGCCGCCAGGCCCACGGTGACCACGCGCACGGTGCCGAAGCGGTCGCCCAGCCAGGACACCCCCAGGGTGGCGACCAGCTCCACGAACGCCGCCAGGGTCAGGCCGTTGAGGATGACCTGTTCGCTGATGCCGACCTCGGTGACCCCGTAGGCCTGCAGGAACGTGGTGACGATGTAGTAGCCGCCCACCGCGACCGGCAGGACGCCGATGCCCAGCAGCAGCGAACGCCAGGACGTGCGCACCGCCTCGCGCACGGGCAGGCCCTCCGGCTCGCCCGGACCCTCCTGGACCGCGGCGAAGACCGGCGACTCCTCCACCTTCAGGCGGATGAACAGGCCCACCAGCACCAGCACGATCGAGGCCAGGAACGGCAGGCGCCAGCCCCAGGTGTAGAGCAGGTCGGCGTCCCAGGCGGTGATGAGGCCGAACGACCCGGTCGCGAGCAGGGCTCCGGCGGGGTTGCCGAGCTGGGCGAAGGAGCCGTAGAAGGTCTTGTGCCTCTCCGGCGCGTGCTCCACGGCCATCAGGACCGCGCCGCCCCACTCGCCGCCCACGGCGATGCCCTGGACGAAGCGCAGGACGACCAGGAGCAGCGGCGCGACGAACCCGACCTGCTCGTAGGTGGGCAGCAGGCCCACGCAGAACGTGGCCGTGCCCATCATCAGCAGGGTGACGACCAGGGCCGACTTGCGGCCCAGCCGGTCGCCGAAGTGCCCGAAGACGATGCCGCCCAGCGGTCGGGCGAAGAAGCCGACCGAGAAGGTCGCGAACGACGCCATGAGGCCGACCACGGGGTCGACGCCCGCGGGGAAGAACAGCGTCGCGAAGACCAGGCTCGCTGCGGTGGCGTAGATGTAGAAGTCGAACCATTCGATCGTCGTACCGACGAAGGCCGCCGTCGCCGCCCGCGCGGGATGCGCGGACGTGAGGGATGTGCGGTGTGTCATGGGGTCCTCCGTTCGTGGCTGCGGGCCACGGCTGTGATGCTGCGACGGTAGTCACCACCCGGCGCCGCACGCAGGGCCGGACCGCACATGGCACCCTGTGACTGATGTGCACACCGCACAAGACGGGAGGCCGACGTGATCACCCTTGGCGACATCACCCGCGCACCCGACCTGGAGGTCCGCGCGGTGGCGGGCCGCACCGGGCTCGACCGGCCGATCCGCTGGGCGCACGTGACCGAGCTGCACGACCCCGTCCACTGGCTCCGGGGCGGCGAACTCGTCCTCACCGCGGGCCTGGGCCTGGGCACCACCGCCGCCGACCAGCGCGCCTACGTGCGCCGCCTGCACGACGCCGGGTGCGTCGGCCTGGGCGTGGCCCTGGACGGCCCCGGGGACACCGTCCCGCCCGCCGTGGTCGCCGAGGGCGACCGCCTGGGCCTGCCGGTGCTCTGCGTCGAGGGCGAGACCCCCTTCATCGCCGTGGTCGAGGCGGTGGCCGCCCACCACGCCGCCGAACGCGGCCGGGCCCAGAGCCGTGTGCTCACCGCCCAGGACGCCATGGCCCGCGCCGCCCTGCGCTCGGGTCCGGCCGGGGTCGTCACCACCCTGGCCGCCTCCACCGGGGGCCGGTCGCTGCTGCTGGACCGCAACGGCACGACCAGCGCCGCCGCCCCGGCCACCGAGCAGCCCTGGCACCGGCTCGTGCGCTCCACGGTCGCCAGCACCGCCCGGCGGCCGCGCGGCATGGCGGTCCTCGACCACGAGGGGGCGACGGTCCTGCTCCAGAACCTCGGACCGGCCGGACGGACGCTCGGCTGGCTGGCGCTGCACTGCGACTCCGAGGTCACCCCGCACACCAGGATGCTCGCCAACCACGCCGCGTCCCTGCTCGCGGTGGACCTGATGCACTCACGCGACACCCGGCGCGCCCTGCACCGCCAGCGCGCGCCGCACCTGGCCGCGGCGGTCTCCGGCCGCGCCGCGCCGCCGCTCACGCTGCCCGACCCGCCCTGGGAGGTGGTGTACCTGCCGTGCGAGGACCCCGGTGCGCTGGTGGACGAGGCGGCCGACGCCCTGTCCGACGTGCTCGGCGCCACCGACGCGGCCGACCGCGCGGGGCTGTGCGCACTGGCCGACGCGGTCGTCGCGGTCCTGCCCGCCGGCGCGGGGGCACGGGCCACCGCGGGGCGGCACGCAGGCACGGGTCCTCACACGGGGGCGGGCTCTCAGAAGGGTGCGGGGCCCCAGACGGGGGCGGGGCCCCAGACAGACGCGGTACCGGACGCAGACGCCGGAGCACGAGCCGCCGCGGGGCGGCACTTCGGGGAGCGGCTGCTGCACGCGCTCTCGGAGGTGCCGAACGGCCCCCGGGGCGCGGGCGCCTGCGGTGCGCGCAGGGTCGCCGACCTGCCCTCGGCCCTGACCCGGGCCCGCCAGGCCGCCGCGGAGGGCTACCGCAACACCGACGAGGCCGACGCGTGGGACCTGTTCCGCTCGGCGGTCCCGAGGGAGGGGGCACGGGCCTTCACCGACTCCGTGCTGGGTCCCCTGCACGAGCACGACGGCCGCCACGGCACCGACCTCGCGCACACACTGCTGCACTACCTCGACCACGGGGCGCAGGTCGAGGCGGCCGCCCGCGACCTGGGCGTGCACCGCAACACCCTGCGGTCCCGGCTCCGCACGGCCGAACGCGTCCTGGGCCGCCGCCTGGACGCCCCGCGCACCCGCCTGGAACTGTGGACCGCCCTGAGTCTGGCCCCCATGCCCTGCCGTGACCGGACCTGGCACTCCTGAACTCCGCGGGTCCGCACGGGAACATTCGGGACGTGGCCCGTGTCACAGGGGTATGGAACCTCGGGCCCCGTACCGGCCATCCCCGAGAACTCCGCGCCACCGGCTCACCTTCGTGGTGGCGGCGATCCTGGCCGTGCTGGTGGCCACGGCCGCCGGCACCGCGCTGGCGTTCACCCTCTCGCCCCTGTGGACACAGCGGTCCCAGGTGGCGGTCGAGGAACCCGCATCGCCGTCGGAGGAAGAAGAGCCCGACCCGCCCCAGAGTCCGTCCGCCTCCGATCCCGCCACCGCGAGCGACACCGCCGGGGCGGTCCCGGAGTCGGTGCCGCCGGAGTCCTACGCGGGCAGCAGCACCCGCGTCGGCACGCTGCACCTCCAGGTCGAGCGGTGCTACACCGACACCCACATCACCGACGGCTTCGCGTTCGAGGACGACGCGCCCGAGGGGATGGAGTTCCACATCTACCGGCTCACCGTCACCAACGAGGGCCACGCGCCGACCGCCTTCGACACCGAGGGGACCACGGGGACGACCACGGACGGCCGGGTCCTGCAGAACGACCAGGACGCGGAGTTCACCGTCGCCTGGGACTACTTCTGGGACGACATCGAACCGGGCGCCTCCGTGACGTCCTACGTCCTCTTCACCGCTCCCACCGGGACGGAGTTCACCGAGGTCCTGGTCTCCGGCGAAGGGCTCCTCGAACCCGACGAGTAGCCGTGCCGCGGCCGGTCATCGAGATCGGCACCGGGCACCCGACCGCCGGCGCCCACGCCCCGCCGAGCCGTCCCCTGGCCACGGCCCGCACCAGAAGTGCGCCCGCCGCCCGCGCCGCCTGAGTGCGGGCACTCGGAGCGGCGCGCGGCGGTCGGCGGCCGTGGCCCGCGGGCGTGGTCAGTCCCGGCCGGACCCCGTGAGGACCGCGACCAGGTCGGCGGCCGTCGGCGCGTTGTCCAGCAGCGCGCCCACGTGCTCCTTGGTCCCCCGGGTGGGCTCCAGGGTGGGGACCCGCTGCAGGGAGTCGTAGCCCGGCAGGTCGAAGATCACCGAGTCCCAGGACGCCGCCGCGACCTCGTCGGCGTACTTGGCCAGGCAGCGGCCGCGGAAGTAGGCACGGGTGTCCTCCGGCGGCTCGGTGACCGCGCGCTGCACCTGCCGCTCCTCCAGCAGGCGCGTCATGCGGCCGCGGGAGGCCATCCGGTTGTAGATCCCCTTGTCCGCCCGCACGTCCGAGTACTGCAGGTCCACCAGCTGCAGACGCGGGTGCGACCAGTCCAGCGAGTCGCGCGAGCGGTAGCCCTCAAGCACCTTGAGCTTGGTCACCCAGTCCAGCTCGCCGGACAGGCCCATCGGGTCCGATCCCAGGCGCGTCAGGACCGACTCCCAGCGGTCCAGCACGTCGGCGGTGTCGGGGTCCACTTCGGTGCCGAACTTGTCCTCGACGTACTTGCGCGCCTGGTCCAGGTACTCGCCCTGCAGCTCCAGCGCCGTCATCCGCCGCCCGTCGCGCAGCCGGACCCGGTGGGTCAGACCGGGATCGTGCGAGACGGCCCGCAGGTCGGCCACCGGGGTCTCCAGCGACAGGTCCACGCTGAGGAACCCGTCCTCGATCATCGACAGCACCAGCGCCGTGCTGCCCAGTTTCAGGTACGTGGACAGCTCGCTCATGTTGGCGTCGCCGATGATCACGTGCAGGCGGCGGTACCGGTCCGGATCGGAGTGGGGCTCATCGCGCGTGTTGATGATGGGGCGCTTGAGCGTGGTCTCCAACCCCACCTCGACCTCGAAGAAGTCCGCGCGCTGGGAGATCTGGAAGCCCGATCCCTGGCCGTCCGCGCCGATACCGACCTTGCCCGCTCCGCACACGACCTGCCGCGAGACGAAGAAGGGGATCAGGTGCCGCACGATGTCGCCGAACGGCGTCGACCGGCTCATCAGGTAGTTCTCGTGACACCCGTAGGAGGCGCCCTTGTTGTCGGTGTTGTTCTTGTACAGCTGGATCGGTTCGATGCCCGGCGTGGCGCCCGCGCGCGCCGCCGCGTCCGCCATCACCCGCTCCCCGGCCTTGTCCCACAGGACCGCGTCCATCGGGTTGGTGACCTCGGGCGCCGAGTACTCCGGGTGGGCGTGGTCGACGTACAGCCGCGCGCCGTTGGTGAGGATGACGTTGGCCAGCCCCAGATCCTCGTCGGTGAGCTGCGTGGGGTCGGCGACCTCACGCGCCAGATCGAACCCGCGGGCGTCGCGCAGCGGGTTCTCCTCCTCGAAGTCCCACCGGGCACGCCGGGCCCGGGCAGCCGACGCCGCCAGATAGGCGTTCACCACCTGGGTGGAGGTGACCATCGCGTTGGCCCCGGGGTTGCCGGGAACGGAGATCCCGTATTCGGTCTCGATACCCATAATCCGCCGCACACTCATGATGAGAGGTTATCCGCCGGGGACCGGTCTTGAACGCTTCAGCGCCAATTGTCGCTCAAGTGCCGTCTTCTCGGGCGTTTCGGCCCAGCGGACCCCAAGGACCGTTCTCGCAGGTCGGACGGGCTTCGTCCGCATCGCGGGACAGCGCGCCGGCGGAAAAGGGGCCAGGTGCCGGAACCGCCCCGCCACCACCGCGGAAACGCGCGGAGAATCCGCCCCTGACCAGGGCCTGAACGGTTCGGTCGGCGGCCTCCGGAGCCATGGTTCCGGCGGAACAGCACGACGGGGCCGACCGGACGTCCGGTCGGCCCCGCGCACACGCTGTTACAGGTACTGACCCGTGTTGGCCACGGTGTCGATGCTGCGCCCGGCGTCGGCGCCCTTCTTGCCGGTCACCAGGGTCCGGATGTAGACGATGCGCTCGCCCTTCTTACCGGAGATGCGTGCCCAGTCGTCGGGGTTGGTGGTGTTGGGCAGGTCCTCGTTCTCACTGAACTCGTCGACGCAGGCCTGGAGCAGGTGCGAGACCCGGATGCCCTTGGCCTGGGCGTCGATGAAGTCCTTGATCGCCATCTTCTTGGCCCGCGAGACGATGTTCTCGATCATCGCGCCGGAGTTGAAGTCCTTGAAGTACAGGACCTCCTTGTCCCCGTTGGCGTAGGTCACCTCCAGGAACCGGTTCTCCTCGCCCTCGGTGTACATCCGCTCCACGACCCGCTGGATCATGGCGTCGACGGTGGCCTTGGCGGACCCGCCGTGCTCGGCCAGGTCCTCGTCGTGCAGGGGCAGGTCGGGGGTGATGTACTTGCCGAAGATGTCGCGGGCCGCCTCGGCGTCCGGACGCTCGATCTTGATCTTGACGTCCAGCCGGCCGGGCCGCAGGATCGCCGGGTCGATCATGTCCTCGCGGTTGGAGGCGCCGATGACGATGACGTTCTCCAGCCCCTCGACACCGTCGATCTCACTGAGCAGCTGCGGCACGATCGTGTTCTCCACGTCGGAGGACACGCCAGAGCCACGGGTGCGGAAGATCGAGTCCATCTCGTCGAAGAAGACGATGACGGGTGTGCCCTCGGAGGCCTTCTCCCGTGCCCGTTGGAAGACCAGGCGGATGTGCCGCTCGGTCTCGCCCACGTACTTGTTGAGCAGCTCCGGGCCCTTGATGTTGAGGAAGAAGCTCTTGCCGACGTCGCGGCCCGTCCGCTCGGCCACCTGCTTGGCCAGCGAGTTGGCCACCGCCTTGGCGATGAGCGTCTTGCCGCACCCGGGGGGCCCGTACAGCAGTACGCCCTTCGGCGGGCGCAGCTGGTGCTCGTAGAACAACTCCTTGTAGAGGTAGGGCAGTTCGACCGCGTCGCGGATCATCTCGATCTGTCCCGACAGGCCGCCGATGTCGGTGTAGGCGATGTCGGGGACCTCTTCGAGGATGAGTTCCTCGACCTCGGACTTGGGGATGCGCTCGTAGACATAACCCGAACGCGGCTCCAACAGCAACGAGTCGCCCGGTCGGACCGGTTCGTCGCGCAGGGGATCGGCCAAACGCACGATCCGCTCCTCGTCGTGGTGGGAGATCACCAGCGCGCGCTCGCCGTCCTCAAGGATCTCCTTGAGCATGACGACCTCGCCGACGGTCTCGAACGACTCCACCTCGACGACGTTGAAGGCCTCGTTGAGCATCACCTCCTGGCCGGGGCGCAGGGCGTCCAGGTCCACGGAGGGACTGACGTTCACCCGCATCTTGCGGCCGTTGGTGAAGATCTCGACGGTCTCGTCCTCACGCGACCCCAGGTAGACGCCGAACCCGGACGGCGGTTGCGCCAGCCGGTCGACCTCCTCCTTCAGTGCCACGATCTGCTCGCGCGCCTCCTTGAGAGTGGAGACGAGCCGCTCGTTCTGTCCGTTGGCAGCGGCGAGGTTGGCCTGGGCCTCCCTCAAACGCTCCTCCAGAAGGCGTACATGTCGGGGCGAATCGGCGAGCTTACGCCGAACCACGCTGAGTTCCTTTTCCATGTAAGAGACCTGTGCCGTGAGTTCAGCGACTTCACGGTCCTGGTCGCTCTGACGCTCGTCGTCGCGCTCGGCCACGTCCGCCACCTCCCTATGAGAAGGACGACTACTCGGGAGCCTACCTACCCCCGCCCGATTCCTAACCTCCCAGTGGCGAGGAGTGTCCTAGCCCTCATTCGGAGGTCTTGCATCTGGCCAGGTCACAGTGGTACCGGATGACCCGACGTAATGAGAAAGTAACCTCAGTGTCTGGCTCCGGGCAAGTCCCGGGCGGTGAACGCCGCACCGCTCCGGCCCACGTCGCCGGGCTGGGGAGCGCACGACGGAGCCCGCCCGGGACGGGCCCGGGCGGGCTCGCGTGCGGCTCTCGGCGGCCGTGCGGCCGACCCGGCGGCTACCGTGCGTCGTCGTCCGGCTCCGCCGCCGGCGGACCCGTCTCCGGCTCGGTCGGCGTGGTCGGCTCAGCGGGCGTGACCGGTTCGGTCGGCCCGGCGGACGGAACCGCCGCGCCGCCCTCCGGCGGAGCCGACGCGACCGACTCGGCCGACGCGACCGCGTCCGCCCCGGCACCGCCGCGGCCCTCCCGCTCCCGCACGGGAGTGAAGTCCTTGCCGTAGGCCCCCTTGGCCGGCCGGCGCCGGCGCTCGGGCGCCTCGGCCCCGTCCGCCAGGCGCCGCGCGACCACCAGGAACCCGGTGTGCCCGATCATGCGGTGGTCCGGGCGCACCGCCAGGCCCTCCACGTGCCAGGTGCGCAGCATCGTCTCCCACGAGCGGGGCTCGTAGAAGCGCGGGTCCTCCCGCAGCTCCTCCACCACCCGGGAGAGCTGGGTCGTGGTGGCGACGTAGCAGCACACCAGACCGCCCGGGATCAGCGCGCCCGCGACCGCGTCCAGGCACTCCCACGGCGCGAGCATGTCCAGGAAGACCCGGTCCACGTCGGTCTCGTCGAGGGACTCCACCAGATCGCCGACGGTGAGCTTCCACGCCGGGTGCGGGCCCCCGTGGAAGCGCTCCACGTTCTTGCGGGCGATCTCGGCGAAGTCGGCCCGGCGCTCGTAGGAGTGCACCATGCCCTGCTCACCGACCGCGCGCAGCAGCCAGTTGGACATCGCCCCCGAACCGGCCCCGGCCTCCACCACGCGCGCGCCCGGGAAGATGTCCGCCTCCACCAGGACCTGGGCGGCGTCCTTGGGGTAGACGATGGTCGCGCCGCGCTTCATCGACAGCGTGTAGTCGATCAGGAGCGGACGCAGCGCCACGTAGGCCGTACCGGTGTTGGAGCGCACCACGCTCCCCTCGGGCTGACCGATGAGGTCGGCGTGCTCGACCTTGCCCTTGTGCGAGTGGAACGCACCGCCCTCGCTCAGTGTGATGGTGTGCATGCGACCCTTGGGGTCGGTCAGCTGCACGGTGTCGCCGTCGGTGAAGGGGCCGCGGCGCCCATGGATACCGGTCAACGTCGCTCTCGTCTTCCCACGTCGCTATTGGTCGGGCCAACCGCCCAGCGTATCGGTCCGCCACCACCCGGCGGACCGGCCCGCGCCCCGCCGCGGCCGCCCCTTTTCCCGAACGCGTGCGAAAGTCGGCCCGCCAGGGCAGGATCGGGTTGCGTGGGGCGCCCGCGCGCCCCTTCGGCACACGAGGACCAACGGGAGACGACGACCCATGTCACAGCTGACCACGGGGCTCGGAATCGACATCGGCGGCAGCGGCATCAAGGGAGCCCCGGTCGACCTCGCCACCGGCGAGTTCCTGCAGGAGCGCCTGAAGATCCTCACGCCCGAGCACGCCACCCCCGCCGCCGTGGCCGAGATCGTCGGCCGCATCGCCGAGCACTTCCCCGTCGCCGAGGGCGCTCCCCTGGGTGTGACCTTCCCCGGCGTGGTCCAGAACGGCGTCGTGCACACCGCCGCGAACCTGCACGGCCACTGGGTGGGCACCGACGCGCGGGACCTGTTCGCCCGGGCCACCGGGCGGTCGGTACGCGTCCTCAACGACGCCGACGCCGCGGCCCTGGCCGAGGCCCGCTACGGCGCGGCCCAGGGGGTGCGCGGCGTCGTGCTGATGACGACCCTGGGCACCGGGATCGGCACCGCCCTGGTCGTGGACGGCCACCTGGTGCCCAACACCGAGTTCGGCCACCTGGAGATCGACGGCCACGACGCGGAGAGCCGGGCCTCCTCCGGCGCCAAGGAACGCGAGGACCTCTCCTACCACGAGTGGGCCACCAAGCGGCTGCACCGCTACTACCGGGTCCTGGAGGACCTGGTGTGGCCGGACCTGATCGTCGTCGGCGGCGGGGTGAGCCGCAAGGCCGACAAGTTCCTCCCCCACGTGGACATCCGCACGCCCATCGTGGCGGCGTCGCTGCGCAACTCCGCGGGCATCGTCGGCGCCGCCCTGGCCGCCGCGCAGGACGCGGACCGGGAGACCGGCCTGGCCGCGGACCGGGGCGCCGCGCGCGAAGCGGCGGCGGGGGCCGTGGACGACCTCGCCTGACCCCGCCCGCGCGGGCGGGGCGAAGGCGCGGCCCGAGGGGCACCGGGGGTCGGGGCGCCCCTCGGGCCGCCGGGGGGAGAGGACGGGCGGGACCGGACGCGGCCCCGTGCAGAGGGAGACTGGGTTTCGGGGAAGGCCCAGGCCCCGCCCGTCGCCTGGGCGCGGACACAGCACGCGCCCGTCCAGGGATGAGCGCGACGGCTCGGGTTCAGGGAACGTCGGCGGTCGTCATCGCTCACGGAGCACGGTCAGGCGAGTTCGGGCACGGTCACGCCGCGTCGGACGCGCCGTCGCAGGAGGACAGCGCCCCGGCGATCCGCCGGGCGGCGTCCCCCGTCCGGGTGACCGGGGACAGCGGGACCCCCGCCAGCGGGGCGGGCACCCCGTCCTGGAGCGGCCAGCGCATCCACCACCACAGACCGCCGCGGTGCGGGCGCAGCAGAGCGCGCTGCGGACGGCTGCTCGGTCCGGCGTCGACCACACCCGACGTCCGGTCCTCGCGCACCTCCACACCCCGCGACCGCAGTTCGGCGGCCAGGCCGCGCAGCGCTCCGCCGACCAGCTCCCCGCGGTCGGCGCCGTCGGCGGCCGTTCCCGTCAGGGCCCGAGCCTCGGCGGTGTCCGCGCCGCGCCCGAACCCGGCCGGACCCGGTTTCCCCAGCGGTGGGGTCTCAACGGTCACCAGACCTCCCTTCCCGATGTCTTCCCGTGCGACCGGGGACCAATGTCCCTTGAACTCTGCCGCATCAGGGGGACGGGGGCGTGACCGTATGCGGATCACGCATCGCACCTTCATTTTGACACATAGCCACCAAGCGAGCCCGGAATCCCTAATCTAAACTCATGCCCCAACGAGACGGCGTTCCTTCACCCGACCTGTGGTCACGGCCCCGCATCGCGGCCGCCCTGGCGACCTGTGACATGGCGACGGTCATCGAGGGCGTGCGCAGCGCGCGCGGATGGTCCCAGGGCGAGCTCGCCCGTGCGGTCGACTACTCCCAGAGCTGGGTCTCCCGGGTGATCAACGGCCAGCAGTCCCTCACCGTGAGCCAGGTGCACGACCTCGCCCAGAGGCTCGGCATCCCCCTTCACCTGCTCCGGTTCGGCGGCAGCGCGCCTCCGGACGGCGCCGCCGCCCCCGAGGAGGTGGACCCCACGAGACGCCGCGACTTCGGACGGGTCGTCGCCGCGGGAGCCCTCATGACGACCACCGCGCCACGGATCGCCCACGCCAACGCCCACACCCGTCACGCGGTCAACGAGACCACCGCCCCCGCCCTGCGCTCCATCACCGGCGGCCAGCGCCGGATGGACGCCACCTCCGCCGCCCGCCACCTGCTGCCAAGTGCGGTGGCGCACGTGCATCTGGCCGAGCAGATGCTCGCGAACGCGCGCGGGACACCCTTCCTCGCGCCCGTCAGCGCCGCGGCCAGCGAGGCCTCCGGCTTCGCCGCCTGGCTGCACGCCGACCAGGGCGACATGGGCTCGGCCCGCATGCACTACCGCACAGCCGTCGTGCGCGCCCGCCAGACCGGCATCCGCCTGCTCGACGTCTACATGCTCGGCTCCCTGGCCGCCTTCGAGATCGACACCGCGGAGGACCCCGAGCTCGGACTCGGGCTCGTCCGGGAGGCCGAGCACGTCCTGGGCGGCACCGCCCACCCCACCGCCAACGCCTGGCTGGCCTGCGTGGGCGCCCTGGCCCACGCCGGAATCGGCGACCGCTCCTCGGCCGCGCACGCCCTGCGACGAGCCGAGCGCGAGGTCGCCAGGCCCGGCAACTGCGACCCGCCCTGGCCGTGGGTCTTCGCCTTCGACGAGCCCAAGGTCGCCGGGTACCGCGCGCTCGTCGACGTGCGGCTACGGCGCCCGCACGACGCCCGCCAGGCCTTCGCCGAGGCCTTCGCCCCCTCCGGCGCCAGCGCCAAGCAGGCCGCCGTGCTCCAGGTCGAACTGGCCTCGGCCCACGCCGACGCCGGTGACGTCGACGAGGCCTTCCGCCTGGCCCAGGAGGCGCTCGCCACCGGCATGGAGTTCGGGTCCGAACGCGTCATCGGCCGCGTACGCGCCTTCCGGCGCCGCTACACCGGCCCCTACGCCGCCTGCGTCCGGGAACTCGACGATCAGCTGACCTCTCTGATGACCGGATTCTCCGCCTGTGGGTAGAAACGCGGCGAGCAGAACTCCAGGGAGGTTTCGTGATCCGTATCGGCATCACCGGACACCGCGGCCTGACCCCGGGCCTGGACAGCGCCATCGCGACCATGATCGCCGCACACCTGGCGCCCCGCGGATGTGACTTCGTGGGCCTGTCCTGCCTGGCCGACGGCGCCGACACCGTCTTCGCCGAGGCCGTCCTGGCCGCGGGCGCCCCACTGGAGGCCGTCATCCCCGCCGCCGGCTACAGGGAGGGCCTCCCCGAGGAACACCACCCCACCTACGACCGGCTCCTCGCCCGCGCGGTCATGGTCCACCGGTTACCGCACCAGGCGTCCACCTCCGACGCGCACATGGCCGCCGGACGCCACCTGGTCGACCACTGCGACCAGCTCGTCGCCGTCTGGGACGGCGAGCCCGCCCGCGGCCCCGGCGGCACCGCCGACGTCGTGGCCTACGCCCGCTCGCTCTCGCTCCCGGTCCGTGTCCTGTGGCCCCAGGGAGCCCGGCGCTGAGGCACCGCCCGCCGCCGGCACGGTCAGCGGCCGAGTCACCACCGGCCGCCGACGCCGCCCGGTCCTCGCGCGCGCCCCGCGCTCAGTCCCCGTTCATCGCGGCGTTGACGTCCATCGCCCGGAGCACGCCGACCACACCACCGTCCTCCTCAACCACGAGGTACTCCGGCAGCGGGCGACGCGAAAGGGCCTCCATCAGCGCCTCGCCCTCCAGATCCACCGGCACGACCGACTCACGCGTGACCGCACGCGCCACACTCGACACCGGCACCCAGGACCGGCGCGCCTCCGTGATGGCCTGGGCCGCGGCGGGATGCACGATCGCCACCGGCGTCCCCGCGGAGTCCGTGACCACCACCGCCTCGGCACCGGCCGCCTCCGCCCGCCGCTCGGCCTCCGCCAGGGGGGTGTCGGAGACCACCGAGACCGACCGCCGCACCAGCTCCCGGGCCTTGAGCCGGGGCACCCGCGCGCGCAGCCGGGCGCTCTTGAGCGCCTCGGACGCCCCCATCCACATGAACCCGCCCAGCACCACGCCCCACACGACCGCCCACGGCCCCGGCGTACTGCCCGCCGACGCGGCGAACAGCCACGGCAGCGCCACGACCACCAGCGCCAGCACCCGGCCGCCCCAGGCCGCCACCACGCTCCCGGTGTAGGCGCGCCCGGTCACCTTCCACACACCCGCCCGCAGCAGCCGCCCGCCGTCCAACGGCAGCCCCGGCAGCAGGTTGAACACACCGACCAGCAGGTTGGCCACCCACAACTGGAACAGGAGCTCGCCCGTCACGCTGAACGGCTCGGCCAGCGAGGCCAGCCCGAACCCGCCCGCGGCCAGCAGCAGCGACAGCGCCGGGCCGGAGAACGCGATCCAGAACTCCCGGCCCGGGGTGGGCGCCTCCCGCTCGATCTCCGAGACCCCGCCCAGCACGTACAGGACGATGCGCCGTACGGGTAGCCCGTACATCCGCGCCACCACCGAGTGCGCCAGCTCGTGGACCAGCACCGACGCGTACAGCAGGACCGCGAAGACGAACGCCAGCAGGTAGGCCGACGGGCCCAGCGCCAGCCGCGTCTGCACGATGCCGCCGTAGACGAGCGTGATCAGGATGGCCACGATCCACCACGACGACGTCACGTAGACGGGAACACCGAAGGGCCGCCCCAGCAGTAACCCGGGCTTCTTCGAACGTCCGGCGGGGCGGGGCACGGCGGGGTCGCTTCCGTTCGTCACGCCCTCAGCCTAGGGCGTGCATGGCGGATACTCGCCCTGCTGCGCGTCGCCCGGAACGCCCCTCCCCACCCGCCCATCCGACGGGGTCCGCGGATGTCACGGGCCTCTCGTAGGCTCGGAGCATGAGCTCCGTGCCCCTTCCGACCGCGCTGTCGCCCTCCCGCGCCGCCGACTTCCTGCAGTGCCCGCTGCTGTTCCGCTTCCGCACGATCGACCGCATCCCCGAGCCGCCGAGCATCGCCGCCACGCGCGGCACGCTGGTGCACGCCTGCCTGGAACGCCTCTACGAACTCCCCGCGGAGACGCGCACCGCCCGCACCGCCGTCGCGCTGGTCACCCCGCAGTGGGACCGGCTCCGCGCCAAGCGGCCCGAGCTGGAGGAGATGTTCGCCGACGACGCCGAACGCGACGCCTGGCTGGAGTCCGCCCGCGCCCTCGTGCGCCGCTACTTCGACCTGGAGAACCCCGCCGCCCTGGAACCCCGCGAGCGCGAGATGGCGCTCAAGGTCGCCCTGCCCACCGGCCTGAACCTGCGCGGCTACGTCGACCGCCTCGACGTCGCCCCCTCCGGGCAGATCCGCGTCGTGGACTACAAGACCGGCAAGTCCCCGCACCCCCGCTTCGAGGACAAGGCCAAGTTCCAGGTCTACTTCTACGCCGTCATGATCTGGCGCGACCTCGGCGTCGTCCCCACCCGCCTCCAACTCGTCTACCTCGGCGGCGAGGGCGCCGTGCGCTGGTACGACCCCACCGAGGACGAACTGCGCGCCGTCGAGTCCGAGATCACCGACATCTGGGCGCGCATCGAGGCCGCCGGCCGCACCGGCGAGTGGGCGCCCCGCCGCAGCAAGCTCTGCGGCTGGTGCGACCACCAGGCGATCTGCCCGGAGTTCGGCGGGACGCCCCCACCGCTCCCGACCCACCGTCCGTCATCGTCCATGAGCGGCGGCCAGGCGGACGCGCCGCCGGTTCCGACGGACGCCACCGGCTCGGCGGCCCCCACCGCACCTCCCGCCTGAACCGCCCACCCGTCGCCCGTCACCCGGGTGGCCGCTTCGCGGGGGCAGGGCCGCCACCCTCCACCGACGCCTCCGGCGCGGTACGGCCGGCCGTCCCCGATAGGGCACAATCGCCCCTGTGCCCGTCTCAGTGCTGCTCGTCGACGACCAACCGCTCGTCCGCGCCGGATTCCGGCTGATCCTGGAATCGGCCCCGCACCTGTCCGTCGTGGGCGAGGCCTCCGACGGCGAGCAGGCCGTCCACGCGGCGCGGAGCCTGCTGCCCGACGTCGTCCTCATGGACCTGCGCATGAACGGGACCGACGGGGTGGAGGCCACCCGCCGCATCACCGCCTGGGCCCGCGAGGGCGGCCACCGCGTCCACGTCCTGGCACTGACCACCTTCGACCTCGACGAGTACGTGGTCGAGGTGCTGCGGGCGGGAGCGACCGGCTTCCTGCTCAAGGACGCCCCGCCCACCGAGCTCATCGCCGCCGTCGAGGTCGTCGCCGACGGCGCCGCCGCCATCGCCCCCGGCGTCCTGCGGCGCCTCCTGGACCGGTACGCACCGCTGCTGCCCGCGCAGGCGCCCGCGGCCCCCGCCGCGCCCGATCCGCTCACCGACCGGGAGCGCGAGGTCCTGCGGCTCGTCGGCCGCGGCTGGTCCAACACCGAGATCGCCGGCCACCTCGTCCTGGGCGAGACCACCGTCAAGTCCCACCTGGGCCGCATCCTCGCCAAACTGGGCCTGCGCGACCGCGTCCAGGCCGTCGTGTACGCCTACGAGACCGGCCTCGTCCGCCCCGGCGGGGATCCGCCCGGCCCCCGGCCCCACCCGTGACACCGCGCCCGCGGACCGTCCCGTCCCGCCGGGAAACCCCCGGCGCGTCGTTGTCGGACACCGCCGCGCCTTGACAGGATGATCCGGTGACCGAGTTCACCGGTACCCGGTGCCGTGGGAGGCGAACCCCGCCCCCGCCCACCGCGTCCCCTCTGGGGTCTTTGAAGAACGCACTGGCCGATGCGGGGCCCGGGCGGGGAGGGAACGGAGTTCAGCCATGCCGGACAAGCGGGAGCGGCCGGTTCCGCCGAGCGAGGACCGCATGCTCAGCCGCATGCGGGACTGGCGGGCGGCGCACGAGCGCGAGCTGACGCCCGACGGCTTCGACGAGGAGGAGGACGTCGCCCTCCCCGACGCCCGCGCCATGGACCTGGTCCTGCGGGTCGGTGAACTCATGCTCGCCAGCGGCGAGGGCACCGAGGCCGTGAGCGAGGCGATGCTCAGCCTGTCCGTCGCCTTCGAGCTGCCGCGCTCGGAGGTCTCTGTCACCTTCACCACCATCACCCTGTCCACGCACCCAGGCGGCGACCACCCGCCGGTGACCGGTGAACGCGTCGTACGGCGGCGCACGCTGGACTACTTCCGCGTCAACGAGCTGCACACCCTCGTCCAGCAGTCGGCGCTGGGCCTGCTGGAGTTGGAGGACGCCGCCGCGCGGCTCACCCAGATCCGGCGCGCCCGCATGCCCTACCCCAACTGGATGATCGCGATCGGCTTCGGCCTGATCGCCTCCAGCGCCAGTGTCATGATGGGCGGCGGCGTGATCGTGGCCGGGGCCGCGTTCCTGGCCACCGTGCTCGGCGACCGCACGTCGGTGTTCCTCGCCCGGCGCGGGGTGGCCGAGTTCTACCAGATGGTCGCCGCCGCCGCCGTGGCCGCCACCATCGGCGTCGGCCTGCTGTGGGTGAGCTCCGAACTCGCGCTCGGGCTCCAGGCGGGCGCGATCATCACCGGGAACATCATGGCGCTGCTCCCCGGGCGCCCGCTGGTCTCCAGCATCCAGGACGGCATCAGCGGCAGCTACGTCTCCTCCGCCGCCCGCCTGCTGGAGACGTTCTTCATCCTGGGCGCCATCGTCACGGGTGTGGCCGCCGTCGCCTACACCGCCCAGGAGATCGGCGTCGCCATCGACCTGGAGAGCCTGCCCTCGGCCGGCACCTCCATGGAGCCGCTCGTGCTCGTGGGGGCCGCGGGCATCGCCATGGCCTTCGCGATCTCCCTGGCCGTCCCGCCCAGGATGCTGCCCGCCATCGGCGTCCTCGGTGTGATGATCTGGGTGATCTACGCCTGGCTGCGCAGCGCCACCGACGTGCCCGCCGTCGTCGGCACGGTCGCCGGTGCGATCGCCGTGGGCGTGGTCGGCCACTGGCTGGCCCGCTACACGCGCCGACCGGTCCTGCCCTACCTGGTGCCCTCCATCGCCCCGCTCCTGCCCGGCAGCATCCTCTACCGCGGCCTGATCGAGATCACGCAGGGGACGGCGGTCTTCGGGCTGCTCAGCCTGGTGGAGGCGGTCATGGTGGCGCTGGCCCTGGGCGCGGGCGTCAACCTCGGCGGCGAGCTGGTGCGCGCCTTCCAGCACGGCGGCCTGGCCGGAGCGGGCATGCGCGGACGTCCGGCGGCACGCCGTACGCGCGGCGCGTACTGAGACTTTTTCCAGCGGCCCCGCATCGGAGCGAACCGATCCCGGCCAGGGGGTATCTCACAGGGTGAGAGCGAACGACGACAGTGGGACCACCGGATCCGGCTCAAACCGCAGCAGCATGTGAAATGAGCCACTACTCTTGGCGTCAGCTCAGTGTCGAGCACGGAAGAAAGGCCATCCCATGTGTAGCCACGAACCTCCCTGTCCGTCCTTCGAGGACACCGACCGCGAAGCCGCGCGCGTCGTCTCCAGCCACCCCGAACAGGGATGGAGCCTGCTCTGCAACGGTGTCGTCCTATTCGACGACACCGGCGAGCTTCTCCCCGACGGGGCGGTTGTCGCCCCGCACCGGCCGCACGTGGCGGCCTGACCGGCTCCTCGACCGACCCGCGGCTCCGCCGCGCAGCCCACCCTCAGGGGTCCGAGCCGAAGGCTCGCCGTTGAGGGTGGTAGGCCTGTGCCCGCGCGGCGCCCGGGGCGAGCGCGGGTGACGCGGGAGAGGAACCGGAGCCGAAGGCCCTCCCCCAGGCCGGAAGGCCCGCGCGGCAGGGCGGTGGCGAGCGGGTGCACGCGGCCCGAGCGGAGGACTGGCGGGTGACAAGCCCCGCCGCGGCGAGCAGGCCCGGCGGCCCTGCCAGGGAAGCGCTCACAGGCGGTGGCGGGCGGGGCCGCTCCGCGACTCCCGCCCTCCCGGTTCAGCCGTGCTCCGGCCAGCCGTCCGGCAGGACGTCCTCCCCGCCCATCGCCGCGCGCAGGCGGCGCCGGAAGTCGGCGTGCACGTCGGCGCCCCACACCAGGTCGCTGGGCGTGCGCAGGGCCTCCTCCATGGCCGCGACCAGTGCCGTGGGACGCGCCTCGCCCTCCGCCACCGGCACCGCCAGCAGCGCGTGCATCCGGGTGATGACGGCGAACAGCTCCCCCGCCAGGAGGGGCGTGCTCGACGTGGCGACCGCCTCCTCCAGGTAGCGGTTCCACCACGGCTCGTCCGCCTCCGCCGCCTCTTCGGGCTCCGCCGACGGGGGCGCGATGGCGCGGCGCAGCCTCCGGCGCACGGCGTCCGCCGTCTCGGCGTCCCGGTCCGTCAGACCGGCGTGCCACACCCGCTCGGCGGCCTCGGGCTCGCCCCTCAGGACCAGGAGCCCGGCCAGGAGCTCCACGGCGGCACCGGAGGTACCCGGTTCCGGTGCGGGGCCCTCCGGGTCGTCTCCGGGCGGCTCCACGACCGCGCCGAGGTCGGCGATGGCGTGTTCCAGATGGGCGGCGGCCCGCAGCAGGCGCAGTTCCGGGTCGTCGGCGACCGAGAGCCCTCGTTCGACGGCGGCGGCCGCGGCCCCGGGCCTGCCCTGCTCCAGCAGGCGCCCGGCCAGGTCGCGGGCGGCCTCCACGACGGTCGCGGCGTGCAGTCGGCCGACCGGCTCCGGACCGGGCGGCAGGGTGAGCGCCCGCTCCCAGTCCTGTTGCGCTCCGGCGGAGTCGCCGCGCGCCTCGGCCGCCCTCGCCAGCCCGTAGTGGGCGACGGCGGCGTAGTCGGGCCCGCCCAGGTCCAGCAGGCGCTCCCACACGCGTTCGGCCTCGGCGGCCTCCCCGTCCTGTTCCAGGGACAGGGCCAGGTGGTAGGCGGCCCGCGGGGCGTAGCGGGTGTCGCCGGTGGCCAGGGCCCGGCGCGCGGCGGCGCGGGACGCCGGTGCGTCGCCCCGCTGGTCCTGGACCACGGCGAGTCCGAGCAGCGCGCGGGCCTGCACGGCCGGACGGGGGTTGGCCGCGACGGCCTGCTCGTAGAGTTTGGCGGAGCGTTTGAGGTGGCCGTTCTCGGCGAGGTCCTGGGCCTGGTCGCACAGCGCCGCCGCGTCGAGTCCGGACGGCAGGTCCTGTTCCGGCGCGTCCTCGGGATCGGTCGCCTCGGGGGCTTCGGCGGGGCCAGAGCGCGCGGGACGTCCGGACGTCGTGGTCATGGATCCGCTTTCCTGGGGTCGTGGAGGGCGTCGCCGCCACTCTAACCCGCGGCGCCGCACCGGATGGCGGCTCGCCCGCCGGGTGTCGAGGCGCGCCCCACGACGAGGCTCACGCCCATCCGGCGAAGCCCCCTCCCCCATGACGGGGTGACGCCAAGCGTGACCTTTACGACGTAGATTTACAAAACGGACAACAAGGGGGGCGCCGACCGTGTCGGCGCCCCCGCCCCGTCACACGCGCCCTAGAGCTCGAACGCCTCCGGCGGCGGGCACGAGCACACCAGGTTGCGGTCACCGTAGGCCTGGTCGATCCGGCCGACCGGCGGCCAGTACTTGTCCTGGCGCAGCGACGACAACGGGTAGGCCGCCTCCGTCCGCGTGTAGCCGTGCTCCCAGACGTCGGCGGTCAGCGCCTCGGCGGTGTGCGGAGCGCCCCGCAGCGGGTTGTCGTCGGCGTCCCACTCCCCCGACTCGACGCGGTCGATCTCGCCGCGGATGGCGATCAGCGCCTGGACGAACCGCTCCAGCTCGGCGAGGTTCTCGCTCTCGGTGGGCTCCACCATCAGGGTGCCCGCCACCGGGAACGACATCGTCGGCGCGTGGAAGCCGTAGTCCATCAGCCGCTTGGCGACGTCCTCGTTGCTGATGCCGGTGGCCTTCTGCAGCGGGCGGATGTCGATGACGCACTCGTGCGCCACCAGCCCCTGCGCACCCGTGTAGAGCACCGGGAAGTACGGTTCCAGCCGCTTGGCCAGGTAGTTGGCCGACAGCACCGCGGTCTCGGTGGCGGCGCGCAGGCCGTCGCCGCCCATCATCCGCACGTAGGCCCAGGAGATGGGCAGGATGCCCGCCGAGCCGAACGGCGCCGCCGAGACGGGCCCCACGCCGGTGTGCGGACCGGCCTCGGGCTGGCCCGGGTGGTTGGGCAGGAAGCCGGCCAGGTGCGAGCGCACCGCGACCGGGCCCACGCCCGGGCCGCCGCCGCCGTGCGGGATGCAGAAGGTCTTGTGCAGGTTCAGGTGGCTGACGTCCGCGCCGAACTCGCCGGGCTTGGCCCAGCCGAGCAGGGCGTTGAGGTTTGCGCCGTCCACGTACACCTGGCCGCCGGCCTCGTGCACCAGTCGGCACACCTCGGTGACGGTGTCCTCGTACACGCCGTGCGTGGACGGGTAGGTGACCATGATCGCGGCGAGGTCGTCGGCGTGCTCGGTGGTCTTGGCCCGCAGGTCGGCCACGTCCACGTTGCCGTTGTCGTCGCAGGCCACGACCGCCACGCGCATCCCGGCCATCACCGCGCTGGCGGCGTTGGTGCCGTGCGCGGAGCTGGGGATGAGGCACACGTCGCGGTGGGCCTCGCCGCGGGAGCGGTGGTAGCCGCGGATGGCCAGCAGCCCGGCCAGCTCGCCCTGCGAGCCCGCGTTGGGCTGCAGCGAGACCGCGTCGTAGCCGGTGACCTCCGCCAGCCACGCCTCCAGGTCGCGCACGACCGCCACGCTCCCGGCCGCCTGGTCCAGCGGCGCGAAGGGGTGCAGGCCCGCGAACTCGGGCCAGGTGATGGCCTCCATCTCCGCGGTGGCGTTGAGCTTCATCGTGCAGGAGCCCAGGGGGATCATCGTGCGGTCCAGCGCCAGGTCGCGGTCGGACAGGCGCCGCATGTAGCGCAGCAGCGACGTCTCGCTGCGGTGGGTGTTGAACACCTCGTGCGCCAGGTAGTCCACGCCGCGGGCCAGGTCGGCGGGGAGGCGGTCGGCGTCCTCGTCCACGCCCAGGCGGCCGCGCGAGGAGCCCCGCCCGGCCTCGCCGAACGCGGCCAGCACCTTCTCCAGGTCCGCGGCCGAGGTGGTCTCGTCCACGCTCACGCCGACCGTGGACTGGTCGACGGCGAGCAGGTTGTAGCCCGCCTCCAGCGCCGCCTCCACCACACGGCCGGAGCTGGGCACGCGCACGCGCAGGGTGTCGAAGTAGGCCGAGTGCACGACCTCGAAGCCGCGTTCGGCCAGGGCGTCGGCCAGCGCCACGGTGCGGGTGTGCACCTGGCGGGCGATCGCGCGCAGGCCGTCGGGGCCGTGGTAGACCGCGTACATCCCGGCCATGATGGCCAGCAGGACCTGCGCGGTACAGATGTTGCTGGTGGCCTTCTCGCGGCGGATGTGCTGCTCACGGGTCTGCAGGGCCAGGCGGTACGCGGGGCGGCCGGCGTTGTCGACCGAGACGCCGACCAGGCGGCCGGGCAGCTGGCGGCGCAGCTTCTCGCCGACGGCCATGTAGCCGGCGTGCGGGCCGCCGAAGCCGAGCGGGACGCCGAAGCGCTGGGTGGAGCCCACCGCGATGTCGGCGCCCAGGTCGCCGGGGCTGCGCAGCAGGGTCAGGGCGAGGATGTCGGCGGCCACGACCGCCATCGCGCCGCGCTCGTGGGCGGCGGCGATGATCTCCCCGGGGTCGCGGACCGCGCCGCTGGAGGCGGGGTACTGCACCAGGACGCCGAAGGCCCCGGCGTCGGGCAGCCCGTCGGTGAGGTCGGCGACGACGACCTCGATCCCCAGGGGCTCGGCGCGGGTGCGCAGCACCTGCAGGGTCTGCGGGAAGACGTCGGAGTCCACGACGAACGCGTTGCCCTTGGCCTTGGAGGCGCGGCGTGCCAGCGTCATGGCCTCGGCCGCCGCGGTGGCCTCGTCGAGCAGGGAGGCGCCCGAGACCGGCAGGCCGGTCAGGTCCGAGACCATCGTCTGGAAGTTCAGCAGGGCCTCCAGCCGGCCCTGGGAGATCTCGGGCTGGTAGGGCGTGTAGGCCGTGTACCAGGCGGGGTTCTCCAGGATGTTGCGCAGGATGACCGGCGGCGTCAGGGTGTCGTAGTACCCCAGGCCGATCATCGAGGTGCGCACGGCGTTGCGGGAGGCGAGTTCCTTCAGCTCGGCCAGGGCCTCGGCCTCGCCGATCGCCTCGGGCAGGTCGAGCGGGGCGCCGGTCCCGGGAGCGGTGAGGATCGACTCGGGCACGGCCGCGGACATCAGCTCCGCGGTGGAGCCGTAGCCGACCGTCTTGAGCATCTCCTGGACCTCGGCCGGCGTCGGGCCGATGTGGCGGTCGGCGAAGACCCGGGCGGGAGCGCCCGGATTGTTCCATGACTGATCGGGCACGGAGACCTCCTGGTGACAGGGCCGAGATGCTCGGCGGTGTTCCTCACGGTCTCCCCCTCTGTCACCGGGCACGGCGGTGCCGGGCTTCAGAGCGGCCTCTTCCACGCGGTCCTGGTGCCTGAGAGGTTACTGGGGAGTATTGCCCCGTCGGCGCCCCTGCCGGGGTCTCTCCCGCGTGGTCTTGTCAGCCTGTTGACGCAGTTGTTCGTACGCACGGACAAGGCGAATGTCAGGATTCGTCCCTGCCGTGACTACGACCGTACTCGATCGCCGGGCGCGTCGCCGAGTCAGGGCGGGTGTGTCGGTGGCCCCACCGGCCCCTCCCGCCGCGCAGGTCACCCCGTCCGGCGCTCCCGTCGGCGGCGGGCCAGCTCGTCCACGGGCTGGGGCGCGGGCAGGTCGGCCCGCTCCTCGGCCGGGACCACGCCCAGGGCCTCCTCCAGCTCACGCCAGACGTTGGCCAGCGCCAGGCCGAACATGCCCTGGCCGCGCTGCATCAGGTCGACGACCTCGTCGGGCGTGGTGCACTCGTACACGCTCACGCCGTCGCTCATCAGCGTGATGCGGGCCAGGTCGGGGGCGGGCCTGCCGCGCAGGTGGTCGACCGCGTTGCGGATCTGCTGCAGCGAGATGCCCGTGTCCAGCAGCCGTTTGGCCACCTTCAGCAACAGGATGTCGGGGAGGCTGTACAGGGGGGCGTTCTGGGCACCGGAACGCACACTCGGTTCCACCAGGCCGGTTCTGGCCCAGTAGTCGAGCTGGCGGTAGGTGATCCCCGCGGCCGCGCACGCCGCTGGGCCCCGGTACCCGACGTCCATAGGCAGCGCCACCACGTCCTCTTCGCACAGCAGGCCCTGCTGCCCCGCCAGCCGCAGCGCGGACCGCCTGTCATGTGGCTCCCGCTTGCCGCTCGCTACCGCCACGCCGACCTCCGGCCTCTCGTCCCACGGCGGCGTCGACAGGGGATATCCACTTGGGGAATGGGTGCGCCATGGGTCCCACAGCACTGACGGTAGGACGGCCGACCGGCAGGGTCAACGACAGCCCCCGGCGCGTCGCCAAGTACCCGAAGCACCGACCGTCGTGGCGGCGTCCGCGGCGGCCCGCCCGCCCGGACGGATCACGGCCCCGACCGTTCCGGTCACTTCCCACACCCAACCTATCACTGGCTCGGCTGACAAAGCCGCAGGTCGCAGCCGCGTCATGCCTGGTGGCGCCGTTGGCACCAAGCAGAAGGGACCCACCATCGGCGGGTCCCGTATGCACTACTCCGTCCGTCGGCCGAAGTCCTCGGGCGAGATGTTGTCCAGGAACTCCCGGAACGCCTCCACCTGGTCCTCCTGCTCGTCCGGGATCGGCATCCCGGCCTCCTCGATCACGTCCTCGTGGGCGTAGATCGGTGTGCCGGTGCGCAGGGCCAGGGCGATGGAGTCCGAGGGACGGGCGCTGACCTCCACACCGTTGCTGAAGACCAGTTCCGCGTAGAAGATGCCGTCGCTGAGCCCGGTGATGTTCACCGTCTTGAGCGCCGTGTCGAGGGCGTCGAGCACATCCCGGAACAGGTCGTGTGTGAGGGGCCTGGCGGGCGCGACGCCCTGCTGCGCCAGGGCGATCGCGGTCGCCTCCACACCGCCGATCCAGATCGGCAGGTAGCGGTCCCCATCGGATTCCTTGAGCAGGACAATCGGCTGGTTCGAGGGCATCTCAACCCGGACGCCGACGACCTCCATGTGCTTCACAGCGGCTCCGTCCCACGAGTCGTCATGCCAAATGGGCGCTCGTCCCTGCTCCCCCGTTGGATCAGGACCCGAGGGCGAAATCGGCACCCTTCGATACAAAGCTCTCCGGAGGCGGGGGGCCGCAAACCTTCTCAGCCCTCCCGCCCCTCCACCGAGAGCCCGTGGCCGGCGCCGCCTCAGCGGCGCGGCTTGGTCAGCAGCACCATCCGGAACTTCCCGATCTGGATCTCGTCCCCGCCGCCGAGTTCGGCCTCGTCGACCGGCTCGCGGTTGACGTAGGTGCCGTTGAGGCTGCCCACGTCGCGGACTCCGAAGCCGTTGCCGCGGCGGAAGAACTCCACGTGGCGCCGGGAGACGGTGACGTCGTCGAGGAAGATGTCGCTGTTGGGATGGCGCCCCGCGGTGGTGACGTCGCTGTCCAGGAGGAATCGACTACCGGCGTTGGGGCCGCGCCGGACCACCAGCAGCGCCGTGCCCGCCGGGAGGGCGTCGGCGTTGGCGGGATCATCGCCGCTGAGCTCGTCGCCCGAGTCCTCTTCCTCCAGGGCCTGTATGCCCGAGATGGAAATGGTGGACGTGACATCGCCGGCGGCGTCCCCACCCGCACTGGGTCGTGGGCTCTGCTGTTCGGGCCTGCGGACGGGAGTCCCGCAGTGGGAGCAGAAACGGGCATCATCCGCAACGGCGTGACCGCACTGCGTGCAGTAAACGCTCGACATAGGTCGGCTCGGCCTCCTACCGCACGGGGCGGTGCTTGATTCGGCTGATCGGTGGCACGTCGCGGGCATCGCGCGGACCCTCGGCCCACACACCGCCCGGAGCGTGGTGAGACGGTCCCCAGTCGCGGCGACGGGACGCCTCACACGGTCGGTCGCTAGGTCTCTTCCCCCAAGTTGCGCTCCTTGTCACCCCGGGTCAGGACGTCCGCCGCTGCCGGGAGACCCACCCCGGTGGCGACTCGGACGCCGGGGAACACTCGACTGTAAACCATATCCCTGTCCAGGAAGGGATTCGCTCCTCCTCGGCCTGCCGCGAAGGCCCTGGACACCCCCGCGACCCCGTTCGGCCGACACGGCACCCGGGGCACCGCATCCGCCGGTGACCGACCTCGGACGAGATGGACACCTGTCCTGATGCTGATGCGCGGGACGGCCGTTTGGTTCTCCCCGAGCCGCAACGAATTCGGAGGAACTTCACGGCACCGCGACGACCTGCTGATATGTCGAGTTTAGCCGGAGTGGGGCCGTCGCCGCTGATACTCTCCGCACTGCCTCGAACACACAACGCGCGGGTGCGGGCGACCTGCGCCCGCACCCGCGCGTACGCGCCTATCCCTCGGCGCGCTCCACGACCGCGGCCCACTCGTCCAGCAGCCGCTGGGCCGTGTCGGAGTCAGGACCTTCGGCCCAAAGATGCGTGACCGCCTCGGAGGTGTCGGGCAGCACCAGCGCCCAGCCGCCGCCGGGCTCCAGGACCCGGACACCGTCCGTGGTGTCCAGTTCGCGGTCGCCCGCCGCCTCGACCACGGCGCGCATGACACTGCCCTTGACCGCCCAGGGGGTCGGGACGGACCGGCGCAGCAGGTGCGCCCGCGGGATGGCCCGGTCGATCTGGCTCAGCGACCGACGGGTCCGGGCCACCAGCCCCAGCAACCGCACGAAGGCGGCGATGCCGTCGCTGGTGGGGCTGAACTCCGGCAGGACGAACCCGCCGCGCCCGTCGGCGGCGAAGACCACGTCCTCGGCGCCTCCCTGCACGGCCTTGGTGAGCTCGTCGGTGGCCGTGGCCGTCCAGTGCACCTCCGCACCGTGCGAGCGGGCGACGGTCTCGGCGACCCGGGTGGTGGTCACCGGCAGTGCCACCCGCCCGCCGCCGCGCTCGGCGGCGACCAGGTCCAGCACCACCAGCAGGGCGCGGTCGTCGTCGACCAGCTCACCGTTCTCGTCCACGATGGCGAGCCGCTCGGCCACGGGGTCGAACCTGACCCCGAAGTCGGCCCTCGAACTCGACACCAGCTCGCCCAGGCGCTCCAGGTCGCGCATCTTCTTGGCGACGGTGTCGGTGGGCGAGACCTCGTCCAGGCGGTTGTTGACGGTGAGCACGTCCACGCCGATGCGGCCCAGCAGCGACGGCAGGATGAGCGAACTGGTCCCGCCCGCGCAGTCGATCACGACCTTGAGCTCGGCCTCGGCCACCCCGGAGGCGTCGACCGACGCCAGCAGCTCGCCCGTGTAGTTCTCGACCACGCGCGACGGCTGGGTGAGCTCGGCGATCTCGCCCGGGAAGGCGCGGCGGTACTCGGCGCGGGAGAAGACCCTGTCGAGTTTGCGCTGGGCGCCCGGGGACAGGTCCGCCCCCCGGTCGTCCAGGAACAGGATGTCCACCGACTCCGGGTCCCCGGGGGTGGTCCGCAGCGCGACACCCCCGCTCACGCCGCTCTGGGCGGTGTGGAAGCGCGCCACCGGCAGCGGCACGACCTCCAGGTCGCGCACGTCGATGGCGGCCGAGGTCAGCGCGCTGATCACCGCGCGCTTGAGCGTGCGGGCCGCGCGCGAGACGTCACGGGAGGTCGTGACGATCGCGCCCTTCTTCAGGGTCGTGGCGAAGGCGTTGGCCAGGCGCACCGCCAGCTCGGGCGTGATCTCCACGTTGGTCAGGCCGGACACGCCCCGGGGGCCGAACAGCGAGCGCTGCCCGCGCGACTCCCAGATGACGTTGTCGTTGACGACGGCGCCGGCCTCGATGGTCTTGAAGGGGTAGACCTTGACGTCGTTGTGCACGTACGCCTCGGACTCGATGACGCAGTCCTCGCCGACGACCGCGCCCTCCTCCACCCGGACCGCGGCCATGATGTCGGTGTTCTTGCCGATGACCGCGCCGCGCAGGTTGGCGCCCCGCCCGACGAACACGTTGTCGTGCAGGACCGTGCGGTGGCAGAAGGCGTCGGCGCGCACCACGGCGTTGCTGCCCACCACGGTGTACTCGCGCAGCTCCGCTCCGGCCTCGACCTTGGCGTAGTCGCCGACGTAGAGCGGGCCCTTGAGGACGGCGTTGGGGTCGACCTGGGCGCCCTCGCCGATCCACACGCCCGGGGAGACCTCGAAGCCGTCGATCTCGACGTCGACCTTGCCCGAGAGCACGTCCGCCTGGGCACTGAGGTAGCTCTCGTGGGTGCCCACGTCCTCCCAGTAGCCGTCGGCGATGTAGCCGTAGAGGGGTTCGCCCTCCTCCAGGAGCTCGGGGAAGACGTCACCGGACCAGTCCACCACCTCGCCCGGGGCCACGCGTTCGAGGACCTCCGGCTCCATGATGTAGATGCCGGTGTTGACCGTGTCTGAGAAGACCTGGCCCCACGTCGGCTTCTCCAGGAACCGCTGGATCCGGCCCTGTTCGTCGACGATGATGATGCCGAACTCCAGCGGGTTGGGCACCCGCTTGAGGGCGATGGTGACCTTGGCGCCGCTCTCCTTGTGGAAGCGGACCATGTCGGTCAGGTCGATATCGGTCAGCGCGTCCCCGGAGATGACGAGGAACGGTTCGCCGCGCAGGTACTCCTCGGCGTTCTTGACACTGCCCGCGGTCCCCAGGGGGACCTCCTCGGCGACGTAGTCGAGCTTCATGCCCAACTCCTCGCCGTCGCCGAAGTAGTTGCGGATGAGGGTGGCCAGGAACTGCACGGTCACGACCGTCTCGGTGAAGCCGTGTTTGCGCAGCAGGAGCAGCACGTGCTCCATGATGGGCTTGTTGACCACCGGCAGCAGCGGTTTGGGCTGGTTGGCGGTCATGGGCCGCAGCCGCGTGCCCTCGCCGCCGGCCATCAGGACCGCCTTCATCGACGGCGCGTGGACCGGTTGTGCGGACTCGCTGTTGGACGTGGTCATCGCCGGTACCTCCGTACGACGCCGCGGTCGAGCCGCCCGGCGAGGGGATGGGGTTCGGAGCGCGCACCGTCGCGCGCGGTGGGACATGTGCTTCTCATGACGGAGATGACACTCCCTTTCGATCCGACAGGACTCGCGGTGAGCCGGTCCGCCGGTTCGTGGTCGCTCAGGGGCCGGTGTGCCCCTGACCGGTGCGGCCCGGCCGTTCCGGGCCCCGCGGTACCGCTCCGGGATCGCCGTCCACGGTCTCCGGGGCGGTCGGATCGGGTCGATCCGCGCGCGGCCCGGGTGCGGGGTCGCTGTCGTCGGCACCCCCGCGGATGCCGGGTCGATCAGCGCCTTCGTCACGGCGGGTCTGGGCCATCAGGCGCAGTCCCTGTACGGCGTAGAGCAGTCCGGCCCACCAGTACAGAGCAGTTCCCCACAGTGCGAACGCCCAACCTATAATTCTCGCCACATCGGCGACGATCGAGGCGTGCGCCGCGATGAACAGCAGCGGGAACGAGTAGAGGAGGCAGAGCGTGGCGGCCTTGCCCGCGAAGTTGACCGGCAGCGGCCCGTAGCCGAAGTGGCGCAGCAGCGGCAGCGCGCCGAGGATGAGGACGTCGCGCAGCACGAGGATGGCCATGAGCCACCACGGCACGATGTCGCGCACCACCAGGCCCAGCAGGGCGGCGAAGATGTAGAGCCGGTCGGCCAGCGGGTCCAGGACCGTGCCCAGGCGACTGGTCTGGTTCCAGGCCCGGGCGATCTTGCCGTCGAGCCAGTCGCTGATACCGGCCAGGGCCAGCACGAGCAGGGCCCACCAGTCGGCCTGCGGTCCCAGGACCAGCCACAGGAACAGCGGTACGCCGAGCAGGCGCAGCATGCTCAGCAGGTTCGGAACCGTCCAGATACGGTCACTGACCACCGCGCCGGCCACGTCGTCCCCCGCCTCGCGTCTGCCTTCTTCCGCGGATCGCCCCATGGGCTCCACGATAGCCGTGTTTGTTCGGGGCCTCCGCTCGTTCCTCGCTTCGGCCCGTGGCTCGGGGGCGCTTCACGCCGGGGCCTTCGTCGTCGCCTGCGCCTGCGCTCGTTCCCACACCGTCGCCCACCACCACCCCCAACGGACGCCTCCGGCGCAGTTCATCCCGCTTCGGCCCGACCACACCCCCGGTGGTTGCGGTGAGCGGGACCGCTTCGGCCGGAGCGTCGGATGACGGGGCACGCGGCACCGGGGCCTTCGTCGTCGCTACCGCCGGGGCCGGGTCACTCCTTACCGCCGGGGCCGGGTCACTCCTTGCGGTTCTCGCCGGTCTCCTCCTCGATCGGGTTGACCGGGCGGGTCTCCTTCATCGTCTCCGCCTGCCCCGACCTGGTGTGCTCGCGGCGCTGCCGGTACCGCGCCTCGGGGATCCGCGCGTCCGTCTCGGACTCGTCCAGCGGCACCGAGCGCATGACCTCGTCGGCGTTGCCGTAGTCGACCGGCGGCATCGCCATCAGCGCCTTGAGCTGTTCCTCGTCGGCGCCCAGGTCGGCGGCACGGTCCACGATCCGGTCCTTGTCCGCGGGGAAGGGCACCTCGCCCAGGATCGTCCGCAGGCCCCTGGCTCCGTGTTCGGTCTCCATGTCACGTCCTCCCGACCGTGCGATCTGAGGTGGTCGCGTTGACGGACTACCCGGCCGCCCCGGCACCCAATCACCGCGGACCGCCGTGAGCTGGGACGACCCGTGTGGGCGGGGCCTCAGGCTGGCGCCCCGGTGTTCAGGTGGGCGGCCAGGTGCCGGAGCCGCTCCACGCCGGTGGGCTCGGTGCCCTGGAGGGGGACCTCCACGGTCCCCTGCGCGGCGAAGCGCTCGCGGGTGGCGGCCAGGGCCGCGGCCGTGTCGGGGCCCGCGGCGCCCGCGGGCGGGATCTGGTTCACCACGACCCGGTCCAGCGCGAACCCGGCCTCGGCCAGCTGCTCGACGGCGCGCCCGGTCTCGGCGAGCACCATGCGCCGGGGCACGGTCACCAGCGCGACCACGGCGTCCTCGCGCAGCCGGGCCGAGGCCCGCTCCAGGCGGTGGCGCCGGGCGTGCAGGCGGCGCAGCAGGGGGTCGTCGTCCTCCTCGGGGCCGGAGCGGCCCACCACGTCGGCGAAGGCCTCGGCGCGGTTGGCCCGCTCGCGCTGGCGGGTCAGCCCCACCACCCAGGGCGTGAGCAGGGTGGGCAGGTGCAGCAGGCGGAGCAGGTGGCCGGTCGGCGCGCTGTCCACGACCAGGGCGTCCCAGCGGTCCCCGACCTCCTCCATCCGGTCGATGAGCAGGTCGGCCAGGGCGGACTCGGCCATGCCCGGGCTCGATCCGGCCTGGTCCAGGTGCCGGTGGACGGCGGGCATGACCTCGGTCGGCACGGCGCGGCGCGCGTCCTCGGCGACCTGGGCGATCCGGCGGCGCACGGCGGCGTCGGCGTCGGGTTCGCAGGCCCACAGCCGGGGGGCGACCTCGGCTGGCTCGTCGGACAGGGGCGCCTCCAGCGCGTCGCCCAGGGAGTGGGCGGGGTCGGTGGACAGCACCAGGACGCGCAGGCCGGCGTCGGCGAGCGCCAGGGCGCGGGCGGCGGCCAGGGTGGTCTTGCCGACGCCGCCCTTGCCGCCGACGAACGTGATCGGAGCGGTCAACAGCAGCCTCCCGGGGCTCCGAAGTCGTCGCGGCCCAACCGCTGGTGCCAGGAGTGCAGGTCGGCGACCATGTACGGGATGAGGTCGAGGGTCTCGTAGGCGACGGGGTTGTCCACGCCCAGGGTCTCCAGCATCAGCAGGGCGCGCAGGGTGTCCTGCTGGGCACGCGCCTCCCGTCGGCGGGCGTGCCCCCAGCGCGCGTCGAAGACCTGTTGGTGGAAGTCCTCGACGCGGCGCCAGGCGGCGACGGTGCGGTGCCAGGCCCTCCCCAGGGGAGAGGTCCCGGCACCGCGGTGGCCGGTGTTCACGGGGTGGGCTCGGTGTCCTCGGCCGGGGCCGCGTCGGCGGTGTCCTTCGCCCCGGTCGCGGAGCGGCCGGCGAAGGCCTTGCGCAGGGCGATGGCCGCCTCGACGGTCATCCACACGGCCAGGCCGAAGATGGCGATGTCCAGCGGGGCCAGGACGAAGCGCTGCATGGGGTCGTCCGAACCCAGGAAGCCCATGAGCTGGACGACCAGGGCCCAGGAGGTCATGACGACCAGGAAGACCAGCGGGATGAGGACGACGATCGGGTTGCGGCCGCGCTTGGTCACCCACACGGCGATGACGGCCAGGGCCAGGCCGGCGGTGAGCTGGTTGGTCGTGCCGAACAGCTGCCACAGCGTGCCGGCGGCGAAGTTGCCGGGCACCAGGGCCAGGGCGAAGGGGATCAGCACGGCCAGCAGGGTGGAGACGGTGACGCTGCGGGTCAGGAAGGCGAACACGCGGTGCACCGCACCGCCCTCGGACGCCTTGTCCGCGGCGATCGTGCTGATCTCCTGGATGGTGTAGCGCTGGAGGCGCACGGCGGTGTCCAGGCTCGTGGCCGCGAAGCTCACGACGACGACGGTCGCGAAGACCACGCCGAGGTTCTCCGGGACGCCGAGGTTGCCGGCGAAACCGGCCACGCCCTGGACGAACTTGCCGGCGGGGCCGGTGCCCGCCGCCGTCCAGTCGACGTAGATGTCGGACCAGGCCATGCCCTGGTTGGCGGAGAAGACCATGATCCCGGCGGTGCAGGCCAGGATGGAGCAGACCGCGAGCGTGCCCTCGCCCAGGGAGCTGACGTAGCCCACGTAGCGGGCGTCGGTCTCCTTGTCCAGCTGCTTGGACGTGGTCCCCGAGGACACCAGGCTGTGGAAGCCGGAGACGGCACCGCACGCGATGGTGATGAACAGCAGCGGGAAGATCGAGGGCGAGCCCTCGGGGAGGTCGCCGCGGAAGGCGGGCGCCTCGATCGTGTTCATGCCGACCACGACGCCGACCATGATGACGAGCAGGGCCAGCATCATCTGGTGCTGGTTGATGTAGTCGCGCGGCTGGAGCAGCATCCACACGGGCAGGCGCGAGGTGAAGAAGGTGTAGGCGAAGATCAGCACCAGCCACACGAACGCGGGCTCGACGCCCAGTGCGCCCGCGACGGGGTCGACGGTGATCGGGAACATCTCGCCCAGCGGGATGCACGCGTACACGATGACCAGGGCGATGACCGAGGGCACCAGGGCGGCCGTGCGGCGGCGGTAGACGACCTGTCCGACGCCGATCGCCAGGGGGATGGTCACCAGGACCGGCAGGACCGCGGAGGGGTTGTCGATGAACAGGCCCGCGATGATGACCGCGAACACCGCGTTCACCATGGTGACCAGGAAGAAGATGATGAGCAGGAAGAGGATCCGCGCGCGGGCGCTGATGACGTCGCTGGCCAGCGAGCCGATGCTGCGGCCCTTGTGCCGCACCGAGACGACGATCGACCCGAAGTCGTGGGCCCCGGAGGCGAAGATCGTGCCCAGGACCACCCACAGCAGCGCGGGCCCCCATCCCCAGAAGACGGCGATGGCCGGTCCCACGATGGGCGCGGCGCCCGCCACGGAGATGAAGTGGTGCGCGAAGACGATGTGCTTGTTGGTCGGCACGTAGTCCACGCCGTCCTTCAGCGTGTGCGCGGGCGTCACGAAGTCCGGATCGAGCGCGTACACCCTCTTGGCCAGATAGACCGAGTAGAACCGGTAGCCGAGCGCGAACAGCGCGAGGGCCCCGAGGAGGACGGCTACAGCAGGCATGGGGGAACCTTCAATCTCGCACCTGAGTGTGCTCGTGGCCGGCGGGTGCTTTGTCCTGGGCTTTGCAGTACAGTCCCGAGAAATTAACATGAGGCCCTCGTCACAGAAAAGGTGCGCCGTGAACGATTTGGCCTCGGCTTGGCGCCGAGCCCCCACTGGTGAGCTGTGCTGGCTCTCCCCGGACGGGCCCACCGGCGTCCCCGTCGTCCCCCTCCTGGGCGAGCACCCGTGCGTGGCCCTGCCCCTGGCCCTGCTGCCCGAGGTCGACTCGCTCCTGAACCGCGCGGCGTTCTGCGTGTCCGCGCCGGCCGGGGAGAACGCGCCCACCCTGGTCGCCACGGGGCGGGTCCGCGTGCACCTGGACCCCGAGGGCCGCGAGTTCGGCGGTGACCTGGTGGAGCAGGAGGTCGTCAAGCATCCGCCGTCGCGCCTTCGCGTGGGCAGCCTGATGGCCCGCAAGGAGAACTGGTGGTGGATGGCCCGCGCCATCGTGACCATGGTCGACGTCGACCGGGTCCGCGAGATCCCCGCCCGGACCCGGGCGGGTGACGCCCTGCTCGTGCGCGAGCGGGACTCCGACGTGCGCGTGGACGTGGTCACCGCCCGCGACTGGTCGGCGGGCGCGGGCGCGTCCGTGGAGCTGTGGGCGCGCGACGGCGCCGACGTCGAGGGGCACGGGGAGGAGGCGCTCGTGTTCTCCCACCAGGCCAGCCCGGACTTCGAGCGCTGGGAGCGCTGGAGCCGCTACGGGACGCTGACCGGGCAGGAGCTGGCGATCACCGACGCCGACGGCGCCCCCGACCCCGACCCGCGCCCGTTCGGGCTGATGGAGCGCTACCGCAACCACCGCGAGGTGGTGCGGGCCTGCCGGGCGGGCTTCACCACCGTGCGGCGCCGGCTGGCCACCTGATCCCGGCGTCCGGGTGCGGGTGTGCCGGGTCTCCGAGCGCCGGGCGGACGGAGTGCGGGATGGGCCGGAGGGTCCGGGCGCACGTGCCCGAACGGGCGGGCCGAGCCTTCGGGGACGGGCGAGTGCCGGTGCACCGGACGAGCCGGGCGTTCGAGCGCGAGTCGGACGAGTGCGATCGTCCCGGGCGGGCCCGGCGTTCGGGTCCCGGGCCCGTGGCCGGTCAGCCCAGGGCGAGGACCCGGTCGGCCTCGCGCCGCCCCGAGAGCAGGGCGCCGTGGACGGTGGCCGTGTGCTCGATCTCGGTGGCCTCCCCCGCGAAGAACAACCGGTCCCCGACCGGCCGCCCCAGGGCGAGCCGGTCAGTGTCCCCCGACCCGACTGCGGTGTAGGAGAAGCTGCCACGGGCGAAGGGGTCGTCGTACCAGTGCGTGAGGTAGTGGGCGACCGGGTCCGGCGCCTTGCGGAACATGCCGCGCAGTGAGGACATGGCGTGCTCGACGACCTCGTCCTCCTCCATCCGCGCCAGGAACCGGGCGGCGCCGCCGCCGTTGCGGGTGGCCAGCACGGGAGCGCCCAGCACCCGCTGCCCGGCGTACCAGTGGAACCAGGTGCCCTCCTCGGTGCCCAGGTTGACGATCACCTCGGCGTCGCCCCAGAAGACCTCGTCGAAGAGCAGGAAGAGCTTGTCCAGGCGTCCGGTGCCGAGCTTGCGGACGGCGTCCTGCTTGTCCCCGGGCAGGGCCGGCTCGAAGGACACCCGGCCGGCCTGGAGCACGCCCAGCGGCAGCGTCACCAGGGCGCGGTCCGCGGTCAGGGCCACCGGCCCGTCCGGGGTGGCGGCGCGGACGGTGACGCCGCGGTCGTCGTGGGAGACCGACTCGACCACGTGGCCCAGGCGCACGTCCAGGCCCTGGGCGAGGTACTCCGTGAGCCGGCTCATGCCCTGGGGGAAGACGACGTCGTCGCCGCTGAACTCGTGCACGGCGCCCACGGCGGAGAAGGCGACCTCGTCGGCGCTGGCGCCGTGGTCGGCCTCGGTGAGCCGGTGCACGATCTCCCCCGCGTCCCGGGCCCGGCCGCGCACCAGGTTGGCGTCGTGCAGGGCCTGCGCGATGCCCTCCTCGATCGACTCCTGTGAACTGGCGCCGACGTTGGCCCAGTACATGTGCTCGTGCAGGAGGTTGACGTCCTCCATGTTGCGGCGGTGGCGGTCGAAGAGCAGCCGGCGGCCCTTGGGGTCGTAGGCGGTCTCGGTGGCCCGGTTGAACACGGCGGTGGGCACTCCGGCCTCGCGGACCAGGTCGGCCAGGGGATTGTTGCGCTCCCCGCGCATCCAGGAGGCGCCCACGTCCAGGGTGACGCCGTCCCAGACGTCGACGGAGTGGATGCGCCCGCCCAGGCGGTCGCGGGCCTCGACCACGGTGACGCGCTCGCCCTCGTCCGCGAGCCGGTCGGCGGCGGCCAGTCCGGCCATCCCCGCGCCCACGACGATGGTGTGGCCGCGTCCCGGTTCGGCTTCGCGGCCCCGCGGCTCGGTCCCGCGCTCGGTGTGTCCTCCGGCGGGCCCCTCCCCTGCGGACTTCTCGCTCATGCCCTCGCTCAACGCGTCTTCCCCTCCACGTCGGTGACCCGCAGTGAGACCCTAGTCGCGCCGTGTGCCCCGCGCGGGGACGACACCCCGGCGGGGCACCGGTGTGTGCCCGGGCCAGGCCCGCCGGCTCCTGGAGCGGGCCTGGGGCCGTGGCCGCGGGCCGGACGCGGGAACGGCTCACCGGGGAGCGGGACCGCCGGGCTCGTCCCCGTCGTCCATCTCGATCCGCTCGCGCCGACGCTCGCCCTCGACGTGCTCGTCGTGGGCCACCTCCTGCTTGCGGACCCTGACCTCCTCGACCGGGACCTCCCTCTTGGAGACCACGGGGCGCTCCTCGTGGAGGACGAACCGCTCCTCGTCCTCCGCCATGCCCTCGGTGTCCTCGACCTGGGAGGGGTCGGTGATCGGGCGGCGCTCCACCTGGATCTCCTCGTGGTGCAGCGGGACCGTCTCGTCGAAGCGCTCGCTCTCGACGCTCTTGTGGATCCTCGCCTGCCCGCTCTCGCGCCGCTCGACGCCGATGTCCACCTCTTCCTCGTGGCGGACCATCCGGACCTCTTCGTCCTCGGCGGTCCCGGCCCAGTCGCCGCGCTCGCCGGCCATGCCCGCGCGCATGGCGGAGCCCTCGCCGGTCATCTCCGCGTCCATCGCGGGGCCCTCGTCGGCCATGCCCTCGCGTGGGGTGGCGGCGGTGCCCGTCATGCGGTCGGCCTCGCCGCCCGCCTGCCGGGGGACGCTCCCGTGCCTGGCGAAGTAGTCGCTGATGACGGCCTTCTCCTCGTCGGTCAGGTTGTGGCCCCCCTCGACGTTGGGCGCGTCCTTGACCGTGGTCTTGTCGTAGGGCACCTGGATGTCGTCCTCCACGTGCCGCGATCCCTTGAGGGGGACGAGCGTCTCCTTGAGCCCGAAGAGTCCGGTGTGGACCGACACCCACGTCGGCTCGTTCGTTCGCTCGTCCAGGAAGACCTGCTTGATCTTTCCGATGTTCTGGCCCTGGTCGTCGAGCACGCGGTGCCCGACGAGTCCCTCGGCCCCGATGTTGTACGCCACAGTGACCTCCCTGCCCGTCTACGGTTCCGCCCGGCGGACGGACGCTCCTCTCGGGCCCTACGCGTGGGGCACTACCCGGCTCGACCGGGCGGGACAGGTCTTCTGTCCGGAGATGGCGCAACCCGAGCCAGCTGTTTGCCCTGCGTCGGCTCCCAGTGGTCGTCGTCTTGCCCGGATTGACGTCGTCCTGGACATCGACACCCTCGGGCGGGACCGGCCGTGGGCCGACCGCGGGGCGGGCTCGACCACCGACGGCCCCGGCCGCGGGGCTCGGGCTCGACCACCGGCGGCCCCGGCCGCGGGGGGCTCAGGCTCGGCCACCGGCGGCCCTGGCCGTGGGCCGACCGCGGGCCCGCCCATGGGGCCGCCCATGGGGCCGGGTCCGACGGCCGTGCGTCAGGCGCCGCGCGGCTGGACCATGACGCCGTCCCGGGCGACCACGTGTCCGGCGCGCACCACGGCCCAGCGGTCGGGGACGTCGACCACGATCTGGGGCAGGCACTCCCCCTCCACCAGGAGGAAGTCGGCGGGCGCGCCCCGTGTGAAGTCGGCCCGGGGCAGGCCCAGGAGGTCGGCCCCGGCGTGGGCGGCGGTGAGGTAGGCCGCCGACAGGTCCTCGTCCAGCCGCGCGCCGCGGCACCGGGCGAGCAGGTGCGCCCTGTGCAGCATGTCCGCGTTACCGAAGGGGCTCCAGGAGTCGCGCACGCCGTCGGAGCCGAGCCCGACGCGCACCCCCCGTTCGAGGAGCACGTCGGTCGGCAGGACGCTCCGCGGGCCGGGCGCGACCGTGGTGAGCCCGATCCCGGCGTCGGCGAGGTCGTCGGCCAGGCGGCGCAGCGCCTCACCGCTGTCCTCGGGGACGCGGAACGCGTGGCTGACGGTGACCCTGCCGCCCATGTCCAGGGCCCGGGTGCGCTCGATGATGCCGCGGATCGCGGTGAGGCCGGGGGCGCCCCGGTCGTGCAGGTGGACGTCGACGCCGATCCCGTGCAGGTCGGCGATACCGAACACCAGGTCGAGCTGGCCCTGGGGGTCACCGTCGAAGGTGCCGGGGTCGATCCCGCCCACGAGGTCGACGGCGCCGGTCCGGGCCGCCTCGTCCAGCAGGGCCTCGGTGCCCGGCGCCCGGCGGACCCCGTGCTGGGGGAAGGCCACGATCTGTACGTCCAGGGCGGGCGCCAGGCGTGCGCGCGCCTCACCGAGCGCCGCCACACCGGCCAGCCCGAAGGCGGGGGCCACGTCGGCGTGCGCGCGCATGGCACGGGTGCCCTGGGCGACCGCGTGCGCCATCAGCCGGTGGGCGCGCTCCTCGACGGGGCTGGCCAGGGTGCGGAACAGGTCGGCGTCCTGTTCGGCGAGGTCGGCGATGCCCCGGGCCGGGCGCCGCGCGATCCAGGGTTCGCCCCACGTGGTCTTGTCGGGGTGGATGTGCGCGTCCACGAGGGTCGGCAGGGCGATCCGGCCGCCGCAGTCCACCACGTGCGCCTCGCCCACCGGTGTCTGCGCGATCATGCCGTCCACGACCACCAGGTCGACGGGCGCGCCGCCCATGGGCCGGACGTCGCGGTAGACCGTCGTGCGGTACTGCAGGGACATGGTGGGGCCTCTCCACGGGAACGACGGTGCTTCCACATCGTGATCGCTCACATTCGCGATACGGCAGCATCCTAGGCCGTGTTCCGTGGCCGCCGCCGAGCGCGCCGATGCCCGCCCGCCGCCGAGCGCGCCGATGCCCGCCCGCCGCCGACCGGGTCCGCTGTCCGTACGGTCCGGTACAACATGAGAACCCGCTCCCCACGACCATGGAAGAGGACTCCATGACTACCCACGGCTCCGGCCACACCGGCCACCCGCCTCCGCCGGAGCTGCTCTGGGCCCACGCCGGGGCGCTCGCGGCGCTCGTCTCCGGGAAGGCGGACCCCTTCGGCCCGTTCCGCCTGGAGGGCCCGGCCCTGTGCTTCGACGACGGCGGGAGCAGCGACTGGCGGCTGGCCTGGTGCGGCCACGGGCGAGCGGTCCTGGTGGGCCACGACCGCGACTCCAGCGACGCCACCCGCCATGACAGGCGTCCGGTGGACTTCCTCGACGGGGCACCCGACTGGCTCCCCTGGGCCTGGATCCGTGACCGGCGGTTCCGCGAGAACATCGGCTTCGTGTACTGGTGGGACGGGGGCGGATGGGAGCACACGCCCTACCCCGACGACTGGGAGTCCGACGGCGCCTCCTTCGCCCGGTACGCGACGGCCGCCCGCGCGGCGGCGGAGATCGTCGAGATGGTCTTCGACGGGTACGCCCCCGAGGACGAGGACGGAGACGACCCCCTCGCCGAGCCGGGCGCCGCCCTCATGGAGCACGCGTGCCGGGGCACCGTCGACGCCCGTGCCCTGGCCGACGTCCTGTGCGTCCTGGACCGCATCGACGAGGACGAGGACGATGATGGCGGCGACGGCGACCGCGGCCGGAGGTGGGACGCGGAGGCCGCGCGAGAGACGGCACACCTCCTGGGCCTGACCCCCGGTTCCGAGCGCCCGCGCCTCACGGCCGCGGCCGGGCGCACGCCCCGGGCACCGCGACCCGTGATCAGCGAACGCGAGTGGGCCCTCCTGGTCGGTGACGCCATGGCCCGCTCCCCCGAGCTGGACCGGCCGCCGGTCGAGGCGACCCCCGCCCTGGAGCGCGTGGTGTCCCGCGTGCGCGACCTCGGCCTGGCGCACCCGGGCGCCGCCACCCTGCACTACGACTTCCGGGGGAACCGCAGGATCACGGACGGCGGCGGCACCCTGTACAAGGAGTACGACACGGAGCTGATGGAGTGCCTCGCCGCGCTGCGCGAGGACGAGGGCGACCCCGAACGCGGCCGCTGGCTCGGCCTGCGGTTGAGCGTGGCGCGGGACGGGGTCGAGGCGCGGCGCCGCTTCGACGGCCCGCCCGAGGGCGGCCTCGGGTCGACACCGACCGATGAGGTCGGCGCGCTGCACCACCTGCGCCGGGAGATGGACCGGCGCGCTCCGGCCTGGCGTCCCTCCTGGGCTGACCTGTTGTCGCGGGAGACCCTGTGCCTGCCGCCCGCCCCGGCGTCGCGCGCGAGCCCCGCACGCCCCACGGAACCCCTCGACGAGGACGCGGAGCGGGCCCTGCTCGCGGACGTGCACCGGTTCCTCACCGAGCGCCGCACGCCCGGATGGCGTGAGGTGGAGCTCGACGCCCGCTGCCTGGTCGGCTACGAGCGGTTGCGGGTCCGGGTGACCGGCGAGGACGGGCGGGTCCGCGTCGGCCCGGTCCCCTTCCGGGTCCCGTACCTGGTCCGGCGGCTGAGGTCGGGCCTGTACCGGCCCGGACGCGGCACGTGGTTCGGGTTCCGGCTGGTGTGCGGTCCCGGAGCCGGAGAGTTCCGCGCCTCCTACGACTTCGGCTCCGAGCCGGCGTTCGACCTGCCGCCGCTGGACTTCGGCTACGCCCTGGACCTCGCCTACTTCCCGCGCACGGCGGAGCACACGCCCGCGTGGCTGGCCGAGCGGACGGCCGGGGCCCGGACGGACCGGGCCCCGGCCCACCGACCGCGGGGAGCGGTCAGCAGGTGTTGTCCTGGCTGTCGTTCCAGGTGATGCCGCGCACGACGGTGTTGACGGCGCACGGGTTCTCGGTGATCGCGGTGTCGGTCAGGTCCAGGTTCTCGAAGGTGATGTCGGAGGTGTTGGCGAACTCCGAGCGGGCGGCGATCCGGATGTCGCCCGGCCCGGCGACCGATCCGCCCTGGCTGGCGACGGTCACGTTGTGGCAGTTCTCGATGAGCATGGCGTTGTTGCCGGTGTTGGCGATGTCGACGCGCTCGATCACCGCTCCCCCGCTCTCGGAGACGCAGAAGATCCCCCGGCCGCCGCCGCGCGCGCGGACCTCGCCCACGCGGATGTTGGTCGGGTAGGAGTCGCCGACCCGGCCGTTGCGGTTGGCCATCCGGAAGGCCGCGTAGCCGGTCCCGGTCCCGGCGCCCTCGGCGTCGACCCGGCCGACCGTGGCGTTGACGGTGTCGTTGAGCAGCAGGCCGGAGTACCCGGTGTCGCGCGCCGTCACGGTCCCGATGGTCAGACCGTCGACACCGTAGGTCTCGACACCGTGGTTGTCGGTACCGGAGACGTAGACGTCGTCGATGCTGATGTCGCGCGCCTCGCGGACCGCGTCGTTGTCACGGCTGTCGATCCGCATGCCCAGACCGCTCGACAGGCGCAGGTCGATCTGCCCGAAGTGCACGTTCTCCGACGTCCGGACGTAGACACCGAAGTACGGGGTCCCGGTCAGCGACAGGTGGGGGACGGAGACGTCCTCCGCGTGCCGGATGCGCACGGCGGCGTTGTTTCCGGTGGGGGTACCGGTGACGTCGATGGTGCCGCAGACCTCCAGCGAGGTGTGGCTGGGCAGGTCCAACGAGGTGTTGGCGGGCATCGACCCGGAACCTCGCACGACCACGCGCTCCTGCGATGAGCGACCGGGGGTGAGGCCGTCGACGGCCTCGCGCATGGCGGTCAGCATGTCGCCGCCGGTGTAGAGGGTGTCGGATCCGCGGCGCGCGGTCCAGGTGGAGCCGTTCTGTACGGCCTCGGTGGTGGGAGTGCCCGCGCCGCAGTCGTCACCGGACCCGCCGTCGACCTCGACCAGGGACCACACCTGCGCGGCGCCGCCGTGGTGCTCGAACTGGGACAGACGGCCGCCGGGCTCGGTGCTCCAGTCCCACACCTCCAGGGCCTTGCCGCTGTTGCGGTTGACGAAGGAGACGCCGTCGCCGGTGTCGACCGGCAGCCACTGCTGGTTGGGGTTGCCCAGGTCGGTGTACTGGCGGATCTCGGCGCCGTCCTCGGTGGAGTGCTCCCACACGTCGATGGCCTTGCCGCTGTTGCGGTTGACGATGCGGTAGTAGCCGTCGCCGGCGGGCACGAACCGGAACTGCTGCCAGGGGCGGTCGGTGCGCTCCCACTGGACGAGCTCGGCGCCGTCCTCGGTGGAGCCGCCGTCCACGTCGGCGACCAGGCCGCTGTGGTGGTTGCGCAGGACGTAGTAGGCGCCGGTGTCGATGTCGGCGGCCTGGGCCGGACCGGCCGTGAGGCTGGTCAGTCCGAGGCACAGGACGAGGGCGACGGCCGCGGAGAGCGCCCGGCGCAGGAG
>NZ_LGEC01000074.1 GCF_001279585.1 Nocardiopsis sp. NRRL B-16309 | reverse complement strand
CCCCCCACACCCCCCAAGGTCTCGGCCCCGCTGCCCACGCCGAGGCGCCCTCCACCCCGGCCGCACCGCGGCCGGGGCCCGCGCCCCGCCCCGCGGCATCCGGGGGACGAGCACCCTCCGAGGAGGATGCGCAGTGACCACACACGTACCCCGGCCCCGCCCCCGACGGCGATGGCCCATCCCAGCAGCCCTGGGCACCGCCCTCGTGGCCGCCCTGCTCACCGCCGTGTCGGTCCAGGCCGAACCGGCCCCCACGTCGGACTACGAGTACACACCGGTCGCCGAGAGGGTCCAGAGCGAGAATCCCGAGCTCACGCAGTACGAGTCGGCCTTCCTGGAGCAGTACGACACCATCAAGGACCCCGCCAGCGGCTACTTCCGCGAGTTCGACGGGCTCCTCGTCCCCTACCACTCGGTGGAGAAGCTCATCGTGGAGGCGCCCGACACCGGGCACGCCACGACCTCCGAGGCCTACAGCTACTACCTCTGGCTGGAGGCCACCTACGGCCGCGTCTCCGGCGACTGGCAGCCCTTCAACGACGCGTGGGCGTCGATGGAGGCCTTCATCATCCCGGCCACCGCCGACCAGCCCACCAACGGCTCCTACGACCCCTCCGCCCCGGCCTCCTACATCCCCGAGTCGCTCTCGCCCGCCGACTACCCGATGCCGATCACCCCCGAGGTGCAGCCCGGCCAGGACCCCCTCGCCGACGAGCTGAGCAGCACCTACGGCACCGACGAGATCTACGGGATGCACTGGCTGCTGGACGTGGACAACATCTACGGCTACGGCTTCTGCGGCGACGGCAGCGACGACGCCCCCGCCTACATCAACACCTTCCAGCGCGGCTCCAACGAGTCGGTCTGGGAGACCGTCCCCCACCCCTCCTGCGAGACCTTCGAGCACGGCGGCGAGAACGGGTTCCTCGACCTGTTCGTGGAGGACCAGTCCTACTCCGAGCAGTGGCGCTACACCAACGCGCCCGACGCCGACGCCCGCGCCGTCCAGGTCGCCTACCTCGCGCACGAGTGGGCCGCCGAGCAGGGCAACGCCTCCGCCATCGCCGACAGCGTCTCCGACGCCTCGATGATGGGCGACTACCTGCGCTACGCGATGTTCGACAAGTACTTCAAGGAGATCGGCGACTGCGTCGACCCCGCCTCCTGCTCTCCCGGATCGGGCAAGGAGTCGGCGCACTACCTCATGGCCTGGTACTACTCCTGGGGCGGCGCTCTGGAGAGCGCCGAGTACCCCTGGGCCTGGCGGATCGGCGGCTCGGCCGCCCACCAGGGCTACCAGAACGTGATGGCCGCCTACGCGCTCTCGGAGGTCGACGCCCTGCGGCCGGAGTCGGCGACCGGCGCCGAGGACTGGGGCATCAGCCTCGACCGGCAGCTGGAGTTCCTGCAGTGGCTGCAGTCCTCCGACGGCGGTATCGCCGGCGGCGCGACCAACAGCTGGGAGGGCGACTACTCCGAGCCGCCCGCGGGCACCCCGACCTTCTACGGCATGTTCTACGACGAGAAGCCCGTGTGGCACGACCCGCCGTCCAACCAGTGGTTCGGCTTCCAGGTCTGGGACATCGAGCGCGTGGCCGAGTACCACCGCATCACCGGCGACGAGCGCGCCGGCGACATCCTCGACGCGTGGGTGCCCTGGGCGATCGAGAACACCACGGTCGGCCCCGACGGGGAGTTCGCCGTCCCGGCCGAGATGGAGTGGAGCGGCGCGCCCGACGACTGGGACGGCACGCCCACCGGCAACCCGGACCTGAGCGTCGATGTCGTCTCGCACAACCAGGACGTCGGTATCGCCGCCGGCCTGGCCAAGACCCTCATGCACTACGCGGACGCCACCGGCGACGAGGCGTCGCTGGAGACCGCCGAGGGCCTGCTGGACGCGCTGCTGGAGCACCAGGACGACCTGGGCGTGGCCGTGCCGGAGGTGCGGGCCGACTACGAGCGGTTCGACGACCCCTTCGACGCGCCCGACGGCGGACTCTACGTGCCCGAGGGCTGGACCGGGCAGATGCCCAACGGCGACGTGGTCGACTCCGACTCCACGTTCGCCTCCATCCGCTCCTTCGTCGAGGACGACTCCGACTGGCCCCGTGTCCAGGAGTACCTGGACGGCGGCCCGGCCCCGGAGTTCACCTACCACCGGTTCTGGGCCCAGGTCGACGTGGCCACGGCCCTGGCCACGCACGGCGAGCTCTTCGGCGGCTCCGACCCGGACCCCGACCCGAGCCCGAGTCCCAGCCCCGACCCCACGCCCAGCCCCAGCCCGGACCCCACACCCAGCCCGGACCCCGAGCCGGACGGTTCCTGCGAGGTCGTCTACGACGTCACCTCCGAGTGGAACCAGGGCGCGACCGTGGACGTCACCGTGCGCAACACCGGCGACGCCGACGCCGAGGACTGGGCCCTGACCTGGTCCCGGCCCTCGGGTGAGGAGATCACCGGAGCCTGGAACGCCGAGGTCGAGCAGTCGGGCGGGACGGTCACGGCCACACCCGTCGGCTGGAACAGCACCATCGCCGCCGGGGGCCAGACCTCCTTCGGCTTCCAGCTGACCCACGGAGGCCAGGCCGCCACACCGGAGGCGTTCGAGCTGGACGGCGGGGCCTGCTCTACCGGCTGACCCGCGACACCGCGAACCGCCTCCAAGGGGCCGGACGCCGACCCCACCCGGCGTCCGGCCCCACCCCCACCGACCACGCCGACCACGACCACCACGAGGACCCCCCATGCCAGGCAGGACACGCACACGCGCCAGGGCGCTGGCGGCCGTCGCACTCGGCTGCGCGCTCGCGGCCGGGACGGTCACGGCCGCCCACGCGGCACCGGCCGCGGAGGCCGCCGACACCACGGCACAGCAGAGCGGGTTACGCGAGCCGGCCGACCGACTCGGCCTGCGGATGGGCACCGCCGTCTCCGCGCACCTGCTCGACCAACAGGTCTACCGCGACACCGCCGCCACCGAGTTCAACACCATCACCCACGAGAACTCCCTCAAGTGGGAGTCGGTCCAGCCCCAGCGGGGGCAGTACTCCTTCGCCGCCGCCGACCGCGTGATGGAGTTCGCCCAGTCCAACGACCAGGAGGTGCACGGCCACACCCTGGTCTGGCACAGCCAGCTGCCCTCCTGGGTGGAGGACGGCGGCTTCTCCGCGGCGGAGCTCACCGACATCACCACCGACCACATCGAGACCACCATGGGCCGCTACGCCGGGGAGATCGCCACCTGGGACGTGGTCAACGAGCCCTTCAACGAGGACGGCACCTTCCGCGACTCGGTCTTCCACCGGACGCTGGGCGAGGACTACATCGCCCAGGCCCTCACCACTGCCGAGGAGGTCGACCCGGACGCCCGGCTGTTCGTCAACGACTACAACATCGAGGGGATCAACGCCAAGAGCGACGGCATGTACGCCCTGGCCGAGTCCCTCCTCGACCAGGGCGTCCCGCTGGACGGCATCGGCATCCAGGGCCACCTGATCGTCGGCCAAGTTCCCGGCGACGTGCGCGAGAACATCGAGCGCTTCACGGACCTGGGGCTGGAGGTGGTCATCACCGAGCTGGACATCCGGATGGACCTGCCCGTCACCCAGGACAAGCTCGACCGGCAGGCCGACGACTACGCCCGGGTCATGGACGCCTGTCTGTCGGTGCCCGGCTGCTCCGGCGTGTCCGTGTGGGGTGTCACCGACGCCCACTCCTGGGTGCCCGACGTCTTCGAGGGACAGGGCGCCGCGCTGCCGATCGACGACGCCTACGAACCCAAGCCCGCCTACTGGGCGGTGAGCGAGGCCCTGGGCGGCGACACCGGACCCGGCACAGGCGATCCGGGGGAACCGGGCGAGCAGGACTGCCTGGTCTCCTACACCGTCACCTCCCACTGGGGCCAGGGCGCGGTGATCGACGTCACGGTCCGCAACGACGGGGACTCCCCCGTCCCGGACTGGTCGCTGACGTGGACCCAGCCCGCCGGTGAGCGCGTCACCGGCGCCTGGAGCGCCCAGGTCGACCAGAACGGCAGCGAGGTCACCGCCACGCCCGCCGCCTGGAACGACACCATCGCGCCGGGCGGATCGGTGTCCTTCGGGATGCAGATCACGCACACCGGCCAGGCCGGAGCACCCGAGGCGTTCGAGCTGGAGGGCCAGGCCTGCCGGACCGGGTGAGGACGCGCTCCGCGCCCTCCGCGGGCCGGGCGTCCCACCCCCCGGCGCCCGGCCCGCCCCGACCACCTCACCGCCCCGACCCATAGCTACCGACCCACCGCCCTGGATCCACCCCGCTTTCCACCCCGCCGCTGCCGCCCCTGGACCCACTGACCGAGACCGACCGCTGTCGACCCGGACGCGGGACCGACCGCTTCCGCCCGGCCACCTCTGACCACCGCCCCGACCGAGCGCCCCGGACCCGTCGGTCGGGCTTCCCGACCGGCGCCGGGGACAGCTTCCCGCCACTGTCCCCGGCGCCACCCCGGACCACCTTCGACAACGTTGTCTCCGACACATGGAGGAATCACCCGATGAGAACATCCGTCCCCCGGCGCCTGCTGGTCGCCCTCGGGGCCGTCCTGGCCCTCATGGCCGGCGTCGTGGCGTACGCGCTGCCCGCGCAGGCCGACACCGGCTTCCGGATCAGTGAGGGCCGACTGGTCGACGCGGCCGGAAACGACTTCGTCATGCGCGGAGTCAGCCACGCCCACACCTGGTACCCGCAGGAGACCCAGTCGCTGGGCGACATCAAGTCCCTGGGCGCCAACACCGTGCGGGTGGTGCTCAGCAGCGGCGACCGCTGGAACGAGAACGGCGTGGACGACGTGGCCGCGGTGGTGGCCGACTGCAAGGACCACCGCCTGATCTGCGTCCTGGAGGTGCACGACACCACTGGGTACGGAGAGGAGGCCGAGGCCGCCACACTCGACCAGGCCGTCGACTACTGGCTGCGGGTGCGCGACGCCGTCGAGGGCGAGGAGGACCACGTCCTCGTCAACATCGGCAACGAGCCCTACGGCAACGACGCGGCGACCGTCCAGGACTGGGCCGCCGACACCTCCGCGGCGATCCAGCGCCTGCGCGACGAGGGCTTCGACCACACCCTGGTCGCGGACGCGCCCAACTGGGGCCAGGACTGGTCGCACACCATGCGCGCCGACGCCCAGCAGGTGTTCGACGCCGACCCCGACGCCAACACGATGTTCTCGATCCACATGTACGGCGTCTACGAGCAGGAGTCGACGATCGTCGACTACCTGGAGGCCTTCACCGACGCGGGCCTGCCCCTGATCGTCGGCGAGTTCGGCATCGACCACAGTGACGGCAACCCCGACGAGGACGCCATCATGGCGCACACCGAGCGCCTGGGCCTGGGCTACATCGGCTGGTCCTGGAGCGGCAACAGCGGCGGCGTCGAGTACCTGGACATGGTGGAGGACTTCGACGCCGACCGGCTCACCCCCTGGGGCGAGCGGATCTTCCACGGCCCGAACGGGATCGCGGAGACGGCCGAGGAGGCCCCCGTCTACGGCGGCACCGACCCGGACCCGTCGCCGAGCCCCGACCCCACGCCCAGCCCCGACCCGACCGACCCGCCCGGGGACGGCGACTGCGAGGCCGAGTACGCGGTCCAGCACGAGTGGTCCGGCGGCTTCCAGGCACAGGTCACCGTCACCGCGACCGCCCCGATCACCGCGTGGACGGTCACCTGGACCTTCGCCGACGGCGAGCGCGTCACCCAGGCCTGGAACGCCTCGGTCACCGGTGACGGCGACCGGGTGAGCGCGGACAACGTCGACTACAACGGCACCCTCGCGGCCGGGCAGTCGACCAGCTTCGGCTTCACCGGATCCCACGAGGGGGCGGTCGGGGTCCCCGAACTCGACTGCACCGCCTGACACACCGGTCGCGCGGGGGCGTGTGCCCCGCGCGACCACCCACCCCCCACCGAATGGAGCAGTGAACGACGATGAGAACGAGGAAGAGCCACGCACTGGTCACGACCGTGGCCCTGGGCGGCCTGGCGATCGGCTACGGCGTCGCCGTCGCCCCCGAGCCCGCCGAGGCCCACGGCGCCTACACCTACCCGGCCAGCCGCACCTACGCCTGCTTCCAGGACGCGACCGGCGGCAGCAGCGGCGGTGCCCTGCAGCCCACCAACGACGCCTGCGCCGACGCCCTGGCCGAGGGCGGCGACTACGCGTTCTGGAACTGGTTCGGCAACCTCATCGGCGACGTCGGCGATGCCCACCGCGAGCGGGTGGCCGACGGCGAGCTGTGCGGTCCCACGGAGGACTTCGCGGCCTTCAACGCGGCACGGACCGACTGGCCGAGCACGCAGCTGGAGCCGGGCACCACCACGGAGTTCCGCCACAACGCCTGGGCGCCGCACCCGGGGACGTTCTTCACCTACGTCACCGAGGACGGCTGGGACCCGACCTCGCCCCTGGCCTGGGACGACCTGGAGCTCATCGACGAGACGACCAACCCGCCGCTGCGCAGCGAGGGCGACGCGGGAGCCGAGTACTACTGGGACGTCAGCCTGCCCGACCGCGAGGGACGGCACGTGGTCTACGTCGTCTGGGAGCGCTCGGACAGCCCCGAGGCGTTCTACAACTGCTCGGACGTGGTCTTCGGCGACGACCCGGGCGACCCCGACCCGACCCCGGACCCCACACCGAGCCCCGACCCCACGCCCAGCCCGGACCCGACCCCGAGCCCCGACCCCACGGCACCGCCCGAGGACTACTGCCGGGCGGAGTACTCCGTGGTCGGCGAGTGGTCGAACGGCTTCCAGGCGGAGGTCGAGGTGACCGCCGGCGAGGAGGACATCGACGGCTGGATGGTCGACTGGGTGTTCGCCAACGGCCAGGAGATCCAGAGCGCCTGGAACACCGACGTCGTCAACCACGGCGCGCACCACGAGGCGAGAAGCGTGTCCCACAACGCGGCGCTGGACGCCGGGGAGTCCACCACCTTCGGGTTCGTGGCCTCCCACGACGGCGTGAACACCCTGCCCAGGGTGGCCTGCCAGGAGGACTGACCCGCGAGGGTCCGCGTTGACGCGCGGAGCCGGTCGGCCGACCGGCTCCGCGCGATCGCCGTCCCGTGTCCTCGCGGCCGCTCGGGGCAGGGCCCCTCGGCTCCGGCGGCTACGGGGTGTACGGAAGACGGTCGACGGCCCGGACCTCGCCCAGGGTCGACCACTCGTTGCGGCCCAGCCGCGCCAGCGGGCGCAGCCGGGTCACCTCGGGATGCCCGTCCACCAGCACGTCCTCGTCCAGGGCCACGTGCACGACCCGGCCGAACACGACCGTGGAGTCGCCCAGGCACAGCGTCGAGTGCAGGACGCACTCCAGCGCCACCGGGGAGGCGGCCACACGCGGCGGCTTGACGACCGCGCTGGGCTCGCGCCCGACGCCGACCCGGTCGAACTCGCCGACCTCCGGCGGGAAGGGCGTTCCGGTCGCGTTGATCTGCTCCTGGAGCGGTTCGGACGCCAGGTTCACCACGAACTCACCGGTCTCCTCGGCGTTGCGCAGGGAGTCCTTGCGCCCGACCGAGGTGAACTGCACGATCGGCGGCTCGGTGCAGGCGATGGTGAAGAAGGAGTGCGGTGCGAGGTTGTCCACGCCCGCGGCGGAGGTGGTGGAGACCCACGCGATCGGGCGCGGCACCACCACGGCCGTCAGCAGCCGGTAGAAGGCGCGGCCGGGCAGGTCGTCGGGAGTCCGTTCAGTACGCATCGGTTCCATTGTCCCGTGTGCGGTCCCGGGCCGGGGGCATACTCGCGCCATGGAACTGGTCACTGTCGACGACGTCCGCTCCGCCGCCGCCCGGATCGAGGGGACGGTCGTGCGCACCCCCCTCACCGCGGGACCGGCCGGAGGCCCGCCCTTCCTGCTCAAGCCCGAGAGCCTGCAGCCCACCGGCGCGTTCAAACTGCGCGGCGCCGCCAACGCGGTGGCGCTGCTCGACCCCGAACAGCGGCGCAGGGGAGTGGTCACCCACTCCTCCGGCAACCACGGCCAGGCCCTGGCCTACGCCGCGCGCGCCCAGGGCGTGCCGTGCACCGTCGTGGTCCCCGAGGGCGCGCCCAAGGTGAAGGTGGACCGGATGCGGGCCTGGGACGCCCGCGTGGTCATGGCGCCGCCCGCCGAACGCGAGGCCGTGGCCGGGGCGCTGGAACGGGACGAGGGCCTGGCGCTGGTGCCGCCCTTCGACGACGACCGCGTGATCGCCGGGCAGGGGACGGTCGGGCTGGAGATCCTGGAGCAGTCGCCCGAGGTCACCACGGTCGTCGTGCCGGTGGGCGGGGGAGGGCTGGCCTCCGGCGTGGCCACGGCGGTCTCGGCCGTCCACTCCGGTGGCGTGCGCGTGGTGGGGGTCGAGCCCGAACTGGCCGCCGACGCGGCGGAGAGCCTGCGATCCGGGCGGCTGGTGTCCTGGCCGCCCGAACGGACCTACCGCACCATGGCCGACGGGGTGCGGGTGTGTCTGTCGCCGCGCACGTTCGCGCACCTGTCGGCACGCCTGGACGACATCGTGACCGTGACCGAGGAGGAGATCGCGCACGCCTTGGCCGCGCTCGCCCACGGCGCACGGCTCGTGGCCGAGCCCAGCGGGGCCCTGGCCACCGCCGCCCTGCTCGCGGGCCGGGTGCCGACCGTCCCCGGCCGAGCGGAGGCGACGGTCGCGGTGGTCTCGGGCGGCAACCTCGACCCGGAACGGTTCGCCCGCCTGGTGGCGGGTCCCTAGAGCGGTTCCCCAGGCGGCTCCTGGGGCGGAGCCCCCGCGGCGGCCCATGGAACGGGGATCCGGGGCCGCGCCCCGGACGGTCCCAGGGAGGTCCGTGGAGGGCGCTGGAGCGGATGCCCAGGGAGGTCTCAGGATCGGACTCCCAGGGCAGCCCCACGATCGGATTCCCAGGGCGACTCATGGGGCCGCGCCCCGGACGGTCCCGGAGGGTCTCCTGGAGCGGGTTCCTAGGACGTGCCGTGCGGGTGGCGGGGGCCGTGGGGGTCCGCGGCGGGCCGGTCGCCGCGTGCCGCGCGGTCCTCGCGGCGGCGCATGGCCATGTCGGAGAGCGCGGCCAGGCCGAGGGCGACGGTGAACGCGGCGATGATGGCGACCGTCCACAGGGCGGTGCCGAAGGCGGAGGGGTCGACCATGGTGGCTCCGGGGGTCGGGGTGGATGCTCCGGTCCCCACCACCGTAATCGGTGTTCACTTTCGCTACGACTGTTCGTGCTCGTGAGCTGCGTCATAGACACGCACGGTTATCAAGCTGTGGCGCTGGGGCTACTGGTGCCGGGTCGTGGGCAGGTGTACTCCAGGGGAACGGATCGGCGCCGGTGCCGGTTCGTCCCGTCCGATGATCAGGAGTCGCCATGCGACAGAAGTGCTCCGTCCTGCGCGACCTGGGTGCCCCTAGCACCACGGGTCCCTTCGACCTCGCCCGCCTGCCGGGCGGTGTCCGGCGCCGCTCCCCGGTCGCCGACCTGGCCGCCGAGCCGCACATCGAGGTCGTGGACATGGACAAGCACGACCTGGAGGAGGCCGTGCACGACCCCCGGGTCCGCGCGGTGGCTCCCGTCATGCCCACGCGTCTCATCGCCCCCGTCGCCTTCGCCGGGGAGACCGGCCCCGCCGCCGAGGACGGCCACACCTGGGGCGTCGCCGCGGTGGGCGCCCTGGACTCCCGGTTCACCGGTGCGGGGGTGAGCGTGGCCGTGCTGGACACCGGCGTGGACGCCGACCACCCCGCCTTCACCGGCATGGACCTCGTCCAGCGCGACTTCACCGGCGACGGCGACGGTGACCGGCAGGGGCACGGCACCCACACCGCGGGGACCGTCTTCGGCCGCGACGTGGAGGGCACCAGGATCGGCGTCGCGCCGGGTGTCACGCGCGGGCTCATCGCCAAGGTCCTCGACGACCAGGGCTCCGGCGACTCCGACATGCTGGTCAGGGGTGTCCAGTGGGCGGCCGACGAGGGCGCGCACGTGGTGTCGATGTCGCTGGGCTACGACTTCCCCGGCCTGGTGGAACGCCTGGTGGCGCAGGGCTGGCCCGTCGACCTGGCCACCTCCTCCGCCCTGGAGGCCTACCGCGCCAACCTGCGGCTGTTCGACGCCCTCATGGACCTGCTCCGGGCGCGCGCCGCCTTCGGCCGGGACACGATCGTCGTGGCGGCCGCGGGCAACGAGAGCCGCCGGGACGTCAGCCCCGACTACGAGATCGCGGTCTCCCTTCCGGCCGCCGCCGAGGGAGTGGTGTCGGTCGGGGCGCTGGCCCGGGGGGACGAAGGGCTGGTCATCGCCCCGTTTTCCAACACGTTCCCGCAGATCAGCGCGCCGGGCGTGGGGACCCTGTCCGCGCGGACCGGTGGCGGACTGGTCAGTCTGAACGGGACCAGCATGGCCTGCCCGCACGTGGCGGGCGTGGCGGCGCTGTGGTGGGAGCGGGTTCTGGCCGAGCCCGTGCCGCACACGGCCGACACCGTGACCGCGCGGCTGATCGCCAACGCCGACACCGGCGGTATCGCCCCGGACGTGGACACCGCGGACAGGGGAGTGGGCGTGGTGCGCGCGCCCTGACCGCCCCGCGCGTGACGAGGGCGCGGGTCTTCGCGTCGGGCCCTGGCGGAGGACGGGCGTCCGTCCGCAGGAAGGGGCCCGGGAACGCGTACGACGCGCTCCCGGGCCCCGCGTCCCGCGGATGCGGCACCGAACGGGGACCCGGGGCTACAGGATCGAACCCGGGGTGTAGGCGGCGGCCTCCGGGCGCAGGGCGGTGATCGCCTCGATCCGCGACACCACCGTCCCGACCTGGTCGGCGGCCGCGCCCGTGAAGGTGATCCGGTCGGCCAGCAGGGCGTCCAGCGCGGTCCGGTCCAGCGGGAAGCGCTCGTCCTCGGCCAGCCGGTCGAGCAGCCGGTTGCCCGTGCCCTCCTGGCGCATCGCCAGGGCCGAGCCCACCGCGTGCTCCTTGATCAGCTCGTGCGCCGTCTCGCGGCCCACACCCGCCCGCACGGCCGCCATCAGCATCTTCGTGGTGGCCAGGAACGGCAGGTAGCGGTCCAGCTCGGCCGAGATCACCGCCGGGAAGGCGCCGAACTCGTCCAGCACCGTCAGCATCGTCTCCACGAGGCCGTCGAAGGCGAAGAACGCGTCGGGCAGAGCCACCCGGCGCACGACCGAGCACGACACGTCGCCCTCGTTCCACTGGTCGCCCGCCAGCTCACCGGTCATCGAGGCGTACCCGCGCAGGATCACGGTCAGCCCGTTCACCCGCTCGCACGAGCGCGTGTTCATCTTGTGCGGCATCGCCGACGAACCGACCTGGCCCTCCGCGAACCCCTCGGTCACCAGCTCGTGCCCGGCCATCAGACGGATGGTCTTGGCCAGCGACGACGGCCCCGCCGCCAGCTGCACGAGCGCGGTGAGCACCTCGAAGTCCAGCGAGCGCGGGTACACCTGCCCCACGCTGGTGAAGCGGTGCTCGAACCCGAGGTGCGCGGCGACCTCGTCCTCCAGCGACGCCAGCGCGTCGCGGTCGCCGCCCAGCAGGTCCAGCATGTCCTGGGCGGTGCCCACCGGGCCCTTGATCCCGCGCAGCGGGTACCGGGCGATGAGCTCCTCCAGCCGGCCGTGGGCGACCAGCACCTCGTCGGCGATCGAGGCGAACCGCTTGCCGAGCGTGGTGGCCTGCGCGGCCACGTTGTGCGAGCGCCCCGCCATGACCGTCTCGCCGTACTCGGCGGAGAGCCGGCCCAGACGGGCCAGCAGAGCGGTCACGCGGTCGCGCACCAGCAGCAGGCTGTCGCGCACCTGGAGCTGTTCGACGTTCTCCGTCAGGTCGCGCGAGGTCATGCCCTTGTGGACGTGCTCGTGCCCGGCGAGGGCGTTGAACTCCTCGATACGGGCCTTGACGTCGTGGCGGGTGACCTTCTCGCGCTCGGCGATGGAGGCCAGGTCGACCTGGTCCAGGACCTTCTCGTAGTCCTCCAGCACACCGGCGGGCACGTCCACGCCCAGACGCGCCTGGGCACGCAGTACGGCCAGCCACAGCCGCCGCTCGGCGACCACCTTGTACTCGGGGGACCACAGGCGGGTCAGCTCCGCGGACGCGTAGCGGGCTGCCAGGACATCGGGGATCAGCGGTTTCGCACTCACGTCGCACCACCCTATAGCGGTGAGCAGGAACATCCGCGCGCGGACCCGGTGAGCGGAGGAGCCGCCCGGGAGCTTGGTCCCAGGGGGGCGCCCGGGGCCCGTGCGAGGGGCGGGCGGAGCCCCGGGGCCCCGGCGTCGGCGGCGGGCCCCCTGAGGACTCCCGTCGTCGTCCGGGGACGCGTGTGGAGGAGTTGCGGAGCCGCCGGGGTAGGGCCCTCCCCACCCCGGATCCTCGGGTACGGCCGATTCCGCGCGCCGCCCGCCCTGCCTAGCGTTGGAGCATGACCACCACCGACGCCGCCCCGGTTCGGCCGGCGACCCTCGCCCAGGCCCTGGCGCGACCGCGCTTCCTCCTCACCCCCTGGCCCTGGCGGGCCCTGTCGCACTGCGTCGCCACCGGCGCCATCAGCCTGGCCGTCATCATGGTGGCCGCACCCGTGTACCTGCCCTGGGCGCTGGTCCTGGGCAAGCTGGCCAGTGCCCCGTGGGACACCGTGGAGATCGGCGCCCCGGCCACCGCGGGCTTCCTCGTCGGGCTGGCCATGGTCGCGGGCGTCTCCCCGCTGATCGCCCTGCCCCTGGGCGCGCTGGAACGCCGCCGCCTCTCCCTGGTCTCCGTGGGACCGTTCACCAGCGGCCACCGGACGCCGCCGCCCGGCCTGTGGGGGTGGGTCCGCACCCGCTACACCGAGAGCGCCACCTGGCGCGAGGTCGCCTACCTCTTCCTGCTCATGCCGATCGGCCTCCTCATGGTGAACGTCCTGACCGGGACCGCCGTCCTGGGAGCGGTGATGGCGCTGGCGCCGCTGCTGGTCGAGGACACCTCCGAGGCGGCCGTCTCCTTCGGGTTCTACACCGCCACCACGGTGGAGCAGGCCCTTCCCCTGGCGCTGCTCAGCCCGCTGGTCCTGGTCGTGCTGCTCTACGCCGCCGGGATCCTCGCGCAGGGGCACGCGCTGGTCGCCAGAGCCCTGCTGGTCGGCCCGCCCAAGGAGGAGCTGCGCGCCGAGCTCAGCGAGGTCACCGAGTCGCGCGCCCGCCTGGTCAGCGCCTTCGAGTACGAGCGCGGCCGCATCGAACGCGACCTGCACGACGGCGCGCAGCAACGGCTGGTCGCGCTGTCGATGGACCTGGGCCTGGCCCGGCTGGAACTGGAGGAGGACGGCGAGGCGGACCGGCGGGTGGCCGCCGCCCAGGCCAAGGCCAACGACCTCATCGAGGAGCTGCGCCAACTCGTGCGCGGGATCCACCCCCGGGTGCTCACGGACCGGGGCCTGCCCGCCGCGCTGGCCGAACTCGCCGACCACTGCCCGGTGCCCACCCGGGTGGACACGGAGATCGCGGGCCGGTTGCCCGCCCACGTGGAGGGGACGGCCTACTTCGTCGTCGCCGAGGCGCTCACCAACGTCTACAAGCACACCGAGGCCAACGCCGTGACCGTGCACGCCGACACGGTCCGGTCGGAGTCGGGGGAGACCCTGCACGTGGAGGTCACCGACTACGGTGCGGGCGGCGCCGACCCCGCCAAGGGGTCCGGGCTCACCGGTCTGAAGGACAGGGTCGCCGTCATGGGCGGCACAATGGAGCTGTCCAGCCCCGAGGGCGGGCCGACCCGAATCCGAGTGGAGCTGCCGTGTGGACCGATCCCGCCGATGCAGGGCTGACCCCCGTGCCGACCGTGCTCGCGGAGGACGGTGTGCTGCTCCGGGAGGGTCTGATCGGGGTGCTCGAACGGTTCGGCTTCCCCGTCGTCGCCTCGGTCGGTGACGGCGAGGCGCTGGTCGGGGCGGTCGCCGAGCACGACCCCGGGCTGGTGGTCACCGACATCCGGATGCCTCCCGGCTTCACCGACGAGGGACTGCGCGCCGCCGTGCGGCTCCGGCGGGACCGTCCCGGCCTGGCGGTGGTGGCCCTGAGCCAGTACGTGGAGCTCAGCTACGCGTCCGACCTCCTCGACACGGGGGACGGGCGCGGCGTGGGCTACCTGCTCAAGCAGCGGGTCGGCGACGTGCGCGAGTTCGCCTCCACACTGCGCCAGGTGGTGGAGGGCGCCACGATCGTGGATCCCGAGGTGGTCCGCCAGCTGTTGCGCCGCAGCGCCGACCCGCTGGAGCGGCTCACCCCGCGCGAGCGCGAGGTGCTGGGGCTGATGGCCGAGGGCCACTCCAACGGCGCGATCGCCCGGCAGCTGGTGGTCAGCGACGCCGCCGTGGGCAAGCACGTGGGCAACATCCTGGCCAAGCTGGACCTGCCGCCCGACGACGGCGTGCACCGCCGGGTGCAGGCGGTGCTCGCCTACCTGCGGGGAAGCCGGGCCCGTTGAGGGTGCTGCCGGGGCCTCGGAGGTCGGCGGCGATCAGCGCGGACTACTCCACGGCGGGGACCCCGGCCGTCCACCGTCGTCGGACCACGCGCGGTGTATGCGCTGGAGCACCCAGTCGTCCAGGAGCCGGTCGCCGGGCTCGGGGCAGGTGTCCGGTTTGGCGGGTCCCCAGTCCCGGCGGAGCTGTTCCTCGACGAGCTCGTCGAACGCGGAACTGCCACGGAGGCAACGCAGATCAGGGTCGACTATCAGGAGCTCGGAAGGGCGATAGTGTTCGCACACTGAGGGATGCAGGGCCTCGCGCATGACGTCCACCGCCCTGGAGACCGCGGCCCGCCTGTCCCCGGCGATGGTGACACCGCTGTCGTGGAACGGCTCGACTTCCCGTACGGCGCACAGGCACGCTTGGTTGTACAGCTCGTTTCCCCGCGGCGGCAGTTTCTTCCAGAGTTTCGTGGACGCGGATCGGCGCGCGTCCGGAACACGGCCGACCGCCATGCTGATGCTCGCGTCTATGCTCTCCTTCAGCGTCTCGATGCTTCGTTTCCCGATCCGGTATCTCGCCATGAGCTTTTCGTCATGGTCATTCCTGACATTGAGTGTCCGATGCCGGCTCCTCCCCTTGTTGAGCAGGTCCTCGTACGCCAGTCGTGGCCAGGAGTGGCGTTTCCCGATCTCATGGGCCTCCGTCCTCGCGACGTGCAGCAGGACCAGCCGCACCCGACGCACGGCGTCTCCGGACCGCTCGGGGTCGGCGACGAACTCCTCTTCGGTGAGGGGCGTGAGAGCGGAGTCCGACATGAGCGCGGGGAAGGTCTCCGCACGCGGATAGATCCCGGCTCGTCTGAGGGCGCGGAAGATGTCGTGGCGATCCGCCTCGGTCGACCTCGCCCACACGTTCGCGAAATCGTGGTTCGCGATCATCTTGAGGAGGACCACCATCCGGTACCGGCTCCGTTCGAACGGATCCAGCCGGAACTGGGCGCGGTTGAGGACGTGCATGCGCAACGCCTTGACGTGTTCTCCCTCGAGCTCGTACCTGGACGCCAGTTCGTAGCGGACCACACCCGCGATGCGCCGGGAATCGGCGACTCTCTCCAGGCGCTCGATACACCTGCGGCGTTCCTCGCGGTTGGGATCGTAGTCGTGGGCGTAGTCGCGGTCTCCGCTACCCCAGCTCCCCCAGCACGTGAAGGGCGACTTCACGGTGAGGTAGGCGGACAGATCCTCGCCGTCGAACCTCGCCCTGGCCCACTCGCGGGTCGACGGATCGCTCAGGAAGATCCGGGAGGCGACGAAACCCGCTGCCCGCGTGGCGGCCGAGTCCAGTCGAAGGGGCGGCAGCGTGATCTGGTGCTCGCTCTTCCCGGTGATGTTCTCGTACACGTCGACGGTGACCGACACCAGACGATCGCCGCCCGGTGCCGGTGCGCCCCCGTCCGGGGCGGACGCGGCGTTCTCGTGCGCCCGGACACGCACCGTGTAGGACGGTATCCGCACGAGCCGGGAGAACAGTCTGGTCAGGGCCGAGACCAGCTTGTTGCCCGTGATGTCACTGCTCTCGACGATGCTCGCGACGGCCTCGCCCGGCTCTCCTCCCGGCTTCCACGCGGGCGCGACCACCTCGATCGCCGGAAGCCGCAGTCGCAGTTCGTTGAGTACCGACGTGGTCGCTTCGTTGTCCTCGGCGGCCGGTTCGGCGACATGGACCTGCGGCTCTTTCACCGTGATGCGCTCCAGCCACAGGTAGCCCACCGCGAGAGCGATCAGCGCGGCGGCGGCCCAACCCCCCTCGGGTGCTCCATCGAGCCATGTGGGCTCACCTCTGGGCCAGGACGGCCACAACGCCCACGCGCCACCCACGGCGGCCATGAAGAGAGCGCAGATCCGCAGCCAGCGCCGACCGAAGATCCGTGCCACCGCCCACAGGAGGAGAAACGCCGCCACGAGTAGCCCGCCGACGAGAAAACGGCCGGCCCATACACCGGTCGCGGAAGCCGTCAGTAACACGAGGACACACGCCACTGCCCACACCGACGCGATGGCCAGGGTGAGGACACTCTTCCCGTCGGTGTCGTGGAAGATCTCCGGAATAACAGCCCAGGAGACGAGCGGAATCAGAATACTGAGCAGAGCGGCGACGATAAGGACGGTTTCCATATGTCCCCCCAGGCCGCCTGTGGATCCCAGGACCATGGAAGCGCAAAACCGATGCTGACCCTCAGATCATGAGAAGCGGGCGGGCCGCACCCGTCACGTATTCCAGCGTAGTGACCACCGCAGAAACACTCAAGCGGTTTGCCGCATCATATGCGTTCTTGACGAACACGATGAATGGGAGGGCGGACTCAGGCGATTTCGTGCGCGCTGGGAGCGGGACGCCATGGCGGCGATCATTGCCGACATCTTCACAGTGGGGGGTGGTTATCCAGTGGGACCGACGGGAACGTCTCGGCGCAGGTCACCGCGCGTCCAGAACGAAGAAAGCGGGCAGGCCGACGGCCCGTCACAAGCGCGTCCGAGCCCGCCCCTTCCGCTTTCCGTGACCGCCCATCCTGCGACACCGGTTCCGCGAGGGGAAGATCTCCATGGCCACCGAGAACCCGAACCGGCCCGGGGAACCGGAGCAGAGCGACCTCATCGCCTCCTTGCGGACGTTCGTCCGCACCCGCGGGGCGGACTTTCTGAGGGACCCCAACGTCTCCTCGGTCGGCATCGGCTACAAGGAGAAGGACGGCCGGCAGGAGGGGGAGATCGCACTCCAGTTCACCGTCGACACCAAGGTCCAACCCGAAGCGCTGGAGGCTCTGGGAACAACGATGCTGCCCGAGTCGGTCGTGGTGGACGGCGTCGAGGTGCCCACAGACGTGATCGAACGCAGCTACGCACCGCAGTTCCGGATCGTGGCCGAGGCGCGCAGCCCGGTCCGCAAGAACCGGCTCGACCCCATCGTGCCGGGTGTGAGCGTCGGGCACGTCAGCGTCTCGGCGGGCACGATCGGCTGTATCGTCTTCGACCGGCACGACGCCACGCCCTACATCCTGAGCAACTGGCACGTCCTGCACGGGTCCGATGGCGACCTGGGCGAGGACGTCGTCCAGCCTGGCCCCCACGATGACAACCGCACCGGCCACAACCGCCTGGGCGCACTGAAGCGCTCCCACCTGGGAGTGGCGGGCGACTGCGCGGTGGCCACGATCGAGGACCGCCGGTTCTCGCCGCAGATCACCGAGCTCGACGTCGCCCCCCAGGAGCTGGGCGAACCCGAGCTCGGGGACAAGGTCGTCAAGAGCGGCCGCACCACCGCCGTCACGCACGGCGTGGTCCGGCGGATCGACACCCTCGTCAAGCTCGACTACGGCGGGAGCGCGGGGGAGCAGATCATCGGCTGCTTCGAGATCGGCGTGGACCCGGAGCACCCGCCCCAGGACGGCGAAGTCAGTCGCGGCGGCGACTCCGGCGCTGTGTGGATGTTCACGGCATCCGACGGCCGGCCGGGCACGGTCCTGGCGGGCCTGCACTTCGGCGGCGAGGGCACGGGCAACCCGGACGAGCACGCGTTGGCCTGCCTGTCGAGCTCGGTCTTCGAGAAGCTGCAGATCGACCTGCGACCGCCCGCACCCGAAGAGGCACAGGTCCTGGCGGGCTACGACCCCCGCTTCCTGAGTCGGCGGGTGGACACCCCGGTGCTGACTCCGGTCATCGCGGGCGACGCGGTCCGGCTGGACGGGTCGGAGGTCATCCCCTACACCCACTTCTCGCTGGCGTTGAGCACCTCGCGTCGCTTCGCCCGGTGGGTGGCCTGGAACATCGACGGCGGCTCGCTCAAGCGGCTCAGCCGTAGAGGTATCCCCTTCGTCAAGGACGTGCGGCTCCCGGACGGCGTCCAGGTCGGCAACGAGGTGTACAAGGCCAACCGGCTGGACCGGGGGCACATCGCCCGCCGTGCCGACCTGCTCTGGGACGGTCCGGCCGAGGCCGAGAAGGCGAACGTGGACTCGTTCTCCTACACGAACATCGTGCCGCAGGTCGAGGACTTCAACCAGAGCGCCAAGGGAGGGCTGTGGGGACGGCTGGAGGACGCGGTGTTCGCCGACGTGGACGTCGACGACCTGCGGGTGAGCGTCTTCGGCGGGCCGGTCTTCCAGGACGACGACCGCCCGTACCGGGGCGTGCGGATCCCGCGCGAGTACTGGAAGGTCATCGTCTTCGCCGACCAGGGCGAACTCAGGAGCACGGCGTTCCTGCTGACCCAGAACCTCGACCAGATCGAGGCTTTGGAGCTCGAGGAGTTCCACGTGTTCCAGGTGATGCTGGGCGAGATCGAGGAGCGCACGCATCTGCGATTCCCGGCCGTGCTGCGCGGGGCGGAGACGCTGGTGGTGTCCGAGGCGTTGGGGGAGCGGGAGGCGTTGGGGAGCCTGTCCGAGATCCAGTGGAGCTGACCGGTTCGATGCGGCGACGAGAGGCGGGGGTGCGGCGACGATGAGCGATTTCCTCATACAGGGACGACACGGAACCAGGGGCAACTTCGAGGCGGTGATCCCGTCCTCGCATGGCGGCGGCCTGGTCCACCTGTGGCGCGACAACGACGCGGGCATGACCTGGCACGGGCCCACGTGTTTCGGTGGGCGGAGTCGGTACACGGCCTCGACGCTGATCCAGTCGAATTATGGTAGTGCGGGAAATCTGGAGGTCCTGGCGGTCGATGAGGCGGGGAATCTCGATTTCTTCTGGCGTATGGATGGTCCTCCCTGGACCTGGTCGGGTCCTTTTCATGTCGCCGGCGGGGTGCGCGGTGGTCCGTCGCTGGTTCAGGGGAGTCATGGGGACAAGGGGAACTTCGAGGTCGTCGTGCCGCATCGGGATGGCGGTTTGGTGCATCTGTGGCGGGACAACGACGCGGGTATGGCCTGGAGTGCGCCTGGTCGCTTCGTTGGCGGTGCGCGCTACGCCGCGGCCAGTCTGATCCAGTCGAATTACGGTAGTGCGGGAAATCTGGAGGTCCTGGCGGTCGATGAGGCGGGGAATCTCGATTTCTTCTGGCGTATGGATGGTCCTCCCTGGACCTGGTCCGGTCCCTTCCGGATCGGTTCGGAGGTCGCTTTCGACGTGCGGGAGTGCGGGTTCGGCTGGCGCGCGGCCTATGACCAGGCCGACACGCACGTCGTCGTGCGGATCCAGCTCGCTCCGGACGCGGGAATCGCCGCGAGCACGATGGACAACCTGCGGACGGCCTGGCGCGACGGAATCATCGGCAAGTGGTCGGACCGCTTCGACTGCACCGGAAACGGACAGCGCAAGCGCATCACTTTCGACGTGCAGTGGGTGAACAGCGGCGCCCATCACGTGGTCCGGGTGCGGACCGGTCCTGAGCGGTCCAACGTGACCACGTGGGACACGAGTGACACAGGCGACGTCGCCTCCCACGAGTTCGGGCACATGCTCGGCCACCCGGACGAGTACGTGACCGCGGCGTGCCCGTCGCGCACTCCGGTCAACACCGGGACGGTGATGGACGACAACTCCGAGACGGTCGCCCGGCTCTACGACAGGATCACCGCCCTGCACTGCGGCCACACGCCGGCCGCGGCACCGGGGGAGGGCCCCGGGGCAGGGGAAGGCGAGGGGGGCGAGGTGCGCTCGATCGACCGGCTGGAACCGTCAGAGCGGGCCGAGTCCCTGGGGCGCCTGCGGGGGATCGGCGCTCGGGCAGGGGTCGCCGACCCCGACCGGAACGAGGTCTCCTTCGAGGTGAGCGGTGGCGCTCCCGGCGAACGCTACGTGTACCGGGTCGCGGTCACCGGTTCCGGTGCGGTCCACCGCCATCTGCTCGACGACTTCAGCGACGAACCCGAATCCGAGGCCACCGGACGGGTCGACCAGGACACGGCCGCCCGGGTGTTCGCCGCCGCCGAGCGGGTGGGACTGCTCGACGACGAGCCGCCCGAGCACTCCGCCGGGGACCTGCCGCCGGACTCCCTGGTCGCGGTCGTCACCGTACGTGACGGTGCGGCGGTCCGCTGGGTCACCGTCCCGGCCGCGGACACGGAGCAGTCCGCCGCCGACCTGCCCGGCGAGGCGGCGGACGTACCCATGGAGACGTCCATCCGACTGCCGCGCGAGAACCTCACCGTGCTCCGGCCGGTGCTGGACGCGCTGCACGACGTCGAGGCATCGCTGTGAAGTAGGGAGGCGCGTGCGCCTCTCCGCCGGGCTGTGGCGGGGCGGCGCACGCCAGGGGATCCCGGTGCGGGCGCGGCGGCAGGAGCACGTTGACGGCGTGCCGTGGTCGGCCCGCCTGTGGGACGGTGGTCGGCCCGCCCGTGGGACGGGGCGCATCCTGTGCCCGCTCACCTGGCGCAGCGTCCATGGGTGGTCAGGGTGTTCACCGCGGTGTTCGGTGCACGGCCGCACAGGGGTGGAGGCCCTGACAGGACCCCCGAACGCCCACGCGTCGGGGGTCTGCGGATCGGTCGCGGCTGTGGGGCGGCGCTACTCGCCGACACCCCAGTCCAACAGGACGCAGGGCTCGTCGCCGACCACCCACGCGTCGTGCCCGGGCGGGACGAACGCGGTCTGGCCGGCCGTGGCCTCCAACTCGGAACCGTCGGACATGTGGCCGCAGATGGTCCCGGAGACGATGAAGGCGCGGTGGGTCTTCATGCACAGGTCCGTGCCCTGGATCGGGCGGGCGTGCTCGGACCACCGCCAGCCGGGCTGCAGGGTCATCCGGGCGACCATGCGCCCACCGATCTCCACCAGGTCGGCGTGCGCCTTCTCGTAGTCGTCGGTGTCGTCGGGCATGCCGAAGTCACCGACCTGCATGGACCGGCCCGAGTCCTCGTCCCAGGCCTGGATGGTGGACTGGTGCTTGATGCGCCCGTCGCTCAGGTCGAGCATCGTCATGCTCATGACCCTGGTGTCGTCGGGGTAGGTACAGCGCTCGGTGTAGGCCACGTGCTGACCGTCCGAGATGACGTTGACGACCTCGTGGGTCATCTCGCGAGCGGAGATGTCGCGCATGACCGGTGCGATCGCGTCGCGCCCGTGCAGGACGGACGGGCGGCTCGGCGGGGTGCGGCGGTCGATCATCTCGAAGTCGGCGTCGTCGGCCATCATCGAGACCATGGTGTCGGCGTCCCTGTTCTCCACGGCGTGGGTGTAGCGGTTCAGGTCGAACGGGCCTGCGCTCTCGGAACGGGTGGTCATGGTGGGCTCCTTCCAGGGGGAGGCCGCCCCTCGACCGGCGGTCTCCTTCCCAGGGTGCTCCCGCCGCAGGCCAGCGTTCGGCCAAGAAAGGGTGATCACTTGGCCGGGCTCCGCCACGGGCACCCCGAGCGGGCGTCGGCGCGCACGGTCGTATCGTGGGAACCGGAGTCCCCTCGTACGCGCGCCCCCGCGCAGCCCAGGATGGAGACCGGATGCAGCCGACCGTCGCCGCCCCGGAGAGCGTCACCTGGAAGATCCACCTGGACCGGTCGATGTGGGTCGCCGGAGTGCGGGCCCTCATGCTCCAGGCCCTGCATCCCGTCGCGATGCAGGGCGTGTGGCAGCTGTCGGACTTTCGCTCCGATCCCACGGGCCGCCTGCTGCGCACCGCCCACTTCGTGGCCGTGACGACCTACGGCAGCCCCGTCGAGGCCGACGCCCTGGGCGAGCGCGTGCGGCGCGTGCACCGAGCGCTGGCCTTCACCGATCTGGCCACCGGACGTCGCCACCGCGTCGACGAGCGGGAACTGCTGGTGTGGGTGCACTGCGCGGAGGTCTCCTCCTACCTGGAGACCACCTACCGGGCGGGGGTGCCGCTCACCTCCCGCGAACGGGACCGCTACGTCGACGAGCAGGCGCGTACCGCCGGCTACGTCGGCCTGGACCCGGCCGACGTGCCGCGCAGCGTGCCCGACCTGCGCCGCTATCTCACCCGGACGCGGCCGAGGCTGCGCGTCACTCCCGAGGCGCGCCAGGCCGTGCGCTTCCTGCTGTGGCCCCGGGTGCCCGACCGCCTCGCCTGGCTGGCCCCGTTCAAGCCGCTGTGGTTCCCCATCGGCGCGCTCTCCTACGCCACCCTGCCCGGCTGGGCGCGCCGGGCCTACGGCGTGCTGCCCGAGCCGCCGGGCGGCGACGCGGCCGCCACCGCGTCGCTGCGCGCCCTGCGGTCGGCCCTGAACCGGGTCCCGGAGCGCTACTACAACCTGCTCTTCGACGAGGCGACCGTCCGCAGCGCGGACGAGGCCAGGGAGCGCCTGCTGGCGGCCGGTTACGAGGTGGCCAACGGGTTCCGCGCCCTGCGCGCCCGGACCCTGTTCCGTCCGCCGAGTGCCCCGCCGCACGTTCCGCCCCCGCGCGACCCCGTCGACGCGTGAGTCCGCCCCGGCGTGGGACCGACCTCTCCCGCGCCGCGGCCGCCCGCATCCGGACGTTCGGACGTTCGGACATAGGATTCCGGGCGAGACCGGGGAGCGCACGGAGGAGAGACAGTGGCACACACCAGCGCCGGAGGGGCCGAGGCGACGGGGACCGCACGCGCGGACGGGATCCGCGTGCTGCGGGTGCACCACGACGACCCCCGCGTCCAGGGGCTGCTCGACGGACTCCTGGCGGAGTACACGGAGCGCTACGGCGCCGAGGGCGCCGCGCGCGAGCTGGCGAGGTACCCGGTGTCGGAGTTCGCGGCCCCGCACGGCCGGGTGGTGCTGGCCGAACTCGACGGGCGGATCGTGGCCGGTGGCGCCGTGCGCCCCTACAAGCGGGGACGCACGGCCATGGCCGACACCGCGGAGTTCAAGCGGGTGTGGACCAGCGCCGACCACCGGCGGCGCGGGCTCGCGCGCCGGGTGATGGCCGCCCTGGAGGAGGCCGCGCGCGACCTCGGCTACACGCGCGCACTGCTGTTCACCGGTCCGGCCCAGCCGGAGGCGGTGGCCCTGTACGAGCGGATCGGCTACACCGCGCTCGACCCGGCCGAGCTCGACGAGCTGCCGCACCGCTCGTCCCTGCCGTTCGCACGCGACCTGCGGGCCTGAGGCGGGCACTCGATCCGCGAGGGCCGTCCCGGTCGTGCCGTTCTGGCCGGGGAGCGGCGCTGGGAACCCGCACGACCTGTGGGGTGGCCCTGGGAGTGCGCGGGTTCCGGCCCCCGGGGCCGACCCCGGGAACGGGCGCCGTCCTGGCCGGGCACCTCACCGGCCGGGCACGTCACTCGCCGTCGGGCGGGGCCGACCCCTCTCCGCCCTCGCCGCCGGGACCGCCCCCGGGCGGGGTGCCGCCCTCACCCGGCGCACCACCGCCGGGCGCGCCCCCGCCGGTCGTGGTCTCCTCCGGGGTGATGCCCACGGTCACGGACAGGGTGTAGCCGTTCTCCGGTGTGCCCTCGGTGACCGCGACGGGGGAGACGACCATGGCGGCGGCGTTCCCCTCGGACTGCTGCGCCTCCTGGTACACCTGGTCCTCCTCGACGGGGGTCAGCTCCAGGACGTGCTCGGAGTAGGGTTCGCGCTCGGCGACCTCGGCGCAGAAGTCGTCGGCGAACAGCAGCTGGCCGGTGTGCACGGTGGTGCCGCCCTCGTAGGTGGTGTCGGCCTCGCCTCCGACGTGCACCTTGAGGTGGACGTGCGTCACCCGGGGGCTGTACCAGCCCGGGACGATGGTGCTGAAGTGGGCGGTGCCGTCGCCGTCCACGAGCCGGATGCCGCGCAGGAAGGACATGTCGTCGCCCTCGCCGTCCTCCTCGGGGACCCGGCCGCCGGGGCTCGCGTCGGTGTAGCCGGAGTAGTACCCCCAGGCGTCGCAGTGCCAGATCTCCACCGCCACCGCGTCCTCGGTCATCGGCGCGCACCCGTCGGAGTAGTCGACGACCGTGATCGCCATCGCCAGCGGGAAGCCCTGCTTGCCCTCGGTGATGTCCTCGCGGATGAGCTGTCCGTCGAGGTAGTAGGGGCCCTCGGTCACCTCCGGGGACAGGACGCACACCTCGTCGGTGGCGCCCGTGGTCGGTGCCGCGTCGGTGCCGCTCGCCCCGCTCCCGGTGTCGGAGGAGGAGCATCCCGCCAGGGCCGTGCCCGCCACCAGGGCTCCGCCGCCCGCGAGGGCGTGCCGCCGGGTGACCGGTGCGCCCTGGAACCTCGTGTCCGCCATGAGTTCCGCCCGTCCGTGTTCGCTGTTCCGTCGGCCCGTGTGCCGACCATGGCCACCACTCTGGCGGCTGCGGGTCAACGCGGTCTTGGTTTCGGACGAGAACAGGGTGAGAGCCGACCGGGCCGGGCCGGTCGGGACGGGGGTTATGGGGACCGCTATGTCCGCGCCCAGGCCACGGGGGCCGCTGTTTCCGTACGATGGTGGCACAGGCCGTGACCAGCGGTCATCCGTGATCGACCCGATGAGGAGTGTGCCCAGGTGAGCGAGCAGCAGCGCCCGGAGACAGAGACGGACGCGCCCGTGTTCAGTCCACGTAAGAACGGGCAGGCGCAGTCGGTCTCCGACGAGCTCGCCGCGTGGATGCGCACCGGATGGGCCGACACCGAGCGGCGCGACCTGGAGCCGATCGAGCAGTCCGAGCACACCGCACGGCGCCGCGCCCGGATCAGCGCCGCCTTCCCCGGCGAGCGCCTGGTCGTGCCCGCCGGCCAGCTGCTCACCCGGTCCAACGACACCGAGTACCCCTTCCGCGCCGCGACGAACTACGCCTACCTCACCGGCGACACCTCCGACGGCGGCTGCCTGGTCTTCACGCCCGACGCCGACGGCGGCCACGACGTCGTGCTCTACCTCAAGCCCCGCTCCAACCGCGACAACGGCGAGTTCTGGCTGGGCGGCTACGGCGAGCTGTGGACCGGCCGCCGCAACAGCCTGCCCGAGGCCGCCGAGCTGCTGGGCGTGCCCACCGCCGACGTGCGCACCCTGCCCGAGGCGCTGCGCTCGGGCGACACCGCCGTGCGCATCGTGCGCGGCCACGACGCCGAACTCGACGCGATCGTCGACGAGCTGCGCGGGGACGCCGACGAGGAGTCGCGCGCCAAGTCCGCCCAGCTGGACGCCGACCTGGGCGTGACCCTGGCCGACCACCGGCTGGTCAAGGACGCCTGGGAGGTCGCCCAGCTGCAGCTGGCGGTCGACGCGACCGTGCGCGGCTTCAACGACGTCGTCACCGCCCTGCCGCAGGCCAAGGACACCTCCGAGCGGTTCATCGAGGGCACGTTCTTCCTGCGTGCCCGGGTGGAGGGCAACGACGTCGGCTACGGCACCATCGCCGCCTCCGGCCCCAACGCCACCACCCTGCACTGGACCCGCAACGACGGCCCCGTACGCGAGGGCGATCTGCTGCTGCTGGACGCGGGCGTGGAGACCACGACCCTGTACACCGCCGACGTCACGCGCACGATGCCGGTGTCGGGCACCTTCACCGACGTGCAGCGCAAGGTGTACGACCTGGTCCACGCCGCCCAGGAGGCGGGTATCGCCGCGGTGGCCCCCGGGCGCCCGTTCACGGCCTTCCACGAGGCCTCCCAGCGGGTGCTGGCCGAGGGCCTGGTCGAGTGGGGCCTGCTGGAGGGCCCGGTGGACCGCGTCCTGGAGCTGGGCCTGCAGCGCCGGTACACCCTGCACGGCACCGGCCACATGCTGGGGATGGACGTGCACGACTGCGCCGTCTCGCGCCAGGAGCTGCACCTGTACGGCGACCTGGAGCCCGGCATGGTGCTCACGGTCGAGCCGGGCCTGTACTTCCAGCCCGACGACCTCACCGTCCCCGAGGAGCTGCGCGGCATCGGCGTGCGTATCGAGGACGACGTGCTGGTCACCGAGGAGGGCCGCACGGTGATGTCGGCCGGCCTGCCGCGCTCGTCGGCCGAGGTGGAGTCCTGGCTGGCCGAGCGCCTGCCCCGCTGACCCGTCGATTTCGACGCGGGCCCGCTTCCCTTTGGAGGGGAGCGGGCCCGCTTCGTGTGCGCCGGGATCTTCACCGGTGTCGGGTACGCGGCACTGTTCGGCCTGGTGGCGCACTGGTTGGGCGGGCGCGCCGCGGCCATGGCGTGGCCGGTGCGATGGCTGGGCGCGCTCGGACGGCGGTCGATGAGCGGGTACCTGGCGCAGTCGCTGGTGTGGGGGCCGGTCCTGGCCGTCTGGGGCTTGGGCTTGGGCGCGTCCATGTCGAGCTGGTCGGCCTCGGTGCTGGCGGTGCTCACCTGGGCGCTGACGGTGGTCGGTGCGGCCCGCTGGAGCGGGCGGGGCGTAGGGGCCCGGCGGAGGTGCTCCTGCGGCGGTTGACCTATCGGTCGGTGCGGTCATCCGGTGCCTGCAGGCCGGGCGCGCGGGGCTCCGCATCGAAGCGCGTTCGGGCGGAGGGCGCCAGCGCATACGCCGGTGGGCATGCCCCGTACCGAAGCCCGTCCGGGCGTTGGGCCCGCTCACCGGAGCGTGGCCGGACGCATCGACTGCCGCTGCCGCTGCGGTGCCGATCGTGCGGGCCGTGCCCGGCTGTCAGGCGGCGTCGCGGGTGAGGCGGTGAGCTGTTGCCGGAGTTGGGTGATGATGCGCTGGCGGCCGGGCGGATGTGCGGGCCCGGCGGGTTCCTCCCTGCGTGGTCGCCCAGCGCGGGCGTAGGAGTCCAGGACCCGTTTCCACAGCGCGGGGTCGGTGGAGTCCTGGGCGGGCGGGTGCAGGAGCTCTCCGGGGACGGCACGGCAGGGGTCGCCGCAGACTCGACAAGCTGCGCCCGGTGCGTTGCGCACGCCCGGGTGGCGCGGGCAGGTGCGGGCGGCGGCACCACGGTCGTCCACGTCGAAGCTGGGATGGCGGGAGAACGGGTCCGCTTCGGCGAGGTCCGGAACCGTGCCTGGGTGTGCTCGATCCGTGCCGGGTTCGGTTGCTGATGACCGGCTGAGGCGTCCGGTCAGGAAGGCGCGGGCGTCGCGGAGGGTGCGCAGGCGGCGCATCAGTGCGGGGAAGGGGCGGTCCAGGGCGTCGGTGCCGGTGAAGAGGGTGCTGACGTCGTGCTCGGACAGGCCCTGGTCCAGCAGGAGCCCGGCCGCCTCGGCCAGGGCGCGCCGATCGTGGTGGGGGCGCGTGAGCCGGTGGGTCGGAACGGCGGCGGCGAGCCGTTCCGACAGGCGGGGGAGTGGTGTGGGAAGCGGGGGCGAGGGCGTCGCGGGACGCGGTGGCAGCGCCGGAGCCGGTGCTGCTGCGTAGGTGGAGCTTTCGGGAATGTCGTTATGCGCCGTGGTTCGGGCGTGTTCGTCCCCACCTGTACTGACGCGCCTACGGACGGAAGCGTCGGCGCGGTGGTGGGAAGGGTGCTTCGGAGAAAGGTCTGTCCGTCGCTCTGACGCCTCGCGGGTGTCAGGCTGACGGGTCGTCCCTACCGCGGGGTAGGGACGCGTGGCCTCGTCCAGGAGCTCCTCGCCGAGGCGGGCGCGGGCGCGATTGATCTCGGCCAGGGTCTGCGCGGGGTAGGCCCCGGCCGGGATCAGCAGGTCGATCACGAGCGGCAGCCGGTCGGCGTGCCTGGCACCGGAGGCCAGGTCGGCGGCGAAGAAGGCCCGGGTCTCCTCCCGGCTCAGAACGTGGACGAGGCGGGCCGTCTTGAGGTCCTGGAGGGCGCGCAGGACGGTGGACTCGCTGAGCAGGCCGCCCGAGCGCGCGCTCACGGTCCGCTGGTAGAGGAAGCACCAGCGCCCGTCCACGTCGGCGGCCTCGGCCAGGACGCTGAACAGCAGGTGCGCGCGGATCGTGGGGAACAGACCGGACCGGCGTGCCTGGCCGATCCACAGGGGGAGGACGAACCCGATACCGTCCATCGCGCCCAGCGGCCGCTTGCGCGGGCCGGAACACTCGGACCGATTCGCCGTTTCGCCGGATGTCCGTGGGCAGGGGAGGATAGACTCCATCACCAGCCGCCTTCCTGGGTAGACAGGACAGGTGGTCAGAACCCGGACCGGTGCGCTAACACCGTCCGGGTTCGTTTGCTTTCAGGGCGTAATCTAGCGAGTTCGAACGCGGGTTCGGATGGTTTTCCGGAAAATCCGTGTGGACGTAGTTGAGATCTACGTCGTCAAGGTGACGGCTCGGGACAAGAGAGGCCGCCTCAAACGGATCATCCGATCGGCTGAGACCCCGGAAGGGACCCAGGGAACTCCCGAGGTGGAGCCGCTGTTGTACAGGTCAGCCTTGGCCTACACTTTGCCGCCTCGCGGGGCACGGTCTCCCGCCGTCACCTTGCCGTCCTTCTTCACACCCTGGACGGCCGCGGAGTGGCAGTTGGTTTGACCACGAACCGCGATGGGCTGTCAGCGATCGTCCAGCTCGACGAACCGGCTCGCCCATGCCCTGAACCGATCGTCGTCCTTCTTTCGTCCGGCCCAGAGCGCGTGCGGGTCCTCCGGTGGCTCAAGGCGGAAATTCTGGTGCAACCAGGTGAGGAACTCGTGGTGGCCGTCGCTGTGTTCCTCATCGTCTCCAGCGGCAAGAAACCCGAAGTCGGCGAAAGGGTCGCTGTCGAGGGCCAGAAGCTGGAACAGCTCCACCAGGTTCCGCGCGATCACATAGAGATCCCCTTCATCGCCGACCAGGGCGACGGGCAGGGTGGCAAGGTCGGTCCGGTCGTCGCACCGCCACAGCGCGTAGGCGGAGCCGGAGCCGTTGGCCTGCGCGAAGGGGATGAACCGGCTCGGGAACTCCGGATGCTCCGACCAGGTGTGGAGGCCGGCGTCTGAGTCGTACTCGCGCAGCTCGAAACCCTTCGAGTAGTAGACCGGGCCGATCCGGTCCGAGAACTCCTTGAGCAGGTTCAGCTCCGGGATCGGCGAGAACGCCTCGCTCATGTGGCCTCCTTGCCGGGCCGGGACGCCTGGCGCAGTCGGGGACGTCGTGCACTGGCAAGGTGATGCTATCCACGCCGGGGGACAATGGGGCAGTGCCGCCGGCGCATCGGCACGGCCCTCCTCCGGTGTCCGTCCCGTGGTGCCTCGCGAACGTCCTCGGGACCGACAGCCTCGATCGCTCAGGCAGCAGTTCCTTGTGGCTGTGGGGCTCATTCGTGGCCGGCGGGACTCAGTCGTCGGTCGACGTCCCTGGTCTGGTCACGGCGTACCGGGCGGCCATGGTGCGGACGGCCTCGTCGACCACCTGGGCGACGCGTTCGGCGCTCACCTCCCAGCCCGGCACCAGGAGTGTCGGCCAGAAGACGTAGTTGGAGATCATGCCCAGGAACTGGGTGGCCGCGAGGTCCACGTCTTCGATCCGCACCGTTCCCGCCTCGTGCTCGGCCAGCAGGTAGCCGCGTACGGACTCGAAGTAGGGCATTTTCCCCTGCGAGAACTGCGCGTTGGCGAGTTCGGGGAATCGCGGCAGCTCGGCGATGACGATTCGGAACAGGTCGGTCATCTGGGGACGGCTCAACAGCTCGGCATAGCGGCGGCCGATGGTGCTGAGCCCGTCGACGACGTTGCCCGCCGGCGGAGGATCCTCTTCGTCAGCGGTCGACCAGGACTCGGTGACCATGGCGTCGAACAGGGCGGCCTTGCTCGGAAACTGCTTGAACAAGGTGGCCCGCGAAACGCCCGAGCGCTCCGCGATTCGCGCCAGCGACGTCCGGTCGTAGCCCAACTCGAGGAAGAGTGCGGTCGCGGCCGCCAGGATCAGCGCGCGCTTCTCCTGGGCGATGCGCTGGTGGTACGTCGTCACGGCTCTGCTCATGGGCCGAGCATACGAGGTGAGTGGCTTGACTCACCTCTGCCGACGACCTAGTGTCAGGCAGTGGTGAGTCGCTTGGCTCACCACTGGCCGCCGCTCATGATCGATGATCCCGGTCAGTCACCCACGTCCTGAAGGAACATCCGATGCGCCGCTTCGACGACCAGACCGTGCTCGTGACCGGTGGGACCGGTGGCCAGGGATCGAGCCACGTACGCGCCTTTCACGCGGAGGGAGCCAACGTGGTGATCGGCGACATCGACGCCGAACGCGGCGCCGCTCTCGCCGACGAGCTCGGGGCCCGCGCTCGCTTCATCCACCTCGACGTCACCGACGAGAGCTCGTGGTCCGCCGCTGTGCTGGCCGCCGAGAGCGCCTTCGGTGCCCTGACAGTGCTCGTCAACAACGCGGGCGTCCAGAACCCGCCCGCGCTGATCGAGAAGACCGACCAGGCCACCTGGTCGCGCATCCTCGACATCAACCTCACCGGGACCTTCCTCGGCATGAGGGCCGCCGCCCCCGCTCTGCGCCGCGCAACAGGGGGAGCCATCGTCAACATCGCCTCGACCATGGGCCTGGGCGGCACGGCGCACTACGCGCCGTACGTGGCCAGTAAGTGGGCCGTGCGAGGTCTCACGCAGACGGCGGCGCTCGAGCTCGGTCGGGACCACATCCGCGTGAACACCATCCACCCCGGCGTGATCGCAACCCCCTTCATCCAGGAACCGGCAGCCGGCGCCACCGCGGCGATCGCCGACTTCTACTCACCCGAGCCGTTCGCCATCCCCCGACTTGGAGAGCCGACCGACGTCACCCGGCTTCTCCTGTTCCTCACGTCATCGGACGCGTCGTTCATCACGGGGTCGGAGTACGTCATCGACGGTGGGCTCCTCCTCGGCCCCGCGCTTCAGGCCGAGACCGCATGAGCAGTCCGGACACGACCGGAGGGGACGGCTCCGTGCGGGACGCGTCCTTGTCACACCTGCCCGAGGACATCCGACGAGCCATCGAGATCACACCCGCCGCAGGCACCAGTGAACGGATCATCGACATCACGACACTGGGGCGCCGCACCGGCCGACCACGCCGCATTGAAATCTTCTTCTACCGAGCCGCGGGCAGCACCTACCTGTGCAGCGGCGCCGGCGGGGCCGCTACCGACTGGCATGCGAACCTTCTCGCCGATCCCGCCTTCACCTTCCACCTGAAGAACGGGATCCGTGCGGATCTGCCTGCACGGGCCACGCCGGTCACCGCCCCAGCCGAACGCCGGGCCGTGCTGGCGGAGATCGTCGCGGATCTCAACCAGCCCCACGATCCAGGGACCATCCGGCCGACTCGGCTCGAAGACTGGGCCGACAGCCGGCTGATGCGCATCAGCTTCCGCCATCGGCCGTGATCGCGGACCCGCCCGGCGCCAGGCCCACGATGCGCTCGCCAGGCGGGTCCAGGCCATGGCCACACCCTCGACCGTGACGAGCCGGTGATCCCGGAAATCCGTGTGGACGTAGCGAAGATCTACGCCGTAAAGGTGATGGCTCGTTGCTGTACGTTCGATCCCGGTGCCACGGACGAGCCGGGGAGCGGCACGCAACAGATTCCCGTCCGGCAATGCGAGGACTCCTGGCCGCCGTGCTGCACCGGATCGACGCTCCGGCGCTGGATTCAGTGCACCTGGTCTGCGCCACCGCGCTCGGCCGGATCTCGGATCGTCCTGCGCTGTCCCCTGGTGGCCGCGTCAGCGAAGGTGTACACGTTGCCCGGCCTGGAAGTGGTTGCCGACCTTGGTCGGTGGTCATCCACCGTGTACGACCTGACCGATGGGGACGGCAGAGCCGTGGTGGTCCTCGGGCGTGCGGAATCCGGCCACGTCCCGATGGGGGAACGCCGTGACGAGCTCGTGTGGCACCGGCTCGACACCGGGGCGGAGGAGTCATGGCGTGTGCCGGGGCAGCTCATCGACGCGGTGGCCCTGCCCGACCGGACCATGGTGTTCACCACCGCTGAGGGCGTCTTCGCACTCCGCTGACAAGCGAGAGGGCCCGCCGCGGAAGCGGACGGGCCCTCAGATCACTCGGTGGTCACGCCTTCGACGCGCTCACCCGCGGTTCCTCGGACCCGTCCGTCGCGGACTCGTCGGCCACCAGAGCGGCCGGGGCCGCGGGGGCCGCAGGCGTCGGCGGGACGACGATGCCCTGCTCGACGGCCATCTCCCGCAGCAGGCGCGGCGTGGTCCACAGGGTCGGCAGCATGATGAGGCCGACCGGGACCGCGGTGACGACGATGAACGACTGCAGGGCCTGGATGCCGCCGTCGCCCACCAGTAGCAGCGCCACGGCCGCCAGGCCCATGCCCACGCACCAGAACGCGCGGACCAGCCCCGAGGGCTCGCCCTCGTGCATGCTCGACACCGAGATCGCGTAGGACATCGAGTCGAGCGTGGACGCCAGGAAGATCAGGGCCACGAGGATCATGAGCGCTCCCAGCAGCCCCGTCATCGGCAGCGCCTGGATGATCGAGAGCGCCGCCGCCGGGAGGCCGTCCTGCTCGTAGGGGCCCGTGATCGTCCCCGGGTCCTGCTGCTCCAGCCAGATGCCGGTGCCGCCCAGCGCGGTGAACCACACCGTGGTCACGACCGTGGGCATCACGGTCGCTCCCACGTAGATGTCGCGCACGGTGCGCCCGCGCGAGATGCGGGCGAAGAAGATCGCCATCATCGGGCCGAAGCCCAGGAACCAGCCGAAGAAGAACAGGGTCCAGTAGCCGACCCACGTCTTGTCCTCCTGGTACAGCGCCATGGGCAGGAACTCCTGCACCTGCACGACCGAGGCCTGGAGGTAGAGGTCGGCGACGAAGGGCAGCGACGCCATGCCCACGATCGCCGCGATGAGCGCCAGGGCCACCCACACGTTGGCGCGGCTCAGCAGTTGGATGCCGCGGTGGATGCCGCTCAGCACCGACACGGCCGCCACGATGGTCAGGCCGACGATGATCGCCGCCTGTGTGGCGTAGGTGTCGGGCAGGCCGAACAGCTCACTGGCGATGTAGGAGATCTGCAGGCCCAGGAAGCCGATCGGGCCCACGGTTCCGGCGACGACCGCGAGTACGCAGCTGACGTCGACGACCGTGCCGATCCAGTGCGTGCGCACCCGCTCGCCCATCACCGGCCACAGCAGCGTGCGCGGACGCAGGGGCATGCCCTTCTCGACACCGCGCATCATCACCAGCGTGGCCAGCGAACCGCCGATGGCCCAGCCGATGAAGCCCCAGTGCACGAAGCTCTGCGCCATGGCCAGCGCCGCGCCCTCGGCGCCGCCGCTGACCTGGTCGGCGTACTGGGGCGGAGGGGAGGCGTAGTGCGCGATCGGTTCCGCCGCGGCCCAGAACACCCCGCCCGCGGCCAGCAGCGTCGTGGTGATCATCGCGATCCAGGTGAAGCGGCCGAACGCCGGAGCGTCGTCGCCACCCATGCGGACCCGGCCGTACCGGGAGAAGGCGAGGACCGTGACCACGACGAACGTGGCCAGCATCAGGACCTGCCAGTAGGCGCCGAACCAGCGCGCCGACCAGGTGAAGGCCACGTCGACCGCGGCGCCCACCGCCTTCGGGGCGGCCAGCGCGGCCAGGACGAACACGGCCATGAGCAGGCCGCTGACACCGAGGACCCAGGGGTCGATGCGTCTGCCTCGCGTGGGCACGCGGGAGCGCAGGGTGGAGAACATGGAGAAGAAGGTGCTCCTCGTATGGAGGCACCGACCGGGACGCGCCGGTCAGCATCGGGACATCCATGCGCCGTGTGTGCGTGGCGGCCGACGGGACGGATGTCCGCGGGGCGGCTGACAGCAGAGCAGGAGAGCATGGAATGCGGCGGGAACGCTCAGAGGCGGACCCCGCCGGTGCCGCCGTCGGAGACGGCGGGAGGGAACGAGGGAGAAGGTCCCCGATCCCGCTGTGGTCAGCGCGGCGGCGACTTCCTGTCATTCCTGCCGTCACAGCCTAACCGCTGCGGCGCCGGGAATGGCGGTGACGAGGGGCACAAGGGGCGCCTGTACAGGCGTTTTACGCCACAGTCCGGGGTGAGCACCGGCACCTGTGAGGGCGGACACGGCCCCTTCGAAGGGCCTCGTCGGGAACGGGCCCCGCACGCCCTAGGAGGCGCGGGCGGCCTCGATGACGCCGTGGACCGCCGCTTCGATGCGGGCGGCGGCCTGGTCGGGGTCGGGGCGGCCGGCGTCCAGCCACGCGATGGCGCCCTCGATGGCCACGGTGAAGACCATGCGCGCGGCCCAGCGGGCCCAGGCCGGGTCGGGGATGATCTCGCGCAGTTGGCGCAGGGCCAGCTCGGTGGAGGCCCGGGTCAGGCGGTCGGTGAGGTCGCGGAACTCCGGTTCGCGCGCGGCGTGCTGGAACAGCAGCCGGAAGCCGTCGGGGTCGTCGGAGGCCGCGTCGAGGAAGGCGGGGATGCTGTGGTCGGTGAAGTGCTGGGTGCCCACGCGCTCGTCCAGGCGGGCGCGGGCGTGGTCCAGGGCCGCCCGGTACATCTCGTTCTTGGACTCGAAGTGCCGGTAGAGCAGGACCCGGCTGATCCCTGCCTCCAGGGCCACGTCGTCCAGACTCGTGTCGGCGTAGCCGGTGCGGGCGAAGGCACGCGTGGCCGCGTCCAGGATCTGCGCCCGCCGCTGCGCCCGGGGCAGTCGGCGCACGGGTCCGGTCCCGGTCGCTGGTTCACCGGACATCGGCCACCTCCCTCTTGTTGACTTGGGAGTCTACATATTGTTTTGTTTAAAGGAGAGTGTACAAACGAGAGTCAACGAGTGGAGGTCCCCATGATCCCGCAACTTCCCTTCGACCGGCCGGGCCCGCTGGCCGCGCCGCCCGAGCTGGAGCGCCTGTGCGCCCAGGGCCCCGTCCACCGCGTCCGCACCCGCGTCGGCCACGACGCCTGGCTCGTCACCGGCCACGGCGAGGTCCGCGCCCTGCTCGACGACGACCGCCTCGGCCGCGCCCACCGCGATCCGGACCGCGCCGCCCGCTCGGGGGAGTCCGCGCTCTTCGGCGGGCCGATGGGCGACTTCGACACGGAGAAGGCCGACCACACCCGCATGCGCTCCCTGCTGCGGCCCCACTTCACCCCGAAGCGGATGCGGCTCCTGGCTCCGCGCGTGGAGCGGCTCACCGCCGAGCTCATCGGGACCATGGAACACGGTCCGCGCCCCGCCGACCTGCACGAGGCGCTCGCCGTACCGCTGCCCATCCAGGTCATCTGCGAACTCCTCGGCGTGCCCTACGCCGACCGCGAGCGCTTCCGCGCATGGAGCCTGGTCGCCGGGGACGTCACCGACCGCGCCCGCTCCGAACAGGGCCTGGGGGAGCTGTTCGACTACGGGCTCACCCTGGTCGCCGCCAAACGCCGTGAGCCCGCCGACGACGTCATCTCGCACCTGGCCGCCGATCCCGACGTCGAGGACACCGAGGCCGCCGGACTCGCGATGGCACTGCTCTTCGCCGGGCACGAGACCACCGTCGTGCAGATCGGCCTGGGCGTCCTGGGGCTGCTCGCCGACCGCGAGCAGTACCGGGCGCTGGTCGCCGACCCCGGCCTGGTGCCCGGGGCGGTGGAGGAGGTCCTGCGCGCACCCCGCAAGGGCGGCGACGGGGTCCCGCGCTACGCCCGCGTGGACTTCGAGATCGCCGGGGCCGCCATCGCCGCCGGTGACCTGGTGCTCTGCGACCTCGGATCGGCCAACCACGACCCGGGCGCCTTCACCGACCCCGAGCGTCTGGACGTCACCCGCAGCGCGGGCGCGCACCTGGGCTTCGGGCACGGGATGCGCTACTGCATCGGCGCGCCGCTGGCCCGGATCGAACTGCGCGCGGTGCTGGAGGGGCTCATGCGGCGCCTGCCCGAGCTGCGCCTGGCCGTGGCCGCCGACGAGCTCTCCACCCGCCGGGACGTCCTCACCGGAGGGCTGACCGCCCTGCCCGTGACCTGGTGAACGGCGGCCGGTCGGGAGCAGGGCGCGGTGTGCGGGGCCGGTCAGTCGCGGTGCGGGCGGTTCATCAGCAGGGTGAGCCCCGCGCCGAGCATGAACACGTCCTTGGCCATGCCGATGCCGTCCGGGGTGGGGCGGACGCTGCCCTCGTGGCGCAGGCCCGGGGTGCGCAGGTACACGCCCAGCAGGCCCGCGGCGAACGCGGTCAGCCCCGCTCCCGCCAGGCGGCTGGGCACGATCGGCAGCAGCAGGGCGGCGCCCAGGGCCATCTCCCCGGCCGAGACCAGCTTGACGAAGTCGGCCGGCTCGATCTTGTCGAGGAAGGGGTAGGCCCCGACGGCCATGCCGTGCAGGCCCTGCGCGGTGTCCTGGTCGGCGTCGCGCTTGTCCCAGCCCGAGTTGAGGATGAACGCTCCGGTCGCGAGTCGGACGGGCAGGTGGTGCGGTTTCAGGGGCAGCTTCATGTCGGCTCCTGGGTGAGCGCTCGGTCACTGTGGGCGAGAACGATGCTAGCGGGGGAGGGGCGGCGACCGGCGGTCCCACGCGGGCGGTGAGGTCTGTCACCCCAGGTCCGGAATGTGAATGAAAACGGTTTTCATGTGCTAATTTGAGGCTTCTTCGAGGCGGCGGCCGGTCCGCGCCGCCCTCTCCTCCTCCGCACCCCTTGGAAGATGTCCCGTGCACCACCGCAAGGCCCTGCCCGGCGCCGCTCTGGCCTCGGCCGCCGTCCTACTGATGACCGCCTGCTTCCCCGCGTCCGAGGAGGCGGCCGCCGATGACGGCCGGATCTCCGTGGCCCACATGCAGCCGCCCAGGTCCGGGCTCACCCCGCTCAGCGACGACGCCTTCAAGCTCTCCCGCTGGAGCACCGCCGAGACCCTCGTCGTCCTCGACGAGGCCGGCGACCCCCAGCCCGGCCTGGCCACCGACTGGACCCAGGAGGACCCCACCACCTGGACCTTCACCGTGCGCGAGGGCGTCACCTTCCACGACGGCACCGAGCTGACCCCCGACGTCGCCGCACACGCGCTGACCTACGCCGCACAGGCCGCGCCCAAGCCGCGCATCCTCGACGGGGTGGAGCTGGAGATCAGCACCGAGGGCGACACCCTCACCGTCACCACCGCCGACGAGGACCCCCTGGTCCCGCAGCGGCTCTCCTCGCCCCAGCTGTCGATCCTCGCCGAGAGCGCCTACGACGGCGACACCGTCGACCCGGTCGGCACCGGCACCGGCCCCTTCGAGCTCGTCGAGGTCAACGGCACCACCTCCGCCCACCTGGACCGGTTCGACGGCTACTGGGGCGAGCCCGCCCAGGCCGCCGGCATCGACGCCAGCTTCGTGCCCGACGGCACCGCGCGGGCCGCCGCCCTGCGCACCGGCGAGGCCGACGTCGTCGAGGCCGTGCCCACCTCGCAGGCCGCCCTCCTGGACGAGGAGACCATCACCGAGGTCCCCATGCCGCGGACCAACACGCTCTACCTCAACGCCGACCAGGGCCCCTTCACCGACCCCGCGCTGCGCGCCGCGGTCCGCGAGGCCATCGACCCCCAGGCCCTGGTGGACGGCATCTACGAGGGACGCGCCGACGTCGCCGAGGGACTGCTGGGCCCGGCCATCCCCTGGGCCGCCGACCGCCCCGAGCGCGAGGAGCCGACCGAGGCCGAGGACCCCGACGGCGCGGAGATCACCCTGGCCACCTTCACCGACCGCGCCGAGCTGCCCGAGGTCGCGACCGTCCTCGAACAGCAACTGGAGGACGCCGGGTTCGAGGTCGAGCAGGTCGTGCGCGAGTACACCAACATCGAGGAGGACGCCCTGGCCGGGGAGTTCGACGCCTTCATCCTCTCCCGCGCCACCGTCCTGGACTCCGGCGACCCCGCCGCCTACATGACCAGCGACTTCACCTGCGACGGCTCCTTCAACATCGCGCAACTGTGCGACGAGCACGTCGACGCCGCCGTCGCCGAGGCCGAGAGCACCCCCGTGGGGGACGAGCGGCGCGAGGCGATCCTGGCCGCCGAGGCCGCGATCCTGGCCACCGACGCCGCCCTGCCGATGCTGCACGAGCGCGTGATCCAGGGCGACGCGACCGACGTCGTGGGCTCCGCCAAGGACCCGCGCGAGCGCCTGCTCATCACGCCGCAGACCCACCTGGACCGATGAGGCCCACCGCACCGCCCCGGCGGCGCCCTCCGAGGGCCCGCCGGGCCGCACCCCTGCTCTCCCGCCTGGGCGCGCTCGCCCTCATCACGGTCGTCGTCGGCCTGCTGCCCTGGCTCTCGGGCCGCGACCCCGCACTGTCCCTGCTGCGCGCCCGCTCGGCCGAACAGGAACCCACCCCCGAGGCGCTCGACGCCATCCGCGACGAACTCGGGCTCTCCGACGGGCCGCTGGTCCTGCTCGGCTCATGGTTCGGCGGCCTGCTCCGCGGCGACCTGGGCACCTCGTGGGTCTCGAACACCCCCGTCCTGCCCTCGGTGCTCTCGGCCGCCGGCGTGTCCCTGTTCGTCATGGGCGCGGCGCTGTGCGTCGCCCTGCCCCTGGCCGCCCTCCTGTGCGCGCCCACCCTGGTCCACGGCGCGCGCGGCACCCTGCGCCCGGGCGGCTCGGGCTCCGGCGCCGCCGCCGCGGCGCTCACCGCCCTGCCCGAGTTCCTCACCGCCATCCTGCTCATGCTCGCGCTCTCGGTGTGGCTGGGCTGGCTGCCGCCCTACGGCTGGAACGGACCCGACAATCTCGTCCTGCCCGCCATCGCCCTGGGCGTGCCCACGGGCGGCCTCCTCGGCCGACTGGTCGACGACGCCCTGCCCGCCGTCTTCGCCGAGCGCTGGGTCGGACTGTGGACCGCCTCCGGGTGCACACCGGGCCGGATCGCCGCCGCCGCGCTGCGCCGCGCCACCCCCGCCCTCGTGCCCCAGCTCGGACTGGTCGCCGTCGGCCTGACAGGGGGAGCGGTCGCGGTGGAGACCATCTTCACCGTGCCCGGTATCGGCCGCACCGCCCTGGGCGCCGCCGAGTCCCAGGACCTGCCCCTGCTCCAGAGCTCGGTCCTGACCCTGGTCCTGCTGGCCGCCCTGGGCGGGATGCTGGCCCAGGCCGCGCACCGCCGCCTGCTCGGACCCGGGCTGCGCGACGCCGCCCTGTCGCTGGCCCCGCCGCCCACCGCGCCCGCCGGACCCCTGCGCCGGGCCGTGCCCGCGGTGTGCGCGGCCGTGCTGCTCACCGTCACCGCGTGGGGCCTGACCCGCGACGCCCTGACCGTGACCGTGGCCGACCGCCTCCAACCGCCCTCCTGGGCGCACCCGCTGGGCACCGACGCCGTGGGCCGCGACATCCTGGCCCGCCTGGGCCACGGCGCCCTCTCCACCGTCGGAGTCGCCGCCCTGGTGTGCGTCGCCAGCCTCGTGATCGCGCTCGTGGTGGGTTTTTGGCCCGCCCTGGCCACCGGAGCCTCCGAGGCCGCCAGCGCACTGCCGCCGGTGATCGCCGGGATCCTCGTGGTCGCCGTCATGGGCCCGGGAACCCTCGGCGCGTCCGTCGCCATCGCCCTGGTCTCCTGGCCCCCGCTGGCCGCGCACGCCGCCTCCCTGGTCCAGCAGACCCGTGCCGCCGGTTACCTCAGCGGCCAGCGCGCCATCGGAGCCGGCCGCCGCTGGATCCTGTGGCACCACGTGCTGCCCTCGGTCACGGGGCCCGTCGCCCGCCACGCCGTCCTGCGCCTGCCGGGCACCGCCCTGGCCCTGGCCTCCCTGGGCTTCCTCGGCCTGGGCGCCCAGCCGCCCTCGGCCGAGTGGGGTCTGAGCCTGTCGGAGTCCCTGGTCTACGTCGAACGCGCTCCCCTGGCCGCGCTGGCCCCGACCGCCATGCTCCTGCTCCTGGCCGCGTTCGCGGTCTCCCTGTCGACCCTGCCCGCACGGGCGCTGACCCGAGGACGGACACCGTGACCGACCGCCCCCTGCTCTCGGTCCGCGACCTGCGCGTCACCCTGCCGGTCCACCGCGGGGCCGCCCTGCACGTCGTGCGCGGACTGTCCTTCGACGTGCGCCCCGGCGAGGCGCTCGCCCTCATCGGCGAGTCCGGCGCCGGCAAGTCGATGGTCGCCCGCGCCGTCCTGGGCACCGCGCCCTACGGCGCCACCGTGACCGGCAGCGTCCGCCTGGGCGAGCGGGAACTCGTCGGAGCCCGGACCCGCGAGCTGCGCGCCGTACGCGGGCGCCGCGTCGCGCTCATCCCCCAGGACGCGCTCTCGGTCCTGAGCCCCATGCACACGGTGGGCGGACAACTCGTCCGGGCCCTGCGCTCGAACCAGCGCCTGAGCCGGGCCCGGGCGCACGAGCTCGCGGTGGCCGCCCTGGACCGGGTCGGCATCCCCGACGCCGCCCGGCGCGCCCGCGCCTACCCGCACGAGTTCTCCGGCGGTATGCGCCAGCGCGCGGTCATCGCCATGGCCATGGTCAACGAGCCCGAGGTCGTCTTTGCCGACGAACCCACCACCGCCCTGGACCCCCGCAACGCGCGGCTCGTCCTGGACCTGCTGGCGGACCTGCGCCGCGACACCGGCGCGGCACTGGTCCTGATCACCCACGACCTCGCGGTCGTGCGCGGACACGCCGACCGGATCGTGGTCGCCTACGCCGGACGCCATGTCGAGTCCGGCCCCGCGGGCCGCGTCCTGGCCGAGCCCAGGGCGCCCTACACCGCCGGACTCGTCGCCGCCGTGCCACCCGAGGAGGCCCCCGACCGCCGCCTGCCGGCCATCGGCGGATCGCCGCCCTCCCCCTCCGACCTGCCCGAGGGCTGCGCGTTCGCCCCGCGCTGCCCGCTGGCCGACGCGCACTGCCGGGTCGCCGCACCCGATCCCGTCGCCACCGGCGCGTTCGGCCACCTGGTCTCCTGCCACCGGTGGCAGGATGTCCCGGTCCCCGCGCACACCCTGTTCTCCCGGGTCGCGACATGAGCGCCGACCCGCACCGCCCTCGACCGCACACGGAGGGAACCGCCATGGACGACGACCAGCCGCTGCTGCGGGTCCGCGACCTGGTCGTGCGCTACCCCGGAACCGGCCGGAACCCGGTCCCCGTCGCCCCGGCCGTGGACGGCGTCTCCTTCGACCTGCGCGCCGGACAGACCCTGGCCCTGGTGGGGGAGTCCGGGTCCGGCAAGTCCAGTACGGCCGCCGCCGTCACCGGCCTGCTCCGCCCCGAGTCCGGCTCGGTCCGCTTCCGGGGACGGGAGCTGACCACCCTGCCCGAACGGGAGCTGCGCGCGCTGCGCCCCGCCCTCCAACCCGTCTTCCAGGACCCCTACGGCTCCCTCAGCCCGCGCCTGCGCGTGCGCGACGCGGTCGCCGAACCGCTACGCGTCCAACGGCGCTGGGACCGCGCCACCGGGCCCGCCCGGGTCGACGCCCTGCTCGAACGCGTGGGCCTGGATCCCGGCCTGGGGGCGCGGCTACCGCACGAGCTCTCCGGCGGCCAGTGCCAGCGCGTGGGCATCGCCCGCGCGCTGGCCTGCGAGCCCGAGGTCCTGGTCCTGGACGAACCCGTCTCGGCCCTGGACGCCTCGGTACGCGCCGGCGTGCTCAACCTGCTGACCGAACTCCAGGACGACCTCGGGCTGGGCTACCTGTTCATCTGCCACGACCTCGCCCTGGTCCGGCACGTGGCCCACGACGCCCTCGTCCTGCGCGAGGGGCGGATCGTGGAGTCGGGGCCCGCGCGCCGGGTGTGCACCGCGCCGGAGCACGCCTACACGCGTGCGCTGGTGGCGGCCGCACCCGTCCAGGCGCCGGGCGCCGGCCTCGGGCCGGTCGCGAGCGCGTCGTGACCGCGCCCGCCGTGCGCGAGCGCGGGACGCGGCGCGACCTGCGCGGCCTCGGCCGCCTCACCTGGCTCCTGGTGGGATCGCAGGCGGCCTTCAACGTCGGCTTCTTCGTGGTCCTGCCCTACCTGGCCGCCCACCTGTCGGGCACGATCGGGCTCGCCGGGTGGCTGGTCGGCCTGGTGCTGGGCCTGCGCACCTTCAGCCAGCAGGGACTGTTCGTCGTCGGCGGCGTGCTCACCGACCGGTTCGGGCCGCGCCCGGTCGTCCTGATCGGCTGCGTGCTGCGCGTGGCCGGGTTCGTGTGGCTGGCCGCGGCCCAGGGCACGGGGCCGATCATCGCCGCGGTGCTGCTGATCGGGTTCGCCGCCGCCCTGTTCTCTCCTGCGGTGGAGACGGAGATCGCGCGCCAGGCCGTGCGGCACGAACAGGCCACGGGCACCCCGCGCACGCGCGTGCTCGCGCTGTTCTCGGTCGCCGGACAGGCGGGCACGCTGGTCGGCCCGCCCCTGGGCGCGCTCCTGCTGCTCGGCGGGTTCCCGGCCGCGTGCCTGGCGGGCGCCGCGGTCTTCACCGTCGTGCTGGCCGCCCACCTGCGGTGGATGCCGCGCGGCGCGCCTGATGAAGGTTCGCACGGCGCGAACGGCGCCGGCGCGAACACCGGGGCCGGCCACGGTTCGCACGGCGATGGCCCGCTCGGCGAGACCGACGGCGGTGTGCACACTGGGGACGGCGACCGTTCGTACGGCGATGGTTCGCACGGCGACGGTTCGTACGGCGATGGTTCGTACGGCGACGCTTCGCGTGGCGCGACCGACGACCGTGCGCACGGCACGCCCGGCGGGACGACCGCGCGGGGGCGTCCCCGCATGGGGGAGGGCGTCCGCGCGCTGCTCTCCCACCGCCCCTTCCTGCTGCTGTGCCTGGCCTACAGCGGATACCTGCTGGCCTACAACCAGCTCTACCTGGCCCTGCCCGAGGAGGTGGAGCGCGCGACCGGCTCCCAGACCGCGCTGGGCTGGCTGCTGGCGTGGGGCTCGCTGCTCTACGTCCTCGTGCAGATGCCTGTGCTGCGCTGGATCGGCGACCGCCTGTCGCGACGGGCCGTCCTGCGCTCCGGCCTGCTGCTCCTGGCCCTGGGCTTCGCGGCCGCCGCCGCGCTGATGCCCGCCACCGCGGTCGGCGGGCTGCTGCCCTCCGCGGTGTTCGTCACCGCCCTCACCCTCGGCCAGGTGCTCATTGTGCCCACGGTCAGGGCGTGGGTCCCCGACCTCGTCGACGGCGCCCGGCTGGGCCTGTTCACGGGCGCGCTCTCGTCCGCGTCGGGCCTGGCGGTGCTCCTGGGGAGCATGCCCGCCGGGGCGCTCGTGGACCGGGGCGGGCCGGCGGCATGGCTGGTCATGGCCGCCGTGCCGCTGGCCGCGGCCGTGTTCGTCCCCCGGCCGCCGAGCACCGGCGGCCGCCAGTGACCGCCGCCGCTACGCCGCCGCGTGCTGTCCCCGGCGGAGGACCTCGCTACCGGGTGCCGTCGGCCCCGTCGGTCACACTGGCGTGCGCGGCCCGGAAGAACAGCCCGATCGCGACCGCACCGGGGTCGGGTGCCCCCAGGGCGGCGTCGCCCACGTAGCTGGTGCGCCCCTTGCGTCCCAGGAGTTCGCTGGTGCCCTGGGCGCCGGCCTCGGCCGCCTCTGCGGCCGCCCTCAGCCCCTCCTCCAGGCTGAGCCCCTCGGCCGTTGACCGCCCCAGGGACTCCGCGGCCGGGGCGATCGCGTCGACCATCGTGCGGTCGCCGACCTTCGCCGAGCCCAGCCGCGTCACCGTGGCCCATCCGCGGTCCGCGGCCTCGGCCACCCCGGCCAGGGTCAGGGCCGGTGTGCCGTGGCCAGCCTTGGCGAAGTCGCGGAACCACATGCCGAACAGCGGCCCGCTCGTCCCGCCGCTGTGCGAGAGGAAGGTGTCGCTGAGCGCCTGGAAGGGCGCGCCGGGGGAGTCGGGGTGCTCGGGCAGGGCGGCCAGGGCGCGGCGCAGGCCCGTGACCATGTTCGTGCCGAAGTCGCCGTCGCCGCTGCGGCGGTCGAGGTCGGTCAGGTGGTCGTCGGCGTCGTTGATCGCGGCGGCGAAGCCGCGGACCCACAGGTCGGCGTGGGCGGGGCTGATCTGGTCGGCCATGGCGGCTCTCCCGTGGTCGTGGTGGTTCACCAGGTGAGTGCGGGGGTGGACACGGGGGCGTCCCACAGGTCCAGGAACTCGTCGTCGGCGCGCACGAGCGTCACCGAGCACCCGGCCATGTCCAGGGAGGTGACGTAGGAGCCCACCAGGGACCGGGCGACGCTGATCCCGACGTCCTCCAGCAGCGCCTTGACCTCGCCGAACAGGCCGTACAGCTCCAGGTCGTGCGTGGCGCCCAAGCCGTTGACGATCACGGCCAGCCGGTCGCCGCGGCCCAGGTCCAGGTCCCGCAGGAGCGGGGCGGCCATGTCGGGGACGAGCGCGCGCCGCGGCCCGAAGGCGCGCCGCTCACGGGCCCGCTCGCCGTGGATCCCGACGCCGAACTCGATCCGGTCGTCGGGCAGCTCGAAGGAGGGCCGGGACTGCCCGGGGTGCGCTCCGGCCGCCAGGGCGACGCTCAGCGTGCGGCTGCCCGAGACCACCCGGCGCCCGAGCTCGACCAGCTCCGACAGGTCCGCGCCGCGCTCGGCGGCGGCGCCGCAGACCTTCTCCACGGCCACGACCGCCGCCGTCCCGCGCCGTCCGGGCCCGTCGGGGTCGTCGGTGTCGGTGGCCAGGTCGTCGTCGACCAGGACGATGTCGCTGCGCACGCCCTCGTCGGAGAGCAGTTCCCCGGCGATGCGGAAGTTGAGCACGTCGCCGGTGTAGTTCTTGACCACGTGCAGGACGCCGCGGCCGGTGTCGGCGGCCAGCGAGGCGGCGCGGATCTGCATCGCGGTGGGGGAGGCGAAGACGGCGCCCGGCACCGCGGCGTCGAGCATGCCGCGGCCCACGAAGCCCACGTGCAGCGGCTCGTGCCCGGAACCGCCGCCGGAGAGCACCGCCACCTTGTCGGAGGCGGGTTCGGCGCGGAGCACGTAGCTCGGCTCGCGGTTCCAGCGGACGTGGCGGGGCCATGCCGCCGCGAAGCCCTCCAGGGCCTCGGGCACCACGTCCTCGGGGTCGTTGACGAACTGACGACGCATGGGCGGCTCCCGTTGTCTGACCACTGTCTTGTCCGGCGGCCCCACCCTAACCGCGGTCGGTGCACAGCACACGTCCCCGGGGTGAACCGCGCCACCGTGCCCGGACGGTGCTCCGAACATCACGTGGACCGGCCGGTGACGGCGGTACGCTCGCCCACCTGGCTCGCGGTCGCGCGAGGCGGTCCACGACGGCGGACGCGCGGTCACCAGGCGCGTCCCGCGACAAGGGAGAAACGATGACCGAACGCCCGATCCTGGCCATCACCGTCGGCGACCCCGTCGGCATCGGACCGGAGATCACCGTGCGCACGCTGGCGGAGGTCGCCGCGACCGCCCCGGCCCGCGGTGTCGTGGTGGCCGATCCCGGGGTGCTGCGCCGCGCGGTGGCCGTTCTGGGCCTGGACACACGCGTGCGCGCGGTGGACTCCTGGGACCTGCCGCCCGAGGAGGAGGGCGTCGTCGACTGCCTGGACATCCGCATGCCCGGTGCGGCCGAGCTGCCCTGGGGCGTGGTGGACGCGCGGGCGGGCGCCGCGGCGGTCCGCGCGATCGAGACCGCCACGGAGGCCGCCATGGCCGGCCGGGTCGCCGGGATCGTCACCGGACCCGTCAACAAGGAGGCGATCTGGGCCGCGGGCAGCCCCCACCTGGGACACACCGAGATGCTGGGCGCCCTGACCGGGGCCACCCGACAGAACACGATGTTCGTGGTGCGCGGCAAGAAGATCTTCTTCGCGACCCGGCACGTGTCGCTGCGCGGGGCCCTGGACCGGATCGACGCCGACCAGCAGGTCGGGGCCATCACCGAGGCACTGACGGCGCTGCGGGTCTTCGGCCACGACGAACCCACGCTCGCGGTCGCGGCGGTCAACCCGCACGGGGGTGAGAACGGCGCCTTCGGCGACGAGGAGATCCGCCACCTGGCCCCGGCGGTCGAACGTGTGCGCGCCACCGGCGCCGACGTGGTGGGCCCGGTCCCGGCCGACTCGGTCTTCCACCGCCTGCTCACCGGCCACTACGACGGCGTGCTCTCCCAGTACCACGACCAGGGCCACATCGCGGCCAAGACCTACGACTTCGACGGAACGATCTCGGTGACCGTGGGCCTGCCGATCCTGCGGACGTCGGTGGACCACGGCACGGCCTTCGACATCGCGGGCCAGGGGGTGGCCGACCACGGCACCATGCGCTCGGCCTTCCTGCACGGCGCCGACTTCGCCCGCTTCGCCGACCGGATCCGGCGGGAGTACGCGGGCTGATCCGCGGAAGTGTCCGTGCCGCTCCGTAGGCTCACCCCATGGATCCACTCTGGGAGACGGTGCACGCCGAACGGGCGGCACTGGCCGCCGACCTTGCCGGACTCGACGACGAGCGGTGGCGGACGCCCTCGCTGTGCGAGGGGCTGAGCGTGCGCGAGGTCCTCGCGCACATGACCGCGGGCGCGAGCCTCAACCGGTGGCGCTGGATGGCCGGGGTGATCCGCTGCCGGTTCGACTTCGACCGCCAGGTGGCGATGCGGCTGGCCGAGCACCTGGGCGAGACGCCACAGGAGACGCTGGAGGGCTTCGAGCGGGTCGTCACCAGCACGACCTCGCCGATGGGGCCGGTGGTGACGTGGCTCGCCGAGACCGTCGTGCACGCCCAGGACATCCGTCGACCGCTGGGGATCGAGCGGGACGTGCCGATCGGGGTGCTGACCCGGGTGGCCGAGTACCACCGGGGGAGCGACCTGGTGGTCGTGGCCAAGGGCCGTATCGGCGGTCTGCGCCTGACCGCGACCGACGGCCCCTTCGAGAGCGGTTCGGGTCCTGAGGTCGAGGGTCCGACGCTGGCGCTGATCATGGCGATGACCGGGCGCGCGGCCTACTGCGACGACCTCACGGGCGAGGGCGTCGAGGAACTGCGCAGCCGCTGCTGAGACCGCGGGGGCGTGCTGAGGCCACGAGGACGCGCTGAGACCACGGGGGCCTGCTGGGCCCCCGGGCGTGCTGTGACCGGCGGGGGCGCTGAGACCCCCGGTGGTGCTGAGACCTCCCGAGGCGCTGTACGCGCCCGAACCGGCCCGTGGCACAGCGGTCGCACGGGCCCGGCAGAGGCCGTCGTGGGGCGCCACCGGGCTCCGGGCCTACGGAACCCGTGCCCGCGCGCGGCAGGCGCGGACCCCGGACCCGCACGCCGCTCACGGGCCCGGCGGCGGCCGTACGCGGGCGGGCGGGTCAGGGCGTGTGGCGCGGGTTCCCTGGCGGGCTCTCGTGGTGCAGCCGGTCCAGGGCGGTCGCGTAGTAGGTCCGCTCGCCCTCGTGGGCCGGGGCGGTGAACTCCGTGGGCCGGTTCCCGTCGGCGCGCACGGTGCCGAGCAGGTGGCGCGGGTCCTCGATCCGGCACGGCACCGAGCCCGGGTCCGGCCGCCCGTCGACCGCGTACACCGCGTAGTAGGCGGGCTCCTCGCCGGGCCGGGGACGGATCGTCACGCGGGTGCCGTCCTCGCCGCGCCGGGCCCGTACCACCACGGGCGCCGCGGGCGCGGCGCCGCCCAGGTCCGCCTTGACCGGGATCAGGGCGGGGTGGGCGTAGTGCTCGGCGACCACCTCGTCCATGGCCCGCCTGGCGTTGGTGCGCAGCGACGTCGCGCTGAAGTACACGTCGCCGTCCACCCCGGGGTGGTCCCGGTTGAACTCCAGGTGCCGGGCGAGTTCGGCCGGGTCGGACCAGGCGCCGTCGTTGCCCGCCTTGTAGGCGGCCTGGCCGATGTAGAGCTGCACGTCGGTGTCGGCCACGACGTCCTCCCACCAGGGCACGAGCACGGCGTAGTCGGCCACGGGCAGCCCGATCTCCCAGTAGACCTGCGGGTTGATGTAGTCCACCCAGCCCTGGTCCACCCACCGGCGGCTGTCGGCGTAGATGCCGTCGTAGGACTCGAACCCGCGGGTGTCCGAGCCCGCCGGGTCGCTGCCGGCGTTGCGCCAGATCCCGAACGGGCTGACCCCGAACCGCACGTGCGGCTTCGCGTCGTGTACGGCCTCGTCCATCTCCTGGACCAGGCGGTCGACGTTCTCGCGCCGCCAGTCGCCGATGTCGTCGAAGTCGCCGCCGTACTCGGCGAAGGTGTCCTGGTCGGGGATCTCCTGCCCGGCCACGGGATAGGGGTAGAAGTAGTCGTCGAAGTGCACGCCGTCCAGGTCGTAGTTCTCGACCGCGTCCATCATCGCCTCGATGACGAAGGCGCGGACCTCCGGCACGCCGGGGTCGTAGTAGAGCCGGCCGCCGTAGTCGAAGACCCAGTCCGGGTGGAGCCGGGCGGGGTGGTCCTCGGCCAGCCGCGAGGGGTCGTCGTGCATGGCCACGCGGTAGGGGTTGAACCAGCCGTGGAACTCCAGGTTGCGCTCGTGCGCCTCGGCCACGGCGAACTCCAGCGGGTCGTAGCCGGGGTCGCGGCCCTGTTCGCCGCTGAGCCACTCCGACCACGGTTCGTGGGGCGAGGGCCAGAACGCGTCGGCGGTGGGCCGGATCTGCACGAACACCGCGTTGAGGCCGTCGTCCCGGGCCCGGTCGTAGAGCTCGGTGAGCTCCGCGCGCTGTTCGTCGGGGGTGAGTCCCGGTGCGCTCGGCCAGTCGATGTTGTACACCCCGGCGATCCACTCCGCGCGCAGCTGCCGTTTGGGCGGGGCCTGGTCGTCGACCCGGCAGGGCCGGGGCGCGGGTTCCTCGGGGGCCGCCGCCACCGTCGAGGCGGCGGCGTGCGGTGTGTGCAGCAGGCACAGCGCGATCGCGGCGGCCAGTGCGCCGCGGCAGGCGGTGGTGCGGGGGATCCGGACGGCTCCGCGGCTCGCGGGGCTGCTCCGGCGTGCGTACGCCAAGATGGCTCCTTCCGGCCTCCGTCGCACCGGCCGCGCCGCGGTCCCGTGACCGGGCCGACACCGAATGCGACTGTCAGCATGAGCTTAGAAGAAAACCTTCACGATCTGGGGGCGCAAGGCAAGTCCCCGACCCGTGATCGGTGCGAACGTGACGCCGGGGGAGCGTGGGGTTCGGTGAACCTTCGGCGTACCTCGGCCGCTCCAGGGCGCCGGGGGGAGTGGGGCACCACGTGAGAACCTCTGGCGCCTCGGCGGTTCCAGATCGCCGGGGGAGCGTGGGGCCCGGGGAACCCTTGGGCGCCTCGTCCGGTCCAGGGCGCCGGTGTCGGCGCGGGCCGGTCAGGGCAGCTCGTGCAGCCGGACGCCGCGGACGTCGCCGTCGGCGGCCTCCAGCGTCATGTACGTGTGGTGCGGCTGGCGGCGCCGGTCGGTGGGCGAACCGGGATTGAGCAGCCGCAGGCCCGAGGGGGCGCGCGTGTCCCAGGGGATGTGGGAGTGCCCGAACACCAGCACGTCGCTGTCGCTGAAGCGCCGCTCGCACCGCTTCTCCCGGCCGCGGGCCGCCCCGGTCTCGTGCACGACGGCGAAGCGCACCCCGCCGAGCGTGGCGCGGGCGATCTCGGGCAGCCGGGCGCGTAGGTCCGGCCCGTCGTTGTTGCCGTACACGGCGACCAGGCGGCGGGCGCGGGCCGCCAGGCGGTCCAGGCTCTCCGCGTCGCACCAGTCGCCCGCGTGCACGACGACGTCGGCCCGGTCGACCTCGTCCCACACGCGTTCGGGCAGGTCGCGGGCACGGCGGGGGATGTGGGTGTCGGACAGCAGGAGCACGCGCATGGGGGCAGGGTAGTCCAGCCCCGCCCGCGAGGCGTGTGTCCTGGGGCCGCCATGGCGCGCCGGGACCGGGCGGCGCCGATCCCGCTCAGGGCGCGTGCGTCTCGGAACCGGATCCGTCGTGCCTGGGGACCGGGCCCGTTGTGACCCGCGGCCGGGCCGGGGGTGTCGCGGGCACAGGCGTCCGGGAGGCCGGGCCGGGCGTGTCCTGGCAACGGCCTGTCGTGTTCCGGAAGAAGCTCGCGTGATGCCGGACCCGGTCCATCGCGGTCCGGGGGCGGGTTGGGAGTGTCCCGGGCATCCTGCCGTGTCCCGGGACCGGCCCGTCGGAAGCGTCGCCCGCGGGCGTCAGTCCCGCGGTGCGCGGACGACCGCCACGGGCCGGGTGGAGTGCGTGAGGACGGACTGGCTCACCGAGCCCAGCAGCATCCCCGCGAACCCGCCGTGCCCGCGCGATCCCACCACGAGCAGGTCGGCGTCCTCGGCCTCGCGGATCAACCGCCGGGCCGCGTGCCCGGCGACCACGACCTCCGTCACCCGCACCCCCGGGTGGTGTTCGCGGCCCGGCCCGGTGGCCTCGACGAGCAACTCACGGGCGATCTCCTGGGCGGCCGCGCGCTCGGACTCGGACGGGCCGCGGTAGGCCGCCTTCGCCAGCGGTCCGGCGAACAGGCTCGGCGGGTCGTCGCAGACCATGGTGACGGCCAGGGTCGCTTCGTGGTCCTCGGCGACGGTGAACGCCCAGTCCAGTGCCGCCATCGAGGCGGGCGAGCCGTCGACGGCCACCACGATCCGGCCGGACCGGGGTCCGTCCGCGTTGGACGGGACCACCACGACGGGGCAGGCGGCCTCCGCCGCGAGCCGCGTCCCGGTGGAACCGAGCACCGCCGACCCCAGGGTTCCCAGACCCCGCGACCCCATGACCAGGACCTCCGCGTCCCTGGCCTGCGTCAGCAGCACCGGTACGGTGTCGCCGTCGACGTAGACCGGTTCGATGGCCACCTCGGGTGTGCGCGCACCGGCCCGCTCCCGTGCGTCGTCCAGAATGCGTCGTGCGAAGTCGTCGGGGTCGAACCCCGGTGCTCCCCTGGCCGCGACGCGGCGCATCGGCCACTCGAAGGCGTGGACGACGCGCAGTCCGCGGTCCCGGATCCGGGCCTCGTCGGCGGCCCAGTCCAGGGCCCGCAAGCTCTGTTCGCTCCCGTCCACCGCGGCCACCACCGGCCGCGCCGCTCCCTCGCCCACGGAGTCCCCCTCGTCGCCGATCGCGTCCTGATCCTCACGCTAGGCGCCACCGCGGGCGGGCGCCCGGGTACGACGCACCTTCCGAGCACGCGAGCGCCCATCGGTTCCGGGACCTATGGCACTGGCGGAACGGTTCGACCACGGGCGCGGACGACGGCGCTGTCACGCGGGGCCGTGCGGCTCCACGCTCACCGCGTGGCGGCGGTCGCGCACGAGCGCGGCCGTCGACCATCCGGACATCTGCGCCGGGGTCTCACTCCTCGGTGCTGTAGGTGTTGTACTCGTGCGCGCGCTCCTGGCCGGACAGCTCGTGGATGGCGTCCATGACGCGGTCGGTGATCACCCGGCGCGCCTTGCCCGGAGCCAGGTGGTCGTAGCCGGTGGAGAAGTCCAACGGCTCCCCGAAGCGCACCGTGAACGGGTGCGGCCGAGGCATCGACGCGCCGATCGGCTGGACCCGCTGCGTGCCCGAGACCGCCACCGGGACGACCGGCGCCTTGGACTCCATGGCCAGGTGCGCCACTCCGGTGCGCCCCCGGTACAGGCGTCCGTCCCGGGAGCGGGTGCCCTCGGGGTAGACCACGCACGCCTCGCCCTCGCGGAGCCGGTCGAGCATCATCTCCAGCGACAGCAGCGCGTCGCGGGCGTTGCCGCGCTGCACCGGCATCGCCCCCAGGGAACTGAACACGGTCCTGGTGGCCCGACCCTTGAGGCCGGTGCCCTCGAAGTAGTCGCTCTTGGCCAGGAAGCGCACCCGCCGGTGCGTGACCGAGAGCGGGATGACCACGCTGTCGACGAACGACAGGTGGTTGCTGGCCAGCAGGACGGCGCCGCGGGCAGGGACGTTCTCACGGCCCTCGATGGTCGGGCGGCACAGGGTCCGGGCGAGCATCGCCGCGGTCTGCCGCAACGCACCGTAGAGCACGTGTTCTCCCTCACTCGGTCGGTGGATGACGCACACCAATGTAAGGGCGACCGGCCGGTAACCACGGCGTCGGGGTAGGCGGAGTGCCGTGTGTCACCCACCGGGCCCGGTGGAGGGTATCGGGCCAGGTGGGAGCCGGTGCTGCCTGCCGCGGCGCGGGTCGGAGCGCGGTTCGGCCGTCCGGCGCGGATCCAGCCCGCCCGGCCACGGTTCAGCGCGCGGTGGGGGGTCCAGCCCTCCTGGCCACGGGCCAGCGTGCCCGGCGCGGGGCTCAGCCCGCGCGGCGCCACTCTGCGTTGGCGCCGCACACCACCAGGCAGGGGCGCTCGCCGGGCACCAGGCCCGCCAGCCAGGCGGCGAAGGGTACGGCGGCGGCCGGTTCGGTGGCGATGCGGAACTCCTCCCACAACCGGTCCTGGGCGGCCAGGATCTCGTCGTCCCCGACCAGCGCGGTCGTCACCGGGTGCGCGCGCAGCACCTCGAAGGGCACCTCGCCCAGGGTGGCCGCGCCCAGGGCGGAGGAGGCGACGGAGTCGACGGGGCCCTGGACGGGGTGGCCCGCGGCCAGCGCGGCGTGCAGGCTCTGGCACCCGCGCGGCTCCACCCCGACCACGCGCCGGTCGCCCGAGCCGAGGCGCACCCCGGCCACCAGTCCGCCTCCGCCGACGGCGACCGCGACGGTGTCGCACTCGGGCGCGTCGGCGGCGATCTCCAGGCCGATGGTGCCCTGTCCGGCGACCACGAGCGCGTCGTCGTAGGCGTGCAGGTAGCGCACGTCCTCGGCGTGGGCGCGCGAGCGCGCCTCGGCCGCCGCCTGCGCGTACTCCTCGCCCACCCGGACGATCTCCGCGCCGGTGGCCGCCAGGGGAGCGGCCTTGGCCTCGGGGATCGTCTCCGGGACGTAGACCGTGGCGCGCACACCGAGCAGCCGGGCCGCCGTCGCCACCCCGAGCCCGTGGTTGCCGCCCGAGGCGGTGATGACCCGGTCGGTCGGCGGGCCGCCGAGCAGGGCGTTGAGTGCTCCGCGCAGCTTGAACGCGCCCGTGCGCTGCAGGTACTCCAGCTTCAGCGAGACCGGGCGGCCGTCGATCTCGGTGTGCAGCACGGGGGTGCGCCGGGCGTAGGGCGCGATGCGCTCCGCGGCGGCTCGGACGTCGGTGGCCGTGGGGACTGCCTGCGCGGTTCTGGGGCTCATAGGGACCACTCTGCCGCTACCGGGCATTAACTTAAAGTTGGGCTTGCTAAATATCCTTAAGCAGATGTTTGTGTCAGATTTTGTTGAGCAGGGGGGACGGCATGCTGGACGCCAACAGGTTGCGCGTGCTGGTGGAGATCGCCCACGCCGGATCCATCGCCGCCGCGGCCCAGCGGCTCTCCTTCACCCCGCCCGCCCTCTCCCAGCAGCTGACCAAGCTGGAGCGCGAGGTGGGCTGCCCGCTCGTCGAACGCGGACGCACCGGGGCCACGCTCACCGAGGCGGGCCTGGTCCTGCTCGACCACGGGGAACGGGTCCTGGGCCAGCTCCGCGACGCCGAGGCCGCGGTCCGGGCCGTGGCGGGCGAGCCGCCGGGGCGCCTGTCCCTGGGCGCCTTCGCCAGCGCGGGCAAGGTCCTGTTGCCCGCGACGCTCGCGGCGTTCGGCAGCGAGCACCCGCACGTGCGCCTGTCGCTGTCGGACATCGAACCGCCCGGGGGCTACGACCTGGTGACCTCCGGCGACCTCGACCTGCTCATCACCCACCGCTACCCGGGCGCGCCCCTGCCCGCCACCCGGGGCCTGCACCGGGAGCGCATCCTCGTCGACCCGCTCATGGTCGTCGCCCCCACCGGGCACCCCATCGCCGACCGGGACCCGTCCCTGGCCGACCTCGCCGAGGAGGAGTGGATCTGCGGAGCGCCGGGCATCCACAACCGGGTGACCCTGGACGACGCCGCCGCGGCCGCCGGGGTGCGCCTGAACGTCACCTACGAGACACGCGACTACGAGGTGGCCCTGGCGCTCATCGAGGCGGGTGTCGGCGTGGCGCTCATCCCGCGCAGCATCCTTGGTGCGGCCCGCGGCGGGGGCTGGGTCGGCCGTCCGCTGCGGGGCGCCAGCCTGGCGCGGGAGATCTTCGCCGTCCACCGCGGACGGGTGACCGACCCGGTCCCGGCCATGGTCGCGGTCCTGCGGCGCACGGCCGCGCGCGCCCTGGACTACAGCGGCGGAGCCCCGGGCGGGGACGGGGCGTTCCACCGGTAGCGCAGGGCCAGCACGCGCACCACGAAGCACAGTACGGCGCCGACCACCGCGACCCAGCCCGCGCCCAGGCCGAAGACCGACACCACGACCACGAACCCGGCGCCGAGCGTGGCCGGGACGGCGTACAGGTGGGAGTTCGCGCTGAGCACCGTCGGGACCCGGTTGAGCAGCACGTCGCGGATGGTGCCGCCGCCCACGCCGGTGATCACGCCCAGGATCGTCGCCTGGAGCGGACCGAACCCGAGTTCCATCGCCTTGGTCGCGCCGATCACCACGAACAGGCTCAGGCCCGCGGCGTCGAACAGCAGGATCGGCTTGCTCAGCTGGTCCAGCTGGCGGCTGAGGAAGAACGCCAGGGTCGCTCCGGCCAGCGCGGTCACCAGGTACCGCCAGTCCTGGAAGGTCGCGGGCGTCACGCCGAGCAGGACGTCGCGGATGATCCCGCCGCCGATGGCGGTGATCACGCCCAGCGACATGACACCGACGATGTCCACGCGCGCGGTGCGGACGGCCGTCAGGGAGCCGTCCAGGGCGAAGGCGAAGATCCCGACGAGATCGAGGACGAGGAGAAGGGTCTGGGTGGACATGCGTGTGCGCCGGGACGGCGTCCTTCCGGGGATGCTGGCGGTGTCGACCCGCCAGTACACCACGCCTCCGGCGGCGCCCCGGCACGTTCCAGACGTGACACGCCGCACGCGCCCCTGGTCGGGCACGTGCCCCCGGACCCCGTGCGTACCGCCGGGTCCACCGGGACCTCTGGCTCCGGGCCGATCCCTGCTCCTGCGGGCCTGGGACCTGGGCACGCCACGCCCCTGTGTACCTCCGGGGTCACACGCACCTCTGGCCCCGCACGCGTGGCGGGGCCCGTCGCGGCGCGTGCCGCGACGGGCCCCGGCCCGGATCTCACACCCCGCTGTCCTCCCGTTCGCGTCCCGCGGCCACCGGCGCGGCCTCCTCGGGCACGGCGGCGGACCCGGTCGGCGGCACGTGGCGCAGCAGCGTGAGCGCCAGGACCGCGCCCACGGCGGAGAGCGCCGCCGCGACCCACGCGGCCGCGTTGAGCCCGTCGGTGAACGCGGCCTGCGCCGAGTCCACCAGCGCCGCCCCGGCGTCGGCGGGCATCCGCTCGGACGCCGTCAGCGCCCCGGGCAGGCTCTCGCCCGCCCGTTCCGCCTCCGCTCCCGCGGCCCGCGCCGGTTCGGCGGCGTGGAGGCGGTAGACCGCCGCGCCCACACTGCCCAGCAGGGCCACACCGAGCGCCACGCCCAGGTCGCTGGCGGTGCTCTCGACCGCCGAGGCCTCACCGGCCTTCTCCGGCGGGGCCGCGCCCATGACCAGACCGGGTACCAGCGCCATGGTCGGCGCGATGCCGGGATAGAGGATGTAGAAGCCCGTGACCAGCAGGCCCAGACCGGCCTCGGAACCGACCTGCGTCATGACGAGGTAGCCCGCGGTCGACAGCGCCAGCCCGGCCGCGATGAGCAGGGCGGGCCGCACGCGGCGCGCCAGCACCGGGGTCACCGCGGACACCACGACCAGCGCCATCGCCGCCGGGAGGATCCACAGCCCGGTCCGCAGCGGCGACTCCTCGGCCACCAGCTGCAGGTACTGGGTGAACAGCAGGTAGATCCCGCCCAGGGCGACGGCCGCGAGCATGAACACGCCCAGCGCCCCGCTGAACGTCCGGTTCGCGAACAGCCGGATGTCCAGCAGCGGGTCGGCCAGCCGTGCCTGCCTGCGGACGAACACCACCGCGAAGACCACCCCGGCGACCAGGGCGGCCACCGGCAGCACGGCCGGACCCGTCTCCGCGAGCTTCTTGATCCCGTACACGAACGGGAGCAGGGCGGCCAGCGACAGCACGACGCTGAGCGGTTCCAGGCGGCCCGCCCTCGGAGCGCGGTACTCCGGGACCAGCAGGGGCACGGCGACCAGCACCAGCGCCATCACCGGCACGCCCACGAGCATGGCGGCGCCCCACCAGAAGGACTCCAGCAGCAGCCCGCCCACGAGGGGGCCCAGGGCCACGCCCACCGAGACCGAGGCCGCCCACAGTCCGATGGCCACACCCCGCTGCCGTTCGTCGCGGAACATGGTGGTGATCAGGGACAGGGTGGCGGGCATCAGCGCCGCCGCGCCCAGGCCCATCAGTGCCCGTGCGGCGATCAGGACCTCCGGCCCGGGGGCGTAGGCGGCGGCCACCGAGGCGGCGCCGAACACCGCCGCGCCCGCCAGGAGCAGGCGCCGGCGCCCCACCCGGTCGCCCAGCGTGCCCATGGTGACCAGGAACCCGGCCATCACGAACCCGTAGATGTCGTTGATCCACAAGAGCTGTCCGCTGCTCGGCGCCAGATCGACGGCGATGTAGGGGGTGGCCAGGAACAGGACGGTCATCGCGAGGAAGAGGAGCACGGTGGGCAGTAGCAGCACCACCAGCCCCAGCCAGCTGCGTACGGTCGCCCGTGGCGCCGCGGTGTGGGAGTCGTGCGAGGTCATGAGAGGGATGTCCCTTCGGAGATGGATGGTGTCGCGTGCGCCTGAGGCGCCGCGCGGACGTCAGAACGCGGGAGGACACCGGTCGCGGGCCGACCGCAGGGCGCGGGCCCACCAGTCGAGCCGCCGGAGCATGCCCTCGGCGTGCCGTGCGGCTCCGGCCAGGAGCGCGGTGTCGGGGGAGCGCACGGCGACCGGGTCGGGCACCGGGACGGCGTGGGCGCTCGCGAAGACCTCGCGCAGCTGGTGCGCGGCGTGCGAGCCCCCGGCGTGCCCGCCGTAGGAGCAGAACCCGACCGGCTTGGCCCACCACTCGGCGTCGAACCAGTCGACGGCCGTCTTGAGCGGGCCCGGAACGCCGTGGTGGTACTCGGCGGTGACCACGACGAACGCGTCGGCCCCGGCCAGCCACGGCGCCAGGTCGCGCACCGAGCACGGCCGCGTGCCGGGGGCACCGTCCGCGTCCGGATCGCCGGAGGGGGCACCGAGCGGAGGCGGGTCCGCCGGCAGACAGGCGGCGGCCAGGTCGATCGTGGCCGCCTCCAGGCCCGTACCGGCGTGTGCGAGTCCGGTGAGCCAGTCCGCGACCGCGGCCTCGAACCGGGGCGCTCCGCCCCCGCCGATCACGATCGCCATTCGCGGCCGAGTCCCGTCCATGTCCCGCTCCCCTCACCGTCCGGCTGATGCACACACCGTGGCGAGGAGGGCTTCGGGTTTCCTCCGGATCCGCTCAGGACGACCGGAAGGGCGCCTGAAGTCGCAGGTCGAGGCCGTGTGCCCCGCCTCCGACGCGCGCCCGCACGGCACACCCCGTTCGCCCGGCCACTCGGGGGCGCCCCTCGGCCCTTCGCCCTCCCGGTCGAACGGTCGCTCCCCAGCGCCCCGGACGCGCTCGCCCGTGGCCCGCTACCGCCCTGGCCGTCCGCCCGTCGTCCCGGCCGTCTCGCCGCCGCCCGACATGGGCCTGCCCGTCGCTCCCGTCGTCCGGCCGTGGCCCTTCACCCCCACGGGCGCCTGCGGCGCGGGGCGTCCTGTGCGACGGACGGCCCGCACCGAACGGGTCCTAGGCTTGCCGCATGCGATTCGGTGTTCTGGGTCCGTTGGCGGTGTGGACCTCACAGGGGCGGCCCGTGCGCGTCCCCGAGGTCAAGGTCCGGCTCCTGCTGGCCGGCCTGCTGGTCGACCCGGGCCGCGTGGTGCCCGCCGACCGGCTGGTGGAGGCCCTGTGGGGCGACGCCCTGCCCGCCCACCCCTCCGCCTCCCTGCAGACCCGCGCCTCCCAGCTGCGCCGCGCCCTGGAGGACGCCGAACCCGGCGCCCGCGCGCTCCTGGTCTCCCGTGCCCCCGGCTACCTCCTCGACGCCGCACCCGAGGACGTCGACGCCCAGGACTTCCAGGCGCTGCTCACCCGGGCCCGCGCCGCCGCCGGCCCGGCCGCCCGCGCCGCCCTGCTCGGCGACGCACTGGCCCTGTGGCGCGGCCCCGCCTTCGGCGACGTCGCCGACCACCCCTTTGCGCGCGCCGCCGTCACCCGTCTGGAGGAGCAGCGCCTGACCGCGCTGGAGGACCAGGCCCAGGCGCGCACGGATCTGGGCGAGCACGTCCTGGTCGCCGACGAACTCGGCGACCTCGTCGAGCGCCACCCCCTGCGCGAGCGCCTGCGCGCCGCCCACATGCGCGCGCTCTACCGCTCCGGGCGCCAGGCCGAGGCCCTGGAGTCCTACCGGCGCCTGCGCGCCCACCTGGCCGACGACCTCGGGCTGGAACCCGGCCCCGACCTCGTCGCCCTGCACCAGGCGATCCTCGCCCAGGACCCCGCCCTGGGCGCGACTCCGGCCCCCGCGCGCGCGGTCCGGGCGGGGCGGGGGCCGGGGCTGCCCGTCCCCGCCAGCTCCCTGGTCGGCCGCGACGAGGACATCGCCCGCATCCGCGCCCTGCTCGCCACCGCACGCCTGGTCACCCTCACCGGGCCCGGCGGTGTCGGCAAGACCCGGCTCGCACTGGCGGCGGCCGACGGAGCCGCGCCGCCCGACGGGGTGCACCTGGTCGAACTCTCCGGGGTCACCGCCCGGCCCGGCGCGCCGGGCCTGCTGGAGGCCGTCACCGCGGTCGTGGCGGCCGCTCTGGACGTGCGCGACGACACCGCCGCCACCAGCCCCTTCCCCGCCTCCGGGGGCGCCCCTCCCGTGGACCGCCTCGCCGACGCCGTGCGCGCACGGAGCGCGCTCCTGGTCCTGGACAACTGCGAACACGTGGCGGAGCCGGTCGCCGACCTCGTCGCCGCCCTGCTGCGCTCCGCGCCCGGTGTACGGGTCCTGGCCACCAGCCAGGTGCCCCTGTCGCTGACCGGCGAACACCTCTGGCCCGTCCAGCCGCTCGCCGTCCCCGCCCCGGGCGCCCCGGCGGAGGCCGTCCGGGCCGCGGACGCGGTCCGCCTCTTCGCCGCGCGCGCCGCCGCGGCCGACCCCGGCTTCGAGATCACCGACGAGGACGCCGACGCGGTCGCCGCCCTGTGCCGCCGCCTGGACGGCGTGCCGCTCGCGCTGGAACTGGCCGCCACCCGGGTCCGCGCCCTCGGCGTGCGGGCCCTCGCCGCCCGCCTGGACGACCGCTTCGCCCTGCTCTCCCAGGGGCCGCGCGACGCACCGGACCGCCAGCGCACCCTGCGCGCCGTCCTGGACTGGAGCTGGGAGCCGCTGGCCGACGCCGAACGGGCGGTCCTGCGCAGGCTCAGCGTCCACGCCGACGGATGCACCCTGGAGGCGGCCGAAGCCGTGTGCGCCGACGCCGGCGTCCCCCTCCCGCGCGTGCTCGACCTGCTGTCCGGACTCGTCGACCGCTCCCTGGTCACCGTGGCCGCCCGCGAGGCGGGGCCGCGCTACCGGCTGCTGGAGTCGGTGGCCGCCTACGCGGCCGAGCGGCTGCGCGAGGCGGGCGAGGAGACCGCGGTGCGGCGGCGCCACCTCGACCACTACACCGACCTGGCCGAACGCGCCGATCCCCACCTGCGCACGGCCGACCAGCGGCGGTGGCTGCGCCACCTGGACGGCGAGTCGGCGAATCTGCGCCTCGCCCTGGAGACCGCCGTGGCCGCCGGAGCGGCCGGGGCCGCCCTGCGCCTGGTCAACGCCCAGGCCTGGTACTGGGTGATGCGCGGGCGCCTGGCCGAGGGGGTGCGCGCGCTCGACGCCGCCCTGGCCCTGGCACCGGCGGACGGCGACACCGACGGCGAAGCACGGCGGACGGCCGCCCTGTGGCGCGAGGGACTGGCCAACGGCATCGGTGGCAGCCGCCCGGGCGCGCCCGCCGTCACCGGCGCCCCGGACTCCGACGCCCGGCTGCGGGCCGCCTGGTACCTCCTGCACGTGCGCGACGGCTTCTCCACGGGAGAGGAGGGCGACGACCTCGCCCGACGCGTCCGGGCGGGTGTGCGCGGACGGACCGAGCCCTGGGTCGCGGCGGCGCTGGTGGCGAGCACGGCCCGCCGGGCGTTCGCCCGCGGCGACCTCGCCGCGATGAGCGAACACGCCGATCGCGCCCTGGCCCTGTTCACCGAACTCGGTGACCGGTGGGGCCAGGCCCTGGCCACCTTCCTCCTCGGCACCCACGCCGAGGTCACCGGCGACCTCGACGGCGCCGCCCGCCACCACCGCGCCGCGCTGCGCACGGCCGAGGCCCTCCGACTGTGGACCGAGGTCGGCGAGCGGCTCACCTCCCTGGGACGCGTCGCCCTGCTCCAGCGCGACCTCGACCGCAGCCAGGACCTGCACGAACGCGCCCGCCGCATCGCGGTCGAGCACGGCCACGTGGTGGGGGAGGAGTCCGCGGTCCTCGGGCTCGGGCTCATCGCGCGCCGCCGCGGGGACACCGACGCCGCGCGCGAGCACCTGGGCGCCTGGCTCGACTGGCACCTGCGGGCCGGATCGGACTTCGGCGCGGCGCTCATCCTCGCCGAGCTGGGCTTCGCCGCCGAACAGGACGGGGACGCGGCCGGTGCTGAGGCGCACCACCTGCGCGGCCTGGACGCCGCGCGCCGCACGGGCGACCCGCGCGCGGTGGCCCTCGCCCTGGAGGGCCTGGCGGGAGCCCGCGCGCTGGCCGGGGACCACGCGCACGCCGCCCGTCTGCTCGGCGCCGCCGAGGCCCTGCGCGACTCCGTGGGCGCGCCGCTGCCCGCGGCCGAACGCGGCGACGTCGACCGGATCGAGTCCCGCGTGGGGGCGTCGCTGGAGGCCGGTGTCATGGACAAGGAGCGCCGTCGGGGCCGTGACCTCACTCCCGACCAGGCCGTGGACCGGCACGCCCACGGGTGAGCGGCCGGTCGGTCGGCGGCCCGGCCCGGTGGCGCGCGTGTCGGGTCTTCCGGACGCGCCGCCCAGCGGACACCATCGGAGTCGACCCCGACGGACGGTGGACGGAGCCAGGCATGGAACACATGGACGCGGTCGTGATCGGCATGGGCCCCGGAGGGGAGACGGTCGCGAGCCGCCTGCTCGCCGCGGGCCGGCGTGTCGCGGTGGCCGAGCGCGAACTCATCGGCGGCGAGTGCGCCTACTGGGCCTGCGTCCCCACCAAGACGCTGCTGCGCCCGCCGGAGGCCCGGGCGGGTGCCGACGGCACCGCCGGGCTGTCGCGGCCGGGCCTGGACTGGCCCTCACTGCGCGCCTACCGGGACCAGATGATCCGCCACCTGGACGACTCGGCCCAGGCCGAGGGGTACCAGGAGCAGGGCGCCCTCGTCCTCAGGGGCCGGGGCCGCGTCACCGGGCGCGACCCCTGGCGGGTGGAGGTCGGCGGGACCGAGGTGAGCACCGACCACGTGGTGGTCGCCACCGGCTCGGCCGCGCTCCGCCCGCCCGTGCGGGGGCTGGACGACCTCGACCCCGCCACCGTGTGGACCAACCGCGAGGCCACCACCCTGACCGACGTCCCCCGGCGGGCCGTGGTGATCGGGGGGAGCGCGGTGGGCGTGGAACTCGGCCAGTTCCTCGCCAGGATGGGCACGAACGTGACCGTCGTCCAGCGCGGCCCCCGGCTGCTGGACCGCGAGGAACCGCGCCTGTGCGCCCTGGTCACCGACCAGTTCGCGCGCGACGGCATCACCGTGCGCACCGGCACCGAGGTCGCCTCCGTCGCGCGCGGGGCGGGCGAGGTCGTCGCGGAGCTGTCCGACGGCACCACCGTGCGCACGGACGTGGTCGTGCTCGCGACCGGGCGGCGCCCCCGCGCCGACGGCCTGGGCCTGGAGGAGGCCGGCGTCGAACTGGACCGGACCGGCCTGGTCGTGGACGAGCACTGCCGGGCGGCGCCGGGCCTGTGGGGCACCGGCGACGCGACCGGACGGGCGCTGTTCACCCACGTCGCCAAGTACCAGGGGCGCGTGGTCGCCGACAACATCCTCGGCGGCGACCGCACCGCCGACTACACCGCCGTGCCGCGGGTGGTGTTCGCCGATCCCGAGATCGCCGCCGTGGGACTCACCGAGGCCCAGGCGCGCGAGCGGGGGATCGACACCGTCACCGCCGAGGCCGACCTGCCCGCGACCCTGGCCCGCCCCTGGACCTACGCCACCGATCCGCGCGGCACCCTGGGCCTGGTCGCCGACCGCGAGCGGGGCGTCCTGGTGGGGGCGTGGGCGTTCGCGCCGCTGGCCTCGGAGTGGATCCACACCGCGGCCCTGGCGATCCGGGCGCGCCTGCCCCTGTCCGTCCTGACCGACTCCATCATCCAGTTCCCCACCTTCGGCGAGGCCTACCTCATCGCCCTGGAGAACCTGGAACTCTAGGAAGGGGCCGGGACGCTCCCGCGCCGACGCCCCCGTGCTCAGGCGGCGCCGGTGCGGTCGCGGTCCCCCTCGCCGAGCGTGAACGCCTCGTGCAGCCGGTGGTCGGACTCCTCGGCGCCCGCCCGCAGCGCGGCCAGCCAGGCCGCGCCCCCGGCGGTGGAACCGGCCAGGACGATCCGCGATCCGACGGCCCCGAGGGCCAGCTTGCGGGTGAGCGCCTCGCGGACGGGGCCGGAGTGCAGCAGGACGCCCCCGGCCAGGACGATGGGCCGGCACTCGCCCGGGGTGCGTACCTGGTGCACCGAGTGGGCCAGATGGCCCGCAGCGGCGTTGATGATCACCTCGGCCGCCGGGTCCCCCTGCTCGTGGGCCCGGCTGACCATCGGCGCGAACGCGGCCAGCCGGACCGGGGGAGCGGCGGTCAGGGTGCGCGCGAAGTTGCGGGCGTGCTCCTCGGGCAGGTGGTCGTGTCCGTCGACCGGCCGCTGGCCCGGGATCACCTCCTTGGCCACCGAGCGCGCCAGCGGGCTCAGCTCCCCGCCGCGCGAGAGCTGTCGGGCGGTCTCCTTGGCGGCCTGGTGCCCGATCCAGAACGCCGACCCGTCGTCCCCGATGAGCCAGCCCATCCCGTCGGCCGACCGGTCGCGCCGCCGGGCCACGATCCTGGTGGCGATGGCCCCCGTGCCCGCGATGAGCACGGTTCCGTCCGGCACCGCGGTCCCCGCCGCGAAGGCGATCTCGTCGTCACCGGTGAACACGCTGTCCACGGACGCCAGGCCCGCCTCGGCCAGCGCGCCCTCCATGGCCGCGCGCACATCGGAGTCGCGCAGCGCCGACACCCCGGCCAGCCCCACGACGACGGTGGCGACCGCGCCGCGCGACCGCGGCCCCGCCTGGTCCAGGGCGCCCTCGACCGCCTCGGCGAGCTGGGCGGCCGCGTGCTGGGCCCCGTGGGCGTTGGGGTTGGCCCCGCCGGCCCACGACTCACCGAGCCGTCGGCCCGTGAGCGTCGTGACCAGGGCGCGCGCGCTCGTGCCGCCCGCGTCCACCCCCACCACGAGTCTGGGTCGGCCACCGACGGGGTGGCGGTCGCTGCGGTCGGGGCGGGTGGTGGTCGAGTGCGTCACAAGGAAGGCTTGCCCGTCTCGACACGCCGTTACTCGCACGCGGGAAAACCTGTGGCCGGAGCCGCGGCGCGCCTGGTAGGCATGCGTGCATGACGAACAGTTCCGTAACCGGTCCGTCCGGTAGGCGCCCCGACGACTGGACCGTGCGCGGCATCGGTGGCGACGAGTTCCCCGAGGTGGCCAGGGTGGTGGGGGAGGCGCTGCTGTCCCCGGTGGACGTGGAGAGCCGTGTGGAGCGGCTCCGGCCGATCATCGGCGAATCCGGCCTCGACCGGATCCTGGTGGCCGTGGACGGCGACGAGGTGGTCGGCGCCGTCAACTCCTTCGACTTCGAGATGGCGATGCCGGGCGGCCCGCGCCAGGTCGCGGGCGTGACCGGCGTGGGTGTGTGGCCCACGTACCGGCGGCGCGGCGTCCTGAGCGCGCTCATGCGCCGCCAGCTCGCCGACCTGCGCGGGGCCGGTGAGAGCGTCGCGGCGCTCTGGGCCAGCGAGGGCGGCATCTACGGGCGGTTCGGGTACGGGGCCGCCTCCATGGAGGCGGAGCTGTCCATCGCCTCCCCCCACGCCGCGCTGCGCGCCGACGCGCCCCGCGACCCGGAGCTGACCGTGCGCCTGACCGACCCCGGCCGGGTGCGGGATGAGCTGGAGGCGCTCTTCCGCCAGGAGGCCGCCACCCGGATCGGGCGCTTCCAGCGCTCGGAGGCCTGGTGGGACCGCGTGCTGCGCGACGAGCGCGACGAGCGGGGCGACCACGGCCCCCTGCGCGCGGCCCTGGTGGACGGACCCGGCGGCCCCCAGGGCTACGCCCTCTACCGGGTCCGGGCCGACTGGGGACACACGGGCCCGCGGAGCGAACTGCGCGTCCAGGAGATGGTCTCCACCACCCCCGCCGCCCGCGTGGCGCTGTACGAGCACGTCCTCTCCCGGGACCTGGTCGCCAAGGTCGTCTTCGGCTCCGCCGCAGTGGACGATCCGCTGTGGGCGCTGGCGGCCGACCGGCAGCGGATCGGCGCCGTCCCGGGCACCGCGCTGTGGATACGCCTGGTCGACGTGCGCGCGGCCCTGTCCGAGCGCGGCTACGCCGCTCCGGTGGAGACGGTCGTGGAGCTCACCGACCGCCACGCGCCCTGGAACGCCGGGCGCTGGAGGCTCAAGGCCGACCGCGACGCCGCCCGGGCCGAGGCCACCGAGAGCGGCCCGGACCTGTCGATGGACGTGTCCCACCTCGGCGCGGCCTACCTGGGCCAGAACACGCTGGCGGCGCAGCTGGCCGCGGGCGTGATCACCGAGCACACCCCGGGCGCGGCCGAGCGGTTCGACGCGGCGCTGCGCGTCCCGCACGCGCCGCTGTGCGCCGTCATCTTCTAGACCGCACTCCCACACACCCCACCCGCGGACCAGCGCCGCCGCCCCGCACGCCCGACCGGACGTGCGGGGCGGGACGGAACACGCCCTAGCCCAGGGCCTTGACCAGGCGGTCCAGGTCGGACTCGTCGTTGTACAGGTGGAACGAGGCGCGCAGCCGCCCGTTGCGCACGGCCACGGCCACCCCCGCCTCCGCCACGCGCTCGGCGGCCCCCTCGGGGGCCGGGAGCGAGACGATCGCCGATCCCGTGGGCTCCAGGTCCCGCGCGGCGCGCAGCCGGTCGCCGAGTGCGGCGTTGTGGGCGCGGATCGTCTGCACTCCGACCTCCTCGATGAGCTCCAGGGCCGGGGCCAGACCGATCCACGCCGCCCACACCGGCGCCAGGTCCAGGCGGCGCGCGTCCTCGGACAGCCGCAGCGGCCCGCCGTAGAGGGAGTCCCACGGCTCCGCGCCCGCGAACCAGTTCGGCGCGAGCGGCGCCAGTTCCGCCAGCGCCTCGGCCGTACCCGTCAGGAACGCGGCGCCGCGCGGCCCGAGCAGCCACTTGTAGGCGCTGCACACGGTGTAGTCGATCCGCTCGGCGGGGACCGGCAGCCATCCGGCGGACTGGGTGGTGTCCACCATCAGCCGGGCACCGTGGGCGCGGCAGGCGGAGATCAGGTCCTCCAGGGGAGCGATCGCCCCGTCCGCGGACTGCACGGCCGAGACGGCCACCAGGGCGGTGTCCGGACCGACCTCGTCGGGCAGCCGGTCCAGGGGCACCTCGCGGACGGTGACGCCCTCCCTGGCCATGAAGGGGAAGACCACCGAGGCGAACTCGTGCGCGGGCGCGAGCACCTCGGCGCCCGCGGGAACGGAGGCGGCGACGGTCCCCGCGAACTGGGCGACGTGGGTTCCGATGGCGATCCGCTCGGCGGGCACCCCGGTGATCCGCCCGTAGGCGGCGCGGACCGCCGCGATGGCCGGGTCGGCGGAGTCGGCTGAGAAGCGCCCCGACGCCACCTCGCGCACGTGCTCCTCCAGAGCCCGGGTCGCCCGCAGGGGCGCCAGTCCGTGGGTGGCCGTGTTGAGGTAGGTGGTCTGAGGGGCGAACTGCTGCTGGGCGGCGTGCAGCCGCGCGCGCTGGGAGTCGTCCATGCCCCGATGCTCACAGCCGGCCGCGGCGGGCTCAAGGGCCAATTCCGGCCGCGGGCCGGACCTCCTCAGCTGCGGAACTTGGCCTTGGCCTCGGTGGAGCCGGCCATGAGCTTGTTGAGGAGGCGGACGAGCTCCTGGCGCTCGGCGGGTTCCAGGGCCTCGGCCCAGGCGCTCTCGCGCCGGTTGTGCGCGCGGAAGCCGCCCAGGATCGCCCGGTAGCCGTCCTCGGTGAGGCTGAGCTGGAGGGCGCGGCGGTCGTGGGTGGCGCGTTCGCGCAGGATGAGCCCGTCCCGTTCCAGCGTGTTGAGCAGTGCGGACAGCGCGGCGCGGCTCATCCCCGAGATCTCGGCGGTGGTCTTGGCCTCCATGGGGCCCGCCAGCCACAGCGCGAAGATCACCCGGAACCCGGGCCAGGTCAGGCCCCGCGGCCGGTGGACGCTCGACTCCAGGTCGTAGATCACCATGCTCGTCGCCCGGTTGAGGGTGAGGACCAGGCGCATGGCGTCGGCGTTGACGGAGGGTAGTTCCTGCTCGGCCTTCTGCACCGCGTAGTCCACGAATGACCAGAAGGTGAGATCGCTGGGGGGAGCGGTGTTGTGGGTCACGGACCCAGACTAGGGCGTCCTCCGCGGACGCCGCGTCGCAGGGGAGTCCGCGGAGCGCGCGGACACATCGACATCCGGGACCGGTCGGGTGCGGGCGCCACCGGCGCGCGGTGGCGCCTCGGGGACACCCGCGGGGACGGACAGTAGTCTGTGGCTGTGACGTGTATCACCACATCACCTCTTCTTCCCCTCTTGGGGGTGTGGTGCGGGACACGTTATGGTCCAACTAATCAAATGTTTGATCATAAGGGCGGTGACCGCCGCCCGCGCGAGTGAAGGGCCTTCGACCATGGCAGCCAAGCCGTTCGCCTCCTCCGCCGACACCGAGGCCAAGCAGCAGACCCTGGAGATCCTGGCCGACGGTGTCTACGCGCTCACCGCCGAGGGCGACCCCAACGTGGGCGCGATCGAGGGCGAGGACTTCGTCGTCGCCTTCGAGGCCCTGGCCACCCCCGCCGCCGCCCGGGACTGGCTCGCCCTGCTGCGCGAGCACACCGACAAACCCGTGCGCTACCTGGTCCTGTCCCACTACCACGCGGTCCGCGTCCTGGGCGCCAGCGCCTTCGACGCCGAGATCATCCTCACCCACGAGAAGACGCACGAACTCATCCGCGAACGCGGCAAGGAGGACTGGGCCAGCGAGTTCGGCCGCATGCCGCGCCTGGCCAAGGACCCCGACTCCGTCCCCGGCCTGACCTGGCCCACCCAGACCTTCGCCGACCGCACCACCATCGACCTGGGCGGCGACCGCGGTGAACTGGTCCTGGAGTACTTCGGGCGCGGCCACACCGAGGGCGACATCGTCGCCTGGCTGCCCAAGCACCGCATCCTCTTCGCCGGGGACCTCGTCGAGGCCGAGGCCGCGCTCTACACCGGCGACGCCTTCCACCACGACTGGGCCGGCCCCACCCTGGACGCCGTCGCCGCGCTGGAGGCGGAGATGCTCGTCGGCGGGCGCGGCGCCGTCACCCGGGGCCGCGACCAGGTCGACGCCGCCATCGCCCAGACCCGCGGCTTCCTCACCACCATGATCCGCGAGGTCGGCGCCGTCCACGAGCGCGGCGGCACCCTCAAGGAGGCCTTCACCGCCGCCCACGGCGCGCTGGAGGGCACCTACGGGCACTGGCCCATCTTCGAGCACTGCCTGCCCTTCGACGTCTCGCGCCTGTGGGACGAGTTCTCCGGCATCGAGCGCCCCGTGATCTGGACCGCCGAGCGCGACCGCGAGGTCTGGGACCGGCTCCAGGACTGACCCGGGTCGGTCCGGCCGCCCCCGCGCCGGACGACCACCGACCACCGCCCGCCACCGATCCCAGAACGGAGCCACCATGCGCCCCCCAGCTCCCCGCAGTCCGTCCGAACCCGCCGCCGACCCGGTCCTGGTGCTCGGCGCCGGCCCCGTGGGCCAGACCGCGGCCCTGCTGCTGGCCCGGCGCGGCGTCCCCGTCCTGGTCGTGGACGGCCGCCCGGCACGCGACGCCGTCGGGTCCAAGGCCATCTGCCAGCAGCGCGACGTCCTGGACGTCTGGGACTGGCTGGGCGGCGGCACCATCGTCCGCGAAGGCCTGACCTGGGACACCGCCCGCACCTTCTACCGCGGCCAGGAGCTGTTCAGCGTCCGCCTGCCGGACCCGGGCGCCTCACCCCTGCCGCCCTTCGTCAACATCTCCCAGTCCCGCACCGAACAGGTGCTCGACGAACTCCTGGACCGGGCGGGCGTCCGGGTGCGGTGGGACCACCGCGTCAGCGGCCTGACCCAGGACGACGAGGGCGTCACCGTCACCTGCGACACACCCGAGGGGCCCGTGGACCTGCGCGGGACCCACGCCCTGTCCTGCCTCGGCGCCCACGGCGGGGTCGTGCGCGAGGCGATCGGCGCGTCTTTCGAGGGCACCTCCTTCGACGACCGCTTCCTCATCTGCGACATCCGCGCGGAACTGCCCGGCTGGGAGCGCGAGCGCCGCTTCTACTTCGACCCGGAGTGGAACCCCGGCCGCCAGGTGCTCATCCACCCCTGCCCCGGCTCCGTCTTCCGGATCGACTGGCAGGTCCCCCCGGACTTCGACCTGGACACCGAGCGCTCCAGCGGCCGACTGGACGCCCGCATCCGCCAGATCATCGGGGACACGCCCTACGAGATCGTGTGGCACTCGGTGTACCGCTTCCACACCCGCACCACCGACCGCATGCGTGCGGGGCGCGTCCTCCTGGCGGGCGACAACGCCCACCTGGTGGCGCCCTTCGGGGCGCGCGGCCTCAACTCCGGTGTGCAGGACGCGGAGAACGCCGCCTGGAAGCTCGCCTACGTGCGCGCCGGATGGGCCCCGCCGGAACTCCTGGAGACCTACGAGACCGAGCGCCACGCCGCCGCGCTGGAGAACGCCGACGTCACCAGCGCCACCATGCGCTTCCTCGTGCCCCATGACGAGGCCGAGCGCGAGCGGCGCGTCAGCGTCCTGGACCGGGCCCTGACCGACGACGGCGTCCACGCCCAGGTCGACTCGGGGCGTCTGGCCGAACCCTTCTGGTACACCGACTCCGCCCTGACCACCCCGTGCCCCGAGCGGCCCTTCGGCGGCCGGCCGCCCCGGGGGCGGGCCCCGGCCCCCTGCCCCGGCGTCATGCTGCCCGACGCCCCCGTCACGCTCCCGGGCGGCCCCGGGCCCACACGGATCCGCGCCCTGCTGCGGGAGGGGCTGACCCTGCTCGTGGGCGCGGTACCCGCCGCCGACCGGGCGGGCTTCCTCGCCCGCGTGCGCGGCGCCGCCCAGGACGCCACCCACGCCCCCGTCACCGCCCTGTACCTGGACGACATCGACACCACCGGCGCCCTGGCCGCCGCCCTGGCCCCCGAGCCCGGCCAGGTCTGGCTCGTGCGCCCCGACGCCCACGTCGCCGCCGTCCTGGCCGGGACCGACACCGAGGCCCTGCGCCGGGCCGTGCGCACGGCCCTGGGCGCCGCGGTCCGCCCGGCGGCCGGGAGCGCCGACCGGGACGAAGCCGCGGACGGCACCGCGCGCACTGACGGCACCGAAGGCGCCGCAAGCACTGACGGCGCCCACGGCTCCGCACGCACCGACGGCACGCCCCCGGGCCCGGGGGCCGCTCCCGCCACGCACGCACCCAGCCCACGGTAAGGAGATCACCGCCATGGCCCACTACCGCCACGTCGGCGAGGTGCCCCGCACCCGCCACACCCGCCACACCCAGCACCGCAACCCCGAGGGCGGGCTGTACTACGAGGAACTGATGGGGGAGGAGGGCTTCTCCAGCGACTCCTCGCTGCTCTACCACCGCGCCATCCCCTCGGCCATCGCCGACGCCGCGCCATGGCCGGTGCCGGACCTGACCCGCACGCCCAACGCGCCGATGGTCCCCCGCCACCTGCGCCTGCACGAACTGTTCTCCGACCAGGACTGGAAGGCCGCCGACGTCGTGGAGTCGCGCCGCCTCGTCCTGGGCAACGACGACGTGCGCATCTCCTACGTGGTCGCAGGGGCGCCCTCGCCGCTGTACCGCAACGGCATCGGCGACGAGTGCGTGTACGTGGAGTCCGGCGCGGCCCGCGTGGAGACCGTGTTCGGCGCCCTGGAGGTCGGCGGCGGCGACTACGTGATCCTGCCCCGCGCCACCACCCACCGCTGGGTGCCCACCGGCGACGGGCCGCTGCGGGCCTACGCCATCGAGGCCAACAGCCACATCGCGCCGCCCAAGCGCTACCTGTCCCGCTACGGGCAGTTCCTGGAGCACGCGCCCTACTGCGAACGCGACCTGCGCGGACCCACCGAGCCGCTGCTGGCCGAGGACGAGATGGTCGACGTCCTCATCAAGCACCGCGGCGACGGGCCCGGCGGGATCTCCGGCACCCGCTACACCTACCCCACCCACCCCTTCGACGTCGTGGGCTGGGACGGGTGCCTCTACCCCTACGCGTTCAACGTCGCCGACTTCCAGCCCATCACCGGCCGCGTCCACCAGCCGCCGCCCGTCCACCAGGTCTTCGAGGGGCACAACTTCGTGATCTGCAACTTCGTGCCCCGCAAGGTGGACTACCACCCCGAGTCCATCCCCGTGCCCTACTACCACTCCAACGTCGACTCCGACGAGGTCATGTTCTACTGCGGCGGCGACTACGAGGCACGCAAGGGCTCGGGGATCGGCCAGGGATCGATCTCCCTGCACCCCGGCGGACACTCCCACGGCCCCCAGCCCGGCGCCTACGAGCGCAGCGTCGGCGTCCACTACTTCGACGAACTGGCCGTCATGGTGGACACCTTCCGCCCGCTCGACCTGGGCGAGGGCGGCCGGGCCTGCGACGACGGCGGCTACGCGTGGACCTGGGCCGGAGGACGCCGGTGAGCGCCCGCGCACGGGGGGAGGCGACCCCATGAGCGACGCCCTGTACGCCCACCTGTTCGACGACGCCGCGCTCTTCCCGCCCGGGAACGCGCCCATGGGCGAGGCCGTGCCCGCCCACCGCGCCCACCTGGCCGGGCGCCGCGCCCTCTACGTGGGGCCGTTCGTGGTCTCCGACGCCCGCACGGCCGAGCTGCGCACCTTCCTGAGCAGGGAGGACGCACGGCACGATCCGCTGGCCGTCGTCGTCACCGTGCCCGGCGGGCCCGACGCGGTCGAATCCGCGGTGGCCGCCGTCCGGGCCGACCCCGGGCTGCGCCTGGCCGCCGTGGAGGTCGCCGCCGAACCGGGCCGGGCCGGCGACGCGGCCGAGCAACTCGACCGGCACCTGCCCGAGGGCGCCGAGGGCTACGTCGAGCTCTCACGCGTGGGCGACGTCAACGCCGACCTGGCGGCCCTGGCCGCCACCGGCCACCGGGCCAAGTACCGCACCGGAGGCCTGGTCCCCGAGGCCCACCCCGACGAGGCGGAGCTCGCCCGGCTGCTGCACGCGGCCGTCGCGGCGGGCGTGCCGTTCAAGTGCACGGCCGGGCTGCACCGCGCCGTCCGCCACACCACCGCGGAGGGGTTCGAACAGCACGGCTTCCTCAACGTGCTGCTGGCCACCCACGCCCTGGTGGCGGGCGCCGACCCCGAGGAGGCCGCCGGCGTGCTGGCCGAGCGCGACGGGCCGGCGGTGGCCGCACGGATCGGCGCGCTCACCCGCGAGGAGGCCGCGTCCGTCCGGCACGCCTTCCGCTCCTTCGGCACCTGCAGCGTCACCGAGCCGCTGGAGGACCTCGTGGTCCTCGGCGCGCTGCCCGCGGCCCGCACCCACTGACCACCCGACACCGACCAGGAAGCGACCCCCATGCCCGACAGCTGGCTCGACCTCGACCCGGACGCGCCCTTCGGACTCGCCACCCTGCCCTACGGGGTGTTCAGCACCGCCGCCGACCCCGCGCCGCGCACCGGCGTGGCCGTGGGCGCCCACGTCCTGGACCTGGGCGCGGCGGCCCGCGCCGTGGGCGCCCCCTTCACCGACACCGTCGCGGGCCCCTCGCTCGACGCGCTCATGGCGGCCGGGCGACCGGTGTGGGACCAGGTCCGCGAGGCCCTGACCACCTGGCTCACCGACCCGGTCCACGAGGCGGCCGTGCGCCCGCACCTGGTGGAGCGCGACTCGGTCTCGCTGCACCTGCCGTTCACCGTCGCCGACTACGTGGACTTCTACGCCTCCGAACACCACGCGAGCAACGTCGGCCGCATCTTCCGGCCCGAGCAGGAGCCCCTCACCCCGAACTGGCGGCACCTGCCGATCGGCTACCACGGCCGCTCGGGCACCATCGTGGTCTCGGGGACCGACATCGTGCGGCCCACCGGCCAGCGCAAGCCGCCGACCGAACCGGCCCCCGTGTTCGGCCCCTCGGCCCGCCTGGACATCGAGGCCGAGGTCGGGTTCGTCGTGGGCGCGCCCAGCCCCATGGGCGGGCGCGTGGCCGTCGACGACTTCGCCGACCACGTGTTCGGGGTCTTCCTGCTCAACGACTGGTCCTCGCGCGACCTCCAGGCCTGGGAGTACGTGCCGCTCGGCCCCTTCCTCGGCAAGTCGTTCGCCACCTCGGTCTCGCCGTGGATCGTGCCGCTGGCCGCCCTGTCGGCCGCCCGGGTGGAGCAGCCGGCCCAGGACCCCGAGCCGCTGCCCTACCTCCGGGGCTCGCGGCCGTGGGGCCTGGACCTGCGCCTGGAGGTGCGTCTGAACGGGCACGTCGTGTCCCGGCCGCCCTTCGAGCTGATGTACTGGACCGCCGCCCAGCAGCTCGCGCACATGACCGTCAACGGCGCCTCCCTGCGCACCGGGGACGTCTACGCCTCCGGCACGGTCAGCGGCCCCGAACCGGGCCAGCGCGGCTGCCTCCTGGAGCTGACCTGGGCCGGCCGGGAACCGCTGCGCCTGCCCGACGGTACGGAGCGCACGTTCCTGGAGGACGGCGACGAGGTCACCATCACCGCCACCGCGCCGGGACCCGGCGGGACGCGGGTGGACTTCGGCGAGGTCGCCGGCCGCGTCCTGCCCGCACGGTAGGGACGCCGCTCCGCACCGGCCGCACCGAGCCCCGGACCCGCCACCGCAGGTCCGGGGCTCCGCCGTGTGCGGCAGAGCCACGATTAACCTCCCGGAAATGTCGTCGGCTGGGCACGGATGATATAAATCCGGTGCCCTCCATATAAATCGGAAGAGAATTCAGCCGACGATGCCGAAAATGAGACCCATGCCGTTCGAGCCGACCGGAGAGATCGCCGGAATTTCGTTCACTCCACCCGTGGCACGACGGATCGGGGCCAGAGGAACAGCAGGTGCGGGCCGCGCCCTGGCACCCGTGCTCGGCCCGGTCCTGGTCAGTCTGGTCCTGGTGTCCGGCTGCTCGGCCGGATCCGGCGACGGCCGCACCGTGCTCACCGCTCCGGCCGACGGGGGCGGCGACGCCACCGACCCCTCCGGCTCCGAGGGCCCCGACGGGACAGGCGATCCCGACGGCCCGCCCCCGCCCGACAACGTCGATCTGGCCGCCTTCGAACCACGGGAGGGCGGAGGCAGGATGCAGGACAGCTACCCGGTCGAGTTCTCCCGTGAGGCCGAGGGCGGCGTGTCGATGGTCCTGGCCTACCTGCGCGCGATCTCCACCAACGACACCGGTGAACTGGGCGGAGCCCTCACCGTCTACCACGCCGATGACCAGGAGTCGGACCCCGAATCGGTGGGCACGGAATTCCTGTCCGAGCGCGCGGTGGATATCTCCGAGGCGGCGCGTTCGGTCGGCGCGGATTTCGACCCGGAAAGGTATCCCTCCCCCGATTCGTCCCACCGCATCACGCCGATCGGTGTGATGTGGCGCACCGCCGGCGCCTCCACCGTCGAGGTGTACGTCCTCGCCGAGGAGCGCGTCGAGGACGGCCAGGGACTGGAGCTGGAACGGACGGAGGTCCACGGCCACGTCATCGAGTGGGACCCCGTCGCCCGGGTGGGCTTCGGTGACTGGCTCGTCACCGGGGAGCCGGACCCGGACGGCCACGGACTCCCCGACGACCAGCGCCACTCCATGGAGCACCCGTACTGGACGCCCGTCATCGTCCCCTAGACGTCGCGGGCGCCGCCGGCTAGTGCCGGCCGCCGATGCCCGAGCGGACGGCCGTGTGCCGGTTCTCCCGGGCGTCGGCGCGGGTGAGGTAGCCCGAGCGCACGTTGTGCACGTCCGAGCGCACGACCGCGGACACGTAGGAGCCGCGCGTCGGATAGCGCTCGGACAGCTCCTCCTCGCCGTAGGGCAGGTGCGTGCCGAAGAGGTAGCAGAACGCGCTGTCCGGGTCGGCCGCGCGGTTGGTGCCCGTGTTGAGAGCGGTGGGCGCCGTCAGCTGGGACAGCCGGATGCCGCCCAGCGCGTGCCCGTCCTCGTCGCGCAGGATCTCGCCCGAGGCGGTCCGCTCGATCGGATCGGCCCCGGGCGGCGGGGTCCCGTGGGCGGCCCAGTCCCGGAGGTGGTCGTAGGAGGCGTTGAGCGGATGCTGCAACGGAACCCGGCTGAACGGCGGGTCGGCGCACTCGAACTCGGTCTGCCCGCCCAGGTCGCGCTCCTCCAGGTCCGCCCGCGCCGCGCGCCCGGCCCAGCCCGAGTGGGCCGCGCCCGCCACCTCCCACACCCGCAGGGTGTCGGTGTCCTCCCGCGGCACGGATCCGGCGACGTCGGTCTCCGAGAGCACCTGGAAGACCGGCTCGGGGCGCTCGCCCGAGGGCGCCGGGCCCACCATGAAGCCGTACCCGTCGAAGACCGGTTCGGTGTGGGGCAGGACCTGTTCGTGGTAGACCGTCATCCTGGCGGCCGACTGCGACGCCCCGATCGCCAGGACCCCGTCGTACTCCAGGCCGCCGGCCAGGGGCCCGCCGCCGGGGACCCGCAGGGCCTGGGCGGCCTGGGCGAACACGTCGTAGGACAGCTGGTCGTCGCCGACCGTCCCGCCGTCGGTCACGTCCAGGTCGCCGTAGCGGGCCGGGCTCCACCCGGCCAGGTGGGACACGCCCACGTTCTGGGCCGAGACCCCCACCCACGTGTAGCCCGAGCGCATGATGTGGTCGGAGCTGGGCGCCCACAGGGCGTCGATGTCGTAGCCCGCGGTCACGTTCTGCCACTCGACCAGCGCGGTCCCGTTCGAGTCGCGCTCCTGGGCGGGCCGGCGCACGACCACCCGCGTCCGGTAGGGGTGCTCGGAGTCCGCGGCGCCGTCGGAGTACTGACGGGCGGTGCCCGAGACCAGGAACTCCTCCTCGACGTAGCCGTGGGCCTCCAGGTCGGCGTCGGTCGCGAAGAACGGGGCGGTGTCCCCGATGTCGTCGGCGGCCGGGTCGCCGGGCACGGCGCTCGGCAGCGGGCCCTCGACGTCGGGCAGGGGGACGGGCAGGAGGTCGGCGGGGGCCGGAGCGGCCGAGACCGTCGACGTGCACAGGAGGAGGCCGAGCCCGAGGGCGGCGGCCGCCCCGAGCCGGCGTGGGCGTGGTGCCACGGCGATCACCTTTCCTCGGGCGCGCAGGGGGTCCGCGCCCGCTCACTGGTGGGGCCAGGCGAACGTACAGCGCGCCGGGACCGCCCACAACGGGGGCAGAGGGGCCCTGGCCAGGGACAGGTCGTTTCCCTGATCCGGTGTCCCGCCGTGCCGGCCGCCCCCGGTCCGGTACCGGGTCAGCGGTCGCGAGCGCCCAGGGCGCGCAGGAGGTAGGGGAGCAGGCGCTCGGCCATGTCCGCGCCCGGACTCGCGCCGGGCGTGTGCGGGATGAGGAAGGTGTGGCTGACCATCGGACCGATGACCATCTCGCCGACGACCAGGGGATCGGCCACCGGCTCGATCTCGCCGCGGGCGGCGGCGCGGACCAGCAGGGCCGAGACCCGGTTCTGCAGCGGCAGGACGAAGGCGTCGAAGAGCACGTCGGCCAGCGCCCGGTTGTGCGCGGCCTCACCCAGGACGGCCCGCAGGAGGCGGCCCGAGGGGCCGTCCAGCGCGTCGGCCTTGTCGTGCAGCAGGGCCGCCAGATCCGCCCGCAGACCGCCGTGGTCGACGTCGGGCCCCAGGTCCTCGGCCCAGGCCTGGGCGGCCCCCACGACCAGGTGCTCCTTGGAGCGCCAGCGGCGGTAGAGGGTGGCGGTCGAGACCCCGGCGCGTTTGGCGACGGCGGCCGTCGTCAGGCCGCTGTAGCCGTGCGCCTGGAGTTCGGCGAGGGTGGCGTCCATCAGCGCGCGGTCCCGTGCGGCGTCCCGCGGCCGTCCCCGGGCGGGGGCGGCGGACGCCTCGGGCAGATGGTCGGTGGTCATGACCGGAATCCTACGCGAGCGTCCCTATCGAAACGAAAAGCTTTCGTTTAGTATCAGCCCATGTCGAACACCGAGGCCACCAGTGCACCCCTGACCGCCGACATCGTCACGACCGCCGACATCGTCGCGACCGTCGCCCGGCTGCGCTCCGCGTTCGCCGACGGCCGCACCAAGCCCCTGGCCTGGCGGCGCGCCCAGCTGCGCGCCCTGCGCCGACTGCTCACCGAGGAGCGCGCCACCCTGGAGCGGGCGCTCAGGGCCGACCTCGGAAAGAGCCCGGTGGAGTCGCACACCACCGAGATCGGGTTCGTGGTCAACGAGATCGACCACACCCTCAGGCACCTGGCGTCGTGGCTGCGCCCCCAGCGGGTGTCGGTGCCCATGGCCCTGGCCCCCGCCAGGGCCCGCCGCGTGCGCGAGCCGCTGGGCACCGTGCTGATCATCGCCCCGTGGAACTACCCGGTGAACCTGGCCCTGGCCCCGCTGGTCGGCGCCCTCGCGGCCGGAAACGCCGCCCTGGTCAAGCCCAGCGAGCTCGCCCCGGCCACCTCGGCCGCCCTGGCCGACCTGGTCCCGCGCTACCTCGACACCGAGGCGGTCGCCGTGGTGGAGGGCGGCGTGCCCGAGAGCACCACCCTGCTGGAGCAGCGCTTCGACCACATCTTCTACACCGGCAACGGCGCCGTGGCCCGCATCGTCATGGCCGCCGCGGTCAAGCACCTGACCCCGGTCACCCTGGAACTGGGCGGCAAGAGCCCCGCCATCGTCGAGCCGGGAGCCGACCCGGCGACCACCGCCCGCCGCCTGGCCTGGGGCAAGTTCACCAACGCCGGCCAGACCTGCGTGGCACCCGACTACGTGCTCGCCATCGGCGACAGCGCCCCCGCGCTCGAACGCGAACTCGCCGCGGCCATCACCGAGATGTTCGGCCAGGACCCGGCCCGCAGCGCCGACTACGGCCGCATCGTCAACGAGCGCCACTTCGACCGGCTCACCGCCCTGCTGGACTCGGGCACGGTCGTGGCCGGAGGAGAACACGACCGCGACGACCTCTACATCGCCCCGACGGTCCTGGGCGGGGTCCCGGCCGACGCGCCCGTGATGGCCGAGGAGGTCTTCGGACCGATCCTGCCCGTGATCGGCGTCCCCGACCTGGACGCGGCGATCGCGTTCGTCAACGAGCGCGACAAGCCGCTGGCCCTGTACGCCTTCACCGAGTCCGAGGAGACCAAGCGGCGCCTGACCACCGAGACCTCCTCGGGCGGGCTGGCCTTCGGCCTGCCCATCGCCCACCTGGCCGTCCCCGACCTGCCCTTCGGCGGGGTCGGTGAGAGCGGGATGGGCGCCTACCACTCCGCCGCCTCGATCGAGACCTTCTCGCACACCAAGTCGGTGCTCGACAAGTCGCTGCGCCTGGACACCATGCGGGTGGCCTACGCGCCGATCACCGACCTCAAGGAGCGCCTGCTGCGCAGGATGCTCTGACCCCGGAGCCGGGGCGTGTGCCGTGCCCCGGGCGGCCCCGCCGGTGCCGGGGCGTGTGCGGCGGGCGCTGCCCCAGAGCCTCAGAGCCCTAGAGCCGGGCGTCGGTGTACAGGTCGCCCGGCTTCATCGTGTCGGCGAACAGCTCGTCGACCGTGACGAAGTGGTACCCCTGCCGGTGCAGGCCCTTGAGCACCTCGGGTACCGCCTCGACGGTGGACTCGTGGATGTCGTGGTAGAGCACCACGCTGCCCGGGGCGGTCTCGTCCAGGGTCACGTCGGTGACCGCGTCGGCGTCGCGGCTCTGCCAGTCCAGGGTGTCCACGTCCCACAGGACCATGGGCTGGTCGATGGCCGAGCGCGCCGTGTCGTCCAGCGAGCCGTAGGGCGGGCGCATGGTCACGGGCTCGGTCCCGGTCGCCTCGCGGATGGCCTCGTTGGTGCGCTCCATGTCCTTCTCGACGGCGCCGGCCGAGAGCGTGGCCAGGTCGGCGTGGTCCCAGGAGTGGTTGCCGATCTCGTGCCCCTCCTCCACCATCCGCTGGAGGGTGCCGGTGTTGCCCGCGACCTTGGAGCCCAGGACGTAGAAGGTAGCCTGGGCGTCGTACCCGGCGAGGGTGTCCAGCAGCTCGTCCGTGTGCTCACCGGGGCCGTCGTCGAAGGTCAGGGCCACGCACTTGAGCTGGGCGCAGTCCAGCGGCCCTCCGCTGAGCCCGCCGACCACCGCTGACGTGGCGTACCCGGCCGGCCCGGGGACGTCCGGCACCGCCGCGGCGGCGGGCGCGGCCAGAGCGGCGCAGGCGCTCACCGCGGATACGACGGCGACCGCGGACCGGACGAGGATGCGCTGGGATGAGAGTGTCGCGTTCACGCATCGAATGTATCTGCGTTTCGTCACGAAAACGGCGTTCGAAGGTAAAAAGTGACGATCTGCGCTTTTGAGGCGTCCGAGAACGGGTAAAAAATCTTGGTCGTCGTGCGCGTCCCTACGTCGGCTGGGCGTCGGTGTAGACGTCGCCCGGCTCCAGCTCGCCGTGGAACAGGTCGGTGACGGAGACGAAGTGGAACCCCTGCCGGTGCAGGCCCTCCAGGACCGCGGGGATCGCGTCGACCGACGTCTGGTGGATGTCGTGGAAGAGCACCACGCTGCCGGGCACCGAGTGGGTGAGCGCGTGCTCGGAGATCATCGCGGTGTCGCGGCTCTGCCAGTCCAGGGTGTCCACGTCCCACAGGATGATGGGCATGTCGGCCGACCGGCGGACGGTGCCGTTCAGCGCCCCGTAGGGCGGGCGCAGCGTGAGCGGCTCCGATCCGATGACCTCCTCCACCGCGCGGTTGGTGCGTTCGAGGTCCTTGGCGACCCCGGCCTCGGACATCCCGGACAGGTCGTCGTGCTTCCAGCTGTGGTTGCCGATCTCGTGTCCCTCGGCGGCCGTGCGCTCCAGCACCTCGGGGAACTCCTCCGCCAGTGACCCCAGCACGTAGAAGGTCGCGGTGGCGTCGTACTCCTGCAGCATGTCGAGCAGCTCCTCGGTGTGCTCACCGGGGCCGTCGTCGAAGGTCAGCGCCACGCACTTGAGCCGCTGGCAGTTCAGCTCGCTGCCCTGGGCGGTCAGCCCCTCGCCCAGGGGCGGCACGTCGTCGTTGCCGGCCAGGGCGGCGTCGCGGGCCTGGAAGCCCAGGCCGGAGAGCAGTTCCTCGGCGTCCTCGGCCTCCACGGGCAGCAGGACCTCGCCGCCGCCCGCCCCCGGCACGTCGTCGGGGTCCATGCGCGCCACCAGACCGCCGGAGGTGCTGAAGGCCAGGTCCTCCAGCGGGGAGCCGGCCCACTCCTCGGCGGCCGTCCAGGCCTGCTCCGGGTCGGCGAGGTCCAGCGGCTCACCCTCCCCGGGCACGGTCGGCTCCTCGGGCGTCGGTGCCGCGTCGGGCACGGGCGTCGCCGCCGGGTCCGCCAGCGCCCCGCCCTCGGCCGGCTCCGCCACGGCGTCGGCTTCGGCGCCGGCCCGGGCGAAGACCTCGCCGATCAGGCCGGGCAGCTGCTCGACGGGCAGGTGGTAGCCCTCGGTCAGGACGTCCGCGAGGTGCAGGTGCGCCTGTTCGAGGGCGGCCTCGTCGCGGAAGAGGGCGGTCCAGGGCAGGACCCGTTCGCCCTCGGCCGCGTACCAGAGCGTGGTGGCCGTGTGCGTCTCGCGCAGGCCGCTTCGGGTGACGGAGGTGAGGCGGGCGCCCACGACCTCCTCCGACATGGCCAGGATGGTGGTGTCCTGGCTGAGCTCGGGCGTGCCGCGTTCGGGCAGGTCCTCCAGGAACGCCGTCTGCCGTTCGGCCATGGTGGTGCGGATCTCCATCGTCAGCGGATGGGAACCGCCCAGGCGCGGATACCGGTAGTCGACCACGCTGTGGTCGGCGGTCACCGATCCGGAGCCCGCCACCACACCGGGGACCTCCTCCAGGGGCGTGCCGATCGCCTCGGCGAAGGGCAGGCCGTCGTCGGCGGCATGGCAGCCGGGCACCAGGAGCAGTCCCATGGCGGCGCAGACAGAGATTTTTCGTCGCAGTGAGGTGTCAACCACGAGGGGGACACTATCGGAGCCGAGCCGAAGTCACATCACTTAGCGCGACGGTTTGTGTGTCAAATGTGACAATTTGGTCAACGTGTTGTGGTCCGGCCCGGTCCTCAGCCGACCGCCGCCGCCACGATCGCCCTGATCTGGGCGAGGGTGTCGGCGTGTTCCTCCGGGCGGCGCGTCCTGGGCACGTGGACGTGCCCGGCGGGCACGTCGCGCTCCGCCCGCTCGCTCAGCAGCGTGTTGCGGTAGGCGATCTCGTTGGACAGGTAGTCGCCGCCGCCCCCGCGCCGGGCCGCCGACCCGGGGGAGGGGCCCTGGGCCCGCACGACCGGGTCGCCGCCGCCCGCGGGCACCTCGGTCACCTCGGTGTTGGCCACGGCGGGGAAGCGCCCCCGCGCCCGCTCCACGATCCGTTCCACCGGCAGCGAGGACCGGGTCCACTCCGGGGCGTCGGGCCCCGGCGCGGGAACGCGCCCCGTCCGCGCCCGGCCCAGGTTGTCGGTGCCCCCGCCGCGCCAGGAGCCGTTCCACACCTCCAGGTCGAAGCGCTCGGGGCGCCCCCGGCTCAGGGTGATGACCGCGTCGGCCCGCGCGTACCGGCCCGCCAGGGCCTCCTCCACCAGACCCGCGTCGAAGTCGGCCCAGCGCACCGGGAACACCGCCGTGCGCACGATCGCGGTGCGCTCGCCCACCGCGAACGTCCAGCCGTTCAGGTCCAGGGCCGCCGCGCCCGAGGGGTTGGAGCAGCCGGGGTCCTCGTCCAGGTGGAAGGGGTCGAACCCGGTCACGACCACCCGGATCCACCTGTCGCCCGGTGGGAAGTCGAGGTCGCTGATGCCGCGCGAGGACGTCTCCCACAGGTGCAGCAGCTCCCCGCGCTCGCGGTCGGACAGCTCGAAACCCGGCCGCCAGGCGCGCAGCCGCGCCGCCAGGACCAGCCGGGCCCAGTACAGCGGGCGGTCGTCGGGCCCGCCGGGCCCGGTGCGCGCGGCCTCGGTCCACAGGCGGGAGGCGTGGGAGGAGACCGTTCCCCACGCCTGGGGCAGGTCCTGGCACGCGCGCAGGTCGGCGGCGAACAGCGGCTCGGCCGCTCCGAAGCCGGAGCGGGCCAGGATCCGCCGCGGCTCGGGGAGTCCGGCGCGTTCCTCTTCGGGAGTGGGATGGTGGTGCACGGGGTCGCAGACTCTAGTGTCGGGAACGGGCCCCGGCGAGTCTAACGTTCCGGAAAGTCCGCCGCTGCGGGGGGAGCGGTGCGAGGCGCCGAACCTGACACCGGGGCTGGACCGGGGGCCGCGGACTTGGCAGGGTGTGTAGTGACCGCTGCCCTCTCAACGGAGAGAGATACCCATGGACACCGCTGCCCTCCCTGACACCCGGGACCTCGCCGAGCGCGCGCGTGCCGCTCTGGCCCGGTGCGGGGTCGAGCGCCTGCGCGAACCCGTCGGCGCGGCCGGCGTGGCGCGCACCCCCCTGACCGGGCAGATCCTCTTCCCTGTCGAGTTCGACACCCCGGCCTCCGCCGAAAGAGCCGTCACCGCCGCCCGGGACACCTTCACCACCGCCTGGCGCGACACCCCCGCGCCCGTGCGCGGCCGGCTCGTCCACCGGCTCGGCGAGCTGCTGCGCGAGCACAAGGAGGACCTGGCGGCCCTGGTGACCGTGGAGGCCGGCAAGATCCACTCCGAGGCCCTGGGCGAGGTCCAGGAGATGATCGACATCTGCGACCTGGCCGTGGGTCTGTCCCGGCAGCTCTACGGGCGCACGATGCCCTCCGAGCGCCCCGGGCACCGGCTCATGGAGACCTGGCACCCGCTGGGCGTGGTCGGTGTCATCACCGCCTTCAACTTCCCCGTCGCCGTGTGGTCCTGGAACACCTGCGTGGCGCTCGTGTGCGGCAACACCGTGGTGTGGAAGCCCTCGGACTCGACTCCGCTCACCGCGCTGGCCTGCCACGGCCTCCTGACCCGCGCCGCCGCCGACGTCGGCGCGCCGGCCGGCGTCCACCACGTCGTCCTGGGCGGGCGCGAGGTCGGCGAGGCGCTGGTCGAGGACGAGCGGGTGGCCCTGCTGTCGGCCACCGGCTCGGTGGCGATGGGCCGGACCGTGGCGCCGAGGGTGGCCGCCCGCATGGGGCGCTGCCTGCTGGAACTGGGCGGCAACAACGCGGCGGTGGTCGGTCCCTCGGCCGACCTGGACCTGGTCGTGCGCGGCAGCGTGTTCTCCGCGGCGGGGACGGCGGGCCAGCGCTGCACGACGCTGCGCCGCCTGATCGTGCACGAGGACGTGGCCGAGGAGGTCACGAACAGGATCGTGGACGCCTACAAGCAGCTGCGCGACCGCGTGGGCGACCCCTTCGACGAGGAGACGCTGGTGGGGCCGCTGGTCTCCGAGCGCGGGTACGCCGGGATGCGCGAGGCGCTCTCGCGGGCCGAGGCCGACGGCGGCGAGGTGCTCGTGGGCGGCGCCCGGCGCCTGGCGGAGGCGGCCGAGGACGCCTACTACGTGGAGCCCGCGGTGGTGCGGATGCCGGCGCAGAGCGAGATCGTGCGGGAGGAGACCTTCGCGCCGATCCTGTACGTGCTGACCTACCGGACCTTCGAGGAGGCGGTGGAGCTGCACAACGGCGTGCCCCAGGGGCTGTCGTCGTCGATCTTCACCCAGGACCAGTCGGAGGCCGAGCGGTTCCTGTCCGCGGCCGGCTCGGACTGCGGGATCGTCAACGTCAACATCGGCACGTCCGGTGCGGAGATCGGCGGCGCCTTCGGCGGCGAGAAGGACACCGGCGGCGGACGCGAGTCCGGATCGGACTCGTGGAAGGCCTACATGCGCCGGGCGACGAACACCGTCAACTACGGCGGAGAGCTCCCCCTCGCCCAGGGCGTGCGCTTCCTCTGAACCCCTGCGGTCCCCGCGCCCCCGGACGCGGGGACCGGCGGCCAAGAAATGTTGTGGTCAATCTTGTTGTGAGCAACCAATACTGGTAGCGTCATGCGTGTTCGAGGGTCCGACCGACGACGCGGGGAGGGGCACCGTGGCCGACACCGACGAGGGCGATCCCCTGGCACTGGACAACCAGCTGTGCTTCTCCCTCTACGCGGCCTCGCGCGCCCTCACCGGGCTCTACCGGGAGCTGCTGCACGACCTGGGCCTGACCTACCCGCAGTACCTGGTCATGCTCGCGCTCTGGGAGCGCGACGGCCTCACGGTCAAGGACCTCAGCCACGCCCTGCACCTGGACTCGGGGACGCTCTCGCCCCTGCTGCGCCGGATGGAGCAGGCGGGACTCCTGACCCGTGAGCGCGACTCCGACGACGAACGCGTCGTCCGGGTGAGCGCGACCGGGGCCGGCCGCGCCCTCAGCGCCCGCGCCCAGGACATCCCCGAGCGGCTCCTGTGCACCGCGGGCCTGTCCCCGGGCCGGGCGGGGGAACTCCGCCGGGCCCTGGACGAGATCACCCGCTCGGTGGAGTCGGCCGGGCGCCGACACACCGGCTGAGGCGTCCGGCCCGCCGGAAGGACCGACCAGCCGCACCACACGACGGCCCCGTCCGCGGGGCACGAAAGGAACACATGTCCGTCGACATCCTGTACACCGCCAACGCCACCGTGACCGGAGAGGGCCGCGCCGGATCCGGTAAGACCGACGACGGCCGCCTGTCGGTCGACCTCTCCGTGCCCAAGGGCCTGGGTGGCGACGACGGCTCCGGCACCAACCCCGAGCAGCTCTTCGCCGTCGGCTACGCCGCCTGCTTCCACGGCGCCCTGAAGAAGGTCGCCCGCGAGGCCAAGGTCAAGATCGACGGCTCCACGATCGACTCCAAGGTCTCCCTGGGCAAGGCCGAGGACGGCCTCACCCTGGTCGTCGACCTGGCCGTCACCATCGCCGGCCAGGACCAGGCCAAGGCCGAGGAGCTGGTGGAGGCCGCCCACCAGGTGTGCCCCTACTCCCGCGCCACCCGCGGCAACATCGAGGTCAACCTCTCGGTGACCACCGCCTGACGCGACAACGCGACGGCCGCCCGGGCACTGCGCCCGGGCGGCCGTTCGTCATGTCGGGTGGCGCGCCGTCTAGGCGGCGGCCTCCAGGAGCAGGAGCCGGTCCAGGATGTCCTGGAGCGTGACCAGGCCCATCAGACCGTCGTCCTCCACCAGCGCCAGGTGGCTGCGGCTCTCGCGCATGATGCCCATCGCCGCGTACATCGGCGTGTCCGCGGACAGCGTGAGCACAGGGCGCATCAGGTCGGCGGCGGTCGTGCCCGCCGGACTCGTCAGCGCCTCGCGCACGTGCAGCACACCCACCGGCTCGTCACCGTCCATCACCACCAGGCGCAGGTGCGTGGACTCCCGCGACACCCGCTTGATGTCGTCCACCCCGGAGTCCGGGGACACCGACGCGATCTCCTCGCGCGGTGTGACGATCTCGCTCAGCGGACGGGAGTTGACCTCCAGCGCCGTGGCCAGCTGGGCGCGGCGCTCGGGGTCGAGCGCACCGGCCTTGGCCGAGTGCTCCACCAGCTCGCGCACGTCCTCGGGGCCGTGCCCGGCCGACATCTCGTCCACCGCCTCGACGCCCAGCCGGTGCAGGCACCAGTTGGCCATGCCGTTGAGCATCAGCAGCAGCGGACGGGTGAACCACATGAACGCCCGCATCGGCACGGCCAGCATGATCGCCGACTTCTCCGGGTGCGAGATCGCCCACGACTTGGGCGCCATCTCACCGACGACCAGGTGCAGGAAGGTCACCACGATCAGCGACAGGACGAACGAGACCACGTACCCGACCGCCTGCGGCAGACCGCCGAACAGCGGCTCCAGCAGGTGGTGGACGGCGGGCTTGGAGATCGCGCCCAGCGCCAGGGCGCACAGGGTGATCCCCAGCTGCGACCCGGCCAGCAGCAGCGACAGGTCGCGGGCGCTCTTGACCGCGGCCCGCGCCGAGAAGCTGGACTCGGCGGCCTCCTCCAGCCGGTAGCGGCGCGCCGCCACCAGGGCGAACTCGATCGCCACGAAGAAGGCGCTCAGCGCGATGATCACGACGGTCAGCGCGAGTGCCACCCACACATTCATGTCACTCATGCCGACGCCTCCTGCGACTCTTCGTCCGACCTCTCGTGCAGCCGCAGCTCCACGGTGTGCGGAATGTGCCTCTGTACCGCGCTGACGACCATGGTCAACCGCATGTCGGGGTCCTCGTCGTGCGCGCTGGGCGGCCGGGGCAGGGCGATGGAGACCGTGTCACCGGCCTCGGGGAGCCGGTGCAGCTCGTGCACGACCAGACCGCCCAGGGTCTCGTAGTCCCCTCCGGGCAGGTCGTGGCCGAGCAGACGCTCGACCTCGTCGACGTGCAGTCCGCCCGGGACCAGGTAGGAGCCCTCACCCTCCAGGTAGGAGGGGGACTCCTCCGCGGGGCTGTGCTCGTCGGCGATCTCGCCGACCAGCTCCTCGGCCAGGTCCTCGGTCGTGATGACGCCGGCCAGACCGCCGTACTCGTCCACCACGCACGCGAACTCCTCGCCCGCCTCGCGCAGCTGGTTCAGGGCGGCCGGCAGCGGCAGCGACACGGGAAGCATCACGGTCTGCCTGGCCACCTCGCTGACCTTGGTCTCGGCCAGGTCGCGGTCCCCCAGCGCGAGGACGTCGCGCAGGCAGATGACGCCGACGATGTCGTCGACACCGGCGCCCAGGACCGGGAAGCGCGAGTGGTCGGAGGCCATGAGCTCCACGACCCGGCTGACCGGGTCGCCCTCCTCGACGGTGGCCACCTCCGGGCGCGGGATCATGGCGTGCCCGGCGGTGCGCTCGTGGAAGTCCAGGGTGCGGTCCAACAGCGTGGACAGCTCGGGGGGAAGATCCCCGCTGGCCCGGGACTCGGCGATGATGCTCTCCAGGTCGCGCGCGGTCGCCGCGTGCTGGACGTCCTCCACCGGCTCGATCCGCGCCGCTTTGAGCAGCAGGATCGCGGCCTGGTCGAAGAGCCAGATCAGCGGGCCGAAGATCCTGAGGTAGATCCCCGTCGACAGCGCCAGCCAGCGCGCCACCGGTTCGGGCCGGGCGATGGCCAGGTTCTTGGGGAAGAGCTCACCGAAGACCATCTGCACGATGGTCGAGAACAGGAGCGCCAGGATGATGCCGATGGCCACGCCGGTTCCCGTGGGGACACCGACGGCGCCGAGGAGCTCGCCGACGCCGTTACCGATCAGGGGCTCGGCCACGTAGCCGACCAGCAGGGCGGTCACGGTGATGCCCAGCTGGGCGCCGGAGAGCATGAAGGACGTTCGCTTGGTGATGCCCAGGGCCCGCTTGGCCCCGGCGTCGCCCGCCGCGGCCCTCGCTCGCAGCCGCGAGCGGTCCACGGCCATGTAGCCGAACTCCTGGGCGACGAAGTATCCCGTCGCCACGGTGATCAGGAGGACCACCAGGATGCCGAAGGCGATACTGAGGACGGTGCTCATCATCGGGCACGCACCGCCTGGATCCGCTTCGGGCTCGGACCTCTACGAGGGTGCGCACCCTCCGTAGAAGGGGGCTCGTCGTCTGTGTCACAGCATCCGTTCAGGATGCTGTCGGTACTTCGGGACGGGTCCACTGTTCCTCTCTCTGCGCGGGTGCGCGTTGTTGCTGTGACCGAAGTGGTCCATGTGTCAGAAAGACGCTGAAAGGCGGGCGAAAAGTTCCCGCTCAGTTCCCCACGGGCGCGTCGGCCTCGTCGCCGAAGGCCGCCCACTCGCGCCGCCGGGCCTCGGCGAGGGCGATCGCGGTGGCCACGGCCACGTTCAGCGATCCGACCCGGCCGATCTGCGGAATGTAGGTCACCGCGTCCGCGCCTGACAAGAGGGCGGGGGAGCAGCCGTGGTCCTCGGCGCCCACGGCCAGGCACACGTCCGGCTCCAGCGGGGCGGCGTGCAGCGGCACCGCGCCGGAGGCCAGTTCCACCGCGACGACCTTGAACCCCTCACCGCGCGCCGCGGCCAGGGCGTCGGCGGTGGAGGCGGTCCGCGTGTGCGCCACCTTCGCGCCGGTGCCCAGCGCGGTCTTGCCGACCTTGGGGTCGTCGGGGTCGGCGCTGTTGCCCGTGAGCCAGAGCCGGTCGACGCCGAAGGTCGCGCAGGTACGCAGGATCGACCCCAGGTTGTACGGCTGGGTGACGGACTCCACCAGAAGGGCCAGACGCCCTTCGGTGCGCCTGCGCCACTGGCGGTTCAGGCGTTTGACGTCGGTGGGACGCAACTGCGTGCTCAACTGCGGTGTGTTCCTCGGCGGGTTCTGCCCGGGCGGTCCCGGGGATCGGTGTTCGCATCAGGATACTGGTCGGGCGCCCGCCCCGCACGCGGGGGCCGGACACACCGGCGCGGGCCGGAGCAGGGACGACGGCACGAACGCGCGTCACGCCCCACGGCGTACCGCCAGGACGCGGAACCCCGCCCGCGAGGCGACGCGCTCGGCCGGCAGGCCCTGGGCGTCCAGCCACTTCTGGAGCGAGTTCGCGCCCAGGTGGCGCTGGACCACCAGATGGGCCGTGCCCTGCGGAGTCAGCCGCCCCAGCCAGGTGCGCAGCATCGCGTGCAGCACGTCCTTGCCCACCCGGATGGGCGGATTGGACCAGACCGCGTCGAAGGGCCCCTCCAGCTCCCCGGCGGCGGGCGCGGCCTCCTCGGCGGTCGCCCGGCCCTCGGGGGAGACGACCGCGAACCGCGCGTGCGCGAGCCCGTACTCGGCCGCGTTGCGCCGCGCCAGCCCCACCGCGCGCGCGTTGACGTCCACGCCGAGCACCCGCGCCCGCGGGGCGCGCGAGGCCATCGTCAGCGCGATGGGCCCGTAACCGCATCCCAGGTCCAGCAGGCGCCCCCGCGCGGGCGGCGCCGGGACGGTCTCCAACAGCACGCGCGTGCCCAGGTCGACCTTGTCGGGCGAGAACACACCGCGGTCGGTGTGCAGCCGCAGGTGCAGGTCGGGCAGGACCAGGTCGGCCGTGGAGGGCCGGCTGGCGGCGTCGGGATCGGAGTCGAAGTAGTGCTGGGCCACGCCGTGACGCTACCAGGACGCGCTCCCCGCTCCGGCCGGGCAAAAACCTCTCCACCTGCCGGATACGAAATCTCCAAGACCCCGCACCTGGGACCACCGGGTGCGGAAGATGGAGGTAACCGACCATCTCGTGGGGGAACACATGCGAGCAGAGGTAGGAGACCGACTCGTCGTCGAGAGCCCGCGTGCCGACACCCACCGCCGGACGGGCGTCGTCACCAAGGTCCAGGGCGACGGCGGGTCCCCGCCGTACCAGGTGCACTGGCTGGACGCGGTCGGCGGGCACGACGCCCTGGTCTACCCGGGGCCGGACGCGCACATCGAACACAGGCCCGGCCGCACGGGCGCGGACACGGAGGAGACGCAAGCCATGCAGACCATGAAGCGCTGGGACGTCGACGTCGTCGTCGCGGAGGAGACCGAGGGCGACACCGCGCGGACCTGGGCCGAAGTCGGCCTGGTCGCCGACGACGGGACGGCGCTCCGAGGGCACGGAATGTCTCGCAAACACCCCGCCGACCTCGACGTACCCGAGATCGGGGAGGAGCTCGCCGTCTCGCGCGCCCTGTCCGACCTCTCACGCCAGCTCCGCCAGGTCGCGGCCGAGGACATCAACGACAACACCGGTACGCCCTGGCGTCCGACCTGACCCACCGCCACCGGCGCGACCCACCGCGCCGGCCCCGCGGCCCCCGGCTCCGGCCGGGGGCCGCTCCGTGTGCCCTGTGTCACCGATCAGACCGAAAGTGGCCACCCGCGCCTCGGGCGGTTCGGGCCCGGTGGTCACCCGCATCGGGCACACTCGGAAGTCGGACACGGCTCCCGCCCCGATGGCGGGACGCGCGTCCCGGCCTCCGGGATCCCGGACCGCCGCCGTGTCGGCACCAGTGCAGGGCGGCCGGGGAAGGGACGGAGGACTCGTCGGGACGGAGGCGGCCGCCGCGTCCGAGGTACCGCTGTGCTCTTTGCCGGAGGAGTCCGGGGAGAAGCGCGTTGCCACCCGGTGCGAGCCGGGCGTACTCACGCAAGGAGACCCGTTGACCACCTCGTCACCCCAGGCCGGACCCGCCCGGGTCCTCGGTACCGTCGACGCGGTCGCCATCGGCGCCGGCGCCATGCTGGGCGCGGGCGTGTTCTCGGTCTTCGCCCCCGCCGTGGTCGGCGCGGGCGCCTGGCTTCCGGTCGCCATCCTCATCGCCGGGATCGTCGCGTACTGCAACGCGGTCTCCTCGGCCCGGCTCGCCGCGCGCCACCCCCAGTCCGGGGGCGCCTACGTCTACGGCACCGAGCGGCTGGGCGAGCTGTGGGGCTACCTGGCGGGATGGTCGTTCGTGGTCGGCAAGGTCGCCTCCTGCGCGGCGATGGCGCTGACCTTCGCCGCCTACGCGCTGCCCGGCTGGGAGCGCCCGGTGGCCGCGGCCGCCGTCGTCGCGATCACCGCCCTGAACTACCGGGGGGTGCGCCGCTCCACGTTCGTGGTCAAGGTCCTGGTGGTCCTGGTGCTGGCGGCGCTGGCGGTCGCGATCGCGGCCATGGTGCTCAGCGGCCGCCTGGCCCTCGTCGCCCAGGTGGAGGGGCTGGGGCCCTGGCCGGGATCCTTCGGGCTGCTCGGCTCGGCCGGGATGATCTTCTTCGCCTTCGCCGGGTACGCCCGCATCGCCACCCTGGGCGGTGAGGTCCGCGACCCCGAGACCACCATCCCGCGCGCCATCGTGCTGGCCCTGGGCGGGGTCCTGGCCCTGTACATGGCCGTGGGCACCGGCCTGCTCATCGTGCTGGGGCGCGACCGCCTGTCCACCAGCACCGCGCCGATGGTCGACGCGGTCCTGGTCGCCGGGTACCCGGCCCTGGTCCCGGTCATGGTCGCGGGCGCCGCCGTGGCCAGCCTGGGGGCGCTGCTCTCCCTCGTGCTGGGGGTCTCGCGCACGACCGCCGCGATGGCCGCCGACGGCCACCTGCCGCGCGCCCTGGCCGTCGTGCACGAGCGCCACGGGGTCCCCCACCGGGCGGAGATCCTGGTCGGCGCCGTGGTGCTGGTGCTGGTGCTGCTCTTCGACCTGCGCGGGGCGATCGCCTTCTCCGCGTTCGGGGTCCTGGTGTACTACGCCATCACCAACGCCTCCGCGCTGCGCCTGGGTCCGGACGAGACCCGGCCGCCGCTGGTGGTGCCGGTCGTCGGCCTGGTCGGGTGCGTGGTCCTGGCGTGCAGCCTGCCGCTGCCGGTGGGGATGGCCGGGCTGGCGGTGCTGGGCCTCGGCGCCGCCGTGTGGTGGGCCCGGGAGAGGTACAGGCTGCGCCTGTAGGCGCATTCCGAGCCTGGACCACTTCGCATGATCAAGTTCCGATTTGGTGCTTTTACTCTAGTGTGCGACTGGCGTTCATTATTATTGACTACTGAATGCAATTCATGCGGATTCTCAGACGTCGTATGGCTACTGTTCTCGGTGTGGCCGTGGCGGCCTCACCCGGCACCGCCGGTGTGGCCGCAGCTCTGGCCACCGACGGCATGTTCCCCACAGCCAGCGCCCCCAACGATCGCTGGATCCAGGACCCCCAGAACATTGACAGCAACGTGCCCTGCCGCACCGACTACACCGACACCTACCACCACATGGACAGAGCGGACGCGTTCGAGCTGGAAAGCCCTGACCGCGGTGCTGTCATCAACACCATGAACCGGGACTACGGCCCCACCGACCTCTACATCGTTGACGGTGACGCCCCGGTTCTCTCCGGCCCGGGCGAGACGGACATCGTCCACCAGGAGGGGCGGGTCGACAATGTGCCCCCCGACGTGATGGGCGTGACCTGGTTCGACGACGCCGTCAACGGCTACAGCGCCAGGTTTGGCCAGCAGTACGTGCGCATCCGGGGCTACGTTGCGTACGACCGAGGACTGGCTGCCACGAGACGGGACACGCGGTGGGTCTCCGACACGGGGCTCTGTCCTCACCGAAGCTGTCGAACTTCGATTCGGCGCGGATGTCTGGTCTTCGGGCCATGATCGATGCCACGTACCAGCCGGGGAGGATCCGCCATGTCTCGCATCAGTAAGCGCACCCGGGTGTTCATCGCCTCGGGTATGGGCACAGCCGCGGTCGCGGCCACGGTCGCATTCAACGTCGCGACCTACGAACCCGACCCCGACGAGTTGCCCCTGACGAACGCCGCTGCCTCCTATCGCAAATCCGGTGAGACCGCCCAGGACTGGGTGACCAACGCCGACCACGTCATCCTGGCGAGCGTCGTGGATGAGGTGGTCCACGAACCGCTACCGGTCGAGGTCGAGCGCGGAGAGGGGATGGTCGGCCGCACGGTCACCCTGGACGTGCGGCGGGTCCTGTGGTCGGCACCCGACGCGGCGCGGCCGGCACCGGAGACGTACGAGTACCCCACGTGGGGGTTCGTGTTCACCGGCGGCGTGGACGACATGAGGCCGATCGGCACCCAGGACGAGCCGCGCGTGGAAGTGGGCCACGACTACGTCATCGCGATCGACTGGGAGGAGGCCCGCTGCACGCCGGGCGACGAGCCCCAGCCGGCCATGTGGATGGGGTTGGACAGCAACTCGGTGGTCCCGGCCGACGGCGGTGTGGTCGGCAACGGCGAGAGCGGGGGCCGCGTGGAATCGGCCCAGGCGCGCCGCACCTCGCCCGAACCCCTGTTGCGGGGCGAGGGGACCTTCGAGGGCCGGATGATGGGTGAGACCGTCGGGGCGCTGGCGCGCGAGCTGGCGCGCGCCGAGCCGCACGCGAACCCGCGGAGTTCCGACGAGGCACCCGCAGGCGAGTGCCCGGGCCCCCGAGGGCGAGGCGCTCAAGGAGCACGATGAGGCCCTTCCGGACGGCATGACGGTGCAGGACCTGATGGAGATCGAAGCCGAGGACGCCTCGTGCACGGGCTGAGGGTCGCGTCTTGGTCCAGGCGTGCAGCAGGTCGGCGTGCACGAGGAAACGAAGCCGGGCTGGGACATCCACGTCTCCCAATGCGCTGCTCTCCCGGCACCGCTTGCGCCGCGATCGGAGCCTGGTGGACGTGCGCCCTCTGGCCGAAGGAGGTCCTCGCACACACCCGCTGACGGAGACTGCGCTTACTTGTCCTGTTACCGGGCGTTCGGGAGAACACCCCCTGTACGGCGGCCGGGGACCGTCTTCCCGGGCCTCCACGCCCTCGCCCGCCACCCTTCGACGGACATCTGCGATGCGGTCCGCCTCGAGGCGGCTCCGCGTCCTTGAGTGAACACTGGCGCGCCCCGAGCCGACCCCCTGGGGCCAGGTTGAACGGCCGCCTTCGACCCTGCCGTGGTTCCCGAGGCGCGGGGCGGGGTGGGAGGGATCGCGCGCTCCTCTGAGCCCCGTGTGCGGGGGAGAGCCGGCGCGGGCGGGATGTCAGCGGGTGTGGGCGACCAGGTAGGCCAGGCCGCGCTTGGCGGTCGTGGACAGGCGCAGCCCGACCACCTCCTCGGGTGTGAACCAGGCGCAGTCGGCCGTGGAACCGGCCACCTCCAGCACGCGGGGCTCGCCCGGGCGGGGGACGTGCACGTGCGAGAACACCCAGACCGCGTAGACCTCCGTGCCGGTCGGCGGGACGCGGTGGTGGCTGGCCACGGTGATCAGGCGGCCGACCACGCCCTCCTGGCCGGTCTCCTCCAGGACCTCGCGTCGCAGGGCTCCGCGCACGTCCTCGCCCGGGTCGACGCCGCCGCCCGGGAGGTGCCAGGTGCCTCCGCCGGGGAAGCCCTCGGCGATCAGGCTCAGCAGGATGCGTCCGGCGGGGTCGGTGACGATGCCGTAGGAGGCCAGACGGCTCAGCCGGGACCGCCGGCCGGGCTCCTCCTCCGCCAGGACCCGCTCGGGTGCCACGGACCGCTGGACCGAGGCGGCCACGGCGGGCCAGTGCCCGACCGTGGCGGGTGTGGCGAACACGATCCGGTCCACCTGGCAGGGGGTGCCGTCGGGGGCCGTGACCACGTCGGTGAGCACGTCGACGGCGACCAGGGACTCCTGCGCCGCCAGCCGCCCGAGGGTGCGGGCGACGTCGGCGGGATCCTGGCCGAACAGCACACGCGCGCCCAGCAGGGCGGGGCCCGGGACCACGAGGTGCGTGGTGACGCGCCGGGCCGGCTCGCCCGAGGGCACAGTGGTCACAGCGAGCCCGTGGCGGCCACGCTGGGCAGTCCGACCAGCCGCAGCAGCTCGTCGAGGTTGGCGACGGTGGTCACGCCCTCGAAGCGCTGGCGGCCGCGGCGGTCGACCATGACCGGGTGCATGCGGGCGGCGACGGCGCCGACGCCGTCGGACTGGATCTGGTCGCCGACGTGCCAGCAGTCGGAGGGGGTCACACCGAGCCGCTGGGCGGCCATGTGGAAGATCGCGGGGTCGGGCTTGCCCGAGCCGGCGGTGTCGGCGCACACGACGGCGTGGAAGTACGGGGACAGCTCCAGGGCCTGGAGCTTGGCGTGCTGGAGTGCCTCGATGCCGTTGGTGACCACGGCCAGGCGGTAGCCGGAGGAGTGCAGCGCGTGCAGCGTGGGGATGGCGTCGGGGAAGACCTGCCACGCCGAGCGGTGCGCGTCCAGGTAGAGGCGGTAGAGGTCGTCACAGTGGTTGTCGGCGATCTCGGCGTGGCCCGCCTGGACGGCCAGGGCCCGGATCCGGTCGCGTCTCTGCTGGTCCAGGCTCACGTCGCCGCGCAGGTAGGCGCCGAAGGAGATCTCGGTCTGGACGTCCCAGAGGGTGCGCGCCGCGGTGAAGTCGGGGTGTCCGAGGCGGTCCATGACCGCGCGCAGACCGGTGGACGACGCCGCTTCGTCATCGATGAGGGTGTCGTCCAGGTCGAAGCAGATCGCCATGGGCGCTGCGGGTATGTTCGGCATCGTTCCTCAACTGGCTGGCAGGACAAAACATGCCAACGCTAACCCGTAAGGACGACGTAAAAGGTGTAAACCCCGCCTAATGGGATGTGGCCAAAATCACGATACGGAGGGTGGGGCCGCGGCTCCACCGCGCCCGGACGTCACGGAAGCCGCTGGAACCACAGGAGTGAGGTCACCGCCGTGGCCATGGACAGCACGATGGCCACCAGGACGAAGCGTGTGACGATTTCCTCGTGGACGAACTCCGTCCCCAGGGACGACCCGATGTCCTCGTAGACCTCGGTGAGCTCCGTCTCGTTCTCCGCCTCGTAGAAGTGCCCCTCGGTGTCCTGCGCCAGGCCGCGCAGCGCGTCCTTGTCGATGTCGGCGGGCACCTGGTAGCCGTCGATCTCGATCATCGCCGCGCCGCTGCCGAACGCGATCGTCGACACCGGCACCTCCTCCTCGCCCGCCGCCGAGGCGGCCTGGGAGATCTCGCGCCCGCTGGTGTTCTCCCCGTCCGAGAGCAGCACGATCGCCGAGGGCGGCGGATCCTCCTCGGAGTCCTCGTCGAAGGTCCGGATCGCCTCCAGCGACGCGAACACGCCCTCGCCGATGGCGGTCCCCGGCCCCAGCCGCAGGTTCTCGATCGACCCGATGACCGCCTGGTGGTCCTGCGTGGGCGAGGACACCACCGTGGCCGTCGAGGAGAACGCCACCAGCCCCACGTTGAACCGGTCCGGCAGCGTGTCCACGAACCCCTGCGCCGACTCCTTGGCGGCCTCCAGCCGGTCGGGCTCGATGTCGGTCGCGGCCATCGACAGCGACACGTCCACCGCCACGATGATCGTCGCCCGCTCCCGGGGCGCCTCCACCGGCATGGCGGGCACCGCCATGGCCGTGATGAGGATCCCCAGGGTGAGGGTGAACAGCGCGGCCGGGACATGGCGCCGCAGGTCGGGGCGGTGCGGGGCCACCTGGTCCAGCAGCTCCAGGTTGGTGAAGCGCACCGTGTACTCGCGGCGCTGGCGCTGGGCGAACACGTACGCCACGACCAGCACGATCAGGAGCAGCAGCCACCACAGCCGCGTGGGTTCCAGAAAGGTCATCGGTTCGTCCCCCGTGCGTCGGCTCCCTGCGGGCCGCTCCCGCTCCGTCGTCGTGCCCGCGTGTGTCCGTCGCGGCTCACCGGGGCACTCCCGGTGTGTGCCGCGCCAGGTGGTGGGCCGTGCGCCGCTGATGGATCACGAATCTGGCGATATCTACCACCCAGTCACGGTCTGTCCGCAATATCAGGTGGTGTACCCCGCAACGGCGCAGAGCATCGCGCACCGCCTCCCGCTGGGCCGCCGCGGCCCGCCGGTAGCGCTCGCGGACGGACCGGGTCAGCCGGACGTCCTTGACGCGCCCCGACCTCGGGTCGCGCAGGGCCACGTCGCCGACGTCGGGCACGTCCAGCTCCCGGGGGTCGACCACCTCCACCACCAGGACCTGGTGGCGCTGGGCCAACTGGCGCAGCGGCCGCTCCCACAGGACCTCCCCGCCGAAGGCCGGCGTGTCCAGGAAGTCCGAGACCACCACCCGCAGCCCCCGCCGCCGACGCGTGCGGACCAGGTCCTCGATCGCGTCGGCCAGGGTCGCCCGGTGCGGGGAGGGCTCGCGCTCGTCACCCGTCGGCGCGGCCGCGATCGTGGCCAGCAGCGCCAGCAGGGCCTCCTTGCCCGACCGGGCGGGCCACCGCCGGATGTTCCCCCGGTGCAGGAAGTGCGCGCCGAACCGGTCGCCCACCCGCTGCGTCAGCAGGTTGGCCGCCACCATCGCGCCGACGGCCACATCGTGCTTGGAGCGCTCCCCCGTCCCGAAGTCCATGCTCGGGGACATGTCCAACAGCGTCCAGCTCTCCAGTTCGCGGTCGGCCACCAGGTCGCGCACGTGCGGGGTGTCGGTCCGCGCGGTCACCGCCCAGTCCATCAGCCGCACGTCATCCTCACCCGGCTGGTACAGGCGCGCCTCGGCCGCCTCCGAGCCCGGACCGAGCCGCAACCCGAGGTGCTCGCCGTGCAGCAGCCCGTCCAGGCGGTGCACGATGCGCAGGTCCAGGCGGCGCAGGGCGGCGCGCAGGCGTGGATCGGTCCCGATCGCGGGCATGTTCACGGGGGACTACCTCGCCGACGCGAAGGAGGCCGACTCCCCGCTGGGCGGTTCGTCCCAGATCACCCGCGGCGCCGGCACGGTCGCCAGGATGCGGTCGACCACCTGTTCGGCGCTGATCCCGTCCGCCAGCGCGTCGAAGGTCAGCACGAGCCGGTGCGCGATGATGTCGTGCGCCAGGACGCGCACGTCGTCGGGCAGGACGTAGTCGCGCCCGCGCAGCAGCGCCAGGGCGCGCGCCGACGCCACCAGGCCCAGGGTGGCCCGCGGGCTGGCGCCCACCTCCAGCACCTGGCGCAGGTCCGACATCTGGTGGTTCTCCGGCTCCCGGGTCGCCATGACCAGGCGCACGATGTAGTCGGCGATCAGCTGGTGGACGTGCACCCGCTCGGCGTCGGACTGCAGCTCGCTGAGCGTGACCGGGTCCAGCACCTGGTGCGCGGTGGGCGGCGTGCCGCTCATCCGCCGCAGGATCTCCATCTCCTCGTGCGCGCGCGGGTGGCCCACGTTGACCTTCATCAGGAAGCGGTCGCGCTGCGCCTCGGGGAGCGGGTAGACGCCCTCGGACTCCACCGGGTTCTGTGTGGCGATGACGATGAACGGGGAGGGAAGGGGATGAGTGGTGCCGCCGATGGACACCTGCCCCTCGGCCATGACCTCCAGCAGGGCCGACTGCACCTTGGCCGGAGCCCGGTTGATCTCGTCGGCGAGCACGAAGTTGGCGAAGACCGGCCCCAGCTCGACGTCGAACTTCTCCGTGGAGGGGTGGTAGATGCGCGTACCGACGATGTCGGAGGGCACCAGGTCCGGCGTGAACTGGATCCGGGCGAAGGAGCCGCCGGTCACCTTGGCCAGCGTGGACACGGCCAGGGTCTTGGCGATGCCGGGCACGCCCTCGATGAGGCAGTGCCCCTGGGCGACCAGGGCGATGAGGGAGCGCTCCACCATCCGCTCCTGGCCGACGATGACCGTCGACACCTCGTGCAGTGCGGCACGCAGCAGCCGGGTCGGCTCGCCCGGGGTGCTCTCCGACGCCGGTGAGGGGGCGGCACCGTGTCCGGGTGAGGTTTCTGCCATGGATTCTCGGGCGCGTTCCCTGCGGGCCAGAGTGGGAGCGCCCTCCTCCTTCCGGGTGGTGGTCGTGGCGACGGGCCCTGGGGGCCGCCTCCGCGCTCATGGTTCGTGCGGCGCGTCCACCGCGCTCGCGCGCGGCCGCGTCGGACGTTCTGCATCGGTGACGCCGAATATGGTGGTGATCACCCGCCTGTGGCGACACTACCCGCTTCGTTCCCCACGGACGGGGAGATGACGCGCCCGTGGGACGGGGCGGCGACGGTGAGAGGGGCTTGACGTGGCGGTTCGCGCGTTGGGGCTGAACGAGGGTGATCCACGCCAACTCGGACGGTTCCGTCTGGAGGGCCGGATGGGCTCCTCCGCGCTCGGGGTGGTCTACGTCGGCCGCGACTCCTCCGGCGAGCGGGTGAGCATCGCGGTCCTGGACTCCGGCGCGGGCGTCGACGACCAGGCCAGGGCACAGTTCACCGAGGCGGTCCGCGCCGAGGACGGCGTGGTCGCGGCCCGTACCCGGGGCCGGGGCGCGCTGTGGGCGGCGGTGCCCCTGGCCGAGGACGGTGTCGGCGCCGGGTCCCTGCTGGAGCGTGCCGCCCGGTCCGGCCGGGTCGCGGCGCGCGGCCCGGTGGTGCTGCCGCACTGGGCGGGGCACCGGGGCGGCGCCGCGGTGCGGTGGGCCCCCTGGGCCGGCCGCCGCGACAGCGCGGTCGCGGCGGGGGAGGGGAACTGGTGGCTGATCGGCGGCCTGGGCGCCGTCCTGCTGGTGCTCCTGCTGCTGGTCACGGTCCTGTACCTGTGGATGCTGCAGTTCCCGCCGCCGGAGATCCCCGTGACCCAGCCGGAGATGGAGCAGACCGAGCCCTCGGGGGAGGAGTCGGAACCGGCCGAGGAGGGCGAGGGCGAGCCCGCGGAGCCGACGCCGGTGCCCTCGGTGGGGCCGTCCGACGGTGAGGACGGCTGGGGCGGCCCGCCGGAGGACAACCTGTAGCGGAGTCGCGGCGACCCGGAGCGCGCTGACGGCGGAGTGCGTGGTGCGGGGGCGCGTGCGCGGGTCGACCCGCGCACGCCGGGGGACAGGACCGTGTCCCGGGCAGGTGTCCGTCGGGGCGGGCGGGGGGAGTCGTCGGGGGCCTGCGTCGCGGGCGGCCTCCCAGGGGACGAGCGCGGGGCGAGGCCGGGCGGTGGGGCGGACGGGATCCTTCCGGAGGTGTCTTCCCTCGCGTCATCCGCTTTAAAAATCTACGTCGTAAAGGTGGCGCGCTGCTTCTGTAGAAGCAACTTCAACAACTAGATCGCGCGGCTACGCCGCCCGCCTCTCTTACCTTTCCCGCATGCGGATTCGGGCGTGTCGTCTCCGGTCGTGGGTGGTACCTAGAACGTGTTCAGCGTCCGACAAGCGCACGTCCGGCGGCCGGTCCCGGTGATCGCGGGGGGCCGTGGCGTGCGTGCCTGTCCGTTCGGCTCAGCGGTTCGGCTCGACCGTGTCGCGGGGTGCCTATGCTGGCGTGGTGCTGAAAAAGGTGAGCGTGACGCGGTACGTGCTGCCGTTGCGCGAGGGCGGATCGCTTCCCGGGTTGGTCGAGGCCGACGACCTGGGCATGTACGTCGTCAAGTTCGTCGGGGCCGGGCAGGGCCGCAAGACCCTCGTCGCCGAGGTCGTCGCGGGCGAACTCGGCCGGGCCCTCGGGCTGCCGGTGCCCGAGTTGGCGCGGGTGGAACTGGACCCGGTGATCGGCCGCAGCGAGCCGGACCCGGAGGTGCAGGAACTCATCAAGGCCAGCGGCGGACTGAACCTGGGCATGGACTTCCTCCCGGGTTCGCTGGCCTTCGACCCGCTGGCCTACGACGTGGACCCCCTCTTCGCCGGCCGCGTGCTGTGGTTCGACGCCCTCATCGGCAACGTCGACCGTTCCTGGCGCAACCCCAACATGCTTCTCTGGCACGGGGAGCCCTACCTCATCGACCACGGGGCGACGCTGATCTTCCACCACAACTGGGCGGGGGCCGACCGCTTCGCCCTGCGCCCCTACGACGCCTCCGACCACGTGATGGCCGGGTGCGCTCCCGACCTGGCCGCCGCGGACGCACGGATGGCGCCCCTGGTCGACGAGCGGCTGCTCACCGACGTCCTGGCCCTGGTCCCCGACGTGTGGCTGGCCGACGAGCCCGGGTTCGACGGGCCCGACGCGGTCCGCGAGGCGTACAAGCGGCACCTGCTCACGCGGGCGGCGGACCGCTCCTGGCTGCCGGAGGTGGTCGCGTGAGCGGGGTCGAGCGGTACAGCGACGCGGTGACCACCGGACGGGTCGGTGAGGAACGCGACCGCGCGGTGTTCGAGTACGCCCTGCTTCGCGTCGTCCCGCGTCTGGAGCGCGGCGAGTGCGTCAACGCCGGGGTGATCGTGTACTGCCAGGAGCGCGCCTTCCTGGCCGCCCGGTCGGCCCTGGACGAGCGGCGGCTGCTCGCGGTGGACCCCGAAGCGGACGTCGAGGGCGTGCGGCGGGCGCTGGCCGCGGTGGAGTCGCTGTGCCGGGGCGGTGCTGAGGCGGGTGCGGCCGGTCGTGAACGGCCGGGTCAGCGCTTCCGCTGGCTGACCGCGCCGCGCAGCACGATCGTGCAGCCCGGTCCGATCCACGGCGGACTGACGGAGGATCCGCGGGTCGAGGTGGAGCGCCTGCTGGACCGGCTGGTCCGCTGATCCGGCCCGCTCCGGGCCTCGCGTAACGGACATCACAGGTATTGCGGGGGATAAAGGGGAGGCGATCGTCCCCCTCGGAGTGTTGGTATGGGAGTGGTCCCCGCCGGTGGGCACGCTCCCAGGCCGGCTTCCGTAGACGTTTCCCTCTGGAGTGCCTGTGCAGTCCCCGAAGTCGCCCCCCGCCACGCCCGCCGGCACCGGTTCCGCCCCCGGCGCCGCCGCGCCCCCCGCGTGGACGCCGACGCGGCGGTCCGTCGCGCTACTGGTGATGGTGTTGGGAGTGCTGACGGCCACCGGGCCGTTGGCGACCGACATGTACCTCCCGGCGTTCCCCCAGATCACCGAGGAGTTGGGGACGAGCGAGGCCCAGGTGGGGCTGACGCTGACCGCGATGATGCTCGGTCTGGCCGTGGGCCAGCTGGTGATCGGACCGATGAGCGACGCCTTCGGGCGGCGTACTCCGCTGTTGGTCGGTGTCGCGGTGTTCACCGTGACGTCGGTGCTGTGCGTGTTCGTGCCGAACGTGACCGTGTTCATCGCGTTGCGTTTCGTGCAGGGCATGGCCGGTGCGGCGGGTGCGGTGATCGGCCGGGCGGTCGTGCGCGATCTGTTCAAGGGTGACGACGCGGTGCGGTTCTTCTCGCGTCTGGCCCTGGTGATGATGTTGGCGCCGCTGTTGGCGCCGCTGGCGGGTGCGCAGTTGCTGCTGGTGGGTCCGTGGCAGGTGAGTTTCTGGGTGCTGGCGGCGATGGCGGCGATCAGCTTCGTGCTGGTGTTGGTGTGGCTGCCGGAGAGCCTTCCGCCGCAGGAGCGGCGTGCGCAGGGTCCGCGGCTGTTGGCCGGGACCGTGGGCGGGCTGGTGCGTCAGGCCCGGTTCATGGGGCCGGTCCTGACGCTGGGTCTGAGTTTCGGGATGCTGTTCACATACGTGTCGGCGTTCTCGTTCGTCTCGCAGCACGAGTTCGGTGCCTCCCCGCAGACGTACGCGTGGCTGTTCGCGATCAACTCGCTGGGCATGATGGCGGGGACGCAGACGAACGGTCTGCTGGTGGGCCGGGTGGACACGCTGCGGCGTCTGGGGCTGGGTCTGGCGCTGGCGCTGGTGGCGGTGGTGACCCTGCTGGTGCTGGCGTTGACCGGTGTGGCGACGTTGTGGGTGACGGTGGGGCTGTTGGCGCTGATGATGTTCAGCGTCGGGTTCATCTTCCCCAACTCGACGGTGACGGCGCTGGACGGTCAGCCGGTGGCCGTGGCGGGGACGGCGTCGGCTCTGATGGGGGCGATGCAGTTCACGCTGGGCGGTGGTGTGGCCGCTCTGGCGGGGATGACGCCGTCGGGTGAGGCGTCGTTGGTGAGCATGGCCGCGGTGATGGCCGGTGCGTCGGTTCTGTCGGTGGTGGCGTTCGTGTGGACGGTTCGGTCGAAGGTCCGATAACCACACGATGCCTTGTTTCCTCCTGACTGCGTCGGGTTGCCTGAACAGGGGATTGTGGGCACAGTAGGGCTCTATTCCCCGATTGAGGCGGCTCCGGTCTGTGCCTGGTCCGCCTTCTGATGTGGCAGAGGATGAGTGGGTATGGGCGAGGCTGGTGTCACCCCCGGTGTGCGGGCTCGGGCGATGTCCGGGCTGGGCGACCTGGTGTACGAGGGGGCGTCCGGTGACGCGCATGCCGAACTGTTCTCGGTGCCGGTGGGCGATGGTTGGCGGCGTCGGACGGCGGGTGAGTTCGCCACGGACGTGACGTCGGTGGCCAAGGGGCTGATCGCTGCCGGTGTGGGTGAGGGCGACCGGGTGCTGGTGGTGTCCGGTTCGCACCAGGAGTGGGTGCGGGTCGCGTTCGCGGTGTGGTCGGTGCGCGGTGTGGTGGTGCCGTTGGAGCCGTCGGCTTCGGCGGAGCGTGTGGTGCACGTGGTGCGTCAGACGCGTCCCGCGGCTGCTCTGGTGGAGGGTGAGCGGCTGTTGGGCACGGTGACGGGTCTGCAGCGGGAGCTGCCGGACCTGGGGCGTGTGTGGCGGTTGGAGCCGGATCTGCCGGGTGTGGTGTCGCTGGGTGCGTACATGGACGCGACGTCGGTGCGGTTCCGGCGTGATGAGACGCGGCCCGAGGACGCGGCGGTGGTGTTGTACCCGCTGAGTACGGTTTCGCGGGAGACGCGGGGTGTGGTGCTCTCGCACGGTGCGCTGTTGACGGCGGCGGCGTCGTTGGTGGACCGGATGTGGCCGCGGTTGTCGGAGTTGGATCCGGGGCGGGCGAGTGCGCTGTTGGATCTGCCGTTGACGCAGGTCCAGGGGTTGGCGTCGTTGCTGGCGTGTGTGGTGGGCCGGGTGCGTGTGGGGTTGACGGCGCCGGGGACGCTGATGGCGGGTGTGTCCTCGTTCCGGCCGACGGTGCTGGTGTGTTCGGCGGCGCAGTTGGAGTCGGTGTTCGCCGTGGAGCGTGAGCGGGCGCAGTCGACGGGGTGGGATTCGCTGGCGACGTTCAACGCGTCGGTGGCGGCGGCGGTGGACTTCGACCAGTCGCCGAAGAAGGGTGCGTGGCGGCGGCTGTCGCGGTCGATGTACGGCTGGTCGTTCGTGCGGGTGCGGGAGCTGTTCGGCAACCGGGTGCATCTGGGTGTGTGCTGGGGCGGCGGGCTGTCGCACGAGTTGGACGCGTTCTTCGGCGGTGTGGGTGTGCCGGTGATGCAGGTGTTCGGTACGCCGGAGACGGCGGGTGCGTTCTCGGCGAACGCGGTGGGGGACCGTGTGTCGGGGACGGTGGGTCGTCTGTTGGACGATCGTGAGCTGTGGGTTTCGCCGGAGGGTGAGGCCTATGTGCGTGGTGGCGGGGTGTTCTCGGGTTACTGGGGGGATGTGGAGGGCTCGCGGAGCGCGTTCCGCGATGGGTGGTTGGCCACGGGTGTGGCCGTGGAGGTCGACGACGCGGGTTTTGTGAGTCTGCGTGGCCGGTTGCGTGCGCAGGCGGCGATGGCCGAGGTGCCGGGCCGGTTCGCGGCGCGTTCGGCGGCGGGTGCCGTGGTGGAGCGTGCGGAGCCGGGTGTGGCGGTGGGGCCGGCGCAGGAGCGTGTGGCGGTGGAGTCGTGGTCGCCGGAGCCGGTGGTGGAGGAGCCGGGTGAGCGCTCGGACGCGGAGCTGGTGGCGGAGTTCGAGGCCCGGTTGCGGGCGCATCCGCTGATCAGCCAGGTGTTGGTGATCGTGGAGGGGCGGCCGTTCGCGAGTGCGCTGGTGACGTTGGTGCGTGACCAGTTGGAGTACTGGCGGTTGGTGAACGGGCGGCCGTTGTCGATGGCGCCGGAGGAGATCGCGGGGGACCGTGATCTGTTGCGTGAGGTGCAGGGGTTGGTGTACGAGGCGAACCGTTCGGTGCCGCGGCATCTGGCGGTGCGGTCGTTCCATGTGTTGGCGGAGGAGTTCACGTCGCAGTCGGGGCTGGTGCAGCCGTCGGGTGAGTTGCGGCGTGAGGCGGTGTTGCGGGCGTTCGCGGAGGAGATCGACGGGTTGTACCGCGTGCGTCGCGAGTCGTAGCGGGTGTGGTGTGCCGCGGTCCCGGTGGGTGGGGGCCGCGGCTTCGTCGTGTGCGGGGTCTACTGGCCGTTGAGGTAGGCCAGGACGGCGAGGACGCGGCGGCTGTCGTCGGAGGAGGGCGGCAGGTCGAGTTTGGTGAAGATGTTGTTGATGTGTTTGCTGACGGCCTTTTCGGTGATGTAGAGGCGTCCGGCGATGGCGGAGTTGGAGCGGCCTTCGGCCATTTCGGCGAGGACTTCGCGTTCGCGGGGGGTGAGTTGGGCGAGGGGGCCGCTCTGGTCCTGGCGGGCGAGGAGTTGGGAGATGACGGCAGGGTCCATGGCGGTTCCGCCGTCGGCGACGCGGCGGACGGCTTCGATGAACTGGCCGATGTCGAGGACGCGGTCCTTGAGGAGGTAGCCGACGGCGCCGGTGTCGTCGGAGAGGAGTTCGCGCGCGTAGAGCTGTTCGACGTGTTGGGACAGTACGAGGATGGGCAGGCCGGGGACCTGGGCGCGGGCTCCGAGGGCGGCTTGGAGGCCTTCGTCGGTGAAGGTGGGGGGTAGGCGGACGTCGACGACGGCGACGTCGGGTTTGTGTTCGGTGAGGGCGGCTTGGAGGTCGGGTCCGTTGTCGACGGCGGCGACGACGGTGAAGTCGTGCGCTTCGAGGAGTCGGATCAGACCGTCGCGGAGGAGGGCAAGGTCTTCGGCGATGACAACGCGCACGGGATCTCCAGGGTCACGATGGTGGGGCCGCCCGGGGGGCTGGTGACGCTCATCGTGCCATCGAATGCGTCGAGGCGGCGACGGATGCCGGAGAGGCCGCTGCCGGGGGTGGCATCGGCTCCGCCGGTGCCGTTGTCGGTGATGGTGATGACGAGGCGGTTGCGGCCGTGGTTGATGTGGATCCAGGCGTGGGTGGCGCTGGAGTGTTTGACGGTGTTGGTGAGGAGCTCGGCGATGGCGAAGTAGGCGGCGGATTCGACGGGGTCGGCGGGGCGGCCGTCGAGGTCGATGGTGACGCTGATGGGGAGGTGGTGGGTGAGGGCGAGGGCGTGGACGGCGCCGTGGAGTCCGCGTTCGACGAGGACGGGTGGGTGGATGCCGCGGACGAGGTCGCGGAGTTCGATGAGGGCGTGGCGGGTGGTCTCGCGGGCTTCGGCGAGCATGGTGCGGGCTGTTTCGGGGTCGGTTTCGACGATGTTCTCGGCCATGCCGAGGTTCATGCCGAGGGCGACGAGGCGGGCTTGGGCGCCGTCGTGGAGGTCGCGTTCGATGCGGCGGATCTCGGCGGCCTGGGTGTCGATGGTGTTGGCGCGGCTGGTGGCGAGGTGGGCGACGCGGGCGGTGAGTCGGGCTTTTTCGGTGGGGGAGAGGAGGAGGCGGTTGAAGCGGATGTAGAGGGTGATGGCGCGGGGGGTGGTGATGTAGGCGAGGTAGAGCAGGATGGCGCCGGTGAGGAGGGGCAGGAGGGTTTGGGGGAGGTTGGTGGGGGTGTAGAAGCCGTAGAGGGGGAAGGCGGGGATGAGGTGGAGGAGGGTGTTGAGGGTGAAGAGGAGGTGGAGGGTGCCGTGGGCGAGGAAGGCGGCGGGGATGAGGATGAGGGAGACGCTGGCTGGTGTGGAGACGAGCCAGAGGAGGTCTTTCCAGGTGGCGGGGTCGGTGATGATGGCGCCGGCGCGGGGGACGAGGCCGGTGGGGGGTACGGGGCGGTAGACGGAGGGGATGCGGCCTTGGTGGAGGATGTGGCCGAGGGTGCGGCGTTGGGTGTCGGCGAGGGTGCGTAGGAGGGTGGCGGTGAGGATGATGAAGGGGAGGCCGATCCAGATGAGGGTGAGGACGGCGGAGGCGATGACGAGGGGGAGTAGGAGGAGGGTGGCGATGTTCTGGGAGATGAGCAGGACGAGGTAGGCCAGGGTGGTGAGCGGGCCGGTGTGGTGTGGGCCTGCTCGGTGGTGTGGGGCGTTGGCCATGTGTGGTGCGGTCCGTTCCTGCTGGTGTGTGGTGATGGTTCCATTCTGTCGCGTGGTGGTGTGTGGGCGCGGTGGTGGTGGGGCCCTTTTTTGTGGGTGGTGGTGGGTCTATTCCATCGGTTGTGTGGTGGTGTTGTCACGCAGGGTGGTGTTGTGGGCGTTTTTGGGCTTTTCGGGCGTGGTGGGGGCGGGGGTCGGTGGCTGGTCCGGGGCGGGCGGTATGGCCCTGATGGGAGGTTTGTGGGGGTGAGAGGGCCGGATTGGCGGGTTTTTGGCGCAACTCGCCGACGTCGATTTCCCGTGGGTTGCCACGACCTGTGATGATCGGGAGTGTGTGGCGTGAACTGATCCTGCAGATGTATCCCGAGGCCGATCTGAACGATCCGGCCGATGAGGTGACCCTGGCCGAGGTGGAGAAGCACCTGATGCTGCCCCTGCCCTTCGAGTTGGCGTCGCTGCTGAGGGAGACCGACGGTGTGTCCAACGAGTACGGGGACGCGGTGGTGTGGAGTGCGCGGCGCCTGGTGGAGGACAACCTGGCCATGCGGCGGGAGCCGGACTACCTGGAGCTGTACGCGCCCTTCGACGAGATGATCTTCTTCGGCGACTCGGACATGGGTCCGCAGTTCGCCTACGTGCACACCGACTACGGCCCGGGGATCGTGGTGTGGGACCACGAGAGCGACCGCCGCCGCCTGGTGGTGGTGTCGCTGCGCGACTACCTGGCCAGGTGCTTCATCCAGGGCAACGCGTGGTTTCGGTGAGGGTCCCGCGGGCGCGGGGGTGACCTGCCGTTTCGTGCTATTTTTCGGGGTGTTGGCGGCGTGTTGGGCCGCCTGTCGTCTCCCCGAGCACGTTGTGAGAGTAGAACCATGTCGGAGCAGTCCACGCCTGCCCAGGTAGCCGCCGTCGTCCAGGGCCGGGAGGTGGCGGAGTACCCGGAGCTGGCGCCCGAGGCCGCCCGCGGCCGGGTCCGGCGGATCACGGTGACGGGCGAGGAGGTGCTGCACCGGCGCTGCGCCGACGTGCCGCGGGAGATGCTGGGCGGCGGGGAGCTGGCGCGGCTGATCGACGACATGTTCGTGACGATGTACGCGGCCGAGGGCGTGGGGCTGGCGGCCAACCAGGTGGGTGTGGACCTGCGGGTCTTCGTCTACGACTGCCCCGACGATGAGGGTGTGCGCCACGTGGGGCACGTGGTCAACCCGGTGCTGGAGGAGCGCGGCGCCGAGGACGTGCTGGTGGTGGAGTCGGAGGGGTGCCTGTCGGTGCCGGGGCCGCACGCGGACCTGGGGCGGTTGGAGCGGGCGACGGTGCGCGGTGTGGACCGGGAGGGGGCCGAGGTGGTGCTGTCGGGGCAGGGCTACTTCGCGCGGTGCCTGCAGCACGAGACCGATCACACGCTGGGGCGGCTCTACATCGACCGGCTCTCGGCGCGTGAGCGCAAGCGGGTGCTGAAGAAGATGAGCGAGATGGCCGACAGCGTGTTCGATCGGCGCGAGGAGCGCACGGCGGAGCTGGTGCGCGAGTTCGGGGGCTGAGCCCCGGGCGCGGAGGGTGTGTCAGGGGGTGTCCCGGCGGTGGCCGGGGCACCCCCTGTGTGGTGTGTCAGCGTTCGTGGTCGCCGCGCACGACGCAGAACTCGTGGCCCTCGGGGTCGTGCAGGACGGCCCATCCGGTGCCGTCGGGGTTGCGGCGGTCCTCGACCAGGGTGGCGCCGAGCTGTTGCAGGCGGGCGACCTCGGCCTCGCGGGTGGTGCCGGGGTCGGCGCACAGGTCCAGGTGCAGGCGGTTCTTGGTGGTCTTGGGTTCGGGGACGGCCAGGAAGAGCAGGGGCGGGCCCTGGGGGAGGCGGATGAGGGCTTCGGGGTCGCCGGGTTTGTCGTCGGGGTCCAGGGGGTGGCCCAGGGCCTGGGACCAGAAGGTGGCCAGGGTGTGGGCGTCGGCGCAGTCGATGGTGATGGCGTGGAGGTGCACGTGGTCCTTTCGCGGATGTGCGGGTGTGCCGGGCCATTGTGGTGGGCGGGTCTGGGTGGCGGCAAGCGGTTTTGTGGCCGGTGGCGGGGTGGGGATTGGGGTTGGTGGCGGGTGGTGTGGGGCCAATATGGGCTGTGTGGCCGACCAATATGGTGGATTGGTCTGGTTTTCGGCTCTGTCGGGGGCGGGGTGGTGTGCCGCGGCGGGGCGCGGGGCGGTAGATTTCGGCGCATGCACAACGGGGACGAGGTCGGCGGGCAGCCGACGCAGAAGGTGGTCATCTACACCGATGGGGCGTGCAGCGGCAACCCCGGCCCGGGAGGGTGGGGTGTGTGGCTTCGCTACGGTGACCACGAGCGGGAGATGTACGGGGGCGAGGCGCAGACGACCAACAACCGGATGGAGCTGATGGCGGCCATCCAGGCGTTGGAGAGCCTGAAGCGGCCGCTGCCGGTGCTGGTGCACACCGACTCCTCCTATGTGCGCAACGGCATCACGTCGTGGGTGGCGAACTGGAAGCGGCGCGGGTGGCGTACGGCCGACAGGAAGCCGGTCAAGAACGTGGACCTGTGGCAGCGCCTGGACGAGGTGTCGGCGCGCTATGACGTGGAGTGGCGCTGGGTGCGCGGGCACAGCGGTGATGAGGGCAACGAGCGCGCGGACGAGCTGGCGCGGCGGGGCAGGGACGAGGCCGCCGGGCTCTGAGCGGGTCCGGGGCGGGGGTGGCGGTGGCCGGGGGCCGCCGCCACTGGTGTGTGCGGGGTCAGTGCCGGTGGCAGTGGTCGCAGGCCGGGCGGGTGCGCCGGGCGTAGAAGAGGGTGGCGGCGGCCAGGCCCAGTCCCCAGACGACGTAGGAGCCGATGGAGGCCCACCAGAACCAGTCGGGGAAGTGGCCGCCGTAGGAGTCGGGGCCCCGCAGGAGCAGCCCTGTGAGGTTCATGCCGAAGTAGGTGTTCATGCCCAGGGTGGCGAAGAGGGCGGGGCCCAGGACGAGTGGGCGCGGGACGGGTCGGGTGGCCAGGCGGGGGACCCAGCGGGGCCAGGTGCGTCCGAAGGGGTGGACCAGGGCCAGGGGGAGCAGGACGCCGGCCGAGCCGAAGAGGAGGAGCAGTCCGGTGGTGGCGATGGCCGCTTGGAGGGGGTCGGTGGGGGTCATGGGGCTGTGCTCGCCGAAGGGGAGCTGGACCAGGATCCGGGTGAGGCAGCCGGCGATGGCGGTGTAGGCGGCGGCGTGGGCCCAGGCGGGTGTGGCCGGGGGGGCGGGGCGGGTGCGGGCGGAGCGGCCGCAGCGGGGGCAGTCGGCGATCCAGCGGCGGTGGGCGCCGGGGGGGGTGTGGGCGAGGGCCAGGGCCAGGGCCAGGGCTCCCAGGCGGGTGGCCATGGGGGCGGGGGAGAGGGGGACGCCGGAGGTGTTGAGCAGGAGCAGGGCGACGACGTCGAGCAGGAGCAGGACGGCGCTGGCGGTGATGAGGGCGGCGGTGGTCCAGGCGGCGGCGATCAGGGCGCGGGCGGGCAGGGGCGGTGTGGGTCGGGTCAGTGCGGCGGTCAGGGCCAGGGTGGTGGCGGCCAGGGCGATGATGGGCCAGTCGGAGAAGGCGATGAGGTCGTCGCCGACGGGCGGTAGCCGGGGGCGGGTGTCGGTGAGGGTCCAGTACAGGCGCAGGAGTCCGTAGAGGGCGGCCCAGGCGGCGGTGGCGGTGGCCAGGGGGTGGGCGGCGGCCGGGTCGGCGGGTGCGCGGGTGGCGGTCATGGTCTGAGTGTGGCGCCGTGCGGGGGTGTGGGCCTCCCTCCGTGGTGGGGCGGGGGTCCCTCTGGGGAGTGAGACGGCGCGGGGGAGCTCCTGTACGGGGGCGCGGACGGGCCAGGGCCCCGCGCCGGGGTGTGGGGAGCGGCGCATCGTCGGGGCGGCCCGGTGGGCGAGCGCCCACCCGAACGCCCGCGGATGCTCCTCGGGCGTGTTCGGCGGACACGCGCCCTGCTGCGCGGCGCTCCAGCGGCACTGTCGCCGCGTTCTCTTCAGTCGACGGCCGGGCCGGCGTCTTCTCCGGCCTTGCCAGGGCACAAGTGGATGCACCGCTCGCGAGGGACGGCGTCCTCGGAAGAGGCCCTAGCGGTCCTCGGCCTTGATGGTGTCGACCATCAGGCGGCGGGGTCCGGTGCCGGCGGCGGCGAGTTCGTCGTCGGGGTTGGACAGGGTGCAGGTCTCCAGGGACAGGCAGCCGCAGCCGATGCAGTCGGTGAGGTCGTCGCGCAGGCGGATGAGCTGGTCGATGCGGGTGTCGAGTTCGTCGCGCCACTGTTCGGAGACGCGGGCCCAGTCGCGGGGGGTGGGGGTGCGGTTGTCGGGCAGGGCGTCCAGGGCCTGGCGGATGCGGGCCAGGGGCAGGCCCACGCGCTGGGAGATGCGGATGAAGGAGACGCGGCGCAGGGTGTCGCGGCGGTAGCGGCGCTGGTTGCCGGCGGTGCGGCGGCTGTGGATGAGGCCCTGGCGTTCGTAGAAGTGCAGGGCGGAGACGGCGACGCCCGCGCGTTCGGCGACCTGGCCGACGGTGAGTTCCTTGGTGATGGGTGACACGTGTTCATCCTAGGGCGTGCGGCGTGGGGGCTGCCCTGGTGGATGTGTGTTCAGCCGGTGTGGCGGTGCAGGGCGTACAGGCGTGCGTAGGCGCCGCCGCGTAGCAGGAGTTGGCGGTGGGTGCCGGTTTCGGTGACGCGGCCCTGGACCAGGAGCAGGATGCGGTCGGCGGTGCGGGCGTGGGTGG